>NZ_ASHX02000001.1:0-1347500 GCF_000478605.2 Streptomyces thermolilacinus SPC6 | reverse complement strand
CCCTCGCCCTCGGGCTGCGGGCGGCGGACGAAGTGCGCGGCGTCGCCTTCACCGGCCGGGGGAGCGGCTCTCATCCGCTCACCAGCGACCTGGACGAGCCGGGCCGCACCGGTCCGGCCACCTTCCGCCACGCGGGCCGGATCATCGCCCGGCTCACCACCGGAGGTTCCCGCACCGGGCCGGCGCCCGCCGCGCTGGACCTGGACGCCCTGCGCGCGGATCTGGGCCGCAGCCTGGCACCCGCGGGCCTCTACGCCTGGTTCGCCGCGAAGGGCATGGAACTCGCCGCGCCGCTGCGGTCGATCACCGAGGTCCACTACGGCCCCCGCCGGGTCCTGGCCCGCGTCGGCCTCGCACCGGGCGGCAGCCCGCTGGAGGCCGAGGCGACGGCGCTCGACGCCGCCTTCCAGGCCATGGCCGTGCTCACGCTCGCCGACCCGGAGGCGCCGACCGGCACCTTCCTGCCGGTCTCCATCGACCGGGCGGCGCGCTGGGGCGACCCCGCGCACACCGCGTACGTGCTGCTGGACGGCGCCGAGCCGGGCGCCGAGAGCGTACGGCGCGGCGACGCCGCCCTGCTGGCGGCCGATGGCCGGGTCCTGGTACGCCTCGACGGCAT
This sequence comes from Streptomyces thermolilacinus SPC6, assembly GCF_000478605.2. GTDB lineage: Bacteria > Actinomycetota > Actinomycetes > Streptomycetales > Streptomycetaceae > Streptomyces > Streptomyces thermolilacinus. The sequence goes on along the minus strand of NZ_ASHX02000001.1, from coordinate 1,346,881 downwards.
CGAGTACCGGACGGTGGGCGGGAACACCACGGGCACCGGCACCGTGGTCGGCACCGCCGCCGGAAACGCCCACGCCACCGCCGGTCCGGCCGACACGGCCGGTGCCGAGGGCAGGGGCGGTGCCCCGGGCACGGCTGCCTCCGCCGGTCCCGTTGCCCGCCCGGCACGGCTCGCGGCGGCCGAGACGGCCGTCGTCGAGGTGGTGCGCGGGGCCCTGCACGACCCCCGGATCACCGCGACGACCTCGCTCTCCGCCGTCGGCATCGACTCCATGCTCGCGACGGCCGTCGCCGCCGAGCTGGACGAGAGGTACGGGGTGCCGCTCAGCCCGACGGACGTCCTGGACGCCGCCGACTGCCGCACCCTCGCCGCCCATGTCGCCGAACTGGCGCCGAAGGACGCGTTCGCACGGCCCGCGGCCGAAGCGGCGGCGTGGGACGCCGAAGGCCCCGGCCGGCCCACGAAGCCCGGGGGAGACCCCGCCTCCGCGCCGACCGTGGAGCCCGAGAGGTCCGAGAGGCCGGAGAGGGCCGAGGGCACGGAGTCGGCGACCGGGACGGCCCGTACCGCGCGTGCCGCCGCCGACCAGGCCGTCTACCGTGCCCCACTCGTCGGCGCGGACGCAGGCGGTGCATCCGCCGACGACGTGGCCGTCATCGGACTGGCCGTGGCCCTGCCCGGCGCCACGGACCCGGACGGCCTGTGGCAGCTGCTGGCGGAGTCCGGCGACCGGATCGGTCCGGCACCGGCGCGCCGCTGGGGCCGGTACGCCGACGGGCGGGAACCGGACGTCGGCGGATTCCTCGACGGCGTCGAGGAGTTCGACGCCCGGTTCTTCGACTTCTTCCCCAAGCAGGCCGAGGCGCTCGACCCGCAGGCCCGCTGGCTGCTCCGCACCACCTGGGAGGCGCTGGAGTCGGCCGGGCTCCCGCCGCGCGGACTGTCGCCTTCCACGGGCGTGTTCGTCGGCGCCAGCTACCAGCACTACAAGGACTACAACCTCTCCCCGGAGCTGGACGCCCCCGCCGGTCTGGGCAACCACAACGCCTTCCTGGCGAACCGGGTGAGCTTCTTCCTGGATCTGCACGGGCCGAGCATGACGATCGCCACGTTGTGTTCGTCGTCGCTGGTGGCGCTGCACACGGCGGTGCGGAGCATCCGTGCGGGGGAGTGCGAGCAGGCCGTCGTCGCCGGCGTCCGGGTCGCCATGTCGCCGCTGCACTACATCGCCATGCGGAACCTGCGTGCCCTGTCGCCCTCCGGCCGGTCGCGGCCGTTCGATTCGGGTGCGGATGGGTTTGTGCCGGGTGAGGGTGTGGTGACGGTGGTGTTGAAGCCGTTGTGGGCGGCGTTGCGTGATGGTGACCGGGTGCGGGGTGTGATCAGGGGTTCGGCGGTGAACCACGGGGGTCGTACGAGTGGGCTGACGGTGCCGAGCAGTGCGGCTCAGTCGGAGGTGGTGTCGGCCGCGCTGGCGGACGCGGGGGTGCCGGTGGAGTCGATCGGTCTGGTGGAGGCGCACGGGACGGGGACCAGCCTCGGGGACCCGATCGAGGTGGAGGGTCTGACGCGTGCGTGGCGTGCGGTAACGGACCGTTCGCAGTTCTGCGCGATCGGCTCGCTCAAGAGCAACGTCGGCCACCTGGAGCCCGCTGCGGGGTTGGCGGGGCTGGTGAAGGTGCTGCTGTCGATGGAGCGGGGTGTGGTCCCGCCGTCGCTGCACGTGGGGCGGCCCAACGACCACATCCGCTTCGAGGACACGCCGTTCTACCTGGCCGACGGCGTCAAGGAGGGGCCGCGCCCCGAGAGCGGTCCGCGTCGTGGTGCGGTGAGCGCGTTCGGGATGGGCGGGGTCAACGCCCACGTCATCGTCGAGGAGCCGCCTCCCGCTCCTGACCGGGAGGTGCTCGTCCCGGAGTCGTTCGTGGTGCGGGTGAGCGGTGCGGACGAGGGGGCTGTGCGGACGCTGGCCGCCGCGTACGCCGACCGCTTCGACGCGGCCCGCGACGCCGTGGAGACCGCCGACCTCTGCCACACGGCCAACACCGGCCGCTCTCCGCTGGAGTTCCAGAGCGCCGTGCCCGGACGCTCGGCGGCGGAGCTCGCGGCGGCGCTCCGCTCAGTCGCGGACGGGACGCTCCCCGTCGCCCGCGTCGACATCGACCTCACCGCCGACGCCGCGGCGGCCCTGAGCGGGACGACCGCCGCCCCCGGCCGCCCCGTCGGCGCGGCGGCCCTGGCCAGTGCCGGGTACGCGCACATCGACTGGGCCGGCCTGTCCGCCGTGGGGGCCCGTGTCACGGACCTGCCCACCTATCCGTTCGCCGGGACCCCCTTCTGGCGCGGCCCCGATGAGGCCGACAGCCCGGAGCACGCCGAGACCCCGGCAGGGGGCGGGCAGCCGGGCACGGCGGCCGTACGCGTCGGATGGCGTGCCCGCGCGCTGCCCCCGGCGGCCTCCGGCGGACCGGCGACGGTGAGCCTGGCCGCCGCCGACCCGGGCATCGGGGAGGCCCTGGCCGGGCTGCTGCGGGACCGGGGCGTGACGGTCGTGGCACCCGGCACACCGGCCGATGCGGCCCTGGTGGTCGGCGCCCGGGACAGCCGTGACGCGGACCCCTCCGAACTGAGTTCCTTCTGGGCCGAGTTGAGCGGCCTGATGAGGGCGCTGCCGCAGGGTTCCGGCGTGCTCTGGGCCTCGTTCGGCGGGGCGGGCATCCACCCCGGCGGACAGGGCGGACACGGCGGACCGGACCCGGTCCGGGCAGCGACCGCCATGGCCGTCCGGGCCGCGGGCGCCGAGGGACGCCGGCCCACCGCCGTCGTCCACCTGGACCCCGCCGACCCGGCCGGGGCCCAGGCAGCTCACCTGGCCGCCGAGCTCGCCGCGCTGACGTCCGGCACCCCGGACGCCGCCACTGACGCGGGGACCACCGTCGCCGCCTACCGGCAGGGCGTCCGGTACGTGCCGGAGACCGTGCCCGCCCCGCCCCGTCGTCCGTACTCCCTCCCGGCCGAGGGCTACTGCCTGGTCACCGGGGGACTCGGTGCCGTCGGACTGCGGCTGACCGAACGCCTCATCGCGCGGGGCGCCCGGCGCGTCGCCGTCGTCGGCCGCTCGGCACTCGACGCCACCCGCGCGCGGGCGCTGCGGGGGCTGGCGGGCGGCGGCGCCGAGGTCGAGTACCTGCCCTGCGACGTCTCCGACCCCGCGGCCCTCGCGGCCGTGGCGGACCGGCTCGGCAGGCGCTGGGGCCGACTGGTCGGCGTCGTGCACGCCTCCGGCGGGGTCAACCCCTTCGGGGCGATGCACCGCCGCCCCTGGAGCGACGCCGAGAAGGTGCTCGCACCCAAGGTGGCGGGCTCGCTCCACGTCGTCCGCCTGGCGAAGGAGCAGCGGGCCGACTTCGCCGTCCTCGTCTCCTCGATCGCCGGCACCCAGGCCCTGGCAGGCCGCGGCCTGGTCGACTACAGCCTCGCCAACGCCTTCCAACTGGCCCTCGCCGAACGGGAGGACGACGAGGTCACCGCGGTCACCGCACACGCCTGGCCGAACTGGACCGGCATCGGGATGAAGGCCGGCGACACCTTCTCCGCCGCGTACTCGATCGGCGCCGAGGAAGCGCTCGACGCCTTCTTCGGCCATCTGCGGTCGGGCGGCGCCGTGGTCTTCCCCGGCACCTCACCCGCTCCGGCGCGGACGGAACCGGCGCCGGCCGCCCAACCCGCCCAGGCATTCCCCGCCTCCCAGCCTTCCCCGGTCACCCCAGCTACCCCGGCTGCCCGTGCCGAGAGCCCGGTCGCCGGGCCGCGAGGGGCGGGCGCCCGGCGGGACACCACCGCGATGCGCGCCCGCGTCCGGGACGCCTTCCTCCACGTGCTGGGGGAGGACCCCGGCGACCGGCCGCTCCAGGGGCTGGGCCTGGACTCCCTGATGATCGCGGAACTGACCACCGCTCTCGAACGGGGCGGAGGCCCGGCCGTCGACCCGTCGCTCCTGATGCGGGCCCGTACGGCTGACGACATCGCGGCCGAACTCGCCGTACTGCCCGACCCCGCCGTCCCCGCCGACCTCCCGGCGTCTCCCGGTCCGGCACGCGCCTTCGCTCCCGACCACGACGGGGCCGCCGCCTCCACCCTGAGCGCCCTGCTGCGCCCCCTGCTCGACCGCGACGGACAGCGCGGGGCGGTCCCGTCATGACCCGCGAGCCGAACGAAAGGACACCTGTGAGCGAGCTCGACACCCGCATCGCCGTCATCGGCCTCGCGGTAAGGCTCCCCGGCGCGGAGGACGTGGCCGACCTGACGGCCATGCTGGGCGGTGACGGGGTCGAGGTCGGCGAGATCCCGCCGAGCCGGTGGGCCCGCCACCTGTACCTCGGCGAGGCACCGCACCGCGGCACCCACCACCGGGGCGCGTTCCTGGTCGACCCGTTCTCCTTCGACCACGAGGCCTTCGGCATGACCGCCGAGGACGCCGTCCTCCTCGACCCGCAGCAGCGGGTCATGCTGGAGGTCGGAGCCCGGGCCCTGGAGGACTCCGGATACCTGGGCGCGCGCCGCAGGCTCGACGCGGGTGTGTTCATCGGCGCCCGGATGAACGCCTACGGATTCGACCAGGGCCGCGGCCCGGTCACGCCCGGCCTGCCGGGCCCCGCGGCGCACTCCCCGGCCGAAGCCGCCGGGCCCGGACCGGCCGCCCTGTGGGGGCGGTCGCAGAACTTCATGGCGGCCTGGCTGGCCGACCGCTTCGACCTCGCGGGCCCCAGCCTCGTCGTCGACACCGCCTGCTCCTCGTCGCTCTCGGCGGTCTGGCTCGCCTGCCAGAGTCTCGCGGCCGGAAGCTGCGAACTCGCCCTCGTCGGCGCGGTCGACCTGCTGATCGACCCGTTGACCTTCGTCCTCCTCTCCCGCACCGGGGCGCTCTCCCCGGACGGGCTCTGCCACACCTTCGACAGCCGGGCCAACGGCTACGTACCCGGCGAGGGGGCCGCCGCCCTGGTGCTCAAGCCGATGGCGGCGGCGCTCCGCGACGGCGACCTGGTCCTCGGCGCGATCAGCGGGGTCGCGGTCAACAACGACGGCCGCACCATGGGCGTCACCACGCCCAACCTGGAAGCCCAGATCGACCTGCTCGACAAGGTCTACCGGACCATCGACCCCGCGACCGTGCAGTACGTCGAGGCACACGGCACGGGCACCGCCATCGGCGACCCCATCGAGGTGCGGGCGCTCACCGAGGTGTTCGGACGCCACGGAGTACCGCGCAACTCGGTGGCGCTCGGTTCGGTCAAGCGCCGGATCGGCCACCTGCACTCGGCCTCCGGGCTCGCCGGACTCGCGAAGATCATCGTGTCGCTGCGGGAAGGCACCGTTCCCGCGGTGGCCGTCGAGTCCCCGAACCCCCGCCTCAACCTGGCCGACAGCCCCTTCCACCTGCCCGGGACCACCCGGCCCTGGCCCGACGTGCCGGTACGCCGGGCTGCCGTGAGCGGCTTCGGCTTCGGCGGCACCAACGCGCACGTCGTGGCCGAGGCGGTCCCCGCACCGGCCCGCGGGGCCGGGACGGCTCCGGCAGGGGCCCGGCAGCCCGTCCACGTTCTGACGATCTCCGCCGACACCGCCTACGGCCTGCGCGAACTCTGCGCCCAGTGGGTGGAGTTCCTGCCGTCCCTCCAGGACCGGCCCGAGGAACTGGCGGACGTGTGCGCCACCGCCCGGCTCGCCAGGCCGCACCGCGCCGAGCGGCTGGCCGTCGTCGGCGAGGACGCGGAACGGCTGACGGCCGCCCTGCGCGCCAGGCTCCTCGCCACCGGCGGCAGGGGCACGCCCCGGGCCACCGTGCCCGTGCGTCCCGAGGCCGCCGCCGCGCCGCCCCCGTGGCTCACCGCCATCGACCGCTCCACCCCTGCCGTGCACGAGGTCGTACGCCTCTTCGAAACGGCCACCGGCACCCCGCTCGCCGCGTTCTCCGGCGAACTGCTCCGCATCCTCTCCGGGGTCGCCCTCGCCATCGCGCTGCGCGACCTGGGGCTGCCGGACGACGCCGTTGACCTCCCGCCCGGCTGGGAGGCGGTCCGCGACTTCGTACGGGGCGGCCTGCCGCTGGAGCGGGCGCTCGGCGACGTCCTGCGGCGCGACGGCGCCCCGGCCCACGACGCGGGGCACCCGGACACCGTCGGCCACGACGTCGGCGCACGCCTCGCCGGGGCACACGACGAGCGGACGGCCGCGGCCGTGCTGGCGACGATCGCCGCCGAACTGTTCGAAGCGGGCCGCGACATCGACTGGGCGGCGTTCCAGAGGACCACCGGCGCCGCGTGGAGCAAGCGCCTGCTGCCGGTCGCCCAGCCGCGCGGCCGTGCCCTGGACCTCGCCGAGCCGCTCCGGTCCGCCGAACCCGGCTCCCCCGCCGAGCTGGTGGCCGACGACGGACCCGCCGGATACACGTACGCGAGGGTGTTCGGGCCGGGCGAGGTGCCCATCGCCCAGCACTCCGTGTACCGCACCCTGATGCTCCCGGGCGTCGCCTGGTTCGACTTCCTGCGCGAGGGCGCCGCCCTGCGCGGCGAGCCGTTCCACGGCGCGCGCGACGTCCTCTTCCACCGCCCGCTCATCCCCACCGGGGCCCGCCGCGTGGTCGGCCGGGTGGACGGGGACGGGCGGTTCCGGGTCGAGGACGGGGAGACCGGCGACGTCTTCGTCACCGGCCGCCTCGCCGGTACGCCCCTTGCCGGGCCGGTGCCCCGCCTCCCGGTCGGCGCCCTGCTGGACGACTGCGCCGGCTCCGCCCTCCACGCGGGCTCCGGCCTCTACCGGTGGCTGCGGCGGATCGGCTACCACCACGGGCGGTACTACCGGAACATCTCCTGGGTGGCGAGCCTGCCGGACGGCGGCACCCTCGCCCGGATCGAGGGCCCCCGCCAGCGGGAGCTGAACCCGCCCGGCGTCCAGCTCTTCCCGGGGCTCCTGGACAGTGTGACCGTGGCGGCCATCGACCCCGCCAACCCGGTCTTCGGCACCGCGGACGCCTCCGCGTTCATCCCCCTGTCGGTGGGCCGGGTCGACGTCCTCGGCCCGCTGGACGACGCCGCGTACGTCCGTACCGAGACCGCCTTCTGGAACGACGAGGCGTGCCGGGTCACCCAGACCGTCACCGACGAGGCGGGCACGCCGCTGCTGGTGTTCGGCGACATGTCGTCCAAGCGCGTCCCGGCACTGGCGTTCCGCGAGGACACCGCGGCCGGGGCCGCCCCGGCCGCCGTACCGGAGGTCCAGGCCGCCCCGGCCGCCGCCCCGGCTCCGGCCGTCGTGCCGACTGCCGCCGTGACCGTGCCCGCTGCCGCCGCACCGCTTCCGGCCGAGCCCGCTCCGGCGGCCCGGCCGACTGCGGTCACCGCCCCGGCCGCTGCCGCCGTCCGGGCCGCCGCCGTCGGTTCGCCGTCCGCGCGGGCGCTGGCCTGGTTCCTCGCCCTGACCGGGACGTCGGAGGAGCACGCCGACACCGAGTTCCTCTCCGCGGGCTTCGACTCCGTCGGCCTGGTGGCGCTGAGCGAGCGGATCTCCCGAGAACACGACCTGTCCCTCTACCCGACGGTCTTCTTCGAGTACCCGACGCCGCGCCAGTTCGCCGACTTCCTGACGGAGGAGGCGCCGGAACTCGTCGAGCGGCTCCCGAGCCCGGCGGTCCCGGAGGCTCCTGCGGTTCCGGGGGTGCCGGCGGCTCCGGCGGTCCAGGCGCCCCCGGTCGCCCCCGTCACCGAGGCGGCCCTCGAAGCCCCGTCCGGACCGCAGCCGCCGTCGCCGCAGTCGTCCCAGGCGCCTCAGCCGCCCCGGCCGCCCGCTCCGGCGGCGCGGATCACCGCCGTCCCCAGGCAGCCCGGCGCCGCCCACGAGGCCGCGTCCGGCGGGGACGGCCCCGCGACCCGGCCGCGCGACGTCGCGGTCGTGGGCGCGGCGGTCAGGCTTCCCACGGCGAGCACGCTGACCGCCTTCGCCGACCTGCTCGTCGAGGGCCGCGACACCGTCGGGCCGCTGCCCGCGAGCCGTCGGGGTGACGCCTCCGGGCCCGTCCCCCACGCCTCGTTCCTGGACCGGGTCGACGAGTTCGACCCGGTGCCCTTCCGGATATCCGCCCGCGAGGCCCCGCTGATCGACCCGCAGGCCAGGATCGTGTACGAGACGATCTGGGAGGCCATGGAGGACGGCGGGCGCGGCGGCGCCCGCGCCCACGGCGACCGCACCGGGCTGTGGATCGCGTACAGCCACGACCACTACCACGAGGAGCGCGTCCGCCACGGCGTGCCCGAGGGGCGCGGCCTGGGCCTGGAGGCGATGATCGCCAACCGGCTCTCGTACCTGATGGACTGGCGCGGCCCCAGCACGCTCGTCAACACGCTCTGCTCGTCGTCGCTGGTCGCCCTGCACTCCGCGCTCCAGCACCTGCGCTCGGGCGACATCGACACGGCGGTCATCGGCGCCGTGCACGCCGGGATCAGCCCGGAGTACTTCCGGTCGATGGGCGACATGATGGCCCTCTCCCCGCGCCACCGCAGCCGCGCCTTCGACAGCGCCGCCGACGGCTTCGTCCCCGGTGAGGGCGCCGTGGCCGTGGTACTGCGGCGCTGCGACGACGCGCTGCGCGACGGCGACCGGATCCGGGGCGTCGTCAAGGGCGCGGCCGTGAACCACGGCGGCCGCACCACCCGCTACTCGGCGCCGAGCCCGCGCGCACAGGCCGAGGTCATCACCGCCGCGCTGGCGGACGCGGGGGTGCCGGTGGAGTCGATCGGCCTGGTGGAGGCGCACGGGACGGGGACCAGCCTCGGTGACCCGATCGAGGTGGAGGGTCTGACGCGTGCGTGGCGTGCGGTGACGGACCGTTCGCAGTTCTGCGCGATCGGCTCGCTCAAGAGCAACGTCGGCCACCTGGAGCCCGCGGCGGGTCTCGCCGGGCTGGTGAAGGTGCTGCTGTCGATGGAGCGGGGTGTGGTCCCGCCGTCGCTGCACGTGGTGCGGCCCAACGACCACATCCGCTTCGAGGACACGCCGTTCTACCTGGCCGCCGGCGTCAAGGAGTGGCCGCGCCCCGAGAGCGGTCCGCGTCGTGGTGCGGTGAGCGCGTTCGGGATGGGCGGGGTCAACGCCCACGTCATCGTCGAGGAGCCGCCCGCCGCGCCCGCCCGGGAGGTGGTGGAGCAGGATTCGTACCTGGTCCGCGTGGACGCGGCCGACGAGTCCGCCGTCCGCACCCTGGCCGGTGCCTACGCGGACGCGCTGGCCGCCGTGGACCCGGACCGCGTGGGCGACTTCGCGTTCACGGCGAACACCGGGCGGGCGGAGAGCAGGTTCGGTACGGTCGTCTCGGGCGGTGACGCGGGTGAGCTGGCGGTCGCGCTGCGGGACGTCGCCTCGGGCACGTCCGCGGTCACCCGCAAGGGCGGCCGGAGCTCCGCGCCGGTCGCGTTCATGTTCACCGGGCAGGGCTCGCAGTACACGGGCATGGGCCAGGGGCTCTACCGTACGGAGCCGGCGTTCCGGGCGGCGCTGGATGAGTGCGCCGACCTGCTCGCCGGGCAGCTGGAAGTCCCGTTGCTGGATCTGCTGTTCACCGATGCCTCCGGCGCTCTCGGCCGCACCGCGTTCGCGCAGGTGGGGATTGTGGCGGTGCAGGTGGCGCTGGTGCGGTGGCTGGAGTCGGTGGGGGTGGCCGCGGATGTGGTGGTGGGTCACAGTCTGGGTGAGCTGACGGCCGCGTGGGCTGCGGGTGTGGTGGGTCTGGAGGATCTGCTGCGTCTGGCGGTGGTGCGTGGTGGGTTGATGGAGTCGCAGCCGGGGCGGGGGGCGATGGCGGCGGTGCACGGGGACGCGGACGCGGTGGTGGGTGTGCTTCCCCGCTTCCCCGGTGTGGAGGTGGCGGCGTTCAACTCGCCGAGGGCGGTGACGGTTTCGGGGCCCGCGGACGCGGTGGCGCGGTTCTGTGAGGAGTCGGGTCTGCGGTCACGGCCGCTGGTGGTGAGCCACGCTTTCCATTCGGCGTTGATGGACGGTGCGGTCGCGCCGTTCGCGGAGGCGGTGTCGGGGGCGGTGTTGTCGGCTCCTCGGGTGGCGTTCGTGTCGTCGGTGTCGGGTGGGTGGCATTCGGCTGAGTCGGCGGTGGACCCGGGGCACTGGGCGCGGGGGATTCGTGAGCCGGTGCGGTTCTCGGAGGCCGTCGCGCTGCTGGGCGGAGTGGGTGCGGGTGTGGTGTGGGAGATCGGTCCGCAGCCGCAGTTGACGTCGCTGGCGCGTGCGTCGTGGCGGGGCGAGCAGCCGGTGTGGCTGACGACGCTGCGTCAGGGCCGTGCCGACCAGGCGGAGGTGCACGCGGCGCTGGCCGCCTACGCGGACACGGCGTCCGGCGCGGTGGACTGGGCCGGTGTGCACGCGGGCAAGGGCCACCGGACCATCACCCTGCCCACCTACCCCTTCAACCGACAGCGGTACTGGATCTCCCCGCCCCCGCCCACCCCCGGCACCACCACAGCCCCGAACCACGCGCGGGACCCGAACCACCCGCAAGACGGGCAACACCAGCACCACAGGAACGAGAGGCACCAGCATCATGGCTAGCGAGTACGGACTGAAGCGTCACTTCAACGGTGACGCGGCCCGCCTCATCGGTGACAAGATCCGAGCCGTCCACCCCGGCTTCGACGTGGAGGACTATGCCGCCGAGGTCGAGAAGCGCATCCCCGGACTGGAGCTGAAGGACCGCGTCCTGGTCCTCGCGGAAGGTCTGCGGACGCGGCTCCCCGGGGACTACGCGGAGGCCGTGCCGATCCTCCTCGCCATCCTCGAGGACGAACTCGCCGAGGGCGAGGGCATGTTCAACAGCAGCTGGTTCCTCATGCCGGTGGCCCGCTTCGTGGAGGAGTACGGCCTCGGCCACCCCGAGCTGTCCCTCGACGCCATCGAGGAGATCACCAAGCGGCACACGGGCGAGTACGCGATCCGGCCGTACCTCGAACAGCACTACGAGCTGACGATGGCCCGGGTCGCCCGATGGGCCGTCAGCCCCAGCCACAACGTGCGGCGGCTGGCCACCGAGGGCGTCCGCTCCCGGCTTCCCTGGGCCCGCACGCTCACCGTGTTCGTCAAGGACCCGCACCCGGTCCTGGAGATCCTCGAACCGCTGCGCAGCGACTCCTCCGAGTACGTGCGCAAGTCCGTCGCCAACAACCTCAACGACATCTCCAAGGACCACCCCGAGGTCGCGCTCGCCACCGCGCTGCGCTGGCTGGAGGAGAGCCCCACCCCCGAGACCCGGTGGATCGTCAAGCACGGACTGCGCACCCTCGTGAAGAAGGGCGACCAGCAGGCCCTGGCCCTCCTCGGGGCGACCGGCGGCGAACACGTGCTGGTGCCCCGGCTGCGGATCGCCCCGGACGCGGTGACCGTGGGCGACACCCTCGTCATCGACTTCGACATCGAGAACACCGACGACCGTCGGCACAGCATCGCGATCGACTACGTGGTGCACCACGTCCGGAAGAACGGGCGCAGCATCCCCAAGGTCTTCAAGCTGACGACGCTGGAACTCGGCCCCGGTGAGAAGCGGACGCTGGAGAAGTCCCACCCGATCAGGGAGGTCCAGACGCGCAAGTACTACCCCGGTGAGCACGCCGTCGACATCCAGGTGAACGGCCTCGTGCGGGCCACCGGGCGATTCGGGCTGCGCACATGAGCGCCCGCAGGATCACCCTCAGGGCCGCCGACCCGCTGGTCGCCGACCACCGGATCGGCGGCGTCCCGGTCGTTCCCGCCGCCGCGCAGATCGACGCCCTGCTCTCCGCCTGCGACGCCGACCGGCCCGACCGGGTGTGGACGCTGGAGCAGATCGCGTTCAGGACGCCGCTGACGGTCCCCGGCACCCAAACCGGCATCGAGGTGGGGGCGGCCGGCCAGGGCCGGTACGCGGTCCGCTCCGTGCCGTCCGCCCCCGGCGCGGAGCCGGTCGAACACAGCGCAGCCCAGGTGTCCGGCTCCCCGCTCCCGCCGCCCCGCTACGTCGATGTGGCCGGGCTTAGGGCGGGCTGCACGCAGCAGGTGCCGCTGGCGGACATGACCGCCTGGCGGGATGCGAGCGGCATCACGTACGGGCCCGCCTACCGGGTGATCCGTTCGGCGCACCGGGGCCCCGGCCGCATGCTGCTGATGCTCCGCGCCGAGGACGGCACGGACGGCGGGGCGGTGCCCCCGTTCGTACCGCCCCCGCTGCTCGACAGCGTCTTCCAGGCGCTCGGCATGCTCGACGACGGCTCGGCCGGAGCGTGCCTGCCCTGGTACGTCGGCCGCCTGGTGGCCCGCCGCCGGATCTCCGGCACGGTGATCGCCCTGGTCGAGCGGGACGAGCCCGCCGGCACCGGCGGCGCGTCCCGCGGCGCCGTGCGCGGCCGGGCCGTGGTCTGCAACCAGCAAGGGGAGGTGCTGCTGGAACTGGACCGCATCACGCTCAAGGCCGCAGGGCCCGTGGCACCCTCCAGGGCGCTCGCCCCGGCCGCGCCCACGGCGCCCGTCCCGTCGCCCCGGTCCGCCAGCGTCCCCGCGGCGCCCGCCGCGGGCGGCCCGGCCGGGGAGGAGCGGGCACCGGCGGCGGTCCCGACGATCGAAACCCTGGTCTGGCGCGAGGCGGACCCGTTAACCGCCCGCTCCGCCGACCCCGGCACGGCGACCGACGCCGACGCCGAGGGCACCGTCCTGCTGGTGGCGGCGCGCGCGCCCCGCGTGCCCGAGGGCCGCCAGGTCCTGCACCTGACCCCCGAGCGGCTCGCCGACGAGGGCCTCGACGCCCTGCCGGACGGCACCGTCCCGCGGGACGTCGTCTACGTGGCACCCGACGGGCCCGCGGACGACGCGGCGGCGGCGACCGAGGCACTCCAGGGCGTCTTCGCGCTGGTCCGCAGGATCGCTGCCCGCCCGCCGATGCCCGGCCTGCTGATCGTCACCGGCACCGCGCACGCGGTGACGGAGGGGGAGGCCGTCGATCCCCTCATGACGGCCCTGTGGGGCCTCGGCCGCACCCTGCGCGTCGAGCACCCCCGCAGCAGGGTCCGTCTGGCCGACCTCGGCTCCGGCCGGGAAGCGACCGCGGGACCGGAGGGCGACGACGGGGCCGCCCTCTGGGAGGCGCTGCGCCGGGACGGTACGGAGCTCGCCCTCCGGGACGGCGTCTGGTACGAGCCCTCCCTGCAGCCGGCGCCACCGGCCCCCGTCCGCGAGGTGCGCTACCGGGGCGGCCGCTTCCTCATCACCGGGGGCATGGGCGGCATCGGCCTGAGCGTCGCGGAGTTCCTCGCGGACGAGGGCTGCGCCCGGCTGACCCTGGTCGGGCGGACCGTCCCGGACCGGGGCGCGGCCCGCGAGCGCCTCGACCGGCTCGCCGGGCGCTGCGACCTCGACGTCGTCACCGCGGACGTCCGCTCCCTCGGCGAGGTGCTGTCCGGCCCCTTCGACGGGGTGTTCCACGCTGCGGGCGTGCTCCGCGACGGACTCGCCCGCAGCCTGACGCCGGACCGGGTGGACGCCGTCCTCGGCCCCAAGGTCGGCGGCGCGCACGCCCTCGCCGGCCTTGTCGCGGACGGCGAACACCCCGGTTTCGTCGTCCTGTTCTCCTCGATCGCGGCCGTCCGGGCGAACCTCGGCCAGAGCGCCTACGCCGCGGCCAACGGCTACCTGGACGGCTACGCCGCCCGTCGGCGAGCCGAGGGCCTGCCCTGGTACAGCCTCGGCTGGGGCCTGTGGACGGTCGGCATGGGCGAGGCCATCGCCCCCAAGGCCGCCGCGCACGGCATCGCCGCGCTCGGCGAGGACGACGGCATCGCACTGCTCCGCACGGCCCTGGGCCGCCCGCCCGCGCACTACGTACTCTCCGCCGCGAAAGCGAAGGACGCACCCATGACCGCTGTCACGCCCGACGCCGGCCTCTGGCCGACGCTCACCCTCGCCCTCAGGAAGGTCCTGCACGTCGACTCGGTCTCCCCCGAGGACGACCTGCTGGAGCTTGGCCTCGACTCCATGATGGCCGTCGAACTGGCCGCCGCGCTGGCCGCCGACGGGCTCGATGTGGACCCGATGGTGTTCTTCGAGCGCACCGGGGTCGGCACGCTCCTCACCCACCTGGAGAGCCTCCCGCGCGCCGCCGCCCCGGCGGCCCCGCCCGCCGCCCGGGCCGGGGCGGCCCTGTCCATCCCCACGCCCCGCGAAGCGCCTTACGAGGCGCCCACGACGCCGGTCACCCCGCCCCCGGCGGCTCCGGCGACCGCCGTGCGGGCTCCCGCGCAGCCGCCCGTACCGGAGGCCCCCGTCCGGCCCGCCGCCGACGGCTTCGTCCCCGACTGGGACCGCTTCCGCGACCCGGGGCCCACCTCGGCGAACCCCGCGGCCCCGCCCGCCCCCGCCGCCCCCGTGGCGCGGGCGGCCCCGGTCCCGGCACCCGCCCGGACGGCGCCGCCCCTCGCGGGCCCCGCCACCGCGTCCGCCGCCGGAGCGGACCCGGCCGCCGGCTCACGGACGCCCCGCCGGACGCTGCCCGGACGACTGGCCGACGCCCCGCACGGCACCTTCCTCGACCGCCGCATCGACGCGCTGTCGGCCGAGGACCGCGGGATCGTCGCGAAGGGCGAGTACTTCTACGAGCCGGTGATCGAGGAGGCATCCGGCTCCCGCATCAAGTTCGACGGCCGCTGGTACCTCAACTTCGCCTCGTACAGCTACCTCGGCCTCATCGGCCACCCCTACATCGACGACCAGGCGCTGCGCGCCGTCGAGCAGCACGGGACCGGCGCGCACGGCGTGCGGCTGCTGGCCGGCACCCTGCACCTGCACCGCGAGCTGGAGCTGGCCCTCGCCCGGTTCCTAGGCGCCGAGGACGCCATCGTGTTCTCCAGCGGCTACATGGCGAACGTGGCCACGGTCGGTGCCCTGGTCGGCCCCGGCGACACCGTCCTCGGCGACGTCTACAACCACGCCAGCATCCTGGACGGGTACCGGCTCTCCGGCGCGAAGGTCGTCACCTACGCCCACAACGACCTCGCCGACCTCGAACGCGCCCTGCGCAAGGCGGGCGACGGCGGCCGGCTGGTGGTCACCGACGCCGTGTTCAGCATGGACGGCGACGTGGCCGACCTGCCCGGCATCCTGGAGCTGTGCGAGCGGTACGACGCCCCGCTGATGGTCGACGAGGCACACAGCCTCGGCGTGCTGGGCGACACCGGCCGCGGCATCACCGAACACTTCGGCATCGACCCGGACCGGGTCCACGTCAAGATGGGGACGCTCTCCAAGACCGTCCCGAGCGCGGGCGGCTACGTCGCGGGCTCCCGTGACCTGATCTTCGCCCTGAAGAACAACGCGCGGGGCTGGATGTTCTCGGCGGCGGCGACGCCCGCGCAGGTGGCGGCGGCCAAGGCCGCCGTCGAGGTGATGGCCGCCGCGCCGTCCCTCACTCGCGAGCTGAGGGCCAGGACCACCCGCTACCGCGACCAGCTGCACGCCCTCGGCTTCGACACGCTCGCCAGTGAGACGCCCGTCGTCCCCGTCATCTGCGCCACCGCCGACCAGGCCGTGGCCATGGCGCGGCTGTGCCAGCTCGACGGGCTCTTCGTCCAGCCGATCGTGTACCCGGCCGTGCCGCGGACCCTTCCCCGGCTGCGGACCATCGTCAACCTCAGCCACACCGAAGCCGATCTGGACGCGGCGGTCATGACGCTCGAGAAGGCAGGCCGCGCCTGCGGCCTCATCCGCTGACCGCCCAGGTCCTCGCACGCCCGGTCCCCGGGACCGGAGACCACCGTGCCCGCACCGACCGATGTACCGCGAACAAGGGGGATACGACCATGACCGACACCACGGCGTTCTTCGGAGCGGTTCTGAAGACCATCGCCTCCACACGCAACCACGGCAGCGACCCGGCGGCGTTCGCGTCCGGCGTGGTCGAGCCGGCGGCGCGCATCCGAGCGCTGGAGAAGGAGATCGGCGAAAGGGGGCTGACCCCCGACGAGGCCGAGGAGATCCTCCGCCTGCTGGAGACGACGCTGGGCACCAAGCGCACGCCCGACGAGGAGCGGGAGTACTACCTCCAGTACATCGAGAAGGTGTCCGGCGTCAGCCGCGCCTCGCTGGGTGTGTCCGGCTGGTGAACGGCTCCCGTCTCGCGTGGTTCAGCCACGAGATCTGCTTCTGGCACGACCCCGGCGCCGGGTCGGGGTACGTGCCGGTCGGACCGGGCGTCGAACCGCTGCGGCAGTTCGCGGTCGACCCCGACCTGCGGCGAGCCGAGGGGCTTGTCAGGGCCACGGGGGTGATGGACCGTTTCACCGCCCTCACCCCCGCGCCCGCCACCGACGAGGACCTGCTCCTCGTGCACGTGCCCGGTCACATCGAGCGGGTCGAGGCCGCCTCGGCGGCCGGTGCGGGCGACGCCGGTGTGTACGCGCACGTCAACTACCACAGCGCGCGGGCCGCCCGGCTCGCCGCCGGGGCCTGCGTCCAGGCCGCCACGGGCGCCCTGGACGGCCGGTTCGACCGCGCCTACTGCCTGGTGCGCCCGCCCGGCCACCACGCCGAACCCGACAGGGCGATGGCGCTGTGCCTCTACAACAACGTGGCGGTGGCCGCCCGCGCGGCCCAGCGGCACGGGGCGCGGCGGGTGCTGATCCTCGACTGGGACGTCCACCACGGCAACGGCATCCAACGCGTCTTCTACGAGGACCCCGACGTCCTGTACATCTCCGTCCACCAGGACGGGCTGTTCCCGGCGGCGTCCGGTCTCGTCATGGAGACCGGCGCGGGCGCGGGGACGGGCAGCACACTCAACGTGCCGCTGCCCGCGGGCTCCGGCCACGGCGCCTACCTCGCGGTCATGGAGCGGATCGTGGAACCCGCCGCCCGCGCCTTCGCCCCCGACCTGATCCTGGTGGCGGCGGGGGTGGACGCGGGCGGCCATGACCCGATGGGCCGGATGATGTGCACCAGCCGGACCTTCCACGCCATGGCCTCGGCGATGTGCCGGCTCGCCGACGAACTGACTGGCGGGCGGGTCGTGTTCGCCCACGAAGGCGGCTACTCCGCGTGGTACCAGCCGATGCTGGTGCTCGGGACGGCCACCGGGATCGCCGGGCTGCCGCCGCCCGAGGACCCGTTCCTGCACTCCCTGGAGCACCTGCCGGGGCAGCGCCTCCAGCGCCACCAGGAGCGGGTGATCCGGCACCTGGAGGAGCACCACCCGCTGCTGGCCGCCCGCCCGGCGGCCGGGCGGCAAGTACCGGCCGGGCACGCCGTGTCTGGGGACGCGGGGCCCGGATGAACGGCTGGTGGATGAAGGTGGGCGGCGGTGCCCGCCGAACGGCCGGTGGCGGCCCGGGGCCCGTGCCCCGGGCCCGTCCGCGGTTCCGGCTCGTGGCGCTCCCGCACGCGGGCGGGTGGCCTTCCGCCTTCCGCTCCTGGTGGCCGGTGCTTCCCGAGGACGTCGAGTGCGTCGTGGCCCAGCTGCCCGGCCGGGGCGCGCGCATCAACGAACCGCTGGTGGACCGGGTGGAGCCGATGGTCGACGCCCTCGCACTGGGGCTGGCCGAGCTGGAGCCGCTGCCGTACGCGGTCATCGGGCACAGCTTCGGCAGCGTGCTGGGGTACGAGCTGACCCGCGCCATGGAGGCGAAGGGGCTGCCCCCGGCGCTGCTCGCCGTGTCGGCGCGGCAGCCGCCGTGCTTCCCCAGCGAGCCGCCCTTCGCCCACCTCAGGACCGACGCGGAGCTGCTGGGGCACCTGACGGACATCGGGGGGATGTCCCCGGGACTCATGGACCGAGCCGACCTGGTCGGCCCGTCGCTCCGGGCGATCCGCGCCGATCTGAAGGCGATGGAGACGTACCGGCGGCCCCGGTCCGGCACCCGCGTCCCGATCCTCGCCCTCGGCGCGGTGGACGACCCGGTGGTGATCGGGGACCGGATGCATCTGTGGTCGCTGGAGACCTCCGGCGCGTTCGAGCACCGCACCTTCACCGGCGGTCACTTCTACCTCTACACCCCCGCCAACGCGGCGGCCGTGGCGGCGCTCCTGCTGCCCGCCCCCGCCGCTGCGCCGCTTCCGGCGGCCCCTCCGTCCCCCTCGCCCGACGTCCGAGTCGGGCACCGATGAGCACGACCCCGAAAGGAACCCCCGTGAGCACCAACGACGAGACCCCCGCACAGGCAGGGCCACGCGAGTGGCTGGGCCTGGCCGTACTGGCGCTGCCGACCCTGCTGCTCTCGATCGACGTGAGCGTGCTGCATCTCGCCGTGCCGCACATCAGCGCGGCCCTGGACCCCTCGGCCTCCCAGATGCTGTGGATCATCGACATCTACGGCTTCCTGATAGCGGGCTTCCTGGTGACCATGGGCACGCTGGGCGACCGCATAGGCCGCAGGAAGCTGCTGCTGATCGGCGCGGCCGCGTTCGGCGTCGCCTCGTTGGCCGCGGTCTACGCCGACGACCCCGTCACGCTGATCGCGGCGCGGGCGGCGATGGGCCTCGCCGGAGCCACGCTGATGCCCTCGACGCTCGCACTGATCATCAACATGTTCCGCGACGCCCGGCAGCGCGGTGTGGCGATCGCCGTCTGGGTCACGATGTTCTCCGTGGGCATCGCGCTCGGCCCGGTGGTCGGCGGCGCCATGCTGGAGTACTTCTGGTGGGGTTCGGTCTTCCTGCTCGGCGTGCCGATCATGGCGCTGCTGCTGGTGGCCGGTCCGCTGCTGCTGCCCGAGTACCGTGACGAGGAGGCCGGCAGACTCGACCTGACGAGCGCGGCGCTGTCCCTGGCCTCGATCCTCCCGGTGATCTACGGCCTGAAGGAGATCGCCAACGACGGGTTCGGGGCGGTCCCGGTCGCCGCGCTCGTCGTGGGCCTGGTCGTCGGCGTGCTCTTCGTCCGCAGGCAGCGCACCCTGGAGAGCCCGCTGATGGACCTCGCGCTCTTCCGCACCGCGACGTTCCGCACGGCGCTGGTGACGCTGCTGCTCAGCATGCTGGTCGCGGGCGGCACGTACCTGACGGTGACGCAGTACCTCCAGCTCGTCGGCGGACTGACCCCCATGAAGGCGGGTCTGTACCTGCTGCCGGCGGCGTTCGCGCTGATCGTCACCGCGGTGCTGTCGCCGATGGCGGCGAGCCGGTTCCGTCCCTCGTACGTGGTCGCCGCCGGTCTGGTCGTGTCGGCGATCGGCCACCTGACGCTGAGCATGACCGACAGCTCCTCGGGCGTCGCCCAGGTGGTGACCGGCTTCGCCTTCGTGTACGCGGGCGGCGGCCCGCTGATCGCTCTGGGGACCGACATCGTGGTCGGGTCGGCCCCGCCGGAGCAGGCCGGTTCGGCGGCGGCCCTCTCGGAGACCAGCACCGAACTCGGCATGGCGTTGGGCGTGGCGCTGCTCGGCAGCCTCGGCGCCGCCGTCTACCACGCCGGTGTGGAGGTTCCGGCCGGTGCTCCGGAGCATGCCGGGGACACGCTGGCCGGAGCCGTCGACGCGGCGCGGGGCCTGTCCGCGGAAGCGGCGTCCGGTCTGCTCGCCTCCGCGCGGGACGCCTTCACCGACGGCTTGAACCTCATCGGCGCCATCGGGGCCGTCGTGGCGGTCGCCTCCGCCGTGCTCGTGGCGATCGTCGTGAAGCTGCCGCCCACGGGCGGTGGCGCCGACGGCTCCGAGGGTGTGGCCGACGACGCCGTGCCCGCCGTCGGAGCGGAGGGGTAAAGGGCTTCGCACGTCCCGCCGGTGAGGGACGGCCCCGGATGCGGCCCGCGTCGTGACGACGCGGGCCGCACCCGTCATGCCACGGTGCCGGAGCCGTCCTGGTAGGCGTCCGCGTACTCGCCGGTGGGGGCGATGGGGGTGATGACGTCCACCAGGACGCCGTCCGGGGCGGCCACGATGAAGTGGCGCTGGCCGAAGTCCTCGCTGCGCAGGTCGAGTGCGACCCGGAGCCCGGCCTGCCGCACCAGCCGCGCGTACTCGGCGTCGACGTCCGCCACCTCGAAGTTGAGGAGGAGGCCCCCGGCGGGGCGCCGGTAGCCGTCGGGCACGGTGGGGTGGTCCGCCGAGACCAACGCCAGTTCGTGGTGCGGCGGTTCGGGCCGACGCAGACTGACGTACCAATCGCTCGTGTAGGTCGTCTCGAACCCGAAGTGGGTGCGGTAGAAGTCCACGGATTCGTCGATCCGTTCGCTGCAGAGCACCGGGTAGAAGCTGGTCAGAGCCGAGGAGGTCATAACGGCACCGTTCTGGGTGGGGCACGCGGTCGTCCGTCTCAACGAACCCCGCGCCATGGCGTCACGCTGACGCGTGACCTCGGCGTCGCCCGCTCGTTGTCCTTTCGGGAGGCGCGTTGACATACCTGCGGTATGCCTTTAGCTTCATCTGACATACCGTTGGTACGTGAGCGGAGTCCACTCCATGCTGACCAGCTTCTGTCCGGTGATCTGCACCTCGCGCATGGACGAGTCCCGCGGCTTCTACAGCAGACTCTTCGGTTTCACCACCGCGCATACGACCCCGTGGTACACCGCTCTGGTCCGGCCGGGGGAGCGCCACCACGTGCTCGCCCTGCTCGACCACGCGCACCCCGCTCTGCCCGAGTCCCTCCGCACCCCCGTACGCGCGGTCCGGCTCACCCTCCGCGTGGAGGACCGGGCGGCGGTGTGGGAGAGGCTCGCCGCCGACGGGGCCGTGGAGTGCGGGGAGCGGAGGCATGGCACCATCGTCGACCCCAACGGGGTCCGGATCGACATCGTGACGGACTGACCCGGGACGTGGCGGCGCACCGGCCTGGGCGGGATCCTTCCGGCGGGAGTGCCCGCCGGGCCGTCACTTCGCCCGCAGCGCCTCCAGGATCCGCGTCAGTGCCTGCCGTGTGGCCTCCAGGTCGGCGGCGTCCTCCGACGTGGCCAGCCACAGCGCCGCCTCGTTCATCGCACCGGAGAGCAGATGTGTCAGCGGTGCCACAGGCTGTGCCGGGACGATGCCCTCGAGGACCAGCGCGCTGAGGGCGCTGGCCAGATGGCGGCCTGAGGTGGCCTCGGTCATCGCCCGCCAGTTCCGCCAGCCGAGCACGGCCGGTCCGTCCACCAGCATGATGCGCTGGACCGAGGGTTCCGTGGTGGCCCTGAGGAACGCGTGACAGCCCGAGGTGAGCTGGTTCCAGGAGTCCTCCTCGGCGTCCGCCGTCGCCGCGACGTGGGCGGCCACCTCCTGCTGGACCTCCTCCAGCACCGCCCGGAAGAGCGCGGCCTTGCTCTCGAAGTGGTGGTAGAGCGCCCCCTTGGTGACACCCGCCGCCTGGACGACCTCCGACAGGTGCACGGAGGCGTACCCCTGGGTCGCGAAGAGCCGTCGGCTCTCACGTACCAGGGTTCGCCGGGTCTGTTCGCGCTGCTGTGCCCGGACCCCGTTCCCCATCATGCGCCCCCGTGTTCGGCCTGGCCCTGCTGAACCCTCGTCCACACGGTACTTCGTGGTCCTCCGGACCGGCGACCCGCATCCCGCCGCGACCAGCCACGTCGATACGGCGTCCGTACGGGACGACGACCGCCTCCGTCACCCGTCGGCGTCAGGGGCACGAGGCGCGGGACGAGCATACGCCTGACGGTCCATCAACAGATGTGCGTTGCACAGGGGTTCCGGCCGTGCGGCGATACGCCCCGCCCCTCCCCTCGTGAGGACCGCGTGGCGACCGCGCCGTCGCCGTTGTCCCGCCCCGGTTCCGCTACTCTGCCCATGAACCGGGCGGCGCCCCGACCCGCGGCGCCCCCTCCGAGGCCGATGTCGTCACCCCGTACCGCGGCGGGACCACAGAGCCCCGCCCGGCGGCAGCGGTGCGTCATCCGCCGCGAACTCCGCGCTCTGGGAGCGGCGGGCCGGAAACGTGATGGAGAGCGGCACATGAACGAGGCACCGGCGGCAGGTCACGGGGAAGCCGGGCCCGGCATACCCGCTCCCGGCGAGTGCCACCTGTGGCACGTGCCCGTGCTGGAGCGCCCCGACTGGCTGCCGGTCCTGGACCGGGAGGAACGCGCCGCCGCCGAGCGCTTCACCCGCGTCCGCGCGCGCCATGTCTTCACGACCTCCCGCGCGGCCCAGCGCCTCATCGGTGCGCTCTACCTCGGACTGCCGCCCCGCGACGTCGTGATCACGCGCGACTGCCACCGGTGCGCGACCGCCACCCCGCACGGCCGGCCACGCTTCGCGCACGGAGCTCCGGCCCCAGTCGACTACTCCGTCTCGCACACCGAGGAGCACCTGCTCGTCGCCGTGACCGGGCACGGAGCAGTCGGGGTCGACATCGAGGGCCGCGCCTCGCTCCGGGACGTTGACGGTCTGGCCGGGGTGGCGCTGACGACGGCGGAGAGGGAACACTTCGCGACGCTGTCCGCCGAGGACCGGCCCCGCTGGCTGCTGGCCATGTGGACGCGCAAGGAAGCCGCGATGAAGCTCACCGGCCTCGGACTGCGCGTCAACCCCCGCCACCTCGACGTGCGCGGTCCGCTGGCGTCCGTGGGCCCGATGCCCCAGTGGCCGGAGACTCCCGTCCACCTGTACGACCTGCCCGCCCCCGAAGGCCACGCCGCGGCGCTCGCGTCGAGCACTCCGGTGACCCGGGTGCGCACCTGCGAACTGCCGACAGCCGCTGTCGCGGGCTCCCGGTCCGCCGGGCGAACGGTGTGACGGCGGCGGCCTGACGGCCGGATGCCACGGAAGAGGGGCCGGGCGGGCCTGTGACCTGACACGCCGGGTGGACGCGCGTCGTCGGCGACGGGGACGGGGGACTCGTCGCGTGGCCGCGGGCGGAGCGCACGGACGGCCTGCTCCGGTCGCTGTCAGTGACACGTCAGTGCTGCCGGGCAGCATGACGGTGGGACGAGTAGCGGGACAGGGGGACGACCCGATGAGCATCGCACCGCCGAACGAGAGCGTTGTCGAGGACCGCCTGGCGGCCGCCCCGCCTCCGGGCCGGACGGTCGTGGAGCTGATGCGCGACCGCGCCACGGGTCCGGGTGCCGACCGGCCCCTGTTCACCGCCCTGGGCGCGGCGGGCGAGCCGATGGCCAGCCTCACGGCCGCCGAGCTCGACGCGCGCGCCCGCGTGGTCGCGGACGCCCTGTACCGGACCGGACGGCCCGGCGACCGGGTGATCGTCCCGCCGATGCCGGGCCTGGACTTCCACGTCGCGTTCTTCGGCTGCCTCTACGCCGGGATGGTCGCCGTACCCGTGCCGGACGCGGCCGGACCGGTCGTCGCCGCCATCACCCGGGACAGCCGCGCCGACGCGGTACTGGTGCCGGACGCCGCCGGTCCGGGGTCCGTGCCGGGCGTGTCCCGGGTCGTCGTACGAGTGCCGGTGCGCGCGTCCCGTCATCGGCGCGGCACCCCCGTGGCCCCGGACCCCCTCGCCCCGGCGCTGCTCCACTACGCCACGCGGCCCGGTCGGCGGGCGCAGTGGGGCGTCGCCGTCGGCCATGGCGCGCTGGTGGCCGGCCAGGCGGCGGTGCGCGACCGGTGCGACATCGACGCCGGCACGACCGTCGTGAGCTGGCTGCCCCTCTGGCACGGCACGGGACTGGCCACGGCGCTCGTCCTCCCGCTCGTGTCGGGGGCGGCTGCCGTGACCCTGGAGCCCGTCGCGTTCGTGCGGGACCCGCGTGTGTGGCTGCGCGCCATCGAGGCGGAGGAGGACGTCTTCGCCGCGGCGCCGGACAGCGCGTACGAGCTGTGCGTCAGGCGCGTCCCGGAGGCCGACCGGATGCGTATCGACCTGTCGACGTGGCGGGTGGCCGCCGTCGGGGGCGGTGCCGGTGCCGGGGGCGGGCGGACGGTCGGGGCCCGGACGCTGCGCCGGTTCGCCGACGCGTTCCGGCCCGGCTTCTTCCGCGAGGAGGTGTTCGCCGCGGGCTACAGCACAGGCGGGGGAGCGCTCGGGGTCACCCTGGCACGGCCGCTCTACCCGACGGTGGCCGGGCACTACGACCGCGCCGCCCTCGCCCGGGGGCGCGCGGTGCCCGTACCCCGGGCCGGTCGCGGCGGCGTCGAACTGGTCGGCCGGGGCACGCCGCTGCCCGGCGTCGGCGTGCGGGTCGTCGACCCGGCGTCGCGCCGGGCGGTCCCGGAGCGGGTCGTAGGCGAGATCTGGGTGGACGTGCCGGGGGACGCCGTCGGCCGTACCGGAGACCTCGGCTTCCTCGACGGCGGCGAGCTGTTCGTGACGGGCTGACCCCGGAGTGATCGAGCGGACCCTGCCGCCGTACGCCGTCGCGGTCGAGGCGTTCTCCGACGTGCCGGGCGCCCGGCTCCTCCCCGAGGAACGGCCCTTCGTGGCGGACGCCGCCGAAGGGCGGCGCCGCGAGTTCGCGTCCGTACGGCACTGCGCCCGCCGCGCTCTCGCCGGACTGGGCCGGCCCCCGGTACCGCTCCTCCCCGACGCCGACGGCGTCCCCCGGTGGCCGGACGGGGTGGTCGGCAGCATGACGCACTGCCGCGGCGGCTACCGGGCCGCCGCCGTGGCCCCGCGCACCGTCGCGCGGGCCATCGGAGTGGACGCCGAACCGCACCGGCCGCTGCGCGAGGGGGTACTGGCGAGCGTCGCCCGCCCCGGCGAACGCGCCCGGCTGGCGGGGCTCGAACACACCGGCGCGGCCGTGTGCTGGGACCGGCTGCTGTTCTGCGCCAAGGAAGCCGTCTACAAGGCGTGGTTCCCGCTGACCCGTGTGCGGCTGGGCTTCCACGACGTGGACATCGACTTCGAGCCGCGTACCGATGTGTTCCGGGCGCGGGTGGTGGGAGGAGGGGCGGCCGGGGGGGAGCCGGGACACGAGCCTTCGTTCCGCTCCGGACGGCTGACCGGTCGGTGGGTCGTCGGCCACGGGGTGGCCGCCGCGGCGGTGGTCCTGCCGTCGTTTGACATCGGCGCAGGTCGTGGGAAAGTCTCGTCGTAAAGATACCCGGGATGTCAGAGGTGGGCCATGACCAGCGAGGAGCTTCTGGCTGTACTCGCTGCCGTCGGCCACGCACAGCGTCTGCGCGTCATCGCCGAGCTCGCCGAGGGCCGGATGTACGTCAGCGAACTGGCCCGCCGCCTCGGGATGTCCCGCCCCCTGCTGTACATGCACCTGGAACGGCTGGAGAAGGCCGGACTGGTCGTGGGCAACCTGGAGCTGTCCGACGACGGCAAAGCGCTGAAGTACTTCGAACTGGCCTCGTTTGACCTGCACTTGAATGTGGATACGATCCTCGCGGCCGTACGGGCCGACGATGCGCGGGCGGTGGACGCCGGTGCCGCCCCGGAGCGGGCGGACGCAAAGGGCCCGGAAGACCGGAAGGGCCTGAAAGACGTGAAGGGGAAACGCACATGACCGGGGCCGTCATCGCCGTCGCCATCGTCCTGATCGTCGTCTGCGGCGTCACAGCGAGCGTGGTCGCGTACTTCAGACTGCAACGCCACCGTGCCGACGCCGTCGCCATGGCCTCGTACCGCAAGCTCGCCGAGGAAGCGGTCGCCCAGCAGGAGTCCCTGCGCTCCCAGCTCGCCGAACTCGGCGACCGCGTCAAGGCCGTCGAAGCGCTGCTCCGCAGCGTCGACTAGCTCCATCCGCGACCTGCGCGCGGCGGCGCGGTCCACGGGCCGCGGCACGCTGACGGCGCGCGGAACGCCGAGCGCGCCACCGGAACGACCGGAGAAAGAGGGGCGAGGCCCCGAACCGGGCGGCCGCGTCCGCCGCCCGTACCCGGAGCCCCCGCCCGCGCCGTGTACGCGGTTACGAGGCGCGTCGCTGCCCCGGAGCGGCCTCCAGGGGCGTCCGCCCCCGCTGGCGGACGACGTTCTGCGGCGGGAGCGTCCGGACGACCCGGCCGTCCAGCAGGGCCACGCCCAGCGGGGTCACCGTGTGCAGCACCGTGTTGCGGATGCGGCGCGTGGTGATCAGACCGGTCTCGCGCAGCACCGCCGTGTGCTGGCTGGCGCCGGCCGCGGAGATGCCGAGCTGGTCGGCGAGCTGGCTGGTGGTGCAGGTGGCCCGCAGCACACGCAGCGCGGCCGCCCGGGTCTGGCCGACCAGCGCGCCGAGCGACTGCGTGCGGCCGTCGGGCTCCTCCCACAGCGCGGCGGCGCGAGCGGGGTCGGGCGGCGCGGCGAACGCCAGCACCGCCTGGCCGTTCTCCACGGCGGCCGCCATGAGCCTGCCGGGCCGGTGGTTGAGGAACACCGACGGCGTGAGGACCAGTCCCCGCCCGCCGAGGCGGACGTCCTCGTCGGGCCCGCCCGGTATCTCCAGGACCGGGGCGCGCCAGATGATCCGGGGGTGCAGCGTGGCCAGGAGCTGCCCCACGCCCCCCGCCATCACGATCCTGCCGCGCGCCTCGCACTCGGCCTCCAGATACGCGCGCAGCTGGTCCCAGTACGGGGCCACCGCCGCGCGCCAGACCTCGGGCAGCTCGGTGGGGCCGGTCACCGCGCCCGGGTCGTCGCCGTACCGCTCGGCGTGCGCGACGAGCAGCTCCGGGTCGAGGGGGCCACCGCCGTGCGCGGGTGGCGACGACCACCGGGGCAGCCGCTTGGTGACCTGGCTGCGCCACCGCGCGTAGGGCGCGCCGACGCTGCGGCTGAGGAGACCGGCCGCGAAGGCCGTCTCGACGAGCGGCCCCACGGTGGGCCGCAGCCGGGTTCTGGCGAGGTCGTCGGCGTCGAAGTGGATTCTCTGCATGGTGGCCCCCGTAGTCCCCGCGGGCAGGCGGGGAGGTGAAAAAGACAACGAGAAGACGCTTGACCGAGCGCTCAGGCGGACCGGCCGGTCAGGGAGACGAAGACGTCGTCGAGAGTCGGCCGCCGCAGTGCGAAGTCGGCGACCTCCACGTTCTCCCGGCGCAGCGCGGCCGCCGCCGTGGCGATGTCGTCCATGCCGTCGGCGACGGCGATGGAGACGACGCCCTTGTCACGGTCCACCGTCGGCTCGACGGCGGTCACCCGGCGCAGCGCCGACACCGCCGCCGCCACCCGTTCCGGATGCGTGACAACGATTTCCAGCCGCTCCTCGCCGACCTTGCGCTTGAGCTCGTTGGGCGTGCCGTCGGCGATCACCCGGCCCGCGTCCACGACCACGATCCGGTCGGCCAGGTAGTCGGCCTCCTCCAGGTACTGGGTGGTCAGCAGGACGGTGACGCCGTCGGAGACGAGCTCCCGCACGGCCGACCACAGGGCCATCCGGCTCACCGGGTCCAGGCCCGTGGTGGGCTCGTCGAGGAAGAGCACCGAGGGCCGCGCGACCAGGCAGGCCGCCAGGTCCAGGCGCCGCCGCATACCGCCCGAGTAGGTGCGGGCCGGGCGGTCGCCCGCGCCCGTCAGGTCGAACCGTTCGAGCAGCTCCGCCGCCCGCACCCGCGCGGCCCGCCTGCCCAGGTGCAGCAGCGTGCCGATCAGCACCAGGTTCTCGCGCCCGGTGAGGAGCTCGTCCACCGCCGCGTACTGGCCGGCCAGGCCGATCCGCCGGCGTACCTCGCGCGGCTGCCGCACCACGTCGTACCCGGCGACCTCGGCGCGGCCGCCGTCCGGGACGAGCAGTGTCGCCAGCGTGCGCACCGTGGTCGTCTTGCCCGCGCCGTTCGGGCCGAGCAGACCCAGCACCGTACCGGCCGGCACCGCGAGGTCGACCCCGCGCAGGGCCTGGGTCCGCCCGTACCCCTTGCACAGCCCCTCGGCCTGAATCGCCATGTCCACGGGTCGGGGCCCCTCAAGAAGCCTGTGGGGCACTGGACTCGCGCAGGCTCAGCGGGCGCATGTCCGTCCAGTTCTCCTCGACGTACGCGAGCGCCGCGTCACGCGGGCTCTCGTCGAGGGCGACCGCCCAGCCCTCCGGCCGCTGGGCGAAGGCCGGCCACAAGGAGTGCTGGCCCTCGCCGTTCACGAGTACGAGAAACGTTCCGTCCTGGTCGTCAAAGGGGTTCGACACGTCGCCCACTCACTCCCGAATCCGAGTCGTCTGTCGCGCACGCCGTATGCCCGGCGCGTCGTCATGCTGTCGGATTCCGCTGACACGCCACTGACCGCCCTCTGATGCGCGGAGCCCCCCCGCTACCGGGCCGCGCGCTCCGACTGCCGTCGCGTGGCGGCGACATCGCACTTGCCGTTGGAGTTGAAGACGATCTCCCGGACGACATGCACCTCGTGGGGGACCAGGCCCGAGGGCAGCGCACCGGTGAGCGCCTTGCGCAGCGCTCCGGCGAGCGCCTCGCCGTCGGTGTGCGCCGGGTCCGCGGCGCGGACGAACAGCTCCAGGCTGTCGACGGGCCCCCGCACGACGTCGAAGGCCGCGTCGGCGACGCCGGGCACGGACAGCACGTGGTGGCGCAGCTCGCCCAGCTCGACGCGGTAGCCGTTGACCTTCCACTGGTCGTCCCGGCGCCCCAGGTGGAGCAGGAGCCGCTCGGGGAGCAGTTCCGCCATGTCGCCGGTACGGTACGCTGGGCCAGGCGCGCCGCCCAGTTCCCGCTCGTCGACGAACCGGTCACCCGCGCCCGTGCCGCCCAGGTATCCGGCGGCGACGGCGCTCCCGGCGATCACCAGTTCACCGGGCCGGCCGGGCGGCAGCGGCCGCAGCTGCTCGTCCACCACATAGGCGCGGGTGTTCCAGGCCGGGGTGCCGATGGGCACGGTCGGCGTACCGGGCAGGGCGGTGTTGTCGAACCGGTGGGCGCAGCAGCCGATCGTCGTCTCGGTCGGGCCGTAGTGGTTGACGAGCCGCACGCCGTCGAGCCGGGAGCCCAGCGCGGTGATGAGCGCCGGGTCGAGCGCCTCGCCCCCGAACATCAGCAGCCGGGTCGTCCGGTCGTAGCGGGGCGGCTCGGCGAGGGCCTCGAAGAACCGGGCGTGGGAGGGGGTGAGCTTGACGAAGGTGTACGGGTCCGCCTGGGCGCCGAACAGCGTGGCCTGGTCCCACAGTCCGGGCACGGTCACCACCCGCCCGCCCTGGGCGAGCGGCACCCACAGGGACGTCATCGCCAGGTCGTAGCCGAGGCTGGCGAACAGCGGGCTGCCGCTCCCGCCCGCCCCGACGAGCGACCCGCACCAGGCCACGTAGTTGGCGAGCGACGCGTGCGGGACCATGACGCCCTTGGGCGTGCCGGTCGAGCCGGAGGTGAACACGACGTACGCGATGTCCTCGCCGCGCGGCAGTTCCGGCTCCGGCGGGGTGCGGACGTCCGCGAGCTCCGCCACGTCGACGACGGGTACGTCGAGCGCGGGCAGCAGGGCCGCGGCCACCGGGCCGTCGTGGACGAGGGCGGCCGGCCGGGCCCCGGCGAGCACCGTGCCGACGCGTTCGGCGGGGTGGGTCGGGTCGATGGGGACGTAGGCGGCGCGGAGGGACATGGCGCCGAGCGCGGCGGCGATCACCCCGGCGGTCCGGTCGGCCCACACGGCCACCCGGTCGCCGGGGCCCACCCCGGCCTCCCGCAGCACGGCGGCCACGACGAGTGCGCGGTGCCACAGCTGCCGGTACGTCCAGGACGTGGCGCCGGACCGGACGGCCACGGCGTCCGGGCGTACCCGCGCGTGCGCCCGTACGAGCCGCACCACCGAGTCCGCTTCGATGTCGCGCACCTCACCGGACAGCATGCCGGGGTGCGCCGCTGACGAGATCATCGCTGCTCCTGTTGTCGGCTTCTCGGGGCCGGGCGCGGCCGCCCGCGCCCGGCGGGACGGGATGAGGGGTCAGCTCAGCGCGGCACGGCTGACCATGTCGCCCATGGCCACGATGATCTTCCGCTCGCCCTCGAAGGGGTCCCGGCCGTGCGAGACGAGCATGTTGTCGATGACCGCCACATCGCCCCGTTCCCAGGGGAACCGCCGCGCCAACGAGTCGTAGAGCGAGCGCAGCAGGGTGACGGTGGCGTCGTCGATGGGGGAGCCGTCGCCGAAGGACGCACTGCGGGGGTACGCGGTCTCGTCGTCGCCGAACAGCGACCTCATGACCTCCCGGACGGACGGCTCCAGGCAGGCCGTGTGGTGCAGGAAGAGCTGGTTGAAGAAGACCTGCTCACCCGTGCCGGGGTGCCGGAGGACGGCCGGTGCCTGCTGCACCGTCCGCAGGACGCCGTCGGGCAGCCACTCGCACTCCACACCCTGGGCGCGGCAGCGCTCCTCCACCTCGGCGCGGTCGCCGGTGCCGAACATCTGCTCCCAGCCGACGTCGAGCCCGGGGATGAAGTTGCGCACGTAGCGGATGCCGAGCGTCCGGAAACGGTCGCGCAGCTCGTCCGGGAGCGCCTCCCACACCTTGCGCCCGTCGACGATCGGGGTGGCGCCGCCGCTGTCCGACGGCTGTACGCAGCAGAAGAACTGGCGGCTGGGCCACTGCGGCATGTGGGAGCTCTCGTGGTGGAACAGGATCGACTGCTGGGCCGGGTACGGCGTCGACTTGTAGACCCGGTCGGCGTCCTTCTCGTGCGGCAGGTCGCCGTAGTCGCCGTACAGGGCGTTCACCAGGGAGGAGGCCACCGCCTCGAACGCGTCGGCGTCCGCGATGCCGAAGTCGCGCAGGACGACCGCGCCGTGGGTGAGGAGAGTGGCGTCGATGGCCGGGCGGTGCTGTGCCGCCCACTCCACCGCGTCGATGCCCGGTGTCTCGCACCGGAGCAGGGGCGGATAGATCTCGTCGTTGAATGAGACGCCAGGACCGAACATTCCCGACCATCCCTTCCTCTCGTGGTCGCAGACACCGGCCGCGCCTCGTCCGAGGCCGCTTGGTCTGCCCGACGGAGTGACACCGCCGGAAGCCCGGCGGCGCCATGGGACGTGTTCGGCTTCTGGTCGTGCGTCAACTGGCCTGGTGGCGTGGCCAACAGGAATGGTCATGAGTCTAGGAAGCCGGGTATGGCCCGGCCATGCCCTTAAGTTGCCGGCGAAAATCACAGGTCACCTGGCCTTTTGCGCCAGGACCCCGGTACGGCGCGCGGGCGGCGGCGGCCCCGGTCCCGGCGGGTCTTGCCGGGCCGGGACCGGGGCCACTTCCCCGTCCGCGTCCGCTACTCGCGCACGCCCGCCATCTCGCCGGGCTTGCCGCGCAGGACCAGCCGCGTCGACAGCAGGGTGGTGGCGAGGGTCAGGCCCAGCGCGGCTCCGGCCACCGCGACGAAGATCCACGGGGAGCCGTGCGGGACCGGCGAGCCCAGCACGCTGATGCTCAGCGGTACGAGCGTGAGCGCCGCGACCATCATGCCCAGCACGATGCCGACGACGGCCACCAGGAACGCCTCGACCGTCATCATCTGCATCACCTGGCGGCGCGTGGAGCCGATCAGCCGCTGGAGCATGAACTCCCGCCGCCGTTCGGTCGTGGCGATGACCTGGGTGTTCACCAGGGCGATCGTCGCGTACCCCACGACCATGCCCAGCACCAGGTACGACATCCACGTCTGCGTCTCGTCCGCCTCGGCCTGGACGACGGCCAGCGCCGCACGGTCCGCGACCCGCAGGCCGGGGTGGTCGGCGGCAAGCCCGGACAGCGTCGTGGCCAGCTCGCCCAGGTCCGTTCCCGGTCCGGCCTTCACCATGATCTGGGGCAGAAGGCCGGAGTCGGTGTGCGGCACCAGGAGGGCGGCGGGCAGCAGCGCGGTCTCGTACCCGCGTCGCCCGTCGAGCGTGGCCACCAGCGTCAGTTCGGCACGGGAGCCGTCGCCCAGCCGCATCGGCACCTTGTCGCCGAGCGCGTGCCCGGACTCCTTCGCGAACGCCGTCGGCAGGGCGACGGTGTCGCCGGTCAGCTCCGCCAGGCTGCCGCCGGAGGCGCGGAACGCGGTGGTCCGGTCCAGGCCGGCCGGGGTGACGCCCAGCATCGGCACCTCGATGGGCTCCGGCTCGTCGGGCTCGTCGCCCTCCTCCTCGCTGCCGGGCGCCGGTTTCCTCGGAGCGGGCGGGTCGATGTAGCCGATGGTGGAGACCTGCGCGGACGCGGCTTCGACACCGGGCTGGCGGGCGACGGTCTCGACCAGCTCCAGCGGCAGGCCGCCGCTGACGG
The DNA here is from genome assembly GCF_000478605.2 of Streptomyces thermolilacinus SPC6. Classification (GTDB taxonomy): domain Bacteria; phylum Actinomycetota; class Actinomycetes; order Streptomycetales; family Streptomycetaceae; genus Streptomyces; species Streptomyces thermolilacinus. The sequence continues at coordinate 1,314,813 of NZ_ASHX02000001.1, read as the reverse complement.
AGGTGACGACCAGGTCGGCCCGCAGGTTCTCCTTGAAGGCCCGCTCCGCGCCGCTGGACTGGGTGGTCTGGAGGTAGATCAGCGCCATGGCCAGGCCGCTGGCGAGCATGACGGGCATCACCGCGCCCGCGAACCGGCTCGTACGGGCCTTGGCGTTGTGCGAGGCGAGCCAGCCCGGGAGGCCCGTGACCGCGCGCAGCGGCCCGCGCAGCGCCGCGGTGATCACCTTGGCGAGGCCCGGGCCGAGCAGGCCGAAACCGGCCGTCCACAGCATCGCCGCCGGGATCGCCGTGCTGCCCGCCGACGGGCCGGCGATGTTCGCGGTGACCAGGGCGAGCGCGGTGCCGCCACCGAGGAAGAGCAGCGCGAAGACCAGCCGGGGCGCGCTGAACCAGCGCTGCTGGAGGGAGGCTTCGGCCAGCGCCTCCGTCGGCCGGGTACGGGTCGCGGCCCGTGCGCCGAGGAACGCCGCGCCGAGCGCGGTGAGCAGCGCGGTGGCGACGCCGACGGCCATGGGGATGAGGCCCGCGCGGAAGGCGATCGTCTCGGGGACGACTCCGGCACTGGCGAATGCGTGCAGCAGCAACCGGCCGATCACCGGGCCGGGGAAGCACGCGAGCGCGGTGGCGAACACGGCGACGAACAGGGTCTCGCCCAGCACCATCCGCCGCAGCTGGGCGGGGGTGGCGCCGATCGCCCGCAGCAGCGCGGACTCCCGCTGCCGCTGGTTCAGCGACAGGCTGACCGTGCTGGAGACGACGAAGACGGTGACCGCGGCGGACAGCCCGCCGAACACGGATGCCAGGGTGACGAGTTTGCCGCCCTCGGCGATGACGTCCGGGTTCTCCGCCCAGCCGCGCTCGTCCCCGGACAGCACCCGCGTCGGCCCGTCGCCCACGACCTTGCCGATGGCCTGCTCGACCGGGCCGATGGCCGTGCCCGGGGCGGTGAACACGCCGATGGTGTCCGCCCTGCCCGGCCGGCCGGTGGCCTCGGCCGCCTCGGCGTCGGTGAGGAACACCGTCGCCGGGTCGACGGAGGCCGGGCCCGAGACCAGCGCGGTGACGCGGTAGGTGCCGGGCGTGCCGCGCAGCGCCAGGCGCAGGTCATGGCCGACGCGTACGCCGTTCTGCCCGGCGAACCGTGCGTCCAGGGCGATCTCGCCCGCCGACGACGGCGCCTTGCCCTGCTCGACGCGGTACGCGGCCAGCCTGGTGGACGACCAGCCGTGGCCGGTCAGCCGGACGCCGCCCTGCTTGTCGTCCAGTACGGCGGCCGGGAACGAGACGTCCGCGACGGCGCCGGTCACGCCCGGCACCGCCTCGATGCGCTCCATCAGCGCGGTGTCGACGCGGACGCGCTCGGGAAAGAGGTCGCGCCGGGTGCCGGGGAAGCGCTGGTCGCCGGTGACGACGAGCTGTGCGGCGGCGAGGCGCTCGGGCGGGGCGGCTTTGTGCAGGCCCGTCTCGAAGAGTCCGCCGCATCCCACGACGATCGCGGCGCCGAAGAACAGCGCGATGAACGTCGCGATGAGGCCGCCCTTGTGGAACCGCAGGGTCTTGAGCGCCAGCGTGATCATCGGCTTGCTCCCCGGCCGTGGGAGGCGCCGGGGGCCGCGGGGTGTCCGTTGCCCCAGGCCCCGAGGTGGGTCATCCGCTCGGCGACCTGGTCGGCGGTCGCCCGGTCCAGGGAGCTGACGATCCGTCCGTCGGCCAGGAACAGGACGCGGTCCGCGTGCGCGGCGGCCACCGGGTCGTGGGTGACCATCACGATGGTCTGCCCCGACCACTGGACGGCCTCGCGCAGCAGCGTGAGCACCTCGCGGGCGGTGTAGGTGTCCAGGGCGCCGGTCGGCTCGTCGGCGAAGACCACGGCGGGCTTGGTGATCAGCGCCCGCGCGATGGCGACGCGCTGCTGCTGGCCGCCGGAGAGTTCACCGGGGCGGTTGCCCCGCCGGTCCGACAGGCCGACGCGGTCGATGACCTCGTCGATCTCGGCCCGCTTGGCCCGGCGGCCCGCGAGGCGCAGCGGCAGGGTGACGTTGTCGACGACGTTCAGCGCGGGGAGCAGGTTGAACGCCTGGAAGATGAAGCCGATGCGCTCCCGGCGGAGCTTGGTCAGGTCCTTCTCGCCCAGCGGGGAGAGGTCCACGCCGTCGAGGAGGACGGTCCCGGACGTGGGCCGGTCCAGCCCGGCCGCGCAGTGGAGGAAGGTGCTCTTGCCGGAACCGGAGGGGCCCATGACCGCCGTGAAGCTGCCGCGCGGTAAGCCGATGGTCACGCCGTCGAGGGCCGCCACCTGGTTCTTGGAGCCGCCGTAGACCTTGCGTACGGAGTCGAGCTTGACGACCTCGTAGCCGTCGTGTCCTGCGTAGCCGTGCGGGCTCGGTGTCCCGTTCATGTGCGGTGTCCTTCGTCTGCGGCGGGCCCGGCGACCGGGCGTGCTGGGGTGAGGTGCAGCGGGCCGGGCGCGGCGAGCACCCGCTTGGCCTCGGCGAGCGGGTCCGGCGGGGGGCGGAGCAGCGTGTGGGCGACGGCCAGGTGGAGCCGGGCGGCCGCCACCACGGCGTACGAGGCGTACGCGGCCAGGACCAGGAAGACGGCCGACGCGGTCAGCGCGGCGGGCCAGGTGTCGATCCAGATCCCGGGCCCCGTGCCGTCCGAGCGGCCGAGCCGCACCCCCTCCGCGAAACCGCCGTCCGCCTGCCGGGACTCGACGGCCCAGAACCACAGGGGCAGGCAGACCCCGGCGAGCAGGGGCAGCCAGACCAGCAGCGTGAGCGCGTCGAGGAGCAGCAGGAACGGGTGGAGCAGGATGAGGTAGCAGCAGTCGCGGTAGAAGACGGGATCGGTGCAGCGGGCCTTCAGATGTCCGACGAGCCCCGGTTCCGTGACCTCCTGGTAGGCGTACGGGATCGGCGCGTCGACCAGTGCGGCGCGGCCGCGCTCGACCTGGGCGCAGCACCGGACCACCCACACGGAGCCGATGGTGAGCGCCAGCGTCACGGTGAGCTGGCTGAGGACGATGCCCACGACGACGGCGGCGGTCGCCACCGCGAAGAACACGCCGCCGGCCACGACGTACCCGGCGAGGTACCCGGTCGCCCGCCACGGGGCGGGGGACACCAGCATGCGCAGCGGGTTCCCCTGCCGGGGCATCCGGCGCGCGGGCGGCAGCGACGCCCTGAAGGCCGCCGTGAGGGAAGGCCGCGAACGCGTGGACGCGGCCCCGCCGTGGTGCGGGCCCGGACCACGGGCCGGGTCGGGACCGTGGGCCGGGTCGGGGGCGGAGCCTCCGGACGGGTGGCCGGTCGCCGGTGAGGCGCAGGGACCGCCGGGGGCGGGCTCGGGGAGTGCCCCCGGCGCGTGTACGAACGGGTCGCCGGAGGCGGTCACCCGGGCCCCCGGCGCGGTACCGGTGGCGGTTCCGACGGGCGCCGCCGGCGCGGTCCGCCGGGCTTGCGGAGCGGTGCCGGGCAGGGACCCGGGCGATCCGGGGGCGGCGCCGGGCGGCGGGGCTTCGGGCGGTGTCATCCCACACTCCGGAGCAGGGTCTCGATCGACTTGAGGCGGTCGTCGAGCGCGCCCAACTGCCGGTGGAGGGCCTCGTGTCCGGCGCTCGCCTCCTCGGCGAGCTTGCGGTAGGAGGCCATGGCGACGGCGTCGGCGCGGTGCCGCTGGAGCCGGAAGTAGGCGACCACACCGAGGGTGCTGCCACCGGCGATGATCAGGATGATGGCGATCGTGATGACGGCGCCGGTCATGTGGGAGTTCCCTTCACGTCACTGACTGTGCCTTCCGCGTCCGCCGCCACGGCCGCGGCTATCGTCCTGGCGTTCACATGCAGGTCGAACGGCGCCAGTTCGAAGTACTTCAGCGCCTTGCCGCTCTTCGACAACTCCAGGCTGCCGACCACGAGACCGGCCTTCTCCAGCCGCTCCAGGTGCATGTACAGCAGCGGTCGCGATATCCCCAGGCGGCGGGCCAGCTCGCTGACGTACATCCGTCCGCCGGCGACCTCCGCGATGACCCGGAGGCGTTGTGCGTGGCCCACGGCGGCGAGCACGGCCAGCAGCTCCTCGCTTGTCATGGTCCACGCCCTCTCGCTTGAAGCATGTAAGTCGAGACTTACATATGCCTTGGAGGGCTGTCAAACGTCATGCCGGACCTTCTCCTGTCCGGACAGTGCGAAGGCCCGGCCCCCGAAGGGGACCGGGCCTGGGGCGCGACGGGACGTCACATGGCGGACCAGGAGCGGAACTGCCGCATCCCGTAGAGGAGGGGTGGGTGGCCGTGCCGCTCGACGATGTGGCGCGCGGTGCCGAACACGGTGACGTGGCTTCCGACCTTCCGGGTCAGGACGACATCGCAGTCCGTGACGGCGTGCGCGTCCCTGGACAGATGGGGGCCCGCCATGTCCGGGGTCTGCTCCCAGGGGAGGAGGTCGAAGCGGTGCGGGTTGCCCGAGGCGAAGAGCTCGGCGGCCTCCCGGGCGCCCTCGTGCAGGAAGTTGACCGCGAACACGCCGCTCTTCATGATCGCCTCCAGGGTCGGGCTGCCGTCGCGGAGGCAGACCAGCAGCGTGGGCGGATCGAGCGACACGCTGCACACCGAGGAGCAGGTCATCCCGCGCGGCGCACCCTCGTGGTCGGTGGTGGTCACCACGCAGACACCGGTGGGGAAGCCGCTCATCATGGCGCGGAATCCGTCGGGGGTGGCCGGAGCGGACACCGGCGGGGCGGTGGGGGCGGGGGTCCGTATCGCGGGGTCGGTCATCGGCGTACCGCCTTCTGTCTCTACGGGAAGCTTGTCGCGGCCGGCACCGTGATGCCGGTGACCGCGAAGAACACGGGCGTCGGCGGGACGGCCCACGCGCGACGCCGACGGCACGCGGGACACCGCGCCGGGCCGGGGGGTTCATCACCGCCGGACGGCCCGCCCGGCCGGGGCCGCACCGGGGGCGGCCAGGCCCATGTGCTCCCTGGCCGCCGCCACACCCCGCGCCTGGGCCGGTCGCGGCCGCGAGCAGCGGCCACCCGAACGCGTCGGCGCCCGTCCTGCGGCTCGTGGGCGAGGCCGGCGAGGAGCAGCACCGCGCCGGCCCGGGCCGGCCCATGGGCGTGAGGACGTCGGGGACCGGGCCGGGCGGCAGTTACATCGCGGGAAACCTTGCCGGACGCGAAGTAGACGGCGGGCCCGGCCGCAGGCCCGCCGTGAACTCCGCGGCGACGGTCAGCGCAGCTGCGTGAAGTAGTCGTACGCCTTGGGCAGCACCTCGGTCAGCCGCTGCGTCTTGTTCCGGATCTGCTCGAACTCCCGCTGCGCGGCGCCGCCGTCGGCCAGGGCCAGCGCGGGCGACGGCTTGAGCTCGATGCCGCCCATCCCGAGGAGGATGCACATGTACGAGTACGGCGGCAGCCCGTGGTAGTACGGGTAGACCGTCTCCGAGTCCGGGAGCTGCACCTTCCACTTCTCGATGCGCTCGGCGAGGGAATCGGGGATCTTCCGGGTCTTGGTGTCACGCCAGTACTGCGTGTCGTTCCGCTTGGCGGCCACGTAGTGCAGCACCAGGAACTCCCGTACGCCGTCCATGACGTGGGAGACCGCGCTGTTGTACAGATCGCGGTGCATGGAATTCCAGTCCGCGGCCGGGAAGTTCTTCACCAGCTGCTCGATGGCGTGGTGGATGAAGAAGATCCCGGTCGACTCCAGCGGCTCGACGAATCCGCTGGACAGGCCGATGGCCACGCAGTTCTTGACCCAGGAATTCCGGCTGCGGCCGATGCGCATACGGATGTGATTGGCCTCGACGTCGGCGGCGGCCGGGCCGACGAATTCCCGCAGAGTGCGCTCGGCCTCTTCCGGGGAGAGGTAGTCCTTGGCGTACACGTATCCGGTGCCGACGCGGCCCGTCAGCGGAATCGTCCAGATCCAGCCGGCGTCCTGGGCGGTCGCCGTCGTGCACGGCAGAATGCCGCGGCGCTCCATGTCCATCGGCACCTGGAGCGCGACCGCGCTGTCATTGGGCAGGGTGTCCTGGTAGGAGATGAACGGCTCCTCGAGAGCCTGGTTCAGCAAAAGCCCGCGGAAGCCGGTGCAGTCGATGAACAGGTCGCCGGTGAGGTCGCCGTGCTCACCCGTGCGCACCCCGGTGATCCAGCCCCGGTCGTCCAGGGAGACCTCGCGGACGTCGTCCACGATGTGCTTGACGCCGCGCTCGACCGAGTACTTCGTCAGGTACTTGGCGAGCAGCGCGGCCTCGAACTGGTAGGCGTAGGGGAACTGCGTCTTGCCCTGGTGCTCGGACATCGTCAGGCCCTGCATCTCGTCCGCGCCCTCGTCGAAGGGCTGGTCGATCAGCGTGCCGTCCTGGTGGCGCGGGCTGAGGCCGGCGTCGATGACGGACGCCATCACGAAGCAGTCCTTGTCGAACCGGTCCGTCGGGCCCTGCTTGAGCCACCAGTCCGTGAGCGGGAAGCCGTTGACCGACCGCATCTGCTCGAAGGGGTGGTAGAAGTAGTGCCCCTTCTCGCGCCAGTTCTCGAACCGGACGGCGAGCTTGTACGTGGCGTTGCACGCCGGCATCCAGTCCTTCTCCTTGAGCCCCAGGAACTCGAAGAAGTGGCGGATGTCGCTGAACGTGGCCTCGCCGACGCCGACGGCGCCGATGTGCCCGGATTCCACGAGAGTGATGTCGATGCGGTCACCGAACGCGGCTTTGAGGTAGGAGGCCGTCATCCAGCCTGCCGTTCCGCCGCCCACGATCACTACGTTGTTGAGCACTGATTACTCCTGTCGGGGTAGCTCCACGAGTGCCGGTTCCAGAAAGGCCGGACTTCCGGTCGCCAATGGCACCGGCCCGACCGTGTATTCCTCGGGGTGGCGCCACTGACGAATAACCCTAGGCAGGCGGGGAAGTGCGGGACAGGTCATTAAGCGTTGGCTGAAAATCGCAGGCCGCCATGACGGTTGTTGCGGCGTCAGCACTGTGTCAGCGGGAAACGGCAACATTGCCGCGCGAATGGTGGCGGGCGTCGGCTGAGTGGCGTTCCGCCCGGGGGTGGCAACGGGTCGCCCGCCTACTGCGATGGAGTTGTGCATGACACAGCAAGTCCATGTCCCGCCGTTCGCCGTGATTCCCGGCGTCCAGGTGGACCGTGTGCTGTCCGGCAGCGAGAAGGGCACCGTCGACCTGGTGGAGACGGCGTACCGGGTGCACGGCGAGGGCGACACGGTCAACCCGCCCTCGTACTTCCTGCGCTTCCCCGACCGCCCCTCCGCGCGCATCATCGCCCTTCCCGCGTCGATCGGCGGCGGCACGCGGGTCGAGGGGCTGAAGTGGATATCCAGCTTCCCGGAGAACGTGGGCCGGGGCGTCCCCCGGGCCTCCGCGGTGCTGGTGCTGAACGACTACGACACGGGTTACCCGTTCGCCTGTCTGGAGAGCTCCATCATCAGCGCGGCGCGCACCGCGGCGTCGGCGGTGCTGGCGGCCGACCGGCTCTCCCGCGACCGCACCCGCCCGGCCCGGGTGGGCTTCGTCGGGACCGGGCTCATCGCCCGCCACATCCACACGTATCTGACCCGGACCGGCTGGGACTTCGACGAGGTGGGCGTGCACGACCTGTCCGCCGAGCACGCCGCGGGCTTCCGCTCGTACCTGGAGGGCAGCGGCGCGGGCGGCCGGATCACCGTGCACGAGAGCGCCGAGGACCTGGTGCGCTCCAGTGACCTGGTGGTGTTCGCGACCATCGCCGCGGCCCCGCACGTCACCGACCCGGACTGGTTCGCGCACAACCCGCTCGTCCTCAACATCTCGCTGCGCGACCTCGCGCCCGAGGTGCTGCTCGCCTCGGCGAACGTGGTCGACGACATCGAGCACTGCCTGAAGGCGGACACCTCCCCGCACCTGACCGAAAAGCTCACGGGCAACCGGGACTTCATCGACGGGACGCTGTACGACGTGCTGACCGGACAGGTCCGGATGCCCGCCGACCGGCCCGTGGTCTTCTCGCCGTTCGGGCTCGGCGTCCTGGACCTCGCGGTCGGCAAGTACGTGTACGACATGATCCACGCCGCCGGGGACCTGCACTTCGTCGACGGCTTCTTCCACGAGATCGACCGCTACGGGCGCGCCGGCGAGGCCGGCGGCCGTACCTGAGACGGGGGTGGTCGCAGTGACCGTGATCTCCGCGCCGGAGGACTTCCATGTGGACGATCTCTACGTGGACCTCCGGCCGACCCTCGACACGTCGGTCTACCTGAAGTGCGAGGGCTTCAACTTCGCCGGCTCCATCAAGCTGAAGGCGGCGGCGTCGATGATCGCCGACGCCGAGAGGAGAGGGGCGCTCACCGGCAACTCGGTCATTGTGGAGTCCTCGTCGGGGAACCTCGGTGTCGCCCTGAGCATGATCGCGGCCGACAAGGGCTACCGCTTCCTGTGCGTCACGGACACCCGCTGCAACCTGGTCACCCGGCGGCTGATGGAGGCGATGGGCGCCCAGGTGCACATCATCACCGAGCCCCATCCGGAGACCGGGTTCCTCGGGGCCAGACTCGACTACGTACGCCAGCTCTGCGCGTCCGACGACCGCCACCTGTGGCTGAACCAGCACGCCAATCCCCACAACTGGCTGGCCCACTACCGGACGACGGCCCCCTCCATCGCGACGCACTTCCCCGATCTCGACGTGCTGTTCGTCGGCGCGGGCACGACGGGCACGCTGATGGGCTGCGCGCGCTACTTCAAGGAGTCCGGCCGCCCGGTGACGGTGGTGGCCGTCGACTCGGTCGGCTCCGTCACCTTCGGCGGGCCGCCGGGGCTGCGGATGATCCCGGGCCTTGGGGCCGGTGTGCGACCGCAACTGCTCGACGAGTCGTTCGTGGACGACGTGGTGCACGTGCCGGAGGTGGAGGCGATCCGGGTCGCGCACCGGCTGGCGACGGTCGGCTTCCTGTTCGGCGGCTCCACGGGGACGGTCGTCGCGGGGGCCGCGGGCTGGCTGGCCGAGCACCGTCCGGACGGGCGGACCACGGCGGTGGCGATCTCGCCGGACCTGGGGGAGCGGTATCTGGACTCGGTGTACCAGACCAACTGGGTCAGTGAGATCTATGGCGCCCACGCACTGGACCGGGACGCGCTCCGGTCCAGCTGACGACCTCTCCTCGCAGGTCAGCACGGCTCCCGTCGCCCCCTGGTGACGGGAGCCGTGTCGTTGTGCCCGCCGGGCGACCGGGGCTTCGCCGGGCGCGGCCGCGCCCGAACGGGCGCCGATCCGGCCACCTCCCGGTCTTACGGTTGACGCATCTCACCATCACCTGTCATCGTTGACTTACACCCGTTGGGCGGTGATGACGATCCTGAAGGAGCTGGGACAGTGAAGAAGCAGCCGATCACCGTGAGGGTGGCGAGCTGGAGCGCCCTGAACCCGGGGCGTGCGATCGCCGCGTGGTTCGCGTTCGTGCTCCTGTGCCTCGCCGTGGGCATCTCGGTCGGCACCAACAGCGCGGTCGCCAAGGACTACCGGGTGGGCGAGTCCGGCCGCGCCGAGGCCATCGCGACCGAGGCGGGCCTGGAGCGCAAGCCGACCGAGCAGATCATGTTCAGTGCCAGGTCCGGCGAGCTGGACGAGGCGAAGGCCCGCGCGGCGGCCCAGGACCTCGGCGGCCGGATGAAGGGGCTGCCCGAGGTCCTGGAGGTCGACGAGCCGGTCCTCTCCGAGAACGGCCGGATGCTCATGGTCGAAGTGACCATGAAGGGCCCCAAGCGCGAGGCGATGAAGCACGTCGACCCGCTGCGCGAGCAGACGACCGCCGTGCAGAAGGCCAACCCCGACCTGATCGTCGAGGAGACCGGTGACGCATCGGTCAGCAAGGGCCTCAACAAGCAGCGCGGCGACGACCTCGCCAAGACCGAGATGATCACCTTCCCGATCACCCTGCTCACCCTGCTGATCGTGTTCGGCTCGCTCGTGATGGTCGGCGTCCCGCTGCTGCTGGCGGTCTCCTCGATCGCCGCCGCGGTCGGCCTGTCCATGGTGGTCTCGCACCTGATCCCCGACGCGGGCGTCGGCATGAACGTCATCCTGCTCATCGGCATGGCGGTCGGCGTCGACTACACGCTCTTCTACCTCAAGCGTGAACGCGAGGAGCGGGAGCAGGCGGCCGGCAGCCTCAGCCCGGAGGCCCTGGTCGGCATCGCCGCGGCGACCGCCGGACGCGCCATCGTCGTCTCCGGCCTCGCGGTGATCGTCTCCAGCGCCACCCTGTTCCTGGCCACCGACATCATCTTCTCCTCGCTGGCCACCGCGACCATCCTCGTCGTCTTCGTCGCGATGGTGAGCTCGGTGACCGTCCTGCCCGGCCTGCTGGTCAAGATCGGGCGGCGCACCGACCGCCGCGCCGCCCGCGCCGCGGAACGCGGCAAGCGGCTGCGCCAGCGCCATCCGGAGCGCACCGGCCGGATCTTCACCGCCCTGCTGAACCCGGCACGCAAGCGCCCGGTGGCCACCCTGGTCCTGTCCGCGCTGGTCATGGTGGGCATGGCGCTCCCCGCGCTCGGCATGGAGCTGCGCGTGCTGAACAAGGACACGCACTCCCGGGAGATCCCGGAGATGCAGACGTACGACAAGCTCAACGACGCCTTCCCGGACCGCCGTTCGGAGCACTGGGTCGTCGTCCGCGCCGACGGCGACCGGCGGGCCGAGGTCGCCACGGCCCTGGACGCGCTCGCCCAGCGGGCCAAGGCGGACCCGATGTTCTCCAAGAACCCGCCGGCCGTGCAGACGTCCGAGGACGGGCGGGTCAGCGTGATGACCCTGGCCGTGCCGCACCGCCTCAGCTCCCCCGAGGCGACCGGTTCCCTGGAGAACCTGCGCCAGGACTACCTGCCGGCCACGCTCGGCAAGGTGCAGGGCGCCGAGTACGGCGTGGACGGGCCGGTCGCGGTCGATGTCGACTACCTGGCGCACCAGGACGACAAGCTGCCGGTCGTCGTCGGGTTCCTGCTGCTGCTGACCTTCCTGATGACCGTGGTGGTCTTCGGCTCGGTGGTCATCGGCCTGGTGGGCGTCCTGCTCAACCTGCTGTCGGTCGGCGCGGCCTTCGGCCTGGTGGTCGTCTTCTTCCAGTGGGGCCTGGCCTCGACCGTCTTCGGGTTCGACGAGAGCGCCACGAGCGCCATCGGCTCGCGGGTGCCGCTGTTCCTCTTCGTGATCCTCTTCGGCCTGTCGATGGACTACCAGGTCTTCGTCGTCAGCCGCATCAAGGAGGCGGCGATGAACGGGATGCCGACCCGTCAGGCGGTCATGGAGGGCATCGAGAAGTCGGCCAAGGTCGTGACCAGCGCGGCCGTCGTCATGGTCACCGTGTTCGGCAGCTTCATGTTCCTGCACCTCGCCGAGATGAAGCAGATCGGCTTCAGCCTCGCGGTCGCCGTCGTGCTGGACGCCTTCATCATCCGGGTCATGATCCTGCCCTCGGCCCTGATCCTGCTGGGTGACGCCAGCTGGTGGCCCTCGAAGAAGACGCGGCGCGCGCAGGCCGCCGCCGCATCCGGAACCAGTGGTGGCCGGCCGGCCACCACGACCGCCCCGGCGGCTCGCCTCCGCTAGCCGCCGGTCCGAGGACGGGCGCCGGACCGGATCCCCCGCCGGTTCGGCGCCCGTTCCTCTTGGCCCCATACCATTCCGGTGCGCGAACGCCATCGAGATGGTATGTCCTCCGGCCGGGTGATGACTGGCAGAATTCCCAGCGGTTGCCGATAGTCATGGGGGTTCGGACTGTGGAGATCAACCTGCTGGGACCGCTTTACCTGAAGCGAGGACGCGAGCAGTACACGATGGTGTCGAAACGGGCGAGCGTCGTATTGACGCTGCTGTCGCTCTCGCCCGGGGCGCCGGTCCTCTTCGACCAGATCGTGGACGAGCTGTGGGCGGACCGTTCGATGGCCAATGCGCGCAACGCACTCCAGGCCAACGTCGGGCGGCTGCGCAAATTCCTGAAGATGGTGTCGGGCCTGGACGGCGACTCGCTCGTGCGAACGGTGGGCAGCGGTTACGTACTCGACATTCCGCCCAATGCTGTGGACGCGCACAGGTTTGTCGAGCTGGCCGACACGGGCGCCGCGCTCGCCCGGCACAATCCGGTCGAGGCCATGGCGCGGCTCGAAGAGGCGCTCATGCTCTGGCGCGGGCCCGCGCTCCTCGACACATGCGACGGTCTGCGGTGCCGTGTCCAGGCGGCCTGCCTGGAGGAGCGCCGGATCACCGCGTACGAGGACCTGACGGCGGTCAGGCTGCGGATCGACGCGGAGCGCGTCCCCCTGGCCGAGCTGCGGCAGCTGGCCCTTGAGCACTCCGGGCGCGAGCGGCTCAGCGAACTGCTGATGCTGGCGCTCTACCGGGACGGCCGGCAGGCGGAGGCCCTGGAGGTCTTCCACGGCGCGCGCCGCCGGCTGGCCGACGACCTCGGCCTCGAGCCGGGGCGCGGACTGCACCGCGCGTACCAGGCGATCCTGACGCAGGACGACGTCCTGGGGGAGCCGCGCCAGGCGCTGCTGCACGCGGGACAATAGGACGATCCCCGCCCAAGGGCCTGTTCCGTGCGATAGGTGTTCACGCGACATTATTCGGGGCAGGCCCTGTGAACTGTGCGTGGCGAAGGCGGTGGACGCCATCCGGGCGCCCTGTTAGCGTGTGAATCATCTTGGAAGTTTCATGCCAGGATTTCACATGTTGGGCATCAGTGCCGCGGGGGCGTTGTGAACATAGAGTTACGCCATGCCAGAATTGTGACCGTCATAGATCAGGTCGGGAGCATCTCCAAGGCGGCGTCGGAATTAAGTGTTCCGCAATCCAGCCTTACCGCACAGCTGAAACGCATAGAAGATGCGGTGGGCGGCCGGCTTTTCGTCAGATCTTCCTCCGGTGTCGTACCCACCTCGCTGGGTGAGCGGCTCATCCCGATGCTCACCGAACTGGTCCAGCGTGCCGACATGGTCGTCGTCGAGGCGGCGGCCCATGCCACCAAAGTCTTCCGGTTCGGGAATTCGGAATGGACGCCGCCGTCCCTGCACAGCGCCCTCCAGTCCTCGCTGCCCCGCACGGAGGTGCAGACCGAGACGCTCAGCCCCAGCGCCGCCGTGGACGCGGTGCGCCGCGGCTGGCTCAGCGCGGCGCTCGTGCCGTGCATGTCGCTCGTCGAGCCCGGCGACCGGGGCGAACCGGCCCTCGACACCGCCGTCATCGCGCGCGAACCGGTCTGGCTCGCCGTGCCCCAGGGCCACCCGCTGTCCGCCGAGCCGGCCCTGGAGGCCTGCCACCTCGCCTCCCTCAACTGGGTCCGCTACGCCCAGGACCACTGGTTCCACCCCATCGAGAAGCTGCTGTTCACCCGGTTCCCGCGCACGAAACCGGAGGTGCTGCACTACGCGGACGGCCACCACGAGGCGATGAACTGGGTACGGGACGCCAACGCGGCCGCCCTGACCACCCCGACCGGCGCCACCAGCGACGTGTCCCTGGTGCCGATCTCCGGCACGGAGAGCACCGAGATGGTGATGGTCTGGCGCAGCGGTTCCTTCGGCCGCGCCACCCTGGCCCGGCTCGTGGAGACGGTCCGCAGCTACTACTGCGCGTACGCCAGGACCATCCCGCGCTACTGGGCCTGGATGAAGGACAACCCCGCCGATTTCCCGGAGTTGCTCCGCTACCTCAGGACCGCTTGAGGCTGTCAGCCGGTCATCAGCCCGCTGTCAGGGGGGTTCGTCAGCATCGTCCGCATGACGACAGCGAACCGCGTGGACGCCGAAGGCCGTGCCACGATCAAGGAAATCATCTGCGACATCCTCGAGATCGACGCGGACGAGATGACCGACACCAGTCGCTTCAAGGAGGACCACGAAGCGGACTCGATGGGCGCCATCGAGATCCTCTCCCAGCTCGAGCGCGCCTTCGGGATCGACATCGACCAGGCCGAACTGGCCCGGATGGTGAACCTCGAAGGCGTCGTCACCGTCGTCGACGAAGCCGTGGCGGCCAAGGCGGCCTCCCACTAGGCATCGGCACCGGACGACGGGAGCGCAAGGTGTACGACAACGACCAGCGGCCGCCGCGCCGAGTGGTGATCACCGGGCTCGGCACCATCAGCAGCATCGGGCTCGGCGTCGCGGCCTTCCTGGACGGACTGCGGTCCGGACGCAGCGGGGTCAAGCCGATCACAGCCTTCGACACGACGGGTTTCGCGCACGCCAACGGGTGCGAGGTGGACGACTTCGACCCGGCCGAGTGGATCCGGCGCGTCGACCCCGACGAGCTGGGGCGGGCCACCCAGTTCTCGGTCGCCGCCGCCAACCTGGCGGTGGCGGACGCGGGCCTGTCCCTGGAGGAACTCCGGCAGCGCCGGGCGCTGGTCTCCGTCGGGACCACCGACGCGGAGGCCCGCGACCTGGACGGCCTCGTGGAGCTCCAGCTCAAGGAAGGCCCCGAGCAGCTGCCGCCCGGCGTGGTGCGCCGGGCGCAGGCGGGCCGGCTGTCCACCGGCATCGTGCGGGAGCTGGGCCTCACCGACGTCGAGGCCCTCACCATCCCCACCGCCTGCGCGGCCGGGAACTACGCCATCGGCAGCGGGTTCGACGCCATCCGCGGCGGCGAGGTGGAGGTCGCGCTGTGCGGCGGCGCCGACGCGGTGTGCCGCAAGACGTTCGCCGGGTTCTACCGGCTCGGCACCATCGCGCCCGAGGTGTGCCAGCCGTTCGACAAGGACCGCAAGGGCATCCTCACCGGCGAGGGCGCGGGCATCCTCCTGATGGAGAGCCTCGAATCGGCGCGGGCCCGCGGCGCCCGCGTCTACGCCGAGGTGCTCGGGTACGGCCTGAACTGCGACGCCCACCACCCGGTCGCACCCGACCAGGGCAGCCTCGCCCGGTGCATGGAGGTCGCGCACCGCAACGCCGGGGTGAAGCCCGAGGACATCGACTTCATCTCGGCTCACGGCACCGGCACCCGGGCCAACGACGTGACCGAGGCCGGGGCCATCCGGCAGGTCTTCGCCGCGCCCCCGCCGACGATCTCCATCAAGTCCATGATCGGCCACTCCATGGGCGCGGCCAGCGCCCTCGCCTCCGCCGCCTGCGCGCTCGCCCTCACCGAGGGCTTCATCCCGCCCACCATCAACCACCGGGAGACCGACCCGGAGTGCGGCCTGGACTGCGTGCCGAACGAGGCGCGGCCCGCCGAACTGAACGTCGTCCAGAACAACGCGCTCGCCTTCGCGGGCAACAACGCCGTGCTGATCTTCGGCCGCTACCGGGAGGCGGAGTGATGTCCCCACTGGTCCTCTCCGCCTGGTCGGCGGTCTCTCCGTACGGCGTCGGCAGCGCGTCCTTCAGCGAAGGGATCAACGCCGGACGCAGCGCCGTCGGGACGCTGGACCGCGCCGCGTACCCCGGCCCCTTCGAGCGCGGCGGTCTGGTCCCGGACTTCACCGCCGCGCAGTACGTCGGCAGGAAGGGCACCCGGACGATGGACCGGGTGACCGCCCTCGCCGTCACCGCGGTCGGCAGGCTGCTGGCGTCCTGCGACGCCGAACCGGCCCGGCGGCCCGAGGAGACCGCCCTCGTCCTCGGCACCGGCTCCGGCAGCGTCCAGAGCATCATGGACTTCACCCGCGACTCCTTCGCGAGTGAGCGGCCGTACCACGTCGACCCGGCCCGCATGCCGAACACCGTGATGAACCGGGCGGCCGGGCAGAGCGCCATCTGGCACGGCATCAAGGGGCCCAACACGACGATCGCGGGCGGCTGGCTCACCGGGCTGCTCGCCCTGAGCTACGCGGTGCGGCTGCACCGCGGCGGGCACTGTGCCCGGGTGCTGTGCGGCGCCGCCGAGGAGTACTCCGTCCAGCGGGCCTGGCTCGAATGGCACGGCCGCACCGCCGAGGAGCGGTCCGCGCCGCTCGGCGAGGGCAGCGCGGTGTTCCTGCTGGAGACGCCCGAGGACGCGGCGGCCGCCGGGCGGTCCCCGCTGGCCCGCGTCCGGTCGACCCGCTTCCGGGCGTTCGGGGAGCAGGGCGAGGCCCGCGCGGCCCTCGCCGCCTGCGTACGCGACGCCCTGGAGACGACCGGTGTGGCCGCCGAGGACGTGCGCCTGGTGGCCCCGCTCGGGGCCGGTGGCGAACTCGCCGCCCTGGAGGAGGCCGGTGTCACCGACGCGCTCGGCGCGACGGACCCCCGCTGGGTCCGCTGCCGGCCCTTGCTCGGCGACACCTCCGCCGCCTCCACCAGCCTGCAACTCGCCGCGGTCCTCGCCTCCGCCGGCGGGCAGGGCCTCGCCTCCGGCGAAGCCGCCCTGGTCACCGGCATCGAACGCGACGGCACCGTCGGCTGCGCCCTGCTCACGGGCGCGTAGGCCGCACGGCCGACCGCCACCGGCGCCGGCGCCGACGGGTGCGCGCCCGCCCCGCTCACCGGCGCGTGGGCCGCACCCCGGCGCACACCGGCCCGCCCGGCCGTGCCATGGGCGCGCGGCGGGCCGCGAGCGAGCCGGGCCGGTGCCGTGAGCCGTGCCGTGGCGGGGCCCGGAGGTCCCAGCGCCCGGCGGACGGCAGTCCCCGGTGGTCGGCAGCCCCTGGGCGGCCGGGCGCCCCAGGCGCCCAGCCCTCGGGCGGTCTCGTCCCCCGGCGGTCGGGAGCACAAGTCGCCCAGTCCCTGGGCGGTCTCGGCCCCCCGGCTCGGCCTCCGGGGTCGCCGCCCCCGGGGTCCGGACCCCAAGGCGGTCTCAGCTTCCCCGCACCCACAGCCCCCCGCAGCCACAGTCCCGGCCGTCCCAGCCAACGAGGAGACATCAGCAATGTCCGCAAACGACCGCCCCGTCGCCCTGGTGACCGGAGGCTCCCGGGGGATCGGCCGCCATGTGGTGACCCGGCTCGCCCGGGACGGGTACGACGTGGCGTTCTGCTACCAGTCGAACAAGGAGGCCGCCGACGCCGTGGCCGAGGAGGCCACAGCGGCCGGGGCGCGGGTGTACACGGCGCAGGTCGACGTGGCCCGGCACGACGCCGTACGCGGCTTCGTACGCGACGGCGAGAAGGCGCTCGGTCCGCTGCACACGGTCGTCTCCTGCGCCGGGATCGTCCGCGACAACCCGCTGGTGATGCTGTCCGAGGCCGACTGGGACGCGGTGCTGCGGGTCAACCTCGACGGCACGTACAACGTCTGCAAGGCGGCCGTCTTCGCCATGATGAAGCGCCGTACCGGATCGGTGATCACCCTGTCCTCCGTCGCCGGGGTGTACGGCAACGCCACGCAGACGAACTACTCGGCCACCAAGGCCGGGATCATCGGGTTCACCAAGGCGCTGGCCAAGGAGTCCGGCCGCTACGGCATCCGCGCCAACGCCGTCGCCCCCGGCTTCATCGAGACCGACATGCTCTCCGGCCTCGCCGACGACCACGTCGCGAAGATGACCGAGCGCATCCCGCTCAGGCGGTTCGGCCGGCCCGAGGAGGTCGCCGATCTGGTCGCCTTCCTGGCCTCGGACCGCGCCTCCTACATCACCGGCCAGGTCTTCGGCATCGACGGCGGCCTCGTCGTCTGACGCCACCACCCCACGGAGGAAAGCGGACACCGCCATGCCCAAGAAGAACAAGACACCACGCTTCTACTTCTCCCTGCGCAGCCCGTACTCCTGGCTCACGCACATGGAACTGACGGGCCGTCACCTCGAGCTGGTCGACCGGCTCGAGTGGGTGCCGTGCTTCGAACCGGACGCCGAGAGCACCCGCCTCCTCGCCGAGCAGGGCGGCAGCTTCCCGTACTCGGAGATGTCCCGCGAGAAGAACCGCTACGTCCTCCAGGACGTGGGCCGGCTCGCCAAGGACCGCGGCATCACCGTGACCTGGCCCGTCGACCGCGGGCCGGTGTGGGAGGTGCCCCACCTCGGCTACCTGGTCGCCGCCCGCGAGGGGCGCGGCCAGGAGTACATCGCCGCCTGCTACCGGGCCCGCTTCGGCGAGGGCCGCGACATCTGCGACCGCGACGTCATCGCCGCCATCGGCGCCGGGCTCGGCCTCGACGGACGGCGCGTCGCCGACGCGAGCGACGACCCCGATCTGCGCGCCGAAGGCGTGCGCGCCCTGCTCCACGTGTACGAGGACGGCGTCTTCGGGGTGCCGTTCTTCGTGCACGGCTTCACCCGCTTCTGGGGCCTGGACCGGTTCGACGCCTTCGTCGAGCACCTGCGCACCAAGGCCCGGCCCGCCACGTCCGTACCGGAACCGGTCGTCGGCGCGGCCGGCCTCGGCAGGTCGGCCGACGACGGGCACGCCGGCGGCTGCGGCTGACCCGCCGGGCCGGGGCGCGCGTCAGCTCGCGGTCAGCCCGCTGTCAGCGCGCTCGTCGACGATCGACGGGTGAACTCGATGACCTTCGCTAGGGGATTGGTATGACGACTCACGTCCACACGGCCGGCCTGCCGCTCACCGCCGGGCAGAAGGACATCTGGTTCGACGAGAAGCTGTCCGGTGGCGGTGCCTCCTACAACACCGCCATCTACTGGGACATCCGCGGCCCGCTCGACCGGCGGCTCTTCCGCGCCGCGCTGGAACGGCTCGTGGAGGAGTCCGAGTGCCTGCGCGCCCGCTTCACCGACGTCGAAGGCGAGCCCCGGCAGTTCATCGAGGAGCTCGACGAGCTGCCGCTGACCGTCACCGACGTCAGCGACGCCGACGACCCCGCGGAGGCGGCCCGGGAGATGATCCGCGCCGACCTCCGCGTACCGCTCGTGCCGACGGCCGTCCCGTACGTGCCGCTGTTCCGGCTGAGCGTGTTCACCCTCGCCGAGGACCGCACGTTCTTCTGCCTCCTCAACCACCACCTGGTCTCCGACGGGTTCAGCTACGTCATCTACTGGCAGCGGCTGTCCGCCATCTACGCGGCGATGCTCGCCGGAACCTCCCTCGACGAGGGCCGCTTCCCGCCGCTGAGCACCCTGATCGACGCCGAGGCCGCCTACGGCGAGTCGCCGCGCGCCGAGCGCGACCGCGGCTACTGGGAGGAACGATTCGCCGACCGCCCCGAGCCCGTCAGCCTCGCCACCCGCGACGCCGAACCGGCCCAGGCGTTCCGGCGCGAGAACACCGTCCTGCCCGAGCGGACCGCCGACCGGCTGCGCGACGTCGCCTGGGACGCCCGCGTCACCTGGCAGACCGTCCTGGTCGCCGCGCTCGGCGCCTACACCGGGCGGATGCTCGGCACCGGCGACGTCATGCTGTCCCTGCCCGTGACCGCCCGGGCCGGCGGCACGATGCAGGGGATACCCGGCATGGTGGTCAACTACGTGCCGCTGCGGCTCCCCGTGACGCCCGGCATGACCCGCGGCGACCTGCTCACCGCGACGTACCAGGCCTTCTCCCAGGCGCTCAAGCACCAGCGCCACAGGGTCAGCCGCATCCGCCGCGCCATGGGCCTGGCCAGCGACGACCGGCGGCCGTTCGGCCCGTTCATCAACATGATGCCGCAGATCGAGAAGCTGGCCATCGGCCCCTGCGACGCCATCATGTACAACACCTCCACCGGCCTCGTCGACGACCTGGAGTTCACCGTCGCCGACAAGGGCGCCGACGGCATCGGCGTCGACCTCAGCGGCAACGAGTCCCGGTACGGGCAGGCCGAGGTGCGCGCCCACCTGCGCCGCTTCACGGACTTCCTCGAGCGTTTCGTCACCATCGCCGCCGACGTGCAGCTGGACACACTCGACCTGCTGGCGCCCGGAGAGGCCGGCCTGCTCGACGCCGCCCTGACCGGTCCCGTACGCGCCGAGCCCTACCGCGGCGTCGTCGAGCGCGTACGGGACCACGCCGCCGACCGCCCCGACGCACCGGCCGTCACCGACGACGGCGGCACCCTGACGTACGCGCAGCTCGCCGGGGCCTCCAGCGCCCTGTCCCGCCG
This sequence comes from Streptomyces thermolilacinus SPC6, assembly GCF_000478605.2. Classification (GTDB taxonomy): domain Bacteria; phylum Actinomycetota; class Actinomycetes; order Streptomycetales; family Streptomycetaceae; genus Streptomyces; species Streptomyces thermolilacinus. The sequence goes on along the minus strand of NZ_ASHX02000001.1, from coordinate 1,294,866 downwards.
CCTCACCGGCGGCACCGGCCCGGTGGCCCTGCTCACCGAACCGGGACGCGACTTCATCACCGCCGAGCTCGGCGTGCTCGGCTCGGGCCGCGCCTTCCTGCCGCTCGACCCGCGCGCCCCGCTGGCCCGCCTCACCGGCCTGCTCACCGACAGCGGCGCCACCTGCGTGCTGGCCGACACCACGCACCAGGCCCTCGCGCGGCAGGCGGCCGGTGACCTCCCCGTGCTCCTCCTCGACGGCGCCCAGGACCCCGCCGACGACCTCGCCCCCGTCGTGGGCGGCCCGCTGGACCTCGCGTACGTCATCTACACCTCCGGCTCCACGGGCAAGCCCAAGGGCGCCATGGTGCAGCGCGGCGGCATGGTCAACCACCTGCTCGCCAAGGTCGAGGAGCTGGGCCTGGACCACACCGACGCGCTCGTCCACAACGCGCCCGTCACCTTCGACGTCACCGTCTGGCAGACCCTGACCGCCCTGCTCGTCGGCGGCCGCGTCCGCGCCGTCCCCCGGGACGCCGCCGCCGACCCGGACGCCCTGTTCGGCGTCATCGCGGACGAGAGCCTCACCGTCCTGGAGGTCGTGCCCTCCCTGCTGCGCGCCACCCTGGACGCCTGGGACACCACCGGGAACGCGCCCCGGCTGCCCGCCCTGCGCTGGATGATCTCCAACGGCGAGGCGCTCCCCGCCGACCTGTGCGCCCGCTGGTTCGCCCGCCACCCGCACATCGCGCTGGCCAACGTCTACGGCCCCACCGAGTGCTCCGACGACGTCACCCACGCCTACGCGCGCACCGCCGCCGACGTGCGGGCCGACGACGCCTCCATGCCCATCGGGCGGCCGCTGCGCAACACCCGGCTGTACGTCCTCGGCGACGACCTGCGCCCCGTCCCGCAGGGCGTCCCCGGCGAACTGTTCATCGCCGGTGCGGGCGTCGGCCGCGGCTACCTCGGCGACCCCGGCCGGACGGCCACCACCTTCGTACCCGACCCGTTCGCCGCCGACGGCACCCGCATGTACCGCACCGGCGACCAGGTGGTGCTCCTCGCCGACGGGCAGCTGCTGTTCACCGGGCGCCGCGACCACCAGGTCAAGATCCGGGGCCAGCGCATCGAGCTGGGCGAGGTCGAGTCCGCCCTCCGCGCGCTGCCGGACGTCTCGGACGCCGTGGCCGCCGCCGTCACCGACCCGGCCGGGCACCAGAGGCTGGTCGGCTACGTCGTGACCGGCGCCGACACGGCCGCCGTACTCGAGCGGCTCGCCGACGTGCTGCCCGAGCACATGGTGCCGTCGCTGCTGCTCGCCCTGGACGAGCTGCCGCTGACCCCGCACGGCAAGGTCGACCGCAAGGCGCTGCCCGCCCCCGACTTCGCCACCACCCACACCGGGGGCGCGCCCCGCTCCGACGCGGAGCGCATCCTGTGCGAGGTGCTCGCCGAGGTCCTCGGCCTGCCCCGGATCGGTGTGGACGACAGCTTCTTCGCCCTCGGCGGGGACAGCATCAGCGCCATCCAGGTCGTCAGCCGCGCCCGCAAGGCCGGACTGGCCGTCACCTCCCGGGACGTCTTCCAGCACCGCACCCCCGCCGCCATCGCGGCCGTCGCCCGGCTGACGGGCCGACGGGCGGACGCGGTCGTCGAGGACGGCGTCGGCGAGATCCCGCTGACCCCCGTCATCGACCAGTTCCGCGGTGAGGTCTCCCACCTCCCCGCCGCCGCCCGCCAGTACGCCCAGTACGCGACCGTCTCCGTCCCCGACGGCGCCGACCCGGCCCGCCTGGAGACCGTCATCGGCGCCCTCCTCGACCGGCACGACGCGCTGCGCATGCGGCTCACCGCGCCCGTACCGGGCCTGTGGAACCTGGAGGCGCTCCCGCCGGGCTCCGTCGCCGCCTCGGACGTGTTCGGCACGGTCCTGGTGCCGGCCGGCGCCGACCCGGACACGGCCCTCGCCGAGCAGGTCGAGGCCGCCCGCGGCGAGCTGAGCCCCGAGGACGCCAGGCTGGTGCGGGCCGTGCTCATCGACGCCGGACCCGCCGAGCCGCGCAGGCTCCTGCTCGTCATCCACCACCTGGCCGTCGACGGGGTGTCCTGGCGCATCCTGCTCGGCGACCTGGAGACGGCCTGGCAGGCCGTCGCCGCGGGACGGGACATCCGCCTCGACCCCGTCCCCACCTCGTACCGGCGCTGGGCACGCACCCTCACCGACCACGCGCGCACCGCATCCCGCGTCGCCGAACTGCCGCTGTGGGACGCGCAGTCCGAAGGCGATGCCGTCGAGGTCGGCGAGCGTCCCCTCGACCCCGCCCGCGACGTCCACGGCACCGCGGGCAGGCTGCGGATCGAACTGCCCGCCGACCGCACCGCGGCCGTCCTCGGCCGCGTGCCCGCCGCCTTCCACGCCGAGGTCAACGAGGTCCTGCTCACCGGACTCGCCCTCGCCCTCACCGACCACGACCGCCGCCTCACCGGCCGGGCCGCGACCCGGGCCCTCGTCGAGCTGGAGGGCCACGGCCGCGAACACCTCGGGGACGGCACCGACCTGTCCCGCACGGTCGGCTGGTTCACCAGCGTCTTCCCCGTCGGCCTCGACATCGGTGAGCTCGACCGGACGTCCGTGTGGGACGGCGGCGACGCCTGCGGCACCGCGCTCAAGCGGGTCAAGGAGACCCTGCGCGCCCTGCCCGACCACGGCTTCGGCCACGGACTGCTGCGCCACCTCAACCCCCAGACCGCCGCCGCCCTCGCCCGCCGCACCACCCCCCGCGTCGGCTTCAACTACCTGGGCCGCTTCAGCGCGGGCGCGGACGGCGACTGGTCCATGCGGGCCGGCGCCTCCGGCCTGACCGCCGCGCCCGAGACCCCGCTGCGGCACGTCCTGGAAGTCGTCGCGATGACCGAGGACCGCCCCGAGGGCCCCGTCCTCGTCGCCGAGTGGACCTGGGCGGGCGGCCTCCTCGCCGAGGACGACGTCCGGCGCGTCGCCGACGACTGGTTCCGCGCCCTCGACGCGCTCGCCGCACACGCCGCCCGGCCCGGCGCGGGCGGCCGCACCCCTTCCGAGTTCCCGCTGGTCACCGTCGGCCAGTCGGAGATCGAGGCGTACGAGAGGGACATCGACGGGCTCCAGGACATCCTGCCGCTCTCCCCGCTCCAGCGCGGCCTGCTCTTCCAGGCGCAGTTCGACCGGCACGGCGTGGACGCCTACACGCTCCAGGTCGTCATGGACGTCGACGGTCCGCTCGACCGGACCGCGCTGCGCGCCGCCGTCGCCGCCCTCTTCGACCGGAACCCCGGCCTGCGGGCCGCGTTCCGCGAGCGGGACACCGGCGACCCGGTCCAGCTCGTGCCCGCCGCCGTCGAACCGCCGTGGACCGAGGTCGATCTGACCGGTGTTCCCGCGGCGGACATCGACGCCGAGGTGAAGCGCCTCACCGACGAGGAGTGGCTGCACCGCTTCGACGTCACCCGGGCCCCGCTGACCCGCTTCACGGTCTACCGGCTCGGCGACACGCGGCACCGCGTCGTGTGGACCGCCCACCACATCCTGGTCGACGGCTGGTCGCTCTCCGCCGTCCTAGCCGAGGAGCTGGTCACCCTCTGGTCCAACGGCGCCGACCCGTCCGCGCTGCCACCCGTCGCCCCCGTACGGCACTACCTGGAGTGGTCCGCCGCCCAGGACAAGGCGGCCGCGCGGGAGGCCTGGCAGAAGGAGCTGGCGGGCATCGACGAGCCGACCCGGCTCGGCCCCGCCGACCGGAGCCGCGTGTCCGTGCTGCCCGAGACGCTCACCGTCGAGCTGCCCCGGGCGCTGACCGACACCGTGACCGCCTGGGCGCACGCCAACAACCTGACGATGAACACCGTCGCGCAGGGCTGCTGGGCCGTCGCCCTCGGGAGGCTCACCGGCCGCCACGACGTCACGTTCGGCGCCGTCGCGTCCGGACGCCCCGAGGAGCTCCCCGACGTCGAGCAGATGGTCGGCGCCTTCATGCACACCCTTCCCGTACGGGTGAGGCTGGACCCGTCGCTGACCCTCGAGGCGATGCTCGCCGACCTCCAGGAGCGCCAGCTCCGCCTGGAGCGGCACCAGCACCTCGGCCTCGCCGACGTCCAGCAGGGCGCCGGGATCGGCGAACTGTTCGACACGGTCGTCAGCTTCCACAACTACCCCTCCGGCGTGCTCGACCGCATCGGCGAGCGCGTCCCCGGGCTGAGCATGCGCGCCTGGGAGGCCCGGGTCATCGCCGAATACCCGCTCGCCCTCGGCGTGTTCCCCGGCTCGCGGACCGGTGAGCCGATGCGCCTGGAGGCCCAGTACCGGCCCGACATCTTCGGCGCCGACGAGGCCGAAGCGGTCCTCCGCAGGTTCACCCGCGTCCTGGAGACCCTCGCCGCCGCACCCGGCACCACGCTCGGCACCCTCGACGTGCTCGGCGCAGACGAGCGCCGCCTGCTGCTCGACGACTGGTCCGGCGCGGCCGCCACGGCCCGGACGGCCACCACGCGGGCCACCGACGTCTTCGAGGCACGCGCCGCCGCCGCGCCGCACAAGGAGGCCGTCGTCCTCGGCGCCGAGCAGGTCGGCTACGCGGAGCTCGACGCCCGCGCCAACCGCCTCGCGCGGCTCCTCGTGGACCGGGGCGTGGGCCCCGAGCAGATCGTCGCCGTGATGCTGCCGCGCACCCCCGAGATGGTGGTGGCCGCCCTCGCGGTCCTCAAGGCGGGCGCCGCGTACCTGCCCGTCGACTCCGCCTACCCCGCCGACCGGGTCGCCTACATGCTCGACGACGCCCGCCCGGTCGTCCTGCTCACCGACACGGCGACCGCGGGACGCACGGCCGGCCTCGGGGCCGACACCCTCGTCCTCGACGAACCCGGCACCGCCGAGCGGCTCGCCGCACTGCCCGGCACGGTCCTCACCGACGCCGACCGGGTGCGCCCGCTGCGGCCCGGGCACCCGGCGTACGTCATCTACACCTCCGGCTCCACCGGCCGGCCCAAGGGCGTCGTCGTGGCGCACACAGGGCTGCTGGGCATGGTCCACAGCCTCGTCGAACGCTTCGGACTCGACACGGACACCCGCGTGCTCCAGTTCGCGTCCTTCAGCTTCGACGCCTCCGTCTGGGAGTTCATGCTGGCGCTGCTCACCGGCGGCACCCTGGTCATCGCCGACGAGGAGTGCCGCACCCCCGGCGCGCCCCTCGTGGACCTGATCAACCGCGAGCGGATCAACCTCGCCGGTCTGCCGCCCGTCGTCGTCGGCGGACTGCCCGAGGGCAGCACCCTCCCCGCCGACCTGCGGCTGGCCGTGGCGGGCGAGGCCGTCCCCGCCGAGATCGTCGAGCGCTGGTCCGCCCACGTCCGGCTGTACAACGGCTACGGCCCCACCGAGGCCGTCGTCAGCTCCACCGTCAGCGGCCCGCTCTCGGGCACCGGACGCCCGCCCATCGGCAGGCCCACCACCGCCCACCGCGTCCACGTCCTGGACCGTCACCTGCGGCCCGCGCCCATCGGGGTCGTGGGGGAGCTGTACGTCGGCGGCGGCCTCGCCCGCGGCTACCTGGCCCGCCCCGGGCTCACCGCCCAGCGGTTCGTGGCCGACCCGTTCGGTCCCGCGGGGGAGCGCCTGTACCGCACCGGCGACCTGGTGCGCTGGCTGCCGGACGGCGAACTGGACTACGTCGGCCGCGCCGACGACCAGATCCAGCTCCGCGGCTTCCGCGTCGAGCTCGGCGAGATCACCTCGGCGCTGCTGGCGCAGAAGGGCATCGAGCAGGCCACCGTGATCGTCCGTGAGGACGAGGCGGGCGACCGCCGCCTGGTGGCGTACGTCGTGGCCGCCGACCCCGCCGCGCTGTCCGACTCCTCGCTCAGCGGCACCCTGCGCGACCGGCTCGCCCAGTCGCTGCCCGACTACATGGTGCCCTCGGCGGTCGTCGCCCTGGAGGCCATGCCGCTCACCCCGCAGGGCAAGCTCGACCGCAAGGCGCTGCCCGCGCCCGACCTCGCGGGGGCGGCGCGCGGCCGCAGCCCGCGCACCCCCGTCGAAGAGATCCTCTGCGGCCTGTTCGCCGACATCCTGTCCGTACCGCACGTCTCCATCGACGACGACTTCTTCGAGATCGGCGGGCACTCGCTGCTGGCGACCCGGCTGGTCAGCCGCGCCCGCACCGCCCTCGGGGTCGAGCTGCCGATCCGCGCCCTGTTCGAGGCGCGGACCGTCAGCGCCCTCTCGGCCGTCGTCGAGGCCGCCGCCCACGCCCGGCCGCCCCTGCGGCCCGCCCCGAAGGACACGGAACGCCCCCTGTCCTTCACCCAGCAGCGGCAGTGGTTCCTCAACCGCCGCGAGGAGCGCGCCGACGGCACGTACAACACGCCGATGGCCTTCCGCCTGACGGGCCGTCTGGACACCGCCGCCCTCCAGGCCGCCCTGACCGACGTGGCCGAGCGGCACGAGGTCCTGCGGACCGTCATCCCCGACACCGACGGCGTGCCGTCGCTGCGGGTGCTCGACGCGCGCACCGGAGGGCCCGCGCTCAAGGCCCGCACCGTCACCGAGGAGGGGCTGACCGACGCGCTGGCCGCCGAGGCCGACCAGGGCTTCGACCTCACCACCGAACCGCCGCTGCGCGTACGGCTGCTGTCCACCGGTCCGGACGAGTGCGTGCTGCTGCTGGTCTTCCACCACATCGCGTTCGACGGCTGGTCCATCGTGCCGCTGCTCACCGACCTGTCCACCGCCTACCGGGCCCGGTGCTCCGGGCGCGCCCCGCAGTGGGCGCCGCTGCCCGTGCAGTACGCCGACTTCGCTGTCTGGCAGCGCGAGATGCTCGGCTCCGAGGACGACCCGGACAGCGTCGTGTCGGGGCAGCTCGCCTTCTGGCGGGACGCCCTCGCGGGCCTGCCGGATGAGCTGGCCCTGCCGACCGACTTCCCGCGCCCCGAGGTGGCCGGGTCCTCCGGTGACGTGGTGATGTTCGACCTGGAGCCCGAACTGCGCGGCGCGCTGGTCGACATCGCCCGGCAGACCGGGACGACCGAGTTCATCGTCTTCCAGGCCGCCCTGTCCGCGCTGCTGACCCGGCTGGGCGCCGGGACCGACATCCCGCTGGGCGTCTCGGTCGCCGGACGCACCGACGAAGCGCTCAACGACCTCGTCGGCATGTTCATCAACTCCCTGGTCCTGCGCGGCGACACCAGCGGCGACCCCACCTTCCGCGAGCTGCTCGACCGGCTCCGGGAGACCGACCTCGCCGCCTACTCCCACCAGGACGTGCCGTTCGACCAGGTCGTCGACGCGCTCAAGCCGGCCCGTACGCTGTCCAGGCACCCGCTGTTCCAGGTGGTGCTGAGCGTGCAGAGCCACGGTGACCAGCCGCTGGCGCTGCCCGGCCTCACCGTCAGGCCCGAGTACGTGGGCTCCGACCGGGCCAAGCTCGACCTGGTCATGGAACTGCTGCCGTGGCCCGGCGAGAGCGGCATGCGAGGCCTGTTCAACTACAGCACCGACCTGTTCACCCGGGCCACCGCCGAGCGCATGGTCGCCCAGTTCCAGCAGGTGCTGCGCACGGTGGCGGCCGACCCCGACGTCCGGCTCAGCGGCCTGGAGCTGTTGACCGGCGAGGAGCGGGAGCGGGTGCTGCGCACCTGGAACGACACCGCCCACGACCTGCCGCCGGCGACGCTGCCCGACCTGTTCGCCGACCGGGTCGCCCGTACCCCGGACGCGCCCGCCGTCGGGACGGGCGCCCACGCCCTGACGTACGCCGACCTCGACGCCCGCTCCCACCGGCTGGCCCGCCACCTGATCGCGTCGGGGGCCGGCCCCGAGCAGGTCGTCGCCGTGGCGGTGCCCCGGCCCGCCGACCGGGCGGTGGCCGTGCTGGCGGTCCTCAAGGCGGGCGCGGCCCACGTGCCGCTGGCGGCGGACGAACCGGCGGGCCGGATCAAGGCCCTGTTCGCCGACACCCGCCCGGTGTGCGTCCTGACCACGGCGGGCCTCGCGGGGCGGCTCCGCAGCACCGGCGTGACCACCGTGGTCCTCGACGGACCCGAGGTGCGCGCGGGCTCGGCCGCGCCGGTGACCGACGCCGACCGCACGAGCCCGCTGCGGCCCGAGCACGCCGCCTACCTCATCCGCGCCGAGGCGGCGGCGGGCCGCCCGCGCGGCACCGTGGTGGAGCACCGGGCGGCCGCGGGCCACCTGGCGTGGGCGCTGGAGACCGGGGCGGCCGCGTCGACGGCCGGCCTGTTCGGCCCGCTGCTCGCCGGCACCGGCGTCCCGGCCGATGAGCCGCTGCCGCTGGACTGGGCGACTCCGCCGACGTTCACCACCGGCAGGGGAGCCTGGAACACCCGGGCGTACGTCCTGGACGAGTGGCTCACCCCCGTACCGCCCGGCGTGACCGGCGATCTGTACATCGGCGGCTCCCACCTCGCCCGCGGCTACGCGGGCCGCCCCGGCGCCACCGCGGAGCGGTTCGTGGCCGACCCGTTCGGCCCGGCGGGCTCGCGGCTCCACCGGACCGGTGTGCGGGTGAAGTGGGACACGGAGGGCAACCTGCTGGCGCCCGACGCCTCGACCGCCCCGGAGTCCCGTCCGGACACGTCCTCCGGGGGGACGGCCGCACAGCGGCTGAGCCCGGAGGAGGAGGTGCTGTGCGGAATCGTGGCGGACGTGCTGGGCGTGGAGTCGTTCGGCGCCGAGGAGAACTTCTTCGAGGCGCGGGGGGCGAGCATGGACAGTATGAAGTCGCTGCGCCTGGTGAGCCTGGCGCGCAAGGCGGGGCTGGGCGTCAGCATCGCGGACGTCTTCGTCCACCAGACGGTCCGCGCCCTGGCGGCCACCCTGACGGCGGAGCCGCCGACGGCCCCGGCGCCCCCGCCGGAACCGGCCCCCGCGCCCGTGACCGCCCCCGCGCCGACCCGCCGTCACAGCACCCGCGTCATGGCGGACGCCATCGACGAGACGGACCGCCTCGGCCACGCCGACCCGTTCGCCCCGGTGCTGTGCATCAAGCCGACCGGCAGCCGCCCGCCCGTCTTCTGCCTGCACAGCGGCGTCGGGTTCGCCCTGTCGTACCTGCCGCTCGCCCGTCACATCGGCGAGGAGTACCCGCTGTACGGCATCCAGGCGCCCTGCGTCGTCACCGGCGGGCCGCTGCCCGGCAGCATCGAGGAGATCGCGGCCGACTACATCCGGATGATCAAGGAGGTGCGGCCCGAGGGGCCCTACCACCTGCTCGGCTGGTCCCTCGGCGGACTGCTCGCCTACGAGATCGCCGTCCAGCTCCGGCTGGCCGGGGACGAGGTCGGCCTGGTCGCCAACCTGGACTCCTACCCGCGCACCGGCGTCAGCGACGAGCGGGACGAACAGAGACTGCTCGCCTGGCTCCTGGAGGGCATCGGGCACCACCGGTCCGAATTCGGCGACCGCGACCTCGTCGTCGGGGACGTCCTCGACGCGCTGCGGCGCGACAACAGCCCGATGGCACGCATGGGGGAGCAGCGCATGACCCGCATGGTGGACCTGATGATCCACCACCAGTCGCTCAACACCGCGTATCGGCCGCGCGACTTCGACGGCACGATGCAGCTCTTCCTCGCCGAGCGGTCGACGTGGGGCGAGGCGGGCACCGGCCAGGTGGAGAAGGGCCCCGACAAGGACCGGCTCTGGAAGCCGTACTTCAGCGGTGACCTGCGCGTCCACCGGCTCGCCTGCACCCACGACGACATCCTCGCCCCCGGTCCGCTCGCCGAGCTCGGCCCGGTCGTCGCCGCCGAACTGGACCGGCTCCACCAGCAGCGGAACGGACGTGACGGGTCATGACAACAGCGACGTACACCGGAACCGGCCGTCCCGGCGCTCTGGCCGCCGTGCTCACCGAGGTCCTCGCCGTCACCGGCCGCCGGCTGCACCACCTGCGCAGGGCACCGGGGCGCGTGATCGGCGTGGCGCTCAGCCCGCTCGTGTCGATGGTGATGCTCGGCTACCTCTTCCGGGACGCCATCAGGCTCCCCGCGGGCGGCGAGTACAGCGAGTACGTCTTCGCGGGCGGCGCCGTCCAGGTCGCCCTCGCCTGTGTCGGGCCCACCGCGATCTCGGTCGCCATGGACTTCAAGGGGGGACTGGTCGACCGGTTCCGGTCCCTGCCCATCAGCCGGTCCGCGGTGCTCTTCGGGCACACCCTCGCGGACCTGCTGGTGGGGCTCCTCGGACTGGCGGTCGTCACCGGCGCCGGGCTGCTGCTCGGCTGGCGGACACGCACCGGGATCCTGCCGACGCTCGCCGGGTTCGGGCTCGTCGCGCTCTTCGTGTACGTGATGCTGTGGGTCGGCGTCCTGCTGGCGGTGACCCTGCGCAACGTGGAGACCATCAGCGTCGTCACCCCGTTCATCGTCGTGGTCCTGCCGTTCCTTTCCAACGCCTTCCTCGCCCCCCAGTCCATGCCCGCGCCGATCCGCCCCATCGCCGAGTGGAACCCGGTCAGCTCCGTCATCGCGGCCTGCCGCGAGCTGTGGGGCAACCCGGCGACGACGGGGGGCAGCTTCCCCGCCGAGCACCCGGTGGCCGTGGCCGCCGTGACGCTGGGCGTGCTGTTCGCCGTCTGCTCCGTCGTGAGCCTTCGCCGCTACCGCACCGCGGGCTCCTGAACCCGCCGCCTGGAGGAGAACCAGCCATGACCACGCAGCAGCCCGCGCCCGCGGGCGCGACCGGCACCACACCGCCACCCCCGCTCGGCGCGTACGACCTCACCGACCCGCAGACGTTCCTCGACACCGACCCGCACGCCCTGTGGCGCCGGTTCCGCACCGAGAGCCCCGTCCACTGGCACGCGACCGACACCCCCGTCCCCGGTTTCTGGGTGATCTCCACATACGCCGACGTCGTCACCCTCTACCGGGACAACAAGCAGTTCACCTCCGAGCAGGGCAACGTGCTGGCCACCCTGCTCCAGGGCGGGGACTCCGCCTCCCGCAAGATGCTCGCCGTCACCGACGGACCGCGCCACAGCGAGATCCGCAACGTGATGCTCAAGTCGTTCTCGCCGCGCGTCCTGGAACCCGTCGTCGCCGGTGTCCACCGCCGCACCCGGGAACTGGTCGCACAGGCCCTGGAACGCGGCGAACTGGACTTCGTCACCGACGTCGCCGACCACATCCCGATCAACACGATCGGCGACCTCATGGACGTCCCCGCCGCCGACCGCGACCGGCTCGTCGAGTGGAACACGCAGACCCTGTCCCGGCACAGCTCCGAGGACAGCGTGCTCGACGAGGTGGTGGCCCGGAACGAGATCCTGCTCTACTTCTCCGAACTGGCCGCCGAACGCCGCCGCAACCCCGGCGACGACGTCATCAGCGCCCTCGCCACCGCGACCGTCGACGGCAAGCCGCTGTCGGAGGACGAGATCGTCTTCAACTGCTACAGCCTCATCCTCGGCGGTGACGAGTCCAGCCGCATGTCCTCCATCGGCGGCCTCATCGCGTTCTCCGAGAACCCCGAGGAGTGGCGCAGGCTCAAGGACGGCGAGGTCACCGTCGAGAGCGCCACCGAGGAGGTGCTGCGCTGGACCACCCCCGCCATGCACTTCGGACGCCGCGCCCTCGTCGACGTACCCGTCCGCGACCAGGTGATCCGGGCCGGGGACGTCATCACCCTGTGGAACAGCTCGGCCAACTTCGACGAGGACGTCTTCGACGACCCGTACCGCTTCGACATCGGCCGCACACCCAACAAGCACGTGGCGTTCGGGCACGGGCCGCACTTCTGCCTCGGGGCCTTCCTCGGCCGGGTCCATGTCAACGCCATGGTCGACGCGCTGCGCACCATGGTCTCCGGCATCCGGCTCCAGGGCCCGCCGCAGCGCCTCTACTCCAACTTCGTGCACGGGTACAGCGGACTGCCCGTCGCCCTCACCGCCGAACCGGCGACGCCGGCCGCGGCGGGGAAGGTGACGGGGTGACATGGGGGACGCCGGGATGCGGGAGGAGAGACGGACGGCGGGCGGCACCACCCTCGCCGTCCTGCACATCGAGGAGCACGCCGGGTCACGGGACACCGGCGGGCTCGCCGAGGCGCGCCACCGGGTGGAGGAGCTGCTCACCACGTGCGGCGCGGTGATGCTGCGCGGGCTCGGTGTGGCCGACGCCGACGCGTTCCACCGGGCCGTCACCGTCTTCGGCGACCCGCTGATCGACAGCTACCGGGGCGGGAACACCCCGCGCGTGACGGTCGCCGACGGCGTCTTCACGTCGACCGAGTACCCGGCGCGCTTCGACATCTCGCTGCACAACGAGCTGTCCTACGCCCACCGCTGGCCCAGCCGGCTGTTCTTCTGCTGCCTGGTGGCGCCGGAGACCGGCGGGGCCACCCCGGTCTGCGACGGCCACGCCCTGCTGGAGGACCTCGACCCGGGGGTCAGGGAGCGCTTCGAGTCGGGCGTCGTCTACCGGCAGCACCTGCACGGCGGGCTGGGGCTCGGCAAGTCGTGGCAGGACACCTTCGAGACCGGTGACCGCGGTGTGGTCGAGGAGTTCCTGGAGGCGTCGGAGGCGGAGTACCGCTGGACCCCCGAGGGCGGCCTGCGCGTCAGCCAGCACCGCCCGGGCATCCGCGTGAACCCGCTCAGCGGCCGGGGCGTCTGGTTCAACCAGGCCGACCAGTGGCACCCGTCGAACCTGCCGGGCGACGAGGGCGAGACGCTGCTGTCGCTGATCGGCGACGTCGACGACCTGCCGCACTGGGTGACGTACGGCGACGGCACGCCCATCCCGGAGGAGGACCTCGCCGAGGTGCGGGCGGCCGCGGCGCGCAACAGGCTCGTCGAGCCGTGGCGGCCCGGCGACATCATGATCGTCGCCAATATGTCGGTGCTGCACGGGCGGGAGGCGTACACGGGACCCCGCAAGGTCGTCGTCTCGATGACGTGACCCACGCCTGTGCCGCGTACGGAGGCCCGGTCGCCGCGACCGGGCCTCCACGGCGCTGTCAGGGGCGGCGCGAGGCGAAGACCGAGTAGCGGCCCGACTCCACCAGACCGTCGTCCCCGAGCGGCGCGACCGCGAACCCCCGGTCGCGCAGTTCGGCGCACAGCACCTCGAGACGGCCCTCCGTGGCCGTGCCCGGCTCGTCGTGCACCTCCAGCGCGATCCGCCGGATCAGCGGCCAGTGCGCCTCGTCCACCCCGCGCAGCACCTCGGCCTCGGCCCGCTGGACGTCCACCTTCAGCATGTCGACGCGGTCCACGCCCTCCCGCGCGATCACGTCCGACAGCCGCCGGGTCGGGCACACGTACGGCACCTCCCGGAACTGGAACGCCAGCATCTCGTCCAGCAGCTCCACGTCCTCGCCCAGCTCCGCGGCCGCGGGCTTGTCGAGCACCTGGCGCTTGATGAACTCCCGGTCCGCCTCCGTCGCGGCGTGCGAGGAGCGCGCCGACATCGTCGTGTAGCCGGGGTAGAAGGTGAAGTCCGCCTCGCCGTCGGTGTCGGACAGCGCGCACCGGTGCAGCTTCGCCGGCACGCCGTACGCGGCCATGTTCCGCTCCAGCTTCTCGAAGACCGGAGGCAGCGGCTCGAAGGCGTGGATCGTGGCGTCCGGGCACACCGTGCGCGCGAACAGCGAGTAGAGCCCGATGTTCGCCCCCACGTCGAAGACCACGGCGTCCGGCGGGAGGGTCATCCCGTCGGGGAGGTAGGCCCGGCGGACGAAGATCTCCTCGTAGAGGAACGCGGTCTCGTGCGCGTTGACGCCGGCGATCCGGCTCGGGTCGATCCCCATGGCGCTCTCCTGACTGGTCGCGGGCATACGGCGCCTGACAGCGTGCCGAAGCGCGCTGACGGCGGGCTGATGCCGGTCACGGCCCGGCCGGGGCCGCCACCGGGGTCTTTCGCCGGGCCCTTAAGGAGGTGGCCGAGCGCCGCCCGCCTCCCTAGGGTCGGTCCTCAGCCAACCGGTCGGGGGAGACACGATGAGCGTTCTCGAGGAGATCGTCGAAGGAGTGCGTGCCGATCTGGCGGTACGCCGCAGGAAGGTGCCCGAGGCGGCACTGCGCGAACGGGCGGCCGCCGCAGGACCCCCGGTGGACTGCGCCGCCCTGCTGCGCGCGGGGGAGGGGCCCGCGGTCATCGCGGAGGTGAAGCGGGCCAGCCCCTCCAAGGGCGCGCTCGCCGAGATCGCCGACCCGGCGGCCCTCGCGGCCGAGTACGCGGCCGGAGGCGCCGCCGCGATCAGCGTCCTGACGGAACAGCGCCGCTTCGGCGGTTCGCTGGACGACCTGGACGCGGTCCGGGCGCGGGTCTCCGTCCCCGTGCTGCGCAAGGACTTCATCGTCGGCGCCTACCAGCTCTGGGAGGCCCGGGCGCACGGCGCCGACCTGGCGCTGCTGATCGTCGCCGCGCTGGACCAGCCCCTGCTGGCCGACCTCGTCGCGCTGGCCACGGAGATCGGCCTGACGCCGCTCGTGGAGGTGCACGACGAGGCGGAGGCGGAGCGGGCCGCCGCCACCGGGGCCCCGGTGGTCGGCGTCAACGCGCGCGACCTGCGGACCCTGGACGTGGACCGGGGGACGTTCGCGCGGGTGGCGCCCTACCTCCCGGACGACGTCGTCAAGGTCGCCGAGTCGGGGGTGCGCGGCCCGGTCGACGTCGCCGGGTACGCGATGGCCGGCGCCGACGTGGTCCTGGTCGGTGAAGCCCTCGTCACGGGCCCCGACCCCCGCGCGACGCTCGCCTCCCTGCTCACCGCCACCCGCCCGGTGCTCGGCGCGCACTGACGCCGCGGCGGGCGCCCCGGCACCGGTGGGCGGGGCTCCGCGCGCATGGGGTGGCCCGCTGCCGGTGGCCCCGCACCCCGGGGCGGCCCCGTGCGGGGCTCCGTATTCCGGGGGCTGCCCTGTGCGCGGCTCAGTACGCTGGGGGCGGCCCTGTACGTGGCCCCGCACTCCGGGGGCTGCCCTGTGCGGGGCCAGCCCCCGCTCGGCCCGCCGCTCCACCCGCTCCCAACCGCCCGCCACCGTCGTCGTACGCGCCCGCCCTTCCGGGGACACCGTCGTCCCGTCGCCGAGCCCGGCCGGGAGGCGGCGCACCAGCATCCGCACCCGCCCTCAGCCCGCCGCCGCGACCGCCTGTGACCGCTTCGTCGTGACGGCGGCCCACCGCTCCAGGACCGCGGCCGCCGTGCCCGAGTCGATGGACTCGGCGGCCCGTTCCACACCGGCCGCCAGCCGCTCGGTGACCGAGCCGGGGGGCCGCCCGTCCGACGCGGCGAGCGCCGCGAGGCCCGCAGCGGCGGACAGGAGGACCGCGTCCCGCACCGGGCCGCGCGCCCCGGCGAGCACCTCGCGGGCCACATGGGCGTTGCGTGCCCGGTCGCCGCCCCGCAGGGCGTCCGGGCGCGCGAGGGCCATGCCGAGGTCCCGCGGGTCGAACACCTCCGTACGCACCGTCGAACCGCTCACCGACCAGACCGTGGAGGTCGTGGTGACCGTCAGCTCGTCCATACCGTCATCACCCCGGAACACCAGCGCCGAGACCCCCCGCCGCGCCAGCACGCCCGCCAGCAGGGGCGCCAGCCGCGCGTCCGCCACGCCCAGGGCGATGGCCGCCGGGGAAGCCGGGTTGACCAGCGGGCCCAGCGCGTTGAACACCGTGCGCACGCCGAGCTCCCGGCGCGGCCCGGCCGCGTGCCGCATGGCCGGGTGGAACTCCGGCGCGAAACAGAACGTGATGCCCGTCTCCTCCGCCACCTCCGCGACATCGGCCGGGGGCAGGCTCAGCGCCACGCCCAGCTCCTCCAGCACATCCGCCGATCCGCACGCCGACGACGCCGACCGGTTGCCGTGCTTCACCACCCGCGCCCCGGCCCCGGCCGCCACGACGGCCGACATCGTGGAGACGTTGACGCTGTTGGAGCCGTCCCCGCCGGTCCCCACGATGTCCACCGCCGGCCCGGGCACGTCGAGCGGGACGGCATGCCGTCCCATGGCCCGTACCAGGCCCTCGATCTCCTCGACCGTCTCGCCCTTGGCGCGCAGCGCCACCAGCAGCCCGGCCAGCCGGACCGGCCCGGCGGCGCCCGACATCACCTCGTCCATCGCCCAGTCGGTGTCGTCGGCGGACAGACTCCTGCGCTCCAGCAGCGCGTTCAGCAATTCCGGCCAGCTCCGGGAAACCTGCGGTTCGGCGGTCACGGGAATTCTCCTTGGACGGCACCTGAGGGGAAATTCTCCGTCCAGTCTCCGCATGGCGAAGAACACCCACCAGACCACTGCCCGCTGAGAAATACGGACCAATCCGAAGGGGGAAGGGCCCATGGCCCTGCACATGGCCGTCGAGGTCGTCAGAGATTCCGGGAAATCCCTGACCGCCCAGATCCAGAGCTTCATCAAGAGGCAGATCGCCGAGGGAATTCTCCACCCCGGCACCCGCCTGCCGTCCAGCCGCAGGCTCGCCCACGACCTGGACGTCTCGCGCAGCGTCGTCGTGGAGGCGTACGGCCAACTCGTCGCCGAGGGCTACCTGGAGGCCACCCAGGGCGCCGGAACCAGGGTCGTCGCCCACATCGGCGCCACGCCGCCCGTCGTACCGACGCTGCTGGACGAGGGCCATGTGCCCGCCGTCCGCTGGGACCTGCGCACCGGCGGCCGCAACCTGCCGCCCTTCCCGCGCCGCGAATGGCTCGGCTGCTACCAGCGCGTCCTGCACTCCGCGACCCCGGCCGACCACGGCTACCCCCCGCTCGCGGGCGAACCGGGGCTGCGCGTCGAGCTCGCCCGCTACCTCGGCCGGGTGCGCGGCGTGCGCACGACCGCCGACCAGGTCATGGTCGTCGCCGGGTTCTCGCAGGCCCTGGGACTGCTGTGCACCGTGCTGGGCCAGGACGGCGTCGACGCGATCGGCATCGAGGACCCGGGCCACCCCGGCCAGCGGCAGTTCATCCGGGAGACCGGGCTGCGCCCCGTGCCCGTCCCGGTCGACGAGGACGGCATCGACGTCGAGGCGCTCGCCGCGACCGGGGTGCGCGCGGTCCTGGTCACCCCCGCGCACCAGTTCCCCACCGGCGGCGCCCTCTCCGAGCACCGCCGCGAGGCACTCGTCCGCTGGGCGCGCGACGTCGGCGGCCTGGTCGTGGAGGACGACTACGACGGCGGCCTGTGGTACGAGCGCGGCCCGCGCCCCCTCGCCCTCCAGCGGCTGGCCCCCGACCACGTCGTGTACGCGGGCACGGCCAGCAAGTCGCTCGCCCCCGGGCTGCGCCTGGGCTGGCTGGCCGCGCCACCCGACCTGCTCGCACGGCTGCTGCGCGCCCGAGCCCGCCTCGACCTCGGCACCGAGAGCCTCACCCAGCTGGCCTTCGCCGAACTGCTGCGCGGCGGACTGTTCGACCGCCACCTGCGCCGCCTCAACGCCCGCTGCCGTGACCGCCGCGACGCCCTGGAGGAGGCGGTGCGCCGGTTCCTGCCGGGCGCCTCGGTCATCGGCCGGGCGGCGGGACTGCACGCCTACGTCACGTTGCCCCGCCACACCGACGAGGCGGCGCTCGTGGCCGCGGCGCCGCGCCGCTCGGTCGTGGTGCGCGGCGGCGCCGCCTTCCACGTCCGGCCCCGTTGGGACGCGCCCGCGCTGGTGGTGGGCCACGCGCACCTGCCGCGCTCCGGCGTGGCGGAGGCCGTCCGGGCCCTCAGCGAGGCGTGCCGCCCCCGCTGAGGGCCGCCGTCGCGCCGCTGCCACGGGCCGTCGCCAGGAAGTTCTCCATGATGGTCAGCCCACCGGTCGTCATGATGCTCTCCGGGTGGAACTGCACGCCCTCGACGGGCAGCGTGCGGTGCCGCAGGCCCATCACATAGCCGTGATCAACGGCGACGGCCGTGGTCACCAGGTCGTCCGGCAGCGGCTCGGCGACCACCAGCGAGTGGTACCGGGTGGCCTCCAGCGTGTGGCCCAGCCCCGCGAACACCCCCGCCCCGTCGTGCCGCACCGTGCTGGTCCGCCCGTGCATCACCTGGTCGGCGACCTCGACCCGCCCGCCGTGGGCCAGCGCGATCGCCTGGTGGCCCAGGCACACCCCGAGCAGCGGCACCCGCCCGGCGAACCGGTGCACCAGCTCGACATGGCCGGACTCGGCGGGGTGCCCGGGCCCGGGCCCGAGGACCACCGCGTCGGGGCGGGAGGCGACCAGCTCCTCCGGAGAGCGGGTCAGCGACCGCACCACCTCGGTCCGGGCGCCCAGCGTGCGCAGATACTGGTCGATGATGTGGACGAAACTGTCGTACGCGTCGATCAGCAGAACCCTCGGCTCGCTCACGGCAGCAGCTCCTCACCGGTCAGCGCCCAGTGGGCGGCCCCCATCTTCGCCAGCGTCTCCCGCCACTCCGCCTCCGGCTCCGACTGGGCCACCATGCCCGCCGAGCTCTGCGTCGAGTACGTCGTCCCGTCGTACTCGACCGTGCGGATGCACAGCGCGAACTCGCTCCACCCGCGCACGTCGGCCAGCCCGACCGCCCCCGCGTAGCTCCCGCGCCGCTCCCGCTCCAGACCGTCGATGATCTCCATGGCCCGCACCTTCGGCGCGCCCGTCATCGTCCCCGCCGGGAACGTCGCGCGTACCGCCTGCCAGGTGTCGACGCCCTCCTCCAGACGGCCGGACACCGTCGAGACCAGGTGGAAGACGTGGGAGTAGCTCTCCACCGCCATCAGCCGGTCCACCGGCTGGGTGCTGGGCCGGCTCACCCGGCCGATGTCGTTGCGGCACAGGTCGACGAGCATGATGTGCTCCGCCTGCTCCTTGACGCTCTCGCGCATCTCCTTCACGCGCCGCTGGTTCTCCTCCTCGTCCGCGCCGCGCCGCGCGGTCCCCGCGATCGGGCGCATCAGGATCTCGTCGCCCTCGATCCGGAAGAACAGCTCCGGGCTGGCGCCGATCAGCGTGCTGCCCGCCCGGGGCATCAGGTACATGTACGGGGAGGGGTTGCGGGCGCGCAGCCGCCGGTACACGTCGACCGGCGTCAGCGTCGTCCTCACATCGATGCGGTGGCCGATCTGGATCTGGTAGATGTCACCGACCCGGATGTGCTCCAGGCAGATGTCCGCCCACTCCAGGAACGTCTCGCGGCTGACGCTGTCGCTCACCGACAGCGGGGCGGGCGCCTCGGGGACGGCCGCCGGGCGCCCGTCGGCCCGCTCCCGGGCCGCTTCGCGGGCCATCGCCACGACCTCGTCCGGGGCGCCGTCGGCCCGCCGCGGGAACGCGGCGCTCTCGGCGCGCAACAGCCGGGCCTCACCCGTCGTCAGGTCGTACCAGACGGTGTCCCGGAACAGGGTGAGCGTGATGTCGGGCCCGTTCGGGGCCTTCGTCCTGGCGGGCAGCGTCTCCATGTGCCAGACCGACTCGTACGCGAACGAGGTCAGGAACCCGAAGGCGTACGACGTGACGGGGACGTCCGTGGCGACGTCGAACAGCCCCTGCGCCCGCGCCAGCAGCTCCCACACCCGGCCGCCGTCCCCGGGCAGGGCGAGCCGGTGCCCCGGCCCGCCCGGCGCCGACACCTCCGGCCGCAGGCCCGCCCCCTCGGCGGCCGACAGCAGGGGCCCCACCACGCCGGGGACGCCGTCGATCTCGACGTGACCGCCGAACACCCGGATCTCCGCCAGGCGCCCGAAGCCGACAACGGCCCACCGGCGGTCGGGCTCGGCACCGTCCACGCTCTCGAAGAGGAAGACGTCCTCCTCCCCGCGAGCCGCGCGCAGCCGCTCGTACACACCGAGGGAATCGTGCTGGGGCAACCGGGTCGCGGTGACCCGCACCGCGATGTGTTCCGCTCTTCGCATGGTGAACTCCCGTCGAAATCCGTGCGATCAGCAAAACAGCGGGTGCGGCGGCCGTGCCAGACCAATCAACCGGCGCTCATGCGGACCACTTGGCCGATCCCTTGACCCCGTAGGCCCGTTGCACTGAGCTGATCGGTGTTTCCCACCCGGCGATTCAGCAACAGTGAAGGGAACCCGAACCGATGAATTCACCCACCGAATCCTGGCGGGCCTTACCCGCCGCCCAGCAGCCGCCGTGGCCGGACCAGACGGAACTGCGCGCCGCGACCGAGTGGCTGAGCGCCGTGCCCCCGCTGGTCTTCGCCGCCGAGTGCGACCTGCTGCGCCGCCGCATGGCGGCGGTCGCCCGGGGGGAGGCGGTGCTCCTCCAGGGCGGAGACTGCGCCGAGACCTTCGAGCGGGTCACCGCCGACGCGATACGCGGCAAGCTGCGGACGCTGCTCCAGATGGCCGTCGTCCTCACGTACGCCACCGCCATGCCCGTCGTCAAGATCGGCCGGATGGCCGGCCAGTACGCCAAGCCCCGCTCCTCACCGGTCGAGAGACGCGACGGCACGGAGCTGCCCTCCTACCGGGGCGACGCCGTCAACGGCCTGGAGTTCACGGCCGAGGCGCGGCGCCCCGACCCGTGGCGCATGCGGCGGATGTACGAGAGCTCCGCCATGACCCTCAATCTGGTACGGGCCCTCACCACCGGCGGTTTCGCCGACCTGCGGCAGGTGCACGCCTGGAACCGGGGGTTCGTCGCGGACTCGCGGGCCGGTGAGCGATACGAGAAGCTCACGGACGAGATCGAGCGCAGCCTCGCCTTCATGCAGGCGTGCGGCGTGGACACCGGTGAGCTGGGAACGGCCGAGTTCTTCGTCGGCCACGAGGGCCTGCTGCTCGACTACGAGTCGGCCCTCACCCGCGCCGAGCCGGACACCGACCGCACCTACGCCACCAGCGGCCACCTGTTGTGGATCGGCGAGCGGACCCGCGACCTCGGCGGCGCCCACGTCGAGTACTTCTCCCGTGTGCACAACCCCATCGCCGTCAAGCTCGGCCCGACCACCACCCCCGACACCGTGCTCGGCCTCGTCGACCGGCTCGACCCCCGGCGCGAGCCCGGCAGGCTGACCTTCGTGGTCCGTGCCGGCGCCGACCGGGTCCGGGACGTGCTGCCCGACCTGATCGAGAAGGTCACCGCCGAGGGCGCCCTCGTCTGCTGGGTCAGCGACCCGATGCACGGCAACACCGTGACGGCGCCCAGCGGACACAAGACCCGCAGCTTCGACACGATCCTCGACGAGGTGCGCGGCTTCGTGGAGGTCCACCGGGAGCTGGGCACCCATCCGGGCGGCGTGCACGTCGAACTCACCGGCGACGACGTCACCGAGTGCGTCGGAGGCGGCAACGCGGTGCTGCCCGAGAACCTGCACCACCGCTACGAGACGGCCTGCGACCCGCGCCTGAACCACACCCAGTCGCTGGACCTGGCGTTCCTCCTCGCCGAGATGTACCGGGACCGGGACGGTGCTCAGGCCCCGGCCGGCGCCTCGTCGATGACCGTGTAGGGCGGCTCCCCGGCCAGGTAGAAGTGGTCGCCGGGGAACGTCCGGTACCGGAACGGCCCCCGCGTCCGGTCCCGCCACGCGGCGACGTCCTCGATCCCGACCTTGGGGTCGCGGTCCCCGACCAGCGAGGTGACGGGGCACCGCAGCGGTGCGCTCATGCTCGGCCGGTACGAGGCCAGCATGCGGAAGTCGGCGCCGATGTAGGGCATGACCAGCTTCACGAAGGCCGGGTTGCCCAGCAGTTCGGCGTCGGTGCCGCCCAGTTCCATGAGCGTCCGCACGACCGACTCGTCGTCCCAGGTGGTGGCCGCGTCCGGGTCCGGCCGCAGCAGGTGCGGCGCCCGGGCGCCCGAGGCGACGAAGTGCGCCACCTGGACCCCCTCGTCCTCCAGCGCCCGCACCACCTCGTACCCGACGATCGCCCCCATGCTGTGACCGAAGAACACGGTGGGCCGGTCGTCCGCCCAGGGGAGCAGCGACGCGGCGATGTCGGCGGCCATCGCGGTGAGCTCCGTGGCGGGGGGCTCCGCGACGCGTTCGGCACGGCCCGGGTAGCACACGGCGTGGACCTCGAACCCGGTGAGGGCCTTGCCCCAGGCGCGGAAGAAGTAGGGCGAGCCGCCGGCATGCGGGAAACAGATCAGCCGCCGGTCCGCGAACGGCCGTGGCTCGACGCACTGTATCCACATCTTCCTGCCCCCAAGGCCCCGCGTCGTGTGTGTCGCCTCCACGATCCAGAGCGGGACTGACACGCCGCTGACGCAGCCACCCCGCCCCCGCCCGGCCGCGCCGCCTCGTGTCCTCGTCCCGGGCGTCCACGCCCTCGTGCTCCCGGACGCCGGGGTGGACCGGGCTCAGTGCTCGCAGAGGGAGAACTCCCGCTCGTAGAGCTGCTCGTTGTGCTCGGCGACGAAGAACTTGCGCTCCCGCATGAGCTCTTCGCGGAACCTCCTGGCCTGTTCGAGGGTCATGGTCGTCGTGTCCGACCACGGCTGCTGCGGGGGCACATCGGACGTCGAGACGATCGCCTCCGACGGGTCGACCAGGAAGAACGCGAGGATCTTGCGGTGTCCCGGGCGGGTGGGGTCCATGAGACGGAACGATTCGACGCGGTGTTGCAGGACGTTCGGGAACGCCAGGCAGCGGCCCGCCGGGGTCCATGCCGCTCCCAGCACCTGGTTCAGCGCGTCCTCGTTCTCCAGGCCGTAGACCTCCCGCACCCCGTCGTCGTCGTTCTGCTCGTAGTACGGGTCGTCGACTGCCGCCCGGAAACCCAGCCGGCTCTCGGTGATGTTCTCGCTGTCCCAGTAGTAGATGCCGGTCGAGACGATCCGCTCGTTCAGCATCCCCTCGACATGCCAGGAGCCGCCGGGGTACTCGGGCTTGTCCGGGGTGAGGTGGATGGTGGCCAGCTTGACTATGACCTGGAGACGGCGGCCGCGCAGGTCGACCCGCGCGGAATCGCCGGGCACCTCGGGCGGGGTGAAGGCCGGGGCGTCCGGGACGATCGGGCGGCGGTTCTGCCGCCAGTCGTCGTAGGCCGCTTCCCACGCGCGGACGGCTTCCCCGTAGGCCGCGTCGTCACTGTAGGAGGACTTGTCCGGGTACTCCGGCTCCGAGTCGTACCAACCGAAGGGATCGGCCTCGATCCGCGGGGGCCGCGGATGGCGCAGGTCGGTGAGCGCGTTCTCCAGCAGGGGGCGGAAGCGCGCGAACAACTCCGGCAGCACGTCGGCCAGTTCGCGATGTTTCTCGGGGTGGACGTTGTTCACGTAGGAACGGAAGGTGACGTCGCCGTCGTCACTGACGTCGACGTCCGTGGGCAGCCACTGGAACCTCTCGGAGAACTCGTGCTTCGAGTAGAGGTTCGTCGGGTTCCGCCAAGTCTGCTCGGGCGCGCCGCTGACCTCTCGCACCAGGCAGAACAGTGAGGGATGAACCAGATCCAGCACCTGGCCGTCGGACCCCGGATGCCAGTCCTTCTCCTCCTCGGGGACCTGTTCCAGGACCCGGACCGCCTCGCGCAGCCGGGACCTGAGCCCCTCGTCGATCAGGGTGTCCGACTGCCACACCCCGTCGACCCCGGAGACCTCGGCGCCGGTTCGGTCATCCCGCAGCGCGGCGTAGTGCGCGAGTTCGGCGAGCACGTAGCGGACCTGCGCCTCGGTGAGGCCCTGGGTGAGCGCCTCCTGCGTCCACCTGGCGACGATGTCGGCGTCGTGCATCTTGTCGTACCATCCGGGCTTCTCCCGGATACGTGAGCTGAACTGCGTCATCTGAAGCTCCCGCAGTGTCCGGGGCGGCGCGAGCGACAGCGAACGGGAAGCCTCGAAGGGCATCGGGAAGGCGGGCAGGCCGGTCAACTCTTCTGATCCTCCCAGTCGGTGTGCGGTGGCGGGAAGGATACGCGAGCGGTCTGACACCCGGCCGTCGTGGCCCGCGGCGGTCCGCGGCACGGCCGGGTGCCGGCCGGAGGCCCGGCGCGCGGTGCGGCGCCGGGCCTCCGGTCGTGCGTCCCCGGCCCGCGTGTGCGGGCCCTCTGGGCCCCGCCTCGTCGTCACCGCGGTGCGGCGAGGCGCCAAGCCGTCCGGCTACCCGGCGTAGGTCTCGTACTCGGCGACCCGCGGGGTGGCGGTCGAGCCGGTGATCTCGAACGTGATCTTGCTCAGTGTGGTGCGGGGAACGGAGATGACTCCCGCGCCGCTGCCGGAGGTCAGGACGGCGCCGGTGTCGGCGTTGACCACCCTCCAGGACCTGATGGCGCCCACGGCGCCGGACGCCTCGCGGATGTTGATCAGCGACACGGTGGTGGGGGAGCTCCACTTGATCGAGATGGCGCCGGTCGGACCGGTCGGTGACCAGTACGTGCTCATGCTGCCGTCACGCACGTTGCCGTAGCTCGTCCCGTCGGCCTTGCCGGAGCCGTCGGACCCCGCGCCGATGCTGAGGTTGGTCCCGGAGGGGGACGTCGGACCCGGCGTGGTCGGGGTGGGCGTCGGGGTGGGGGTCGGAGTCGGGGTCGGGCTGGTCGGGGTGGGCGTCGGGGTCGGGGACGGCGTCTGCGGGGAGCAGCTGCCGTCCGAGACCCGCAGGCCCTTGTTCGCGCCCGCGGTCTGGCTCACGATGCCCGGCACGCACCGGGCGTCGTCGAGGGCGTAGGCGTAGGGGACGCTGACCGTGGTGTTGGACTGGGGGTTGGGTCCGGCGGGCTTGTAGTCGGTTCCGGGGCTGGACCAGGTCACGTTGTCGAAGACGTTGCCGCCGACCTGCCAGTAACCGGCCGCGTCGGTGTAGAAGGTGCCCAGGACGTCCTTGGAGTCCTCGAAGTAGTTGTTGTCCACCTTGGCGCGGGCGCCGGCCCGGGAGTTGATGCCCGACTCGTTCAGCCGCACGTAGTGGTTGTTGTAGATGTGGGCCGTGCCGCCGCGCAGCAGGGGGGCGCGGGAGTCGATGTTCTCGTACAGGTTGTGGTGGTAGGTGATGTAGCCGTTGGAGAGGTCGCTCTCGCTGGAACCGACCAGTCCGCCGCGGCCGGAGTTGCGCAGGACGCTGTAGGAGAGGGTCACGTACTGGGTGTTGGCCTTCATGTCGAAGAGGCCGTCGAAGCCCTCCGACTCCCCGCCCGACGCCTCCAGCGTGACGTGATCGACCCAGACGTTGCGGACGTTGCTCTCCATGCCGATGGCGTCGCCGCCGTTGGACGTGGGCGAGCCCGACTTCTTGACGTTCCGGACCGTCACGTTCTGGATGATGATGTTGCGGGCCTCCCGGATGTGGATGCCCACCTGGTCGAACAGGGCGCCGCTGCCGACTCCGACGATCGTGACGTTGCTGATCTGCTTGAGCTCGATCACGCCGTCGGCGGTGCTGCAACTGGGGCCCGACACCTTGCTGGTGTTGCCGTGGTTGATGGTCCCCTCGACCTGGATGGTGATCGGGGTGCTGCTGCTGGCCCGGTTGCACAGCGCCGCGTGGATCGCGGTGCCCGTGGTGGCCCGCACCGTCTGCCCGCCCGCGCCGCCGGTGGTCCCGCCGTTCTGGGTCGCGTAGCCGGTGGCGCCGCCGACCGCCGCGGATGCCTCGGGCGCCGTCAGCACCGCCCCGGTCGCGGCCACCAGTGCCGTCGTGGCCAGCGCCGCGTAGAGCCGCAGTCCGACTGGTCGTCTCATCCTCGCCTACCTTTGTTGTCCGGTACATGTCATATCTGGTTCTTCAACAGTCGGGCGGTGTCGCGCCCGGCTTGTCGCTGAAGCCGTCACCGGTGAAGGCGCGACGGAGCGCGTGGTGCGCCGCGTCGGGATGTACGCCCTGCGTTCCAATGGCGCGTCGGCGGCCCGGATGGGGCAGCGCGCCGGGTGATGGCGGCTCGTGCGTGAAGTCGCGGCAGGGGTCGCCGCAGTGTCCGCCTTCTCCGGTGCCCGTCCCGAGGTCCCGGAGAAAGCGCTTTCTTGCTGTTCTGGTCGCGAGAATAGGGTCACGTCTCTCGAAGCCGCAAGGCTCTGTGCGGGAGCGGTTCCACTTCGCGATGCGGCAGTTGGGGAGTCCACCGCCTTCCGGCGCCCGGTTCGGTGGCGGTGCCGGCCGTCGGCGGACTCCGGCTCCCTCCGGCTTTCAGTGAGCCGTTACCTGATCGACCGGGTACGGCCCCGCATGTGGTGAGGTGAAGCCGGGCGGTTCCACGGGGCCGGGGCCGGGCCGGGTGGCGGAACTCCGGGCCGTAGGTCTTGTGGGCCGGTCGAGCAGTGCCGTCAGCGGGGGAGCGGGGGCGTCCGGGCCCGTACGGGGCAGCGTCCTTCGGGGCGGACGCCCTTGGGGGGCCTCGGGCATCGGGACCCGGCCGCCGAGTATCCCCACGGGGGTGTAGCGGTGTGCCGGTTCGCCGCCCCGCCCCGGGTGCGGGTTCTCGGGGGCATGGACGCTCCTCGCCTGCACGTTGACGACCGTGACGGCCGGCCTCGCGCGGTGCCGTCAAGGACCAGGGCGCTGCCCGAACCGTGGTGCGTCACGTCGGGGCGGCGGGCGTCCAGGGGAGACCGGGGGCTCCTCGACACTCGCGTACGGGTCCCAGGGCCGCAGGGCCCCAGGCCTCAGAGCCGCAGGGCCTCCCGCAACACGCCGCAGGGCGGCCGCGCCCCCTGGCGCGGCCGCCCTGCGCGGTGTCGTACCGCCGTACCGCTACGCGCCCGAGTCCGGGGCCGTGAGGAAGGTGACGGCGCGGTGGAGCACGGACTCGTCACGGAGGACCTTCGTGTGGCCGAGGTCGCGGACCCGCATCAGTTCCGCCTCCCCCCACGCCTCGACCAGTGCCTCGCTGTCGGTGATCGGCGACTCCGGGTCGTTCTCGTCGTGGACGACGAGCAGGCGGCTGGTGAAGTCGCGGACCGCGAGAGCCGGTTCGATGGCGTCGAAGGAGATGCCGAGCCACTCCTCCGCTCGGGCGCGGACCTGCCCGATGGCCTTCGGCGACACCTGCATCACCTCACCGGAGCGGCGCCACAGGCTCGTGTAACTGCTGATGGGGTTGACGAACACGGCCCGCTCCAGCGTGACCCCGCGCGACATGGCGTACGTCGTGGCCGCGGCGCCCAGCGAGTGGGCGACGACGGCGTGGAAGGGGCCGAACCGCTCGTGGGCCGCCTCGACCGCCCTGGCGAAGTGGATGACGGAGGACTCCGCGCCCTCCGACTCGCCGTGGCCCGGGAGGTCGGCGACGACCACCGCGCAGCCCGCCGCGGCGAGCGCGTCCGCCAGGACGGTCAGGTGCCCGGCGTTGCCCGCCCAGCCGTGGACCAGCAGGATCCGCCGCTCGCCCTCGCCCCAGAGGTAGTGGACCACCTTGCCGCCGTCGACGACCTCGACCTCCTTGGCGGCCTGCTCCAGGATGGGCCGGGTGGCGTTCGGAGGCTGCGTCCGCATCGGCGTGAAGGCCAGCCTGCGCAGCTTTTCCGTGGTCTCGGTGTCCAATTGATCGCCCCTTACCTTGTCTCTTCCACACTCCGCAGATGCGCGGAGACGAGCTTCCTGACCTCGGGTGACTCCACGATGTCGAAGTGGCCCGCGCCCTCGACCAGCTCCATGGCGCAGTGCCGCCAGTTCGCGTGCAGTTCCCCGGCGTGCACCGGCGGTACGTGGTCGTCGGCCGTGCCGTGGACGACAAGCCCGGGCACGTGAACCGTCCGGGCGGCCCTCACCGCCGAGTACTCGTCCCACACCGTCTCCCCGAACCTCGCCTCGATCCGGGCGACCACGCCCCGGACCTGGTCGTCGTCGAGGGCGTTCATCTCGGCGAACCGCTCGACCAGGAACATCTTGGCGGGCGGCGACGAGATCGACACCACGGTCCTGGCGGGCACCCCGGCGTGCCACGCGGTCAGGGCCCACAGGCCGCCCATGGAGTGGCCCACCACCGCGTACAGGCCGGTGAGCCGGTCGTACAGGGCGCGCAGCAGAACGCGGATCTCGGCGGGATCGCCCGTGGTGCCCAGCGCCTCCCCGTGCGGCGGCACGTCGAACAGCACCACCCGGTACCCCTGCGCGAGGAGGTCCTCGGCGAGGGCGACCATGCTGCCCAGATGGGTGTTCAGGCCGTGGACGAGGAGGACCGTCGGGCCGCTGCCGCTCTGGAAGTACTTGTAGAAGCGGCCGTTCACCTTGACGGTGTGGGAGCGGCACCGATTGAGGAACGCCTTCGTGAACGGGTCGTGCGGCAGCTTCACGACCGTGTAGAAGCGCTCCACGAGGTCGTCCACGGATTCGGTTCGGCTCACGGCGCGTTCCTCGATCGGTGTCGGTGACTCACTTCGGCCCCTCAGCGGCCGGGCTGCTCACTGAGCGCGGCGAGGCACTGCCGGGCCCGCTCCGGAAGGACGTACTCCCCTTCCTTCGCGATGCGGTCGTACAGGGCCTCCACCCGCTCGTAGTGGTCGTCCAGGTTCTGGTCCAGCAGGTGGTACTCGGACTTGTTGTAGATGCCGAACTGGAGGTCGGTCATCAGGCCGAACGGGTCGATGTCCGCCACCGTCCTGGACCCGCCGAACACCAGGCGCAGGAACTCGTCGACGCTCTCGTAGCCGAGCGTGGCGAGCAGGAACTCGATCGACGCCCACTTGCGCCTGACCTGGTAGGCCCGCTCGTCCGGATCGACGATGAAGTCCAGGCCGCTGGTCATGCCCTTCGGGTAGTGCACCTTGTTGAAGCAGCGCAGGTCGATGGTGAGACGGTCCTTGGTGGTCCGGGGCAGGGTGCTGTCGGCGTGCGCCCGGTAGTTGTCGAAGACCAGCGCGTCGCCCACCCGGCTGTCGCAGTAGTAGCCGGGGGAGGGCTTGTCGGCGTACGTCTTCGCCCAGTACATCGCCATGAGGTAGTCCCGCACTGAGGGCAGGTCGATCTCCGACAGCTTCCCCTCCAGGAAGAGGTACAACGCCTTGTCCACGGCGTCCTTCTCCTCCCCCTCCAGGCCGCACTCGAGCATCTTCTCGTAGACGTACGGGAGGTTCGGGGCCTCCACCTCCGCATCCTCGAAGATCACGAACGGCTGCCGGGTCAGCGGCGTCGGGGTCAGCGCGGTGTGGAAGCTGCGGTACTCGGTGGGGAAACCGAGCCGCTTCTTCACCAGCGACGGGATCTGGAGGGCGATCGAGCTGGCCGCGTGGGTGCCGTACGGACGCTTCTCCGCCGGCACGATGAAGGCGTTCACCACCGCGGTCTCGACCTCGGGGAAGTGCTCGTGGACGATGTCCTGGTTCAGGTCGTAGAAGCGCTTCGCCGAGGGCACGAACAGCACGCAGTTCTCGAACATCGTGGAGACCGGGAAGTAGCTGCCGATCGACGCGGCGGCGAAGCTCTCCTGGATCACCGCCTGGCAGCGCAGCTGGCGCGCCAGGTTCTCCGCCAGGTCGTCGTCCAGGTTCATCCGGACGACCTCCGTGGGGAGCACCTCCGGCTGGAAGCAGCTCGTGTTCAGCGTTCGGCGCGGAGGCAGCCGGGACTCCATCTCCTCCTTGTCCACCTGGTACTTGTCCAGCACCGGCGACAGCTGCTCGGCGTGCGCCGCCGCCGAGGAGTGCAGGAAGGTGCCGGTCTTCTGGTAGGTGCCGGTGACCGTGGCGTCGTCGTCCACCGTCGCGTCTGCCACCTGGGTCGCGTCGCTCATGCCGTCGTGTTCTCCGCTCGGTCCGTCGTGCTGATGCGGTCCACATACGTGCGGACGAAGTCCTCGTCGACGGGCGGGGAGGGGTAGTCCTCCGCGCCGAAGACGGCGCCCCCCACGGGGAGCGCGGCGAACATGTCCGCCAGGCCCTCCGCCGTGAGGCCGTCCACGAGGGCGGCGATCCGGGCCAGCGGGCTCGCCGGATGCCCGGCGGCGAACTCCAGCGCCCGCCGCCGCCACTCGTCGAAGGGCACGATCTCCGCCCCGCCGCCCGCGGCACCGACCATCTCGAAGAAGCGGTCGAAGGCCGGGGCGCCGGAGTTGACGAAGTCGTAGTCCCTGCCGACGCGCTCCAGGTCGTCGGTCATCGCCCCGGCGATGGTCCGGCACAGGTAGTCGACCGGCAGCACCGTCGTCAGGTCGGCGGCCAGCGACGGGAAGCTCCCCATCTGGAGACCGCCGGTGATCAGGTTGTGCAGGAAGTCGCCCCGGTCGAGCCGGAAGTGCCCGGTGCGGGTCGAGGCGCCCACGAACGGCAGCCGGTACGTCGAGGCCCTGGCGCCGCGCCAGCGGGCGGCGGCCACCATCTGCTCCGCCTGCCACTTCGAGGTCAGATAGCCGTACTCCCGGTCGTCCTCGCTCACCTCGTACCCCAGGTACTTGGGCAGCGTGGCGAACGTGGAGACGAAGTGGAACGCCTTGCCGCGGCCGCGCGAGGCCAGACGCAGTGCCTCGTGCGTGCCCACCACGTTGGGGCCGATGTAGTCCTCCAGCGGCCGCATCCAGTCCACCAGGGCACCGGAGTGGCAGATGGCGTCCACCTGGTCGGCCAGGTCGTCGAAGTCCTCCTCGGCCAGGCCGAACAGCGGCTGGGCCAGGTCGCCCACCACCGGGTTCAGCAGCGGCCCGAACTCCTCCTTCCACAGGCCGTAGGCGTCCAGGGCGGCGACCAGGCGGTCCATGGCCTGGCGGGCGTCGTCGGCCCGCACCAGGCAGTAGGCGACCACCTCGGAGGCGAGCAGCTCGTGCAGCAGGTAGGCGCCGACGAACCCGGTGGCGCCGGTCACGAAGACCGCCTCCGGACGCACCAGGGGCCCGGTGGCGTTGTCGAAGCGCAGGTCCGGGTGGAGACAGCCCTTCCGGGCCGTGGACACGTCCGCGCCCGCCGCGTCGGCCTCGGCCGCCCCGGGGGCCGCCGCGCCGGTGGCCGCCTTCGGTGCCTCGTCCAGGCCCGCCTCCAGCAGCTTCTCCAGCAGGAAGCCGGCCAGCGAGACGAGGTGGGGGTGGTCGAAGGCGATCTTCGCGGGCAGGGCGAGACCGGTCAGGTCCGCCAGCTGGTTGCGCATCAGCACCGCCGTCAGCGAGTCGATGCCGATGTCCTGGAGCGGTACGCCGACGTCCACGGCCTCCGGCGAGGCGAAGCCCAGCGTCTTCGCCACCTCCTCGCGTACCACCTCCAGCACCACGGCCGGGTACTCCTCCGGCGCCGCCTCGCCCAGCAGCTTCCGCAAGTCCGTGCCGCCGCCGGTCCGGGAGCGCCCCCCGGCGTTGCCGCTGAGCAGCGCCCGGAACAGCGGCGGGATGCCGCCCCGGTTCTCGTAGTAGTGCTGCACCCGGTTCAGGTCCAGCGCGGCGGCCATGGTCAGCGCGCGGCCGCTCCTGACGGCCAGCTCGAACAGCTCCAGGCCCTCGTCCGGTGCCAGCCGGTCCAGGCCGAGCTGCGCGAAGCGGGCCCGGTCGAACTCGCTGAGCCCGGCGGCCATGCCGTCGCCCTCCCAGGGGCCGAACGCCACCGACGTGGCCGGCAGGCCCTCGGCGCGGCGCAGATGGGCGAGCGCGTCCAGGAAGGCGTTGGCGGCGGCGTAGTTGCCCTGTCCCGGCGCGCCCATGACGCTCGCGATGGAGGAGAACATCATGAAGAGGTCCAGCTCCATGTCCCGCGTCAGCTCGTGCAGATGCCACAGGCCGTCCACCTTGGGCCGCAGCACCGTGCCGAACCGCTCCGGCGTCAGCGCCGTCAGCGCGCCGTCGTCGAGCACACCCGCCGCGTGGACCACACCGCGCAGCGGACGCTCCTCGCCGAACAGGCCCAGCACCGCGGCGACGTCGTCACGCTCGGCCGCGTCGCACGCCACCAGCGTGGCGGTGGCGCCCAGCGCGGCCAGCTCCTCCACCAGCTCCTGCGCGCCGGGGGCCTGAGGGCCGCGCCGGGACGTCAGCACCAGGTCGCGTACGCCGTGGGTGCCGGCCAGCCAGGTGGCCACGCGGCGGCCGAGGTCGCCCGCGCCACCGGTGACGAGCACCGCGCCGTCCGTCCGGACGAACTCGCGCTGCCGGGCCGGGACCAGCACCACCTTGCCCACGTGCCGCGCCTGGGCGATGAAGCGCAGCCCGTCGGAGGCGTGGGTCATGGGGAAGGTCCGCAGCGGCAGCGGCGCCAGCTTGCGCTGCTCGAACAGCTCGGCGATGGACGTCAGCATCCGCTGGGTGAGGTCCGGTCCCGCCTCGGGCAGGTTGTACACGGTGTACGTGACGCCCGGGTGGCTCCGGTCGATGGCGGACTGCTCGCGCACATCGATCTTGCCCATCTCCAGGAACCGCCCGCCGCTGCCCAGCATGCCGAGGCTCGCGTCGATGAACTCGGTGGCCAGGGAGTTCAGCACCACGTCGAAGGGCTTGCCCGGCTCGCCGTCGGCGTCCTTGCCGAAGTGCTGGACGAAGCCCAGGTCACGGGACGAGGCCAGATGGGCGTCGTCCAGGCCGAGCTCCCGCAGCGCCGGCCACTTGGAGGGGCTGGCAGTGCCGTACACCTCGGCACCGGCCAGCCGCGCCAGCTGCACCGCAGCCATGCCCACGCCACCGGCCGCGGCGTGGATCAGCACCCG
The DNA here is from genome assembly GCF_000478605.2 of Streptomyces thermolilacinus SPC6. GTDB lineage: Bacteria > Actinomycetota > Actinomycetes > Streptomycetales > Streptomycetaceae > Streptomyces > Streptomyces thermolilacinus. The sequence goes on along the minus strand of NZ_ASHX02000001.1, from coordinate 1,262,446 downwards.
CTCGCCCGCCCGCAGGCCACCCAGCTCGTGCAGCCCGTACCAGGCGGTGAGGAAGGTCATCGGGAGGGTGGCGGCCTCCTCGAAGGAGAGGTGATCCGGCATGCGCACCACCTGGCGCGCGTCCGTGACGACCTCGGAGGCGAACGAGCCGCGGGCCAGGCCCAGCACGGCGTCACCCACCTTCACCTGCTCGACGCTGCCGCCGACCTCGGTGACGACACCAGCGAACTCCAGGCCGAACGCCGGGATCTCCACCATGCCCAGGGCGTTGAGCACATCCAGGAAGTTCACCCCGGCGGCCCTCACCCCGGCGCGGATCTCGCCCGGCGCGAGCGTCCGCTCCGGCGGCGTCCTGACCGTCAGCGGCTCGTCCAGCCGGCCCTTCGCGGTGATCTCCAGCTGCCAGCGGCCGTCGGCCGGGATCTGGAGCTCCCGCTCCGAACCCGCCCGCAGCAGCTGCGGCACCAGCACCTCGCCGTGGCGCAGGGCGCACTCCGGCTCGGTCTCCAGCATCAGCGCGGCGGGCAGGGCCTCGCGGTCCGCCTGCTCGTCGCCCAGGTCGATCAGGCGCAGGTTCAGCTCGGGGTGCTCGTTGCGGGCCGTCCGCATCAGGCCCCACAGCGGTCCGGCGCCCAGGCCGGAGACCATGTCGTCGGCGCCGGTGCCCACCGCGTGGCGGGTCACCCACACCAGCGGGGTGCGGAACTCCGTACCGACCGCTTCCTGGAGCTGCTCCAGCGCCTTCGCGGCGAACGCGTGGGCCTGGGCCGGGACGTCCGCGTCGGAGTCCCACAGGCACACCAGGCCGTCCAGCTCCTCCGCGTCCTCCAGGTCCCGCACCTTGATCACCTGGATGCCGGCCCGGGTCAGGAGGGTCTTGACCTCCCGCGCCCACGGCACGTCACCGGCCGGGGTCATCATGCCCCAGGAGCCGCCCAGTTCGACGCCGCCGGTGTCGGCGGGCCGCCAGTTCACATCGAACTGGAACCGGTCGACCCCGGCCGCGGCCAGGCGGCGCAGCACCGCCCGGTCCACCCGCCGCGCGTGGAGGCGGTGCAGGCGGCCGACCGGGGCGCCGTCGCGGTCGTGGATGTCGAGCGACGCCCAGAACTCGCCGTCGCCCAGCTCGAAGTCGGCGACCCGCACCCAGATCTCCGACAGGCCCTTCACCCGCAGCGACAGGCGCTCGGCCTCGAACGGCACGAACAGGTCGTCACCGGTCCGGTTCTGGAGCCGCTGCGTCAGAAGCAGCGAGTGCATCGCCGAGTCCAGCAGCGCCGGGTGCAGCACATGACCGGCGGCGGAATGCTCCGCGCTCTCCGGCAGCGCGGCGCGCGCCCACACCTCCCCGCCGACGTGCCAGGCCTCCTTGATGCCCTGGAAGGTCGGCCCGTAGCCGTAGCCGAGGGCGTCCAGGTCGCGGTAGAGGGCGGACGCGTCGAGCGGCTCGGCGCCCCGCGGCGGTACCGCCACCGGGGTACCGGCAGCGGCCTCCGCGGGCCTGATCCGGCCCTCGGCGTGCAGCTGCCAGGAACCGTCCTCGCCCTCGGGCGCGCTGTACACCTGGACGGGACGGGCGTCGCCGACCGCCGGGCCCACGGTGACCTGCGTCCGTACCGGCACCCCGGGGGTGAGCACCAGCGGCGAGGCGATCACCACGTCCGCCAGGTCCCACTCGCCGTCGTGGGCCGCGTCGCCCGCCGCCCGCATGGCCTCGAAGAACGCCGTGCCAGGCATCAGGACCGCGTCCATCACCCGGTGCTCCTGCACCCACACCGGCTGGTCCGCCGCCACCACGTTGGTGAACAGCGCCAGGTCGGTCCCGGCGATCTCCACACCGCCGCCGAGCAGCGCGTGCCCGGTGGGGTTCAGACCCGCGCCGACCTCCCGGGAGAGCGGCGGCTCGAACCAGAACCGCTCCCGCTGGAAGGCGTACGTGGGCAGGGCCACCCGGCCGCCGCCGAACGGCGCGAAGTAGCCGTCCCAGTCGACCGGGACGCCCCGCACGTGCAGTTCGGCCAGCGCCCGCTGGACGACCGTGGCGCCGTTCCCGCCCGGCTTGCAGGACGGCACCCAGGACACCGGCCCCTCGTCGGCCAGGCAGGACGCGCCCAGGCCGGACAGCACCGGCTGCGGGCCGAGCTCCAGGAAGGTGTTCGCGCCCTCCTGGTGCAGGCTGCGCACACCGTCGCCGAAGCGCACCGCGTGGCGCACCTGGCGGACCCAGTAGTCGGCCCGCTCCAGCTCGCCGGGCGCGGCGAGCTCACCGGTCAGGCTGCTGACCAGGCGGAGTCGCGCCGGGCGGAAGCGTACGGTCTCCGCCACGGCCCGGAACCCGTCGAGCATGCCGTCCATGTGGTGCGAGTGGAAGGCGTGGGACACCGTCAGCCGCTTGGCCTTGCGGCCCCGCTCCGCGAAGTGCGCGGCGACCGCCTCGACGGCGTCCGTGTCACCGGACAGGACGGTCTGCGTCGGCGTGTTGAGCCCGGCGACGTCCAGCCTGCCGCGCAGCCCGAGCGCGTCGATCGCGGCTTCCGCCTCCTCGCCACCGGCCTCCAGCGACACCATGGCGCCGCGCGCGGGCAGCGCCTGCATCAGCCGGCCGCGGGCCGCGACCAGCCGGCAGGCGTCGTCCAGGTCGAACACCCCCGCCACATGGGCGGCGGCCAGCTCGCCGATGCTGTGCCCGAGCAGCAGCTCAGGACGTACACCCCAGCTGTCCCACAGCCGCCACAGCGCCACCTGGAGCGCGAACAGGGCCGGCTGGGTGAAGTCGGTGCGGTGCAGCAGCGCCGCGTCCTCGCTGTCCGGGTCGGCCCACATCACCTCCAGCAGCGGCCGCTGAAGACCGGTGAACCGGGCGGCGACCTCGTCCAGGGCCTCCCGGAAGACCGGGTGCACGTCGTACAGGTCCTTGCCCATGCCGGGAAGCTGGCTGCCCTGGCCGGTGAACAGCAGGGCGAGGCAGGGCTCGTCGGTGTGGTTGCCGCTGCGCGCCGACTCCGCGGGCACCTCCCCGGTACGGGCGAAGGAGGCCAGCTTGTCGAGGAGTTCCGCCTTGTCCTTGGCCAGGAGCACCAGTCGGCGGCGGAAGTGGGTGCGGGTGGTGGCCAGGGAGCGGGCCACGTCGCCCAGGCGGTCCTGGATGTTCATGCCCAGGTGCAGATGCAGGCTCTCCACCTGGGCGCGCAGGGCGGCGTCGGTGTAGCCGGACACGACGAACGGCAGCGTGGGCGGCGCCGCCGCCGCGCCCTCGTCGGCGTCCTTCGCGGCGGGCCGCGGCGGCTCCTCGACGATCACATGGGCGTTGGTGCCGCCGATGCCGAACGAGCTGACGCCCGCGCGGCGCGGCACGTCCTTCGCGGGCCACGGGCGCTGCTCCCGGACCAGCTCCATGCCCGCGCCCTTCCAGTCCACCGTGGGGGTGGGCTCGGCGACGTGCAGGGTCCGGGGAAGGGTCTCGTGGCGCAGGGCCAGGACGACCTTCATCACGCCCGCCAGACCGGCGGCGGCCTGGGTGTGGCCGAGGTTCGACTTGGCCGAACCGACCCACAGCGGCTCGTCGCCGGAGCGGCTTCCGCCGAAGACCTCCGCGAGCGCGGTGCCCTCGATCGGGTCGCCCAGCTTGGTGCCGGTGCCGTGCGCCTCCAGGTAGTCGATGTCGTCCGGCTGGAGCCCGGACGCGGACAGCGCGGCGCGGATGACCCGCTGCTGGGCGGGCCCGCTGGGCGTGGTCAGGCTGGCGCTGTGGCCGTCGTGGTTGACGGCGGTGCCGCGCAGCACGGCCAGGATCGGGTCGCCGTCGCGCTGGGCGTCCGACAGCCGCTTGAGGACGACCACGGCGGAGCCCTCGCTCCAGCCGGTGCCCTCCGTGTCGGCGGAGAACGACCGGCAGCGCCCGTCCGGCGACATGTTGCGCAGGCGGCTGAACTCGACGTGCAGCTCGGGGGTGAGCATCAGGCTCACACCGGCCGACACCGCGAGGTCGCACTCGCCGTTGCGCAGCGCGTTGGCGGCCAGGTGGGTGGTGACCAGCGACGAGGAGCACGCGGTGTCCAGGGTGAGGGTCGGGCCCTCGAGACCGAACACGTACGACACGCGGCCCGACATGGTGCCGCCCGCGGAGCCGGGGCCCACATAGCCGTCGAGGTCGGGAAGACCGCCGGCCATGGTCAGGCCGTACTCGTGGTACGCCGACGTCTTGCCGACGCCGACGAACGTGCCGGTCTGGCTGCCGCGCAGCCGGTCCATCGTGTAACCGGCGCGCTCGAACGCCTCCCAGGTCGTCTCCAGCACCATGCGCTGCATGGGGTCGAGCGAGCGGGCCTCGCGCGGGGAGATGCCGAAGAACGGGGCGTCGAACAGGTCGATGGGGGAGGAGACGAACCCGCCCCGGCTGCAGTACGAGGTGCCGGGGACCTCGGGGTCCGGGTTGTACAGGGCGTCGGCGTCCCAGCGGTCCTTGGGGACCTCGACGATCCCGTCCCCGCCGCGCTCCAGCACGTCCCAGTACTCCTCCGGGGTGTTGGCGCCGCCGGGGAGGCGGCAGGCCATGCCGATGATGGCGATGGGCTCGTCGTGGACGGCGCGACGGCGGTCCGGTACGGCCTCCCGGCTGGTCCGGGTCTCCCCGGCCAGGTACGCGGCCAGCGCCTTGACGGTGAAGTGCTCGAACAGCTTGGCGCCCGGGACGGGGCGTCCGAGCAGCTCCTCCAGGCGGGTCTGGACCCGCACGAGCCGCAGCGAGTTGCCGCCGATGTCGAAGAAGTTCTCGTTGACGCCGATCCGGTCGTGGCCGAGGACCTCCGACCAGACGGCCATGATGTCCCGCTCCAGCTCGTTGGCGGGCTTGGCGGCGGTGTCGGCCTCCACCACGGGGTCCGGCAGGGCGTTCTCGTCGATCTTGCCGTTCGGGGTCAGCGGAAGCTCGTCCAGCTCCACGATGAACGCCGGGACCATGTACTCCGGCAGCCGCTCGGCCAGCCAGGGACGCAGCACCCGGTGCAGCGGGGCCCTGGGCGGCTCGCCGGCCGCGGGCGTGTTGGCGTACGCGGCGAGGGCGTCGCGCGTCGCCGCCACGGCGGGCCGCGGGCTCAGGTCGGGGGTCTGCCCGGGCCGCCAGAACAGGGCGTCGCACTCCCAGGTGCCGCCGGAGCGGCTGGGCAGCAGGGCCAGCTCCAGGCCCGCGTCCCGGGCGAGGCCGGCGAGGTCGACGGGGTCCACCCAGGACGTCGGCACCGACGAGGTGTCCGCGCCCATGGCGCCGAGCGCCTCGGCGACCCGGCCGGACACCTCGCGCAGGCGGCCGTTGGGCACGCCGTTGAGGCGGAGCGGGCGGTCGGTGACGGAGTCCAGCTCGGCGCGGAGCGCCACCGGGTCGAGGCCGCCGGCCTGCCAGTCCCTCTCGGCCGCCGGTGTGGCGGGCGGGGCGTCCTGACCGATGTGCAGGGTGACGTCGTAGCGGTAGCGCGTCATCTCGTTGACGTGGCGGCCGTCGCGCAGGGTGACGTCCACGCGGGTGATCTGCGGGAACAGGGCCGACAGGGCGGCGAAGTAGTCGCGGTCGAGGACCAGTTCGCGCTCGGCGCGCATGCCGCGGCGGGCCCGGCGGGCCAGCTCGTCGGCGGAGACGTCGCCGCCGTCCGCGTCCGCGCGGAAGTGCGCCACGTCGGCGTGGAAGACCTCCAGGAGCGACAGGTCGCGGACGTCACCGAGGAACACCCGTCCCCGGGTGACCGCCCTGGTCGCCCACTCCAGCACCGAGGTCAGGTAGTCCACGCCGGGGAAGTACTGGGCGACCGAGTTGATGATCACGGTGTCGAAGGCGCCTTCGGCCACGTCGGGGAGCGCGTGGGCGGCGCGCTGCTCGCACGTCACGTGCGGCAGGGACGCCAGGTGCCGCCGGGTCACCTCGACGGCCGCGGCGGAGGCGTCCACGGCGTGGTAGGTGCGGCAGTGCGGGGCCAGGGCGAACAGCATCAGGCCGCTGCCGGAGCCGATCTCGAAGACGTTCTCCGGCGCGTGGGAGAGGATGCGCCGGACGGAGGCCTGCTGCCAGTCGCGCATCTCGCGGTCCGAGAAGGGCAGGCCGTCGTAGCTGTTGCGCCAGCCCGCCAGGTTGAACGGCGCCTCGGCGGTGACGGGTTCGGCGCCGGAGTCGGCGGTACCGGAGGCGGAACCGGAGTCGGCGTCACCGGAGGCGGCAGGGGCTTCGGCTTCGTAGGCGCGGTCCCAGGCGGCGGCCCACTCGGCCAGGGCGGTGCTCCGGTCCGCCGGGGCCGGTTCACCGGCCGGGTCCGTGTCACGGACGCAGTAGGCGACCAGCTGCTCGTCCCGGCCGACCACCACGGCGCGGCTGACGGACTCGTGGCGGGCGATGGCCGCCTCGACGTCGGCCGGTTCGATGCGGTGGCCGCGCAGCTTGACCTGGCGGTCGGTGCGCCCCAGCAGGGTCAGCCTGCCGGGCTCGGTGAAGCGGGCCAGGTCGCCGGTGCGGTAGAGGGTGCCGGGGTGGAAGGGGTTGTCCGCGAAGCGGGCCCGGGTCTGCTCCGGGTCGCCGCGGTAGCCGCGGGCCACGCCCGCGCCGCCGACGCACAGCTCCCCGGGGAAGCCGAGCGGTACGGGCGACAGGTTCTCGTCGAGGACGTACACCTGGGTGCGGTCGACCGGGCCGCCGATGAGGATGCCCTCCTCCTCGTCCCGGGCCGTGACCTGCCAGACCGTGGACCACACGGTGGTCTCGGTGGGGCCGTACATGTTCCACACCGAGCCCGGGCCTCCGGCGGCGAGCAGCCGGTCGGCCAGGCCTCGGGGCAGCGCCTCACCACCGCAGAGGATCTTCCGCAGCGTGGGGGTGCCCTGCCAGCCGCCGTCCAGCAGCAGCTGCCAGGTGGCGGGGGTGCCCTGCATCACCGTGATCGCGTGCCGCTCCAGGAGCCCGCCGAGGGCCTTGGCGTCCTGTGTCTCCCGCGCCTGGGCGATGACCGTGGTCGCGCCGCACAGCAGCGGCAGGAACAGCTCCAGCACGGAGATGTCGAACGACACGGTGGTCACGGCGAGGAGCCGGTCGCCGGCGTCGCAGCCCGGCCGTCCGCGCATGGCGGTCAGGAAGTTGCCCAGCGCCCCGTGGGTGATCTCGACACCCTTGGGGCGGCCCGTCGAGCCCGAGGTGTAGATGACGTACGCGAGGTCGTCGGCGCCCACCTCGACCGTCAGGTCCCCGTCGTCGCCCGGCTCACCGCCCGGCTCGACGCTCACGCAGCGGTCCTCCCACGCGGCGAGCGCGGCGGGCGCGGCGGCGGGGGTGACGATCAGCCGGGGGTCGGCGTCGTCGATCATCTGGCGGACGCGCTCCACCGGGAACCTGGGATCGACGGGCACATAGGCGGCGCCCGTCTTCATGACCGCCAGCAGGGCCACGACCAGCTCGATCGAGCGGTCCAGGGCCACGCCGACCAGATCGCCGCGGCCCACGCCGCGGCCGGTCAGCGTACGGGCGAGCCGGTTGGCGCGGGAGTTGAGTTCGGCGTAGGTGAGGCGGGTGTCCGCGCAGACCAGGGCGGTGTCCTCGGCGTGGGAGCGCGCGGCCTCCTCGAGAAGCCGGTGCAGGCCCTGTTCGGGAAGCCCGGCGGCGGAGCCCGTGTCGTTGAACTCCAAGAGCAGGAGGGCGTGTTCGTCCGCGGTGAGGAGATCGGCCGCGGCCACGGGCCGCTCGGCGGCGGCGGGGAGGCGGTGGCACCACGCGGCGAACTGGTCGGCCAGCCGGGCCACGTCGCGGGCCCGCAGGCGCGTGGCGTCGTAGTGGAAGGTGACGAGCGCGTCGCCGTCGTCGCCGGGCCGGATGTGGAGCTCCAGGCACGGACGGTGGCCGCCCTGCCCGCCGGTGTCGCGGGTGCCCCAGGAGACCAGCACGTCCGGGGTCAGCGCGCCGCTGTTCCAGCGCTCACGCAGCGCCTCGTCCCGGCCGACGGCGTCGCGGCGGAGCCATCCCCGCTCCTGGCCGAGCGTGAACTCGCGCCGCAGTGCCCGCAGGCTGTCGGCGACCGTCGCGTCCGCGTCCACGCGGCACGGCAGGGGCAGCCAGGCGGCGAACAGGTCCCGGTGCGCGGCGTCGACGCCGTCGCGAGGGGCCGCCATGGCGAGGCGGACCTCGCGCAGGCCGCTCGCCCGGCCCAGGAAGACACCCAGCGCTCCGGCGAGGTGCGCGGCGGCCGACGCGGCCGCGTCCAGGCCGCCCTCGCCGCCGTCCTGAAGGGGGACGTGGCAGCGTACGCGGACGGGATCGGCCTGCTGTCCGCCCCCGGCGTTCTCCGTTCCGGCGTCCGGGAGGGGCTTCGGGTAGGGGAGGCGGTAGGGGGGAGGCCCGGCCGCCCGCCTCGGTCAGACGCGCGCCCGCGTCCTCGCCGGGCACGTCCAGGAGCGTGCCGGGCCGGATGCCGTGGGCGGCCGCGACGGCGCCGACGGTCCGCTCCTCGCCCTCCAGGGTGCACAGCCGGGTCAGGGCGACGCTTCCGTCACCCGTGGCCACCAGCAGGCCCGACGCGTCGTCGCAGGAGAGGACCGTACCGGGCGCGGCGGCGTCGCCCGGGACGCGGGTCCCCGGCTGGACGCGGGCTTCCCGCACGGCGTAGAAGTGCCCGTCGACGGTGACCTTGGGCCACACCAGCGGGCTGGCGAACGGGCCGTAGTCGGTGGCCCGGACCAGGGCGGCGACGCGCTCGGCGGGCAGGCTCCAGTCGATCAGGCCCTCGGCGGCGAACTGCGTGTGCCGCGAGAAGTAGCGGCGCGTCGCGGTGCCCTGCGGGGTCGAGGTCTCGCGGCCCTCCGCGATCGCGTCGATCAGCCCGCCCAGGCTGGCCACGGCCGCCTCGTCGCACTTCAGGCCCAGCGACAGCGCGGTGTCCTCGGGCTCGATCGCGACCGGTACGCGCGCCAGCACCTCGCCGCCGTCGACCATCTCGGCCATGCGGTGCCAGGTGATGCCGTACTCCCGCGCCCCGTCCGCGATGGCCCAGGACGGCGTGTGCAGGCCCGCGTACTCGGGGAGCGGGCCGTAGTGGTAGTTGACGGCGGCCCGCGTGGCGCGGCCCAGCAGCGCCTCGGGCACCACCGCGTAGTTGCCGACGCTCAGCAGGAGGTCGCAGGACAACTCCGGTGCGAGCGCCACGGCCTCGGCGAGTTCGTGGTGCGGAACACCCGCCTTGACGGCCCAGGACCGGGCGGTGGCGTCCGAGGTCACCACGGCTGCGATACGGTGCCCCTTCGCCACGAGTATCTCGCCGCAGCGCGCGAGGACGCTTCCGCTGCCGATCAGGACGGAACTCAAAGAAGCCAAAGCCGTGTCTCCCCGTGATGGCCCGCGGCGCGTCCGGTGAGCGCCGCCCGTCCCGGGCAGGGGCACAGGGCATCCGAGGCTTCCCTTGTGAGGGCCTACAGGTGCCGGATCACAGCGCGCGCACAGGGGTGGCCCCCCGTGCACCCGTGCCGATTCCCCCGAGATCGAGCGGCGTCCGTCCCATGGGCGGTCATGTCAGCGACTGCTCCGTGGGTTGTCCGCGCTGTCAGGATTGCAAGTACGCCAGGTGCTGAACTGCCGAAGTGCGCAAGTGCTGTCGTGCGGAAACGCTGTCGTGCCGGTGCGGTCATGCCGGTGCGGTCGTGCGGTCGTGCGGTCGTACCGGGCCGCGGGGGTGCGCTCGCAGGGGAGGGGGCGGTAACGGCCCCCTCGCCGTCGCGCCGGTTCCTCCCGGGCGCCTCGACCATCATTGGCCTGCCGCGAGAGCGACCGCAAGGCATGACGGCGAAGATCTTCGAGCGAATCACGGGTGATGGTGATCACACGTACGGCTCGGTGACCGGCCTCGCCACGGACAGGGGCGGCGGGCACACTTGCTGCGGCCGCATCCTGCCAACCGGCCTCCACGACCAGCGAGTTCGACCGCCGACGAGTTGACGACGCACACGAGCCGAGGAGACCGCCATGCCCGAGAAAGCGGCTGGACGCACCCGCGTGCGACGTGAGGCAGGCCCGGCCGGTGTGCTCGCGCTGTGCAGCGGCGCGAGCTTCATGGCCTTCCTCGACCTGTCGATCGTCAGCATCGCCTTCCCGGACCTTCTGGACGACTTCCCGGGTACGCCGCTCACCACCGTGACATGGGTCCTCAGCGGCTACACGATCCTGCTGGCGGCCGTGCTCACGCCCGCCGGGAGGATCGCCGACAGCGTCGGCAGGCGCACCGTCTTCCTCTGGTCCCTGGCCCTCTTCACCGCCGCCTCGCTCGGCTGCGCCGTGGCGCCGTCCGTGGCGTGGCTCATCGCCGCGCGGTTCGTGCAGGGCGCGGCGGCCGGCGGCATGATCCCCGCCGCGCTCGGTCTGATCCTCGCCTCGACACCGCGCGAGCGCATCGCCCGGGCCGTCGGCACATGGTCCGCTGTGGCGGGCTTCTCCGCCGTCGTCGGACCGGCCGCGGGCGGGCTGCTGCTGGACGCCTTCGGCTGGCGCTCGGTGTTCTACGTCAACCTCCCGCTGTGCGGCGCGATGCTGGCCGCCGCCGTGGTGCTGCTGCCCGCGAGGTGGTCGCGCGGCACCGGGGGCGGGCTGCCGGACGCGGTGGGCGGCGTCGCGCTCGCGCTGGGCATCGGCGGGGTGGTGGGCGCGCTCACCGAGGGGGACGCCTGGGGCTGGGCGGATGCCCGCACCATCGGGCTCGGGCTGGCCGGGCTCGCGCTCGTCGCCGTGGCCGTGCTGCGCTCCCGTACGCACGCGGCGCCCGCCCTGGAGGTGCCGCTGTGGCGCGACCCGGTGTTCCGGACCGCCAACCTCGGCCTCGGCATGCTCACCATGACGATGTTCGTGTGGATGCTGGCCGCGCCGCTGTTCGCCGCCGACATCTGGCACTGGTCGGTCCCGCGGACGGCCGGTGCGCTGAGCATCGGCGCCGTCTCCTCGATGGCCGGCTCGCTGGCCGCCGGACGGCTCACCCGGCCCGCGGCCCAGGTGAAGGTGGCGGTCCTGGGCGCGCTGTCCTTCGCCGGGAGCAATGCCATCTGGGCGTCCGACCTCTTCGGCCCCACACCCGACTTCCTGGGCGGCTGGCTGCCGGCCGCGGTCCTCGGCGGCGGCGGGCTCGGCCTCGCCCTCACCTGCCTGTCCTCGCTGGCGGCCGGGGCGGTGCCGCCGCCCATGTTCGCGGGCGGCCTCGGCATGACGCTGACGGTGCGCCAGGTCGGCGGTGCGGTCGGCGTCGCCGGATTCGCCTCGATCATGGCGTCGGGACCCGCCCCCGGCGGCATCCCGTCCTTCCACCACGTGTTCGTCGCGGCCATGGCCGTCAACGTCGTCTGCGCGGCCGTGGTGTGCGCGATGCTCACCATGCTGCGGCCGAAGCCCGCGAGGACGGCCGCCGCGGTGGTGGCGCGGACGCCGCGGGACGGGGGCACGCCCACCGGGTGAGCCCCCGGCCGCCGGGCTGGTCGCGGGTTGGGCACGGCCCCCTGGGCACGGCCGTCGTGCTGCCGTACCCAGGGGGCCGTGTCGTACGTCCGGGCCCCGGTCGCGCGTCGTCCGGGCCCCGGACGCGCAGTCTGTCCGGCCGTCAGGCGGACGGGACGCGGAGCAGCAGGGCGTCGCCCTGTCCGCCGCCGCCGCACAGCGCCGCCGCGCCGAGACCGCCGCCGCGGCGGCGCAGCTCGTAGGCGAGGTGGACGACGAGCCGGGCGCCGGACGCGCCGATCGGGTGGCCGAGCGCGATCGCCCCGCCGTCGACGTTCACGATGTCCGGGCTGACGCCCAGCTGCTCGGTGGAGACGATGCCGACGGCGGAGAACGCCTCGTTGATCTCCACCAGGTCCAGGTCGGACGGCTCCAGCTTCGCCTTGGCCAGCGCCGCCCTGATCGCGTTGGACGGCTGCTCGTGGAGGCTCGCGTCCGGCCCGGCCACCACGCCGTGGGCGCCGATCTCGGCGATCCAGGGCAGGCCCAGCTCCTCGGCCTTGGCCTTGCTCGCCACCACCACGGCGGCGGCGCCGTCGGAGATCTGGGACGCCGTCCCCGCCGTGATGGTGCCGTCGGGGCTGTACGCGGGGCGCAGCTTCGCCAGGATCTCCGGCGTGGTGTCGGGGCGTACGCCCTCGTCGGTGTCGTGCACCAGCGGGTCGCCCTTGCGCCGCGGGACCGTGACGGGCGCCATCTCCTCGGCGAACCGTCCGGCGGCGGCCGCGGCGGCCGCCCGCTGGTGCGAGGCCGCGGCGAAGGCGTCCTGCTTCTCCCGGGTCACCCCGGCGTAGCGGCTGTTGTACTTCTCGGTCGCGGCGCCCATGCTCAGCTGGTCGAAGGGGCAGAACAGGCCATCGTGGAGCATGTGGTCGACCAGCGGCACGTCACCGGCCTTGAAGCCCGCGCGCGACCGGGGCAGCACGTGCGGAGCCTGCGACATGGACTCCTGACCGCCCGCCACGACCAGGTCGAACTCCCCGGCCCTGATCAGCTGGTCGGCCAGCGCGATGGCGTCGATCCCGGAGAGGCACACCTTGTTGACGGTCAGCGCCGGGACGCTCATCGGGATGCCGGCGGCCACCGCGGCCTGGCGGGCCGGGATCTGGCCGGCGCCCGCGGTGAGCACCTGCCCCATGATCGTGTACTCCACCTGCTCGGGCGCCACCCCCGCCTTCTCCAGGGCCGACTTGATCGCGATGGCCCCGAGCTGGACGCCGGAGAAGTCCTTCAGGGCTCCCAGCAGACGACCGGTGGGGGTGCGGGCGCCGGCCAGGATGACGGATGCGGACAAGACGTCCTCCGTGGGTAGAAGTTGTGAACCACAACACGGCCACATTACCCACGAGTTGGGTCCGGGAAATGCGCCCTCCGGCGGTGTGAGCGACGGCACAGACGTTCCCTGACCACCCCCGCGCACGCCTGCGCCGACGCCCGTCGGGGGCGGTGCCGCCGCCGCGCCGACCGTCCGCTCCCGCTCCGGGGGTCGTCAGATCGCTGCTGCCTCAAAGACGAGCCGTATCTCCGTGTTGCGGTAGCCGGCCCGCTCGAACGCCGCGGCCATCGGCGTGTTCGTCGTGTCCGTCGTCGCGGTGATCAGCTCCGCGCCGTGCGCGGCGTGCAGCCGGGTGACCTCCCCGAGCACCTCGTCGGTGTAGCCGCGCCCGCGCATCGCGGGCACCACGCCCAGGTAGCCGACGTTGCGGTTGTACGGCGTCGCCGACGGGATGGCCATCCCCGCCAGCTCGCCCCCGGGCGTGTACGCCAGACGCCACCACTCCCGCTCGCCGGGGCAGCTGAGATAGAACTCCAGGTCCTCACGGGCCTGCCGCCCCGCGCCCAGGACCGGCAGCTCGCGGAGGGTCGCCACGTCCAGGCTGCCGACGGCGATCCGCTTGAAGGCGTCGAGGAACGCCTCGTCGGCGTCGGGTTGGAACACGAGCCGGGTGGCCGGGGCCGGGACCCCGGCCTCGGGCGTCCACTCGTACCGCAGCCGCTCGACGCTCTCGGTCAGCCCGGCACTCCGGGCCGCCTCGCTCCGCCAGGCCACCGCGGCGGCCACGTCCGGGCGCTCGCGCCAGCCGTTCGCCAGCGAGATGTTGTACTGCGGCCGTTTCGTCGCGCCGTCCCGCTCGAACGCGGTGTGCCCGGCGGCCAGGAGCTCCGCGGCGAGGGCGGCCCGGTCCTCGACGGACGCGACGACGTGCAGGCAGTCCAGGGCGACCGGGTGTTCGCTGTCGGACTTGCCCCACCACAGGGCCCGCGCCACGATCCGCGCCTCGCCGTCCTCGGCGATCCAGGTCCACTCCGGGCGGAAGTGCCGCTCGGTGAACTCCTGGCGGAACCGGTCGCCGGTGATCGAGCTGACCGGCTCGTCCACGGCGAAGCCCGCGACGCTCTCGACCTCGGCCTCGGAGATCGTCCGGATACGCATGCCGCCTCCAGCGGTGGGTGTAGTAGTGGTTGGAGCCACGTGTGGAATCGACTTCGCGGCGCGGCACGCCTCCGCCTCCGCCCGGCGCTCCCTCCGGAGCGCCTCCTGCCATGGCGGGCCTGTACCGGGCGGGCGGGGCGTTCGTCCGTGCGTCCGCGCCAGGACGCCGCGCCGTGGTGCGGAGGAGGCCGCGGCGGAAGCAGCCGCGCGAGACGCGCGACCGGGCCGGTGCGGCCCTCCGACGGATGGAAGGTGGCCGCCGGGAAAGGTGACCGGGAAGAAGCCCTGACCCGCCACGTCCCGCCAGGCCAGGGCGCCCTCCCCGGAGCAGTGCGGATCGTCCGCGCCCCACATCACCGTGAGGGGCGCTTCGACGGGCGGCCGTCGAGGTCGGCTCGTACAGCTCGTTGCCCCGGTAGTCGCTGCGCGGCGGGCCGACCACGAGGTCCCTCAGGCCGGCGTCGTCGGGCACCTCGTCCGGGATGCCGCCGGGACGGGCGGATGTGCGCGAGGAAGGTCTCGTCGTCGGCGAGATGGAGGGACGTGACGTGCCGGAGGGTGGGGGACTGGCGCTCCGGCACCACCGGATGCGCCGGCGGCGCCCCCGTCTCGTGGAGCCGCAGCGCCACCTCGTGCGCGACCGAGGCGCCCATGCCGTGGCCGAACAGCACCAGCGGCGGGTCCCGCAGCTGTTCCAGTGCCTCCACGACCGCGTCCACCAGCTCGTCCGCCCGCGTGGCGCACGGCTCCCCGCCGCGGCTCTCCCGGCCCGGGCAGTGCGCCGCCAGCTGCTCCGCGTACGGGGGCAGCAGCGGGGACCACGGCCGGAAGCAGCCCGGCCAGCCGCCCGCGTGCGGCAGGCGGACCGAGGCGGGCCGGCCCGGGCGCAGGCGGCGCAGCGACGATCCGGCGGGCCCTGACCCCGTCCCGCCGGACACCGCCGGTGCGCCGACCGTGTCTCCGGCGCGTGGCATGGTCCCGTCCCCCTCGCCGTTTCCGGTGGCGTCTCCCTCGTCGGCCACGGTGGTCGGTCCGCAGCGCGGCGAGCCGCACCTCCGGAGGAGCTCTCGGCGCCGCAGGCGCCCGGCGAGCTTCTGGGGAGCGTAGCCATGCGGGCGTCCGCTGCGCACGGAGGGAAAACGGGGACTGGTCCCCGGCGCCGATTCGTGGTCCACCGGCCCGAGCGGGAGGCGCGGCCCGCTCCGGAGGGGTACCGCCCGACCACTCTCGGACATCCTCCGTGGTGAGCGGCGTCCTGGGCCGTTCCGGAAATCGCTCCCCCGGCGCACCCCCGGACAGGGCTTCGAAGCCCCTTTCGTACCTGTGCGTAGCAGAGCGCTGACGTGCGGCTTTCGGTTGGAGGTGGTGGATCTTGAGATTGCCGACGGTATAGGTGAGTCTGTGACGCGAAGTCCGGCTGACCCTACTGAAACGAGTAGAGCCAGCCATCCCAAACACGCCGACCGGTCCCCCGGGCCGCGGCACTCTCGAACGGGGGTACGAGAGATCGTGGACACCGATGTCCTCTCCGGCATAGTTCACAGACTGATCCGGGAGCACCGGATTCCCGGAGCCCAGCTGGCCTTGTACGAAGACGGCGCGCTGCGGGAGGTCTGCGCCGGCGTCGAGCGGATCGGCTCCGGCGCACCGGTGTCCCCCCGCTCCCGTTTCGCCTACGGCTCCGTGAGCAAGGTCTTCACGGCGGCGCTCGTCATGCAGCTCGTCGAGGAGGGCGAGGCCGAGCTCGACGCGCCGGTGATGGAGACCCTCGCGGACCTCGCGGGACACACGGCGGTGCCCGCGGGCCACCCGATGCACCAGGTGACCCTCCGCCAGCTGCTCAGCCACACCGCGGGTCTCGTCTCCGACCACGAGGGCGCGCCGCTGCGTTCGCCGTCCCTGCGCCGCTACTTCGAGTCGGTCGTGCGCCACGGGCACTTCGGGGTGCCCGGCAGCGCGTTCTCGTACTCCAACACCGGCTACGCCGTGGCCGCGTACGCCATAGAGGTGATCACCGGGCAGAGCTGGTGGGACTCGCTGGAGTCCTACGTGGTGCGCCCGGCCGGACTCGACCTCGCGTTCGTCGAGGACCCCCGCATCGGCCGCGCCCCGGGCGCCACCGTGAGCGGCCACGCCGTGGACGCGCAGACCGGCCGCACCGAACCCGTGGACTTCTACTGCGAGGGGACCCTCGCCGCCGCCGGAGGCATCGCGGGCAGCGCCACCGACCTCGTCCGCTTCGGCCGGGCGTTCCTGGGAGAGGGCCACGAGGCCCTGGACGCCGACATCGCCGACCCCGAGGCGCTCGCCGCGATGGGACGGGCCGTACCGGCCGCGGACCCGTTCGGACTGGCCGCCGGATGGGGCGCGGGCTGGGGCCTCTACCCGGGCGGGGACGCCCTGTGGCTCGGCCACGACGGCACCCTCGACGGCGGCTCCTGCAACGTCCGCGTCGACCCGGCGAGCGGCACCGTGCTCGCCTTCACCACCAACTCCACCACCGGCCTGGCGGCCTGGCTCGACCTCGTCGGCGAGCTGGACCGTCTCGGCCTGAGCGTCGGCCACTACGAGCAGCCCGCTCCCGCCGACCGTCCGTACGACGAGGCCGCCGCGCTCGCAGGGGAGTTCGTCAACGGGGAACTCGCCATCCGGGTGTCCCACGAGGGGCCCGGCGGGGGCACGCTGCGCCTGGACGCGGACAACGGCGTCTCGGGGGTGCTCACCGTCGGAGCCGACCTCGTCTTCAGCGTGCGTGCCGCGGACCAGGGCGACGTGCTGTTCAGCGGCCGGTTCCTGAGCTCCGCGCAGGGCCGCCCGGCCGACCTCATGCAGTACAACGGCCGGACCCTCCGCAGGGCCGAAGTCCCCTCCCGCCAGGCTGCCTGACCCCCGGTCCTCCCCACGTCCCCACCCTCTCTTCCGCGCTGCCGCCGCCGCCCCCCGGCGGCAGCGCCCTGCCCCTTCCCCGTACGTGGAGCCGCACCGGCGTGCGGCTCTCTTCTCGCGCCAGGCCGACGCGGCGGCGCGCACCGCTCTTGAAGGAGTAGCAACCGTGGCTTCTGCCCAGCATGCGGAGAACCGGACGCTGCCGGCGCTGTTCGGCGCACAGGTGGCCCGCCGGCCCGACGCGATGGCGCTGATGGCCGAATCCGGCTCCATGAGCTACGCCGAACTGGACGCGCGGGTGGCGAGAGCGGCCGCCGTGCTGCACGGCCGGGGTGTGCGGCGCGGGACGCTGGTCGGGGTGTGCCTGGAGCGCGGTACCGCGCTCATCGTGTCGATGCTCGCCGTCATGCGCGCGGGCGGGGTGTACGTACCGCTGGACCCGGCCCACCCCGAGGAGCGGCTGCGCTACATGGCCGACGACTCCGGCCTCGGCCTGGTGATCACCCAGCCGTCCGTGGCCGGCCGGCTGCCGGACCGGGTGCGCCGGGTGCTCCTGACGGACCTGGACGACGCGGCGGCCGCCGAAGCGCCCGCACCGGAACTGGGCCCCGACGACGCCGCGTACATGATCTACACCTCGGGTTCCACCGGCCGCCCCAAGGGCGTCGTCGTCACCCACCGCGGCATCGCCGATCTGTCCCGCACCCAGCGGGAGCGCATGGAGGTCACGCCCGGTTCGCGGGTGCTCCAGTTCGCCTCGCCCAGCTTCGACGCGTCGGTCTTCGAGGTCACCAAGTCGCTGCTGAACGGCGCCACGTTCGTCGTCCTCGACCGCGGCGGACTCGCCGGTGCCGAACTCACCCGGGTGCTGCGCGACTTCGAGATCACCCATGCGACGCTGCCGCCCGCCGTGCTGCCCACCATGAACCCCGACGACCTGCCCGGCCTCGCCGCCCTGATGGTCGCCGGTGAGGCGTGCCCGGGCGAGCTGGTCGACCTGTGGTCGCGCGGCCGCCGCATGTACAACGGCTACGGGCCGACCGAGGCCACCGTGTGCGCCACCATGAGCGCCCCCATGAGCGGCAGCGGCACCCCGCCGCTCGGCACCTCGGTCGAGGGCACCCGGGTGTACGTCCTGGACGACACGCTGCGGCCGGTCCCGGCGGGCGCGACCGGCGAGCTCTACATCGCGGGCGAGGGCCTGGCCCGCGGCTACTGGGGCCGCCCCGACCTCACGGCGGAACGCTTCGTCGCCGACCCGTACGGCCCCGCGGGCACCCGCATGTACCGCACCGGTGACCTCGTGCGGCGCACCGACAGCGGTGACCTGGAGTTCGCCGGCCGCGTCGACGACCAGGTGAAGCTGCGCGGCTTCCGCATCGAACCGGGCGAGATCGAGGCCGCCGCCATGCGGCAGCCGGGCGTCGCCCACGCCGTCGCCCTGGTACGCGAGGACCGCACCGGCCACCGCCGCCTGGTGGCGTACGCCGTTCCCGACACCGCGGCGCCCACCCCCACGCCCGCCGCGATCCGCGCCGCCCTCGGACGCGAACTGCCCGCCTACATGGTCCCGCAGGCGGTCGTCGTGCTGGACGCGCTGCCGCTCACCGTCAACGGCAAGATCGACCGCGCGGCGCTGCCCGACCCGTCCCCCTCCCAGCTGGTCGGCGAGTACGTCGCCCCGCGCGACGCCACAGAGGAGGCCGTCGCCGAGGTGTTCGCCGAGATCCTCGGCGTCGGCCGGGTCGGCGTCCACGACGACTTCTTCGACCTCGGCGGCGACTCCATCCGCGCCGTCCAGGCCCTGTCGCGCATCGAGGCCCGGCTGGGCGTGCACGCCGGACGGCGCGCCCTGTTCGCCCACCCCACCGTCGCCGAACTGGTCGCCGACGGGCTGACCGCCGCGGCCGCCGGCGACGGCATACCGCGCGCCGACCGCGACCGGCCGCTGCCGCTGTCGTCCGCCCAGCGCCGCCTGTGGTTCCTCGACCAGTACGAGGGGGGCTCCACCGAGTACTACACCGGCAGCGCCTACCGGCTGCGCGGCGCCCTCGACGTGCCCGCGCTGCGGACCGCCCTGCGCGGGCTGCTCGCCCGGCACGAGTCGCTGCGCACCACCTTCCACGAGGAGGGCGGCCACCCCGTCCAGCGGGTCCACGCCGTCGCCGACGCCCCGCTCGCGCTGGACGAGAGGGACCTGTCCGGCCTGCCCGGCGCCGACCGCGAGGAGGCGCTGTCCGCGCTGCTGCTCGCCGAGGTGGAGACGCCGTTCGACCTGACGGCCGGCCCGCTGCTGCGGACGGTACTGGTGCGGCTCGCCGACGACGAACACGTCCTGGTCCTCAGCACCCACCACATCGTCAGCGACGGCTGGTCCCTTGACGTCCTCACCAAGGACCTCAAGGCGCTCTACCGGGCCGCCGCCGACCCGCGGGCCGCCCCGCCCGCCGAGCTGCCCGTGCAGTACGCCGACTTCGCCGCCTGGGAGCACGMSMSSKGKGAMCGMSMSSCGGCCGYSSMCCSKKYCGYWYRMYSGGRKSSSCRRCKRSRYSMGSTSCASCCGCTCSMSCKSSCSRCYSRYCGRCCGSRCCYSSMSGTCSRCACYRMSMRSSGCSSKRYRCRMCSYTYSSMRMKSRSCACCSSSYCRMSRYCRASGSCMKSKKGMARGSRGCTSKGCSGCGSSKSCKSSKSKCGRCSCMCTCKKSMYRRMSSTGACSKCGWKKWCSSMGCKRCKRCYKSCGRCCGMSYCCSRCCRRCCKKSMSGWCRYCSWAKSGRCSTCGTCSKCMTSYKSRYCRRSACCCWCSASCMGRCTGCGRCSKMCCWSSTCGGMYTCYTCGKCRACCCCSWSSTCMTSCGYTCSMGSSMCYGCRCYRCGGRMMMYGTGSYRTSCTYYAYCRRCRGMSYASGMRSCMSCSKGAYGGRSSMCCKCRACCWMGMMCTSCCSYTCGMSCGSCKGKYCRRGSRRMKGSYSRSCKRMCSSSRSMCRMSMCSCWCYYCSRCWGYYYCRKSSKMTKAYGRGWRCTMCCMSRTRGMMSMSKRCMGCCRSSCSGSKCSSMCKGCCCGGYCKACSACGTSGCMGAGGWSCWKCWGCSSCRMMSMSGCYMCCWRYTMSMCSYKGWGKKSGWGKMCGRSSWRCGMSRGSGMSSSSWYCGGSTKSCMMYYGMGYWMMRMMCCGSMCYMYTYSRMSRSGSRCWCCGCCCSYMSCGSYKCKSSRMSCGGCKSYSSYSYMCYYGYYGMCMYSGCYCGTCGCSCGRCSCCSSSWSSCRSKCKSSSCSCYGTGSMSCTGSYYGSKCSCSMSRMGMRSSGSGSCRTSCTCGGCKSGSYSGYSCGGCCGCGSCCSRCASMGMCGSCCRYSCMKGRYSTCSCYGWWCWSYTCSMSSASGYCGCSSSGMRSSYGSMCSRCGACMYCGCSSTKMWYSGSSASSACGMSSARCWGMYCWYSKMSGRSSWRSWCGCSCYGCYCCGCRCCGRSKMSCYSGCGYSCYGCGCWSCSSCGGSCGYSGGRSKSSGSGCSKWSRYSSSYGTYYGCYKSKMGYSCKSSMMCGMGSMGWSCRKGKCGTWSSTSKSCRTSCTSRMSGYSSKSSSSGCSKRYSKSSCSWWSGWCCCSGSCSWMSCCGSTSSAYCSSCTSSASYRSRTSSKSGMSSWSWYCGAGSMARYCSGSRYGGTCKKCRYSMWSSSCGWCSMKCGCSYSGRRSSAYCSSSKCCACSSAGSRSMMSSKGMTGCYCCTSRWCGWCSYYGACSAGRCSRSSSGSSCCRSGGMSSACGGKCCGCSCGMRMYGCYCGCGWSGAYCGSCMYSSACSACSCCSRCSWASMTSRYCTACRYSWYSKKYWCSWCSGGWYSYMCCGRASRSCSYSRWGGKYRKCSRCSKSRSYSWSGMCGASMTCRCSCGSMYCSMGCGKGRMCRGMTSSGSWKSACSCCGRMSKCSSSCMMCCWGCRGWYSYYSTYSCMCWSCGYKCRMCGCSKYSGWCKYSGMGASSWYCGMGWYCYKSSWSMMSSKSSYSARCGGSGKSRKCRYCSYSKYCGCCCCGCCSGAGCMGMWCGMCGYSGMSGCGTTCGRCGCGSWGGYCAWSGMSKACGKCRTCCRGTCGACCTTCGGGGTCACCMMCKCGCTSYTGCCGMMCGCYGTMCTGCCMACCATGRWSCCGGACGWGCTKCTCCGGCATGCKCGCGGTSMTCRSCGGTCGGCGRSGMGGCGAAYGYSCAGGCCGWMCKCAMSGWCGCSGWGGTCAYGSSSCSGCCKSCTSGTCCACAACGSCTACGGGCCSACCGAGACCACCRYSTKCGCCACCRTCSACGCSKRCGCGCYGYMCGAGGCCGAGGCGCCGACMCYGCCSATCGGCACCSSCSTCGASGRCACGCRSCKKCTASGTSCTSGACGSRTTCCTGCGSCCGGTGCCGGMMGGCGTCRCSGGCGAGCTGTACATCGGCGGCGCMGRTCCTCKCCCGCGGCTACTGGGGSCGSCCCGRCCTGACCGCCGAGCGGTTCGTCGCCSACCCGTWCGGCGCGCCCGGCGMGCGSMTSTACCGCASCGGYGACSYGGTSCGCWSGMCGCSCCGACGGCSARCTGGAGTWCRTSGGCCGCSYCGACRMCCAGGTSAAGATCCGCGGYTTCCGCATCGAGCTGGGCGAGATCGAGGCCGCGCTSCTCGCGSCKGCCGGRSRTCARGCGAGGCSGYSGTCRYSGTKCRCGAGSACCGGSSCCGGSTCCAAGCGGMTCRTCGGRTACGTSGTCSCCGRGSRCGGCRYGGACAYCCCGCTCGACCYCGMCGCGCATSCGSGCCGCSGCTSGSCGAGSKGCTSCCCGMGYACATGGTCCCGGCGGCCSTSGTSCCGCTSGACGCSCTGCCGCTSAMCRWCAACGGCAAGGTGGACCGRCGTGMCCWASSCGCTSCCCGACCCGGTCTGGGTCGCTGGAYGASGCCGYSTAYGTSGCGCCGCGCAACGAGACCGAGCGGGTGCTGGCGGATGTGTTCGCGTCGGTGCTCGGTGTGGAGCGGGTCGGTGTTCACGACAACTTCTTCGMCCTGGGCGGCGACTCGATCCTGAGCATCCAGGTCGTCTCCCGCGCCCGCCGCGMGRRCSTSCRSSTCACMTCGAAGGACGTCTTCGYCCRSCAGACCGTCGCRGRYCTGGCGGCCGWGGCCGTCCSCGCCGACGGCSAGGGCRCCGCGYCGACTGCCGAGCAGGGTGTGGTGTCGGGTGAGGTGGCGGTGACGCCGATCGTGGACTGGTTCCTGGGCCGGCATGTGCGGGCGCCGCATCACTTCAACATGGCGGTGCTGCTGGAGCTGGGTGAGGGTTTCGACGCGGGTGTGCTGGCGGAGGCGGTGGGTGTGCTGCTGGCGCAGCACGACATGCTGCGGCTGCGGGTGGTGGACGGGAGGCTGTCCGTCGCGGAGTCGGAGGATGTGGGCCGGGTTCTCGAGACCGTGGATGTGAGCGGTCTGTCGGGGGCGGACCGGGATGCCGTGGTGCGGGAGCACTCGGAGCGGGTGCAGTCGGGGCTGGACCTGGCGGGTGGTCCGCTGGTGCGGGTGGTGCTGTTCGACGGTGGTGTGTCGGGTGGTTCGCGGCTGTTGCTGGCGGCGCATCACCTGGTGGTGGACGGTGTGTCGTGGCGGGTTCTTCTGGAGGACCTGGACACGGCGTGCCGGCGGATGCCGCTGGGCGCGAAGACCACCTCCTTCCAGCACTGGGCGGCACGCCTCGCCGAGCACACCGAGCAGGGCGGCTTCGACGCGGAACTGCCCTACTGGACGACGCTCACCGACGGCGTCCCCTCCGACGTCCCCGTGGACGCCGACGGTGCCAACCTGATGGGCACCCAGAAGACGGTGCGGTGTGAGCTTCCCGTGGGGCTGACGCGTCGGCTGTTGCAGGATGTGCCGGGGGTCTACCGGACGCAGGTCAACGATGTGCTGCTGGCGGCTCTCGCACGGGTGCTGTGTGCGTGGGCGGGGGAGGAGCGGCTGCTGATCGACCTTGAGGGTCATGGCCGTGAGGAGCTGTTCGACGGGGTGGACCTGTCGCGCACGGTGGGCTGGTTCACGACGATGTTCCCGGTGGCGCTGCGGTCGTACGAGGACTGGGACGCGCAGATCAAGCACACGAAGGAGTGCTTGCGGGCCATCCCCGACCGAGGCATCGGCTACGGCGCCCTGCGCCACCTCCGCGGTGAACTCCGCTCGCTCCCCGAACCGCGCGTCGGCTTCAACTACCTCGGTCAGTTCGACACGTCGGCCGGTGAGGACAGCCTCTTCACCACCTCGGACCTCAACCCCGGTGGCGAGTACTCGCCGCTGGACGAGCGGCCGCATCTGCTGGACGTGGTCGGCCGGGTCGTGGACGGGCGGCTGGTCTTCGACTGGGCGTTCTCGACCGCGGTGCACGACGAGGCGACGGTGGCGGGGCTCGCCGAGCGGTTCGCGGCGGAGCTGACGGAGCTGATCGGGCACTGCCTGACGGACGGGGTCGGCGGGGTCACCCCGTCGGACTTCCCGCTCGTGTCGCTGTCGCAGGCGGAGGTGGACCGGCTGGCCGGGGACGGGCGCGAGGTGGAGGACATCTACCCGCTGACCCCGATGCAGCAGGGCATGCTCTTCCACACCCTCCTCGAACCCGGCTCCTCCTCCTACTTCGAACAGACGCTCCTGGTGCTGGACGGCGTCACGGACATCCAGGCGCTCGACCGCGCCTGGCAGCAGGTCGTGGACGCCACGCCCGTCCTGCGGACGACGATCGCCTGGCAGGGCATCGAGCAGCCCGTGCAGATCGTCCGGCGCGAAGCGGTCCTGCCCGTCACGGTCGGGGACTGGAGCGGTCTGTCGCAGGAGGAGCAGCGGGCGGCGCTGGAGGAGTTCACGGCGGCGGACGAGCGGGCGGGGATCGACCTGTCCGTGGCGCCGCTGTCGCGGGTGGCGCTGTTCCGGCTGTCGGAGACGCGGGTGCAGGTGGTGTGGACGTTCCACCACATCCTGCTGGACGGCTGGAGCCTGCCGCTGGTGATGGCGGACCTGTTCACCGCCTACCGCGGCGGTGCCCTTCCGCCGCGCCCGGCGTTCCGCGACTACCACGCCTGGCTCGGCGAGCAGGACACCGAGGCGGCGTACGCCTACTGGCGCGACGTCCTCGCCGGGTACGACACCCCCGTGCCCCTGCCGTACGACCGGGTGCCCGACGACGTCCGTGCCGCGCGTGCCACCGAGCGCCAGGAGCTTGACCTCCCGGCCGGGCTGTCCGACGCGGTGCTGGACTTCGCCAAGCGCCACCGCCTGACCGTCAACACGGTCGTCCAGGGCGCCTGGGCGCTGCTGCTGTCGGCGTACTCCGGCCAGACGGACGTCGTGTTCGGCGCGACGACCTCCGGCCGACCCACCGACCTGCCGGACGTCGAGTCCACCATCGGCATCTTCATCAACACCCTGCCGGTGCGCGTCCACCTCGACCCGGCCCGGCCGGTCGCCGACTGGCTGCGCGGCATCCAGCTCCAGCAGACCGAGTCCCGGCGCCACGACTACCTCTCGCTGGCCCGGGTCCAGGCGGAGGCCGGGCTGCCCGCGGACACCACCCTCTTCGACAGCCTCGTCGTCTTCGAGAACTACCCCGTGGACGAGGACAGCGCCCGCGCCCACGGCCTGACCGTGGAGGACGTCACCGCCAACGAGGCCACCAACTACCCGCTCACCCTCAGCGCGTTCTCCGGCGACCGGGTCCGGCTGGTCCTCGGATACGAGCCGAAGCACTTCGACGAGCCGACCGTGCGCGGCCTGCTGGACCACCTCGGCGACATCCTCCGGGCCATGACCGAGGGCGCCGACGTGCCGCTCGGCCGGATGCCCGGCCGCCAGGACCCGGCCCTGGCCGCCTTCCAGGACGGCGGGACGACCGAGGTGCCCGGCCGTACCGTGCCCGAGCTGTTCGCCGAGCAGGCCGGGCGGCGGCCCGACGCGGTCGCCGTCACCGGCGAGGACGGGCAGCTGACGTACGCCGAACTCGACGCCGAGGCGGACCGGCTGGCCCGGGTGCTGGCGGAGCGGGGCGTCGGCCCCGAGTCGCGGGTGCTGCTGCTGATGCCGCGCTCCCCGCGGGTGGTCGTGGCGATGCTGGCGGTGCTGAAGGCGGGCGCCGCGTACGTCCCCGTACACGCGGCGTTCCCGGCGGACCGGGTCGCCTGGCTGCTTCAGGACACCGCGGCCGCGGCGGTCGTCGCGGACACCTCGATGCTCGACCGGCTAGTCGAGCCCGGAGTGCCGGTGATCACGTACGACGCGACCGGCGACGCCGCCCCCGGCGACAGCGGTACCGCGCTGCCGCGGGTCCCGGCGGACTCCGCCGCGTACGTGATGTTCACCTCCGGCTCCACCGGCACCCCCAAGGGCGTCACCGTCAGCCACCGCAGCATCGTGGCGCTGGCCCGTGACCGGCGCTGGCAGGGCGCGCACGAGCGGGTGCTGTTCCACTCGCCGCACGCCTTCGACGCCGCCACCTACGAGGTGTGGGCGCCGCTCCTGGCCGGCGGCACCGTCGCCGTCGCCCCCGCCGGCGACCTGACCGCCGAGGTCATCCGCACCAGCGCGGCACAGTACGGCGTCACCGCGATGTTCCTGACGACCGCGCTGTTCAACCTGTTCGCGCAGGCCGACCCGGGCTGCTTCGGCGGACTGCGCGAGGTGTGGACCGGCGGCGAGGCCGCACAGCCCGCCGCCTTCGTCAGGGTCGCCGAGGCGTGCCCGGACACCACCGTCGTACACGTCTACGGCCCGACCGAGACGACCACGTTCGCCACCTGCACCCCGATCACCCCCGACGAGGCGCGGGCGGCCGTGACGCCCATCGGCCGGCCGATGGACAACACCCGCGCCTACGTCCTGGACGCGCTGCTGCGGCCGGTCCCGGCCGGGGTGGCCGGCGAGCTGTACCTCGCGGGCGACGGAGTGGCCCGCGGCTACGAGAACCGGCCCGCGCTGACCGCCGAACGGTTCGTCGCCGACCCCTTCTCCGTCGGCGGGCGCCTCTACCGCACCGGCGACGTGGTGCGCTGGAACCCCGACGGCCGGATCGAGTTCATCGGCCGCGCCGACGGACAGGTCAAGATCCGCGGCTTCCGCATCGAGCTCGGCGAGATCGAGAACGCCCTCGCCGACTGCCCGGGCGTCGCCCGCGCCGCCGTCGCCGTCGTGGACTCGCCGTCCGGGGCCAAGCAGCTGGTCGGCCACCTCCTGCCGGAGGAGCCCGCCACCCTGCCCGACCCGGACGCCGTACGGGCCAAGCTCACCGGGATGCTCCCCGCCTACATGGTCCCGACGGTGCTGCTGCCCATCGACGAGCTGCCGCTGACGCCCAACGGCAAGGTGGACCGCCGGGCACTGCCGGCGCCCGACTGGTCCCGGATGTCCGAGGACCGCTACGAGGCGCCGGAGACCGTCACCGAAGAGGCGCTCGCCGACATCTGGGCCGGAATCCTGGGACTGGAGCGGGTCGGGGTCCACGACAACTTCTTCGACATCGGCGGCGACTCCGTCCGCAGCATCCAGGTCATCGGCGCCGTCGAGGCCGCCTTCGGGGTGCGCATGCCCACGCGGTCGCTGTTCGCCCACCAGACGCTGCGGGCCTTCGCCGAGGCCGTCGAGGAAGCCGTCCTCGCGGAGATCGAGGACCTCGACTGACCCATGAACCCCCTGCCGAACTCCCACCCGCACCACTCGAACCACCCTCGGAGGACAGCGCGATGACCCTCGACCGCAAGGAGCGGCTGAAGCAGGAGATGCTTCGCCGACTGGCGGCACAGCAGGCCCGCAAGGACCGCAACAGGATCGCCCGCGTACCCCGGGACGGCGAGCTGCCCCTGTCGTACGCCCAGCAGCGGCTGTGGTTCCTCGACCAGCTGGAGCCGGGACGGGCCGACTACAACTCCGGTATCTGCCTGGAAGTGCGCGGCGACCTCGACCCCGAGGCGCTGCGCCGCGCGTGCGCCGCGCTCGTCGTGCGGCACGAGTCGCTGCGCACCACCTTCCGCGAGAAGGACGGCCAGGGCGTGCAGCGGGTGCGCCCGCCGCAGGAGGCCCAGGACGCGCTGGCCTTCGAGTACACCGAGGCGCGCGACGACGACACGCTCGCCGAGGCGCTGCGCGAGCGCTACAACCTGCCCTTCGACCTCGCCACCGGGCCGCTGCTGCGCGTCCACGCGCTACGGACCGGGGAGCGGCGGCACGTGCTGCTGCTGACGTTGCACCACATCATCACGGACGGCTGGTCGATGGGGCTGCTGCGCTCCGAGCTGGACGTGCTCTACCGGGCGGCGGTGGAGCGCCCCGCCGCGCCAGTCGCCGAACTCCCCGCGGCCGCGGGGCTCGCCGAACCGGCCGTGCAGTACGCGGACTACGCGGTGTGGCAGCGCGAACGGCTCAGCGGCGAGCGCTACGAACGGTCCCTGGAGCACTGGCGGACCAAACTGGCCGGGGCCGAGCCGCTGGCCCTGCCCACCGACCGGCCGCGCCCCCCGGTGCGCGGCACCGGCGGCGGCTCGCACACCTTCCGGGTGCCCGGGGCCACCGCCGACGCCATGCGGCAGGCCGCAGAAGCGCAGGACGCCAACCTGTTCATGGTGCTCGTCGCGGGCGTCCGGCTGGTCCTGTCCCGCTGGACCCGGTCGGACGACGTGGTCGTCGGCACGGTCGTGGCCGGCCGGGACGACCCGCAGCTGCGCGACACGGTCGGCTTCTTCGTCAACACCGTGGCCCTGCGCGGCCAGGTCGACGAGCGGCAGACCTTCGGGCAGCTGCTCGCCGGGGTCAAGGACGGCGTGCTGGCCGACCTCGACCACGCCGAGGTGCCCTTCGACGCCGTCGTGGACGCCGTACTCGACGAGCGCGACAGCTCCGTACCGCCGCTCGTGCAGGCCACCGTGGTCCTCCAGAACCTCGACAGCGGGCAGAGCACCGGTCTGGGCGACCTCGAGGTCGGCACCCACCCGCTGCGGCGCGAGCACTCCGTCTTCGACCTGACCTTCGAGTTCCTGGAGACCGCCGACGGCCTCGACGCGCAGATCGAGTACACCACCGAGCTGTTCGACCCGGCCACGGTCGAACGGCTCGCCCACGACCTGTGCGCGGTGCTCGGCGCCGCGGCCGACCCCCGGCCGCTGCGCGACACCGAACCGCTCGGCGCCGAAGGCCGCGCCCAAGCCCTCGACGCGGGCCGGGGAGCGGCGGGCCCCGTGCCCCGCACCCTCGGCGAACTCCTCGCGGAGCGCGCCGAGCAGCAGCCCGCGGACCTCGCCGTCGTCTCCGACCGCGAACAGCTGACCTTCACCGGACTGACCGACCGCGCCGCCCGCTTCGCCGCGTACCTGCTCCGGCGCGGACTGCGGCGCGGCGAGTTCGTCGGCGTGTGCCTGGAGCGGGGCACCGACCAGGTGGCCGCGCTGCTCGGCATCATGCAGGCGGGCGGCGTCTACCTGCCGCTGGACCCCGGCTATCCGGCGGAACGTCTCGCCTACGTCGTGGACGACTCGGGCGTCCGTACCGTCATCACCGACACGGACTGTGCCGGGGTGCTCCCCGGCACGGTCGAGCCGATACGGCTCGACCAGGTGCGCGACGAGATCCTGGCGTGCGAGCCCGCGCCGCACCTCGCCACGGCCGCCGACGCCGCGTACATGATCTACACCTCCGGTTCCACCGGCCGCCCCAAGGGCGTCCTGGTCGCCCACCACGGCATCGCGGCGCTGGCCGCCGCCCAGGGCACCCGCATGGACGTGGGCCCGGGGACGCGGATGCTCCAGTTCGCCTCACCCGCCTTCGACGCGGCGATCGCGGAACTGACCGTGGCGCTGCTGAACGGCGCCACATCCGTGGTGCTGCCCAGGGAGACGCTGCGCGGCGAGGGACTCGTCCGGGCGCTGGACGCGTACGGCATCACCCATGTGACGCTGCCGCCCGCGCTGCTGCCCAGCCTCAGACCGGAGGACCTGCGGACGCTGCGGGCGCTGCTGGTGGCCGGCGAGGCCACCCCCGGCGAGCTCGTCGCGGAGTTCTCCACGGGACGCCGGATGTTCAACGCGTACGGGCCCACCGAGTCCACCGTGTGCGCCACCATGAGCGCCCCGCTGTCCGGCCCGGCCACCCCGCCGATCGGCACGGCCATCGAGGGCACCCGCGTGTACGTCCTGGACCGCTGGCTGCGGCCGGTGGGACCGGGCGTGCCCGGCGAGCTGTACATCGCGGGCGACGGCCTCGCGTACGGCTACTGGCAGCGGCCCGCCCTGACCGCGGAGCGGTTCGTCGCCGACCCGTTCGGCCCGGCGGGCTCCCGCATGTACCGCAGCGGTGACGTGGTGCGCCGACGCGCCGACGGCCAGCTGGAGTTCCTCGGCCGCTCGGACGGCCAGGTGAAGATCCGCGGCCACCGCATCGAACCCGGCGAGGTGGAGGGCACCCTCCTGCGGCTGCCCGGCGTCGCGCAGGCCGTCGTGGACGTGCGGGGCGGCGGCACCGACCGCAGGCTCGTCGCCTACGCCGTGCCCGCCGTGCCCGGCACGCTGACCGCCGAGGGGCTGCGCGAGGAGCTGAGCGCGGTCCTGCCGGAATACCTGGTGCCGTCCGCGTTCTGCCTGCTCGACGCGATCCCGCTGACCAGCAACGGCAAGGTGGACCGCAAGGCGCTGCCCGCCGTCCACTGGGCGGGCCAGTCGGGCGTCGGGCACGTGCCGCCGTCCACCCCCACCGAGACCGCGCTCGCCGGGATCTGGGCCGAACTGCTCGGCCTGGACGCCCCGGGCGTGCACGACAACTTCTTCCGCGTCGGCGGCGACTCCGTCGGCAGCGTCCGGATGCTGTCCCGCGCCGCCGACGTGCTCGGGGTGCGGCTGCCCCCGCGCAGCGTCTTCGACCACCCGACGATCGCCGGGCTCGCCGCACTCCTGGACGCCGCCGCGGACGCCGCCCGGAACACCACCGCGGCGGACCCGGACGACGGCCGGATCACGCCCGCGCCGCGCGACGAGCCGCTGCCCCTGTCGTACGCGCAGCGCCGCCTGTGGTTCCTGGACGACTTCGAACCGGGCGGCTCCGAGTACAACTCGGGCGCCGCGCTCAGGATCTCCGGCCCGCTCGACCGGGAGGCGCTGCGGAGAGCCGTGGACGCGCTGGTGCACCGGCACGAGTCGCTGCGCACCGTCTTCGTCGCCCGCGACGGCAGCCCCGCGCAGATCGTCCGCCCGGCCGCGCCCGTGCCGCTGCCCTTCACCGACCTGGCCGGCGGCTCGGCGGCCGAACTCGACGCGGTGCTCGCCACCGAGGTCCAGCGCCCCTTCGCGCTGGACGAGGGCCCGCTGCTGCGGCTGCTGCTCGTCGGGCTCGGCGCCGAGGAGCACGTCCTGCTGATGTGCATCCACCACATCGTCACCGACGCCTGGTCGATGTCCCTGATCACCCGGGAGCTCGGCGCCCTGTACTCGGCGGCCCTGTCGCACCCCCGCACGCCCGTCGCGGACCTGCCCGCACGGGCCGGGCTCGGCGACCTGCCCCTCCAGTACGCCGACTTCGCCGTCTGGCAGAGCCGCAGGGAGTCGTCGCAGGCGTTCCAGGACTCCCTGGAGCACTGGACGCGGCGCCTGGCCGGGGCCGAGCCGCTGGAGCTGCCCACCGACCGTCCGCGCCCCACCGTGCGCGGCACCGCGGGCGCGGTCCACGACTTCGCCGTCCCCTCCGACGTCCTGGACGACCTGCACCGGCTCGGCCGGGCCAACGGCACCACCCTGTTCATGACGCTCACCGCCGCCGTGCAGCTGCTGCTGTCGCGGTGGACCGGGCAGGACGACATCACCGTCGGCACGGTCACCTCCGGCAGGGAGCGCGCGGAGCTGGAGAACATCGTCGGGTTCTTCATCAACACCCTCGCGCTGCGCACCCGCGTCGACGAGTCGGCGACCGTCGCCGGGCTGCTCGCACAGGTCCGCGAGACCGTCCTCGACGCCTTCGAGCACGCCGACGTGCCCTTCGACCGGGTGGTGGAGGCGGTGGCGCCCGAGCGCGACCCGTCGCGGCCCACCCTCGTCCAGGCGGTCGTCGCGCTCCAGAACGCGCCCGGCGACGCCCCGCGCCTCGACGGCCTGGAGCTCGCCGACCACCCCCTGGTCCGTGAGCACGCGCTCTTCGACCTCAGCCTCGACTTCGGCGAGGTGGACGGACGGCTGCTGGGCGCCCTGGAGTACAACACCGACCTGTTCGACCACACCACCGCCGCCCGCTTCGCCGACCAGCTCGTGACGCTGCTGCGGCTGCTGGCCGAGGACGACGGCCGCACCCTGCGCGACCTCGTCCCGCTGCCCGACGCCACCCGGCGCGAGCTGCTGGCCGCCGCGACCGGGCCCGCCCTCCGGTCCGGCGACGGCCACGCCCTGCGGGCCCTGGCCGCGACCGCCGAGGCGCACCCGCGGCGGCCCGCGCTGACCGCCGGGGACGTCACCCTGTCCTTCGGCGAACTCGACGCCCGCGTCAACCGGCTGGCCCGCCGCCTCATCGCCTCCGGCGCCGGGCCCGGCGACCGGATCGCCCTGGTCCTGCCGCGCACGGCGGACACGGTGACCGCCGTGCTCGCCTGCCTGCGGGCCGGTGCCGCCTACGTG
Source organism: Streptomyces thermolilacinus SPC6 (assembly GCF_000478605.2). Classification (GTDB taxonomy): domain Bacteria; phylum Actinomycetota; class Actinomycetes; order Streptomycetales; family Streptomycetaceae; genus Streptomyces; species Streptomyces thermolilacinus. The sequence goes on along the minus strand of NZ_ASHX02000001.1, from coordinate 1,231,002 downwards.
CCCGTCGACCCGTCCTACCCCGACGACCGCATCCGCTCCATCATCGGCCAGGCCCGCCCGCACAGCGTCCTCACCGTCGAGGCGAGCGCCTCAGCGCTGCGCGAGCTGCTCGGCCCCGACGTGGCGGTGGCCTCCCTGGACGGGGAGCTCGCCACCGCGCTCGCCGAGGGCGACGCCTCGCCGCCGGACGACACCGACCGCACCCGGCCGCTCACCGACGCCCACCCCGCCTACGTGATGTACACGTCCGGCTCCACCGGCACCCCCAAGGGCGTCGTGGTGAGCCACGGCAACCTCCGGGCCATGATCGACGGCTACCGGGCGGTCGTCCTCGACGCGCTGCCCGACCCGCGGCGGCCCCGGCGCGCCGCGCACATCGCCGCCTTCTCCTTCGACGCTTCCTGGGACCCCCTGGTGTGGCTGCTCCACGGCCACCACCTGCACCTGGTGGACGAGCGGACCCGGCTGGACGCCGAGGAGCTGTGCCGCGCCCTGCACGACTGGCGCGTCGACTACTTCGACGCGACCCCGTCGTACCTCACCCAGCTCGTCGCGGCCGGACTGCTCGACGAGGGCGCCCACCGGCCCGAGGTGATCACCGTCGGCGCCGAGGCGCTCGACGACGCCCTCCTCGCCCGGCTGCGGGACGCCGGGGTGGCCACCGGCTACAACTTCTACGGCCCCACCGAGAACACCGTGAACAGCGTGTACTGGCCGATCAGGGAAGGCGAGCGGCCGCTCATCGGCCGCCCCATGCCCGGCGTGCGCGCCCACGTCCTGGACGCCTCGCTGCGGCCGGTGCCCGTCGGGGTGCACGGCGAGCTGTACCTCGGCGGCGCGGGCGTCGCCCAGGGGTACGCCGGGCGGCCCGACCTGACGGCGGAACGGTTCGTCGCCGACCCCTTCGGCCCGCCCGGCAGCCGCCTCTACCGGACCGGCGACGTGGTCCGCTGGACCCCCGGCCACGAGCTGGAGTTCATCGGCCGCGCCGACAACCAGGTCAAGATCCGCGGCTTCCGCATCGAGCTGGGCGAGATCGAGGCCGTCCTGGCCGCGGTGCCCGGCGTGCGGCACGCCGTCGCCGTCGTACGCGAGGACTCGCCCGGAGTCCGCCGCCTGGTCGCCTACGTGGTGGCCGACGGCGTCTCCGCCCGGGAGATCAGGGCCGCGGCCTCCGCGTCCCTGCCCGAGTACATGATCCCGGCCGCCGTGGTGCTGCTCGACGAGCTCCCGCTCAACGCCAACGGCAAGCTGGACCGCAAGGCCCTGCCGCAGCCCTCCCACGACGCCCTCGCCGGCGCCGCGTACGTGGCGCCGCGCACCGCGACGGAACGCCTCCTCGCCGAGATCTGGGCCGAGCTGCTCGGCGTCGAACGCGTCGGGGTCGAGGACAACTTCTTCGAGCTCGGCGGCGACTCCATCCTCAGCATCCAGCTGGTGTCCCGGGCCCGCAAGGCCGGGCTCGTCCTGACCTCGAAGGACGTGTTCGTACGGCAGACCGTGGCCGGACTCGCCGCCGGGATCGACGCGGACGCCCCGTCCGGCGGCGCCGGGGCCGGGGCGGAGCAGGGCACCGTGACGGGGGAGGTGCCGCTCACCCCCGTACAGAGCTGGTTCCTCGACAGCCACCCCGCGGCGCCCGAGCACTTCGACATGACGCTGCTCGTCGAACTCGACGAGACCGTCGACCTCGCCCTGATGCCCCAGGTCGTCGCGGCCCTCCTGGAGCAGCACGACATGCTCAGGCTGCGCGTCACGCGTCAGGACGGCGGGTGGACCCAGACGATCGTTCCTGAGGAGGACCCGCTGCGCGTCTGGCAGGTCGTCGACGCCTCCGGGATGAGCGACGACGCGCTGGACGCGGCGATACGCGAGCGGGCGCACCGCCCGCGGACCGCGGGGCGTCTGGAGTCGGGCCCGCTGTTCGAGGCGGTCGCCTTCGACGGCGGCGCCACCCGTCCCACCCGGCTGCTGCTCACCGCCCACCACCTGGTGGTCGACGGGGTGACCTGGCGGGTCCTCCTGGAGGACCTCGCCGCCGCCTACGAGCAGGCCGCGGCCGGGAAGCACCCCGACCTGGGCGCCAAGTCCACGTCGTTCCAGCAGTGGGCTACCCGGCTCGCCGCCTTCACCCGCGACGGCGGCTTCGACGACGAGGCCGCCCACTGGGCGGGCGTCATCGACGGCGCGCCGGTCGATGTGCCGCTGGACCACCCCGGCGGGGACAACACCGTCGCCTCGCAGGAGACGGTCGTCTCCGCGCTGTCCGAGGAGCACACCCGGCTGCTGTTGCAGCGGGTTCCGGGTGTCTTCCGCAGCCGCATCAACGATGTGCTGCTGGCCGCCCTGGGCCGCGTACTGGAGGGGTGGACCGGCTCGTCCCGGGTGCTGGTCGAGCTGGAGGGCCACGGCCGCGAGGAGCTGTTCGACGACGTGGACCTCTCCCGTACCGCCGGCTGGTTCACCACCGTCCACCCGGTCGTCCTCGACCTGCCCGGGGACGCGGACTGGCGCCGGACGGTGTCGGCCGTCAAGCGGCAGCTGCGCCGCGTGCCCCGCAACGGCATCGGCTTCGGCGCGCTGGCCCACCTGGGCACAGAGGAGCAGCGGGCCGGGCTGAGCGACCTGCCGATGGTGCCGGTCTCCTTCAACTACCTCGGCCAGTTCGGCGGCCAGGGCGGCGGGGACGGCTTCTACCGCGGCTTCCTCCAGAGCCCGGGCGGCGACCACGCCCCGTCCGAACTCCGTACGAACATCCTGGACGTCACGGGCAGCGTGTCGGGCGACCGGATGGAGTTCTCCTGGACCTACTCGGCGGCCCTCCACCGGCGGGAGACCGTCGAGCGGCTCGCGCGGGCCTTCGACGACGGCCTGCGCGAGATCGCGGAAGCGTCCGCACCCGCCGGCAGGCCCGTCGGCAGGCGGACCGACGCACCAGCGGACTGACCAGCGAGCGGACCACCCACAGGCAGACCGACCGACAAGCACAGCCAGCGACAAGCACAGCCACCGACAAGCACAGCCACCGACAGGCGGACCGGCACCGGACCCGCCGGTACGAGACCCGTGGCCGACAGACCCCGCACAACGCGGACGGCTCGCACGAAAGGAAAGACCCCAAATGAGCAACCCCTTCGAGGACGAGAACGCCACCTATTTGGTCCTGGTCAACGACGAGGGCCAGCACTCCCTGTGGCCGTCCTTCGCCGAGGTGCCGGCCGGCTGGGAGACCGTCCTGGCCGAGGTCCCGCGCGCCGAGGCCGTCGAGTACATCAACACCCACTGGACCGACATGCGCCCCAAGAGCCTCGTCGAGGCGATGGGCGCCTGAGCGGGACGGCGCAAGGAGCGGGGCCCCGGCCGGATCGGCCGGGGCCCCGCCCCGTTTCCTCGCTCCCGTACCGCTACTCGCGGACGCCGCGGCGACCACCGACACGTAGATCAGCGGGGACCCGGCGGGCAGCGGACGGCCCAGGAAGGCGACGCTCAGCGCCCCCAGCGGCAGCACGGTCATCGCGGTGCCCAGCAGCACCGCGATGGAGCACATCAGCAGCGACTCCCAGCGCAGGGTGCGGATCACCTGGCGGCGGGTCATGCCGATCAGCCGCATCAGGGCGAACTCGCGGGACCGGGCCGCGCTCGCCACGACCAGGGTGTTGACGACGGCGATGGCGATGTAGGCGAGGATCATCGCCAGGCCCGCCAGGTTGACCCAGGCGGCGAGCGTGGCCTCCTCCCGCACCCCGGCGGAGAAGCCGTCCCGGTCGCTCACGGACAGCGAGGGATGCTTCTCGGCCAGCGCGCGCAGCGCCGCGCCGACGGCCGCGTGGTCGCCGCCGTCCCGGACCCGCACCAGCAGCTGCCCGGGGGCGCGCGCCGTGGTGTGCCCGGTCAGCACCTCCTGGGGCACCGTCATCTCCCCGAAGCCCATGGCGCGTTCGTACGTGGCGACCAGCTTCAGCCGGGCCGGGGTGCCGTCCCCCAGGTACAGCTCCACCTGCTCGCCGACCGACGCGCCCAGCAGGGACGCCTGGGTGTCCTCCATGGCGAGCGTCCTGCCGCGCAGGTTGCCGATGTCACCGTCCACGACCCCGAGGTCGATGGTCCGGGACAGCTTCTCGGGGGTGACGCCGCGCAGCGGGAAACCGGCCAGCTCCTTGTCCTCGAAGACGGTGACGGACATGAACGCCTTCGACGTGGACACGGCCGTGGCCACCTCCACGTCCCCGATCGCGCGGACCCGCTCGACCACCTGCGGGGCCAGACCGCCCGAACCACCGTCGCTCACCACGTAGTCGGCGCCGAGACCCTCCTCGACCTGGCGGCCCGCGACCGCCGACATGGTGGTCTGGGTGTAGACGAGGGTCACGCTGAAGCCGATGGCGAGCACCAGCGGCATCACCGCGGAACTCATCCTCCGCGCCGCCGTGGCGCTGTTGGACGCGGCGAGGAAGCCGCTGATCCGGCTCGCCCGCAGCGGCAGCCCCAGCACGGCGACCAGGGCGCGCACCACCAGCGGCCCCAGCAGGGACAGCCCGACGAGACCGATCAGTGCCGCGCCGCCCGCCCCGGCGGCGCCCAGCTCGCTGCGCATCACCAGCGGCATCACGGCCGAGAGGGTGCCGATGCCGAGGAGGGCGAGACCGAGCAGCACCCGCCAGACGGGCAGCCCGCGGCGCTCCACGGCCGCCTCGCCGAACGCGTCCACGGGGTTGATGCGGGCCGGCCGGTGCGCCGCGATCAGTCCGGCCACGAGGGCGGTGGCGACGCTGAGGACCAGCGCCGCCACCATCGGCGCGGGACCGACGACCAAGGGGAGATCGTCGGGGATCGCGCCGAACCCGGCGAACAGACCGCGCAGCAGTTCCGCGACGGCCACGCCGGGAGCACAGCCCAGGACACCGGCGACGACGGCCACCAGCAGCGCCTCGGACAGGACCAGCTTGTAGACCTGCCGGGGCGTGGAGCCGATGGCGCGCAGCACCGCGAACTCGCGGCGCCGCTGGTTGACGGACAGACCGAGGGTGCCCGCGACCACGAACATGGCGACGAAGGCCGCCATGCCGCCGAAGGAGGTCGCCACCAGCAGGAGCAGCCCGCTGGAGGAGCCGACATCGGGGAACTCCAGCCTGCTCCGGTCGTTGCCGGTGTAGGCGACGGTCCCGGAGACGGCCTTCTCGATCCGGTCCGCCAGTGCCTCGGCGTCGGTGCCCTCGGCGGCGAGCACCCCGACGGCGTCGAACGCGCCGGGGTGGCCGGACAGCCGGGCCGCGGTGGCGGGGGTGAAGAACACCGCGCTCTGCCGGTCGAGTCGGGCACCGTCGGCCGGTGCGGCGATCCCGGAGACCCGGTACCGGGCGGGGACGGACTCGACGACCACCGTGACCCGGTCCCCGACGCGGGCACCGGCGGCCCGGGCGACGGCCGGGTCCAGCACCACGTCGTCGGCGGACGCGGGCGCCTCGCCCTCGGACAGCCGGAACGGCCCGAGGACCGCGCTGTCCCAGCCGTGCCCGTACAGCGGCTCGGTGGCCGCGCCGGGCACGACGGCGGCGAAGGTGTGGTCGCCGACGGCGCGCTTCACGCCCGGGACACGGGCCACCGCGCGGACGGTGGACTCCTTCAGCCGGGCCCGCTCGGGCAGGGTCTCCCGGACGGTGAAGTCACCGCCCGGGACGCGCAGGGTCTGGTTGCCGCCGACCATGACCGCGGCCCCGGCGTAGCGCTCGGGCCGCACGGACGTCCGCAGGCCGGACTCGACGAGGATGCCGGACGCGGCGAGCACCGTCGTCCCGCAGAACAGCGCCACGAAGGCGCCGAAGAACGCCGCCTTGCGGGCGCGCAGCGTCTTCCACGCGATCTCGAACACGGTCACCGGCCCCCGAGGTGCGTCATGCGCTCGGCGACGGCCTCGGCCGTGGGGGAGTCCATGCGCTCGACGAGCCTGCCGTCGGCGAGGAAGAGCACGCTGTGCGCGTACGACGCGGCGACGGGGTCATGGGTGACCATCAGCACCGTCTGCCCCAGGTGGTGGACCAACTCCTGGAAGAGCTGGAGCACTTCCTGCCCGGTACGGGAGTCCAGGGCACCGGTCGGCTCGTCGGCCATGATGATGTCGGGGCGGCTGATCAGCGCGCGCGCGATCGCCACCCGCTGCTGCTGGCCGCCGGAGAGCTCGGACGGGCGGTGGCCCAGCCGGGCGGTGATCCCGACCCGGCCCGCGATCTCCTCCAGCCAGCCGCGGTCCAGGGACGCGCCGCTGAGCCGCAGCGGCATGGTGATGTTGTCCTTCACGGTGAGCGAGGGCAGCAGGTTGTACGCCTGGAAGACGAACCCGATCCGGTCCCGCCGCAGCCGGGTCAGCCCCGTCTCGCGCATGCCCGAGAGCGGAACACCCCCCAGCCAGACCTCGCCACTGCTGGGCCGGTCCAGTCCGGCGGCGCAGTGCAGAAATGTGCTCTTCCCGGAACCGGAAGGGCCCATTACCGCGGTGAAGCTGCCGCGCGCAAGCTCTACGGAAATACCCCGAAGGGCTTGCACCGCATTCCCACGGGAGCCATAATGCTTGGTCACGTCGCGCACGACCAGGGCAGGCGCGTCGGGTGTGCTGAAATTCATGGAACCATCGGACAAGAGGAACCCCCGCTCGGAATGACGCCGGGACGCTATCACGAGGCCGCGAAGGCGGACAATGCAGACCTGAATGCACCAGGGGGGGTAGACGCAGATATACCAGAGGGGCGGGAAATCGCCTGCGTACTGCGGAAAAGGTTCCATCAGGCCCGGCCGGACGTGTGCTATCTGGTGGCTGCGGCCCGATCGGCCGCACTCTCCTGGATCGCGCTCCCCTTACTCGTTTCCGCTTGCGTGATATCCGTGCTGGGGCTGCGCGTCAATTTTGTGCCAGCGCTGCTGGAGCAGACCGGAAGAAATCGCGCCAGGGATCTCGACGCCGGATTCTCGGTTTTCGCGAGAAGGAAAATGCCGGCACCCGAAGGGATTCAGCCGGAGCCGCCGGAGGAATTGGCCCGGGTGCGGCGGGAGCTCGGCCGGTCCGTCGTCAACGCGCTGACCGGGCTGCTGGCGGGCGTCTTCCTGCTCGTACCGGTGCTCAGCGCCGCCGTCGCCCTCACCGTCCCGTTCTGGTGGTGGCTGCTCCCGCCGCACGTCGTGCTCAACCCCGCGTTCTTCGCCGTCCGCGACTGGCCCACCGCGCTCCTCACCCCCGTCGCGGCGGTCGTGCACCTGGCCATCCTCGTGTTCCTCGCCCCGCCGCTGGCGCTGCTGCACGCCCGGATCACCGTCCGCCGGGTGACCGCGGGCGGCAAGGCGCGGCTGGCCCACCGGCTAGCCGAGGTCACCACCTCCCGTGCCGAGGCACTGGAGGCGCACGCGGCGGAACTGCGCCGCATCGAACGCGCCCTGCACGACTCCACCCAGAACCGGCTGGTCGCCGTACGGCTCCACCTGGGTGTCATCGAACGCCTCCTGGACGGCGACCCCGCCAAGGCCCGCGAGCTGATCGCGGTGACCCAGTCCGCCGCGGAGGAGGCCCTCGCCGAGCTGCGGAACGTCGTACGCAGCATCTACCCGCCCGTGCTCGCCGACCGCGGCCTGGCCGGAGCGGTCTCGGCCCTCGCCCTGCGCTGCCCGCTGCCGTGCGACTTCGAGGTCGGCGAACTGACCCGCGCCCCCGCCGCGGTGGAGGTGGCCGCCTACCACGTCGTCGCGGAGGCGCTCACCAACGCCGTCAAACACAGCGGAGCCTCCCGCATCCGTGTGACCATGGGAACCGAGGGGGAGGTCTTGTACGTCACCGTGACCGACGACGGCCGGGGCGGCGCCGACGAGACCCGGGGCAGCGGACTGGCCGGCATCAGGGGCCGGGTCGCGGCCTTCGACGGAACGACCGAGGTGTCCAGCCCGCCGGGCGGGCCCACGACCATCCGGGTGGAACTGCCGTGCGCGTGCTGATCGTTGAAGATGACGCCCTGCTCAGGGCCGGGCTGGAACTGCTGCTGGCGACGGAGGGCATCACCGTCGTCGGCGCGGTGGACCGGGCCGATGGAGTGCCCGAGCTCGTCCGGTCCCTGACGCCGGACGTGGTGGTGATGGACGTGCGGCTGCCCCCGACGTACCGCGACGAAGGGCTGCGGGCCGCGGCCGAACTGCGCCGCGAGCGCCCCGGGTTCCCGGTGCTGGTGCTGTCCGCGCACGTCGAGGACGATTACGCGACGGAGCTCCTCGGCGACGACGCGAGCGGGATCGGCTATCTGCTGAAGGACCGGGTGGGCAACGTCGCCGAGTTCATGGCGGCGGTGCACCGGGTCCACTCGGGCGGCACGGTCATGGACCCCGAGGTGATCTCCCAGCTCCTCGGCCGCCGCCGCAGCCAGGACCCGGTCGACCAGCTCACCCCGCGTGAGCGCGAGGTCCTCGGCCTGATGGCGGAGGGGCACGACAACGGGCGGATCTGCGAACTGCTGGGCCTGTCGGTGCCCGCGGTGAGCAAGCACATCAAGAACATCTTCACCAAGCTCGGCCTCCCCGCGTCGGGCACCGGCCACCGCAGGGTCCTGGCGGTCCTGGCCTTCCTCAACCGGTAACGGCCGACCCCGCCGGGCGGGCGGCGTCCGGCGGGAGCGGGGCGCTAGCGGGCGTGGCCCGACGCGCGGCCCCGGGCCCGGACCGGCGCGTGGTCCCGCGCCGCGCCTCAGACCGCCGCCTCGAGTTCCCGTACCGCCGCCTCGGGGGAGAGGTGCTCGCCCTCCGCGCGCAGGCGGTGGAACTCCACCTCGCCCAGACGCGCCGTCAGCTCCGCGCTCAGTGCCCGCACTTCGGGGCTGCCCCGGTCCGCCAGTCCCCGCAGCGCCGTCGCGGTGCCCAGCAGCCGTGCGGCCCGCACCGGCAGCTCCTCGTGGAACGTCACCGTCGCCAGCACCTCGGCGACCGTCGCGAGCACCCACATGTCGTTGAGCGGCACCGCCAGACGCAGCGCCTCCGCCGCGGCGTCGCGGGCCGCGGCGACACCCTCCGCGCCCCGCGAAAGCTCCAGCGCGGCCGTGCGCCGCAGCACCTCGACGCGAAGGAACTCCTTGTCGAAGACCGCCTCGTCGAGCAGCCGCAGCGCCCGGTCCAGCCGTTCGGCGGCGATGGACGGCTGCCCGCGCCGGGTGGCGAGCTCGGCCAGACCGGCCGCCACCAGCACCTCGTACTCGGGCATGGTGCGACGCGGACCGCGCAGCGCGTGGCGGAAGCTCACCTCCGCCGCGTCGTGCTCACCGGACCGCAGCTGCTCGATGCCGAGCCGGATCCGGATCTGCGCGATGGCGTCGGCCGACCCGACCGCCTCGATCGCGGCGCGCGCCTCGTGCAGCAGGGCCAGCGCCCCCTCCGCGTCCCCGCGCAGCGAGGTGAACCGGGACAGCATGCAGGTGAGCTGGCCCGTGGACCACTGGTCGCCCAGCTCGCGAAACGACTCCAGCGCGGCCCGCAGATGCCGTTCGCCCGCGCCGACGTCACCCGCCGTCTCCGCGGCGAAGCCGAGTGCCGCGCGGCCGGAGGCCCGTGCCCAGGGCTCCGGATGGGCGCAGGCCCGCCGGGCGCTGCGTTCCATCTCCTCGTGCTCGCCCACCAGGAGCCAGCACTTGGGTTCCAGCAGGGCCAGCAGCGGATGCTCGCTCATGGCGTCGCCGTCCCGGGCGCGCCGCGCCGCCTCGGCGATGCCCCGGTCGCGGCCCTCGTCGTCCCGGTCGTGGCCGACGGGCGCGGGGAGCAGCAGCCGCAGCATGGTGAACAGGGCCGCGGCGCCGTCCGGGACCCGCGCGCCGAACCGGAGCAGCTCGGCGCACCGGATGTTGGCCTCGGTGTAGTGGCCGCGCATCACCCAGTACCAGCTCATGGCGAGCCCCAGCCGGACCGCGGTGTCGATGTCCTCGCCGTCCACGGCCCGGCGCAGCGCCAGCAGCACGTTGCCGTGGTCGGCGTCCAGCCGGGCGATCCAGCGAGGCTGGTCCGCGCCCCGCAGGCCCTCGGCGGCGCGTTCCGCGAGCGCGAGGAAGTGCCGGGTGCAGGCGGCCTCGGCCGACTCGCGCTCACCGGCCTCGGCGAGGCGCTCCGCGCAGTACGCCCGGGTGGTCTCCGGCATGCGGTAGCGCATCTCGCCGCCCTTGACCTCCCACAGGTGCAGCAGCGACTTGTCCACGAGCGACGACAGGACGTACGGGACGTCGTCCTCGGTCAGGCCCGCGCCCGCGCCGACGGCGGCCGCCGCTTCCTCGGTGACGCCGTTGCCCGCCGCGGAGAGCCGCCGCGCCAGGGCGCGTTCGGGCTCCGTCAGCAGCTCCCAGCTCCAGTCCATGGTGGCGCGCAGGGTGCGGTGCCGGGCCGCGGAGGTGCTGTTGCCGACGGTCAGCAGCCGGAAGCGGTCGTCGAGCCGTTCGGTGATCTGCTGGACGGACATCGACCGCAGCCGGGCGGCGGCGAGTTCGATCGCCAGCGGCAGCCCGTCGAGCTTGCGGCAGATCTCCACCACCTGCGCCGTGTTGGCCGGTGTGAGGGCGAACCCGGGCCGTACCAGCGCGGCCCGGTCGCAGAAGAGCTCCACCGCCGTGGAGTGTTCGGCCTCCGCCTCGGAGGCGGGCAGGCGCAGCGGCCCGACCCGGCACAGCGCCTCACCGGTGATCATGAGCGGTTCACGGCTGGTGGCGAGGAGCAGCAGCCGGGGACAGGCGGCCAGCAGCTCGGCGGCGAACCGGGACACCTCGGTGATCAGGTGCTCGCAGTTGTCGAGGACCAGCAGGACGCGCCGGGCCGACAGGAACGCCGTGAGCTGGTCGAACCGGCTGCGGCCCGGCTGGGGCTGCTCCAGCAGGGGCGTGCCGGGAAGGCCGAGCGCCCGGGCCACCGTGTCGGGGAGGTCGTCGCCGCTGCCGAGCCCGACGAGTTCCACCAGGCAGACGAGGTCGGCGGTGCCCGCGTCGGCACGGGAGGCGAACTCGGTGGCGAGCCGGGTCTTGCCGACACCGCCCGGCCCGTACAGGGTGACGAGCCGGGAGCCGCGCAGGGAGGCGGCCACCCGCTGGAGTTCACCGGCGCGCCCGACGAAGCGGGTGATGGGGCTGGGCAGGCCCGGCTTTCCCGCGGGCTGGCCGGGCTTCCCCGCGGGCGGGGCGGTGCCCGCCGGCTGTCCGGACGCCGGGGCGGATGCCGGGGGCGATGCCGGTACGGACGCCCGAGCGGCGGTGCCGGGGCCGCCGCTGTGCCGTGGCGCGACGGCGGGTCCGCCGCCGGGCGCGCGGCCGGGATCCCGCCGTGCGCCGTCGCTCAGCGCCTCGGCGTGGATGCGGCGCAGCTCCGCCGACGGTACGGCGCCGAGCGCGTCGGCGAGCGCCGCCCGCAGCCGCTCGTACGCGGCGAGCGCCTCGGCGGGGCTGCCGGAGAGCTGCAAGGCCCGCATGAGCAGGCCCGTCGCACGTTCCCGCAGCGGGTGCGTGGCCGTCAGGCCGTACAGCTCGGCGAGGAGTTCTGGGGCGCCGCCCAGGTCGAGCCGGGCCTCGATGTGGTCCTCCACGGCGGCGAGGCGCAGCTCCTCCAGGCGGGCGGCGGCGCGGCTGGCGAACCCCGTGTCGGCGAACTCGGGCAGGGCCGCCCCGCGCCAGAGCGACAGGGCCTCGCGCAGCACGGGCGCGGCCTGTTCGGGGGCGCCCGCGCGCAGCAGCCGACGGCCCTTCGCCGCGAGCCGTTCGAACTGGTGCGCGTCCACGTCGGCGGGCCCGACGGTCAGGGTGTAGCCGCCGGGCCCGGAGATCACACTGGCGTCGTCGTGGCCCGCCTGGCCGAGGGTGCGGCGGGCCCGGGACACCAGCCGGTGCAGTGCGTTGACCCCGCCCGCGGCCGGCGGTTCGTCCTCCCACAGGTCGGTGATGAGCGTGCTGGTGGGGACGAGCTCCGCGGGGTTGAGAGCGAGCCGGGCGATGAGCAGACCGACGCGGCGGCCGCCCGGCGATATTGGCCGCCCGTCCTGGGCGCGCAGTCCGAGTGGACCCAGAAGCAGTAAACGCACGGTCGCCACTCTCTTGGCACATCTCCTGAAGATTCTTCACGTTCATCATGTCATGCGACCAACTCCTTCGCCTCGCTTCCCACCGCACGCCGCTCCGCACAGTCACGGCACCACGCACGGGCGGGCTCGGGCGGCGAGTTCAGCATCAGCGCGCCGAGTGGGGTCACCTCGTGGCGCACACTGCCGCCGTTCCTCGTCGTGGAGACCAGCCCGGAGCTGCGCAGCACCGAGGTGTGCTCGCTCGCCGTGGTCGCCGAGATGCTCAGGGCGGCACTCAGCTCGCTCGTCGACTGCGGACGGGTCAGCCGCTCCAGCACCGCGGCCCGGGTCCGCCCGAGCAGCTGGGGCAGCGGTTTCGCGGGCCGCTGGGTGTCCTTGACCAGCGCCGTGGAGGCCAGGCCGTGCGGGCACACCGGGAACACCATGATGTGCACGGGCCGCACGGACGGACGGTCCGCCAGGACCCGGTCGGCGGTCCGCTCCTGCCACCTGTACAGCCTCGGGGTGCCGCTGAGGAACGCCGACGGCACCAGCTTCAGGCCCTGGCCGTCGAGGCGGACCGCGCGGTCGGTGCCGTCGTCGACGGTCAGCGTGCCCGCCTCCCACTTGGCGTTGAACTGGAGCCGTTCGAGCGTCGCCGCCAGGCCGAGCCGGGCGACCATGTCCGAATAGCAGTGACGGGTCTCGTCCAGCATCTCCCGGATGCTCGTCCGGTACGGCGCGACGCACGCCTTCTGGAACTCGGCCAGAGCGCCCAGCGCCCGCCGTATGTCCTCCGGAACCGCCGCGTCCCGGTCCGGGGCCGGCCGTGACAACAGGAACGGCAGCAGCTCATCCCGGAGTTGCAGCGCCCGCTGGAGGCCGAGGTGGCGGGCCGGCTGCGCCGCCACCCAGGCTCGCGCGTTCGAGACCCACCGGCCCACGCCCCTGCTCTGCTGCGCTAAGTGCTCCAGGTGACCGAGTGCGAACAGTGCCTCTGCCCCGAGGCGGGCCATGGGCACCATATGGGTTCTGGCGATGTCCTCGTGAGTGAAGTGCACGGTCAGCACGCATGTCCTCCTGCCCTGCGTCCGTCGGCCCGAGTACCCGGCCGGGACGAACTCATCTTGTCCGACGGGCGTACGTGCGTACGGCCAGGGGGAAGAGTACGGCGAACAGTACCGCCATCCAGATGAGACTCATCATCACGGGCCCCGAGGCATCCCCGCCGAGCGTCAACGCCCTTGTCGCGTCCACGAAGTGGCTGACCGGGTTGACACCGACCCACCATTGCAGCCAGCCCGGCATGGTGTCCGGCGAAGCGAAGATGTTGCTGCCGAAGGTCAGCGGGAGCACCAGGGCCATGGTGATGCCCGGCACCGCCTGCGGGCTCTTCGCGGCCATGCCGATCAGCACGGACAGCCAGCACATGGTGAGGCCGACGCCGATGGTCAGCACCATCGCGAGCAGCACCTCGACCGGGCCGGTCCTGACCCGGAAGCCCATCGCGAAGGCGAGCGCCAGCAGGACGACCAGCGCCAGGGCGTAGCGCACCACGTCGCCGATGACGGCGCCGACCAGCGGGGCGGAGCGCGCGATGGGCAGGCTGCGGAAGCGGTCGAACACCCCCTTGACGACGTCGGTGTTCAGGGCGAGCCCGGTGCCCGCGCTGGCGTACAGGATGATCTGCACCATCAGGCCGGGCACCAGCGGCTGGAGGTACGCCTGCCAGTCACCGGCGATCTCGCCGCCGAACAGCAGCGCGAAGACCACGAGGAACAGCACCGGCTGGATGATCGTGTCCACCAGCGTGGCCGGGGACCGCAGGATGTAGCGGATGTTCCGCGCGGCGAGGGTGAGGCTGTGCTTGAAGCCGCGCATCGGGCCGATGCGCAGGGACGCGGCCGGATCGGCGACGACGCTCATACCGTGCTCCGCTCGATGGTCGGTTCGGGGGTGCCCTCGGTGTTCTCCGCGGCCGGCTTGCCGGTGAGGGACAGGAACACGTCGTCGAGGCTCGGCAGCCGCAGCGCGAGCTCGTCCACCGCGATGGCCGCCTCGTCCAGTCGGCGCACCAGCGCGGACAGCAGCACCGTGTCGTCGGCGAGGGTGGTGATCAGACCCGTGTCGGGGTCGGCGGTGGGGACGGCCTCGGTGAGCATCCCGAGGATGCGCACCACCTCGGGTACGTCCCGGGGGTCGGCGGGCCGCACCTGGAGGGTCTGGCCGCCGGTGCGCTTCTTCAGCTCGTCGGCCCGGCCCTCGGCCACCACACGGCCCTGGTCGATGACGGTGATCCGGTCGGCGAGCCGGTCGGCCTCCTCCAGGTACTGCGTGGTCAGCAGCACGGAGACACCGTCGTTGGCGAGGCCCTGGACGATGTTCCACACCTCGTTGCGGCTGCGCGGGTCGAGGCCGGTGGTCGGCTCGTCCAGGTAGAGCACCTCCGGACGGCCCACCAGGCTGGTGGCCAGGTCGGCGCGGCGCCGCATGCCGCCCGAGTACGTCTTGACGGGGCGCCCCCCGGCGTCGGTGAGCGAGAACCGCTCCAGCAGCTCCGCCGCGCGGGCCCGGGCGTCGGCCCTCGACATCTCCAGCAGCCGCCCGATCAGCACGAGGTTCTCGAAGCCGGTGAGCTCCTCGTCGACCGACGCGTACTGCCCGGTCAGCCCGATCCTCCGGCGCACCGCGACCGGCTGGCGCAGCAGGTCGTACCCGGCGATGGTGGCGCGGCCCTCGTCGGGACGCAGCAGGGTGGAGAGGATGCGTACGGTCGTCGTCTTGCCCGCGCCGTTGGGGCCGAGCACGCCGAGAATCGTCCCGGCTGGTACGGACAGATCGACACCGGCGAGCGCCGTGTGCGATCCGTACCGCTTCACCAGGCCTTCTGCCTGGATTGCGAGTGTCATGGGAGCCTCCCTGGTCCGCGATGGATCGTCCAGGGTGGTTCTGACAACGGGCCCACAACCCGCTGACAGGCTGCCTACGGCACGGCGTCCGGCGGGCGATCAGGGCCGCCCGGCCCGCGGAGTCCCGCACCCGGGTGCGGGCGGGCGCCTCCTACGCGGAAACTGCCCCGTCCGCCAGCAGGAAGGACCGGATGTGCGCACTGAGCTGCCGCGGCTGGTCCTCGGGGGATGAGGGTGTAGCTGTCCTCGACCTCGACGAGCCCCGCCCGGGGGAGCAGTCCGGCGAGCCCCCGCCCGTGCTCGGGCGGCATCACCCTGTCCTCGGCGGCCCACACGACGAGCGCGGGCCGGTCGAAGTCGCGCAGCTTCCCCGCCCAGGCAAGCAGTTCGCTCCTCGGGGGCACCCCGAGCACGTACGCGCGCAGGTCGCGGCGGATCTCCGCCGACGTCCACAGCGGCGTGAACCAGGCGTCCATCACCTCGTGCGGGACGGGCCGCTTGCTCATCCACCCCCATGTCACGGGCAGTCGGCGCATCGGCTTCCACTTCAGCAGCGTGAAGGCGAGGCGGATGCCGCCCGGCAGCCTCGCCGAGGCGAGCAGGTTCTTCCCGGGCAGGCCCGGGGGGAAGTTGCCGAACGCCTCGCACGAGGTGACGACCAGCCGCCTGACGCGCTCGTCCGGCCCTCGGAGACCAGGGCCAGCGCCCCGCCCCAGTCGCTCACCACGAGCGTCAGGTCCCGCAGGTCCAGCCGGTCGAGGAACTCCGCGACCAGCCGCGCCACACCCGCGACCGACAGGTCCGCGTCCGGCCTCATCGGCCGGCGGTGCCCGCCCAGCGGCAGCGTCGGCACCACGCACCGGAAGTCGGACCGCAGGGACGCCACCACGTTCCGCCACAGGGAGCCGTCCATCGCCACCCCGTGCAGCAGCACCACGACCGGCTTGTCCCCGCCGGTGTCCTGGTACTCGACCGTCCCGGCCGAAAGGTCCACCTCAGCCACTGTTGCCCTCTCCTGACGCCGCACGGGCCCGGGCCCGCGAGGGCGCCACCCCTCCGCACGCACCGCCCGGGCCCCTCGGCACCCGGACGCACGACCCGGCGACCACCCGCAGGGTGAGCCACCGCAAGCAAAACACCCCGGATTTCCGTTCGCCAGCAACATGGCGGCCGCAAACGGTCGTTGCCCCGCCAGTGAGCCGTGGCAACGTGGCACTTGCGACACCTTGGCGGCGTCTGCAACGCATCCGTCCCTGGACAGTCCCCGTCGCGGGTGACGGTTCCTGCCCGCCGTAATGCACGGGCCACCGGCGAAGGACATACCTGACAGCGCATCGGGGGCACCACCACGGACGTCGCCCCACAAGGTACGGACGGCCGCGCGGTACGTCCGCGACAGCCCTTCGACACGACGTCACGGTGATGCACGGGGACAGCGTCCCCGAGCAGGATCGCTGCACGCCCGCGCCCGGCCACGGGTCAGCGGCCGTCGTCCAGGACGACCACATAGGCGTCGTCGTAGGGAGCGTCCTCGTGCTCCGGCACCAGCAGGAGCGACATTGGGGAGCGTTCCCCGGTGAAGCGGATATCGACGGAGGCGTCCTTCTCGCCGAGGCCGAAGTGCGCCGTCGCCGGGCGCCGGGCGGCGTCGCCCCAGCGTGCCATCCACCGCGCGGCGTTATCACGTGCCGTGTCGTCCGCATCGGCGTACCGGGCCAGGCCCTCGGCGTCGCGTGCCTTCAGCCGCGCGATCACGTGCTCGGTCAGCGCGAGGCTGCCGGGCGTGGGGCGCCCGGGGACCGTCACGTCCAGCGCGTTCGTGCCATTGGAGACCCGCTCGGGGGTCTTGTCGTCGGCGAGGTCGCAGCCTCCGAGGAGCACGACCAGCACTCCCACCACGTACACCGATCGTCTCACTGGTCTTCCCCCGGGCCGACTGACTTCCTCTCCGTGGGGGAGGCCGTATGGAACGGTTCGGTTCCCCCGTGGCGGTGTGGAGGGGTCCGGAGACATGCGGGGAGCAGGTCCAGCCGCCCTGGCGTTCCGTGCCACCCTGCGTCCGCCGGGTAGGAAGGTGATGGCACTCCCGAATGGCGCTCGGACCGGCTCCGGCCGTGGGGACGGTACGACAGGTGCTGTCCGTGACGGGAAACCCCGCTTGCGGCGGGCGTCGTTTCCGGTGAGGAGGGCCGATCCCTAAGATCGTTGCTACCGGTTGCGGCCCGCCGGGCTTCCTGCGAGGACACGCCCCCACCCGCACGAGTCACTCGTGTCCTGGGGGAACCACGTCGTGTCCATGCTCCTGCTGAAACTGGCTGCGCGGGATCTGCTCACCTTGAACGCGAGGCGTCGTATGGTGCCGCATCTCGCTGCGCGGTGGCGGCACTTCCGAGGCGCTGACGCTTCGCTGTCCGAGCGTTCCGCATGGGCGGAAAGTTTGGTGAGTCTGGCCACGGACCTGGTTGCCGCCGGGCGCGGAGACGTGGAGATGATCGTCGAATGCGCGGCCACCCTCGATGAGAAGGAGCGCCCGGGGGACCCCCGGCTCATCGACGTCGTCCTGGTCGGCCAGCATCCCGAGGAGCGCCGACTGTCCGTGCAACTCGTCGAGTTGAAGCGGTGGTCGACCGTGACCAGGGTCGAACGGGCTGCCGCGGACATGGTTCACGTGCCCGGCATGGGGCGCAAGAAGCACCCGGCTCTGCAACTGCGGGAGTACTACGAGGCGTTCACAAGCGCGAGAGGCCCTCTGCACGGGCTGGAGTTCGAGTGCGGCGGCTTCGCGTACCTGCACAACGCCACGGAGGAGTCGGTTCGGCCACTGACCGATGTGGACGCACCCACCGGAGCGTATGCCCGCGTGTACACGAGCGACCGACGTGAGGAACTTCTGGCCGATCTGCGGAGCCACTTCGCCGACGAAGGCGGGGCCTCGGCGGCCGAGGTACTCCTGCGGGGCATGGGGCTGCGCAACACGCCCCTGCTCGACGCGATGATCGGCTCTCGTGGTGAAGACACGGTCTTCACCCTGCGGGGCAGACAGAAGGTGGTAGCGGAGAAGATTCTGGCCACGGCTGCCAAGGTGCTTCCGGACCCCGAGCGCCCCGCCCTCGTCCCTGACGAGCGACGTGTGATCTTTCTGGTGACGGGTGGTGCCGGTACGGGCAAGAGCGCGGTGGGCCTTCAGCTCAAAGCGGAGCTGGAAGCCCAGGGCCGGACGGTCAAGTACGCTAGCGGCAGCCGCGCGTTCAACGCCGCGCTCCAGCAGCACGTCGGCTACGGCGACCGCGAGTTCAGGGACACCTTCGCCTACTTCAGCAGCTTCGTCACCACACCGAACCCGCCGTTGGACGTGCTGATCTGTGATGAGGCGCACCGCATCCGCAGGCGGTCGACCAGCATCTACTGGCCGGCGGAAAAGCAAGGGACGCGCCCGCAGGTGGACGAGCTGCTTGACGCGTCCCGGCTGACGGTGTTCTTCCTTGACGAGGGTCAGTCCCTACGGCCGGACGATGTGGGTACCGTCGATCTGATCGAGGGGGCGGCCGAGCGATACGGTGCCCACCTCGTGCGCTACAGCCTCCGCGAACAGTTCCGGTGCGGCGGCAGCGACGCCTACATCCGCTGGGTACGCGCCATGCTTGGCCTGACGCAGGAGCCACCCGAGCAGTGGACACCTGACGGGCTGATGCACGTGGAAGTGGCCGACACCCCGGAGGAGCTGGAACGAATCATCCGCACCGAGGCCCATGCCGGCGCGTCCGCACGCATGGTCGCGGGCTACTGCTGGCCATGGACGAAACCGTTGGGCGAGGAGAAGCGGCTGGAACCGGACGTCCGCATCGGCGACTGGCACCGGCCGTGGAACGCGGACAGCGAAAGCTTCTGCGAGAACGGGGCGCCCCCGTCGAAGATCTGGTCCGTGCATGAGAACGGACTCGATCAGATCGGCTGCGTCTACACTGCGCAGGGCCTTGAGTGGGACTGGTGCGGCGTGATCATGGGTGAGGACATGGTGCGCCGCGACGGCCGGTGGGAGTTCCGCCGGGGCAAGGCCTGCGCTGGCCCGGAACCGGGGGTCAAGCGCGTCGCCGTACCGGGATCGTTCGACCCCAAGGTGCGAGTCCGCAGTGTGGACGACGACGATTTCGCGCAGCTCGTACGTCACGCCTACCACGTGCTCATGACCCGGGCGAGCCGCGCGACGGTGCTGTACTCCACGGACGAGGAGACGCGGGCCTATCTCAAGGATCTCGTCGGTGACGTCCAACTCCACGGGCTGCGTCCCACGTGGGAGAACCTGCCGCGGGAGGCGCGCCTACCGCACCTTCCCCGGCCCCGCAGGTCCCGGCGCGGCCGAAAGAACCGGAACCGGTCGAGCGATTCCGGACCGGACCTGCGTCTGTTCTGAGCGCTTCGCGAGGGGGGGAATGTGGCGGGCTCACCGGGCCCGCCACATGCCTGAGTCACAGGACCAGGCGCGCTGCCGCAGCCAGGCCCGCCACCAGAAGGTTGGCGACAACACCGACGGCGACGTCGACCAGGATCTCGCGGAGCCAGAGACGACGTGCGGGCTTGTACTCAACGGGATTCATGCGTGACCACCCCTTGGTGTGAGCTGGGAATGGCAGGACCGCCCTACCGGGCATCCGCACTCACACCGCGTTCGGCACGCGATGGAAACCACTCGTCACCACAACCCAGGACCGGGCACATGAACACCGCCGACGTACCCTCCGGGAAGGTGCGCAGCGCGGACGACAGTAATGCATCTCTGATCGGGCCGCGGCCGATTTCAGCCGTCACCCGGCCGCGACCGATGGTCGGGCTCGCCACCACCGGGGGAGATGCGGTGCCCGCCACGTGTCGCGCAGCGCGGTACGGAGATGTCTCCCGTCTGCCACGGTCGGCCTCGTTGTCCGCCTTCTAGCAGGTCGCGGACGTGTTCCACCACCAGCTGGCACGGCCCCACACGCCGAGGAACAGGGTGCACGGCTCTCCCCGGCGACGGCGCGTACTTCCCGCTCACGGAACCAGATCCCTTCAAAGCTTCCTGTGTGTCCGAAAAGCACTCTCGACAGGGCTATCGAGTGATTGGCGCTGCGTGGCCTGATGTTTTCGTCACACGGGCCGAATGTCCTATAGTTCCGTCCTTCACCGCCTCTTCCCATGCGCGGGCCAACCACTAGGATCGGTCCGCTGGGCCCACTCATGGGGATGGCGGGTCCGGAGGGAACGAGGAGTGGGGACAGGCATGCGGGAAGGCCGGTGGGTCACGGTCACCGAGTCCGAGTTCGAGCACGAACGCCGCGGCCTGGAGGCGATCCGCCAGAAGCTGCCGGACTCCGACCCCTGGCGGGCCTGGTCGAACTTCACCTTCACCGCGAACACCGGCCACGTCCGCGAGGTCGACCTGCTGGTCGTCGCCCCCGGCGGCCTCTGCATGATCGAGCTGAAGGACTGGCACGGCTCGGTCACCTCCGAGAACGGCACCTGGGTCCAGACCACACCCGGCGGCCACCGCCGCACCCACGGCAACCCGCTGCACCTGGTCAACCGCAAGGCCAAAGAGCTGGCCGGCCTGCTCGCCCAGACCGGCGCCAGGCGGGTCTGGGTCGCCGAGGCCGTCTGTTTCACCGACAACAGCCTCCGCGTCCGGCTGCCCGCCCACGACCAGAACGGCGTCCACACCGTCGACGAGCTGGTCGAGATGCTCAAGCAGCCCCCGCGCGACGAACGCCGTCGCGTCACCGCGATCAGCTCGCGCGAGGTCGCGGCGGCACTGAAGAGCATCGGCATCCGCAAGAGCGACGCCCAGTACAAGGTCGGCCCCTACGAGCTGGAGCGGAAGTCCTTCGACTCCGGGGAGACCTGGGCGGACTACCTGGCCCGCCACAGCGACCTGCCCGAGGCCGCCCGCGTGCGGATCTACCTCAGCGAGCGCGGCTCCGACGCCTCCCTGCGCCAGTCCGTCGAGAACGCCGCCCGGCGCGAGGCCGCGGTGCTGGGCCGGTTCAAGCACCCCGGCGTCGTCCAGCTCAAGCAGTACTTCCCCTCCGGGCACGCCGCCGGCCCCGCGCTGATCTTCGACTACCACCCGGACACCCTGAAGCTGGACGAGTACCTGGTCCGGTACGGGGAGAAGCTGGACATCCTGGGCCGGATGGCGCTGGTGCGCCAGCTCGCCGAGACGATGCGCTCCGCGCACGCCAGCCGCATCCACCACCGCGCGCTCGCCGCCCGCTCCGTCCACGTCGTCCCCCGCCCGCGCGGCCGCAAGGGGCAGGCCGTCGGGGAGGAGGCCGCCTGGCTGACCCCGCAGCTGCAGATCTCCGACTGGCAGATCGCCACCCAGCGCAGCGGCGACTCCTCCCAGGGCCAGGGCATGACCCGGTTCGCGCCGACCGCCCTGTCCGCCATGCACCTGTCCGACGACGCCGACGCCTACCTCGCGCCGGAACTCACCGCCCTCAGCCCCGACCCGGTCTACCTCGACGTGTACGGGCTCGGCGTCCTCACCTACCTGCTGGTCACCGGCAAGGCCCCGGCCGCCAGCCAGGCCGAGCTGCTGGCCCGCCTGGAGGCGGGCGAGGGCCTGCGCCCCAGCTCCCTGGTGGACGGCCTCTCCGAGGACGTGGACGAGCTGGTGCAGGCCGCCACCGCCTACCGGCCCGGCCAGCGCCTCTCCAGCGTCGACGAGTTCCTGGAACTGCTGGAGGTCGTGGAGGACTCCCTCACCGCCCCCGCCGCGGCCGTCGACGGGCAGGCCGAGGAGGAGACCGGGGAGAGCGCCGACAAGGACCCCCTGGAGGCCGTCGCCGGCGACGTGCTCGCCGGCCGGTGGGAGGTCCGCCGCCGCCTCGGCACCGGGTCCACCAGCCGCGCCTTCCTCGTCCGCGACCTGGAGGCGGAGACCCGCAGGACGCGCCCGCTGGCCGTGCTGAAGGTCGCCCTCTCCGACAGCCGCGGCGAGATCCTCGTCCGCGAGGCCGAGGCCATGCGCCGCCTGCGCCCTCACTCCGGCATCATCCGCCTCGTCGAGCCCGAGCCGCTGCACATCGCCGGCCGCACCGTCCTGGCGCTGGAGTACGTCGGCGACGAGCGCGACGACGACGGCCAGGGCGCCGAGGGCGCATCCCGCCCGCGCCGCCGCGAGGAGACCGTCGCCCGCCAGCTCCGCGAGCACGGCCGCCTCCCGGTCGACCAGCTCGAAGCGTACGGTGACTACCTCTTCGGAGCCGTCGACTTCCTGGAGGGCGAGGGCGTCTGGCACCGCGACATCAAGCCGGACAACATCGCCATCCGCATCCGCCCCAACCGCACCCGCGAGCTGGTCCTCATCGACTTCTCGCTGGCCGGCTACCCGGCGAAGAACACCGACGCGGGCACCGAGGGCTACCTCGACCCCTTCGTCGACGTCATCACGCGCGGCTCCTACGACTCGCACGCCGAGCGGTACGCCGTCGCCGTCACCCTGCACCAGATGGCCTCCGGCGAGCTGCCCAAGTGGGGCGACGGCAGCGTCCTGCCGCGCATGACCGACCCGAAGGAGTGGCCGTACCCGACCATCGCGGCCGAGGCCTTCGACCCGGCCGTGCGGGACGGGCTCGTCGCCTTCTTCCAGAAGGCCCTGCACCGCGACGCGGGCAAGCGGTTCCCCGAGCTGAAGCCGATGCGGGACGCCTGGCGCAAGGTCTTCCTCGACGCCTCGCAGACCGTCCCCTCCAGTCACCGCAGCCGCCACACGACGCCCGCCGAGGGAACCGCCCCCGCCGAGGGCGCCGCCGCGGGGATCGCGGACGCCGAACCGGAGACCGCCGAGCAGCAGCGCGACCGCCTCGCCGCCGAGGTCACCCGCGACACCCCGCTGACCGTCTCCGGCCTCACGCCCGCCGCCCAGTCCTTCCTCTACGGCCTGGGCCTGACGACGGTCGGCGAACTCCTCGACTACAGCCGCCGCAAGCTCGTCAACGCCCCCGGCCTCGGCGCCAAGACCCGCAACGAGGTCCAGCAGCGGCAGCGCGAGTGGGGCGAGCGGCTGCGCGAGATCCCCGTCTCCCCGCTCACGGCAAAGGGCCGGGCGGAGGCGAAGGAGGAGCTGGAGCAGCTCACCGCCGCCGAGTCCGCCCTCGTCGGGCTGCTCGCGACGGGCGAGTCGGCGGGCGCGCTGTCCGCCCGCACCCTGCGCTCCGTCAGCCTCGACACCCTCGCCACCGTCTTCGTGCCGGCCGTCAACAACAACGGCTCCAACCGCAACAAGGCGGAGATGGTGCGGCTCCTGCTGCGCCTGCCCGACGAGCACGGCGTCCTGCCGGACATCGGCGTCTGGCCCAAGCAGAAGGACGTCGCCGACGCGCTCGGCCTCAGCCACGGCCGCATCCCGCAGATGCTCAAGGACGAGCGCAAGCGCTGGAAGGCGGAGCCCGCCGTCCAGGCCCTGCGGGACGAGATCATCGACCTGCTGGAGAGCATGGGCCGCGTCGCCTCCGCCGTGGAGATCGCCGACGCCCTCGCCGTCCGCCGCGGCACGCACCTCGCCGGACGCGAGCAGCGCCGCGCGATGGCCCTGGCGGCGGTGCGGGCCGTCGTCGAGGTCGAGCAGCTGGTGCCGCAGGAGGCCGAGTTCCAGCACCAGCCGAACCGCAAGGCGACCGACGAGTCGCTGGGCGCCGGCCTGCTCGCCCTCGACGTGCGCGAGAACGACGCCCCGGACACCCCGACCGCGCCCGGCCTGCTCGACTACGCGACCCGCCTCGGCAGGACGGCCGACCGGCTCGCCCGGCTGGACACCCTGCCGACGGCCGCGACCGTCCTGGCCGAACTGGGCGCGCTGACGGTCCCGCCCGGCGCCGTCGACTGGGACGAGCGGCGCATGGTGGAACTGGCCGCCGCCGCGTCGGTGAACGCCGCCGCCACCCCGCGCCTGGAGATCTACCCGCGCGACCTGTCGCTCGTCCGGGCGCTGCGGCTCACGCAGGCCGGACTCGTCCGCTGGATCCCGGGAGTCCCGGAGGGCCGACAGCCCGGTCTGACCGGCGAGGACGTGCACGAGCGGGTCCGGGTCCGCTTCCCCGAGCTGGTCGTCCCGGACGGACGCGGCGGCACGACCCACGAACTGCCGACCGGCGGCCCGCTCACCAAGGCGCTGCGCGACGCGGGCTTCGAGCTGTCGCTGAGCATGCGGGAGGACACGGGCACGCTGCGCTACCTGCCGACGCGGGTGGACGACGCCTCCAGTTACCTCACGACGGGCGCGTGGCGGCAGTCGACGCGCACGGGCACGGTGACGCGGTACGCGGACGATCCGCAGCTCGCGGGCGCGGTGCGCGCGGAGGAACGGCTCCTCGCCTCGGCCCGCCGGGACGGGTACCGGGTGCTGACCGTACGGCAGCAGCTCGTGCGGGACGCGGTGCGGGAACTGAGTGCCGAACGGCTGGGCGCGCGGGCGGTGTCGGTGACCGAGCTGTTCCTGGAGGCCCTGCACGGACAGGTCACGCCGGGCACCAAGCCGACCTGGGAGACCCTGCTCAAGGCGGACGCCGCCGAGCCGGGCTCGAAGGGCGCGGTGCGGTTCGCGGAGTACGCGCGGACGGCGTGGGGCTCGGTCGAACCCCGGATCGCGGAGCTGCTGGGCAACGGTGGTGGTGGCGGTGCGGGTCCGGTCCTGCTGACGGAGGCCGGGGTGTTCGCCCGGTACGACGCGATGGGCGTCCTGGACCGGCTGGCGTCGGCGGCCCGGCGGGGCGGGCGGGGACTGTGGCTCCTGGTCCCGCAGAACGACCCCTCGCGCGAGCCCCGGCTCGGGCAGGCGGCCGTGCCGTACCAGGCCGGCCTGGGGGAGTGGATCCAGCTTCCGGACACGTGGGTGGGTAACGCTCACCGCGGGTCCGGCGAGGTTGTGGCAAGTGGTGTCGAGGGAGACGCGAAGTGATCGACCGCAAGGCTCTGTTGAACGACCTGAAGCAGCAGGTCAAGGCGGTCGAGGCCGACCTCGGCAAGCAGGTGAAGGCGCTGGACGAGGTCGGTGCGCGGCTGCGGGCCGAGTACGACCAGGCGCGCAAGCTCGGGCGTACGGCGGCGACATGGACCTCGTGGCTGGACGAGCGGGTCACGCAGGTCGCGGTGGCCTGGGCGCTGGGGACTGTGTTCGTGCGGTTCTGCGAGGACAACCGGCTGATTCCGGAGCCGTACCTGACGGGGCCGGAGGGTGACCGGCGGGAGCTGGCGGAGTCGCGGTACGACGCGTACGTGGAGTCGGACGACAACCCGACCTACCGCGGCTGGCTGGAGAAGGCGTTCGACGAGCTGGGCCAGGGCCAGGCGGGCCGACTCCTCTTCGACAAGCGGCACAACCCGCTGTACCAGGTTCCGCTGTCGCACGACGGTGCGCGCGAGCTGGTCGAGTTCTGGCGCCAGCGCGACGAGGCGGGCGTCCTCGTCCACGACTTCACCGACCCGCTGAACGAGGACGGCACCGAGGGCTGGGACACGCGGTTCCTGGGCGACCTGTACCAGGACCTGAGCGAGGCCGCACGGAAGACGTATGCACTGCTCCAGACGCCGGAGTTCGTGGAGGAGTTCATCCTCGACCGGACGATGAATCCTGCGCTGCGGGAGTTCGGGTACGAAGGCCTGAAGATGATCGACCCGACGTGCGGGTCGGGGCACTTCGTGCTGGGGGCGTTTCGGCGGCTGGTGCGGCTGTGGGCGGAGGGGCAGCCGGGCAAGGACGTGCATGAGCGGGTGCGGGCAGCGCTGGACTCGGTGCACGGGGTGGATGTGAACCCGTTCGCGGTGGCCATTGCCCGGTTCCGACTGCTGGTGGCGGCCATGGCGGCGAGCGGGGTGCGGACGCTGGAGGAGGCGGCCAAGTACGAGTGGCCGATCAACCTGGCAGTCGGGGACTCTCTCATCAAGTCCCGCCGTTCCCAGCAGGGCAACCTGTTCGGCGGGATGGACGAGGGCCTCGCGGACGAGCTGGCCGATTTCAAGTACGCCACGGAGGACGTGCACGAATACCCGGATATCTTGCGGCCAGGGCGGTATCACGTGGTGGTGGGAAACCCGCCCTACATCACGGTGAAGGACAAGAAGCTCAACGTCCTTTACCGGGAGCTGTATCCAGCGTGTGCCGGCAAGTATGCGCTGTCGGTGCCGTTCGCCCAGCGGTTCTTCGAACTGGCCAAGCGCGGCGACGCCCAGGGGTGCGGCTACGGCATGGTCGGGCAGATCACCGCGAACTCGTTCATGAAGCGGGAGTTCGGGGCGAAACTCATCGAAGGGTACTTCGGGCGCGCGGTGGAACTGACTGAGGTTATTGACACCTCGGGTGCCTACATTCCGGGGCACGGAACGCCGACGGTCATTCTCGTGGGCAGGCAGCGGGGCGGGGACGGGCGCTCGCCGGTCATCCGGACCGTTCGCAGTGTGCAGGGTGAGCCCTCCGCGCCGAAGAACGCCGAGGAGGGCCTGGTCTGGCGGGCGATCGTCGAGCAGATCGACAAGCCTGGCTCGGTGAGCCAGTGGGTGTCTGTGGATGATCTGTCACGGGCGAAGTACTTCGGTAAGCAGCCTTGGATCCTGGCCGACGGCGGTCTGGAATTGAACTCGTCCATCGAGGAGGGCGCCGTCGGGCAGTTGCGTTCAGAACTCTCGCGTGACATCGGTTTCGCCAGCTTCCCGGGTCAGGACGATGCCTTTATTAGCGACCCCTATGCGCTGCGGCGTCAGGGTGTTGATGCTGCGATTGCACGTCCGCTGATTATCGGCGAAGTTGTACGCGACTGGGGTGTGGATGTCGGCGAGAGTGCAATTGCTCCGTACAGCGCTGACCTCAAAGCGCTGCCGTACGACGAGGCTAGTTCCTGGGGGCGGTGGCTGTGGAAAGTGCGCGGTCACCTGCGATCAACTACGGACTTTGATGGAAAGACGCAGCAGGGCCAAGGGAAACCGTGGTGGGCATGGTACCGATGGGTCTCCGAGCGCTACCAAACCCCGTTGTCGCTGACGTTCGCGTTCGTAGCGACGCATAACCACTTCGTGCTGGATCGGGGTGGGAAGGTTTTCAACCGTTCCGCGCCGGTGATCAAGCTGCGGGAGGGTGCGAGCGAGGAGGAGCATCTGCGGTTGCTCGGCCTGCTCAATAGCTCCACTGCTGGATTTTGGCTTCGGCAGGTCAGCCACGACAAGGGCCGACCTGGCGCGGACGTCGCAGGAGCCGATGAACCTTGGGAGCATCGATTCGAGTTCACCGGAACCAAGCTGGAGGAATTCCCGCTTCTCTCTGAGTTCCCCACAACGCTTGCTTCCGCCATGGACCATCTCGCTCAGGAGCTGGTTGCTACTAGCCCTTCTGCCATTGCGTCGAACGCTGTCCCTACAGCGGCGGCACTGCGTGAGGGTCGAGAAAAGTGGGAGTCTATTCGTGGTCGGATGATTGCCACTCAGGAAGAACTAGACTGGCAGGTGTACGCCCTGTACGGCCTCCTCGACCGGGAGATCGCTGCTTCTGCTGCTGACATCCCTGTGATCGCCTCGGCTGAACGTGCCTTTGCCATCGTCCTGGCTCGCAAGAGGGAACGCGGCGAGGTCAACACCTCGTGGTTCCAGCACCACAACCACCAGTTCGATCCCATCACGGAGATCCCCGCCGACTGGCCCGCCGCCTACCGTGAGATCGTGCAGAAGCGGATCGACGCCATCGAGTCGAACCGGGCCATCGGCATGGTCGAGCGGCCCGAGTACAAGCGCCGCTGGGCCACCGAGGGTTGGGACGCGCTCCAGGAGAAGGCCCTCCGCTCTTGGCTGCTCGACCGCATGGAGCACCGCGACCTGTGGTTCGACGAGAACGGTCAGCCGGCCATCCTCACCCTGGCCCGCCTCACCGATGCCCTCTCCCGCGACGAGGACTTCGTCTCCGTGGCCAGGCTCTACGCGCCCCGCAAGGACCTGCCCAAGGTCGTCGCCGAGCTGATCACCGACGAGCATGTGCCGTTCCTCTCCGCGCTGCGCTACAAGCTCTCCGGGCTGAAGAAGCGTGCCGACTGGGAGGAGGTCTGGGACCTTCAGCGCAAGGAGGACGCCGCCCCCGACGAGCCGGCCAAGCGGAAGATCCGGGACGCCATCCCCGTGCCCCCGAAGTATGCCCCAGCCGACTTCCTGCGCCCCTCCTACTGGAAGGCGCGCGGCAAGTTGGACGTGCCCAAGGAGCGGTTCATCTCCTACGGACAGACCAACGCCGCCACCCCCGAGCTGTACGGCTGGGCTGGCTGGGACCACAAGGAGCAGGCGCAGGCGCTGGCGACGTACTTCACCAACACCGCGCTGTCCACCGAGGAGATCACGCCGTTCCTCGCCGGCCTGTTGGAACTCCAGCCGTGGTTGTACCAGTGGCACAACGAATTCGACATGTTCTACAGCGGCTCCCCGGCGGACTTTTTCGCCAGTTACCGCCAGCAGAAGCAGGCCGAGCATGGACTCACGGACGACGACCTCCGTGGCTGGCGTCCTCCGGCTGCGACCCGAGGTCGTCGCGCAGCAGTGAAGCAGTAGCCAGGAGTAGATCGACATCAGTCGGTTCAGGGGCCACCCGGTGTGTCAGCGGGTGGCCCTTTGTTCGCGTGTGCAGCTCCGCCCACACGGTCTTGCCTGGGGCGGCCTTGCGAGGGCTGACGCCCCAGTCGTCCGCGAGGGCGGCGACCAGAAGCAGGCCCCGGCCGGACTCGGATAGCGAGTCGGTCGCCGAGGGGTTGGCGGCCGGGGGCTGTTTCTCAGCGCGGGTGTCGGTCACCTCGATACGGAAGATGCCCTCGGCCAGGGTGAGCTGGACGTGGAAGTCCCGGCCAGGAACGTGGCCGTGGCGGACGGCATTGGCGGTGAGTTCCGCCGTGATGAGGGTGAGCGTTTCGTTGACCGTGGTCGCGTACGGGTGGCCCCAGTCGTTCAGGCGGTGCGAGACGAGTCTGCGAGCGAGGCGGGCACCGCGCGGCGTTGACGTGAAGCGCATGGTGAACTCGCGTTCGAGCGCGGGGTGCTGCTGCGTATGCCCATTCGGGGGAGTTGTTGAATTCATAGGGTCAACGGTGTCGGACTCTGCGTAGCGTTGACCAGGAGTGATGCGCTGACGGGTACGGGCTGTACATGCCGTCGGTGCGCTTGTACCTGGTGTTGGGCGTGACCGGTTCCCAGGCCCCGAAGTTGGCTGGCTGGGCCGTTGTACGAGAGGAGCTGCGGCGTGGACGACGAGGTTCAGCAGCCGGAAGAGTACGAGGTCGGGACGGGCATGCTGTGCGTGTTCGGGAGGCAGTTGAAGCTGTTCCGGGAGCGGGCGGGCCTGGACCGCGCGGGGCTCGGGTCCCTGACCGGGTACTCGGCCTCGACGATCGCGTCGTTTGAGCAGGCGAGACGTCTTCCGCAACCCAAGTTTATCGACCAGGCGGATGAGGTACTGGGCGCAGGTGGGGTGTTGAGCGCGAGCAAGGAGGAGGTGGCTCGGGCTCAGTATCCAGCGTTCTTCCGGGACGCGGCCAAGTTGGAGGCCGAGGCCGTCGAGCTATTCGTGTACGACACCCACGTGGTGAACGGCCTGTTGCAGACAGAGGAGTACACGCGGGCGCTGCTCGGGATGCGGCGTCCGCTGCTGGATGAGGCGACCATCGAGCAGCGTGTTGTAGCGAGGCTCGCACGGCAGAAGATTTTCGACAGGTGGCCCTCCCCGTTGCTGAGCTTCGTCATGGAGGAGCCGGTTGTACGACGACCGCTCGGTGGTGAGCAGGTATGGCGCGGACAGCTTGAACAACTGCTTCTGCTCGGACAGAAGCGGAACGTCGAGCTTCAGCTCATGCCGCTCGACCGCCAGGACAATGCTGGTATGGACGGCGCGTTCACCTTGCTGACTCCAAGGCAGGGGCAACAGGTCGGTTACATGGAGGCGCAAGGCCGGAGCACACTGGTCACGGAGCGAGATGCAGTCCAGGCGTTGTCCGCACGCTATGGGATCATCCGAGCGCAGGCTCTCACCCCGAGTGAGTCCCTGGCCTTCATCGAGAAGCTGTTGGGAGAGAGATGAACGCTGAAGCAAAGCGCGGTCCCGAGCCCGCGCTTGTCTGGGTCAAGAGCAGCTACAGCGGAGCCGAGGGCGGTCAGTGTGTCGAAGTTGCCGCTGCCCCCGCCACCGTCCACGTCCGCGACTCGAAAGACACCACCCGCGCCCCACTCGCCGTGGACCCCACGGCATGGGCCGCCTTCATAGAGTTCACGGCACGCTGACAGAGGCGACACCGATCGCAGGGCCCTCGGCGGGCGTGTGCTCGCCGAGGGCCCTGCGTATCCCACCGCCTACGGCAGACCTTCAGCAGACCCGGCGCCTTGCTCGCCCGCGGTCGCCTTCCCGGACGGAGATCGGCATCGTGAAGGAAGCCGGCTCTCACGCCACCGCCACTCTCGTAACGAGGTCTCAACGAAGCTGATCCATGCTGACCCTCGCAACTCGGAGGCGCTGTAGGTTCCTGCCATGAAGCAGGGTAAAGAGGTCGAGAACCCCGAGTCACGTTTCTTCGCGGTGCTGCTGGCAGCGGCGAAGCTCCCCGGTGTGCGGATCAACAGGGAGGCGTACCTCCGCAGTGCGCTCGCTCGCCACTGCTCCGAGGAAGAGATCCGACGAGCGATAGAGGAGACTCCCGCTGCCGCGGGCATCACTGTTGAACTCCTCGACAAGGTCGCCAACGAGTCCATCCGCTACGAAACCGCCAAGGTCAGCGCCCTCTCGGCCGCAGCCGGGATGCCCGGCATCTTCGCCCTGCCCGCCACGGTGCCCGCCGACCTGGCCCAGTACGTCGGCCACATGCTGCGCATCGCGCAGAAGCTCGCCTACCTCTACAGCTGGCCCGATCTGTTCGCCGATGAGGGGGAGGGCGTCGATGACGCGACGATGGGGGTGCTCACGCTGTTCTTCGGCGTGATGTTCGGTACCCAGTCGGCGAACGCCGCCGTGGGCAAGGTCGCCGGGATGATGTCGAAGCAGGTCGCGAAGAAGCTGCCCCAGAAGGCGCTCACCAAGGGTGTCATCTACCCGATCGTGAAGAAGTCCGCGGCCTACCTCGGCTTCCAGATGACCAAGCAGTCCTTCGCCAAGGGCGTCTCCAAGGCCATCCCCGTCATCGGGGCCGTCGTGTCCGGCGGGCTCACTCTCTCGACGTACCTTCCGATGGCCAAAAGGCTCAAGAAGCACCTCGCCGGCCTGCCCCTGGCGGACCCGTCGCACCAAGCACCGGAGGGAGACGTCGTGGACGGCGAAGTCGTGGACGAACACGAGACGTTCGCCCCGGCGGACGCTGAACTGCACGACGCGGACACCACTGCCGTCAAGCTGGAGGACCCCAGGCTCTGACGCCGCGGAAGCCCTCCTGGCCGCCCGACTCAAGGGAGCGGCCTTCCGCCTTCGGCGGAGGTGCGGGCCGGGTTCGCTGGCGCTACGGCTGCTCGTGATGTTCTGCCCAGGACACACGCCCGCAGCGACGTCACCGTGGGTACAGGGAGCGGCGGGCCGATGCGATGACGCTGTGGGCGTCGGCCCCGTACACCGCCGACTCGCTGAGTGTCTTCCAGACCTTCTTGTACAAGGTGATGTTGTCGGCGTCGTCCAACCACAGTTCGGCGTGCCAGTCCTCGGCGACGACCAGCCGGTCGTCGAGCACCCAGAAGCCGTTGGCAGGCACGATCTTGACGGACGCCGTGAAGGGGATGACACCCAGCTCGACCGTGTCCATACCGATCATGCCGTTGAGGCGGTCGAGTTGGCTCGCCAGCACCGAGGGCGGGCAGATCAGGGACCGCAACGCGGCTTCCCACATCACCACGTGCAGCTTGCGCCCGGACCGGTACAGCCATTCCTGGCGCTGCACCCGGGAGCGGACTGCCGTTTCGATGTCGTCGGCTCCGCCCAGCAGCTCCGAGTACCGCTGGATGACATGCCGGGCGTACTCCGGAGTCTGCAGCAATCCGGCGATCACCGACTCTTCCCAGATCCACAGGTCGGAGGTGCGGTCGATCTCGGCGCTCAGCCCCTCGTGAAGGGGCTTGAAGCCGTTCGCCAGCGCTCGGCGCCATGACCTGATGTGCGACTCGAATCCGGCCAGCCGAGCAGCGAGTTCGGGGTACACCCCCGGCTGCTCGGTCGCGTCGGCCCACGCCCGCAGATCCTCGGGGGTGGCCGTCTGCCTGCCGTTCTCCAGCTTGCTGACCTTGGAGCCCGGCCAGCCGAGTCGCTGCGCGAGCTGCCGGCCGGTGAGCCGACCACTGGGGCACAGGAAGCGGAGTTCGCGCAGCCGCGCACCCAACGCCGTCCGTGCCTGCTGATAGTCGGTGCTCACCGGTCACGCGCTATTCGACCGTGGCCACCTGCGCGGCGAACTGATCGCGAGGGACGGCGTGGTGCATCGCCGCGTCGCGCACCATGGCGTACCGCACGACCTCAGCCGGTTCGGTGATCAGCTCGATGTCGAGCAGGTTGTCCTCGTCGTCGAAGTGCAGCAGGGCGACCAGCCGTGAATCGAAGATCCAGAAGTCCTCGGCGGGCAGGCCGGCTCGCTCGGCGTCCTCGCGCCACAGATACCGGATGTCCTCGCCGAAGGCGGCGTTGTGCCGGGCGTAGTCGAGGAGGAACAGCTGTTCCGTGGTGGGCGGGGCATCGGCGACGCGTACCCGGCCGACCGTCTTGCCGGCGTCCGTCTGGGCCTTGATGGTGACGAACCAGGGTTCGTCGGGGTCGCAGGGCGACGAGCCGTTGGCCAGGAACGCCTGGAAGTCGGGGTCCTGTCGGTCCGACGCGTAGCCGCGCCGCGTCTCCAGTCGCCAGGCGGTGTGCTCGAAGGTCTCGAACAGACGGCGGAAGGTGGCCCGGTCCACGAGTTCCGGCACCCGCTCCATCTCCTTCGGCCCCCAGTTCACGAGCAGCTCGCGCGGCACGGCCACCGCTGCCTCACCGGCCCCGAAGTGCCGGAGCTGTGCGAGGTCCTCGGGGTCCGTGACGGGCGTGCCCTGAACGATGATCTCACCGGTGCCTTCGTCCGTGTGCAGGGCGGGGCAACCGTCGACCTTGCTGTCCGTGCCGGTGAAGCGCAACCGACGAACCATGGACGCTCTCCCTTTCGCGGGGTGCTGATCCCCTCAGCATGGTCGGTGGTCCGGCTCGGTACCACGGAGTCAGGCAGCGTTCAGCAGAAAACGTCAGCAATTCCGTGGCCACAGTGAGAAAACTCGAGAAAACAGTGTACTGCCGGCCGGTGCTCCGCTTTTAGCGTGCTCGTAGAGGTTCGGCACGCCCATTCCACGAAGGAGCAGCCCATGACCGTCACCCTCGACCGACCCCTGAGCACCCGCACGCGGGACCCGAAGGAACTCCTCAACGCCGTTCAGCCCCGGATCAGGCCCCTCACGGTCAACGTGCTGGACGGCGGTATGACCCTCTGGGACCGCGAGGTGGCCCTGCTGCTGCGCGACCACACGATGGTCCGCGACATGGCCGAACGCATCCTCGGCAACGCCGTCATGTACACCATCGGCTGCATGGAGCACCCGGAGGTCCACCTCGGGGTCGGCCAGCTCGTCGACATCGGCGTCCACCAGCTCATCCTCGACACACCCGTGTGGTGGGCCCTCTGTGACGCGTACAACGAAGGCCGCTACAAGCACCACGCCCCGTTCATCGAGCGTCGTCGTGACGGCCTGTGCCTGCGCTCGGCGGACTTCCTGAAGTCCATCGGCTTCGACATCGACGAGGAGCTGTGGGCGATCGACGGCACGGACTGCTCACCGTGCGACAACAAGGTCCCCGACAGCCACTGAACAGCCCTACCCTGGCCCCTGCCGTCAGTCCCGCCGATGACAGGGGCCGGCCCCTGCGAAGAGGAATCGCCTTGCCCGCACAACACGACATCGCCGCCGAGACGGAGCTGTGGGACACGTTCGCCGCTTCCGCCTTCAGGGAAGACGCGGAGCCGAGCTTCTGCTGGACCCAGTACGCCGGGCACGGACCCGGCCCGGAGCTGCTGGGCGACCCGCGCCGCGTGCTGGAGATCGGCTGCGGCACAGGCCGCGCCCTCGCCCACCTCGCCGAGCGCGGCGTCGTCGCCCGGGGGGTCGACCTGTCTCCCGTCATGGTGGAGAAGACCACCACGAAGTGGAACGGCACCGGGGCGGAGTTCGTGTGCTGCGAGGTGCTGGAGTACCTGAGCGGGCACGAGGAGGTGTACGACGCCGTCTACTCGATCTTCGGAGCCGCCTGGTTCACCGACCCGAGCCGTCTCTTCCCCCTTGTCCGCCGGAGGCTCGGGCCCGGCGGTGTCTTTGTGTTCTCGCAGCCGCCCGCCATCCCGGGCGCGTACGGGCCGCAGGGCATGTACAAGGGAGGCTTCGCCGGAAAGGCGATGTTCACCTACCGCTACAGCTACCGGCCGGCCGTCTGGGAGCGCCTGCTCACCCGAGCCGGGTTCGCCACGGCCGACGCGCAGGTGCTCGACGCGCCGCACCCGGGGCACATCGGGACGCTCCTCGTGCGCGCGGTCGCTCCGTGACCGACCCGCTCGGCCCGACCGGGCATCTGCCTCTCGACACGACAGCCGTCCAGTTGCTCGACGCGGCCGTGCCCGCCATACCCGACGCCGGTCCGCACGATCCCCGGCTGCGGCTGCTCGTTCCTCACGCGCTGGCCCTGCTCGGGCACGTCGGCGAGTCGTCCGCCGCCGACGCCCTGGCCGTCACGACGCGGCTGGCCACCGCCCTGCACCGGACCGGTGACTACGTCTCCGCCCGGGAGACCGCCCGCAACGCCGCCGATCTCGCGCAGCGGCACCTCGACGCGGACCACCGTACGGTCCTCGCCGCCCGCTCCAGGGCAGGGCGGGCACTGTTCCGGCTGGGCCGGTACGCCGAGGCCGAAGCGGTACTCCGCACGGTCCGGGACACCCAGGAGCGACTGTTCGGCGCCGACGACCCCGACACCACGGACAGCGGCTACGGCCTCCAGCTCGTGCTGGCGAACCTCGGCAGACGGGAGGAAGCCGTCGCACTGCTCCGTGACACCGTCGCCGGGCGGCGCTCCGCGCTGGGCGCCGGGCATCCGCTGACTCTGCGGGCCCGCGCCGGCCTGCTGGAGATGCTGCCCGCCGCCGAGGTGGTCACCGAGGAGGGCGGCGCACTGCTCTCGCTGCCGTCGGAGTGCGAACGCGTCCTGGGTCCCGACCACACCGTGACACTCGGCGCCCGGCACAACCACGCGTGGGCGCTGTACCTCCTGGGCCGCTTCGACGAGGCCGACCGGGAGATCCGGCAGGTCGCCGAGACGTATGAGCGGCGGTTCGGGCCCGAGTACCCGATCGTGCTCGCCGCCCGGCAGCTCCTCTCCCGGACCCGAGCCGCGCTCGGACACAGGGAGGAGGGGATCGCCCTGATGACCGACGTCGTCGAGCGGCGGGACCGCGGCCTCGGCCCCGAGCACCCCTTCACGGTCGCGAGCCGGAACCTGCTGGACGCCTACCGTTCGGGGCGATGGCGGCCGTAGCGCCCCACCGCCGGGACCGGAGCGGTCCGCGCGGGCGGTGCGGTCGGGTATTCGGCACGGGGCGGAGGGGAGTACCGATGTAGGGTGCTGTGCGCAGGCCGTACGGGTGACGTTCAGTGCGAGGGGGACGAAGAGTGCAGACGCCGCGAACCCACCCGACCTGACCCGTCCGACGCCGTGAGCGTGGTGTCCGTCCGCTCACCGCACGACCGGATCCGTCCGTGCCGCCGGCCAGGACGGCCGGTCCGCCGCACCGGCCATCCCGTACCCCTGAGCGCCCCGGCCCCGCCCCTCGGAACGGCCCGGGGCCTCGACGGCGGACCCCGCGCGGCACCGAGTACGAGCAGCAGCAGCGACCACCGTCAGGGAGAGCGAGAACCCGCAATGGCCCAGCCGCCCCTCCTCCGCGATGTCATCGACATCAAGGAATCCATCTCCACCTCGGACTTCGTGCTGTCCCTCGCCGAGGCGACGACGCCCGAGGGCGCCCAGCACGCGCTCAAGGACTACGTCGTCACCGAGCGGCTGCTGGAGAACTTCGACGAGGCGCTGGCCCTCATCAAGTCCGCGCTGGACGGGCACCGCTCCAAGGCGGCCTACCTCCACGGCTCGTTCGGTTCCGGTAAGTCGCACTTCATGGCCGTGCTCTACGCACTGCTCAGCGGCAACCCGGCCGCCCGCGCCCGCACCGAGTTCGACCCGGTGCTGACCAAGCACGAGTGGCTGAGCACGGACGGCAAGAAGTTCCTGCTCGTGCCCTACCACATGCTCGGCGCGAAGGCGCTGGAGCAGCGGGTGCTCGGCGGGTACGTGCACCACGTCAAGAAGCTGCACCCCGAGGCCCCGACCCCACAGGTGTACCGGACCGACTCCCTCTTCGCCGACATCCGCGCCATGCGCGCCAACATGGGCGACGAGGCCGTCATCCGCGGCCTGGGCACCACCGGCGCGGACGACGGCGACGAGGACGAGTGGGGCGAGGGCTTCGCCTGGACCCCGCAGCTCCTCGACACCGCGCTCGCCGCCGAGGAGAACCACGAGGCGGGCGTCCCGCTCAACCTCACCAACCCCTCCACCCCGGCCGAACTGCGCGCCAAGCTCGTCAACGACGCCGGCACCAACCTCCTCCCCGGCTTCACCAGGAACGCCGCCGAGGACGAGCACGGCTTCATCTCCTTGGACGCCGGTCTGTCCGTCATCGCCGAGCACGCCAAGTCGCTCGGCTACGACGGCCTGATCCTGTTCATGGACGAGCTGATCCTGTGGCTGGCCACCCTCATCCACGACCAGAAGTTCGTGGCACGCGAGGCCAGCAAGATCACGAACTTCGTGGAGGGCGGCGACGCCCGCCGCGCCATCCCCGTCGTGTCGTTCATCGCCCGCCAGCGCGACCTGCGCGAGCTGGTCGGCGAGGAGGTGTCCGGCGCGGCCGAGTCGTCCATCCAGGACACCCTGAACCTGGCCTCCGGACGGTTCGACAAGATCACCCTGGAGGACCGCAACCTCCCGCAGATCGCCCACGCCCGCCTCCTCAAGCCCAGGGACGACGAGGCGGCCAAGCTGGTCGACGCGGCCTTCGAGCAGACCAAGCGGGTCGGCCCGCAGGTCTGGGACACTCTGCTCGGCTCGGAGAAGGGCACCACCGGCGCGGACGCGGAGTCGTTCCGGCTGACGTACCCGTTCTCGCCGGCGTTCATGGACACCCTCGTCCACATCTCGTCCGCGCTGCAGCGGTCCCGCACCGGTCTGAAGCTGATGGGCCAGCTCCTCGCCGACCACCGCGACGAGATCCGCCTCGGCCAGCTCGTCCCCGTCGGTGACCTCTACCCGGTGATCGCGCAGGGCGGCGACAAGCCGTTCACCGACAGCCTGAAGGTCGTCTTCGAGGCCGCCGACAAGCTCTACAAGACCAAACTGCGGCCCTACCTGCTCAGCTCGTACGACATCACCGAGGACGACGTCGAGCAGTACCGCAACCGGCCCGAGTCCCTCACCGACCCGAAGAAGCTCAACGGCTGCCGGATGTTCACCGGCGACAACCGGCTCGTGTGCACGCTGCTGCTGTCCGCGCTCGCGCCCAGCGTGCCCGCGTTGTCCGAGCTGACCATCCGGCGGCTCGGCGCGCTCAACCACGGGTCGGTCCTCGCGCCCATCCCCGGTGCCGAGGTCGGCATCATCAAGAACAAGGTCGCCGAGTGGGCCGCCAGGTTCCCCGAGATCAAGGAGACCGGCACCGACGCCAACCCCGGCGTCCGCCTCGAACTCTCCGGCGTCGACGTGGACTCCGTCATCGCCAACGCCCAGGTCAACGACAACCCCGGCAACCGGGTCGCCCTCGCCCGCCGCCTGCTCTCCGAGGAACTGGGCGTCGAACACGGCCAGTTGAGCGACCAGCTCCACTTCACCTGGCGCGGCACCGCCCGCACCGCCGAGATCGTCTTCGGGAACGTCGCCGACGAGGACGAGCTGCCCGACCACGACCTGATGCCGCAGGAGGACGGCCGCTGGCGCATCGCCATAGACCTCCCCTTCGACGAGGGCGAATGGGGCCCGGTGGAGGACGTCA
The DNA here is from genome assembly GCF_000478605.2 of Streptomyces thermolilacinus SPC6. Classification (GTDB taxonomy): domain Bacteria; phylum Actinomycetota; class Actinomycetes; order Streptomycetales; family Streptomycetaceae; genus Streptomyces; species Streptomyces thermolilacinus. The sequence goes on along the minus strand of NZ_ASHX02000001.1, from coordinate 1,192,927 downwards.
ACCGCATCCAGCGGCTGCGCGAGCGCCAGCAGGGCGAACGGTCCCGCACCGTCGCCTGGCTGCCCGCGCACCTCTCCGCGCAGCGCTTCGCCGACTTCCGGCGCCTCGTCGTCATCGACAAGGCCCTCGCCGACGAGCACCGCTTCGACACCCAGTACGCCGGCCACCTCAACGCCGACAACCGCAGCCGCGCCAAGGGCCTGCTCGAAACCCAGCGGGAGGCGCTGCTCAAGCAGGTCAAGGGCGCCTTCAAGCAGGCGTACGGCCTCGCCCAGAAGCAGGCCGCCGACGTCGTGCCCGACTTCGACGACCACCTCGTCGCGCTGCCCGACGTCGACGGACTCACCCTGTCCTTCGGGCAGAGCCTGCACGACGGCATCCGGCACGTCGCGGGCAAGCTGCTCGCCCACCAGTACCCGGCCCACCCCGACCTCGACCCCGACGCCACCGGCACCGCCGTCAAGCCCGCCGACACCAAGAAGGTGTTCACCCACGTCCGCGCCGCCGCCGAGGCGCGCGACGGGCGCGTGGAGGTCCCGGCCGCCGACCGCAAGCTCATGCAGCGGATCGCCGGACCCCTGCGCCTCGGACAGCAGAAGGAGGCGTACTTCGAGCTGTCCCGCTACTGGGCCGACCACTTCCGGCAGCTCGCCCGCTCGCAGGGCGTCACCGGGGACCTGTCGCTGATCACGCTCACCGACTGGACCGACCGGCCCGACCCGCGCGGCCTGCCCGACTTCCTCGCCCGGCTCGTCGTCGCTGCCTTCGCCGAGATGGACGACCGGGTGTGGGTGCGCGGCGGCACCGTCCTCGACCCCGCGCCCGAACTGTCCGCGATCAAGGACCACGACGCGCTGCGCAGCCAGCCGCTGCCCGCCGAGCCCGACTGGGACACCGCACGGCAGCGCTTCGAGACGATCTTCGGGGCGAAGCCGCCCGCGCTGCGGCGCGGCCGGATGGTCAACCAGTTCGCCCGCCAGATCATCGAGGCCGCCCGCGACCACCGGGACCACGCGGCCGACCTGGTGCACCAGTTGGAGGCCCACGCCTCCTTCCTCGGCCTCGACCAGACCGCCGACACCGGACGGCTGGCCCTCGCCCGCCGCTCCCTGGAACTGCTGGACGCGCTCACGGCGGAGGCCGGCAAGGGCGCGGCCGGGGCGAAGAAGACCGTGGAGGCCCTCGCCTCCTTCGACCTGGGCGAGACCAGCGCCGACCGGTACGGCACCTCCATCAAGAAGGCCCGCGCCGTCGCGGAGGCCGTCGCCTCCGCGCCCTGGAGCACCCTGGAACTCGCCGCCGGGCTCGGCCCCGAGGGCGAGGCGCTGCTCGACTCGCTGCGCAACGTGGCCCGCGACGACCAGCGCACCGCCGACCTGCGCGACGCCCTGGCCCGCACCCAGCGCGAGGTCGTCGCCCTGATCAAGCGCACCCAGGCCGCCGCCACCCCGCCGCCCGCGCCCGTCGCACCCCAGCCCTCCACGGCCGACGGCCAGTCCCTGGACACGCCGACCAGCGACCCGCGCATCCCCTACACCCCGCCGCAGGAGACACCCTCCCCGGCGAGCGGCGGCGGCACCGCGCGCAAGTCCGGGCGCCGCAGCACGACCGTGCGCCAGGCCGCCGCCGACCTCCAGGCGGAGCTGTCCGAACTGGCCGCCCGCCACCCGAACGCGACCATCGAGATCACCTGGCAGGTCATCGAATGACGGACACCGCCACCGTCGCACCGGGCGCGGTCCGGCTGAGCACCGCGACCGTCACCCAGTACCTGTCCTCGCAGTCCTCCCTCGCCGCCTCCCTCACGGGGGACGGCGAGGGCAGGCGCCGGGTCGTGCTGCTGCGGTCCGCCCCTCAGTGGGACGGCCCCGCCGAACCCGCCTGGGGCGAAGGCCGCACGGCCGGCGTCGCGGTGGCACCGTCGCCGCTCGCCGTCCACGAACTCGTCCTCGACCACCTGGCGGGCCGCCGCCCCGGCCCCACCGTGCTGGTCGTCCTCACCGACCGGGAACAGCACGAACTCGACCCGGCGATCCTCGCCCGCGTCCACAAGCTGCGCATCGACACGGTCGACAGCTGGGACGTCGTCCGCGAGGCGTTCGGCGCCCGGCAGATAGACCCCCGGCTCAAGGACGTCAACTGGGCCGCCGAGGCCCTGCTCGACGCCACCCCGCCCGGCGGCTGGCCGGCCGTGCCCGGCGGCTGGCTGTCCCGCCAGTACGCCCTCACCGCGCTCGCCCAGCGCCGCCTGCGCCTCGGCCGCTACGACACCGAGGACGGCACCCGCCGCCCCGGCGACGTCCGGCTCGACGCCCAGGCCCTGCTGCACTGGTCGACCCGCCCCGGAGCCCCCGAACGGCTCCTCGCCCTGCGCGGCCCCGAACGCGCCGGACTGTCCGCCTTCCTCGGCGAGGAGGACCAGGCGGGCCTCGCCGGACGCGCCCTGCTCGCCCTCGTCGACGCCGAGCGCAGCGCGGACGCCGCCGCCTTCGGTCTCGTCTGCGCGGCGCTGTGGCAGCACGCCGAGCCCGCCCCCGAGACCTACCGGGCCCGGGGCCGCGCCGAACGCTACTTCGGCGACCGGCCCCCGGCGACCGGCGACCAGCTCGACGTCCTGGTGACCGTCTTCGGACGGGCCGCCGAGGAGTACGTGACCACGCTGCTGGCGGCCGGGCACCGCACCGGCGGCACCGACGCCGACCAGGCCCGCGAGGCACGCCGCACCACCGGCATCGTGCTCGACCGGGCGTCCGCCCTGGCCCGGCAGTTCGGCGCGGAGGAGGCCGTGGCGGCGAGCCCCGTCCTGCGCGGTGGACTCGAGGCCCGGTTCACCGCCATAGGTCAGGCCCTCGCGTCGGGCGACACGGCCGCGGTGTCGGACGCCGTCCGCCGCCTGGAGGAACACCGGCTCGCCGCCGAGTCGGAAGAGGCCGCCCGCATCGAACGCGCCCGCATGGGGCAGCGTCTCGCCCGCTGGCTGGCCACCGACCCGTCCGCCGACGCCCCCACCGTCGCCGACGCCCTGCAGCGGCACGTCGCCGAGACCGGCTGGGTGGACCTCGCCCTGGAGCACATCGAGGCCGGTGGCGACCCGGACCCCGTCCTCAAGGCCGCCTACGACCCCCTCGGCACCCGCGTCAGGGACCGGCGCCGACAGATCGACGCGTCCTTCGCGCGCTCCCTGGGGGCCTGGACGGAGGCCGGAACCCAGCCCGGCTCCATGCTCACCGTCGAGACCTTCCTCGACCGCGTGGTCGGCCCGGCCGTGCGGCGCGGGGAGGAACGGCGGGTGCTGCTGCTCGTGCTCGACGGCATGAGCGCGGCCATCGCGAACGAACTGGGGGAGGAACTGCGCCGCTCCTGGGCCGAGTTCGACCCGCTGCCCGAGGGTGGTGCCCCGCGCCGACGGGCGATGGCCGCCGCCCTGCCCACCGTGACGGCCGTGTCCCGCACCTCCCTCTTCGCGGGCACCCTGATGAAGGGCACCCAGGCCGACGAGAAGCGGCTCTTCCCCGCGCTGAAGCTGTGGGGCGGGGTCCCTGCCGCCGTGTTCCACAAGGACGACCTGCGCACCGAGACCGCGGGCGACACCTTCGGCGCGGCGCTCACGGAGGCGCTGGCCGACGGCAGGACGCACGTCGCCGTCGTCCTCAACGCCATCGACGACCGGCTCGCCAAGGAGCAGAAGCTCGGCGACGGCGCCTGGCGGATCGACGACGTGCCCGGTCTGCGCGACCTGCTGCGGGTGGCGGCCACCCAGGGCATGGCGGTCGTCCTCACCAGCGACCACGGTCACGTCGTGGACCGGCACGGTACGAAGGTCGACACTGCCGCCGATCCCGCCTCCGCCCGCCACCGCCTGCCCGGCGGCGGCCCGCTCGCGGAACGCGAGATCGCCCTGTCCGGGCCGCGCGTGGTCTGGCCTGATCCTGGGGCCTCCATCGTCGCCCTGTGGGACGCCGACTCCCGCTACACCGCCCTCAAGGCCGGCTACCACGGTGGGGCGTCGCTCGCCGAGGTCACCATCCCGGTGCTGGCCTTCCTGCCGTTCGGTGCGGAGCCGCCCAAGGGATGGCGGGAACTGGGCGACCAGCGGCCAACCTGGTGGGCTCCGGAGGAGACCGGAAAGGTACCGCTGCCGGGCGAGCACGCCGCTCGGCCGGTGACCGCGACGGCCCCCGCTCCCAAGGAGCCGACGGGCAAGGCCAAGAAGGAGCAGGCAGAGGTCGCCCGGACGCACGACACGCTCTTCGACGTCGCGCTGACGGCTGGGGGAGACGACGCCCTGCTCACCCCGAGCATCGTCTCCCGCATCGAGACACTGGTGACGGCACTGCTCGACTCGGAGACGTATCAGGCACAGCTCGGCGGGCTGGCCCGCAAGCCGCAGCAGGAGCAGGTCCACAAGGCGCTCGCCGCCCTGCTGGACGCGGGCGGCACCCTGCCCGTGACCGCGCTCGCCCAGCGCGCCGGCATGCCCGTCACCCGGGGCGACGGCTTCGCCGCCGTCCTGCGGCAACTCCTCAACTACGACGGCGTGCAGGTCCTGGAGACCCTGCCGGACGGCCGCACCCTGCGGCTCCACGAGGCGCTGCTGCGCGAGCAGTTCGCTCTCGGGGCGGGCTGACGACACGACTCGGGGCGTCTCAGGACCTCAGTCCCGGGACACCCCGAGCGGCGCCCCGCCCCGCTACCTCACGACGCGAACGCCCGCAGCACCTTGGCGAAGGTCGTCAGCTCGTCGATCATCTCCGGCGGGAGCGGCTTCTCGTCGAAGTGGGCGATCCGGTTGCGGATGTCCTTCACCCGCTTCAGCAGGCCGACGAACTGCTCCCGGGGCATGTTGGGCCACTTCAGCGCCTCCCAGTTGCGGTCGGCCCGCTCGGCGAAGGACTGCTTCGTCTGGTCGCCGTCCAGGAGCCTCAGGTAGTCGCCGAACATCAGGTCCGACACCTGGCCGGTGCGCTGCTCCGGCTTCTTGTTCGTCTGGACCGCCTTGATGGCCTCCGTGTCCAGTGCCGCGCCCAGGCAGCGGCGCAGCAGCGACTCGATCTCACCCACGATGAAGAAGGGGCGCGCCGCCCCCTCGAAGCGTTCCGTGACGTCCGCGGCGGTGACGATGCCCGACAGGCAGCCGTCGTCGCCGCGGACGAGCAGGTAGCCGTGCTCGCGGATGACCGGGAGGGCGGTGAAGAACTCCTGGCGGGCGTCGGCGACGGGCAGCGAGTCCTTCTCCATGGCGTTGTCGAGCGTGGCCTCCTTCCCCGCCTCGTACATCTTGGCCACGGATCCCCAGGTGACGACTCCGTGGACCTGCGCCATGCCGGTGGTCACCGGCACCTGGGAGAGGCCCTTCGTGCGCATCAGGAAGGTCGTCTGGGACAGGGGCGTGCCGGGGCCCACGGACACCAGGCCGCGCCGCGCCGACGGGATGTCGCCGAGCAGCAGACGCTGCGGCAGCGCGTGCGAGGGCAGGGCCTCGTCCGCCTCGTCGGCCTCACCCTCCGGTTCCGGGGGCGTGCGCTGTGCGGGAACGGCCGCCAGCGGCACGACGTCGACGGTGCTGCGCAGACCGCAGACGGCGAAGTCCGGCAGCGTGGTCAGCCCGGCGTCCGTCAGGGCCTGCGAGATCCGGTGCACCGTCCGGTGGTCGCGGACCCTGACCTGGAACAGGTCCAGGATCTCCTGCACGGACACGGTCCTGCCCTTGAGCGAGGCCACGTCCCGCTCGTGCGGCCTGGTCGTCATCGGGCGTCGCCCTCCGGCAGGTCACGGAGCATCGTCCGCTTGCCCATGGCGGAGTGCACGAGGTCCTGCAACTGCTTGGAGCGGTCGCGGTAGAAGCGCTCGTAGTCGTTCTCGCGCAGCGCGTCCGGATCGATCAGGTGCGTGGTCAGGACGTCGTCGAACCACTCGGGACGCATGTCGGACGCGGCGATCATCGTGGACAGGTATGACGACGGCGCCCCCGTCATGTCCATCGCGGCGCGGTAGGACAAGGGGGTCTTGTTCACGATCGAACTCGTGGGCAGACCGTTGCTGTTGCCCCGCCGGAACCACGTCTTGGGGAAGATCTGCCGGATGTCGACCCCGTACTCGTCCAGCCGGCCGGGGCTGAGCGGGGCGCCCGTGTGGTGCCAGTCGACCGCCCCCTGCTTGATCAGCAGGGCGTAGATGCCCTTGTAGGCGGCGCTGTTGCGGGTGGTGAGGGTGTCGAGGCGGTCGGCGAAGAAGAACGCCTCCGTGACCGTCTCGGGCGCTTTCTCGTCCTGCGCGATCCAGGGGACGAGCTGTTCGACGTCCTTGGTGAAGCGCGTCTCCGTGGAACCGCCGTACATCTCCCCGAGGACCCCGCACCAGTACCACTGCTCGATCTTCTCCTCCGCCCCCAGGCCGTCCGTCCCCGTGTCGAGGATGGCGCGGACGGCCGCGAGCGGGACGAGCTGCGTCTTGTACGGCAGGTCGGCCGGGCGGACGATGCACTGCCGCTCCAGGAAGTCACCCACCCAGGCGAAGGCGTCGGCGAGCTTGGGCGCCAGGCGGACGAAGTCGGCCAGGGGGAGGTCCAACAGGTCGCGGCGCTTGCAGGACACCGTGGCCCCGCGGCCCTCCTGCTTCCGCTCCCAGGTGCGGACCAACGCGATGGCCTGCAGGAAGTCGATGCTGCTCAGCCCGTTCTCGAGGCCGCTCTCGATGCGGCCGAAGACCGGGTACTTGCTCGCCAGCGCCTGCTTGATCTCCCGCCAGACCTCGGGAAGCTGGTAGTAGTCCCCGGTCCGCTCCACGTAGTCGCGGTCCCCGGCGTACGTCGCGGTGAGCAGTTCGAAGACGTTCAGGGGCACACCGCCCGTGTTGACCCGCTCGAACACCGCGCAGACGGCGTCCATGGAAGTGGAGGCGGCCAGCCGGATCATCGGGACCTGGAAAGCGCGGACCTGCTGGAGAACCGCCTCGTCGAACTGGCCCCACAGGTCCCAGTTCCGGTCCTCGTCCGCCTTGATGTACACCTTCTTCCACTCGTTGACACGCTGGGCGTCGAAGACGAAGTGGAGGGGGAAGAGGCCGGCCGCGCACTCGGCCTCGGTGGTGCTCAGGTCCAGCACCACGGTGCGGTTGAAGTCCGTGCGGAGCACCTTGTCCGCCGGGACGGACACGATGGCCTCGTCGCGGTCCGCGGAGGGTCCCACGGCCTTCGCGATGTCGACGTAGTACCAGCGCTGGATGGCCTTGCCCCGGGCGTCCGCCGTCTCCACCGGGGCGTCCAGCCACAGGGACTGGAAGAGCGAGGTGAGGCGCTGCTGCCCGTCCAGCAGTAGGAGGTCGGCCTCCGGGTCCCCCTCCGGCCGGGCACCGGTGAGGGTCCGCGAGCGGAACCGGGTGGCGCCACCGGTCTGCAGCGTCATCACGACACCCAGCGGGTAGTCCAGCGTGACCGTCGCGATGATCGCCCGGATCCGGTCGTCGTCCCACTTCCAGTTCCGCTGGAAGTCGGGCAACTGTAAGGAACCTGAGGCGACATCGGCCAGAACGTCCTTGAGCTTCACATTGTCGAGGGCCGCCATGTGACTCCACTTCCCGACTGTTGCGTGTACGGACGGTGATTCCAGCAGCGCTCCGCAGTGACGGTCAAGCCGGTTCACGGAGAAGGGAGATCACCACAGCCGATGTCTGCCGAAGCTTCAGGGTGACGAAGGCTTCGAAGAGAGCGAGGTGGCATAGGTGGGGGCGGCGGGGAACAAGGCCGCCAAGGGCGGCCCGGAGTCGGACGGCCGCTCGTCTCACCCGTGATCCGGGAACTGGTGCCCACCTGCGGTGGAGCCCGAAACGGCCGCAGCGACACGCGACGCCACCCACCCACCGGCGGAACGAGTCGGGCACAGTGCCGCGACAGGCGATCGGTGACCACGCCGAAGCCGGAGGTCAAGCCTCCGGAGAGTCTCCGGGGCTTTCGCTGCTTTCGGCCATGATCTTGCCGCCGACGAACGCCACACCCAGAGCGAGTGCGGCACCAGCGCCGATTACCACCTTTTTCAGCACCCCGTCCAAGAACTGCTTGTTCTCGCTGTCCTTCTGGAATTCCAGCCTTCCGGTCTCCTGGATCTGCTCGATGATGAATTTCTTGCTTTCCCAGCTCAGATAGTCCTTGTCGAGTTCACGCTTGAGGATTTCCCTGATCTCCTGGAACGCCTGGTGGACGTGCTCCTGGCTCTGCTTGTTCGCTGACAATGTGGACGCGTGAGCTGTCTCCATCGAGTCCACGGCATCCTTGGCGAAATCCTTGAACACCGGGAACTGCTCAACGATCCTCAGAGCCACCTCGGTGTCCATCTCGGGCATCATGGCCGCGAACCTGATCATCTTGTCCTTGGAGAGGTGCCTCCAGGACTCGATCCCGAGCGCCTGCTTGATCTCGGCTTCGCTCTTGTAGGCCATGCTGTGGTCCTGTTCGCCGTCGCGTCTCGTTTCCGCGAATCCTAGTGGCGGCGCCGACATGCGGGCGCTGAGTTCAGTGAGCACAGCCGTCCGGAGTCGGCGGTTGAGCGCTGCCCTCGCTTTCCCTCCCCCTGGCTGCCCCTCCGGTATATCCCGGATTCGCGAATGACGGAGGCGTGAGGGCGACACTTTGGGTGCGGTGGCTCGTCCCGGCTGTTGGCGCCGCGGCAGGGCATTTCCTGGATGGGTGGCGCAACGGAAGCATTTGGATAAACTTCGCGAATCGGGCGCCGTGGCTTTTCGTCGAGGCCGTGGTGCACGGGAAGATGGAACACTGTTCCCCGTGAGCACCACCGGATCCAAACGTCCCGTACAGGTCAGCGCGGCCCGCCGCCGTACCGTCATCGACGCCCTGCGCCGCGGGGCCGTACCCGAGAGCGGACTCGACCTGCTCGCCACCGGGCTCGATCGGTTCGAAGCGGCCCTCGACGCGGAACTGGACGCCGTCGCGTCCGGCGGGTCCGTGTTCAAGGCCGTGCGCGGTGAGTACGGGTCCGGCAAGACCTTCTTCACCCGCTGGCTGGGGGAGCGGGCGAAGCGGCGCAACTTCGCCGTGGCCGAGATCCAGGTCTCCGAGAACGAGACGCCGCTGCACAAGCTGGAGACCGTCTACCGGCGGCTCACCGAACGGCTCACCACCTCCAGCTTCCCGCCCAGCGCGCTGCGCCCCGTCGTGGACGCCTGGTTCTACGCCCTGGAAGAGGACGCTCTGGCAGCCGGCGCGACCGAGGACGAACTGTCCGGCGAGGTGGAGAAGCTGCTCGTCGCGCGGCTCGCCGAGGTCTCCCGGCATGCACCGTCCTTCGCCACCGCCCTGCGCGGGTACCGGGCAGCCCTCGCCGACCGCGACGAGGCGACCGCCGCGGCCGTGCTGGCGTGGCTCGGTGGCCAGCCACACGTCGCGGCCTCCGCCCGCAGGTCCGCCGGGTTGCGGGGAGACCTCGACCACTTCGGTGCTCTCGGCTTCCTGCAGGGCCTGCTCACCGTGCTGCGCGACTCCGGGCACGCCGGGCTCTTCGTCGTCCTCGACGAGGTGGAGACGCTGCAACGGGTGCGCTCCGACGCCCGCGACAAGGCGCTCAACGCGCTGCGGCAGCTCATCGACGAGGTGCACTCCGGCCGGTTCCCCGGTCTGTACCTCGTGATCACCGGTACACCCGCCTTCTACGACGGTCAGCAGGGCGTGCAGCGCCTGGCGCCGCTCGCCCAGCGGCTCGCCACCGACTTCACCACGGACCCGCGCTTCGACAATCCCCGTGCCGTTCAGATCCGGCTTCCCGGCTTCGGCCAGGAGTCCCTGGTCGCCCTGGGCGTCACCATCCGGAACCTGTACGCGGATGCCGCCGCGTCGCCCGAGCGTGTACGTGCGGTCGTCGACGACGCCTACGTCGCGGATCTCGCGCGAGCTGTCGGCGGAGCGCTGGGCGGGAAGGTCGGGGTGGCGCCCCGGCTGTTCCTGAAGAAGCTGGTGGGGGACGTCCTCGACCGCGTGGACCAGTTCGACGACTTCGATCCCCGGCAGCACTACAACCTGACCGTCTCGAGCAGCGAGCTCACCGACGTGGAGCGGAACCTGACCGCCGCGGTCACCGGCGGGGCCGCGTCCGCCGACGACATCGACCTGGAGCTGTGATGGCGGACGCTGACAAGCCGACCGGGGTGCACCCGGCCGGAGGAGCGGCCGACGTACTCGACCGGCTCGACCCCGTTGTCCTGCACCACATTGTCAACACTCTCGGCTGGCCCGATCTGCGTCCCCTCCAGCGGGCGGCGATCACTCCGCTCATGGACGGCGACGACGCCGTGCTGCTGGCGCCGACAGCGGGCGGCAAGACGGAGGCGGCGTGCTTCCCGCTGCTGTCCGCGATGGCCGAGCAGCGGTGGATCGGCACCTCCGTGCTGTACTTGTGCCCCCTCAAGGCGCTGCTCAACAACCTGGTCGGCCGCGTCGACACGTACGCCCAGTGGCTGGGACGGCGCGCGGCGCTCTGGCACGGCGACACCAAGGAGTCGCAGCGGCAGCGTATCCGCACCGAGCCGCCGGACATCCTGCTGACCACACCCGAGTCGCTCGAAGCCATGCTGATCGGCGTCAAGACCGACCACGAGCGCCTGCTGGGCGGCGTACGCGCCGTGGTCGTCGACGAGGTGCACGCCTTCGCGGGTGACGACCGGGGCTGGCACCTGCTCGCGGTGCTCGAACGGCTGGAGCGGGTCACCGGCCGCCCCATCCAGCGGGTCGGGCTCTCGGCGACGGTGGGCAACCCCGAGCAGTTGCTGCGCTGGTTGCAAGGAGCCGGTGCCGGGAGCCGTACCGGACAGGTCGTTGCGCCGGGCGTCCACCTGCCCGCCACCGGTGTGGTCGGCACCGGGAAGGGAACCGTCACGGACCCGTCGCGCAGACCTGCGGGAGAGGTGGAACTCGACTACGTGGGCTCGCTCGACAATGCCGCGAAACTCATCGCCGCCCTGCACCGGGGAGAGAAGCGGCTCGTCTTCTGCGACTCGCGCCGCCAGGTCGAGGAGCTGGGTGCCGCGCTCCGGGCCCGCGAGGTTACCGTCTTCCTGTCCCACGCTTCCCTGTCCGTGGACGAACGTGCCCGCTCCGAGCAGGCTTTCGCCGAGGCTCGCGACTGCGTCATCGTTTCCACGTCCACCCTTGAACTCGGCATCGATGTCGGAGACCTGGACCGCGTCATCCAGATCGATGCCCCGGCCTCCGTCGCTTCCTTCCTGCAGCGCATCGGGCGCACCGGCCGGCGTCCCGGCACGGTACGCAACTGCCTGTTCCTCACCACCCGGAAAGAAACACTGCTGCAGGCCGCGGGACTGCTGCTGTTGTGGTCACGTGGCTGGGTGGAACCCGTTCTCCCGCCGCCCGAGCCGCGTCACCTCGTGGCCCAGCAGCTCCTCGCGGTCACCCTGCAGCAGCACGTGATGGGTGATCAGTTGTGGGATCGGCAATGGAACGGTCTCGCCCCCTTCGACCGTTCCGCGGCTCCGATCCTGCGCCACCTCACCGAAGAGGGCTTTCTCGACAGCGACGGCGGCATGCTGTTCGTCGGCCCGGAGGCGGAACACCGGTTCGGGAGGCGGCACTTCATCGAACTCACGGCGTCGTTCACCGCGCCGCCGCAGTTCACGGTACTGTCCGGGCGCACCGAGATCGGCCGAACCGACCCGAGTGTCCTGACCGAAGAACGCCCGGGCCCTCGTCGACTGCTGCTCGGCGGACGGAGCTGGCAGGTCACCTATGTCGACTGGACACGGAAGCGGGTCTTTGTTGAACCCGCGGACGGCGGCGGCATCGCCAAGTGGATGAGCGGTGGCGTGGTCGGCCTTTCGTACGCCCTCACGCGAGCCATGCGGGAGGTACTGCTGGGCTCCGAGCCGCCGGTGGATCTCACCCGGCGGGCGCAGGCATGCCTTGCGGAACAGCGCGAGGATGATGCTCCGGACACGGTGCACCCCGGCGGCACCCTGGTCACCCGGGTGGGGAGCGATGTGCGTTGGTGGACCTGGGCCGGTTACCGCGCCAACGCCACCCTCGCGGCGACACTGCAGTCGGTCACCGACCCTTTACAGCGGCCCACCGATTGCTGGATGCGTCTGCGTGAGGACCTCACCCCGGCCGACTGGAGGGCGGCTCGGGAGAGCGTCGGTGACGGGCTCGTGCTTCCCGACGTGGACCGCCGGGCCGTACGCGGTCTGAAGTTCTCCGCCGCTCTGCCCGAACGACTTGCCGTCGCCACGGTCGCGGCCCGCCTGGCCGACTTCGAGGGGGCACGGTCCGTACTGTCCGAACCCGCGCGTTTCGTCGCCGTCAGCGGTTCAGCGTGAGCCCCTGATCGTGGACAGCCGGCCACCCGGTGTTCCCCGGCGTCGGCTTCATCACGATCCCCGAGCTGTCCTGGCGGCGCGCCGATGCGGTGTCCGGCGTGGTGCGGGTGGGGCAGCGCGTGACGTGCGAGTTTCCGCAGTTCGACACCGGGAACCTGGAGGTCAGGCTGTTCCTGCGGGCGCTGCGCCCCGGCCCTTTCGCGGCCTTCGCCAACCGGGGCGCGGCGGGCCGGACCCCGCGGGGGCGGGTCGCCCTGCTGGTCCCGTTCGGCGTCATGGTGGAGGTCGCCGAGGGCGTCGAGGGACTTGTGCGTCCGAACGACCCCGGCCGGGCACCCGTGGCCGACCCGGCGGGCGTCGTCCAGGTCGGTGACGAGGTCACGGTCGTCGTCGTGGAGGTGGACCGCGAGCGGCGCGGGCTGGTGCTCTCGTGGGGGCAGGGGCGTACGGCGCCGCCGCCCTGACCCGCCCTCAGCGCGGCGGCGGTGCCGACGGGGCCGTACGGGCGCGGACGTCCTCCCGGAGACGTACCTTGTCGATCTTGCCGATCCCGGTGAGGGGCAGCGCGGGCAGCTCCACGAGGTGCTCGGGCAGCTTGAAGGGGGCCAGCCCCGCCTCCACCAGGAACCGGCGGATCTCCCGCAGAGACGGCGCCCCCTCCGCGCCGCCCGTCACGTACAGGCAGACCGCCTCGCCCAGGACGGGGTGGGGCATCGCCACGGCTGCGGCGGAACGCACCCGGGGGTGGGCCAGCACCAGCGACTCCAGTTCGCCCGCCGGGATCTTCTCGCCCCCGCGGTTGATCACGTCCTTGACCCGGCCCACCACCTGGAAGTTGCCCGACGGGTGGCGCCGGACCAGGTCGCCGGTGCGGAGGAAGCCGTCGGGAGTGAACGCCTCGGGCTCCGCCCCGCCGTGGTACGCCGTGATCACGCCCGGCCCCCGGACCAGCAGCTCACCGGTCTCGCCGTCGGCGACCGGCCTGCCCGCGCCGTCCACCACACGGGTCTCGTCGCCGGGCGATGCGGGCCGCCCCTGGGTGGTGGCCACGGGCCCGGGCGGGTCGTCCAGCCGCGTGAGGTTCAGCAGTCCCTCGCTCATGCCGTACACCTGCTGGACCCGGCAGGCGAACACCTCGGCGAGACGCGCGGCGGTGTCCTCGTCCAGGCGGGCACCGCCGACCTGGATGACCCGCAGGCTCGACAGGTCGTGCCCGGGGCGGGCGGCCCGGGCGCCGAGCCACTGCCGGGCGACCGCCGGGGTGAGCGCGCAGTGCGTGACCCGCTCCCGCTCGATCAGCTCCAGCGCGCCGCCCGGGTCGCCGTCCGGGCCGAGCACCGCCCGCCCGCCGCACACGAGGGCGCCCAGCACACCGGGGTGCCCGAACGCGAAGCTGTGCGCCACCGGCAGCGCGGCGAGGTAGACCGTGTCCCGCCCCATCCCTGACACCCCGGCGGACGCGCGGACGACATGCGTGAAGGCCTCGTGGCTGCGCGGGATGAGCCGGGGCGCGCCCGTCGTACCGCTGGACAGCAGGAACAGGGCGGTGTCGGAAGGGCGGCGCGCCCCGCCCACGGGCGCCGCGCCACGACCCGCGTCCACGGGCGCCGTGTCATGCAGCCCGGCGCACGCGTCGAGGTCCAGACGGCCGCGCGCCGCGTCGCCGCCGGGGACGATGAGGGTACGCAGGGACGGATGCCGTAGGCGCAGCCCCTCCGCCATCCGCAGGTGGTCGAACCGGCGCCCCGGGCCGGGGACGGCCATCGCCGTCGCGCCCACCGCCGAGACGACGGGCCCGAGTTCACGGGCGCGCAGCGTCGGCGGGGCGAGCACCGGGCACGCGCCGAGCCTGATCAGCGCGAGGACCAGGACCAGGAACCGGGGCTCGTTGGGAGGCAGTACGAGCACGTGGTCGCCGGGGAGGACACCGCCCTCCGCGAGCCGGGCCGCGCAGCCCGAGACGGCCGCGTCCAGCGCCGCCCTGCGCAGGGTGCGGCCGTCTCCGGTGAGCGCCGCCCGGCCGCCGGGATGCCCCCGCGTGTCGAGCACGGCCTCGTCCAGCAGCTCGGGCGCCCACCAGCCCCGGCCGCGGTACCGCTCCGCCACCGGCCCCGCCTGCCCCGTGCGGGCGAGAGCGACGACCTCCCGCACGGTGTGGTCGTGGCCGCTCCACGGGTCGAACCGGACGCCGTACCGCTCGGCCAGCTCCAGCGCCAGCTGCGACAGGTCGACCGAGTCGAGACCCAGGTCGGCCCGCAGCCGCGCCTCACCCCGCAGCAGCTCGTCGGCGATTCCCAGGTCGGCGAGGATGTCCCGTACGTCGCCGGTGTCGGCCAATCCCGTCTCCTCCGGTCCGGTGGGCGGGGCCCAGCCGGTTCAGGGTCAGGTCAGGTGAGGGTGAGCGTCGTGACGCCGGTCGCGCCCCGGAGACCGGTGGTGAGGCACAGCAGCAGGTCCGGCTGCGGAAGAGTGATGACCTGGAGCAGCGAGCGCCCCGCGTAACGGCCTTCCACCACGGTGCCGGTGATCGTGGTGACCACCTGCCCGGCGACCGCGTTCGTGGTGCCGGTGATCTCGACGACGCTGCGCTCGCCGCTGTTCCAGGTGAAGGCGCGCCGGTCGGTGAAGCCGTCGAGCAGGTTGTTGCAGCCCGCGTTGAAGAGGAACCGCTCCCCGTACGCCCCGCTCGTCACCCCGCCGGTGCCGTCGAGGCAGGAGTCGAGCCGACCTTCGACGGTGACGGTGATGTCGCGCGGCTGGAGGACGATGCCCGGGTCGTACGTGGTGGTCTCCGTCCCCTGACACTGGAGCACCGGGCCCGGCGCCGCCCCGGCGGGTGCGGTGACCAGGAGGCTCGCGGCGAGTACGGCACCGGCCGTCAGCGCCACGGCGCGCCTCCGCGCACGGGCCGTCAGGGCCGTCGTGGCCCGCTTCCATGAACTGCTCGCGGCCATGGGGCCTCCTCATCGGGACGTGACCTGTCCGGAGTGCTGCCCCGCGCCGAGCCGCCGCAGACGGGCGCGCGGGAGCAGCGGGGGAGCGCGGGCGGCCCCGCGGGCGCGCGCGGCACGGGCGTCGTCGGCTCACGGCCGTGCGCCGTCCGCCGCGCACGGCGGTCCGGCAACACGTCCGGCTGGCGGGACGCGCCCGGCGGTCGGGGGGGGCGCACCCCGTCGGCCGGACGCGCCCGCGACGCGCCCTTCACCCGTTCCGGTGCCCGTGTGACCCTGGGGCCCCGACGGTCTCGGCCCTGGAGCGCGATGGACCCCTGTACGAGCGGCACGCTGCCCGTCCCCGGCGCCCGGCTGTACTTCGAGGAGCGCGGCGCGGGCCCCCTGCTGCTGCTCATCGCGGGCGGCAACTCCGACGCGGCCGTGTTCAGACGCCTCGCGGCCGCCCTGGCCGCCCACCACCGCGTCGTCACCTACGACCCCCGCGGCAACTCCCGCAGCGTGCTGGACGGCCCGCGCGACGAGCCGTACCGCGTCGGGCGGCACGCCGACGACGCGGTACGGCTCCTCGACCACCGGGCCGGGCCGGACGAGCCGGTGCGGGTCTTCGGCAGTTGCTCGGGCGGACAGGTGGCGCTGGAGCTCGCCGTACGCCACCCCGGCCGCGTGCGGTGGACGGTCGCGCACGAACCGCCCGCGCTGGCGGTCCTCCCCGACGCGGCCGACCACCTGGCGCTCGTCGCCGACGTCCGCGAGACGTTCCGCCGCTCCGGGCTGGTACCGGCCATGCGGCTGCTCCAGGCCCTGTACGGGAACACCCCCGCGCCCGCGCTGCCCGAGGCGCATGACAACACCGCGTTCTTCCTCGCCCGGGTGGTCGGGCCCGCGACGCGGTTCGTGCCCGACCTGGACGCGCTCGCCGCGCTGCGGGGCCGGGTCGCGCTGGCGGGCGGCGAGGACTCCCGTACGCACGTCGTGCAGCGGCCCGCGGTGGTGCTGGCACGGCGGCTGGGCAGCCGGATGGAGCTGTTCCCCGGCGGCCACGCGGGCTACGCCAGGTATCCGGGCGCGTTCGCCCGCCGACTGGTCGAGGTGTTCGACGCCCTGCGCGGCGCGGCGGCGGGCGTCGCGACGCGTCGGCCGGTGCCGGAGCGGTGACATGCGGATCGTGATGGGTGCCCAGAACTGCGGTTTCGGCCCCGCCTCCGAACTCGTCGCGGTCTCCCGGCTGCTCCACGGCCACGAGCGGGTGTTCGTCGGCGACGGTGTCGCGGCGGTGTTCGCGCTCCGCAACCCGGACGCCTTCGACGCGGTGAGCACCACCGGCGCGATGCCGCGGGACGCCGCCGACAAGGTCGCCGACGACCTGGTGGGCGGCTGCGACCTGGTCGTGTCCGTCATGGACGCCGACCTCGTCGTGCGCGCGGTGGTGGCGGGCCGGCCGGTGGCGCTGGTGGACAGCCTGTTCAGCTTCTGGCAGGTCCGGGAGCCGCTCGACCGGCTCCACGAGCGGTGCGCACGGCTGCCGCGCTCCTCGCTGCCCGCCGCGCGGCGGCACCTCGACGGGCTGTCCCCGCACGAGCGGATCGTGGCCGCGCACCTGCTGGCCACGCACAGCGTCGTGCAGAACTTCCCCGGAGTCCCCGAACGCCTGGCGGAACTCGCCGCCCTGGACGGCGGCTTCACGAGTCACCTGGCGGGCCCAGTCATCGACACGGAGGGCCTGCGCGGCGTGGACCGCGACGCCGCCCCGGCCCACGACCTGCTGGTCAACATCGGGGGCTTCCGGAACTTCCTGCTCGACTTCGACGCCCACAACGACTACCTGCTCCTGCTCCGGCGGTGGCTGCCCGACCTGCTGCGCGACTGGCCCCGGTTCCCGCGCGTGCTGGTCTGCGGCGGGCCGTTCGGCGGGCACCGGCAGCGGACCGTCACGGTGGCGGGCCGCCGCGCCGACTGCCGGCTGCTGCCGCAACGGCACCTGCTCCGGGCGGTGGCCACCACCCCGTACCAGCTGCTCGCCCCCGGACTCACGGCACTCCACGAGGCGCTGGCCCTGGAGCGGCTGCCGCTGGCCACGCACGAACAGCACGCCGCGCACGTCTTCACCCTGGACCGCCTGGCCGGGACGCTGCTCGGCCGGGGCGCCGGCCGGTTCGCGGACGTCCTGCCGGACCACGCCGTGCCCGAGGACGACCTCGCGGGGACGGCGGAGCTCGTACGGATCGCCGCCCGCGTACGGGAGGACGACACGCTGTACGCCCGCTTCCGGCGCACGTTCAACGAGCGGATCGAGGAGTACGTCGCGCTCAGCCCGGTACGACGGCGGCACGGCGTCGCGGAGCTGCGGGCCCTGCTCGGCGGCGATCCCGTCCACGAGGTCCTGGCCGGGATCGTGGGCGCGGCACGCTAGTGGGGGAAGGTGCGGGGCGGGCGGGTCGGTGTCTCCTCGCGGAACTCGGCGATCCGGGAGTGGATCTGGCGCATCAGATGGGTGTCCTCGATGCGGTCCAGGTAGAGGCAGCGGGCCGCCAGGCCGGGCAGGTCGAAGGCGAAGTACAGGGACATCAGCGGGTTCACGAACAGCTCGCCGCCCAGGGTGCGGTCGGTGAACCGGACGTCGCCGAACGAGCCGCGCACCGCCGCCGCGATGGAGCCGTTGACGATGCTGGGACGCTCCGGGGTGTGGTGCTGGGCGTGTGCCACCGCGTCGAGGTAGAGGGCGCCCTCGCGGGTGGCGCGCGGGATCGAGAACGCCCCGAGGTACGCGCCGTCGCGTTCCAGCGCCGCGATGTTCTCCAGCACCTGCACGTGGTTCACGCCGTGGTGGGCGTCGATGCCGAAGCCGACCGACACGACGAGCCGGGTGGGTATGCCGTCCAGCCCGGCCAGCGCCGCGACGCTCGCCATGTCCTCCTCGGGTGTGCCCAGACCGGCCTCGTCCCCGCGCATCAGGATGTCCGTGCCGCCGTCCACCAGCACCACGGCGTCGATGCCGTGCAGTTCGGCCAGCGCCCGGTAGGCGTCGCGCAGCGGCCGCACACCGGTCTGGGGGAAGGCGTACACGGTGGACGGGTAGCCGTGCAGGCGCAGCCACCGGGCGAGGGTCCGCTCCGGGAAGTACCCCTGGTGCGGTGCGGTTCCGGGCGTCACGACGGCCAGGTCGGGCGCGGCCCACGCGTCGGCGGGGAGACCGGCGAGCGCGCTGAACGACAGGTTCGCGAACCACACCTCCTTGCCCTGGTGCAGAAGCGAAAGCGCCAACGGCAGCCCGGCGTAGACGTCGAACCCGCCCCCGGCTCCCGCGACAAGGACCCGTTCGGCGTCCGCGAGCCGGGAGAACAGCGGATTGGTGTGAAGGGACGTCATGCCGCTCATTGTCCGGCAGCCTGTCCGGCCCGCGCCTCCGGTTTCCCGCCGGGGCCGGTGCCGGTGCCGGGAAACCGGGTGAAGGTGAGCACGGGTACTCATGCGAGGGACGGCCGCCGGCCCGCAGGGTGCGTGCATGCGATCGAACTCTCCGCCGAAGCCCGTGCTGTTGGCCGCACTCGTCTGCCTCGCGCTGTCCGGCTGCGGCGCTCAGAGGGCCCTCGGCGAGCACGCGCCCGCGGCCGTGGCCGCCCCTCCGGCCGTCAGCGACCCGGAGCTGCGCTATCTCGAGTTGACGGACAGCGTCCTGCGGGCCTGCGCGCCCGACGGCCCGCACGACGGCGGGAAGGGCGTGCCTCCCGAACCTGAGGACCTGCCGGGCTGGGAGGACGCGTCCCCGCCCGCGTACGGGCCGGGCGAGACCCCGCCGGGTGCTCCCGACGCCGACGGGCACATCCCGGTCCCCCTGCCCCCGGACGCCACCGCGCCGCCGGAGTCGGACCCCTCGCCCGCACCACCCCCCTCGCTCGATGAAGTGCCGCTGGCCGGCGTCGAGAAGTGCGTGGGGGACGAGCACGCCCGGCGCGTCCGCGAGGCGTTCGGGAACACGGGGACGGCGAGCTGGCGGACGATGCGCGAGAAGCTGACGGCCCTGGACTACCCGACGAGGGTGATCCACCGGATGCCGGACCGCGCGGGCGCGCCCCGCGCCAGGGTGGACCTGCGCTTCATGGGCGGCCACGCGGTCCTGGAGGTCACCGCCCGAGGCGCCGGAGTGCTAGTCGAACCGTTCGGCGCGCCGGAGACGGAGGACGTGAAGGTGACCGACGTGCGGCGGACCCCGCCCCCGGCCGCTGCGGCCCGCTGACCGGCCGGAACCGAAACGCCCGCACCTGCCCCCTGACCGGCCCGCTCCGGCCCGCCGCGGCTCGGTTCGGTCGGCGGGCCGGGGCGCGGCCGGTCGCTCGCGGCTCGTCAGGGGGTGGGGAGAGGGCTGTGCGGGGAGCCGGCGGTGTGGTGGAGGAGGTGGGTGAAGGAGTCCGCCCAGGCGGTGATCGTGGATTCGTCGAAGAGGTCAGTGGAGTACTCGAAGGTGACCGTGATCGTGTCCGTGCCGGGGACCAGGACCGCGTACAGCTCGTTGCGGGCCACACCCGATGTCGGGAGGGCGCGGACCGAGGACGACACGTCGCGCAGGTGCAGGGCGGGCGGCGGGGTGGTGATCACCGTGAACAGCACCGTGGGGAAGAGCGAGTCGCCCGTCCCCGGCGCGACCAGCTCCACCACCTCCGTCAGCGGCAGCTCCTGGTGGTCCAGCGCGGTGAAGAGCGTCGCGCCGAGCCCCGTCACCAGGTCGGCGAACGTGGCGGCCTCGCACGGCCGGGCGCGCAGCAGGACCGCGTCGCCCAGCAGGCCGACCACGTCGGAACGGTCGCGACGGGTGCGGTTCGCGCTGGACGCTGCCAGTACGACATCGGGCAGCCCGCCGCACAGGCCGCCGATCCACGTCGCGAACGTCGCCGCCAGTACGACGTACGGGGTCGTCCCCAGGCGGGTCGCCGTCTCCGCGACCCGGCCCGGGAGGTCACCGTCGATGACCCAGGTGTGCAGGGCGCCCCGGCCCGACAGCTTCGCGGGGCGCGGCCGGTCGTACGGCAGGGGCAGGCGCAGCGGTACGCCGTCGAGCTCCGCACGCCAGAACCGCTCCAGCTCCGCCCTGCGCCCGCCGCCCAGTTCGTGCTCCACGCGGGCGCAGTCCGTGAACTGAACTGCCGGAAAGGCGAGTTGTGCGGGCGCGCCGGTGCGGCGGGCGTCGTACAGCTCGCGCAGCTCGTGCCAGATCACGCCCATGGACCAGCCGTCGCACACCGCGTGGTGGAACACCGTCACCAGCACCCAGCGGTCCGGCCCCAGCCGCGCCAGCCGGAAGCGGAACAGCGGCGCGCGCTCCATCGCGAACGGCCGGGTGGCGTGCTCCCGGCACCACCGCTCGACGGCCGCGTCGTCGTCGGCGTACGCGGCCAGGTCGTCCACCGGCAGGTCCACGGGCACCTCGGCCAGCACCTCGACCACGTACCGCCCTTCGCGCCGTACGGCCCTGGCGCGCAGCGCGTGGTGGCGGCCCACCAGGTCCTCCAGGGCGCCCGCCAGGTCCCGGGGGTCGAGGGCGCCGTCCAGATCGACGCGGTGCGCGATGTTGTACACGCCCGGGTCGGCGTGCTCGTGGTGCCGGTGCCACAGCCTGCGCAGCGTGGACGTCATCGGCGCCGTGTCCACCACCCGGTCGGCGGGCGCGGCACGCCCACCGCGTTCGGCGACACCCCGGATCGTGGGGGCGAGGAAGAACTCCGCCATGGTCAGCTCGACGCCCAGCTCGTCCGCCATGCGGTTCAGGAGTCTGATCGCGCTCAGCGAGTGGCCGCCCAGCTCGAAGAACGACCGGGTCACCGGCACCCGCCGGACGTCCAGTTCGTCGCACCACAGCTCGTGCAGAGCCTTCTCCGCCGGCCCGACGGGCTCCTGGCCCCCGTCCCGGTCCTCACCCTCCGGTACCGGCTCGGGCTCGGGCAGCCGGTCCCGGTCCAGCTTGCCCGACGTGTTCACCGGCAGCCGCTCCAGCCGCACCCAGTGGCGCGGCACCAGGTGGCCCGGCAGCTGCGCGGACAGCGCGGCACGCAGCGCGCGCAGGTCGGCCTCCGGGGCCGCCGGGACCACGTAGGCGACGAGCTCCCGGTCGCCGTGCCGGTCCCGGCGGGACACGACGGCCGCGTCCCGCACGCCGGGCAGGGCGCCCAACACGCTCTGCACCTCGGCCGGTTCCACCCGGTGGCCCCGGATCTTCACCTGGTCGTCCGCACGGCCGCAGTACTGGAGCGAGCCGTCCGTGCGCCAGCGCCCCAGGTCCCCCGTCCGGTACAGCACGCAGCCCGCGCCGTCGGCGACGAACGCGTCGGCCGTCTCCCGAGGCCTGCCGTGGTAGCCGTACGCGACGGGGACGCCGCCCACGTGGATCTCCCCGACCGCGCCGGGAAGCACCTGCTGCCCGGCCTCGTCCAGCAGCACGATCCGCGCCCCCGGCACCGGTGTGCCGATCGGCGGCCACTCCTCGCCCGCCGGATCGACCCGGTGGGAGGTGACGATGACGGACGTCTCCGTCGGCCCGTACTGGTTGTACAGCGCGCACCCGGGGTGCGCGGCGAGGAAGCGGCGGAACGCGCCGGTGAGCCGCAGCGCCTCACCGGCCGAGAAGAGCTCCCGCAGCGACGGCAGTTCCGGCGCGGTGTCGATCAGGTACCGGAGCGGGGTGCACGGCATGAACATCCGCTCCACCCCGTGGCGGCGCACCACCTCCGCGACGGCCGCCGGGTCGTGCCGCACCTCGTCGTCGATCAGTACGAGGGCCGCCCCCGAGCACAGCGTCGTGAAGATCTCCTGCACGCTCACGTCGAACGCGGGCGACGTCCACTGGAGGGTGCGCAGGCCGGGATGGCGGGCCAGGTGACCGCGTACGAGGTTGACCGGGCCCCGGTGCGGCACGACGACGCCCTTGGGGCGGCCGGTCGAACCGGAGGTGTACACGCAGTACGCGGGGTCCTCGGGCCGCGCCCCGTCGGCGGGCGGCCCGGCGGGCGGCCCGGCGGCGGGCCCGGCCACAGGGGCGCGGCCGTCAGCCGGGGAGTCGGCCAAGGGCCCGGCCTCGGACGGACCGTCGGCGGCCGGGGCCTCGGGCAGGAGCGCGCCGGGCACCTCCTCCACGAGCCGTACGGGCAGCGGTCCCGCGCCGAGACCGGGGTGCCGCGCCAGTACGGAGGCGGAGGTCAGCAGCAGCACGGGCGCCCCGTCCTCCAGGAGCGTGGCGAGCCGGGGCGTCGGCTGCGACGGGTCGAGCGGCAGATACGCGGCGCCGCTCTTCAGCACACCCAGCAGCGCGGCGATCAGTTCCGGGCCGCGCGGCAGCAGCAGCGCCACCCGTTCCCCGCGTACGGCGCCCCGGGCCCGCACGTCGTGGGCGAGGGCGTTCGCGCGCAGGTCCAGGTCCCGGTAGCGGACGCTCTCATCGCCGCTCACCAGGGCGACGGCGTCGGGGGTCCGCCGCGCCTGCCGCTCGAACAGCCCGTGCAGGGTGTCCTCGACGGCGGGCGACGGCTCGTCCAGGCGGCCAAGCCTCGCGAGGGCCGCGCGGTCGGGCGCGGTCACGGCGGTCAGCTCGCGCAGGGGGGCGCCGGGCGCGTCGAGGGCGCGGCGCAGCACCTCCTCCACGTACCGCGTGAAGCGGCGCACCGTGGCCTCGTCGAACAGGGCCGTGTCGTACTCGACCATGAACCGCACGCCGTCGCGGTGGTGCGTGAAGTAGACGCTCAGGTCGAACGGGGCGCGCTCGCTCGGCACGTCGAGCAGCTTCGCCGCCAGCCGGGGCGGGTCGAACTCGGCCTCGCCCTCGTTCTCGTACTCCACCATCACCTGGAACAGCGGGTTGCGCCCCGGGTCCCGGCGCGGGTTGAGCGCCCCGACCAGCTCGTCGAAGGGCACGCCACTGTGCTCGTACGCCGCCGTGCTGCCGTCGCGCACCCGGTGCAGCAGCGTCGGGAAGTCCGGGTCGCCGGACACGTCCAGGCGCAGCGGCACGGTGTCGAGGAACAGTCCGATGTGGTGCTCGGCACCGGAGGGCCGCGCCGCGACGGCCGTGCCGATGACCACGTCGTCCTGGCCGCTCATCCGGCCGAGGACCGCCGCGACGGCACCGGTCAGCGCCATGAACGGTGTGGCGCGGTGCCTGGCGGTGAACGTCCGCAGCGCTCCCGTCAGTTCGGCGTCCAGTTCGTGTGTGAGGCTCGCTCCCGCGCCCGACCTGACCGGCGGGCGGGGCCGGTCGGTCGGCAGGGCCAGCTCAGGGGCGCCGGCCAGCGCCCGCCGCCAGAAGCCGAGCGAAGCGGCCGGGTCCGCCGGGCGGGCCGGGGCCACCTCGGGCAGGGGTGGCGGCTCGGGGGCGCCGCACGTCAGGGAGCGGTAGCGGGCGGCGAGGTCGCGTACGAGCACCGCCGTCGACGACGAGTCGAACACGATGTGGTGGGCCAGCAGGAAGAGCAGATGCCGCTCGTCGGACAGGCGCAGCAGCCGGGCCGTCACGAGCGGCCCCTCGCGCAGGCCGAGCACCCGCCGCCCCTCCGTCGCGAGCGCGGCGCGCACCGCCTCCTCCTCCGTCGCCCCTGTGTGGTCGTCGACCGGGCACTCCAGCCGTATCCCGTCGCGGATCTCCTGGTACGGCACGCCGCCGTCGTCCGGGAACACCGTGCGGAGCGCCGGATGACGGTCGGCGACCCACTGGAGCGCCCGGCGCAGCGCCGCCACGTCCAGCGGCCCGTCCAGCCGGACCGCCTTGGGCTCGTGGTACATGCTCGTCCCCGGATGCAGCTGCTCCAGGAACCAGATGCGGCGCTGCGCGGGCGACAGCGGCACCCGCTCCGGTACGGGCTGCGCCGCGTCCCCGTGCCGCGCCTCGGGTGGCTCGGGTGCTGCGTGCGGTTCGGGTGCCGCGTGCGCCTCCCGAGCCTCCCGCGTGGCTGCCTCCCGCGCGCCGGGTGCCGCGCGGCGGCGTACCCGGTCGAGCACCGGCAGCCCCGCGAGGACCCGTTCCGCCGGTACGCCGAAGTCCACGAAGCAGGCGATCTCGTCCGCCCCGGCGTCCACCAGGCGGCGCACCGTCCGGGCGGCCGCCTCCTCGTCGCCGATCAGGGCGCGCGAGGCGCAGTAGCGCTCGTAGGCCCGTTCGAGCAGGAACTCCAGGTCCTCCTCGGGCGTGCTGTCGAGGTCGGCGGTGAAACCGAGGCTGTTGGTGACCTGGCCGAAGAGGGAGAGCGAGGAGCGCAGGTACGACACGAACGGCCGGTACGCCTCCGCCCGTGCGCGGTCCCCGTCCTCACCCAGGTACGTGTGCACCAGCACCACCACCCGGCCCCCCGCCGGGTCGAGCCCGTGCTCGGCGCGGGTCCGCCGGTACAGCGCGACGTTCTCCGCGAGCTGCTCCACGGTCTGCGTCATCAGGTTGGTCACCACGCCCAGCCCCTCGGCGGCCGCGCGCCGGTAGCTGTCCGGGTTGCCCACCACGGCGACGTACAGGGGCAGTTCGGGCTGCACGGGGCTCGGGTGGAGGCGTATCTCGACGGGCTCGCCGTCACCGGCGGTCGTCGGCAGCGGCTCGCCCGACCAGAGCCGCCGCACGGTCTCCAACTGCTCGTACATCACCTCGCGGTGACGGCCGAAGTGCTGTGGGGCCAGCGAGAAGTCGGTGGCGTGCCAGCCGCTCGCGACGCAGAGGCCCGCTCTGCCGCCGGAGATGTTGTCCACGACGGACCACTCCTCGGCGACCCGGACCGGGTGGTGCAGCGGCAGTACGACCGAGCCCGCGTGCAGCCGGACGCGGCTGGTCGTCGCCGCGAGCGCGGCGGCGAGGACGGAGGGGTTCGGGAAGAGCGCGCCGAAGGAGTTGAAGTGCCGCTCGGGGAGCCAGAGCGCGTGGAACCCGTGCTCGTCCGCGTACTTCGACGCCTCCATGATCAGCCCGTACTTGCCGCCGTCCGCGCGGGCGCCGCCCCGGGCAGCGGTGTCGGTGTCCTGCGGGTAGTCGCCGAAGAAGTACAGACTGAAGTCGCAGCCGGGGGTGGGCGACGGCTCCGACCGCTGTTCGCCAACAGCCACCGCCGGGGAGCGCGGCGCGGGAGACGAGGGCTGTGCCGGTGCCTGGGACGGCGTCGGTGTCGGTATCGGTGTCGGTGTCGGCGTCGGTACGGTGGTGGGGGCAGGCGTCGGGGGAGCGGCGGGGCGGGCTGCCGTGGGGGCGAGGACGTCGAGCTGGCGGGAGATCACCCCGGTCACCTGGTGGACGAGCTGTTCGGCCACGCGCAACTGCTGCCCCAGCAGCTCGTGCAGCCCGGAGGGCGCTTCGGGGGCCGGTGCGGGCGCGGGCGCCGCTTCCGGTACGGCGGCCGGTACGGCGGCCGGTGCGGGTGCGGGCTCAGGTTCCGGGTCCGGTGCCAGAACGGCGGGCGCGGATACGGCCCCGGGCTCCGGTACGGGTACGGGGGCTGGTTTCCGTACGGGTGTCGGCTCGGGCGCCGGGCCCAGCTCCCGTGCCAGGCGTTCGGCCAGGGCACGCGGGGTGTCGGCAGTGGAGAACAGCTCCCGCACCGGGACGCGTACGCCGTAGCGCTGTTCGAGCTCAGCCGTCATGCCCATCAGCGCGAGCGAGTCCGCGCCCAGCTCGAAGAACGACGTACCCGGCGCGACGTCCGCGATCCGGCGGCCGAGCTTGTCGGCGGTCAGCCGCCGTACGTCGTCGAGCAGTTCGTCCGGCACGGCGGGCTCCTTCGGGGTGGTGGCGGGCGGTGCCGACGGGAGGGCCTGGGCCTGGACCGGCGGTGCTACGAGCGGATCCACCCGGCGCCTGCGCAGCGGATGCCCCGGCAGCGGCACCCTGCCCCCGCCGCCGCCGACCGCGCCCCACTCCAGGTCGGCGCCCCTGCGGTACAGCTCGCCCAGCGACGTGAGGAGCCCGTGCGCCTGGTCGGCCGCGCCGGGCCCCGAGCCCTGCCCGCTCAGCCAGCGGCTCTCCGGTACGCAGTGCCTGCCGAGGCCCGTGAGAGTGTCCCCGGCACCTATCTCCAGGAAGTCCGCGCAGCCGTTCGCCGCCGCCGCGGCCATGGCCAGGTCGAAACGGACCGGCTGCCGCGCCTGGTGGCAGAGGTACTCGGCGTCGGGGGTCCAGCCCACCGGGCGCACCCGGCCGTCGGCCGCCGTCACCAGCGGCGTGCGCAGCCGCCCGTACGCCACCCGCTCGGCGTGGTCGCGGAACGCGCGCAGCGCCGGCTCCATAGCGGCGGAGTGGAACGCCCGGTCCACGGGCAGCGCCCGCCACCGCAGCCCCTCCCGGTCCAGCAGCCGCCCCGCCTCGGCCAGGGCGTCCGGCGGGCCGGAGACCACCTGGGCGTGCGGGCCGTTGACCGCAGCCAGTTCGGCACCGGCGGCCCGCGCTATCCGCTCCGCGTCGGCCGGGGCGGCGCGGACCGCGAGCATGCCGCCCGGCGGGCAGGCGTCCTGCATCAGCCGACCGCGCCACGCCGTGAGCCGCAGCCCTTCGTCGAGCGTGAGGGCCCCGGCCGCGTGGAGGGCCGCGTACTCGCCGACGCTGTGCCCGAACAGCAGCGCGGGGCGCACCCCGGCCGCCCGCCACACCTCGAAGAGCGCCGCCTGGTGGGCGAACAGCGCGGCCTGGGCCGTCTCGGTGGGCCAGACGCCGCCGCCCTCGACGGACCCGGCACCGCCCTCGCCGTCGGACTCGCCCAGCAGCAGCGGCAGCAGGGTGCCGCCGAACTCCTCGGCGTACAGCTCCTCGCACCGGTCGAGTGTCCGCCGGGCGGCCGGATGGGCGGCGTGGAGGCCGCTCGCCATGCCGCGGCGGCCGCTGCCCTGCCCGGAGAAGGCGAAGGCTAGCGGCCCCAGCGGGTCCGGTGGCGCGGCCCGCCGCTCGTCCAGCGCGGTGGCGAGCTCCTCGGCGGTCCGGCCGACGGCCGCCGTGCGCACCGCCCGGTGGGGTCGGCCGAGGGCCATGGTGGCCGCCACGTCCGACGCCGCCAGGCCGGGCCGCTGCCGCAGCCGGTCGCGGAGCAGCCCGGTGTACGCGTCCAGCGCCCGCGCGTCGCGCGCCGACACCGGGACGAGTACCGGCAGTCCGGGCGCGTTCGGCGGGGGAGCGGGCCGTACGGGAGGCTCCTCCAGCACCACGTGCGCGTTGGTGCCGCCGACGCCGAGCGCGCTGACCCCGGCCCGCCGCGGCACACCGTCCCGTGCGTGCCACGGCCGCAGTTCGGTGGCGAGGACGAGCGGGCCGCCCTCCAGGCGCAGTTCGGGGTTGGGCCGGGTCAAGTACGGGGTGGGCACGAGGGTGCGGTGCCGCAGCATGAGGACCGTCTTGATCAGTCCGGCCATCCCCGCGCAGCTGTCCAGGTGACCGATGGCGGGCTTCACCGAGCCGACGGCGCAGAACCCCGTCCGCCGCGTGCCCTCGCCGAGGGCCCTGCCGAGCGCCTCCAGCTCCACCGGGTCGCCGAGGCGGGTGCCCGTCCCGTGCGCCTCCACGTACGAGATCGTGTCGGCGGGCACGCCCGCCCGGCGCAACGCCTGGCGCACCACGTCCACCTGGCCCGCGACGCCCGGCGCGCTGAACCCCACCTTGCCCGCCCCGTCGTTGTTGACGGCCGAGCCGAGGATGACCGCGTGGACCGTGTCGCCGTCGGCGAGCGCCCGGTCGAGCCGTTTGAGCAGCACGGCCGCGACGCCGTTGCCGCCGACGGTGCCGTCGGCCTCCGCGTCGAAGGCCCGGCAGCGGCCGGTGGGCGACAGGATGGAACCGGGGTGGCTGCGGTAGCCGGTCTCCTGGGGGAGGTGGACGGCCGCCGCGCCCGCGAGCGCCAGGTCCGCCTCGCCGGTCAGCAGCGCCTGTACGGCGAGGTGCACGGCGACCAGCGACGTCGAGCAGGCCGTCTGCACGCCGATGGCGGGGCCGGTGAGGCCGAGCCGGTAGGCGACGCGGGAGGCGAGGAAGTCGGGCTGGGTCCCGATGGCCGCCTGCATGCCGGTCGCCGGGTCGTCCGGTACGCCGCCCGCCCGCGGGTGCTGATGGTCGTACAGGTTCATGCCCGTACCGGCGAACACGCCCACCCTGGTGCCCGGTTCGGCCGCCGCGTAGCCGCCGTTCTCCAGCGCCTCGTGGCAGCACTCCAGGAACAGCCGGTGGGAGGGGTGGGTGAGCCCGGCCTCCTTGGGGCTCATCCCGAAGAAGTCCGCGTCGAAGTCGTCCACGCCGTCGATGACGCCCGCGACCGGCACCAGGCCCGGCGCGCGCCGCTGCTCCGGGGACAGACCGGCCGCCGCGAGCTCCTCCTCGCCGAAGACCCGCACGCTGTCCACGCCGTCGCGCAGGTTGGCCCAGAACCGGTCCGGCGAGTCCGCGCCGGGGAAGCGCAGTGACAGTCCGACGACCGCGATACGCCGGTCGGCGGCACCGTCCTCCGGGGAGGCGGCACCGCCGTCCAGGGTGGCACCGTCCTCCGGGGCGGCACCGCCCCCCGGGCGGGCCGCGCCCACCGCCTCCTGCCGGTCCCCGGGCTCGGCGGCCAGGTGGGAGGCGAGCGCGTCCGCCGTGGGGTGTTCGAAGAGCGCGGTCCGCGCGATCCGCCGGTCGAGCCGCTGCTCCAGGCGGGACCGCAGACGGGTCAGCGAGAGCGAGTCGAGGCCCAGTTCGTAGAACGGCGCGCGCGGGTCCACCGGATGCCCCAGTACGGCGGCGATCTCCTCGCACACCACCCGCGTCAGGACATCGGAGCCGCCGTCGCCGCGCGGGGCGGAGCCGGTACGGAGACCACCGGCGGCCAGCCGGTCCCGCAGCTCGGCGCGGCGCACCTTCCCGGCGGGGGTCCTCGGGAACTCGCCGTGCGGTACGGGCAGGACGTGGGAGGCGGTGAGGCGCAGCCGGGAGAACAGCGCCGCCTTCACCTCCCGTACGATCCGCGCGTCCTCGTCGGTGCCGCGGCTGACGAAGAACACGGCCAGCCGCTCCGTGCCGCTCTGCTCGTCCGGCACGCCGCAGGCCGCCACCTCGCCCTGGCGGACCCCGGCGACGGTGGTCGCGGCCTCCTCCACCTCGTGGCAGTAGACGTTGTGCCCGTTGAGGATGATCAGGTCCTTGCGACGGCCGGTGACCACGACCTGCCCGGCGTCGAGGAACGCCAGGTCGCCCGTGTCCAGCCAGTCCCGCCCCGCGGGGAACGCCTCGGCGTCCGCCTCCGGGTTGTTCACGTAGCCGGGGGTGAGCCGGGCGGGCGCGTGCACCTGCAGGCGGCCGATCCGCCCCGGGGGCACGGGCTCCCCGCGGTCGTCCACCACGCGCAGGGTGACGCCGTGCGCGGGCGCGCCCGCCGCGACGAACGTGACGCACTCGTCCTCGGGCGTCCGCTCGTCGGCCCGCACCAGGTCGCCGCCGAGGCTGCTCTTGAGGAGGCGGTGCACGGTGCCGGGCCGGTCCAGCCGCCCGTACGTGACGGCCGTGACCGTCTCGGCCATCCCCCACACGGGCATGATGTGGTCCGCCCGCACCCCGTACGCGGCGGTGGCGTCGAGGAAGCGGCGCAGCACCGGCAGGACGATCTGCTCGCCGCCGCACAGCAGCGTCTTGAGGCCGCCCAGGTTCCGGACGCGGCCGGGCCGCTCGGCCAGCGCGTCGGCGACGAGCCCGTACGCGAAGGTCGGCGCCCAGCTGTGCCGCGCCCCGTGCTCCTCGACGAGGTCGAGCCAGCGCAGCGGCTCGGCGAGGACCCGCTCGGTCGGCGCGTGGACGTTGCCGCAGCCCACGAAGACCGCCAGCAGGTGGTACAGCAGGAACGCTCCGCTGTGGTCGACCGGCAGCCAGTTCACCATCGTGTCGTCGGGCCGTACGTCCAGGACGCGTCTGCTGCTCGCGGCGAAGTCCGCCAGGCCGGTGTGGGTGAGCCGCGCCGCCTTGGGCACGCCGGTGCTGCCGGAGGACAGCATCAGCAGCGCCACGTCGGACCCGTCCGGCTCGACGTGGTCGTCCGCCGGGCGCGCGTCCAGGCAGTCCCGCGCGACCGCGACCCGCAGGTGGGGAGCGGCGGCGGCCAGGGTCTCCGCCCCGGCCGCGTCACCGAGTACCAGCGGCCGGTCCAGCACCGTACAGGCGTGCAGCAGGCGTTCGTACGCGGGCGAGCCGGGCACGGCCCGCTCCGCGATCGCCGCGGGCCGCACGCCGCCCAGCACACAGGCCCAGAACGCGGGGAAGAACTCGTCCAGCGGCAGCCCGCACAGCACCACCGTGTCCCCGGCGCGCACCCCGCGCTCCCGCAGCCCGGTGAGCAGCCGACGGGCCCGGAGGAGCAGCTCCGGGTAGGTCAGCCTGGTCGTGGAACCGTCGGGGGCGACGGCGACGACCGCCGCGCCGGAGTCCGCCTCGGCGGCGCGCAGCAGGGCGTCCACGGCGTCGCGCGGGTCGCCCTCGGTGTACTCCGGCTCAGGCCCCCGGCAGAGCGCCTGTCCCTGTACGCGTTCCATCCGTGTCCCCTTCCTCTCCACTCGTGGACGACCGGCGGCGGCCCGCACCGGTGCGGACGGCGGCGCACAGCAGCAGGACCAGCGCCCCGCACACGGCCGCGCCGTGGAACATCCCGACGACCGTCAGGGCGGGCAGCGCTTCGAGAGCCGCCGCGGCGAGCACCGTGCCCAGCGCGAAACCGGCCGTCTCCGCCGTGGCGGACAGTCCGAACAGGCGGCTGCGCTCCCGGTCGAGAGCGGCCTGGAGGCGGGAGGTGTAGACGATCTCGGTCCAGCCGTCGGCGAAGCCCGCGCACGCGGCGGCCGCCATCAGACCGGCTGCGGGCAGGCCGGTGAACGCGGCGACGAAGCAGACCGACATCGCCAAGGTGCCGAGCGCGAAGGCCCGTTCGCCCCATGCCGCGGCGCCGCCCGCGCGCTTGAGCACCAGGTGGGCGGCGACGGTTCCCACGGCCCACGCCGCCCAGAACCGGGTCATGAACAGCGCGGGGTCGGACGGGGCGTCGGCGTGCGCGACCACGGGCAGCGCCACGTTGTGCGAGGAGGACGCGAGCGCGTCGAGCCCCCTGAGCAGGATCATGCCGAGCAGCAGGGCGGGAAGACCGGCGACGCCCTGCCACGGCCGCGGGCCGCGCGGGCGTACGGCGCCCTTCCGGCGGCGGCCGCCCTCGCCCCGTACGGGCCCATCCCGTAGGGGTTCGTCCTGTACGGGGCGGTCCCCTACGGGCTCATCCCGTACGGCTCGGTCCCTTGCGGGTCCGTCCCCTACGGGCTGGTCCCCTGATGGCTCGGGCTGGTCCTCGCCTTCCGTGCGGGGCCGCAGGGCGAGCAGCGCGCCCGCCGACACCGCGAAGCTCACGGCGTTGACGGCGAACGCGGTGGCGTAGCCGCCGAAGCCGATGACGGCGGCCGCCGAGGCGAAGCCCAGCACCGTCGCGATCGACCGGGCCGTGACCAGCAGCCCGTTCGCCCGCGTACGCGCCTCGTGGCCGACCATCGCGGGAACCGCGCTGCGCAGGGCGACGGTGAAATACGTGTTCCCCGCGCCCATCACGACGACCACGCAGCACAGCAGCCACAACGGTGTGCGGTCCGCGCACACGGCCAGCACCGCCATGGCGAGGCCCTGGGCGACGTCCGCGCGGACCATCGTCCGCAGGCGGGTGGTCCTGGCCGACAGCGCCGCGGCGGTCAGCCCCGCGACGAAGCCGGACGCCAGGCGCAGCGCCATCACCACGCCGACGCCGAACGCCGTGCCGGTGACCTGGTACGAGAACAGGCTCAGCGCGATCAGGTTCAGGTAGTTGCCGTACCCCGACACCGCGTACGCGCAGACGAGGGCACAAAACCGCCGGTCCACACCCGCCACTACGGCCCCTCCCCGCGCGTGTTCGCGCTCACCGGTCCTCGTTCCGCTGGTCGTTTCCGGGCACGCCGAAGCCGCCGGGCGCGGAGCCGGGCACGGGCGGGCAGGTCACATGATCGTCGCTGGCACCGGATCACGCACCCCCTGGCGGCCAACGCGTTCCAGGCCGGCGCCCGGGCTGTCGCGTTACGACCCGGTACGCCCTCCGCTCCCGCCCGCGCGGCCCGCGCCGGAACCCCCGGTGTCCTCCAACAACACCGTGAGCGGGCAGGCTTGACGCGTCGGGGAAGCCGTCCCCGGACAAGGAGGGGGCCAGATGACCGGACGACGACCCGACCCGCCCGCCCGCAGCCGGGAGGTCGCGGCATGGAAGAGAGCGGCTCGCACGCTGTCCGCTCCCTGTCCGTGGCCCCACCGGGCGCCGGGCCCGCCCGCGCGCGGACGCGGCCACATAAGGACTGCTTCCGGCCACGAGGGGCCGTGCTCCTTGGCATCGCGGGACGGAGGACGACACGATAAGGATCATGTCTGACACGGCACGACAGCAGAGCCCGGAAGCGGTCAAGGCGGCGATCGCGGCCGAGCGCCGCGAGCTGGCGGACATGCTCGACACGCTGCGCGCCGAACAGTGGGACGCCCCGTCCCTGTGCGCCGGGTGGACGGTCCGCGACGTCGCCGCGCACATGAGCCTGGGGTTCCGCTACTCGCTGCCCAGGATCGCCCGCGAGATCATCAGGGCGCGCGGCAGCCTCGACCGGATGACCGACCACTGCGCCCGCGCGGACGCCGCCGCGTACTCGACGGCCGAACTCGCCTCGTTCCTCCGGGACAACGCGCACCACCCGTGGAAGCCCCCGGTCGGCGGCATCGCGGCGGCGCTCGGCCACGACGTGGTCCACGGCCTGGACATCACCGTCCCCCTGGGCCTCGACCGCGAGGTCCCCGAGGACCGCGTCCGCGTCCTGCTGGGCACGGTCACCCCCAGGACGGCCCGCTTCTTCCGCGCCGATCTCGACGGCGTCCAGCTCCGCGCCACGGACATGGACTGGACGTTCGGCACGGGCGCCCCCCTGTCGGGCAGGGCCCAGGACCTCCTCCTGGTCGCCTACGGCCGCGGACTTCCCCCGGGCCACCTGACCGGCCCCCAGGCCCCCCGGTTCACCACCGGCTGACTCTCGGGAAAGGACGCGCGCGATGACCGTCGCCGTGTGGGAGGGGATGCGGCGGCGGCCCCTGGGATTCGTGGTGTCGGGGTGGGTGCCCCGGTGCTGGGCGTTCCTGCTGAGCGGGGTCCTCGTCGGGCTCGCGGTGCTGCTGCTCCTCGTCGCGCTGCTGTTCGTGGGGGTCTCCCTGTCCGTCGTCGGCATCGGGCCCTCCGTGGTCGGCGGGCTCGCCGCCCTCGTGGCCGTCGCCGTCTCCGGCATCCCCGTCGCGGCCCTGGAGCGGCGCCGGTTACGGATCGTCGAGCCGGAGCCGCTGCCCGCGCCGCGCGGCTCCAGTGCCCGTACGGGCGCGTCGCGCTGGCTGCGTACCCGGCTGCGCGAGGCCGCAACGTGGCGGGAGCTCGCGTACACCCTCGTCCTCGGGGTGGTCCTCACCGCCACGGGGCTCGCCTTCGCCGCCCTCCTCGGGCTCTCGGCGATGCTCACCGCCGCGCCCGTCATCGTGTGGGCCCTCGCCCCCGAAACCGTCATGATCATCCCTGGCCGGGCCGTCCCGCACCCCCTCGCCGCCCTCCCCGCCAGCGCCGTCGGCCTGCTCGGGCTGCTGGTGTCCGCGTACGCGGGCGGGCTGCTGAGCGGCGCCCACGTGTGGGTCGCCCGGTCCCTGCTGTCGGCCCGCGAGGACAGCCTGCGCAGCCGCGTCGTCGAACTGACCCGCTCCCGTGCCCGGCTGGCCGACGCCTTCGAAGCCGAACGCCGCCGCATCGAACGCGACCTGCACGACGGCGCCCAACAGCAGCTCGTCGCCCTCTCCATGACGCTCGGCCTCGCCGAACTGGAGCTGCGCGAACAGGACTCGCCCGCCGCCCCGCTCGTCGCCCGCGCCCGGGGCGAGGCCCGGCAGGCCCTCGACCAGCTGCGCTCCCTCGTGCGAGGCATCCACCCCCAGGTCCTCACCGACCACGGGCTGCCCGCCGCCGTCGGCGAACTCGCCCTGCGCAACCCGGTCCCGGTGACCGTGGACATCGACCTGCCGCACCGGCTCCCCACGGCGGTCGAGACGACGGCGTACTTCACCGTCACCGAGGCCCTGACCAACGCCTCCAAACACAGCGGCGCCGACCACGTGACCGTCACCGGCCGCCTCCGCGACGGCACCCTCGTCCTCGACGTCACCGACGACGGGCACGGCGGCGCCGACCCGGACGCCGGTGCCGGACTGCGAGGGCTTGCCGACCGGCTGGCCATCCTGGGCGGGACGCTCACCGTGACCAGCCCCGTCGGCGGTCCCACCCGGCTGCGCGCGGAGGTGCCGTGCTCCGCGTAGTGCTCGCCGAGGACGCCGTACTGCTGCGCGCCGGGCTGGTCGAGGTGCTGTCCCGCGTCGGCCACCGGGTGACCGCCGCCGTCGGCGACGCGGGGGAGCTGGCGCGCGCCGTGGACGCCGACCCGCCGGACGTCGTCATCACCGACGTACGGATGCCGCCCGGTTTCCGTGACGAGGGCCTCAAGGCCGCGCTGGAGCTGCGCCGACGCCACCCCGGCCTGCCCGTCCTCGTCCTGTCGCAGTACGTCGCCACCGCGTACGCGACCCAGCTGCTCGGCGGCGACGCGGCGTCCGGCGGCGGCCTCGGGTACCTGCTGAAGGACCGCGTCGGGGAGGTCGCCGACTTCCTCGGCGCGCTGGACCGGGTCGCGAGCGGGCAGACCGTCATCGACCCGGAGGTCGTACGGGTCCTGCTCAGCCGGCGCACGGCCGACGAGCCGCTGCGGCGCCTCACGCCCCGCGAACGGGAGGTCCTCGCGCTGATGGCGGAGGGCTTCAACAATCAGGCCATCGCGCAGCGGCTCGCCATCACGGAGGCGTCCGTGGTCAAGCACTCCGGCAACATCTTCATGAAACTGGAGCTCGACCCGGCCGAGGGCAACCGCCGCGTCCTCGCCGTCCTCGCCCACCTCCGCCGCGAGGCGTCCGGCGTCTGACGGGTCGTCAGCTCACGTACGTGTCGGGGGCATGCGTCGGGTCGAGCAGGCGCGTCAGCAGGTCCGCCGACGCGTCCCACGACCAGCGTTCCGCCACCCACGCCCGGCCCGCCTCACCCATCGCCCGTGCCCGCGCCGGGTCCCGCAGCAGCGCCGACACGGCGGCGGCCACCACCCGTACGTCCCCGCCGTCCACGACCGTGCCCGTCACCCCGTCGAGCACCGCGTCCGGCGCGCCGCCCGAGTCACCGACGACCACGGGCAGCCCGCTCGCCGCCGCCTCCAGGAACACGATCCCCAGCCCCTCCGCCTCAAGACCCGCCTTCCGCGTCCGGCAGGGCATGGCGAAGACGTCGGCCGCCGCGTAGTAGGGCGCCGTCGAGGCGTGGTCCAGGCCGCCCGCGAACACGACGTGCCCGTCCGCGTACCGGCGCGCGAGCGCCCGCAGCCGCGCCTCGTCCGGGCCGCCGCCGACGATCACCAGCACCGCGTCCGGCACGGCCCGCCGTATGCGGGGCAGCGCCCTTATCAGCGTGTCCTGGCCCTTCCGCGTCACCAGCCGGGACACGCAGAGGACCACCCTCCGGTCCCCGATGCCGTGCCGCTCGCGCACCCGCCGGGCCTCGCCGGGCGCGGGCCGGAACGCCGCCGCGTCCACCCCCGGCACCAGCCGCACGAGCCGCGCCCGGGGCCCGAGCGCGGGCGCGATGCGGCGGCGGGTGTACTCGCCCAGGTACGTGACGGTGTCCACGTGGTCGCCGATACGCCGCAGCACCCGCCGGGCGCCCGGCGTGCGTGCCCACCAGATCTCGTGGCCGTGCGTGGTGGCGACGACGCGCCGTACCCCGCCGCGCCGCAGCGCCGGGGCCATGGCGGCCAGCGGGGCGGCGGCCCCGAACCAGGCCCGGTCGCAGCCGTACCGCCGCGCGACCTCCAGGGCGCGGCGCGTCACGCGGGGCGTGGGCAGCAGCATGCGGGCGGGGTCCCTGACCACGGGGAACGGCAGGGTCGCGTCGTACGCGGCGGCGCCGGGCTCGCCGGAGGCGTAGACGACCACGTCGTGGCCGGGGACGCGGGTGGCCATGGCGTGGACGAACGTCTCTATGCCGCCCTGACGGGGCGGGAAGTCGTTGGTGACGATGAGGGTGGTGGGCATGGGGTGCTCTCGTGTCCGTGGGGGAGGGGTGGTGGTCGCGCCTCGGGCGCTGCGGCGGGCCCCGGCGGGCTCTGGCGCTCCGGCGGCACTCGGGCCGCGGGCGACTCGGCTCGGGCTACGGCGCTTCGGGCTACGGGCCGGGGGCGACGGGGCTTCGGGCTACGGGCCGGGGGGCGGCGGGGCTTCGGGCGTCGCGCACCGCAACAGCCGGGAAAGGAACGGGATTCGTGTCAGGGGTTCAGCCACCCGTCCATCACACCGGGCCCGCCACCGCCCCGTCATGACGGCCAGGTCGAGACCTGGTGGTCGGGTTTACCCGACCATCCTCTTCACCCCGGTCACCTGCCGTCCCACCCGGCGGGCGCGGCGGCCCCCGTTGGGGAAAGCCCGGCGCGACGCCCGCCCCGCGCTGGTAGGTTGCGCGGGCTCGGCGCGTGATCGGCGCCGACGCCACCCGGCGTACCGTCACGACAGAAATGAGCCGCCCTCATGCCGCCGTCCCAGCTCAGCGCCGCGGAGAGCCCGCGCATACGCAAGGCCGTGCCCGCCGACGGGGAAGCGGTCACAGCCGTCTTCCTCGCCTCACGGGCCGCCGCCATGCCGTACCTGCCGAGGCTCCACAGCGACGAGGAGACCCGCGCCTGGATCGACGCGGTCGTCCTGCCCGGCAGTGACGTGTGGGTCGCCGAGCTGGGCGACGACCCGGCGGAGATCGTCGGTTTCGCCGCCCTCGACGGGACCGTCCTGGACCATCTGTACCTGCGCCCCGACGTGCGGCGCCGGGGCATCGGCTCGGCCCTCCTGGACACCGTGCGGGCTGCGTCGCCCGGAGAGGTGTCCCTGCACGTCTTCCAGCGCAACACGGACGCCCGCGCGTTCTACGAGCGCCACGGCTTCACCGCCGGCGCGTACGACGACGGCAGCCGCAACGAGGAGAACGAGCCCGACGTGACCTACCACTGGACCGCGGGCTGAAAGACGCCGGTCAGGGGCGTACGCCGTCGTAGCGTCAACCGCATGGACACCACCGCCTACACCTTCCGTACCGCCCGGCCCGACGACGACGCCGCGATCGACGCGATCGACGGGTCCTTCACCACCCGGACCGTGTTCGAGGTCGAGGCGCGGGAGGACGGGTTCGCGCTGCGGGAGGTGACCGTGGACCCGCCCCTGACCAAGGTGTTCCCCGACGATGACCCGGGGAGCGACGGCGGGCGGGACGGGGACGACGAGGACGGCGGTGACGGGCGTCGGGTGTTCGTCGCCGTCGGCCCGGACCGGGAGATCGCCGGGTACGTCGCCGCCGCCCACGTCCCGTGGAACCGCCGGCTCGTCGTCGAGGACATCGAGGTCGCCCCCGCGCACCGGGGGCGCGGCGTGGGGCGCGGGCTGATGGGGTGCGCCGTGGCGTTCGCCCGGGAGCGCGGGGCCGGGCACCTGTGGCTGGAGGTCAGCAACATCAACGCCCCGGCCGTCCGCGCGTACCGCCGCATGGGCTTCGCCCTCTGCGGGCTCGACACGACCCTGTACGAGGGGACGGCGTCCGAGGGCGAGCGCGCCCTGTACATGGCCATGCCCTGCGCCTGAGCCCCGCCCGGCCGCTCCCAGGGGTGGAACCGCCCCCACCGGGTACTCGTGCCTCTCCCGCCCCACGCCGGGGCGGCGGAGATCGGCTGAACCCGGAGGCGTGCGATGAGCGATCCCCTGAGCGACGCGTGGGGCTACCCGACGCCCTCCCAGGCGGAGGGGGAGCGGGAGCCGGACGTGCAGGAGCACCCCGACGTGGCCCGGACGACCCCCTCCCAGGCGGAGGGCGAGCGGGCCGCCGAGGAGGGCGAGACGGAACTCGGACGTGAGGCCCGCGAGAAGGACATCTCGTAGGGCGCGAGGCGGAGCCGACAGGCGGGCCGTGAAGGGCGTGCGGCCCCGCCGGGGGTGACGCCCGGCCTCATCGGCACGCGGACGCCCGGCGTCATCACATCAGCGTGCGGACGCCCGGCCTCATCAGCGCGCGGACGCCGACTCACGAGCCCCGGAGGCACGGCTCACGAGCCCGGAGGCACGGCCCCACCGGCGTGCGGAGCCTGCCGACGCGGGGCTCACCTCTCGCAGGAGACCTCCGTGTCCGTGCCCGCCTCGCCGTCGCAGTCGTCCGTGCCGTCCGCGCCGTCCTGGCGGTCGTCGGCGGGGCCGCCGCGCAGGACGTCGTCGCCCGCGCCTCCGTCGATCCGGTCGGATGCGCCGCCCCCGGTGGCCGACTCGGGCGCGGCGCCGTCCACGTTGTCGCCGAACAGCCGGTCGTCGCCGCCGCGCCCCTCCACCAGGTCCTCGCCGCCCGTGGCGCCCGCCGGGTCGCCGTAGGCGCTGTCGCCGGCCAGGACGTACTCCGCCGCCGCGCCGCCCAGGACCCGGTCGTCGCCCGAACCGGCCGCGGTGCCGTTCGGCGCGTGGTGGTCGCCCCAGGCGCCGAAGCCGCCGTCCTCGCCCAGGTCCACGAGGTCGTCGCCGCCCGCGCCCCGCGCGTTGCCCGCCAGGGCGACGCTGTCGCCGGTCGCGTCGCCGTACTCGCCCGGCCCCTCCCGCAGCACGTCGTCACCCGCCCCGGACGCCTCGTACACGCCGAACGCGTCACCGACCAGACGGTCGTGGCCCTCCTCGCCCTCCAGCACGTCGTCGGCGCCGCCGATCGCGAGGTCGCCCCGGCTGTCACCGACCAGCGAGTCGTCGTCCGGGCCGCCAAGGAGCACGTCGGGGGCGGCTCCGGAGGCGGTGCCCCGTACGGCGTACGCGTCACCCACCATCGTGTCCACGCCGGGCCCGCCGGTCAGCCGGTCGGCGCCCGCCGGGCCGGTCGCGTCGCCGGTCCGCGCGCCCTCGTCGCCCACCAGGACGTCGTGGCCCGCGCCGCCGTCCAGCCGGTCGCCGCCCGCGTCGCCGAACAGCCGGTCGTCGCCCGTACCGCCGGTGATCCGGTCGTTGCCGCCCGCGCCGCAGATCACGTCGTCGCCCCCGCCGCCGTCGATCACGTCCGGGCCCGGGGTGCCCACGATCACGTCGTCACCGGGCGTGCCCACGGTGCCGGTGGTGGTCGCCACCGCGCCGAAACACGTCCGCGCGTCCGCCGCGGCCGTTCCGGGCGCGCCCGCGCCGACCAGGGCGGCCGCCGCGACGGCCGGGAGGCAGACGGTGAGGACGACCCGGCGGCCGGGTCTTCTGCGGCGCTCGCACAGCATGGTTCGCTCCCTGTGGGGGGGTGGGGACGTTCGGTCACTGCCGCGTGATCCCTTCCATCACCGCAGGACGCCACCGCCGGGCCTCCAGGGTTTTCATCCGTTCAGATAATGATCCGGTCGTGTGCCGGATGTGCGATGGTGTCCCCGCCGGGGCGTCACCGCCGTGCCATGGGGGGATCGAACGACCGTGATGGACCTGCTGCTGCCGTCCGAGGTGTGCGTCGCCGAGGCGTTCCACGACCCGCCGGACCTGCCGCTGCTGGGCACGGAGGCCGAGGAGGTGAGCCGGGCGGTGGACAAGCGGCGCCGCGAGTTCACCACCGTCCGCTGGTGCGCCCGCCGGGCCCTCGCCGGGCTGGGCATCGGGCCCGTGCCGATACCGCGCGGTGAACGCGGCGCGCCCGTGTGGCCGGACCGGGTCGTCGGCAGCATGACGCACTGCCAGGGGTACCGGGCCGCGGCCGTGGCGCGCGACACGGACCTGAGGTCGCTCGGCATCGACGCGGAGGACCATCTGCCGCTCCCGGACGGGGTCCTGGGCCTCGTCGCGTCGGACGCCGAGCGGGACCACCTCGCCGAGCTGGCGCGTGTACGGCCCGAAGTCCACTGGGACCGGTTGCTGTTCAGCGCCAAGGAGTCGGTGTACAAGGCGTGGTTCCCGCTCACGCGCCGCTGGCTGGGCCACGAGGACGCCGAGCTGGCCTTCGCGGTGGACGGCACGTTCACGGCGCGGCTGCTGGAGAGGGACGCGGCGGTGCCGGCCGAGGGGTTCACCGGGCGGTGGGCGGTGGACGGCGCCCACGCGGTCACCGCCGTGACGGTACCGCCGCCGCGCTAGCCTCCCGGCATGGCGATGTTCGTACACCTGACCGCCGCCGCGAACGCCGCCCGGATGCGGCGCGGCGGGATACGCGCGGCCAGCC
The DNA here is from genome assembly GCF_000478605.2 of Streptomyces thermolilacinus SPC6. GTDB lineage: Bacteria > Actinomycetota > Actinomycetes > Streptomycetales > Streptomycetaceae > Streptomyces > Streptomyces thermolilacinus. The sequence goes on along the minus strand of NZ_ASHX02000001.1, from coordinate 1,152,333 downwards.
GGGGCCGCGGCGGTGCGGGTGCGGCTGAGCGGCCGGGAGCGGGGCCCGGGGGAGAGGTCGGCGTGCGCAAGGGCGTGTACTGCTTCCCGGTGCTCCCCTCGTACACCCTCACCCACCAGTGGCTGCGCGAGCTGTCCCGGCACGGCGGGCCGCGCGGGCTGGTCGCCGTGCACCTGCGCCTGCCGGACGACGAGCCGGTCACCGTCGGCCGCTACACGGACCCGCGCGGGCCGGTGCGGACGACTGCGGCCGAAGCCGTACGGCGTGTCGCGGAACTGCCCGACGCGCGGGGCTGGGAGGTGTTCGTGCCGCGCGCGGTCACCCGGCAGGAGGTGCACCGGGTGCGCGCCGTACGGCAGGTGGCGGGCTGGCGGTACTTCCCCGACGCGCACGGGGTGACGCCCTGCACGTGCGCGGGGTGCGTGGTGCGCGGCGAGTACGGGTCGCGTCGGCTGCGCGAGCGGCGCCCCCACCCGTGGGACGGCCCGCCGCCCCCGCCGGGCGTGCTGCTGCGGCGCGTCGAGGCGGCGATGCGCGGCGGCGCGGGCGTCGCCGGGGCGGGTGGCGCGGGCGGTCCGGGCACCGCCCCCGGCGGGGACGTCGCCGCGCTGTGCGACGCGCTGCGCTGGTGCGGGATGCGGCGACGGGGCCCCGTGGACCGCCTCGCCCCCCTGGCCGCCCATCCGGACCCGCGCGTACGCACCGCCCTGGCCGAGGCGGTCGGCGGCTGGTCGACGCCGGGCGTGGGCGCCCTGCTGGCCCGGCTGGCGGCGGACCCGGACCCGGATGTGGCGGAGGCGGCGGCGGACGCCACCGAACTGCGCGCCCCGGACCCGCCGGACTGAGCCCCGGCCGTACGGTCGGACGCCGGGCCCGGCGCGCCCCGCCGCCCCGGGCTCAGCCCTCCACCGGGGCCGTCTCCGCCTCCCTCGCCCCGGCCTCGGCCAGCCGGGCCCTCAGGGCGGCGTTCTCCTCCTCCAGCAGCGTGATCCGCTTGCGGGCGAAGTACAGCTCCATCACGGCGTCGTGGAACTCGGCGACCAGCTGGTCGGGCGTCAGGTGCATCGTCATCGTCAGGTGGCTCCGGTCGTACGGTACGAACAGGGGGGGCGGGGGTGGTGGCGGTCGGCGGCTCAAGCGGGGGCGATCCGGCTTGGATCGCCGTCGGGCCCCCGCCACCACAGCTCGCCGTTCTGCGCGTACAGCACACCGCCGCCGCGCGAGTCCACGCCCGTTGGGGCGGCGGCCGCGTCCACGATGCGGACGAGGCCCTCGACCATCAGAGCCGAGTCGGTGCCGGGCCGCTGGACGACGTGGAGCTGCGACCAGGGGCCGGCGCCGATGTCCATGCCGATGCCGACCCGGCCGCTGCCCTTGACGACGAAGTCGTCGCGCCCGTTGTTGCGCAGGCAGATCAGATTGCCCTTGGTGGGGCCGTTGCCCGCGACCAGATGGATGCCCTGCGCCGCCGTACCGGCCACCGTCAGGTCGATCGACAGGGCGGAGGCGCCCGCGTCGGACCCGTCGGGCGCCCCGACGTGGGTGATCTTCACCGTGCCGCGCTGCGCCCGCTCGTGGCCCTTGATGTAGACGGCGGAGTCGTCGGGGTTGTCCGAGATGATGTTCAGGGCCACGCTCGAACCGGACTTCCCGGCCTGGTACACCGTCAGCGCGTGTTCCGTCGTGGACGTGGTCTTGAGGAACGCCCCGTTCGTCGTCGTGTCGGCGACGAACCGCTGCGCCACCACCGGCCCGTCGAAGGTCGTCGGCTCACCCGCGGCCTCGGCCGTCTCCGCCGCCACCGCGTCGCCACCGGCGGCGACGGTCACCGCGCCCGCCGTGAACCCGCCGAGGAACAGCCTCCGTGTCACGCTCATGCGTCCGCATCCTCTCCCTGGTGTCGGTACATGCCGAACCGTCGTCCAGGGTGGGGACCGCGGTGAAGGTCATTTGGTTGTACGGAGGCCGGTCACCGTCCCGGCGGGCCCGCCGGGACGCCGGTCACGCCGGGCGCCCGGCGGATCACCGCCACGGCGCCACGGCACGGCAGGGCACGGCACCGCGCCGCCGGTCACCGGTGGCGGGCGGGGCGGAGGCGGGTCGGGGTGGCGAGGCCCGCCAGGACCTGGAGCACCTCGTCGTCGGACACCTGGTCGAAGTCCTCGTACCAGAGGCCCACCGCGCGGAAGTCACCCGGCTGCGACAGGCAGACCAGGTCGTCCACCTCGGCCCGCAGCTCGGCCGTGGTCCTGCGGTCGCCCACGGGCACGGCCAGCACCAGCCGCTCCGGCTCCTCACCGCGCAGCAGCCGTACCGCCGCGCGGGCCGTGAGCCCGGTCGCCAGGCCGTCGTCCACCAGGACCACCGCGCGGCCCCGCAGGTCGGGGGCGGGGCTGCCGCGCCGGTACAGGGCCTCCCGGCGGTGCAGTTCGGTGCGCTCGCGGGCCACGTCGGCGCCCAGCTCGTCCGGGGTGATGCCGAGCATCTCCAGCGCCCGCTGGTCGAAGAGTGGCGGGGCCTCCCCCGCGATGGCGCCGATCCCGACCTCCGGCTGCCCGGGGAGGCCGATCTTCCGTACGACGAGCACGTCCAGCGGCGCGTCCAGCGCCCGCGCGACCTCCGCCCCGACGGGGACACCGCCCCGTGGCAGGGCGAGCACGACCGGGTCGGGCCACTCCAGCTCGGTGGCCCGTTCCCGTACCCGCTCACCGAGGCGGCGCCCCGCGTCCCGCCGGTCCTCGAACCGCAGCTCCATCACGACCTCCTCGGCGTCGCGCACCCCTCAGGGCTGCTCGTCGTACGCGTCGAACGCGTCGTCGCCCGGCCGCAGGAACCACTCCCGCGCGGCCCTGACCACGTGGTCCAGCGCGCCCGGCTCCTCGAAGAGGTGACCGGCCCCGGGCACGATCTCCACCCGGTGCGGCACCTTCAGCAGAGCGGCGGCGTCGCGGTTGAGCCGCAGCACCTCCGGGTCCTCCCCGCCGACGATCAGCAGCACCGGCGCGGACACCCGGGCCAGGGCGTCCCCGGCCAGGTCGGGACGGCCGCCGCGCGACACGACGGACTGCACGCGTACGGGCCGGTCCGCCGCCGCCCGCAGCGCCGCGGCGGCGCCCGTACTCGCGCCGAACAGGCCGATCCCGAGCGTGCGCGTCGCGGGCTCGTCACCCAGCCAGTCCACGGCCGACACGACCCGCGAGGCCAGCAGGTCGATGTCGAACCGGTGCTCGGCGGTCAGCAGGTCGTGCCGCTCCTCCCGCTCGGTGAGCAGATCCATCAGCAGTGTGCCCATGCCCGCCTTCTGGAGCGCCCCGGCGACGGCCCGGTTGCGCGGGCTGTGCCGGGAGCTGCCGCTGCCGTGCGCGAACACGACCATGACCGGCACCGAGGTGGGCAGGGCCAGGTCACCGCGCAGCGCGGAACCGTCCGTGGCGGGCAGGACGACCTCTTCCAGAATCACGACGGCCTCCCTCCTCCACGGGGACCGGGTGCTCCCCCCTCCCCACCCCAAACCCTCGCCCCCGAGCCCGCGCCAGCCCGTCCCCGCGCCCCGCTCCCGCCCCGGCCCGGCTCCCGTGCAGGGCCCTGCCGCACGGGCCGGCACACGGCCGGGGGCCCGGGGGGGGGTGTGGTGCCGTTGACGGGGGGTGCTCCGCGTTCTACTTTCGGGCCTGGACATAAGTCGAGGAGAGGGGAGGGCGGGGACGTGACCCGGTACGCGTGGCTGCGGCCCACCGCCGAGGAACACGTCGGCTGGGACGTGGACGTCCTGTACGGCCCCTGGCCCCGGCACCACCGCGACACGACCCTCGCCGAGGTCCGGGCCCGCCTCGCCGCGTCGCCCGTCGCCAACGCCCTCGCCCTGTCCACCCGCGGCCCCCTCTTCGACGACGCGGGCGGCAACGCCGAGACCCTCCGCGACCTGGCGGGCTGCCCCGAGCTGCTGCCCGTCGGCACCGTGGACGTGCGCGACGCGCTCACCGCCGAGGCCCGCCTGGACGAACTGGCCGCCGCGCACGTCCGGTTCCTGCGCCTGTTCACCCTCGACCAGGGCGCCGAGCCGGACTTCCCCGGCTACCGCAGGATCGTGCGGCTGGCCGTGGAGCGCGGCATGGTCCTCCTCCACGACGGCGACCCGCGCCGCTTCGGCCCGCCGCTGACCGGGCTCGGCGCCGACGTGGTGTTCCTCGACCTCCACGCGTACGTCCTCGCCGACTTCCTGCTCCTCGCCCGCGACGAGCCGGGCTTCCGGGGGACGACCCGGCTGCTGTCCGGGCCCGACTCCATCGAGCGGGTCGTGGAGTACGTCGGCGCCCGCCACCTGGTGTTCGGCTCGCGCACGCCGTTCGTGGACATCTCGCCGCAGACGCTGAAGCTGCGGTACGCCGACATCTCCGCCGACGACCGCGCCGCGATCGCCACGAAGAACGTCGAGGAGCTGCTCGCCTGATGCCGATCATCGATGTGCACGCCCACGTGGGTCACTGGCCGTTCCACCTGACCTCCGGCGACGCCGACGCGAACCTGCGCCAGATGGACCGGTACGGCATCGACCTCCAGCTCGTCTCCGCCTCCGAGGCCGTCGTCCTCGACGCCGTCGCGGGCAACGCCGCCCTCCACAAGGCGCTCGCCACCCGCCCCCGCCTCCTCGGCTACGCCGTCGTCAACCCGAACCGCGTCGAGGAGAGCGCCGCCGACCTGCGCCGCTGCCTCGACACAGGGCGGTTCGTCGGCGCGAAGATCCACACCACCTATCCGGGGCGGCTGCCGGGCTCGCCCGAGATGGCCGCCGCGTTCGACGTGGTCGCCGAGGCGGGCGTACCGCTGCTGCTGCACACCTGGGGCACCGAGGTCACCCTCCTGCCGGAGCTGGTCGAAGCCCGCCCCGGGCTGCGCGTCATCCTCGGCCACGCGGGCGGCGACGCCTGGCGCGAGGCGGCGCACGCCGCGGCCGCCTGCGACCGGCTGTACCTGGAGCACTGCCGTACCGCCACCGACGCGGGCCGCGTCGCGTACGCCCGCGAGGCCGGAGTGCCCGTCGAGCGGATGCTGTTCGGCACGGACGCCACCCTCATCGACCCGTGTGTCTCGCTCGGCGTGATCCGTGACGCGCGCTTCACCGACGACGAGCTGGAGCGGGTGCTGTGGCGCAACGCCGCGGGCCTCTTCGGGCTGAGCCTCTGAATTCTCTACGGGCGGTAGTCACGCTATTTCAGCGGAGTGACGCATTCCGTTGACATTCGTTCAAATAGCGTTCGCATGTATTTCGATTCGGTCACGACATCCTTGAAAAGGGCTGGACCACATTCGCGCGACGCGCGTAACCCCCTTGTGTCACAAGCTTATTGATGGTTCGTCAAAAAGAACCGCACGGTTACGGAACGGGCTCGTTCCCTCTGGTCGCGAATGCCGGAATTCTCCTCTGGCAGGCTTCCCGCACCGTCCTCTGACCAAGGACCAAGGAAAGGTGCAACGAACGTGTCCGGACGTCGAAGAATGCAGAAGACGCCCCGCCGAAAGCCCCGCCGCCTCATACTCGCGACCGCCGCGGTCGCCGTGATGGCGACGGTCGGCGCGGTGGCCTACCAGGGGGTGTACGGGGCCGACGCACCGTCAGCGGGTGGGAACGGCCCGCAGGCGCTCGCCCGGCCCGCCGCGGCCACACCCGGCGCTGCACCCGAACCGGCGGCCTCGCCCGCCCGGGACGAGAAGACCGAACCGCTCACCGAGGTCCCGAAGAGCGAACCCGCCAAGGGCCTGGTCTACAAGGGCCTGAAGCCCGCCCCCGAGAACGACGCCTGCGAGGGCGTGTACCGCACCGCGAGCGGCCACTGCACCCACGGGCCCGACGCCCCGCCGCCCGGTGTGGACATCAAGAAGGACACCCCTCCGGCCGTCAAGGCGGCCGTCCCCGCCGAGGACCCGGCCACCACGCCCGGCAAGGCGACCGACGGCCAGGCCCCCGACGGAAAGGCCCCCGACGGCGGGGCGGCCGACGGCACCGCGCAGGCCCCCGCGTCCGCGCCCGCCATCGACGCGGCCGCCGCGGCGAAGGACGACCAGGCCGCCACCGCCCGGCCACCCGCCGGCTCCGCCGCGCCCACCGGCTCCGCCCCGGCCGGTACCACCGACCCCCGCGGCACCAGCGGCACCACCCGCACCGCCGCCAACGGGCCCGCCGGGCAGACCGTCCAGTGCGAGGGCGACGGCACGAGCGGCAACCGCGTGCAGGTCGTGTACGTCCACGCCCCCGGCAAGGACCGGTACGCCCAGTACCTGCCGTCCTTCCGCAAGTGGGCCGCCGACGCCGACCTCATCTTCGCCGAGAGCGCCCGCGACACGGGCGGCGTCCGCCACATCCGCTATGTGACGGCGGCGGACTGCACGCCCACCGTGCTGAACGTCGAGGTCCCGGCCTCCGCCCTCGCAGAGTTCAGCGCCACCAACCGCGCACTGGCCGCCAAGGGCCTCGACCGCCGCGACCGCAAGTACATGATCTTCGCTGACGCGCAGGTCTACTGCGGCATCGGCACGTTCGCCGGTGACGAGCGGCCCGGCCAGAACAACCTGAGCAACTTCGGCCCCTCCTACGGCCGTACGGACTCCGGCTGCTGGGGCGGCCACACCGCCGCCCACGAACTGGGCCACAACCTCGGCGCGGTCAACAACAGCGCCCCCAACACCAGCCGGGGCGCGCACTGCACCGACGAGTGGGACGTCATGTGCTACTCGGACAGCCCGTACTACCCGAAGATGCGCACCGTCTGCGGCGACCGCGCCCACGAGAACCGCCTCGACTGCAACAACGACGACTACTTCCACACCAACCCCAGGCCCGGCAGCTACCTCGCCACGCACTGGAACATGGCCGACAACCAGTTCCTGATGCGCCGGAAGGGCAACGGCACCGGACCGAACCCGGGCCCCACCCCCACGCCGACCCCGTCGCCCACGGGCGGCACCGGCACCACCACCGGCCCGGACGTCACCGTCGGCCAGATCGCCCAGGACTCCGCGGTGGCCAGCTGGCGTGCCGTCCCCGGCGCCGCCTGGTACCAGGTCCACCTCAACGGCCGCCCCGCCGGATGGGTCAACGCGCCGAGCGCCCGCCTCTACAACCTGACCCCGGGCACCTCCTACACGGTCGCCGTCTCCGTCCGCGACACCTCCGGCCGCGACGGCCGCCCGGGCCGCGCCACCTCGTTCCGCACGGCCGGGACCGGCGGCGGTACGAACCCGGCGCCCGGCACCCGGTACGTGCTCGCCAACGGCGCCACCGGCAACGCCGCCGAGATCTGGGGCGGCCGCACCGCCGACGGCACCGTCCTCGTGGGCTCCCAGCGCAACGGCTACGCCGCCCAGCAGTGGGTCTTCGACGACGCGGGCGGCGGGTACGTCCGCATCCGCTCCTCCGCGTCCGGCAAGTGCCTCCAGCCGGGCGGCACCCCGTCGGCCGGCATGTGGGTGGCCCAGCAGCCGTGCGGCGGCGCCGCGAACCAGCGGTGGCGGATCACCGCGAGCGGCAGCGGCGTGACGGTCACGGCGGGCGGCAGCCGGTACGTGCTCGGCGTCAGCGACCGCCCGTACTACGGCTCGTGGCTGATCGAGCTCCAGCACGCCTCGGGCGGCGCCGCGCAGGTCTGGACGGTCCAGAAGCCGTGACCCGCGCCAGTCGAGCCCTCCGTGCCGCCGCCCTGGCGACCGTCGCCGGGCCCGCCCTGTGGCTGGCCGCGCCGGGCGGCGCCCACGCCCACGGCGGCGGCCTGGCGGTGGACATCACCGGCCAGTCCTTCGGCCGCGTCGAGGCGACCGTCACGTGGGCGGGTGACGGCGACCCGGTCGACGAGCGGCTCGGGGCGACGGTGAACGCCGTCAGCGCCGACGGGCGGACCGGCCTCGGCCCGTGGCGGCTCGTCCGCGCGGCGGGCACGCCGACCGGCTACACGACGGCGGAGGCGCTGCCGCCGGGCCGGTGGAAGGTCACCATCGAGGTCGGCCACCCCGGTCTCGGCCGCGCGCAGGAGGAGCTGGACGTGTCCCCGGGCACCCCGGCGTCCAGCCCCCCGTCCCGGCCCGGCCACCCCCCGGGCGCAAGCGGCACAGCCGGTACGGCCACGGGCCCGGCCGCCGGTACGGGCGCAGCGCCCGGCGGGGCCACCGCCACCGGGGCCGGACCGGCCCCCGGTACGGGCCCGGCAGGCGGGTTCACGGCCGCCGTGACCCTCGCGGCCGGCGTCGCCGTGGCCACCGCGACCGGGGCCCTCCTGGCCCGGCGGCGGGCCCGGGTCGTACCCGGGAGCGGTACGGCACGCCGCTGACCCCACCGGAAACCCCCCACAGCGCCCCGGAGCCCCGCGCTCCGGGGCGCACCCCTGCCCGGCGGACACCGGGTACCGGGAACCGGCACCATGACGGCGGCCTCAGACGAAGTTCAGCTCCGCCCGCCGCACCAGCGGGTCGTCCAGCATCTCCCACAGCGGCACCGCGTAGTTGCCGAAGCCGTACCGCCCGCCGAAGTGGAGGCCCAGCACGCGGTGGTCGGCCAGGTCCAGGACGGGGGAGCCGCTGTTGCCGCCCAGCGTCGAGCAGTCGTGCGTCAGCACGTTCCGCTCGGCCAGCAACTGGTTGGCCGTGCCCGGCTGGAGGCGCTTCACGTTGTAGATGTCCATGAAGATCCGGCGCATCGACTCGGGCTCGTTGCGCCGCCCGTCCCACGCCGGGTGCCCCACCACGTACACCGGGTGGCCCGGCAGGTCGGCGGGCGCGTCCGCCGCGACCGCGAGCGGGGACGGCAGCTCCTGCCCGCCCGGCGCGGGCGCGACCCGCAGCAGCGCCATGTCGACGTCCCGGTGGACCCCGATCACCTCCGTCACGGCGTACGTCAGCCCGCCCACGCCCGGCAGCGCCCCGAACTCGCGGGCCAGGTCCATGGCCGCGCCGAGCCCCGGCTGGAACGTCCACGCCGACGCCCCGTCGTCCGCCGCGAACTCCAGCGCCACATGGCGATTGGTCATCACCACGTCCGCGCCGACCAGGAACGCCGTCCCCACCCAGTCGAGGCGCAGGTGTCCCGACACGTCCACCCGGCCCACCCGCGCCAGGGTCTCCCGGATCGCCGCCCGCCGGCCGTTCAGCATCTCCCACTCGCCCTCCTGCGGCGGGAAGTCCCCGCCCTGCACGAGGATCGCGGGCCGGCCCTCCAGCAGGACGATCGCCTCCATCCCGAACGACTCGTCGTCGCCGATCTCGTCGTCCCGCCCCGCCGCCAGTTTCTCCAGGCCCCGCGCCCCCGCCTCCAGCACCCGTGCCCGCTCCTGCTCGGCGAACCGGGCGATCTCCTCGCCCGGCGCCTCGTCGGCGGGCGGTTCGTACGCCGACTCCGGGATCTCCCGCGTCAGCCCTTCCCGTACCCGGTCGGCGACGCCCCGCAGATCGGCGAAGATCTGCGCGGGTCCTGCCGCGACCGGCGACCTGTTCCGGCTGGCCATGTGCTGCTCCTTCTCGACGGTCCCCCGCTGGGTCCGGGGACGCGCGGTCTTCACGGGTCCTCCGGCGGGTCCGGGGTGCGGTCACACGGGCGCCCCCGCCGCCGTACCTCCGTGCGCCGCGCCTCCGTGCCGCGCCGCCTCGATCTCGGCGTGTACGTCCGGCGCGTGCGCCGCCAGGTGGGCCAGGACGGCGGTGATCTGCGTACCGACGTTCACGAACGCCGTGCCGCGCCCCTGGAACGACACGTTCTCCACGCGCCGCGTCCCCCGGTGCAGCGCCACCACCCGCCAGTCGTCCGTCAGGACCGGCGAGCCCGACGAACCGCCGCGCGTGTCGGTGAAGTAGTGCAGGTCCCGGTCGTCCGCCTCGAACACCAGGTTGTTGCGGAGCGCGACCCGCTTCGGGGCGCCACCCGGGTGCTGGATGATGTTGACGGCCACCACGTCGCCCCGCGCGACCCGCAGTGTCCGCCCGTACAGGGGCAGGACCGGCCGGGTCGAGGGCTCCGCGAGCCGCAGCACCGCGTAGTCCAGCTCCGCGTCGCAGGCCGCGAGGTCCGCCACGGCGGCCTCCTCCGTCTCGGTGTCGTCGTCCTCGTAGCCGAACCGCGCGCGCGTGGCCCGTGCCTGGAGCAGCAGGTCGTCCGGGCCGGCCAGGGGGCGCCTGCCACCGGTCCCGGTACGGGCGTTGACGACGTGGTGGTTGGTGACCAGCAGCCGCGGGGTGATCAGCCAGCCGGTGCCCGTATGGGGGTTGCCGTTCGGCTGGAGAGGCAGCCCGCCCTCGTACGGCGGCACCCGCACGCGCGCCACCGCCGCGCCCGCCGCGTCACCGCCCCGCAGGAACGCGAACGGCACCGTGTCGTCCCGGTGGACGATCTGCTCCTTGATCTCCGGCACCGGCCGCTCCACGAGCACGTCCGGCTCGCCCGCCGCGTCCCGCGCCACGTCGTCCAGGGCCCGCTGGAGCACGGCCAGCGGCGCGGCGGCCGTGGTCTGGGCGACCGCGTTGCGCAGCCAGATCTCCAGCGGCACCGACCCGTCGACCAGCCGCTCCACCCGGTTCATCTCCACCAGGTCCGACTGCGTCTGGAGGCCCGGCGCCGCGAGCAGCGGAAGCGTCGCCCGGTAGCGGGGCATGATCCCGTTGAACAGCAGCGGCCGTACGGCGGGATCGGTGAGGCCCGCGTCGAGGGCCGCGTCCCGCACGGCGAGGATCTCCTCCTGCGACAGAAAGCCTACGACCGTCCCACCGGTCATGGCAGTTCACCGCCTTCCCCGCCGCCGCGCAGCGCCGCGGCGACGCTCGCCGCGATCTGCCCGCTGCCGTCCCGCAGCACCAGCAGCCGCCGCGCCAGCTCGTCGAGCATCCCCCGGTCCCGTACGAGCCGCAGGATGTCCGTGACGTCCGTCGGGGGCGGCGACGGCGGGGGCGTCAACGGGGCCGGCGGCGGTTCCCCGGCGGGCGAGGGGCCGGCCGGGCGGGCGGGCACGTCGTGCGCTCCGGCCGCCGACCGCAGGATGTCCATCAGCGGCCGCAGCAGCAGCGGGTCGGCCTTCACCGCCCGCCGCAGGCCCGTGCCCAGCACCTCCAGCACCTCGTCGCCGTCCGGCAGCCCCACCAGGTCCAACGCGTGGTCCAGCGCCCGCGCGTCCAGCGTGTACACCTGGGACGCCGCCGCCCGCACCAGCGACGGCTGATCGGCCAGCACCTCGTCCGGGACCTGCCGCAGCCGCCGCGCGAGGCGCGTGTCCGCGTCCCGGTCGGGCACCTCCGCGCCCTCGGCGAGCCGCGCCCGCGCCAGCAGCGTGCCCATCGCCTCCAGGTCCTGGCCCAGGCCGATCGCCACGTCCTCCGCGAGCCGCAGGTCCCGGTCCGCGCTGTCCGCGTCGCCGTCCTGCTCCGCGAGCCGTGCCGACAGCAGCAGCAGCTCCAACTGCCGCTCCCCGCAGTCCGCCTCGCGCGCGCCGTCGACCGCGTCGGACACCACCCGCAGCGCCTCGGCCCGTTGCCCGGCCCGGTCCAGGGCCTCCGCGAGCAGCGCGTGCAGGGCGCTGCACGGCGTCCACGGGCGCCGCTCGGCGAGCCGGGCCAGCGCCTGGCCGGTGAAGCCCTGCGCCAGCAGGTCCTCCACCTCACGCGCGGCGATCCGCTCCCAGTCCTCCTGGTCGGCCTCCGCCATCACCAGGTCCGACGCCCCGCCGCGCCGCCGGTGCGCGTTCAGCAGGGCAGCCGCCCGGGGGCTCATCTCGTCCTGCGCGCCCGCCAGCAGCCGCTCCACGCCGGGCAGCCACCGCTCCTCCACGGTGCGGGGGTGCTCGCCGCGCCGCAGCCGGTGGTAGATCTCCTCGGCGCGCGCCTCCAGGCCCTCCCGCGCCGCGTAGTACTCGACGGCCCGCCGCTCCACCTCCCGCGTCGGCGACGCCGGGTCGCCCGCCGCGAGCCGCAGCATGATCGCCCGTACGTCGGACCGCACCCGTACCGCCTGCGGGCCGGCCGGTTCGACCAGGTCGAGCCGGGACAGCGTCCCGAACAGCCGCCGCGCGTCCTCCGGGCCCGCCACGGCGACCCCGCACGGCCCGGCCAGCACCTCCTGGACGACCTCAGGCGTGATCAGCCGCAGCACGAGACCGGCCTGGGCGAGCCGCCGCACGTCCGGGTCGGGGATGTGCTGGAGGATCCGCTCGTAGAGGATGCCCTGCACGAGCAGTTGGTCGACGCGGCGGAAGAAGTCCCGGCGCCGCGCGGGCAGGCTCCCGATCAGCTCCTTCACGCCCATCACGTCCGACCCGGCCAGCGCCGCCGCCCGCGCCGCGAGCCGCAGGCTCAGCGGGTGCCCGCCGACCCGGTCGGCGAGCAGCCGCGCCACCTCCGGGTCCGCCACCCCGCACGCCCGCAGCAGCGCCACGGACGCGTCCGGGTCCAGGTCGCGCAGCTCGATCTCCACCGGCCGTGCCCCCTCCGCCGGATGCCCGACCGGTGAACGCCCCGACACGAGGGCGCGCACCCTCGGGTACGCCTCCGACAGCGCCACGAAAACCGCCCACATGCGGCCCAGCGCCGGTGAACCCCGGTACTGTGCCTCCTCGAACGAGTCCACGACCAGCACGAACGGCGGTTCACCCGACACCGCCCGCCGCAGCACCTCACCGACCTGCCCAGACAGCGCGCTCTCCCGCTCGCTCGCCCCCGTCAGGAACTGCCGCGACGACCTGCGGCCGAGCCCCGCGCGCGTGGTGGCGAGCCGGTTCAGCTCGACGACCCGCCCCTCCTCGGCCCGCTGCTGGTGCGCCTCCTCCTGGCAGGCGGCGGCCAGCGCGTCCAGCTCGGCGCGGAACGCCGGGTACTGGATGCCCAGTTGCCGCGCCGCCTCCGCGATCAGCGTCACCGGCTCGTGCACCGACAGGGTGGGCCGCTCGAAGTCGATGTACGCGAACGGGAACGGGAACCTCCGTACGCCGCCGCCCGTGCCGCCCGCCTCGGCGCCGCCGCGCAGACTGTCCAGCAGGAACGTGGCGAGGAGCGTGCTCTTGCCCATGCCGCCCGGCCCGTGCACCACCAGCGGTGGAGGCACGGCCGGACGGGTGCCCGGCGGTGGCCCCGGCGCGTGGACGTGGTCGCGCAGCGCTGCCAGCTCCTTGTCGCGGCCCATGAAGGGGACCCGCACCAGGCGCTCCAACGGCTGGAGCAGCCGCGAGAGTTCCAGTTCGCCCTGTACGACCTGGGCGTCCGGCAGCCCGGTCACGCCCGGCACCAGCGACAGCCACAGCACGGCCTGGAGGACGTCCGACAGCTCGTCGGGGCCCGCGCCCTCCGCCCGGGGCGGCGTGCCCCGCAGCACCTCCAGGCACACCCGCTCGGGCCCGGGACCGTCGGGCGCGGCGCCGAGGTTGGCCTCCAGCGCGCGCAGCGCCTCGTCCGGGCCGGGCAGGGCGCGCAGGGTCGCCTCCCGCACCTCCGGTTTCAGCGTCCACTCGGTGCGGTCCGCCATGCCGGTCGCCGCGCAGTCCGCCGCCAGCTCCATCAAGGCCCGGCCGGTCGGCACGGCCTCGTCGGGGAGGCGCAGCTCGCGCGGGTCGAACGAGGTCAGCAGGCAGGCGGCCCGGCGGTAGCCGCACCGGGTGTCGGGTACGGGGCCCGGTGGTCCGGTGCCGGGCCGCAGCTCCTGCCGCAGCCGGTCGCGGAACAGCTCGCACAGGGCGGCGGCGCCGGTCGTCTCAGTGGAGGGCCCGGTAGACACGCACCGCTCCCTCCACCGCGCTGCCCAGGCGCCGCATGTAGCTGTCCCCGCAGGGCTCGCCGCCCGCGGAGCCGCCACCCACTGTGCCGTCCGTACGCCCGTCCGCTGCAGCCGTGCCCGCCGTGCCCCCCTCGACTGTGCCCGCGCCCGCCGTGCTCCCGTCCGCCGCCGCGAGGACCTCCTCCACGGCCACGTCCACGAGACCGGTGAGGGCCGCCTCCCGCTCCTCCGCCGCCAGCGCGGCCAGCGAAGGAGGCGGCTGCTCGCGCACGTACCGGTCGAAGAACGCCCGCACCTCGTCGGGACCCGCGGTCCGCGCCCTGTCCCAGCACATGCTGTGCCGCAGCTCGTACGGCAGCTGCCGCATCGACTCGCCGTACCCGAGGAGCACCAGGCGCGGCGCCTGGGCGCGGCGTACGGGCGCGTGCTCGTAGATGGCCAGCGCCAGCTGGCTGATCAGGTCCCACACGTCGGAGCCCGGGTCGAGCCGGTCGCAGTCGTCCAGCACGAACCAGAACAGGTCCTCCGCGCCGGTCGCCTGGAGCACCACCCAGTGCACCGCCTCGTCCAGCGCGGGCAGGGGGTCGTCCAGGTCCGTCGGCACGGGCGGCACGACCCCCGCGCGAGGGTCGGACACGAACGCGGCGAGCCGCCGTACGACCTTGGTGGCCGTCATCGTCGGCTCCAGCAGCACCCGCGCCGGGCGGAACCCCTGGTGCTGGGCGATGTGCCGGATGAACGTGTACGTGTACGAGCGCCCGCTGTACGGCTCGCCGTCGACGAGCAGCACCGACTTGTCGCTGTCCGCGACGAACGCGCGCAGCGTCTCCCGCAGGTCCTCCCGGTCGAGGAACACCTCGGCACCGCGCAGCACATGCGTGCGGAACACGTCCTGCGAGCCGTGCGCCTCAGCGTCCCGCTCCAGCTGGGCGAGGTACTCCTCGGCGTCCCTGACGTACGGCAGGTTCCGCAGCCGGTCGTTGAGGACCAGCGCCCGCAGCAGCAGCACCTGGCCGTCGATGGTCCGGCGGGACGCCTGGACCAGCACGCGGGCGTTCTGCGAGCTGACGGCGGTCAGCGGCAGGCCGCCGATGAACTCGGGCGGGAAACCGGCGTGCCGCAGCTGGGTGTACGGGTCGGTGGAGTCCAGCAGGAATTCGCGGACCCACTCGGTGACCTTGTCCCACTCGGGGGTCTCCAGCGGCATGCAGCACCTGCCCGGTCGTCACCGTCGTGCCGGTCACCCTCCCGGTCGCGCCATGCCCCCCTTCGGCCCTCTCCCGTTCATCGTCACACCCGGTAGGCGGTCATGCAATCCGGCTGAACACCCGGCGCACCGGCTCCCGCACCAGTGGGTTCGCGAGGTACTCGGCGGCCCCGTGGTGGTTGGCGCTCCCGTTGGCGACCAGCAGGTCCGTGACACGCCCTCGCGGGGCGTAGTCGGGGCGCAGCGTGTGGTCGAGGGCCACGAGGTCCCGCGCGTCGGAGGCGTTGAGCCACAGCGCCGTACCGGGCGGCACGGCGGGCGACGCGGCGAGGAGGTCCTGCACCTCGGTGACGCCGAGCGGGGAGCCGAGCGTCACGAACAGGTCCACCGGGCGCCCGCGCTCGGCCAGCACCTCGTACGCGGCGACGCTGCCGAGGCTGTGGCCGACCACGACCAGCGGCCCGCCGCCCTCCGCGTCCCGGGCGGCCTCGGCGGCGTCCAGCGCGTCCGCCACGACCTGCCGCACGGCCGGTCCCGCGCCGCCGAAGAAGTACGCGTGGGCGTCCTCGAAGACATGCCGCACCAGCAGCCGGAACAGCGCCGTACGGGCGGGCCGGGGGAGCGGCAGCGCCCTCGGCAGCGGCTCCTCGCCGGGCCCGGGGCGCGGCTCCTCGGCCAGCGCGAGCGCCTCGGCGAGGTACGCCATGTCCCGCAGCCACCCCTCCAGCAGCCCGCCGGCCGCTTCGGTACGGGAGCCCGCGTCCGTACGGGAGCCCGTTACGCCCTCCGTAGCGGCGCGGGCCCTGGCCGCCTCGGCCTCCGCCGACACGCGGGCCACGAACCGGGCGGGGTCCTCGAGGAGCGGCGGCGCGGGTGTCTCCGCCTCCTCCTCGGCCTCCGCCTCCGCGACCGCCCCCGGCCTGCCCTCCAGCGGGTCCGGCAGGCGGTCCGGCAGCGGCTCGGGGTGGAGGAGCGGGGCCCAGTACGCCAGGTGCGACATGGCGTTCGCGTCGTGCCCGAACAGCGTCCGGTCCCACTGCTCCGCGAGCAGGGCGGCGCGCGGCTTGGGGCCGCAGCCGTGGACGTACACGATCCGGGGTCGCATGGGGCCTCCGTGGCGGGACTCAGATCATCGGATCAGAGGTTCATGACGGTCTCGTCGGGCGCCTCCAGGCGCCGCCAGCGGCCCTCCGGGGCACGCGCGGGCGGCATCAGGTCGGCGCCCGGCAGCGGACCGAGGTCCAGGCCGGTCAGCAGCGCCACGTCCCCCACCGGCACCTGGTAGGTGCGGAAAGCGCCCAGCGGCGGAGGCGCGCCCGGCACCGCCCCTGCGAGCGCCCGGTCGGCGTCGCGCGTCAGGTCCGGGCTCTGGTCGAGGACATACGCCGTCGCCGCGAGCACCCCGTCGTGGACGAACGCCGCCACCTTCCAGAACCGCAGCGGCACCTGCACGCCCCGGTACGGCGGGTCGGCGTCGTGCAGGACCGGCCCGGTCAGCACGGTCAGCTTGCGGTCGAAGCGGGCGGCGTGGTCGAGGAGGTGGTTCTCCAGGCCCTGCCACACCTGCTTGCCCTGGTTGAACACATCGGCCTGCGGGGCGGCGTTCGTGTAGTGGAACGTGTCGCCGTCGGCGCGGACCGCCACGGCCGTCGCACCCCACACCGGGTCGAGGCGGCGCACCAGGTGGCCCCGGTCCAGGGAATTGTTCCGGTACACCTCCGGCCCGGCCTGCCAGTCCTCCGCCACGCGCGGGTCGTACCGCCAGTCGTCGGTGCGCGGCACGTCCTCCACCAGCCGCTCGCCGTCGATGGTCACGGCGGTGGCCGCCGCGAGCCGCCGGTCGGGGCGCAGGAGGACGCTGAAGTGGGTGTACGGCAGCACGACCGTCTCGACGCGGGGCGCGGTGAGCCGCGGCAGCGGTACGGCGATGCCGAGGAAGCCCTCGTCGTAGCCCTCGCGGCCGGCCAGCGAGCCGCCGCTCGGGCGCCCCGGCTCCGCGCCTTCCGAGCCGTTCGGTTCATCGGAGGAAATCACGATCCGACTAGTACCGCGCGGTGGCGGCGGGCCAACGGCGCCGCCGCCCACGCCACCCCATCAGCGCAGACGGCCGCCGGGCGCCCCGGGCCCGGCGGGACGGACCCGTTCAGGCGGATTTCCCCGCACGGCCGCCGCCCGGCGGTTCGCCCGGGCACCCCGTACGGAAGGGATGGCACCGACCCCACGCACAGCCGCCCGCGCTAGGAGAACTCGATGGGTGCCACCGGCCTTTCCCTGCACATCGGACTGAACACGGTCGACCCGGACCGCTACGACGGCTGGGACGGACGCCTCCTCGCCTGCGAGAACGACGCCCGCGACATGGCCGCCCTCGCCTCCGACGCCGGGTACTCCGGCACCGTCCTGCTCACCGACGAGGCCACCGTCGAGGGCGTCACCGCCGCCCTGCGCGCCGCGGCGGCCCGGCTGCGCGACGGGGACGCCTTCCTGCTCACGTACTCCGGGCACGGCGGGCAGGTCCCCGACGAGACCGCCGACGAGCCGGACGCCCTCGACGAGACGCTGGTCCTGTACGACCGGCAGTACCTCGACGACGAGCTGAACCGCGAACTGGCACGCTTCGCCGACGGCGTACGGATCTTCGTCCTGCTCGACTGCTGCCACAGCGGCAGCGGCATCGAGGTGCGGGACCTGCTCACCCCGGAGGCGCTGCGGGACCAGTTCGGCACGGCGGACCGGAACGAGATCGAGACCGTGTCGCGTCTCATGCCGGTCGACCGGCAGGGCACCATCTACCAGCGCGACAAGGACTTCTTCCGCGAGCTCCAGCGGGAGCTGCGCGCCGACGGGCGCCCCGCCGACGCGCTGCTCGTCTCGGCGTGCCAGGACAACCAGCTCGCCTCGGACGGGCAGGTCAACGGGCTGTTCACCGGGACGCTCCTGAAGGTCTGGGACAAGGGCGGCTTCCGTGGCGACCACCGGGCCTTCCACCGCGCGATCCTCCGCCGCATGCCCGGCAGCCAGAGCCCCAACCTGTACCTCTCCGGGCGCCCGGCGGAGTCGTTCCTCGCCCAGCGCCCGTTCACCGTCTGACGCCCCTGTCCTGTCCCGCCCCGCCGCCGCTCCGACCCGTCCGTCGACAGTGCGCGCCTCAGCCGAACAGTCCGGGCACGCGGATGGTCCGTACGGGCCGGTCCCGCCAGGCGGAGCCCTGGCCGGTCCGTGCGGGCCCGTGCGCGGGCAGCCGCGCCCCCGGGGCGCCCGGCACCCCGCCCTCGCGTCCCTGCCCGGCCGCCCCCGACGCCGCGTGCGGCGCCGAGCCGGGAGCGGTACGGGGCGCTCGGGACGTACGGGACTTCGCAGGCGGCGTCGCACGGGCCGAGCCGTCCCGTCGGCGCTCGCGCTCCGCGTCACGGCCACGGCCTCGGTCGGAACCCTTCGTCACCATGCCCACCTCCTCCTCGTTCCCGGCCGGGTCCCCTCACGGCACCGGCGAGATCCTGTCGTCGTCCTGCCGGGGCGGGAGGCCGGGCATCACCGGGTACGGGTACGGCGGCCGCGCGCCCACGCCGGGCAGGACCTCGGCCCCGCGCCCCGCCAGCGCCGACACGACGTCGGCCGCCGTGAGGAGACCGGCCAGGGTCCCGGAGTCCCCGACGACCGGCAGCGCGTCGCAGCCGTTCGCGTCCATCACGGCCACCGCCCGGCCCACCGGGTCCCCGTGGTGCACCACCGCACACCTGCGTTGCAGCAGATCGCGCGCGTAGCGGCGGGACAGCGACACGGCGGGCGCCGCGCAGACGACCGCGACCTCGGCCCGGTCCAGCAGTCCGGCGCAGCGCCCGTCCGGCAGGACCACCGGCAGATGCCGCGCCCCCGACCGCTCCAGCAGCTCCCACGCGGTCAGCACCGTCTCCCCGGCCGCGACGGTCACCAGCGACGTCCGCATCACCTCCCGCACGGCCCGGTCCAGGACCGGCACCCGACCCGGTACGGCGGCGGAGGCGGGGGGCTGCTGCGCGGACGGCGGCTCGGCGGACGCCGACTCGGCGGCGGGCGGCTCCGCGACGGGAGCGGCGGCCGACTCGGGCGCCGGTCGCTCCGGGGGCCGTACCTCCCCGGGGGCGGGGCCCTGCGGAGCCCGTACCTCCTCGGCGCCGGGACGGCCCTGCGGGGCGCCCTGTCCCAGGGCATGCTGCGTCATGACGGCCTCCCGGAAGGTCGGCGTCGGAACGTCGGTTCCCGAACCCTCTCCCTCCACTGTGGGCCCTGTACCGCCCCGCGCAAGAGGGTGCGGCCGGCACGTCGCGCACAGCGCCCCGCCGGTTCAGTTCCCGGCGGGCGGGGCATGCCGGGCGAGCAGCTCCGCGACCTCCTCGTCGGGGGTCTGAGCGAAGTCGTCGTACCACTGGCCCACGGACCCGAACCGCTCCGGCGACGACAGGCACACCACGTCGTCCGCCTCCCGCCGCAGCAGCTCCAGCGCCTCGGGCGGGGCCACCGGGACGGCCACCACGACCCGCGCCGCGCCGTGCGCCCGCGCGACCCGGCAGGCCGCCCGGGCCGTCGAACCCGTCGCGATCCCGTCGTCCACCAGCACCGCCGTACGGCCCCGCAGCGGCACCCCGGGCCGGTCGCGCCGGTACCGCCGCAGCCGCTCCTCCAGGACGCCCCGCTCGGCCAGCTCCACCCGTGCCCGGGCGTCCTCGCCGACCCCGGCGGCGCGCACGACCGCGTCGTTCACGATCCGTACGCCGTCCTCGCCGATCGCGCCGAAGCCCAGCTCGGGACGGGACGGCACGCCCAGCTTGCGGACGACGAGCACGTCCAGGGGCGCGTCCAGCGCCGCCGCCACCTCATGGGCCACGGGGACCCCGCCGCGCGGCAGCCCGAGCACGACGGGGCGGTCCGGGCGCAGCCTTCCCACGGCCTCGGCCAGCTGCCGTCCGGCGGTCGCGCGATCGGTGAACCGCATGCCTCCAGCGTAGGAGCGCCCACGACCGGACGCCTGTTCGTCCGCAAGTATCCTGTGGTGGGATGTTCCTCCTTCAGCCGTGCGCGAGAACCGCTCACGAGCACCGCGCACGAGAACCGCGCCGAACCGTTCACGAGTACCGCTCACGAGACCGCGCTCAGCCGAAGCGCTCCAAGCGGAGGACGCACATGGACATCCTCGTACTCATCGGGCGCGTTCTGTTCGCCCTGCCGTTCCTGGCCTTCGCCGCGAACCATCTGACGAAGACGCAGTACATGGCCGGTTACGCGCAGAGCAAGGGCCTGCCCGCCGCCAAGCCCGCCATCCTCCTCAGCGGCCTGCTGCTGTTGCTCGGCGGGCTGAGCATCCTGCTGGGCATCTGGGCCGACCTGGGCGCGCTGCTGCTCGTCTTCCTCGTCCCGACCGCGCTGGTGACGCACGCCTTCTGGAAGGGGGACAGCCCGGACGGCCGACAGGCGGAGATGACCCACTTCCTCAAGGACGTCGGACCGGCCGGTGCCGCGCTGATGCTGCTCGCGTTCTTCTCGTTCGTGGGCGACGAGCTGGGACTCGCCGTCACCGGGCCGCTGTTCGACATCGACTGAGGTGCCGACGGCGCCCCGTCCGTGACGGCGGGCCGCGACACGACCCGTGTCGGAGTTGGGCCGAACGGGTGAGGGGCGCCAGGATGGGTCCATGAGTAGGTACGAGAGGTACGACGTCACCGACGAGCAGTGGGAGGGTCTGGCGCAGGTCGTCCCGCTGCGGGGGCGCGACGAGTGGCCGTCCAGGGTCGATCACCGCACGATCCCCCAGGACTCCGAGGCCGGGGCGCAGCGCCGCATGGTGGTGCTGCGGGTCCAGGTCTTCGCGGACGCGCGGGAGGTCGCCGAGTACCTCGTCGCGCAGATCCCCGTGCTGCTGGACCTGACCAGCGCGGACACCGAAGTGGCCAAGCGGGTCCTGGACTTCAGCAGCGGGGTCGTCTTCGGCCTGGGCAGCTCGATGCACCGGGTGGACCGGAACGTGTTCCTCCTGACCCCCGCCGGTACGGAGGTCGAGGGCACCGCCGCCGCGGCCGTCCCGCACGCCTGACGGGAGCCCCGGGCTGCCGTGGCGTCCGGGGCGGCCCGCCCTCCGCCGGGGCGGCCCGGCCCCGTGTCCGGCGCGGATGGTAGACCTGACGCCGTGACGGAACTCGACGTAGAGGGACTGCAGCGCAGGCTGGCCGAGTTCGCCGCCTCGCGCGAGTGGCAGCCCTACCACACCCCGAAGAACCTGGCGGCGGCGCTGAGCGTCGAGGCGGCCGAACTCCTGGAGATCTTCCAGTGGCTGACGCCCGAGGAGGCCGACCGGGTCATGGACGACCCGGAGACGGCGCACCGCGTGGCCGACGAGGTCGCCGACGTGCTCGCGTATCTCCTCCAGTTCTGCGGGAGGCTGGGCGTCGATCCGCTCCAGGCGCTCTCCGCGAAGATCGACCGGAACGAGCGGCGCTTCCCGGTGGGGCGGCCGCCGGGGCGGGCCGCGCGGCAAGATCGTCACTCTTCGGAGTGATGGACTTATTCACACTGAGCTTCGTGTCCACAGATTTCCGAATTCCCCTGGTGCTTGGGCTCGGACGGCTTCACTCTGGGTAGTGAACCTGTGAGCGGACAGTCGTACGAACGGGGGCGGCGGACATGGATGCGGAACGGCTCATCTCCATCAGCCGGAGTGATCTCGCCGAGAGCCGGGCGGTGCCCGACATCATGGCGTCCGTCTGGCAGGCGCAGTGCCTGGCCCAGGCGATCGGTGACCACCTGGCCCTGTTCGGGCCGCGTGAGGTGCGGGGCGAGGCGCGCGGTCTCGGGGAGACGGGCGGCCGCGGGGTCGTGGGCCCGGACCACCCGGCGCGGCGGCCGGGCGCGTCGGCGGCGTCGCAGCTGTCCGAAGTCCTCGATCCGCGCGGGACGTTACTGGCGCTCGGCGCGCTGCTCGGGGAGGTGGGGATGGCCCTCGTCGGCGTGGCCTGCGCCACGGACGAGGAAGGGCTCTACTGGCAGTGCATCGAGGCGATCGACGCCGCCGACGAGGCCGGTGACCGGGTGCGGGTGATGCTGCGCCGGCTGCCGGTGCCCGACCGGTCCAGACCTCCCGAGCGGGCCGAGGCGGTGGACCCGGCGGACTGGGCGGCCTGGCCGTGACGAGCGGGTGGGGACGGTGGGCCCGGTCGGTCGCGGTCCTGCTCACGGCTCGGTCCGGTGCAGGATGGAGTCATGGATCTGCGTATCTTCACCGAGCCCCAGCAGGGCGCGAGCTACGACACCCTGCTCACCGTCGCCAAGGCCACCGAGGACCTCGGCTTCGACGCCTTCTTCCGCTCCGACCACTATCTGCACATGGGTTCCGTCAGCGGGCTGCCCGGCCCGACGGACGCCTGGATCACCCTGGCGGGCCTGGCCCGCGAGACCAAGCGCATCCGGCTGGGCACGCTGATGACGGCCGCCACGTTCCGGCTCCCCGGGGTGCTGGCGATCCAGGTGGCGCAGGTGGACCAGATGTCGGGGGGCCGGGTCGAGCTGGGCCTGGGCGCCGCCTGGTTCGAGGCGGAGCACACGGCGTACGGGATTCCCTTCCCGAAGGAGAAGTTCGGGCGCCTGGAGGAGCAGCTCGACATCGTCACGGGCCTGTGGGCCACGGAGACGGGCAAGACGTTCAGCTACGACGGGAAGTTCTACCAGCTGGCCGACTCCCCGGCGCTGCCCAAGCCGGCCCAGCGGAAGGTGCCGGTGCTGATCGGTGGCCTGGGTGCGAAGCGGACACCGCGTCTGGCGGCGCGGTACGCCGACGAGTTCAACATCCCGTTCGCCTCGGTCGCCGACACGGAGGCGCAGTTCGGCAGGGTCCGCGCGGCGGCCGAGGAGGCCGGGCGGAGCGCGGACGACCTCGTGTACTCCAACGCCCTGGTGGTGTGCGTCGGCAAGGACGACGCGGAGGTGGCCCGTCGTGCGGCCGCCATCGGCCGGGACGTGGGCGAGCTGAAGGAGAACGGCCTGGCGGGCTCGCCCGCGGAGGTCGTGGACAAGATCGGCCGGTACGCGGCGGCGGGCAGCTCCCGGATCTACCTGCAGCTCCTCGACCTGCACGACCTGGACCACCTGGAGCTGATCTCCTCCCAGGTCCAGTCCCAGCTGAACTGACCACACCGGAGCCGGGCGACGCGTCGGTCCCGCGGTGCCCCTGCCGGGCCGGGAGCGGGGTGCCGCGACGGTCGGCACCACAACCGCTGCGGGCAGTCGTTCCTCCCCCAAGGACTTCGCCCAGGGGGCCCCAGGGGGACGGGGGTCCCCCTGGACGAGCGAAGCCGAGACCTTGGGGGAGGGTGGGCACACCCCACGACGGACGGCGCCGGCAACCGGGACCCCGCCCCGAGGCACGGCCGGACCCATCCCAAGCATGGGGTCCCCCGGTCGAGCGAACCCGCGATCTGGGGACGGTGGGCCCAGCCCCCGAGGACGGCGCGGGCCCACCGCCGGGCGCCGGGCACCGCGACGGCCCGGCGCCCGGGGGCTACAGGCGGGGGTCCACCGGTTCCGACTCCAACGCCAGGACGGCGAAGACCGGTTCGTGGACGCGCCACAGGGGCTCACCAGCCGCCAGCCGGTCCAGGGCCTCCAGGCCGAGGGCGTACTCGCGCAGGGCCAGCGACCGCTTGTGGCCGAGCGACCTGGAGCGCAGGCGCCGCAGGTTCTCCGGGCGGGTGTACTCCGGGCCGTACACGATCCGCAGGTACTCGCGGCCCCGGCACTTGACGCCGGGCTGCACCAGGCGGCCAGCGCCGTCGCGGGCGAGCGCGCCGAGAGGCTTGACGACCATGCCCTCACCGCCCTCACCGGTGAGCTCCAGCCACCAGTCCACACCGGCCCGTACGGACGCCTCGTCGCCCGTGTCCACCAGCAGCCGGCCCGTGCCCCGCAGCAGGCCCGTGCCGTCCGCCGCGACGAGGCGGTCGATCAGGGCGAGCTGCTCGTCGTGCGGCAGCCCGGCGAGGCTGCGGCCCCGCGCGGCGAGGATCTGGAAGGGCGCGAGCCGCATCCCGTCCAGCCCGTCGGTCGGCCAGCAGTACCGCCGGTACGCGTCGGTGAACGCCGCCGCGTCGGCCGCCCGCTCCCGCTGCCGCTCCAGAAGCGCGGACACGTCCACGCCCCGCGCGGCCACCGCCTCCAGCGCGGCCGTCGCGCCGGGCAGCGACGCCCCGGCGGCGGCGCCCACCGCGGCGTACTGCGAGCGCAGCAGCCCACCGGCCTTCAGCGACCACGGCATCAGCTCGGCGTCCAGCAGCAGCCAGTCCGTGTCCAGCTCGTCCCACAGCCCGGCCGCCGTCACCGCGGCGCGGACCCGGTCGAGGACCTTCGTCGTCGCCCCGTCCGGGAAGAAGGGGCGCCCGGTGCGGGTGTACAGGGAGCCGGTGGGGCCGTCCACGCCGAACCGCTCGCGCGCGGCGGCCGCGTCCCGGCACACCAGGACCACGGCCCGCGACCCCATGTGCTTCTCCTCGCAGACGACGCGCCCGACCCCGTCGGCGGCGTACGCGGCGAACGCCTCCGCCGGGTGCTCCAGGTAGCCGTCGAGGGCGGAGGTGGGGGTCGGCGCCATCGTCGGCGGCAGGTACGGCACGAGGCGCGGGTCCACGGCGAAGCGGCTCATGACCTCCAGCGCGGCGGCGGCGTTCTCCTCACGGACGCCGACGTTCCCCAGGTACCGGGTCTCCACGACACGGCGGCCGTGCACATCGGCCAGGTCCAGCGGCCGGCCCTGACGCCCGCCGGGGACGTCCGTGACGAGCGGCCGGGCCGGCTCGTACCAGACCCGCTCGGCGGGCACGTCCACGAGCTCCCGCTCCGGCCAGCGCAGCGCTGTCAGCTTCCCTCCGAACACGGCGCCGGTGTCGAGGCAGATCGTGTTGTTGACCCACGAGGTGTCGGGCACGGGCGTGTGCCCGTACACGACGGTGGCGCGGCCCCGGTACTCCTCGGCCCACGGGTAGCGCACGGGCAGGCCGAACTCGTCGGTCTCGCCCGTCGTGTCGCCGTACAGCGCGTGCGAGCGGACCCGGCCCGACGTGCGGCCGTGGTACTTCTCCGGCAGACCGGCGTGGCAGACGACGAGCCGGCCCTCGTCGAGCACGTAGTGGCTGACGAGCCCGTCGATGAACCGACGCACCCGCTGCCGGAAGGCGTCGTCCTCCCGCTCCAGCTGCCCGATCGTCTCGGCGAGGCCGTGGGTGTGCTGGACCTTGCGCCCGGCGAGCCAGCGGCCCAGCTTGTTCTCGTGGTTGCCCGGCACGCACAGCGCGTCCCCGGACTCGACCATGCCCATCACCCGGCGCAGCACGCCGGGGGAGTCGGGGCCCCGGTCCACCAGGTCGCCGACGAACACGGCGGTGCGCCCCCCGGGGTGCCGCCCGTCGACGTAGCCGAGCTTGGCGAGCAGCGCCTCCAGTTCGGACGCGCAGCCGTGGATGTCGCCGATGATGTCGAACGGGCCCGTCAGGTGCCGCAGGTCGTTGTACCGCTTCTCCAGGACGACCTCGGCGGCCTCGATCTCCTCGACGCCCCGCAGCACGTGCACCTTGCGGAAGCCCTCGCGCTCCAGGCCGCGCAGGGACCGCCGCAGTTCACCGCGGTGGCGGCGGATGACGTGCCGGGGCATGTCCGCGCGGTCGGGGCGGGCGGCGTTGCGGGCCGCGCACACCTCCTCCGGCACGTCGAGGACGATGGCCATGGGCAGCACATCGTGCTCGCGGGCCAGCCGCACCAGCTGGCGGCGGGCCTCGGCCTGCACGTTCGTCGCGTCCACGACCGTGAGGCGGCCCGCGGCGAGCCGCTTGGCGGCGATGTAGTGGAGCACGTCGAACGCGTCGCGGCTGGCGCTCTGGTCGTTCTCGTCGTCGGAGACCAGACCGCGGCAGAAGTCCGACGAGACGACCTCGGTGGGCTTGAAGTGCCTGCGGGCGAAGGTGGACTTGCCGGACCCCGTGGCGCCGATCAGGACCACGAGGGACAGGTCGGTGACGGGCAGGACGCGGGCCCGCGCGGCGGCGGGCTCCGTGACGGCGGTGGTGGTCATGCGGCCTTGTCCTCCTTCGGGGGCGGGGTCGGGGTCGTGTTCGGGGGCGCGGTCGGAGCGGTGGTGTCGGTGAGGGTGAACACGGCCATCTGCGTGGGCGGTCCCACCTCCGGGTCGTCGGGTCCGACGGGGGTGAACGCCACCGCGTACCCGTGGCGGTCGGCGACGCCGCGCGCCCAGTCGCGGAACTCGGCGCGGGTCCACTCGAACCGGTGGTCGCCGTGGCGCACGTGCCCGGCGGGCAGGGTCTCCCAGCGGACGTTGTACTCGACGTTCGGCGTCGTCACGAGCACGGTGCCGGGCCGGGCGGCGCCGAACACCGCGTATTCCAGGGCGGGCAGCCTCGGGAGGTCCACGTGCTCGATCACCTCGCTGAGGACGGCCGCGTCGTACCCCTTGAGCCGTTTGTCCGTGTACGTGAGGGAGCCCTGCACCAGCCGGACCCGGGACGCCTGCCGCTCGCCCATGCGGTCCAGGCGGAGCCGCCGCGCGGCGAGGGACAGCGCCCGTACGGACACGTCCACGCCGACGACCTCCGTGAAGCGCGGGTCCTTCAGCAGCTCGCGGACCAGCTGGCCCTGTCCGCAACCCAGGTCGAGCACCCGGCTCGCGCCCGCGTCGCGCAGCGCGGCCAGGATCGCCTCCCGGCGCCGCACCGCCAGCGGCACGGGCCGCTCCTCGGTGTCGGTGTCCTCGTCCACGGCGTTGTCCAGCTCCTCGGCCTCCGTGTCGTCGGCCGCGGCCAGCCGCGCCAGCTCCAGGCGCTCCGTCGCCTCCCGCGTCAGGGAGCGGCGGCGCGACAGATAGCGGAGGGTGATCAGCTGCTGGTCCGGGTGGCCCGGCAGCCAGCCCTCGCCGACCCGCAGCAGCTTGTCCACCTCGTCGGGCGACACCCAGTAGTGCTTGGCGTCGTCCAGCACCGGCAGCAGCACGTACAGGTGGCGCAGCGCGTCCGCGAGGCGCTGCTCGCCTTCGAGGACGAGCCGGACGTACCGCGAGTCGCCCCACTCGGGGAACCGCTCGTCGAGCGGCACGGGATCGGCGGTGACCGCCCAGCCCAGCGGCCCGAACAGCCGCCGCACCAGCGCGGCGCCGCCCTTCGCGGGCACCGCCGGCACCTCGACGCGCAGCGGCAGCGCGGCCTCCGCCAGCTCGGGGCGGGCGGCGCACCGCCCGGCGAGCGCGCTGGAGAACACGTTGCCCAGCGCGACAGCGAGCAGGGACGACGCGGCGTACGGGCGGTCGTTGACGTACTGGGCGAGGGCCGTGTCCGGGCCCCGGTCACGGCCGCCCTTGCCGCGGCGTACCAGCGCGACCGGATCGACCTCCAGCAGCAGCGCCGCCGTGCAGCGCTCGGCGCTCGCCTCGGGGTAGAGGACATGGGCCGTGCCGTAGGAGGTGGAGAACGCCTGCGCCTTGCCGGGATGCTTGTGCAGCAGGAAACCGAGGTCGGTCGCGGGGCGTTCTGGGGTACCGGTCGTACTGATCGTCAGGAACACCCGGCAAGTATCGGGGCGCCCGTGCGCCCCCGGCCATTGGTTTACCGCTCAGCCGCCCAGCGCCCTGCCGCCCAGCCGCCGTCCACCGCGTCGCCGTCGCCCCGCCCAGCCTGCCGCACCGCCGTCCGCCGCCCAGCCCGCCGCCCCACCGTGCGCGTACCCCCGAGGGGGCGCACGCACGGCGCACGAGGGCGGGCGCACGGCGCGGCAGGGTGGCACCCGGAGCGCACCTGTGTGAACCCTGCGCCCGGTGCGCTTCCAGCCGTGTTGACGGGCCGGAACGGCAGCCCCTAGCGTTCTTCACCCCAAAGCAGTGACGCAACGTCAACCTCGTTGACCACAAGCCCTTTTGGGGCGCCGTGCGCATCGAACAGCGTGCGAACTTCCATACGAACCAGCCGAACACGCGATGTCCGTTCGGGTGTGCGACGCGCGGGGGAGGGGAGCGGAATGAGTCTTTTCGGCCAGGACCGCTCCTTCCTCGAAGCCCTCTCCACCCAGGACCGCAACGCCCTCCTCGCGGAGGGCGTCCGTCATGTCTACGAGCCCGGCACCGTCATGATCCGGGAACGCGACACCTCCGCCTACGTCCTGGTCCTGCTCTCCGGCTGGGCCGTCGTCTCCATCAGCACCGAACGCGGCACGCGCCTCATCCTCGCCCTGCGCGGCGCGGGCGAGGTCGTCGGCGAGCTCGCCACCGTCGATCAGGGCCCCCGCAGCGCCACCGTCACGGCGCTCGGCCGGGTCGACGCCGTGTCCGTCTCCGATACCCGGTTCCGCCTCTTCCTCGCCGCCCGCCCGCACGCCACCTCACTGATCATGCGGCAGCTCAGCGCCCGGCTGCGCAGCGCCGACGTCGAACGCCGCTCCCTCGCCTCCGAGACCGTCCTCCAGCGCCTCGCCGCCCGCCTCGCGGAACTCGCGGAGCGGGCCGGACGGCGCGGCCCGGACGGCACGGTCCTGAAGATCCCCCTGCCCCAGCACGACCTGGCCGCCGCCATCGGCGCCACCCGCGAGGCCGTCGCCAAGGCCCTGCGGCAGCTTCGCGAACAGCACGTCGTCCGGACCGGCCAGCGCCAGGTCGTCGTCAC
Source organism: Streptomyces thermolilacinus SPC6 (assembly GCF_000478605.2). Classification (GTDB taxonomy): domain Bacteria; phylum Actinomycetota; class Actinomycetes; order Streptomycetales; family Streptomycetaceae; genus Streptomyces; species Streptomyces thermolilacinus. Next base: position 1,123,724 of record NZ_ASHX02000001.1, on the reverse strand, counting down.
CGACATGGAAGCTCTCCTCCACCTCGCCCAGGGCCGCCCGCCGCGCCCGCCGGCACCCGGGAAGAAAACCTCGCCGGGTGTGTAAACGGCTACATCGCCCGCCGCACGAAGCGGCGAGGCTTGGCCTGTCAGCACGAGCACCACGACACCAAAGCACCTCGCCGCGGCGACGCCCCGGCACCTGGGCGTCACGGCAGTGGAGCGCCGCGACACCCCGGCACCACGGCGTCACAGCACCACGGCGTCACGGGGCACCACGGCACCACGGAGGAACGCGGCGCCCACCACGGCGCCGAACCCGCGGAACCGCCTCGCCACCACGGCGCCACCACGCGGAACCGCGCGCACCACCACGTCACACCACGGCACCCAGGGAGTCCGAGTGAGCAGTGCGGGAGCCATCCACCGGCTGGTCGTCTTCGGGGACGCCTGCGCCTCCGGGACGCTGGGCATCGACGCGAAGAGGCGTATGCGCTCCGCCATGTACGAGTCGTTCGGCGAGGCGTACGCCGCGATCGGCGTCGAGCCCGGCCACGTCCACCAGGAGGACCGGGGCGACGGCATCCTCGCCGCGCTGCGCCCCGACGTACCGCCCACGCTGATGGTCGGACGCTGGATCGACACGCTCTACGAGTGCCTGCGCGAGCACAACGCGGGCCGCGACCCCCGGCTGCGGCTGCGCGTCGGCATGAACGCGGGCCTCGTCCTCGACGACGGCGAAGGGCTCGTCGGCCGCGCCGTGGACCTCGCCTGCCGGCTCTGCGACAGCGCCGCCGCCAAGGACGTGATGGCCCGCGCCACCGACGCCGACCTGCTCGTCGTCGTCTCCGGGTGGCTGTACGACAACGTGGTCGCCGAGGGCGGCCGGTACGTCGAGCCCGCCCACTACCGGCCCGCCCGCGTCCGCGCCAAGGAGACCGACGAGACCGCCTGGTTCCACATCCCCAGGCGCCCCGCACCACCCCTGCCGGACACCCCCGGCGGGGAACCCCCCGGCACCCGGGCGGGCGCGCCCGGTGCCGCACCGACCGGCGGTGGGCCGACGACGGGGGGCGGCCCACCGCCCCGCACCACCGAGGAGCCCCCGCCCGGGCGCAGCTACCGGGCGGGGGGCGACCTCCAGGTCTTCGAGCGCAACACGATCCGCGGCGGCTTCACCGGCATCCGCAAGGACCGCGACGGAGGTGAGCGCGCGTGAGCGACCACGACGACGTCCAGCCCGACCCCCGCGATGGCGACGCCGCGCCGGGCGGCGGCCCCCAGCCGGGCGACCGCGACCAGGCGCAGGCCCGCGACCGGGACAGGGACCACGCCCGCGACAAGGACCGCGACAGGGAGGGCGGCAAGGACCGGGACAAGGACCGGGAGAAGGACGGCGAGCGCGAGGCCGAGGCCCCGCCCAACCCCTTCGACCACGCCGGGCGCAACCCGCTCGGCGCGTCCGGCGGCACCGGCGGGGCCGGCACCGCCCACGCCGCCCGCGCCACCTTCGAACACGGCCGCGCCGAACGCCGCTACGACATCCGGGGCGACGGCCAGGTCTTCGAGGACAACACCTTCATCACCCAGTTCTGGACGGACGCCGGACCGCCGGCCGTCCAGGGCGCCGTACCGGACGAGACCCTGGCCCGCCTCGCCGACGTCTACTGCGAGACCACCGGCTACCAGCGGATGAAGCAGCTCCTGCGCTCCTGCGGCCTCCTCGTCCTCACCGGCGAACCCGGCAGCGGCCGCACCGCCACCGCCCTCGCCCTCCTCTCCGAACTCACCGATGACCACGTCACCCGCCTCGACCCGGCCACCGCCGTCCACACGATCACCGACGACGCCCTCCAGTCCGGCCACGGCTACCTTTTGGAACTGCCGCCCGAGAACGGCTCCGGCCCCGAGCCGGACGGCGACGACCGCGCCGCGCCCCGCCCCCGCCGCCTCACCGAACTGCACCTCGACCGGTTCAGCGGCCAGCTCCGCGCCAAGCGGTCGTACGGCGTGATCCTCGTCGAGAGCGGCGACCTCGCCGACCGGCTCCTCCAGGGCCGCTACGGCGTCCACTGCCCGCCCCCGCCGCCCGCCGAGGTCCTCCACCGCCACCTGCGCACCCTGCTGCGCGGCGAACCCGACGGCGCACTCGACGCGGCCCGTACGCTCGCCGCGCACGACGACGTGGTCCGCGCCCTCGGCCTGGACGAGCTGCGCCCCCGCGAGGCCGCCCGCCTCGCCGACCACCTCGCCCGCCACCAGAAGGGCGAACTCACCCACGAGAGACTCCTCGACGACTGCGGCGCGTTCGTCCGCGCCCAGGCCCGCGTCTGGTTCGCGGGCGCCGACCGGCCCGGCACCCTCCCCGAGGCGCTGCCCGCGCTGAACGCCGCCGCGTTCCGCATCGCCGTCGCCGTGTTCAACGGCTCCGCGTACAGCCTCACCGCCGAGGCCGCCGAACTGCTCGCCTGGGAACTCGCCGTCACCCTCGACCCCGAACACCCCACCGGCCGCCGCCTGTTCGGCACCCACGCCGACAACCGGCCCGTCGTCGCCCGCTCCGTCGTGGAGGACGGCGAACTCGACCTGGGCGCCGCCCGCGTGCCCGCCCGCGTCATCCGCTTCCAGGGCGACGCCCTCGCCATCGCCGTCCTGAGCGAGGTGTGGCACGGCCACCACAACGTCCGCGGCCCCGTCGCCCGCTGGCTGCGCGGCCTGTGCGACGACCCCCGCCCCGAGGTGTGGGTCCGCGCCTCCATCGCCGCGGGCGTCCTGTGCTCCTGGGACTGGGTGTACGGCTTCGGGGAGCTCGTCCGCCCCCTCGCCGCCCTCGACGGACGCGTCCCGCGCATGGCCGCCGCCACCGCCCTCGCCGAGGCCGCCCGCGACCCGCGCGTCCAGCCCGCCGTCGCCGCCGTCCTGCGCGACTGGGCCCGCGGCGGCGACCCCGCTCTCCTCGACACGGCCGTTCTCGCCCACGGCTACGCCCTGCCCGCCGCCTCCGTCCGCTCGTCGCTCGACGCGCTCGGCACCGTCGTACGGTCCGACGACGGCCAGGACCCCGACGTGCTGGGCACCGCGTCGTTCAGCGTCATGCGCCTCCTCGCCTCCGCCGACCCCGAGACCGTCACCCGCCGCCTCGGCCACTGGCTCGGCGACGGCCGGCGCGCCCTCGCCGACCTCGCGCTCCTCACCGCGATCGGCACGCTCACCATGCGCACCACCCACCTCTGGGGCCTCACCGAGGTGCCGCACCTCGAACCGCACGCCGCCCGGCCGCTGCTGCTCGCCCTGCTCGCCACCCGCCCCGGCCTCGCCCCGCCGCTGGCCGCGCTCGTCAGGGCGGCCCTCGGCACCCCCCGCTCCGGTGAACCCGCCCTGGACGGCCTCGCCTCCCTGGTGCGGCGCGCCGCCCGGGACCCCGAGACCCTCCGGGTGCTCTGCGGCTTCCTGCCGCTGCTCGCCACCACCCCCCGGGACCGCGACCGGTTGCGCGGCCTGCTCACGGGACTCGTACGCGACCGGGACAAGCCCCTGGACAGAACCGCGGCCGGCCGTATGTGGGACGCCGTGGCGGAAGGAGCCGAGCGATGAACCCCGGGCCCGCCCCGTACGACCCGCCCCGCGACGCCGAGTCCGACGCCGAGCCGCCCGGCACCCGGCCCCGAGGCCCCCTGCTGCGCGAGTCCCGGCCGCCGTACCGGCGCACCAGCGGACGCGTCGCCGCCGTCCTCCTCTACCGCAACGGCGGCCACCGCGTGGTGTCGCCCGACCGTACGGAGGACTTCCGCAAGCCGCGCCTCGGCAGCCCGTACACCGTCTTCGAGGTGCTGCTCGGCCGCAACGTCACCGAGTTCGACCTCGAACTGCCCGCCGCGGGCGACGGGGTGTCGTTCCGCGCCAAGGCGAGCGTCCAGTGGGAGGTGGACGACCCGCACCTCGTCGTCAGGCGTCAGGTGTGGGACGTCGCGGAACTGCTGCGCGACGACCTCCTCGACGGGCTGCGCGCCATCTCCCGCAGGTTCGGCATCACGGAGGCCCAGCGCGCCGACGAGGCCGTACGGGACGAACTGGCCGCCGGGCGGCTCCAGCTCGGCCGCGACCTGGGCCTGCGCACCCGCGTCCATGTCTTCTTCGACCTCGACCGGGACGTGAAGGGCCAGCTCGCCGAGGCCGACCGCACCCTCGTCGGCATGGGCGTGGACCGGCGCGTCGCCGAACGGGAGCGCCGCAAGGACGCCTACGACCGGCAGCTGCTCGCCGACCGGGCCAGGGAGCTCCAGGCCATGCTCCAGCGGGGCGAGGCCGCGCAGATCGCCCACCACATGGCCGCCAACCCCGACAAGCAGTGGGAGATCCGCAGGCAGCTGCTGGCCGAGGAGCGGGAGGGCAAGGCCGACTTCCTCGCCGTGCTGCACCGGCTCATCGACACGGGCGTCATCGAGCGCCACGACCTGGACCAGATGACGTACCAGGTGCTGGAGCACCTGCGCAGCAGCAGTGGCGGTGTCCTCGGCGGCGTCGCGGACCGGGTCCTCGACCTGCCCCGGCAGCCCGCGCCCCGCGCCGCCCTCACCGACGGCGGCCCCTCCGCCGAGCCGGTGCGCCCGCCCTGGGAGGACGAGCCCGCGGGCCGCCGCGCCACCCTCCCGGACGACGACGACCCGCGCCGCGTCCACGAGCCGACGAGCGTCCAGTCCGCCTTCGAGCGCGAACGGGAACGGGAGCGACAGCGGGAGGACGACGCCGCCCCCGCTGACGACCGGTACCGCGGCGACGACCGCTACGGCACCGCCGGCCGGCACGGCGACGACTCGTCGTACCGGCGTCCCGCCCCGAGCGCCCCGCCCAGCGCGGACTTCGACGACTGGGACGACGAGTGAGCGGCACCCCGGCGCCCCCGCCGGCGGACGAGGTCCGCGCACTCGCCGAACGCCTGTTGGGCTCCGTCCGCGAGGACATAGGGCGCGCCGACACGAAGGCGGCGATCCTGCTGTCCGGCGCGCTCGCCTTCCTCGCCGTCGTCTTCGCCCGCGACCCCGGCCCGCTCGGCGCGCGCGGCCCCGGCGCCGTCCTGCTGGCCGTCGCCGCGGCCCTGTGGGGCGCGGGGATGCTGATGCTCGTCGGGGTCGTCCTGCCCCGTACCCGCGTCGGAGCCGACCGCACCCTGCTGCGCGACCTCGCCGCGGGCGCGCCCGCGGGCGCGCTGCTCGACCGGCTCGCCGAGGCGGGCGCCGACACGACCTCCTGGCTCCTGGACCAGGCCAGCGTCCACGGGCAGGTCCTGGCCGCCAAGTACCGCTGGCTGCGCGCGGGCGTCCTCTGCCTGGCCCTGGGCGCGGCCCTGGCCCTCCTGAGTGAACTGTGGTGACGACGAAGATGCGACTGACCAGAACGGGACGGGCGGCGCGAGCCGCCGCCCTGGCCGTGGCCCTCGGCCTGGCGGCCCTGACCCCGGCCCTGACCCCGGCGACCGCCGCCGCGCCGGGCGCGGCGCACACCGCGGTGGACACGACCGCCGCCCCGGAGGGCGCCGACCCGGTGGACTTCGCCATCGTCGTCGACCAGTCCGACAGCCTCTCCGACGAGGACCTCGCCCGCGAGGTCGAAGCCGCCGCGCTCCTCGCCCAGGGGGAGATCTCCGAGCGGTCCCGCGCCACCGTCATCGGCTTCGGCAGCTCCGAGGAACCGGGCCAGTCGCCCGTACGGGAGGTGTGCCCGCTCACCGTCGCCGACTCCGCCGGACGGCAGCGGCTCAGCGACTGCGTGCAGCGGCTCGCCCGCCGCGACTCCCGCGTCGGCCCCGGCACGGACTTCCCCGCCGCCATCGGCCAGGCCGTCGGCCGCCTCACCGAGAGTGACACACCGGCCGTCCCCAAGGTCGTCTTCCTCCTCACCGACGGCCGTCTCGACGTGGACGACAGCCCCGAGTACGGCGCCGACCCCGAGAGCCGCAGGACCAACGGTCTCAAGCGCCTCGCCGACGAACTGGCCCGGGCCCGTGAGGAGAAGGTGCAGATCTGGCCGCTCGGCTTCGGCAAGGAGATCGACCGGGCCATGCTCACCGACATGGCCGAGGGCGGCTACCGGGGCGGCTGCGCCGACCTGCCGTCCGCAACCCCGCGCATGCGGGTCGTCGCCGACTCAACCGGCATCGACGCGGCGTTCCAGGAGGCCTTCGCCGCCGCCCGCTGCGCGGGCGTCACCCCCGGCGACTCCAAGCGGCCCCCCGGCGACCTGTACGTGACGATCCCGCCGATCGCCACCGACGGCTCCATCACCGTCAGCAAGCACGACCCGAAGGTCACCGTCACCTACTACGACCCGCGCGGCCGCAAGGTCCCGGCGAACGGCCGTTTCGACGGCTCCACCTTCGAACTCAGCGGCCAGGGCGGCCCGGTCGAGGCGCTGCGCGTCAACAACCCGCTGCCCGGCCGGTGGCGCGCCCACGTCGAGGCGCCCGAGGGCCACCGGGACCGCGAGGTCGCCGTACGCGCCATCTGGCAGGGCAAGCTCCGATCGTCCGCCGTCCTCGCCCCGGCCGCGCCCCGCCCCGGCGAGCGGGCCGTCGTGGAGGTCCGCATGCAGACCCGCCGCGGCGTCTACGTCACCGACCCGGCGCTGATCGCCGGGATCAAGGTCACCGGGCAGCTCGCCGGCGACGGGTTCGAGCCCGTCGCGTTCACCCTCACCGACGACGGCCGCGCCCCGGACCGCAAAGCGGCCGACGTGCGGTTCACCGGAACCGTCACCGTCCCGGCGGGCGCCACCGGCGCGCTGCGGCTCACCACCCGCATGGCCGCGCCCGGCGTCACCTCCGACCTGCGCCCGCTGCACAGCGTCCGCGGCGAGAGCAACCCCGCCGTCCTCGCCGGGATCACCGTGGACCGTACGACCGTCCACCCCGGCGGCACCGTCCGGGGCACCCTGTCCGTCACCAACAACGACACCGCCCCGCACACCCTGCGCCTCGCCCTCGCCGACCAGGCGGCCGGGACCGAACTGCGCGTCGGCCCGGCCACCGTCACCGTCCCGCCGGGCAGCCGACGCGACACGCCGTTCACCCTCGAAGTCGGCCCCGGCACGCGGCCCGGCGACATCGGCGGGAAGATCACCGCCGTCGACGCGGCGGCCCCGGCCCAGCCGGTCGCCGCCGCGTTCCTGGACATCCGCGTCGAGCCACGCCCCTCCTGGACCGAACGCTGGTGGCCCGCCCTCGCCGGTGGCGGCGCCGCCGCGCTGCTCCTCGGCGTGTTCCTCGCCGTCCGGGTCCGCGCCGTCCTCGGACGGCTCGACCTGGCGGGGATCGAGCTGGAACTCCTGCGCGACGGCCAGAGCCTGGACCGGCTCACCGTACGGAGCGGACGCGACCGGCGGGGCAGGTACTCCTTCACCGTCGAGCAGGGCCGCGGCAGCGCGCCCAGGCTCCAGCCGGGCCGCCCCGACGAGCCCGGCGCGCACCAGCTGATCGCCACGGTGGGCGGGGAGCTGAGGCTGCGCCCGCACGGCGGGCCGGAGCAGCCCGTGGGGCACAACGGCGTCACCGCCCTCGACGACGACCTCGAACTCGCCGTCCACGACCGCAGGACCGCCGGTTCCCGCGCCTCCGGCTCCCGCTTCTCCGGCACCCGCACGCCGGGCGGCCGGACCACGGCCGACACCGACCGGGCCCGGCCCGGCGGCTGGAGCGACCGGATGCCCTTCGGCTCCCGCCGCACACCCCCGCCGCGCCGCGAGAGCGACGACACCGGCGACGGCCCGGCCTGGTCCGGCGCCCGCGGGGACGGCGCCGGAGGGGACGGCGCGGCCACCGGGCGCGGCCGCCATGACGAGCGCGCCGCCGACAGCCCGGACCTCCGGGACTTCTGACGCAGCACCGCACGACGGGGCACCCACGCCCCGAGGGGAGACGTGATGAAGATCTACCAGCCCATGCTCTTCGTAGGACTGGGCGGCACCGGCGGCAAGATCGGCGCCGAACTCGAACAGAGCCTGCGCCGCGAACTGTGCGGCCCCGACGGCACCCGGCTCGTGGACGGCGGCCGCCGCGCCCCGTACCAGCTGCCCGACTGCCTCCAGTTCGTGTACGCCGACTTCAGCGAGGGCGACGCGCAGGCGCGGCTCGGCGCGCCCGGCGTCGAGGGCGCCGCGTACGCGCGTACCGCCCGCGTCGTGAACGACCTGCTGCCCGCCGGTTTCGAGGGCTCCACCGACGTGACCAGGATGCTGCGCGTCGCCCTGCCCGACGAGACCCGCGACTGGCTCCCCCCGGACGTCCGCCAGCCCCGCGTCGCCCCGCTCTACAACGGCGCGGGACAGCTGCCGACCGTCGGCCGCGCCGCCCTGTTCGCCACCCTCCACAGCGGACTCGACAACGTCCTGCGTCCGCTGCGCGCCGCGATCGGGGCCATCGGCAGCTGCGCGGGCGACCTCCAGCGGCTGGGCGGCGGCCGCATCCGCGGCTGCGACGTGTTCGTCGCGTTCTCCGTCGCGGGAGGGACCGGAGCCGGCATCTACCACGACTTCATCCACCTCATCGGGCACGAGTTCCGCAACGCCAGGGTGCCCGGCGTGAAGATCTACCCGCTGGTCGTCATGCCGTCCGCGTTCCCGCCCGAGGCGGGCGGCGGACGGGAGGCCGAACTCAACGGCGCCCGCGCCCTGGTGGACATCTCCCGGCTCGTCGACGACCAGAACATGCCCGCCGCCGACTCCGACGTGGGCGACGTCGAGCACCGCTCCCGGATCAGCGTCCGCTACCCCGGCGACACGCTCGTACGGCTGCGCGCCTCCACCGCGCAGACCGCCTTCCTGTTCAGCAAGCCCGCCGTCATCCGCAACGAGGACCTGCGCCGCTCCATCACCGCCCTGGTCATGTCCCTCATCGGCACCGAACTGCCCGACGAGACGGGCGGCGGCCGCTCCCGGGACGACTACCAGTCCTTCGCCGAGAGCTTCATCAACAAGGGCGTCGAACGGTCCCGGCACGCCCGCTCCGGCATCGGCTACCGGAGCATGTCCACCACCCTCGCCGCGTCCCTCACCACACCCGTGGACGACCTCGCCGAGATCGTCGCCGCCCGCCTCCTCGCGCAGGCCGTTCGCACCATGGACGAACGCGCCAGGCAGCCCGTCAAGGACGGCGCCGCGCGCGTCAGGGAGACGTTCGAGAAGGCCCGCGTGGACGCCCTGTGGAGCAGGGCGGCCCCGGACATCCCGGAGCCCGAGACGCCGCCCCGCGGCACCCGCGCCGTGACGACCGCCCTCCACCACCGCCGCGGCGACATGAAGGACGCCCTCGTACGCCTCGAACGCGACCTGGGCCGCGACATGCCCCGGCTCGTCGAGGAGTTCCAGCCGGGCGGCGCCATCCGCGCGCTCCTCGGCGCGTACGGGCCGTTCGGCGTCAGCACCGTGATCGAGGGGCTGCGCGGACACCCCGAGCGGGTCGCGGAGGCGGGCTTCACCGGCATGCTCGACAACCGCCGCAGCGAGCCCCACCGGCCCGGCCACGTCCGGCGGGAAGCCCCGCACGTCCCCAGGATCAAGGGCATCGCGGGCGGCCTCGTACCGGCCCGCTGGAGCGACCCCGACGTACGGGACGCCAAGGTCGAGCAGGACGACTGGTACCGATGGCGGGCGAACCTGCTGTGGCACACCGCCTGGCGGGAACACGAGTCCCGGTGGCGGCCGGTCCTCAACCACGCAGTCCAGGAGCTGGGCGAACTCGTCAAGGCGCTGCGCGGGCACGCCGACGAGGAGGGCAAGGCGTTCGCCGCCCGCCGCCGGGAGCTGTACCGCGACGACCGCAAGGGCGTCTGCTACCTGCTGCCGCCGCAGAACAGCCTGCGGATCTTCTACGACGACGTCGTCCAGCGCCTCGGCCGCAGCCTCCGCCTCCCCGAGGAGAGCATGGACGCGGCCGGGATCGTCGACGCGCTCGTGGAGGGCGACGTCTGGCGGCGCGCCCTGGAAGCCGTGCGCCACTCCCACGGCGCCGCCGTCAAGGAGGTCAAGCAGGTCCTGGAGGGGCGGGTCAAGCAGCTCTTCGGGGAGCGCGGCGACGCGATCAACGAGCGTCCCCTGCTGCCGTCGATGGCGCTGCTGCTGCGCGCGGCCGCCGGGGACGAGGCGGCCGAGGCGGCGGTGGACGGCCGCTGGCTGGAGCAGTTCCGCGCCCAGGTCGCCGGACTCCTGCCGGTCGGTTTCACGCCCGACGGCAGCGGTCCCCTGAAGGTGCTCATCACCTACCCGCGCAGCGAGGCGGACAGCCGCACGTCCGAGTACCTGAAGAAGGCGCTCTACCTGCCGCAGCACGCCAACATCGAACCGCGCGCCGTCGAGTCCGAGTCGATCACCGTCGCGCTGTTCCGCAGCGAGATGAGCCTCACCGACATCTCCGAGGTCCGGGGGCTGCTCAAACTGTGGTCGGAGGCGCGGGAGGCGGGCCGCTCCGACGACTTCCTGTCCTGGCGGCAGCGGCTCGGCTACCAGGACGACTGGCTCGTCAGCACCGAGGAGGACCGGCAGCACATCCTCCACCGCGTCCTGTGCGCGATGTGGAACGGGCTCGTCGGCCACGACGGCGACGCCGCGTCCCCGGACGTCGTGCGCATCCGCCTCCAGCGCGGCGAGTCCTCCACGATGGCGCTGCGCGTGGAGCCGTACGACGGGCAGCTGTCCAGCTGGGCGGGGCTGCTCCAGGCGTACGAGCGGACCGCGCTGCTGGAGGAGGAGTCGATCATCGGGGTGTTCTGCGACCGGCTGATGAACATGCGCCCGACCGGCCTCACCACCTCGCCTGTGCGGCCCTCCCCGCTGTTCGTGAGCTTCGTCGAGGAGATCGCCCCGCGCGAGCTGGCCCGGCTCGACGAGCTGACCGCCCGCTGGGGCGCGGAGGAGTGGCTGGACCCGGTGCGGCACTTCTGGGAGCACACCCTGCCCGGCGCCCTCGACCGGCCCTTCGAACTGGAGGGCAAGGGCTCGTCCACGTCGCTGCGCGACCTGTACCGGCGGTACCTGCGGGACCAGGAGGAGCAGGCCGCCGCTCCCGTACCGGCTGCCGCCGCTGTACCGCCGGCGCCTCCCGCGCCGCACGGTGGCGGCGGCCCGTACCCGCCCGGCCCGTCCCGGCCGTCCCCGCACCACGCCCCGTACGACCCCGACCCGTACGACCCCTCGCCGTACCAGCCCGGCCCGCGTCAGCCCGAGGCCGAGCCCCGCCACGAGTCCTTCCCCGAGCCCCGGCCCGAGAGCGCCCCGGCCCCCGCACCCGCTCCCGCCGAACCGCAGACCGGCACCGGGCACGCGCCCAAGTACCCCTGGGACGAAGAGTGAACCTCCGCGACACCCCCGGCACCGCCCCGGCCCACCGGCAGCCCTGCCACGCCGTGCCCCTCGACCTGCGCCGCACGCCCGACGCCGACGCCGTGCGCGCCGCGCTCGACGCCACGCAGCACTGCGACGGCGAGCGGCGGTTCCTCGTCGTGGACCACGCCGAGCGGCTCGTCGCCCACCAGCTCCTGTACGAGCGGCTCTACTCGTACGGCCCCGCCAAGGTCCTCTGCCTCGCCGTCGGCGGCCCCGGGGTCCCCGCCCACCGGGCGGAGCCGGGCACCTTGGAGAGCGCCCTGCGCCGCCCCCTGAGCCTGCGGCCGCCCGCCGCCGGAGTCCTGTGGGTCCTCGACCCGCGCACCGCCGACGACCCGGACGGACTGCGCCCGCTGATCCAGCTCCTCGGCCAGCCCGAGGTGTTCGACGCCGTCCTGCGCGGCCTGGGCGGCCTCGTCCACGGCGTCGCCGTCCCGTCCGTGCGGGTCGTGGAGCACGACCTGAGCGAGGAGGCCCGTACGCGCGCGTGGCGGGAGGCCCTGGCCACGCTCGCGGGCCAGGAGGTGACCGGCGGCGGCCCCGGCGACTCCGTACCGCCCGACCTGGCCGTCCTGCTGGACGACTCGCTGCCCGAGGACGTCGCCGGGCACCGGTGGCTGGAGCCGTCGCGGCCCGCCGCCGCACGCCGCCGCGCCTGCGACGACGCGCTGGAGGAGGCCCGCGAAGGGCACCGGCTCGCGCGCGGCCCCGCCGGGCTGTTCGGCAGGCTCTCCCGCCACGCCGACCTGCCCGGCCGCCTCGTCGGACTCGGCCGCGCCCTGGAGGCGTACCGGGACACCGTCGCCGGGGCGTTCACGGACGGGGACGGTGTGGGGCTCACGCGGGAGCAGCGGGCCCGGCTCCTGGAGCGCGGTGTCGTCCTGCCCGACCTGCCCGCCGCGTCCCGCGCCCGGGTCGTGCCCGCCCTGCGGGACCTCACCGAGCACCTGCTGGACCAGCCGCTGCCGCTGCGGACCGCCGCCGCGCGGCTCGCCGCCCTGTCCGACCGGTCCGCCCCGGCGGGCAGCGCGGCCCGTCTCGCCCGCCTCGACGAGCTGTGCGACCCGGCGTACCTGCGCCATCTGGCGGGGCCGCCGCCGTTCCGTACGGGCGGTACGGCGGCCGGGGCGGCGCTGGCGGCGCTCGTACCGGCGTTCGTGGCGGGGCTGTGGCCGGGGCCCGGCTGGTTCCTGGGCCCGGTGATCGGCGTCCTCGCGGCGGTGCTCGGCGCCCTGATGTGGTCGCACCGCCCGAACCGCTCCCCGGACGGCCGCCACGACGGCGGGGGCACCGCCCGGGTCACGGCCCGGCTGCTGGGCGGCCTCGTGGGCGGCGTGACCGGCGCCGTCGCGGGTTCCCTGCTGGGGCTGCCCCTCTGGGCCGGGGTGGGCGGGGCGGCCGTGGCCCTGACCGGCGCGCTCGTCCTCGCCGTAAGGGACTGGACGTCGTCCGTGGACGCCTGGTGGCGCGGCACCGACGCCGAGTACGCCGCGCGTGTCGTCGCCGGGGTGGACCGGCTGCTCGCGGAGACCGCCGTGCACGACTGGCTGCTCGCCGACGCGCGGCACCACTGCGCGGACGGCGCCCGCGCGGTCGCCCTGCTGCTGCGGTCCCTCGCCGCGACGGCGGAGGCGTACGGGACGGAGGCGTACGGGGCGGGCGACGCGTACGGGCAGGGCGCGGGCCCTGTCCCCGGGCAGCGCGGCTCCGGGCAGCAGCCCGCGCCCCGGCAGGCGCCACCGGCCGAGGCGGAGGAGGACGGCGGCACGGACCTGTGGGAGTGGGACTCCTGGAGCGACGGCTCCTTTGACGACGACTGGTGGAACGCGGCCCCGCCCCCGGGCACCCCCTACGGGACCCGGCCGGGCGCCCCGGCCGACGGCCCGTACGCCCCGAGCGCCCACTACGACCCTGACGGCGCCCCCTACGGCACGGCCCGCCCCGGCGCCCCCGGCCACCGGCCCGCCCGGGCCCACCCGTACGACACGGGCGGCCCCGCACACCCCTACGACACCACCGGCCCCGCGCGGCCCTACGACCCGGAGGACGAGGAGCCGCGCATCATCGGACCCGCCTACGAGGCCGTCCCGGTCCACGACCCGGCGGCCCCCGACCAGTCCCAAGACCCTGCGGACGACGGCCCGTTCGCCGCGCCGGACGACCGCTGGCCGCCGCTCCGCGTCCCCGAGGACCCGCCGTGGCTGGAGCGGGAGCGCGGCGACGGCGGCCCCGACCTGGTGGACACCCTCGTCGCGGACCTGGCGTCCGGCACCCGCCGCCTCCTCGCCCCCTGCTGGGTACGGATCGAACGCGACCCCGCCCGCGCCGGGCGCGCCCCCCTCGACGGGCCGATGCGCGACCTGCTGGACGAGGTCCACGGGCGCCTCCTGCGCGACGCGGCGACCTCCCCGCCCCCGCACGACCCGCGGCCCGGCCGCCGCCCCGACGCCACCCGCATGACCGGCGTGGCCCCCGACCGGGTGGCCGACCTCCTCGCACCAGGCGCCGACGCCGAACCGACCGTCCCGCTGTGCGGCCCGCGGCACCGGCGGCTCCTGTCGGCGGACCCGCTGGCCGTGCATCGCGTCCGGTTCGCGCCCGAGGCGTTCCGGCGCGGCACGCCCGAACCGGACGACCGGGCCCGGCCCGACGGGCGGTACGCGGCACGTGCCGACTCCCACGGCGCCGCGTACGCGGAGGACGTCGTGTGGACGCCGACGGGCCGCCACGCGGGCGTGCTGGGCCTCGTACCGCTGCGCGGCGACGCCGTGCGGACGGTCCGCGAGGAGACGCCCGGAGAGGACGGTGACCCGTCATGACGCACCCGTACCAGCCCGAAGGCGAGCTGGCGTTCCTCACGCCCAAGGGCACGCGGATGCGCCTCCCCGCCCGCTTCGGGCCCGACCGCGAGCAGCCCGGCCGCCCCGGCGCGCAGTCCCGCACGGTGACGCTCGGCGACCGGACGGTCCTCCAGCACCGCATCGGCCCCGGCGACCCGCGGGCGCACGCCGCCCTGGAACGGGAGACCGCCGCGGCCGTCGCCCTGGAACGGCGGTACGCGGACCACGGGTTCGGGGAGGTCTTCACCCGCGTCGTCGGCTACGACCTCGACGCGCCCGAGCCGTTCGTCCTGTACCGGATCACGGACGGCGAGCCGCTCGTCTCGTACCGCGGCGCCCTCGGCGTCCGCGAGCAGCTGCGGGTCGCCGGCCAACTCGCCCTGGCCGTACGGCTCCTGGAGGACGCCGGACTGGTGTACCGGGCGATCGGCCCCGACACGGTCCGCTGGAACGGCACGCACGTGCGGCTCGCGGAGCCGTACGCCGCGATGCGCGCGGGGGAGCCGCGCGAGGCGTACGGCACGGCCCCCTGGGCGTCGCCCGAGCAGCGCGGCGGCACCGGGGGAGCCGACCCGCGCGACGACCTGTGGTCCGTCGCCCAGCTCGTGTACTACCTCGTCGCGGGCCGCCCCGACCGGGGTGCGGGCCCGCCCGCCGACCTGGCCGACTTCCGCGGGCTCGCCGCGCTGCACCAGGGCGGCGCCTTCGCCCCGCTGGCCGCGGGGCGGCCCGCACCGGCCGAGCTGATGCGCCTGCTGAACGTCCCGGACCCGCTCGCCCTCACCACCGGCGGCCCCGACCCGCTGCACGCTGGCCGCGCCGAGTACGAACGGCAGATCGCGCGCAAACGCGCCGAACTGGGCCTCGACCGGCCCCCGCCGCCCCCGGAGCCGCACGAGCGGGCCCGCCCGTCCTGGTGGCCCGTCCGCCGCCCCACCGCGCCGCCACCCAAGCCCCCGGCCGTCCCGTCCCCGCCCGCCGCGCAGGCCGCGTCGCCGGAACGGCTGTGCCCGCACTGCCTGCTGCCCGTCGTCTACGACGAGTCGCGTCTCGTCACCATCGACCCCATGGGCGACCGCGTCCCGCTCGACCTGAGCGGCGACCTGCCGCCCGCCCACGTCCGGGACCTGCTGCGCACGGCGTACCAGCTGTGCCCGTACGCCGACGAGGACAACCTCCACGAGCTGCCCGTCCCGTACCTGACCAACGGCCGTCCCCTGACCATCGCCCTCGTCGGCAGCTCCGGCGTCGGCAAGACGCACCTGCTGGCCGCGATGCTCGGCGAGGTCGAGCAGGGCGGCCTCGAACCGTACGGCCTCAAGTGCCTGCCGCTGAACCCGGACACGCACCGTACGTTCCTGCGGGAGCGGGTGCAGAGCCTCCTCCAGGGCCGGGAGCTGGGCCGTACCGGGCAGCAGACGTTCGCCAGGTTCGCCGACGGGCTGCTCGTCACCGGCAGCGGCCCTACGCGGCCCGTCATCTTCTTCGACCTCGCGGGCGAGGACCTCGCGCAGGACAGCGAGGTGGCGCGGTTCCTCACCGGGATCGACGCGTTCGTCTTCGTCCTCGACCCGCTGCGCGCGCTGAGCCTGCCCTCCCTCGACCCGGTGCGGGAGCTGAACGGGCTGCGCCGCCGCGACCTCGGCGACGAGGCGTTCACCACCGTACTCAACCGCGTGCCCCGCACCCGGGGCCCCTACATCGCGGCGCCCACCGCGATCGCCCTCAACAAGAGCGACCTCGTCCGCGTCGAACCGGCCGTCGACCAGTGGCTCGGCCGCGCCCTCCCGCCGCGGTTCCGGCCGGAGGAGGTGCGCGCCGAGAGCCGCGACGTCCACGCGTTCGTCGCCCGGCACGCCACCCAGGCGTGGCTGCGCCCGTTCGACGACTCCGCCCGCTGCACGCTGCACTTCGTCGCGGCGACGGGCGGCCAGGCGCGCGACGACCGCTTCCCGCACGGCGTCCGCCCCCGCCGGGTCCTGGCGCCACTGCTGTCGATCTTCGCCATGTGCGGGCTCCTGCCGGGCGTGGACCACGGAGAGGTAGGGATCTGATGTCCCCCCACGACAGGCTCACCGACCAGATCGTCTTCCGCTGGGACACCGACAACCTCTCCGGTACGACCGGTTTCGGCCCCGTCGCCTGGTCCTGCGCGCCGGAGACGGCCGACGCCGTGTTCCGGAGCACGGCGCCGCTGCTGCGCGCCACCGGCGAGGCGACGGCGCCCGCGCTGCTGCGCCTGGAGAGCGGCGACCGGGTGCTGCTGGTGCGCCGGGCGCCGTGGCGGGACGCGGGCGGCCGGGCGGGGACGGTGTGCCACGCCCTGATGGGCCCCGCGCCCGTCCTCGACCCCGCGACCTGCCTGGGCCTGTACGACTGGTCGTGGAAGGGCGGCGACCTGCCGCTGGCCGAGGTGCGGGGCGTGCTGCCGCCCGTCCCGGAGGCCGCGCTGCTGCCCGCCGCCGACTCGGGGCAGCGCCACCTCACGGGCGGCCTCGCCGGAGTGGGGCGCGAACTGGTCGGCGCCGTCGCGGAATTCCTGCGCCACCGCAACGCCGGGTTCACCTTCCTCGACCCGTCGGGCGATGCGGCCTGCCGGGTGCTGTGGGGCCTGTACGGCATCTTCGGCGGCCACAACCCGCGCCGGTGGACGTTCGCCACGCACGACACGGCCGAGTCGGAGCGGCTGCGGTTCGTGTTCGTCAGCCGCTGGACCGGCGAGACGTCCGGCAGCGGCGCCCGCCGCCGCAGCGACCCGGCGGAGCGGTGCGGCGACCGCGCCGAGTTGGTCGCCGAGCAGCTGGTCCGCCACCAGTTGCGGGAGGAGTACGAGGTGGGTGCGGCGTTGCGGCGGGCGGCGGACCACCACCGCGCGACCCGGGGCGGCCCGCTCCCGCTGCTGGACCTGGCCGAGTCGGCCCTGTCGGCCCTGCCCCCCGCCCCTCGCCCCCGACGGGCCCCGGCGCCCCCTCCCACCCCGGGACCCGGGCGGGACCGGCACGGCACGGGTGACGGGCGGGCCCCGTACGGCCCGGGAGCCGGACCGGACCCGTACGGCCCGGTGACCGGGACGGACTTGTACGGCGCGGGGAACCGGCCGGACCCGCACCGGCCGGGGGACGGGCGGGACGCGTATGCCCCCGGCGCCGGGCCGGGCCCGTACGAACCGGGGGCCGCCCAGGCCGGTGCCTCCGCCGACGGCCGCCCGTACGCCGTCGGAGGCGCCGTCCCGGACCCGCTCGGCGCCCCCGAGGACGGCCCGTACGCCCCCGCCGCCGCCCCCCGGCAGAGCCCGCCCGTCCGCGTCGTCGCGCCCGAGTGGCCGGCACCGTCCGAGGACCCGCCGAGGGCGCGCGGGTGGCGGGACCGGCGGGGCGGCTCGTCGCACCGGCGCGGGCGGGCCGACGAGGAACTGCTGCGCGCCCTCCGGGCGGGAGGCGGGTACGGAACGCTGACGGCCCTGGTGACGGACGCCGCCGAACGGTGGCCGTCCTGGGGCCGCGAGCAGCGGGCGGCGCTGTGCTCCGTACTCCTGGACCAGGAGCTGTACGTCACGGACCGGGCGGGCGCGGGCATGCCGGGCGACGAGGTGCGCGCCGCCAACGCCGCGTCGCTGTACCGCTGGGCCGTACGGCCGCTGCTGGACGACCCGGCCCTGGCGGCGCGGGTGACGGAGCTGCTGCCGCGCCTGTACACGGGCCCGTACCGGGCGGCGCGGGCGGCGGTGGACCAGATCGCCCGCGGCCGGGCCCCGGGCCTCCCGGAACCGGCCTGGCAGGCCCTCTTCCGCTCCGCCACCCGCACCCCGCCAACCCCCCAGCGCCCGCCAACCCCCCGGCACCCGCCGGGCCCCGCCCCGCAGCCACGCCCGCCGGGCCAAGGGGACGCCGGGGCGCCGCCGCCCGAGGACGGCCGGGACGCATGGACGGCCGGGGACACCGCGGGCCACCGCCCCGCCGGCTCGCCCCCGCGCCGGGACGCCCCCCGGACTGCGGGCGCCCACCGTCCCCGTGGCGGGGGCGACCCGCCCGCGCACCGGCCGCCGCGCCACCGGGACGCCGACGCGGCCCCGCGCGGGCCCGAGCCCGGCCGGTACGCACCGCGCCGGTCGCCGGACGCCCCGCCCGGCGCGGCCCCGCGCGGCGAACCCGGCCGCACCCCGCAGGACCGCCCCTGGCACGACGCCCCCGACCGTCCGTCGGCCCCGCCCGGCCGGGGCGCGGTGGACCGCCCGCCGGACCCGCCAAGCCAGGGCCCAGGGGACCGCCCGCCGCGCTACCGGGACGCCGACGGCCGACCTCCCGGCGACCCGTCCCGCTACGAGGACACCCCCCGTCCCGCGCCGCGCGTGCTCCCCGAGGACCCGCCAGGAGAGCCGGGCCGTACGGAGGAGGGCGGGGGACACGGTGATGAGCCCCCTTACGGGGACGGCCGCAGCCCAGCGCACGCGGACCGCCCCCGAACGGCGAGGGCGGACCGCGCGCCGGACGCGTCCCCGTACGAGGAGAGCCCCGGCCCTACGCGGCCGCACCGCACAGGGCGTACGGAGGCAGCCGCCGAGGAGGGAACGGCCACCATCCCCAGGCAGGACCCGCGCCCGCGAGGCGAGCCGCCAAGGGACGGCAACACCACACGCCGCCCGGCCGCACCACCCCCGGACGAGCGCCGCCCGGCCACGCCACCGCCCCCACCCGCAGGCGGCCCACCCGCTGGCGGCCCGGCCGCCGTCGGTCCGGACCCCGGCGGGCGGGAAGCGCGTGGCGGGGCCGGGCCGCCGCAGCGGGACAGCGCGGGCAAGGGGCCGTTCGTCGTGTTCGGTGTCGGCACCGGTGTGATCCTCGCCCTCCTCGGCACCCTCCTCGTCCTGACACTCCGCGGCTGCGGCTGACCGTTGACGGTGTATCGGGCGCCCGCCTCGGCCAGGATGGGGGAATGGGATTCCACGTCGATTCCGAGACCGGGCGCCTGCGGCGCGTCATCCTGCACCGCCCGGACCTGGAGCTGAAGCGCCTCACCCCGAGCAACAAGGACGCCCTCCTCTTCGACGACGTGCTGTGGGTGCGCCGCGCGCGCCAAGAGCACGACGGGTTCGCCGACGTCCTCGCGGACCGCGGTGTGGAGGTGCACCTCTTCGGCGACCTCCTTCGCGAGACCCTCGAACTGCCCGCCGCCCGCAAGCTCGTCCTTGACCGGGTGTTCGACGAGAAGGAGTACGGCCCGCTCGCCACCGACCACCTCCGTTCCGCGTTCGACGCGATGGACACGCCGCAGCTCGTCCAGGCGCTGGTCGGCGGGGTGACGAAGCGCGAGTACCTGGCGGGCCACGCCGAGCCCACGTCCGTCCGCTTCCACGTCATGGACCTGGACGACTTCCTCCTCCCGCCGCTCCCCAACCACCTCTTCACCCGCGACACGTCCACCTGGATCTACGACGGCGTGTCCATCAATCCGATGCGCTGGCCCGCCCGCCAGCGCGAGACCGTCCACTTCGAGGCGATCTACAAGCACCACCCGCTCTTCACCGGCCCCGAGGCGGGCGCGTTCCACCACTGGTCGGAGGGGCAGGACGACTACCCGTCCACCATCGAGGGCGGCGACGTGCTGGTCCTCGGCAACGGCGCCGTCCTCATCGGCATGAGCGAGCGCACCACCCCGCAGGCCGTCGAGATGCTGGCGCGCGGCCTGTTCGCGGCCGGTTCGGCGCACACGATCGTCGCGCTGGACATGCCGAAGAGCAGGGCGTTCATGCATCTGGACACGGTCATGACGATGGTCGCGCCGGACACGTTCACCAAGTACGCGGGGCTCGGCATGCTCCGCTCGTACACGATCGAACCGGGCGAGGGCGGTCAGGTCCTCAAGGTCACCGACCACGCGCCCGACCACATGCACCAGGCCATAGCGGAGGCGATCGGCCTGCCGTCGATCCGCGTCCTGACGGCCACCCAGGACGTGCACGCGGCGGAGCGGGAGCAGTGGGACGACGGCTGCAACGTCCTCGCCGTCGAGCCGGGCGTCGTCATCGCGTACGAGCGGAACGTCACGACCAACACGCACCTGCGCCGGGAGGGGATCGAGGTGATCGAGATCCCCGGCAGCGAACTGGGCCGGGGCCGCGGCGGCCCGCGCTGCATGAGCTGCCCCATCGAGCGCGACCCCGCCTGACCACGCCTACGGCCCCACAAGCCCTACGGCCCCCGCGGCCCCTACGGGCGCCCGCCCCCAAGACCCCTACGACCCGTACAACGGCCGGCCCGCGATTCACCGGGGCCGACCCCACCCCATCTGTATAAGAATGCTGAACATCGTATAGACTTCCAGCCCCATCCGCCTCGCGTCCCGGCCCCGCGCTCACGCGACGCCTGCCCGCCGACCCCAGGAGCACCCATGGTCCCCGACCTCACCGGCCGCCATTTCCTCAAGGAGCTGGACTTCACCGCCGAGGAGTTCCGCGGCCTCGTGGACCTGGCCGCCCGCCTCAAGGCGGCCAAGAAGGCGGGCGCCGAGGTCCAGGCGCTGCGCGGCAGGAACATCGCGCTGATCTTCGAGAAGACCTCCACCCGCACCCGCTGCGCCTTTGAGGTCGCCGCCGCCGACCAGGGTGCCTCGACCACGTACCTGGACCCGTCGGGCTCGCAGATCGGCCACAAGGAGTCCGTCCGGGACACCGCCCGCGTCCTCGGCCGGATGTTCGACGCCATCGAGTACCGCGGCGACAGCCAGGCCACCGTCGAGGAGCTGGCCCGGTACGCGGGCGTCCCCGTCTACAACGGTCTCACCGACGACTGGCACCCCACGCAGATGCTCGCCGACGTGCTCACGGTCACCGAGCACACCGACAAGCCCCTGGACCGGGTCGCCTTCGCGTACCTCGGCGACGCCCGCTACAACATGGGCAACTCCTACCTCGTCACCGGCGCCCTCCTCGGCATGGACCTCCGCGTCGCGGCCCCGCGCGCGTACTGGCCGGCCGACGACGTGGTGACCCGTGCCCGCAAGCTGGCGGAGGGGAGCGGCGCCCGGATCACGCTCACCGAGGACGTGGCGGAGGGCGTCGCGGGCGCCGACTTCGTGGCCACGGACGTGTGGGTGTCGATGGGGGAGCCCAAGGAGGTCTGGGACGAGCGGATCGCCGCCCTGCGCCCGTACGCGGTGACGATGGACGTGCTGCGCGCCACCGGCAACCCGGCGGTGAGGTTCCTGCACTGTCTGCCCGCCTTCCACGACCTGGGCACGGCCGTCGGCCGCGAGATCCACGAGCGGCACGGCCTGACCGAACTGGAAGTCACCGACGAGGTCTTCGAGTCGGCGCACTCGGTCGTCTTCGACGAGGCCGAGAACCGCCTCCACACGATCAAGGCCCTCATGGTCGCGACCCTGGCGGGTGCGGACCTCCCGCTCTGACGCCGGACCCCGGCCGCCGTTTCGAAGAGACGGCGCAGAGGGGTTGTCAGTGCAATTTCACATTACTATGTTACAGCTCACATTGCAGTGGCATGAACGCCTCAAGCATGTGGGCAACTCGCCGCTGCGGTCAGGACGTTCGCGCCCGGTCCCCGGGTGCGGGCGCACCCCCGTCACCTCCCACACCAGGAGCCGCACCGGTGTTCCAGACCTCCCGTCGTCCCTCCGCCCGTCGGCGCACTCCCTTAAGGGCCGTGCTCCTCGCCGCCGTCGCCGCGACCACCGTCCTCGGCGCCCTCGCGCCCCCTGCCCTGGGGGAACCCCTGAGCCCCGTACGGGCCGCCGCCCATGAAGTCCCCGGCCCCCGAGTCCCCGCCTTCCCGGGGGCCGCCGGGCCCGAGGCCGGCGACCCGCACGACGAGGTACGCCGCCTCGCCAAGGCGCCCCGGCCCGCGAGCCTCACCGCCGACGCGCCCGGCGACCACCGCGCCGGCCCCCGCACCCCCGGCCGGGCGCCCGCCACGGGCCCGGCCACCGACCGCCGCACCACCGACTCCGGAACCGACGCCGACAAGCCCAATCCCGTCCCCACCGCCACGTCCGTCCCCTGCACGCTCGACGCGGTCACCCGCCTCGCGCCCGAACCGTTCGCCGACTTCCTCGCCGACCCGGCCGTCACCGCCGACGGCTGCCTCGGCGGCCTGATCTGGACGTGGGACACGCGCCTCGCGCCCGTCATGGCCGACGCGCACGTCCAGGCGGTCTCCCGGCGGGCCGCCGCTCTCGCGCCCGGCCACGACGGCAACGACTCCGCCAACCTGCTGGCGATGTTCACGTACCTCCACGCCGTCGTCTACCACGACTTCTCCCGCGACGAGATCGACGTCACCGACCCCGCCACCACCGAGGCCATGCGCCGCGCCGTCCACGCCTTCGGCACCGCGCCCCGCACCTTCGACCCCACCCGCACCAACGCCGAAACCCTCCGCGAGGCCCTCTACACCGGCAGCGCCCCGGGCCTGCGCCACTCCCAGCTCGACCTGATACGCAAGGTGCTGGCCACCATGGACCGGTACCACCCCGAGACGTACCCGGACCGCGCCTGGGGCGGCGCCGTCCTCGCCGCGCTGTCCGTCAACTACCTGGGCCTGCACCCCGGCAACGACGACACGGCCTTCCGCGCCCTCGTCGCGCGCAACGACACGTACCGGGCCGCGTTCCGCCGGTTCGCGGGCCACACCCACCTCAAGGGCACGCCCAACGAGTGGACGGTCCGCGACGCCCTCTCCGAGTACGCCCGCTTCGGCGAGATCGCCGCACTGCGCCAGCGGATCGTCACCGACATCGGCGCCCTCCTCACCCCCGTCACCGCCGACTGGGGCCGCGGCAGTGCCCCGTGGGCCAAGCTCGCGAGCTGGCTCAACCACTACGAGGCGTGCGAGCCGTACGGCGTCTGCCGGGCCGACATCGAGCGGCAGCTGTTCCCGCAGACGTACGCGTACGACAAGGGAACCCTCAAGGTCCGCACCGCCCTCGACCGTGCCACCGTGGACCAGCTCTACTACGCGAGCAAGCAGGTCAAGGCGCAGTACCACCGGGTCCTCGGCACCACCGAGCCGCTCGCCGGCGACCCCCACGCCACCCTCACCACCGTGCTGTACGCCTCCCGCGCCGACTACGAGAACTACCACCCGCTGCTCACCGGCATGGGCACGGACAACGGCGGCATCTACATCGAGCGCGGCGCGACCTTCTACACGTACCAGCGGCGCGTCCCCCAGGACTCCCGGCTGACGCTGGAGGAACTGTTCCGCCACGAGTACACGCACTACCTCAACGGCCGGTTCGCCGTGCCCGGCTTCTTCGGCGAGGGTCCCTGGTACCAGGGCGACCGCACCACGGCCATGGACGAGGGCACCGCCGAGTTCTTCGACGGCGCCACCCGCGACGACGGCGTCGCGGTCCGCAAGTCCCTGGTCCAGAGCGTCATCCAGGACACCGCGGGCGGCGGCCCCCGCATGACCGTGGACCGCCTCCTGCACGCCACCTACGCGGGCGACGGCTTCCGCTTCTACGCCTACGCCGGGACGTTCTTCTCGTACCTGTGGACCGAACGCCCCGCCCTGCTGCGGGAGATGTACCGGCACCTGCGCGCCGACGATCCGGCCGCCTTCGACGCCTGGCGCGCCCGGCTGGGCGGCGACCCGGCGATCCAGCGCGGCTACGACGCGTTCCTCGACCGGGAGATCGCCCGCGTGGACGACCTGTTCGTCCCGAACACCTCGTACGTCCCCGACAGCGGGCTCCGCGAGACGACCGCCGAAGCCATACGCGCCACCCTCGCCGCGGCCACCCACGGCGACCCGCGCTGCACCGCCAACGGCGACACGGGCATGCCCCGCTTCACCTGCACGGGCCGTGTCACCGCCCGCCTCGCCGACGCGGGAAGCGCCGACCGGGTGTTCCACGACATGGCCGAGACGGTGGACTACTTCCTGCTCGACCGGGCGGCGCCCGCCTCGCCCAACCTCTCCGACATGAACTGCTCGTTCGGGGAGGTGGAGATCTGGGCCGACCGCACGGCGGGCAGTGCGGACTACCTCTGCGAGGGGCCGCTGCGCCGCTGAACGCCGCCGGGACCGGGGTCTTGTGAGGCGTCAGTGCCATGTGAAATATTATTGACGTGCCCATGAGACGTAACCGAAGCCGTCCCAGCGCGCCCCCCGACACCGCGGCCGTGGACGCCGTGATCGTCGGCGCCGGAGTGGTCGGAGCGGCCTGCGCGTACCACGCGGCCCGCGCCGGCCTCTCCGTCGCCGTCGTCGACCGGGGCCCCGTCGCGGGTGGCACCACCGGAGCGGGCGAGGGCAACCTCCTCGTCTCCGACAAGGAGCCCGGACCCGAGCTCGGTCTCGCACTGCTCTCCACCCGGCTCTGGCGCGAACTCGCCGCGACCCTCCCCCGGGAGGACGCCATCGAGTACGAGCCCAAGGGCGGTCTCGTCATCGCACCCGACGAGACCGCCCTCGCCGCGCTCCGCACCCTCGCCGCCCGCCAACGCGCGGCCGGCGTCACGGCGCACGAGGTCGGCCCCTCACAACTGCACGCTCTGGAGCCGCGGTTGGCGCCCGGCCTCGCCGGGGGCGTGCACTACCCGCAGGACGCGCAGGTCCAGCCCGCCCGCGCCGCGGCCGCCCTGCTGCGCGCCGCGCGCCGCGCCGGAGCCGACGTACGGCTCGGGGAGGAGGTGACCGCCGTCCTGACCGGCCCCGACGGAGCCGTACGGGGCGTGCGCACCCCGCGCGGCGACCTCCACGCCCCCGCCGTCGTCAACGCCGCCGGGACCTGGGGCGGCCAGGTCGCCGCCCTCGCCGGGACGCGGCTGCCCGTCATGCCCCGGCGCGGTTTCGTGCTGGTCACCGAACCGCTGCCGCCCGGGTTCGTCCGCCACAAGGTGTACGCGGCGGACTACGTCGCCGATGTCGCCAGCGGCTCCGCCGACCTCCAGTCGTCACCCGTCGTGGAGGGCACCCCGGCCGGGCCGGTGCTCATCGGGGCGACACGGGAACGCGTCGGGTTCGACCGGACCCTGTCGACGGAGGCCCTGCACCGGCTGGCGGCGCGGGCCGTGGCGCTGTTCCCGGCGCTGGAGCGGGTGCGGGCGGTGCGCGCGTACTGCGGGTTCCGGCCGTACCTGCCCGACCACCTCCCGGCCATCGGCCCGGACCCGCGTGTGCCGGGCCTGCACCACGCGTGCGGGCACGAGGGCGCGGGCATCGGCCTCGCCCCGGCGACGGCCGCGCTGGTCACGGCCTCCCTGACGGGCGCCGAGCCACCCGTACCGGCGGCCCCGTTCCGCCCCGACCGCTTCACCACCTGACCGCCCTGCGAGGCGTCGCCCGCCCCGCCGCACCCCGCGGCCCGTCCGCCCACAGGACTCCCGCGCCCAGCCGTACGGACGGATCGCCCGCCCCGTACCAAGGCCGACCACCCACCTCCGCCCCGCGCCGAAACCGCCCGGACCCCGGCGCGGCCCCGGCCACCAGCTCACCGCCCCGCATCCCAGGCCCGCACCGCCCAGGAGCAGACCATGACCCCCTACCGGTTCACCTTCGACGGCACGCCGCTCACCGCCGTACCCGGGCAGACCCTCGCCGCCGCGCTCTGGGCGGCCGGGATCACGTCCTGGCGAACCACCCGCCACCAGCGCGCCCCGCGCGGCGCGTTCTGCTTCATCGGCACCTGCCACGACTGCCTCGCCACCGTCAACGGCCGCCCCAACCAGCGCGCCTGCCTCCTGCCCGTACGCCCCGGCGACACCGTCACCACCCAGGAGGGCACCGGCCACGAACCCACGAGGCAAGCCACCGGCCGGAACACGATCCAGGAGGGCCCCGGTCATGAACCCGCCCGCTGACCTCGCCGTCGTCGGCGCGGGCCCCGCCGGGCTCGCCGCCGCCGTCACCGCCGCCGACCAGGGCCTGAGCGTCACGCTGCTGGACGCGGGGGAGCGGCCGGGCGGCCAGTTCCACCGCCACGCCGCCGGGGAGGCCCACCCGGACACCCGCCACGGCCGGCGCCACTACGCGCCCCGCGCCCGCCGCCTGGAGGAGCACCGCCGTACCGGCCGCGTCCGCCACCTGCCCGCCCACCATGTGTGGACCGTCGTCCCGCACCCCGGGCCCGGCGGGGCGGCCTGGACGCTGCACGCCGTCGCCGGGCCCGACGAGACACCGGCCACCGTCCACGCGCGTGCCGTGCTGCTGGCGACCGGCGCGTACGAACGCCAACTGCCCTTTCCGGGCTGGACGTTGCCGGGGGTTCTGGGCGCGGGCGGCGCACAGGCCCTGCTGAAGTCCGGGCCGGTCCTGCCGGGCAGGCGCGTCGTCGTCGCGGGCAGCGGGCCCCTGCTGCTGGCCGTCGCGGGTTCGCTCGCCGCCGCAGGGGTGCGCGTACCGGCCGTCGTGGAGGCCGCCGACTACACCGCGTACGCCCGCGCGCTGCCCGTCCTCGTGCGCAACCCGGCGAAGCTCACCGAAGGCGCCCTCCACGGCGGCGCCCTGCTGCGCCACGCGACCCGGCTGCTCACCCGGCACGCCGTCACCGCCGCCCACGGCACCACCCGCGTCGAAGCGGTCACCGTCACCCGGCTCGACCGCGACTGGCGCCCCGTACCGGGCACGTCCCGGCGCGTCCCGTGCGATGTGCTCGCCGTCGGCCACGGCCTCGTACCGCAGCTGGAACTCGCCACCGGCCTCGGCTGCGCCACCCGCCGCACCCCCGACGACACCCCGGCGCTCGTCGTGGACGCCGACCAGGCGACGACCGTGCCGGGCGTGTGGGCGGCGGGGGAGACCGCCGGGGTGGGCGGCGCCGACCTGGCGCTCACCGAGGGCGAGATCGCCGCCGACGCCATCGCCCACGCCCTGTGCGGCACGCCCCGCGACCCGCGCCGCACCGCCGCGCTCACCCGCCGCCGCGCGAGGCTGCGGGCGTTCGCCGACGCGATGGCCGCCGCGCACCGGCCGGGCCCCGGCTGGACGGGCTGGCTGGACGACACGACCGAGGTGTGCCGCTGCGAGGAGGTCACCGCGGGCCGCGTCCGCGAGGCCGTCACCGAGTACGGCGCCCACGACACGCGCACGGTGAAGCTGCTCACCCGCGCCGGAATGGGTTGGTGCCAGGGCCGCATGTGCGGTCAGGCCGTCGCCCGTCTGGCGGGGGAGCCCCCGGCCCCCGACCGGCGCCCGCTCTCCTGCCCCGTACCGCTCGGCCACCTGGCGGCCCTGCACACCGGAACAGGCCCCGCAGACCCCACCGCTCCCACCACCCCCACCGACCTCACCAACGGAGGAACCCCCTGATGACCACCCCGACCCCCACCCCCGACTCCACCCTCACCCAGACCCCCGCGCTCCCTCCCCGCCCCTGGCGCGGCCTCATGGTCGCCACCGCCCTCCCCCTGAGGGACGACCTCTCCGTGGACTTCGACGCGTACGCCGAGCACGTCGCCCGCCTCGTCGCCGACGGCTGCGACGGGGTCGTCCCCAACGGGTCGCTCGGCGAGTACCAGACCCTGACCGACGACGAACGCGCCCGTGTCGTCCGCGTGGCCGTCGAGGCGGCGGGCGACGGCGCCCGCGTCATGCCCGGCGTGTCCGCGTACGGCAGTGCCGAGGCCCGCCGCTGGGCCGACCAGGCCGCCGAAGAGGGCTGCGGCTCGGTGCTCCTGCTGCCGCCCAACGCGTACCGGGCCGACGAGGAAGCGGTAAGGGCCCACTTCGCGGAGGTCGCGGCGGCCGGACTGCCGGTGGTCGCGTACAACAACCCGTACGACACGAGGACCGACCTCACCCCGGCCCTGCTCGCCCGGATGCACGCCGACGGGCACGTCGTCGCCGTCAAGGAGTTCAGCGGCGACGTCCGCCGCGCCTACGAACTCGCCGAACTGGTCCCCGAGCTGGACCTGCTGGTGGGCGCGGACGACGTGCTCCTCGAACTCGCCCTCGCGGGCGCGGTCGGCTGGATCGCCGGTTACCCCAACGCCCTGCCCGGCGCGTGCGCCACCCTCTACCGGGCCGCGCTCGACCACGACCTGGACCTGGCGCTGCCGCTGTACAAGGCCCTGCACCCGCTGCTGCGCTGGGACTCCCGTACCGAGTTCGTGCAGGCCATCAAGTTGTCCATGGACCTCGCGGGGCGCCACGGAGGCCCCACCCGCCCGCCGCGCTCCCCGCTGGCCGCGGACCAGGCCGCGGCCGTACGCGCCGCCACCGAGAAGGCCCTGGCGGAGGGCCTGGACTGACTTCCGCCACCCGATCCGACCGAATCGACCGACTCCGCCGACTCCGCCGACTCCGCCGACTCCACCGTCTCCATCGACTGCCGGAGGTCCCCGATGCGTACCCGCCACGTCTACCACGCCGTCGATTCGCACACCGAGGGCATGCCGACCCGCGTCATCACCGGCGGCGTCGGCGTCCTGCCCGGCACCACCATGGCCGAGCGCCGCCGCCACCTCGTCGAGGAACTCGACCACGTCCGCACCCTGCTGATGTACGAGCCGCGCGGCCACTCCGCGATGAGCGGCGCCATCCTCCAGCCGCCCACCCGCCCCGACGCCGACTACGGGGTGCTGTTCATCGAGGTGTCCGGTGCCCTGCCGATGTGCGGGCACGGCACGATCGGCGTCGCCACCGTCCTCGTGGAGACCGGCATGGTGGCCGTCACCGAACCGGTCACCACCGTCCGCCTCGACACGCCCGCCGGTCTCGTCTCCGTGGACGTACGGGTGGAGGGCGGCGCGGCGAAGTCCGTCACGCTCACCAACGTGCCCGCGTTCAGCGTCGCCCTGGACCGCGAGGTGAAGGTGCCCGGCTTCGGCACGGTCCGCTACGACCTGGCGTACGGCGGGAACTTCTACGCGTTCGTCCCGCTCGACGCGCTGGGCCTGCCCTTCGACCGGGCCCGCAAGGACGACCTGCTGGCCGCCGGGCTCGCCGTGATGGACGCCGTCAACGCCGCCGACCGGCCGGTCCACCCGGAGAACCCGCAGATCACGGGGCTCAAGCACGTCTACCTGGCCGCGCCCGGCTCCGACGCCGCACGGTCCCGGCACGCGATGGCGATCCACCCCGGCTGGTTCGACCGCTCTCCGTGCGGCACGGGCACGTCCGCGCGGATGGCACAGCTCCACGCGCGCGGGGAGCTGCCGCTGGGCCGGGAGTTCGTCAACGAGTCGTTCATCGGCACCCGGTTCACCGGGCGGCTCGTGGGCGAGACGACGGTCGGGGGCCTGCCCGCCGTCGTCCCGGCGGTCACGGGACGGGCCTGGATCACGGGCACGGCCCAGTACTTCCTGGACCCGGACGACCCGTTCCCGGCGGGTTTCCTACTCTGAGGTGCCCGCGATGTGAACCGACGCACCACAGCAGCCCCGGAGGTAGGCCATGGGTGGCCATCTGAAGCAGCCCAACCTGATCACCGCGCAGGAGCGCCTGCGCGACCAGGTCGCCCACGCCCTGCGCGCCGCGCTGATCTCCGGGGAACTCCAGCCGGGCCGGGTCTACTCGGCCCCGGCGCTCGCCGCGGACTTCGGCATCTCCGCCACGCCGGTGCGGGAGGCGATGCTCGACCTGGCGCGCGAGGGTCTGGTCGAACCCGTACGGAACAAGGGCTTCCGGGTCACGGAGGTCAGCGAACGGGACCTCGACCAGTATTCGGAGCTGCGCGCCCTGATCGAGGTGCCCACGGTCGGCGCGGTCACCCGCTCGGCGACGCGGCAGCAGCTGGAGGCGCTGCGGCCCGTCGCCGAGGAGATCGTCGTGTCGGCCCGCGACCACGACCTGATCGGCTACCTCGACGCGGACCGCCGCTTCCACCTGGCGCTGCTCGCCCTGCACGGCAACGACCGGCTCGTGGAGACCGTCGGCGAACTGCGCAAACGGTCCCGCCTGTACGGCCTGACGGCACTGGACGAGCGCGGCCTGCTCGTCGCGTCCGCCGCCGAACACCTGGAGCTGCTCGACCTGATGCTGGCGGGCGACGCGGCGGCGGCCGAGGCGTGCATGAGCCGCCACCTGGGCCACGTACGGTCCCTGTGGGCGGCGGAGGACCACTGACGGGGACCGGTCATCGCGTACCGCCGCCCGACATCAGCCAGAAGGACATGTCGGTCGCGGACCACACGCGGGCCTCGGCGAGGATGCCCGACTGGGCGTCGGTGCTGACGGACCGTACGGTGAGCACGGCAGTACGGCCTTCAAGGGTGCGCACGCACACCACGCTGCCCTGGCGTACGACGACCTCGGCGACGCCCTGGGTGGCGACGAGTTCCTCGCACTGCGCGCGCGTCGGGGCGTCGGGCCGTTCCCACAGCGCCAGGTTCTCGATGTGGACACCGCCGATCCCGCTGCCCTGGAGGACTGCGGGATCGACCTCCGCGAGCCAGACGTCCCGCGTGTACGGACTCTTCACCGGCGGCTCCTGGTCGAGCTGCGGACCGCTCACACCGCTGATGCGCAGGGTGCCCGACCACCGCACCCGTTCGCCCGCGCCCCCGGCGTCGGACGGTGCGGCCCCGTCGGCGGTGTCGGGCGGTGCGGCCCCGTCGGCGGCGGTCGGGCCGACGGCGCCGGAGGTCGGCGCGGCACGCCCGGCGGCGGAGCCGGTACCACCCGGGGGCGGGCTGCCACGGCCCGCGGCGGGCCCGGACGCCACCGCCGCGCCGCGCCTGTCGTCCGTCTCCCCGCCCCCGGGTCCGTCGTCGAACCACAGGGCGAGGAACGCCCCGGCCGCGGCGGCGAGGACGACCGAGGCGGCGCCGAGGGCGACGGGCCACGTCCCGCGGGGCGGGGACTGGTTGTAGATGTTCTGGACGCCGCCGTGCCCCTGTACGACGGCGGGCTCGGCGAAGGTGTTGTGCGACACCCCGCCGGGGCCCTGCCCAGGAGGTGGCAGAGTCATTCCCGGGGCCCGAGCGTGACGTTCTGCGTACCGCCGTGGCCCTGGACGAAGGCGGGCCCGTGGAAGACGTTGCCGTGCACGCCGCCGCCCGTACCGCGCTCCTCGGCCGGGGGCCGGTACTGGTCGAACACGCCCTGCAGCGCGTCGATCAGGGCCTGCCGCTCGTCCTCGGGGAGGCTCTCCAGCAGCGTGGCGAGGCGGGTGCCCCACACGGCCTCCTGCCGGGCGCGCTCGACCTCGGCCCGCTCGGGTTCGGCGGCGTCGAGCGCGGCGGCGGTCCGGTCCAGCCACTCCAGCTCCACCGTCTCCCGCTCGGGGCGCCCCCGGCCCAGTACCCGCGCGACACCGCCCCGCAGCCCGTCCCACGCCTGCGTGCCGGCGGCCTGCACCACAGCCGTCCCCAGTGCGGCGGCCACGACGGTCAACGACTCACCAAGCATCCTGAACCCCCCTCAGAAACATGCCGGTTGCGGGCATCGTACGACCCGAGCACCCCGGGAAGCACGGCTTCGGAAGATCCCGCGCGACGAGCGGGATACCGTGATGCGAAAGAAAACTTCCACAAGAGCCGCGGAGGCCGGAGAAGGGAGACAGGGCAGAGTGCGAGACCCGGAAGCCCTGGCGCGCATGAAGGCATCGGCGAACCGATTCATCACCACGGTCCGGTCCTTGACGGACGAGGAGGCGCGGGGGACGACCCTGATCCCGCCGTGGACCCGGGGACATGTCGTCACCCACGTCGCCCGCGCCACGGACAGCCTGTGCCGACTGCTCCGCTCGGCCCGTACGGGGCTGGAGACACCGCAGTACGCGAGCATGGAGGCGCGGGCGGCGGAGATCGAGGCGGGCGCGCACCGCCCGGTCGAGGCGCTGGTGGCCGACGTCCTCGACGCGGAGGCCCGCTTCGACCGGGAGATTCGCGCCCTGCCGCCCGAGGCCTGGCGGAAGGAGGTGCGCATGCGCACGGGCGAGCACCGCACACCGGCCGGCCTGATCCTCACCCGCATCCGTGAACTGGAGGTCCACCACGCGGACCTGGCGGCCGGGTACACCTTCGCCCACATCCCGGAGGTCACGGCGCGCTGGATCATCGACGACATCGTGGCGGCCCTGCACCGCCGCACCGACGTACACCCCCTGACCATCAAGTCCACGGACACGGCCCTCACCCACACGCTGTCCCCGGCCACGAACGAAGGCCCCACGGTCAGCGGCCCCCAGGCAGCCCTCCTGGCCTGGCTGTCAGGCCGCGCGACCCCCACCTCCCTGACCGCCACCCCCGACAACGTCCCCCCACCCCCCACCTGGATCTGACCCCGTACCCGGCCCCGGCCCGTGGTCAGCTCAAGCGCTTCGCCGCGGGGGAGCCGCCGTCCTCGCCGTCCTTCCGGGACTGCTCAGGGACCTCGCGGTCGTCGTGCGGACCGCGCGCACGTCGGCGAAGTACGCCGCGCGGCCGACGCCGTACGAGCCGCCCTGTCCCCGGCCGTTTCGTGGACCGATGTGGAACAGGTCCACGACCTGCATCGCCGTGTGCTGATCGTCCCGGCCCAGCCGACCCGTTGGGCCGGCGCCTCTCCGCGCTGGAGTCCCTCGGACTCGTCGATCTGCAGTCCCGTGCCGGCCATGCGCACCTCCCGACTTCCCGAGTGAGCGTCCGGGTGCGCCACGGCCTGACGGGTGGGGCCGCCCGGGCCCCGGCCGCTCACCGCGGCGTCCGGCGTCCGGACCCGTTGGCCTGCGGGCCGAAGTCCCGAGGAGAGGCCTTGGTTGACGAGCCCAGGCGTCCAGTGGGCCGTCGAGTGACGTCGGCACAGCTCCGGACAGCCCAGTGGAGTGAACCCCCGTGACGACCGGAGCCGAAGCGGCAAACCACCTGACCGCCCGTCTGACTCCATCGGGTGAATCACGCCCGGCAACCGACGTTGCCGCACATCCCGGCCAGTTACCCCATTCGAGTACAGCGGTGATCGGAAGTGAGGAGCAGGCCGTGAGCAGCGCGACCATCATGCTGGCGTCGCAGGACATGAACGAGGGCGGCGGGACTGCAGGCGAGCAGCTGCAGCGCATCGGCAAGGAGCTCCAGGCCATGGGTCTGCACGTGCGGTGGGCGTCCGATGCGCGCGACGCGCAGGCCGTGCTCCGCACGGAGGCAGGGCTCGCCGGGGCTCTGGTGGCGTGGGACCTGGCCCCGCGGGCCGCCCCCGGCAGCGCGGAAGGCGGCGGGGCGGAGGTCCTGGCGGCGATCGGGCGGCGGTTCAGCAATCTGCCCGTGTTCCTGCTCATGTCGCAGGACGTGGACGGGGACTTCGAGCAGCTGCCGCTGTGGGTCGCGGAGGTGGTGAGCGGGTACGTCTGGCCCCTGGAGGACACCCCCGCCTTCATCGCCGGACGGGTGGCCGCAGCCGCGCGCGCGTACCAGGACGGTGTACTGCCGCCGTTCTTCAAGGCACTGCGCCGCTTCGACAACGCCCACCAGTACTCCTGGCACACCCCGGCGCACGCCGGCGGTGTCGCGTTCCTGAAGTCCGCGGCGGGACGCGCCTTCTTCGACTACTACGGCGAGCGGCTGTTCCGTACGGACCTGTCGATCTCGGTCGGAGAACTGGGTTCGCTGTTCGAGCACAACGGCCCGATCGGCGAAGCCGAGCGCAACGCCGCACGGGTCTTCGGTGCCGACCGCACCTACTTCGTCCTGCACGGCGACTCCACCGCCGACCGCATGGTCGGCCACTTCAGCGTCATGCGCGACGAGATCGCCCTGGTCGACCGCAACTGCCACAAGTCCGTCCTGCACGGACTGGTGATCTCCGGCGCACGCCCCGTCTACCTGGTCCCGACCCGCAACGGCTATGGGCTCGCCGGCCCGCTGCCCCCCGCCCGCACCGGCGCGGACGCGGTGCGCGCGCAGATCGCCGACCATCCCCTGGCCGCCGGCGCCCTCGCAGCCGAGGCGCAGTACGCGGTGCTCACCAACTCCACCTACGACGGGCTGTGCTACGACACGCTCCAGGTCGCGCGGACGCTGGCCCCCAGCACGCCGCGGCTGCACTTCGACGAGGCATGGTTCGCCTACGCCCGCTTCCATCCCCTCTACGCGGGCCGGTACGGGATGGCCGTCGGCCCCGACACCTTCGACGGCCCGGCACGGCCCACGGTCTTCGCCACCCAGTCCACGCACAAACTGCTCGCCGCGCTGTCCCAGACGGCGATGGTGCACGTCAAACCCTCGCCGCGTGCGCCGGTCGAGCACGACCGGTTCAACGAGGCGTTCATGATGCACGGCACGACCTCGCCGCTGTATCCCGCGATCGCCTCGCTGGACGTCGCCACCGCCATGATGGACGGCCCCCAGGGGCGGGCGCTCCTCGACGAGGCGATCACCGAGGCCATCCGCTTCCGCCGCGCCGTCGTGCGCACCGCCCGCCGCATCGCCGCCGCGGGCGACCGGCCGGGCTGGTTCTTCGGCGTATGGCAGCCCGACACCGTCACCGACCCGGCGACCGGCGAACGCGTGGACTTCGCCGACGCGCCGCCCGCCTTGCTCGCCCAGGACCCGAGCTGCTGGCAGCTGGAGCCCGGCGCCGACTGGCACGGCTTCGACGGCATGACCGAGGGCTACTGCATGCTCGACCCGGTCAAGGTGACCCTCACCTGCCCAGGCGTCACCGCCGGCGGAGAAACCAGCGACTGGGGCATCCCGGCGCGTGTCCTGACCGCCTACCTCGCCACCCGCGGCATCGTCGTGGAGAAGACCGACAG
This sequence comes from Streptomyces thermolilacinus SPC6, assembly GCF_000478605.2. Classification (GTDB taxonomy): domain Bacteria; phylum Actinomycetota; class Actinomycetes; order Streptomycetales; family Streptomycetaceae; genus Streptomyces; species Streptomyces thermolilacinus. The sequence goes on along the minus strand of NZ_ASHX02000001.1, from coordinate 1,088,904 downwards.
CTACAGCACGCTCATCCTCTTCTCCATGGGCATCACCAAGGGCAAGTGGGGCACCTTGATGGACGCCCTGACGGACTTCAAGGCCCTGTACGACGACGACACCCCGCTCGAGCAGGTTCTGCCCGCCCTCGTGAACGCACATCCGCACCGCTACGCCGGCCTCACCCTGCGGCAGCTGTGCCAGGACATGCACGAACACCTCACCGAAGCCGCGCTGATCGACGCCCTCGACACGGCCTTCCGGGAGCTCCCCAGGCCCGTCGTACCGCCGCAGCACTGCTACCAGCAGCTGATCCGCGGCGGCACCGAGCGCCTGCCCCTGGCCAAGGCGGCCGGCCGCACCGCCGCCGCCATGGTCACCGTCACCCCGCCCGGCATCCCCGTCCTGATGCCCGGAGAAGCCATCGGCGCCGCCGACGGGCCCCTGCTGCGCTACCTCGGCGCCCTCGAAGCCTTCGACCGCGCCTTTCCCGGCTTCCACAGCGAGACCCACGGCGTCACCCTCGACCCCGCCACCGGCGACTACCTCATCGAATGCGTCCTTCCACAACCGCAGGACGCCCGCCCGTGAGCGCTGTGACGACACCGGCTCCGTCATCGCGCGAACCGCGGGTCCGCCACCGCGCGTGACGGCACTTCTCCGACCGCCCCGACCGGTCGAAGAGCGACCGGCGGCCATCAAGAAAGGGCAAGGTTTGTCCCCCCAGGAATTCATCACAGCGAAGATCCACACCGGCTTCGGACACCTCGACCGGGACGGTGACGGCGCACTCACCGAAGCCGACCACCACCTGATGGGCCGCAGTGTCGCCCGGGGACTCGGCTACCCGGAGGACTCCCCGGAGGAACGGGCCGTCATCGACGCGTACCTGCGCATCTGGCACGAGGTGCACGTTCCGATGGACACCGACGGAGACGGCAGGATCAGTCGCGAGGAGTTCGTCGCCTCCACCTCGGCGCTGGCCGGCGACGCCGAACGGGCCGATGCCGCCCTGGGCGGACTCGCCGACAGGATCGTCGACATCGCCGACCGCGACGGAGACGACCGCATCCGCGTCGACGAGTACACCGCCTTCATCCGCGGCCAGGCTCCCGGCCTGAGCGAGACGGAGGTCCACGAGGCGTTCCGCCACCTAGACCTCGACGGGGACGGCACCCTGACACGGGCCGAACTCCGCAGGGCCGTCATCGACTACTTCACCAGCGCCGACTTGGACGCGCCCGGCAACTGGTACTTCGGCACACCGGCCCACCGGATGTGACCCCGTCACCCAAGCGGCAGGTCGATGCTGCACGGGACATCCGCGTGGGCCCGAGGCCACGTACCCGGTCATCCACGCCGCCGCACCCCTCCCTGCGCCGCTGAGCAGCAGGCCAGGCGGGGTGCGGCGGCGCGCCGTCACATCAGATGTCGCGGAAGAGACCAGGCAACGCCGTGACCTGCGACGCCTGGCCGCCGCAGAGCGTTGATCTGCGTGAATGTCCTTCCGGCTGTTGCGTTTCGTACTGGCTGATGCAGCCGAAAGTCGCAGGGAACTCCCAGGGAACTCCCGGTAGGTGATCCCCACCATCGAGGCGTCCCGGATGGAGCTGGTGAGGTTGCGATCTTCGGTCGCCCCGGAGGACGACCGCCACGGTGACGGGATGCAGCGGGACGCCGCGAGTGCGTGTCCTTGTTGGTGTGCTGCCTGATCTAGTGGGGTGTTTCCGCAGCGAAGATTTCGGCGCGGGCGGTGGCCTGGCCGGGCCAGCTGCGAGTGTCGGTCTCCTCCTTCAGGGCCGCGGAGAAGGACTCGGCGGCGGCGTTGTCGAAACGGGACCCTGTTCTTCTCATGCTCTGCCGCAGTCCCAACCTGCGCATTTCGTCCACGTGGTGCGGAACGATCAACATCCGACCGGGTCCCGGCGTCGAAACCAAAGGCACCGATGGCGACGGCGGGGCCGTGAGCGCCCGCCGGAAACGGACTTCACTGCCGGAGAGTGCGAGGCAACCGTCGTCCGGAAAGCCGATTCCGGCCAACCGCCACCACGCCAGACGACCACCTGTTAACGATCACGCTCCCGACCAGCCCGAGCATCCCACCGGCCGCCCACACCATCCCCTGACCTGCAAAATCATGGGTAAAAACTGAGCGTCACATTTCTGACCGCCCACTACCTGAAAGACCTCGGAGGGCGCCGACTACCGCGTCGGAACTCAGCCATTTCCACGATACGAACCGTCCTGCCCACCGCTCGGTTGACAATCGACGCCATCATCAGACTCCAAGTGAAAGAGCGAGGTTGGTGGCAGCTCCCCCACTTCCGCCCCCGTCGCCACATACTCACAGCGAGTGAGCACCGTGCCGAGATGACCGAACAATTCCGTATCTGGAAGACCGTCACCGCCATGCCCGTCACAGGCTGACCGCGGAACCCGGAACTACACCCGAACCCCACCAGCAAGCCCCAACTCCCCTAGCGCACACGCATCTTGACAGCTCAAGATGACACCGTGGCATCATTCCTATGCCGACCTCAGGACGTGAGGTCGTATGCGCTTCTGTAGTCGAGGTCGTACGCCGACACCTATCCGGCAAGGTGGACGACGACTGAACACGTTCCTTCTGCACGCCTTCCAGGAGGGAGGCGGTCGCACTGCTGACGCCCCACCAGGGCGGGGGATGACCGGAGGCCATGGGTAGCACTCTGACAAACCGCAGCGAGCGACTTGTCGAAGTCCTGAAGCGCTTGACTTCGAAATCGATCGAGGACTACTACAACCCCTACCAGCTCTTCGAATGGCCGGACAGCCTGCCGGAGGACATGTGGTGGATGAGCCCGGAACTCACCACCACCCACGGGACCGAAGTGGCGGAGCGTCTCTCGCCGGAGCAGCTCTACAGGCTGTCGCGCTATGAGAGCATCAATTTCTACAGCCTTAATGTGCACGGCATCCGCGAACTCCTCATCGAGGTGACCAAGCGGATCCACACGCCCGGGTTCGAGACGCCCTCCGAGTTCTTCCACCACTTCATCGGCGAAGAGAACGAGCACATGTGGTTCTTCGCCGAGTTCTGTCTGCGTTACGGCGGCAAGATGTACCGGCAACCTCCCGGGAACGTCACGGAGTCCACCCGTTCGGATGTCGAGAGTCTGCTGGTCTTCGCACGGATCCTGATCTTCGAGGAGCTGGTCGACCACTTCAACTCCAAGATGGCGCTCGACAGCCGGTTGGACACCACGATCCGGGCCATCAACCGCATCCACCACCAGGACGAGTCCCGGCACATCGCCTTCGGTCGCGAACTCGTGTCGATGCTGTTCGAGGACGTCGCGAAGACCTCGACCGCCGACGAGCTCACCGCGATATCCGCTTATGTCAGGCGCTTCATGACGTACAGCTTCGAGTCCCTCTACCACCCGCACGTCTACCGCGACGCCGGCCTTGAGAACCCCCATCAGGTGCGCCGCACCCTCCTCGACTCGCCGGCCCGAGTCGAGTTGGAGCGGAACGTGTTCCGCAAGACGTCGAAGTTCCTTGAGAAGACGGGGATCATCTGATGGCGCCGACTGCGCGCGAGGGTCAGGACCTGACCGACGCCCTGGTCATCCTGGATCCCGAGCGGACCGATCTGGTCAGGGAACTCGACGACATCTTCACCGGATGGGGCAGAGCCGCCGGGGCCCGCGAGATCATCCCGCCGCCCATCTACCCGGTGTCCGACCTGGAGAAGTTCGACGTGTACACGAACTTCCCGCATCTGAACCTGGTCGCGGCGGCCCTCGACCTGGAGGGCGGCCACGGCAAGCCGTCCGACGGCCGGTTCGCCGGCGCCGGCCTGCTCGACGCCCGGCTCGGGCTGCCGCACGCGACCTGCTACGGCGCCTACCTCTTCCACGAGCGCCGCCAGCTGGCCGGCGACACCCTTGTGACACTGGTCAACCGGTGCTTCAGGAACGAGGCCAGTTACGGCGGACTGAACCGGCTGATGAGTTTCCAGATGCGGGAGATCGTCGCGCTCGGCAGCTTCGATCACACCCAGCAGGTGCTGGCGGAGTTCACCGACCGCATCCTGCGTTTCGCCGAGGCCCTCGGCCTGCCGCTGACCAAGACGGCGGCGACGGACCCGTTTTTTGAGGAAGGCGGCGCCCGTGCCCTGTTGCAGCGGCTCAGTCCGGTGAAGTTCGAGCTCCAGTACGGCGATTTGGCCATCGCGTCGGTCAACACCCACCGGAACTTCTTCGGCGAACGCTGCGATATCACGCTGCCCGGCAGCGGTGAGCACGCCTACACCAGCTGTGTTGCCTTCGGTCTCGAACGCTGGCTCTCCGTGCTGGAGGATTCACACGACGGGGATCCCCAGCGCGCACTGGAGCACGTACGCACGGTCGCCGCCACGGGCTTCTGAGGTGGCGATCAGCCGTCTCGGCATCGATCTGGTCCCCTTCAGCCGTGTTGAGCAGATGCTCGCCGACAATCCGGAAGTTCTCACCCGCCGGATGCTCACCCCGCGGGAGATTCCGCTGTGCTTTCCCGGGGGCGTACCGGACGTACCGGGAATCGCCGGGCGGCTGGCAGCCAAGGAGGCGGTTTTCAAACTGTTCCACACCTCCAGCGGCCCGCTGCCCTGGCGGGATATCGATATCGGCAAGGAGCCGGGCGGCCGTCCTGTGGTGCGGCTGGGCGGGAGAGCCGGTGAACTCGCGCGGCAGGCCGGTATCGGGCACATCGAGATCAGCATCGCGCACGACGAACCGTGCGCCATCGCAGTCGCCGGTGCGGTCTGCGCTGAGCCAACGGACGAGAGGACTGATCATGAGCAGCAGTGGAATCGAGGCGGTTCGGGCTTGGATCCTGGCCCGGAATCCGGGTCGTGACCATGTGGGCAGCGACGAGAACATCCTGGAAAGCCGACTGGTGGACTCGCTGTCCTTCGTCGATCTCGTCTACACCATCGAGGCGGCGGCCGACGTGGAGATCGATCTCGACACCATCAGAATCAGTGACTTCGAAACGATATCCACGATCGAGAAGACGTTCTTCAGTGGAAGCAGCTGACCGAGGTATCCGCCCGAACTTCGAAGGAAGTGAGCGATGGAACCCATCTCCTATACGGCCCAGTGGACATCAGCCGCCCGCGCCGTCGAATCCGAGAGATCCGAGGACCGTCTTTTCACGGACCCATACGCGCGGGCCCTCGCCGCCCCCCGTGGCTTCGAGCTGCTGGAGAAGTACGGCGGCGGCGGTCTGCTCCCGTTCCTCGCGATCCGCACCCGGTTCTACGATGACACGATCGCCGCGGTGCTGGTTGAGACCGGCATTCGGCAGGTGGTGTTCGTCGCGGCCGGGATGGACACCCGCGTCTACCGGATGGACTGGCCCGCCGGCACGGTCGTCTACGAGATCGACCACGCTGCCCTGATAGAGGAGAAGCGCGGCCGACTGGCCCGGCTGGGCGTCACGGCCCGGGCCGAGCGCCGCGAGGTCGCCGCCGACCTGACGGCCGACTGGGAGGTGGCCCTCTTCCAGGCGGGCCATGATCCGGGCCGGCGCACGCTCTGGGTCGCCGAAGGGCTGCTCTTCTTCCTCACCTCGGAGCAGGCAGGCGGCCTGCTGGAGACCCTGGCGCGTCTCTCGGCACCGGGCAGCCGGCTGGTGACCGACATGGTGAACGAGTCGATGCTGAGCACCCCCCTCAACCAGAAGTTCCTCGCGAACCTGCGCCAGGACGGCACCCCCTGGCAGTTCGGCACGGACGAGCCCGAGGAGTTCCTGTCGCACTGGGGTTGGAAGGCGCACGTGGTGAAGGAGCCGGGCGAGCCGGGCCCGGGGCAGCACCGCTGGCCGTACGGGCTACGCCCGCGGGAGCGGCGTGGTGTGCCGCGCAGCTGGCTCGTCCACGCGGAGGCCACGGCACCCGACGCCGCCCGACCCGGCCCGGGAGTGTGAGTGGGCGCGTCGTCTCCGGATCCGACCGCGAAGGCCCTGGGATGAGCGGCACGGGTGAGCGCGGCTGGCGGGCCCGTGCCGCGCTCCTGGCTCTGGGCGCCTTCGCGGTGAGCACGGACGGCTTCGTCATCATCGGACTGCTGCCCGAGATCAGCAGGACGCTGCAGGTCAGCATCGCCGAGGCCGGCCAGTTGGTGAGTGTGTTCACCATCGCGTACGCCCTGATGTCGCCGGTTCTGGCCACGATCACCGGTACGTGGTCCCGGCGGCGGGTGCTGGTGTGCGCCCTGGTGCTGCTCGGGACGGGGAACGCGGTCACCGCGCTGGTGCAGGACTACGGCCTGGTCCTTGTCTCCCGAGTGCTGGCCGGTTGCGGAGCGGCGCTGTTCAGCGCGAGCGCCGTCGCGACGGCCGCGCATCTGGCGGGTGACCAGCGTCGCGGGCGCGCGGTGGCCATGGTGACCGCCGGCTCGACCCTGGCGCTCGTGCTGGGTGCCCCGCTGGGGACCTTGATCGGCAACGCCTGGGGCTGGCAGGCGGCGATCTGGCTGGTCACCGTCGTCTCCGGCATCGTAGCGGCGGCGGTCGCCGTCATGCTGCCATCCATCCGCCTGGACCAGGGCAGCACGCTACGGCAGCGGCTGCTGCCGCTCACCGACCGTCGGGTGCTGTGGGTCCTGGTCGTCACGCTGTCGGCGTTCATCGGCATTTTCCTCCCCTTCACCTACATGAGTGCGGTGTTCGCCCCGGCCACCGGCGGCGACCAGGCCCGGCTCGCGCTCCTGCTGCTGGTGTTCGGCGTGGCAGCCACCGGCGGCAACCTGATGGCCGGGGCGCTGGCCGACCGCTACGACCCGAGGTTCGTCGTCATCGGCGCCACCGCCGGCATCTCCGCGGTGTTCCTGCTGATGCTCCCCATCCGGGAGAGTTTCGTCCTGGTGGTCATCATGCACGCGCTGAGCGGCGTGGTCTCCTTCTCGGTGATCGGGCCGCAGCAGCACCGCATCATCGGATACGCGCCGCCGGGGGGCGCACCGCTGGTCACGGCGCTCAACGTGTCCACCGCGCATCTGGGGAACTTCCTGTCCAGCGTCATCGGCGCGGTCGTCATCGCCACTACCGGATCCGCGGCTCTCCTGCTGCCTATAGCCGCGGCGTTCGCGCTGGTCGCCGCCTTCCTCACCTGGTGGTTCGGGCACTCAGAGCAGGCAGGCGCCGAGGAGGTAGTCGCTGGCGCCGGTCAAGCCGGAGAGTCAGCAAGGGGCTGCGATGGTCCAGGGGACAACCCCCCGACCCCAGCCGGACAAGCAGGTCAGCCAGGGAGACCGGACCGGGTGTCGAGCGGCGAAACCGAGTAACTATCGCGTGGTTGGAAGGAGCCCCATGGCCAGTCCAGCGGTCAAGCATGTCGACGTCGACGGGATACCGGTCGGCTATTTCGTGGAGGGCGAGGGCCCGGATATCGTCCTCGTGCACGGTGTCAACGGCAATCCGGAAACCGCCTTCTCCAGGCTGCTCGAAACCCTGACGAAGAACCACACCGTGATCGTCCCGGGTCACTCGGGCAGCAGTATCACCCCGCTGCCCGAAGGCGAGTTGGACATCGATCTGCTCGTCAGCCAGGTGCTGGGGGTGATGCGTGCCGCCGCCCGCGGTCCGGTGGACATCATCGGCTTCTCCAGCGGTGCCGCGGTCGCGGCCGCCACCGCAGCCATCGAACCCGAGGCTGTCCGCCGTCTGATCGTCGGCGGCGCGTTCGCCAACCACACCCATCCATGGCTGCGCCTGCTCACCAAGACATGGCTCCGGCTCGCGGATTCGGACACAGGCACGTTTGCCGACTTCGGCCTGCTGAACGCGTTCTCGGACGGCTATCTCGATTCGCTCCAGGCACATGAGCGCCTCGCGCTGAGGGCCGGACTGAGCCCTTCCCCAGGCATGATCGCGATGCTCAAGTTCATCCTCGAGCTGGACATCAGCGACCACCTGCCCAGGATTACTGCCCCCGCCCTGGTCATCGGCGCGAAACAGGACCACTTGGTGCCGATCAGATACGCGAGGCAGTTCCAGGAGGCAATCCCGGACAGCGAACTGGTCGAAATCGACTCAGGTCATGTGATGGCAAGGGAGAGGCCCGAAGAACTGCTGCGGATCATCGAGGAATTCCTGACATAGCCCACGGCCTGGGGCGGCACTCCGGCGACGCCCGAAGCGCCCACCATCACCGAAAGTCAAGGAGTGACTCCATGGCCGCCGCACCGTCCGGCGTACAACGACCCGCGGCCTTCATTCTGACCGGCGCCTTCCGGGTTGTCTGCCGCAACCACGAATACCTGAACGCGCTGGCCCGCCGCGGACTCAAGGTCCTCGTCCTGTGCCCGGACTCGTGCCGGGAGCAGGCCGAGGCGGTGCTGCGCGCCGCGCCCGGCCCGGTCGCGGCGATCGCCGAAGTCGCCTACGCCTCCGGTGCGCTCGACCGTGAATTCTCCTACGACCCCGACGTTCTGGCCATCGTCCAGGACTGGCGCGAGCACTACCGCATCGTGGGCGCGTACGCGATGGAGGAGACGCTGGTCGAGCCGACCGGGCTGGTCTGCGACCTGCTCGGCGTCCCCCATCCGGGCCTGCGGGCCAGCAGGGTGTGCCGAAGCAAATACCTGCAGCGCATCTATCTGGCCCGGTTCAGCCCGCAGTCGACCATCGTTACGCCGGCCATGCGCCGGTCCGTCGACCTCGAGGCGATCAAGTACCCGGTGGTGGTCAAGCCCGCCACCCGGCACGCCAGCTCCGGGGTGCTCGCCTGCGACGGGCCCAGCGAAGTCGCGGCACTGCTGGACGGCTACCCCGCGCACGAGACCGTGCTGATCGAGCAGCGGGTGATCGGGCAGGAGTTCTCGGTGGAATCCCTGGTGCAGGCCGGCGAGATCCGCTTCGCCTCCGTGACCAGGAAGGAGACGACCGAATCCACCGACCGCACCTTCGTCGAGCTGGCCCACTCCGTACCGTCCCCTCGCGTCAGAACCGCGGGGAAGGACACAACAGAACTGCTGCTGGCAGCTGATCGGGAGGTGCTGCGGGCGCTGGACTTCCGGGACGGGATCTCGCACTCCGAGTGGCGGGTGACCGGGGCGGGAGAGCCATACCTCATGGAGATCGCGTCGCGCACCCCAGGCGACGGCCTCACCCAGCTCTACTGGCTGGCCTGTGGGCAGGCCATCGAGGAGCAGGTCATCCGGATCGCGCTCGGCGAGGACACCGCGTACCCGGCCCCGAGCCGATACGCCCGCCAGGTCTATCTGAACCACCCGGTCGGCGTGCTGCGCGGCGTCTCGGTGGACTGGCCGGGCGTCGGGGTGACGTGGGTCGGCGACACCGATCTGTGGCAGCAGCCCATGCCCGGCCAGGCGGGAGACTCGCCGACGCTGCGGTCGGTGCTCGCTCTCAAGAGCCGGGGCAGCGAGCTCAGGCCCCTGAGCTCCTCCCACGACCGGGCCGTGACGTTCTTCATCGACGCCGACAGCGAGGAGGAACTCGACCAGCTCGAACACCGGATCCGTGCGGCGGTGTCGCTGTCGGTCGAGCCGCAGGACACGTAGTACCACACGGATCGACCCTCGTACGCCGATGGCGGCGGTGTGCGTCCGCCGGAGCAGTCGGCGCGGTCCGCCTTCCCGGTGCGGCGGCGGGTGCGGGTGAGGGCGCCGTCCAGCAGGACGACGCCCCCGCCATCGCGGGCGATCTTCTTGCATGCGCGGTCCAGGCGCGGGGCGCGGGAGGAGAGCAGGCCGATCACTTCGATCACCCAGCGGGGCACGGTCCGGGCGCGTATCAGGTATCGGCGACGAGGCCGATGGTCGACTTCGGACACCGGAAGACGAACCTGATAAACAGCATCGGGAGAGCCCGTCTGACCCGCTGAGTAGCAGGTCAGACGGGGTGCGACGGCAGTCTTCCGAAGGTGTGTCAGATGTCGCGGAAGATCTCGATCTGGGCGCCCACCGAGTTGAGGCGTTCCGCCAGGTCCTCGTAGCCGCGGTTGATGACGTACACGTTGCGCAGGACGGACGTGCCCTCGGCGGCCATCATGGCCAGGAGGACGACCACCGCGGGGCGCAGGGCGGGCGGGCACATCATCTCGGCGGCGCGCCAGCGGGTGGGGCCCTCGACCAGGACGCGGTGCGGGTCCAGGAGCTGGAGGCGGCCGCCGAGGCGGTTGAGGTCCGTGAGGTAGATGGCGCGGTTGTCGTAGACCCAGTCGTGGATGAGGGTCTGGCCCTGCGCGGACGCCGCGATGGCCGCGAAGAACGGCACGTTGTCGATGTTCAGGCCGGGGAACGGCATCGGGTGGATCTTGTCGATGGGCGCCTCCAGCTTGGAGGGCCGTACCGTCAGGTCCACCAGCCGCGTACGGCCGTTGTCCGCCGAGTACTCGGCCGTGCGGTCGTGGTCGAGGCCCATCTCCTCCAGGACCGCCAGCTCGATCTCCAGGAACTCGATCGGCACCCGGCGGATCGTCAGTTCCGACTCCGTGACGACCGCCGCGGCCAGCAGGCTCATCGCCTCGACCGGGTCCTCGGACGGCGAGTAGTCCACGTCCACGTCGATGTGCGGCACGCCGTGCACGGTGAGCGTCGTCGTGCCGATGCCCTCCACGCGCACGCCCAGCGCCTCCAGGAAGAAGCACAGGTCCTGGACCATGTAGTTGGAGGAGGCGTTGCGGATGACGGTGACGCCGTCGTGGCGCGCCGCGGCCAGCAGCGCGTTCTCGGTGACCGTGTCGCCCCGCTCGGTCAGGACGATCGGCCGGTCCGGCGACACGGACGGGTCCACCAGCGCGTGGTAGAGCCCCTCCGTGGCCGTGATGTCCAGGCCGAAGCGGCGCAGGGCGATCATGTGCGGCTCGATCGTGCGCGTGCCGAGGTCGCAGCCCCCCGCGTACGGCAGCTTGAAGGCGCGCATCCGGTGCAGCAGCGGCCCGAGGAACATGATGATCGAACGCGTGCGGCGGGCCGCGTCCGCGTCGATGGCCTCCATGTCCAGCTCGGTGGGCGGCACGATCTCCAGGTCCGTGCCGTCGTTGATCCAGCGCGCGCGGACGCCGATGGAGCTGAGGACCTCCAGCAGCCGGTAGACCTCCTCGATCCGCGCCACCCGGCGCAGGACCGTGCGGCCCTTGTTCAGCAGCGAGGCGCACAGCAGCGCCACACACGCGTTCTTGCTCGTCTTCACGTCGATGGCGCCGGAGAGGCGGCGGCCGCCGACCACCCGGAGGTGCATGGGTCCCGCGTAGCCCAGCGACACGATCTCACTGTCGAGCGCCTCACCGATGCGCGCGATCATCTCAAGGCTGATGTTCTGGTTCCCCCGCTCGATGCGGTTCACGGCGCTCTGGCTGGTCGCCAGTGCCTCGGCGAGCTGCGCCTGCGTCCAGCCGCGGTGCTGCCGGGCGTCACGGATGAGCCTGCCGATGCGTACGAGGTAGTCGTCTGCCATAGCGGCAGGTTATCTCACATATGAGATGGTCTTCTCGTTGGACTGCGCCGAACGGGTGATATCCCTTGTGCCGTACGGTGGTTGAGGTCCGCAGGGGTGAGGGCGTGTCACCAACCCACGGATACCCCGCATCTCGGTCATCTCTCGGCATTCGCCCAGATTGCCCGAATCGGACCACAAGGTGCGCCTGTACGGAGAGGCATGCTGACGACCGGTCGGAGCCCCGGCGCGTCTTCAGCCCCTCCATACGAGGGTGTACCGCCAGAACAGCCGCCTCCGCAGCCGCGCCCCCGGCAGTACGCGCCGCGCCTCGCGCGCGATGTCGCCGAACTCCATGTCGGCGGGCCGGGTCCGCGCCGTCATCGCGACGGGCCGGGGCGCGGGCCGCCCCCGGTTCCTGAGCCATCCGGCGGCGGCGTTGAGCGGCACCGCGACGGCGCCGAGCAGATGGTCGGCCGGGGTGCGCGCCCGGTAGAGGCCGACCACGACGAGCGTCCCGCCGGGCGCGAGGTGCCGCCGGAAGCAGGCCAGTGCCTCGGCGAGCGGCAGGTGGTGGAGGGTCGCGACGCAGGTGATGACGTCGTACGGGCCCTCGGGCAGCCCCGTGAGCGCGTCACCGGCCCGGAAGGTCACCGCCGAGCCGCCCGGGGTGAGCGCCTGGGCCCGCGCCACGATCTCCGGGTCGGCGTCCACGCCCACCACGCGCCCGGCGCGCCGGGCCAGCAGCCGGGCCAGGTCACCCGTACCGCACCCGACATCGACCGCCGACCCGAACCGGCGGGGCAGCCGCCGGAGGATCCAGCGGTGGTAGTGGGCGTTGTGGTCCCACGGGTACGTCTCGTTGAACCGCCGAAGTCCGCCCGCGAGTCGCTCGGTCACCACGCGGCCCATCCTGCCGGACCGGCGCGCACGGGTCGACCGGCGGGGCGGTCGCGCGGTCCGGCGGCGTGGGTCTCCTGGTCACGCGTCGTAGACGTTGTCCCACGGGGCGGAGAAGCCGACCGGTCGTCCTCGCCCTCGCCGTCCCCGTGGCGCTCGGCGGCCAGGCCGAGAGCACGCCGGCGACCACCAGCCGGAACGGGCGGATCGCGATGTCCCCGTATTCGCGCCGAGGGAGGCCGTCGAGCACCTCGGCCAGCCGTGCCTCCGCCCGGGCGGAGACGGAGTCCTCGCCGCGAGGTCCCCGCAGCCGCTCGGCGTACGTTCCCGCGCACCAGATGTCGGAGTCCCTGGGCCGGCCGTCGAAGTCGAGCGGTGGAGCACGACGTGGAGGCGCTGGTGCTCGTGCCGGCCGTCGCCGTGCGCGGTGCGCCGCCGTCGGGAAAGGGCGGTCGCCCTCCCGCCCGTGGATGGGACGAGCCGGTGCCGCCCGCGTCGGCGGAGCGGTCCGGCGGTGCCGGTGGGATCTCGCGGAGGCGTCGGTGGGACGCCATAGGGGCGTCGGGGCATGACCGGGGGGCGGTGATGTACTAGAGTTATCTCGACATCGAGATATCTGCTGACGACGCACCGCGGTCGCCCGTACGGGTAAGGGTCACCTAACTAAGCCTTACCTTAGCGGATCGGCGAGATGCCATGGCGGCAGGATGCGGTTGAACGCGCACATTGATGAAGGAGACTGTCGTGTCGGCGAACAGCTTCGACGCCCGCAGCACGCTGCGCGTGGGCGACGAGTCGTACGAGATCTTCCGGCTGGACAAGGTTGAGGGCTCGGCCCGCCTGCCGTACAGCCTCAAGGTCCTGCTGGAGAACCTGCTCCGCACCGAGGACGGCGCGAACATCACCGCCGACCACATCCGGGCCCTCGGCGGCTGGGACTCCCAGGCGCAGCCGAGCCAGGAGATCCAGTTCACCCCGGCCCGCGTGATCATGCAGGACTTCACCGGTGTGCCGTGTGTCGTGGACCTCGCCACCATGCGTGAGGCCGTGAAGGAGCTCGGCGGCGACCCGTCGAAGATCAACCCGCTGGCCCCGGCCGAGCTGGTCATCGACCACTCCGTCATCGCCGACAAGTTCGGCACGAAGGAGGCCTTCGGCCAGAACGTCGAGCTGGAGTACGGCCGCAACAAGGAGCGCTACCAGTTCCTGCGCTGGGGCCAGACCGCGTTCGACGAGTTCAAGGTCGTCCCGCCCGGCACCGGCATCGTCCACCAGGTGAACATCGAGCACCTGGCCCGTACGGTCATGGTCCGTAACGGCCAGGCGTACCCCGACACCCTCGTCGGCACCGACTCGCACACCACCATGGTCAACGGCCTCGGCGTCCTCGGCTGGGGCGTCGGCGGCATCGAGGCCGAGGCGGCCATGCTCGGCCAGCCGGTCTCCATGCTGATCCCGCGCGTCGTCGGCTTCAAGCTGACCGGCGAGCTGCCCACCGGCACCACCGCGACCGACCTGGTGCTCACCATCACCGAGATGCTGCGCAAGCACGGCGTCGTCGGCAAGTTCGTCGAGTTCTACGGCGAGGGCGTCGCCGCCACCTCGCTCGCCAACCGCGCCACCATCGGCAACATGTCGCCGGAGTTCGGCTCCACCGCCGCGATCTTCCCGATCGACGACGAGACGCTGAACTACCTGAAGCTGACGGGCCGTTCCGAGCAGCAGGTCGCGCTGGTCGAGGCGTACGCCAAGGAGCAGGGCCTCTGGCTGGACCCGTCCGCCGAGCCGGACTTCTCCGAGAAGCTCGAGCTGGACCTCTCCACCGTCGTCCCGTCCATCGCCGGCCCGAAGCGCCCGCAGGACCGCATCATCCTGGCCAACGCGGCCGAGCAGTTCGCCCAGGACGTCCGCAACTACGTGGACGACGTGGACGAGGCGGGCAAGGAGTCCTTCCCGGCTTCCGACGCCCCGGCCAACACGCCGAACGGCGCCCCGTCGAAGCCGGTCCCGGTGACCGCCCCCGACGGCTCGACGTACGAGATCGACCACGGCGCCGTCACGGTCGCCGCGATCACCTCCTGCACCAACACGTCCAACCCGTACGTGATGGTCGCCGCCGCGCTCGTCGCGAAGAAGGCCGTCGAGAAGGGCCTGACCCGCAAGCCGTGGGTCAAGACCACCCTCGCCCCGGGCTCCAAGGTCGTCACCGACTACTTCGACAAGGCGGGCCTCACCCCGTACCTCGACAAGGTCGGCTTCAACCTCGTCGGCTACGGCTGCACCACCTGCATCGGCAACTCCGGCCCGCTGCCGGAGGAGGTCTCCAAGGCCGTCAACGAGCACGACCTCGCGGTCACCTCGGTCCTCTCCGGCAACCGGAACTTCGAGGGCCGCATCAACCCCGACGTCAAGATGAACTACCTGGCGTCCCCGCCGCTGGTCGTCGCGTACGCCATCGCGGGCTCCATGAAGGTGGACATCACCAAGGACGCCCTCGGCACCGACCAGGACGGCAACCCGGTCTACCTGAAGGACATCTGGCCGACGGAGGCCGAGGTCAACGACGTCGTGGCCAACGCCATCGGCGAGGACATGTTCTCCAAGTCCTACCAGGACGTCTTCGCGGGCGACGCCCAGTGGCAGGCGCTGCCGATCCCGACCGGCGACACCTTCGAGTGGGACCCGCAGTCCACCTACGTCCGCAAGCCCCCTTACTTCGAGGGCATGACGATGGACCCGGCCCCCGTCGAGGACATCACCGGCGCCCGCGTCCTGGCCAAGCTGGGCGACTCGGTCACCACCGACCACATCTCCCCGGCCGGCGCCATCAAGGCCGACACCCCGGCCGGCCAGTACCTCACGGAGCACGGCGTCGAGCGCCGCGACTTCAACAGCTACGGCTCCCGCCGCGGCAACCACGAGGTCATGATCCGCGGTACGTTCGCCAACATCCGCCTGCGCAACCAGATCGCGCCGGGCACCGAGGGCGGCTACACCCGCGACTTCACGCGGGACGGCGGCCCCGTCTCCTTCATCTACGACGCGTCGCAGAACTACCAGGCCGCCGGCATCCCGCTGGTCGTCCTGGCGGGCAAGGAGTACGGCTCCGGCTCGTCCCGCGACTGGGCCGCCAAGGGCACCGCGCTCCTCGGCGTCAAGGCCGTCATCGCCGAGTCGTACGAGCGCATCCACCGCTCGAACCTCATCGGCATGGGCGTCCTGCCGCTCCAGTTCCCGGAGGGCGCGTCCGCGCAGTCGCTGGGCCTGACCGGCGAGGAGACCTTCTCCATCTCGGGCGTCACCGAGCTGAACGAGGGCACCACGCCGCGCACGGTCAAGGTCACCACCGACACGGGCGTCGAGTTCGACGCGGTCGTCCGCATCGACACCCCCGGTGAGGCCGACTACTACCGCAACGGCGGCATCATGCAGTACGTGCTGCGCAACCTGATCCGCGGCTGAGCCACGGGCAGGTGAACGGCCGAGGGCCGCGCCCCGTCTCGTACGGGGTGCGGCCCTCCGCCATTTCCCGGGGCCGTACCGGGACGACCCGCCCGCGCGGTCGGGTCCGCCCAGACGGTCGGCGCGCCCGCCCGGCCGCCTCCGGCTCGGCCACCCTCCCGGGCCCGCCCAGACGGTCGGCACCGCCCCGGCCGGGCTCAGGCCCCCGCGACCACCCGGCCCAGCAGCCCCTCCACCACCGGGTACGGCTCCTCGCGCGGCAGCAGTCGCCGTGCCCCCTCCAGGTCCCCGGCGCGCACCAGGGCGTGAACCTCCCGGGCCAGCGGCGTGACGTCCCGGATGCAGACCGTCCACTCGTCCGCGTACCGCCGCGCCGCCTCACCCGACAGCCCGAGCTGGAGCGAGCGGTACGGCAGCGGCCGCAGGCGCAGGTCGCGCTCCGGGTCCCACTGGACCCGCGCGGGCGCCTCGCGCAGCTCCCGCCGCCACGCCGCCCGGTCGGTGTGCAGGTCCCGGTCGTAGTGCGCCAGGCAGGCGTGCCGAAGCGCCCACTCGAAGCCCGAGCGCTGGATCTCGACGGCCAGCACGGTCTGCTGGCCCTCCTTCTCCGCCCAGCCGCAGCGGTACATCATCCACAGGAAGGACGGCTTGACCCACGTCATGCGGTCCCGCTTCCACGCCGCCGGGAACCGCCCGTCGCGCGCGGCGGGCACGCCGATGGCGGGGCCGTAGGCCTGGTAGACGGTGACGGTCGTGTCCGTGTGGAGCGCGCGGATACGTCGGCGGGGTTCCTGCACGAGGGGTTCTTGCATGGGCGTCAGGATGCCGCCGCCGTACGTCCGTCGGCCAGCGGATTTCGCCGGGCGGCCGCGTGAGGGGACGCCCGGGGGAGGCCGCGCGAGGTCTCAACTAGGGAAAGACTCCTGCGGAATGATGTTGCCGATCTTGCCCAGCTGACCAGAAGTGGACTATACCTGTCGGCGTCCGCACGGCCGCCGCTCACGTCGGGACGGCCGCGCGGCAGCGCGACTCCCTGCACCACCCGGCAAGACCCTAGCTGCGACAGACCGCGGTGGCGGGGCCCTTCGCCTGAGGCGAGCAGTACGGGCGACCGGCACACCGCCTGAGTCCTGGAGAAGGCGAGGACTTGAGCATGGGATCCACTTCCGCCCGCAACGACGGTTCCACCCCCGAGAGCACCACCGGGGGCCACGCGGGCCCCGGCCGCCGCGATCTGATCAAGCGGTCCGCCGCCCTCGGTCTGGTCACCGTCCCCACGATGGCTTTCCTCTCCGCCTGCGCCACCGGCGGCGGTGGCGGCACCAGCGACAACCCGTCGGCCGCCACCGGTGAGAAGACCGCCAGGAATCCCCTCGGGGTGAAGGAGGGCGCCCCGCTGGAGGCGTTCATCTTCAAGGGCGGGCTCGGCGACCAGTACGCGAAGGACGCCGAAGCCGACTACAAGGCCACGTACAAGGCGGAGGTGAAGCACACCGGCACCCAGCAGGTCGGCCCGAAGCTCACCCCCCGCTTCGCGGGCGGCAACCCGCCGGACGTCATCGACAACTCCGGCGCCGACCACCTGGACATGAACAAGCTGTCCACCCAGGGCCAGCTCCAGGACCTCGCCGCGCTGCTCGACGCCCCGTCCCTCGACGACCCGGCGAAGAAGGTACGGGACACGATCCACCCGAGCACCATCGAGAAGGGCAAGCACGGCGACCGCTTCGACGTGCTGTACTACGCCTTCACCATCTACGGCACCTGGTACTCGCAGAAGCTGCTCGACTCCAAGGGCTGGACGTACCCCAAGACGCTGGACGAGATGGTCGCGCTCTGCGGCGAGATCAAGAAGGCGGGCCTCGCGCCCTGGACGTACGCGGGCAAGTATCCGTACTACGTCCACTTCAACCTCTTCGCGCAGATCGCGAAGATCGGCGGCATGGAGAAGTGGATCGCCATCGACAACCTGGAGCCGGGCGCCTGGACGTCGAACGACGCGGTCCGGCAGGTCGTCGAGCACTACGAGGAGCTCGCCGCGAAGAAGTACTTCCTGGCGGGCAGTCAGGGCCTCACCCACATCCAGTCGCAGACCGCGTGGAACAAGGGCAAGGCGGTGTTCCTGCCCAACGGCTCCTGGGTGGAGAACGAGTCCGCGCCGACCACCCCCGAGGGCTTCGGCATGGCGGTGGGCGCCCTCTTCGACGGCGGCGGCGACAAGATGCCGCACGGCACCCTGCGCGCCGAGCCGAGCGAGCCGTACATCGTCGCCGCCAAGGGCAGGAACCCGGTCGGAGGCATGGAACTGCTGCGCATCATGCTGTCGAAGAAGCACGCGCAGAACTTCGCGACCAAGGTGAAGTCCCTGACCTGCGTCATGGACGCCACCGACGGCATGACCCTCTCGCCGGGCCTCGCCTCCGCCAGCAAGGTGTTCAAGGAGGCCGGGGACAACCTCATCAGCCTCCAGCTCCAGGAGTGGTACCCCGCCCTCACCGACGAGAAGATCGGCGGCCTCACCGGGCAGCTCCTCACCGGTGAGCTGAAGGCCGCCGACTGGATCAAAAAGACCCAGGCCGAGGCCGACAAGGTGGCCAAGGACAGCTCGATCACCAAGTTCAAGCGCACCGCCTGACCGGATCGGCACCACCGCCGCGGAGTCGTGCCGCCGCCGGGCACGACCTGCCGCCCGGTACGACCACCGCGGCACCGTCGGAAGAGGGGAAGGGCCGGGAGCCCCATGCAGCACGGCAAGTACCGATTCATCGTGGGGTTCCTGGCCCCGCCGCTGCTCATCTACGCAGTCTTCGTCATCTCACCGTTCGTACAGGCCTTCCAGATCTCGATGACGGACTGGTCGGGTCTGGTGGGCGCCGCCCGGTTCGTCGGCGCCGACAACTTCGTACGGCTCTGGGAGAGCGACGACTTCTGGAACGCCCTGCGGCACAACGTCTACATGCTGGCGCTCGTGCCCGTCGTCACCCTCGGCATGGGCCTGTTCTTCGCCTTCATGCTGAACGTGGGCGGCAAGCGGCGGAAGAACGAGGTGGTCACCGGGGTCGCCGGATCGCGCTTCTACAAGTTCGTCTTCTTCTTCCCGCAGGTCATCTCCATCACGATCATCGCCGTCATCTGGTTCAACATCTACAACCCGGACCCCGACGACGGCATGCTCAACTCCCTGCTGGGCGCGGTCGGTCTGGACGGGCTCCAGAACGCCTGGCTGGGGGAGAAGAGCCTCGCGCTGTGGTGCATCAGCGCGGTCATGGTGTGGGGGCACGTCGGCTTCTACGTCGTGCTGTTCTCCGCCGCCATGGCGTCCATCCCGCGCGACATCTACGAGGCGGCCCTGCTCGACGGCGCCGGCCGCTTCCACACGTTCTTCCGGATCACGCTGCCGCTGCTGTGGGACACCGTCCAGACGGGGTGGGTGTACATGGGCATCATCGCCCTGGACGCCTTCGCGCTGGTGCAGATCATGTCCGTGAACATGGGCGGCCCGGACGGCGCCACCGACGTCATGCCGCTCAGGCTGTACCTGACGGCGTTCCGCGACAGCCAGTTCGGCTACGCCGCCGCGATGGGCGTCGCGATGCTCGCCGTCACGATGGCCTTCGCCGTGCTCACCCTGCGCTTCGCGCGGCGTGAGCGGATCGAGTACTGAGGGGGAGGCGCATGACCACCGACGAGATCCAGAAGGTGAACGCACCGGTGCCCGGCGGGCCGTCCTCCGGGGCCGCCGCGGGCCGTGGGCCGCGCCCCGCCCGGGGGCGCTCCGCCGAGGGCGGGGTGCTCAACGTCTTCTCGCACGGCATCCTCGTGCTGTGGGCGCTGATGGTCGGCGTGCCGCTGCTGTGGGTGCTGTGGAGCGCCTTCAAGGACAGCAACGGCATCCTCACCGACCCGTGGGGCCTGCCGACCGTGCTGCACTGGGAGAACTGGTCCAACGCCTGGAACGAGGCGAACATGGGCCGGTACTTCGTGAACACCGCCATCGTCGTGGGCGGTTCGGTGGTCGGCACGATGGTGCTCGGCTCCATGGCCGCGTACGTGCTGGCCCGCTTCACGTTCCCGGGGAACCGGCTGGTCTACTACCTGTTCGTGGCGGGCATGTCGTTCCCGGTGTTCATGCTGGTCATCCCGCTGTTCTTCGTCATGCGGGACTTCCCCGGCAGCTCGCTGCTGGCGACGTACCACGGGCTGATCCTCGTCTACATCGCGTACTCGCTGCCGTTCACGGTCTTCTTCATGACGGCGTTCTTCCGGACGCTGCCGACATCGGTGGCGGAGGCCGCGATGATCGACGGCGCCTCGCACACGAGGACGTTCTTCCAGGTCATGCTGCCGATGGCCAAGCCGGGCCTGATCAGCATCGGGATCTTCAACTTCCTGGGGCAGTGGAACCAGTACCTGTTGCCGATGGTGCTGAACCAGGAGGAGGACAAGTACGTCCTCACCCAGGGCCTCGCGATGATCGCGCTCCAGCAGGGCTACGAGAACGACTGGGGTGCCCTGATGGCCGGCATGATGATCGCCATGCTGCCCGTGCTGGTCGTGTACGCGATCTTCCAGCGGCAGGTCCAGGCGGGGCTGACGGCGGGCGCCCTGAAGTAGGCGCCGACGCGAGCGTCCGTACGTACGAACCGTGAACCGCCCGTCGGGGTCCATCCGACCCCGGCGGGCGGTTTCTTGCTGCCCGAAAACCGGCATAACAGGTCTTTCTTGTGACATTAGCCGCTCATCGGAGCTTCGTGACGCTCAAGGTCTTGACGGGGAGCAACGCGAAACGCTCAGCTTAGAGTTCACATGTTGGAGAAAACGGCAGGAGTGAGAGAGTCGATGGAGACTCCGGGGTCGCAGACGTCTCTGCATCGCGCCAACCTCGAGCGGGTCGTGCGCGCCGTCCGAATGGCCGGGTCGCTCACCCAGGCGGAGATCGCCAGGTCCACCGGGCTGTCCGCCGCGACGGTCTCCAACATCGTGCGGGAACTGAAGGACAGCGGCACGGTCGAGGTGACCCCGACCTCCGCCGGGGGCCGCCGCGCCCGCAGCGTCTCGCTCAGCGGCGACGCCGGGATCGTCATCGGCGTGGACTTCGGCCACACCCACCTGCGCGTCGCCGTCGGCAACCTCGCCCACCAGGTGCTCGCCGAGGAGTCCGAGCCGCTCGACGTGGACGCCTCGTCCGCCGAGGGCTTCGACCGGGCTGAGCAGCTGGTCAAACGGCTGATCGAGGCCACCGGCATCGGCCCGGACAAGGTCATCGGCGTCGGCCTCGGCGTCCCCGGCCCCATCGACGTCTCCTCCGGGACGCTCGGCTCCACCTCGATCCTGCCGGGCTGGAGCGGGATCAACCCCAGCCAGGAGCTGTCCGCCCGCCTCGGCGTCCCCGTGTACGTGGACAACGACGCCAACCTCGGCGCGCTCGGCGAGATGGTGTGGGGCGCGGGCCGGGGCGTGCGCGACCTGGCGTACATCAAGGTCGCCAGCGGTGTCGGCGCGGGACTGGTCATCGACGGGCAGATCTACCGGGGCCCTGGCGGCACGGCGGGCGAGATCGGCCACATCACGCTCGACGAGTCGGGCCCCGTCTGCCGCTGCGGCAACCGCGGCTGCCTGGAGACCTTCGCGGCCGCCCGGTACGTGCTGCCGCTCCTCCAGCCCGGGCACGGCCCAGACCTGACCATGGAGCGGGTCGTCCAGCTCGCCCGCGAGGGCGACCCCGGCTGCCGTCGCGTCATCGCCGACGTGGGCCGCCACATCGGCAGCGGCGTCGCCAACCTCTGCAACCTGCTCAACCCCAGCCGGGTCGTCCTCGGCGGCGACCTCGCGGAGGCGGGCGAGCTGGTCCTCGCGCCCATCCGCGACTCCGTCTCGCGGTACGCGATCCCCAGCGCGGCCCGCCAGCTGGCGGTCGCGCCGGGCGCCCTCGGCGGGCGCGCCGAGGTGCTGGGCGCCCTCGCCCTCGTACTGAGTGAAATGGGCGATTCGACCCTGCTCGACAACACGCGGCAGGCCAACGGCCGTGCGACCACGCATGCGTTCATTTAGATAACGCATGGCACCGTTGTCATCTCGTTAAGAATTTACTCCTTGACGACAGCACTGCGGCCGAGTTGACTCACGTCCACCTCGGCCGCAGTGTCGCGGCCTCGTCAGGGAGGCAACCCAATGAACGCAATGACGCGACGCGTCGTCATAGGTACGGCCGCGGTGTCCATGGCCCTGTCCCTCGCCGCCTGCGGCAAGGCCGGAGACGGCGAAGCCGCCGCCGGCGGCGACAGCAAGACGATCGGCCTGCTCCTGCCGGAGAACAAGACCACCCGCTACGAGACCTTCGACCGCCCGATCATCGAGGCGAAGATCAAGGAGCTGTGCTCCGACTGCGAGGTCAAGTACAACAACGCCGCGCAGGACACCGAGACCCAGAAGAAGCAGTTCGACGCGCTCGTCACGCAGGGCGTCAAGGTGATCATCCTCGACGCGGTCGACTACAAGGCGACCAAGTCCTGGGTCCAGCAGGCCGAGAAGAAGGGCGTCAAGGTCGTCGCGTACGACCGGCTCGCCGAGGGCCCCATCGCCGCGTACGTCAGCTACGACAACGAGAAGATCGGCCGCCTCCAGGGCGAGGCGCTCGTGAAGGCGCTCGGCGCGCGGGCCAAGTCCGCCAACGTTGTCATGATCAACGGCTCGCCGACCGACCCGAACGCCCCGCTCTTCAAGAAGGGCGCCCACAGCGTCCTCGACCAGCAGGTCGGCAGGATCGTCTACGAGCAGGACATCCCGGACTGGTCCCCGGACGAGGCGAACAAGAAGATGGGCGCCGCCATCGACTCCCTCGGCAAGGGCGGCTTCCAGGGCGTCTACTCCGCCAACGACGGCATGGCCGGCGGCATCATCACCGCCCTCAACAAGCAGGGCATCAAGGTCCCCGTCGGCGGCCAGGACGCCGAGCTCGCCGGTCTCCAGCGCATCCTGAAGGGCGAGCAGGCCTTCACGATCTACAAGCAGATCAAGCCCGAGGCCGAGACGACCGCCGAGATCGCCGTGGCGCTCCTCAAGGGCGAGAAGTTCGACGACCTCACGCCGACCAAGGTCACCAGCCTCACCGGTGAGTTCAAGGACATCCCGGCCAAGCTGTACGACGCGCAGATCGTGACCAAGGACAACATCGCCTCCACGATTATCGCCGACAAGGTCTACACGGCCGCCGACCTCTGCACGCCCGAGTACAAGGCCGCGTGCGACGCGGCCGGCATCAAGTAAGCCGGCCCCCGCACTCCCCACCGCGCGCGAGGCCCGGCACTCCGGGCCCCGGTGAGGCCCCGCACTCCGGGCCCCCAGTGAGGCCCGTTCGACCCGGGCCCCCGGCCAGGCCCCCGCGCTCCGGGCCCCAGCAGCCGGTCCCGCGCCCGCCCGCTCCCAACGCCCCGCAGCGGCGGGCGGGCGCCGGACTCCCCTCGCTCCCCTGTGCTCCACGTACCACCATCCCCGCCGAGCGCGGGTGAAGGAGATGATTCACGTGTCCGCTACGCCCGTGCTGGCGTTGCGCGGAGTCTCCAAGCGGTTCGGCGCCGTCCAGGCGCTCACCGACGTAGACCTGGAGATCCACGCCGGTGAGGTCGTCGCCCTCCTCGGCGACAACGGCGCCGGCAAGTCCACCCTCGTCAAGACGATCTCGGGCGTCCACCCGATCGACGAGGGCACCATCGAGTGGCAGGGCCGCCCGGTCCGCGTCACCCGGCCCAACGACGCCCAGGAACTCGGCATCGCGACCGTCTACCAGGACCTCGCGCTCTGCGACAACCTCGACGTGGTCGCCAACCTCTTCCTCGGCACCGAACTGCGCCGCGCCTCCGTCCTGGACGAGATCGCGATGGAGAAGCGCGCCAAGGAACTCCTCGACACCCTCTCCATCCGCATCCCGAGCGTCCGCATCCCGGTCGCCTCGCTCTCCGGCGGCCAGCGCCAGGTCGTGGCCATCGCCCGCGCCCTGATCGGCGACCCGAAGATCGTCATCCTGGACGAGCCGACCGCCGCCCTCGGCGTCGAGCAGACCGCACAGGTGCTCGACCTCGTCGAGCGGCTCCGCGAGAACGGCCACGGCGTCATCCTCATCACCCACAACATGGCCGACGTACGGGCCGTCGCCGACCGCGCCGCCATCCTGCGCCTCGGCCGCAACAACGGTGTCTTCGACGTCAAGGACACCTCCCACGAAGAGATCATCGCCGCGATCACCGGCGCCACGGACAACGCCGTCACGCGCCGCCAGGCCCGCACGGCCTCGAAGGAGGACGCGAAGTGAGCGACCTCACCAAGACCCCGCAGGGCGCCGGTGCCACGGACGGCGCCGAGCAGTCCGCCGCGCCCGTCCCCGCCGTGGACCCGCGCCTCCTCGTCCGCGAGGAGGGCCTCAAGGGCTACTGGACCGAGTTCACCCGCAAGGTGCGCGGCGGCGAGCTGGGCTCCCTGCCGGTCCTCATCGGCCTGATCGTCATCGCGATCGTCTTCCAGTCGCAGAACGCCAACTTCCTGTCGGCCAGCTCCGTCGCGAACATCGCGGTCTACAGCTCCGGCCTCGGCATCATGGCCGTCGGCATCGTCTTCGTCCTCATCCTGGGCGAGATCGACCTGTCGGTCGGCTCCATAGCCGGTGTCGGCGCGGCCGTGTGGGCCGTACTCAGCGTGAGCAACGGCCTCAACGACTGGCTCGCCGTCCTCGTCGCCGTTCTCGTCGGCCTCTCCCTCGGCCTGCTGCACGGCTTCTTCTTCGCGAAGGTCGGCGTGCCCGCCTTCGTCGTGACCCTCGCCGGGTTCCTCGGCTGGAGCGGCCTCCAGATCTGGCTGATGGGCAAGGAAGGCTCCATCAACACGCCGACCGGGAGCGTCGTCGAAAACCTCACCGGTTACTACTTCGAGGACAAGGCCGCCGCCTACGGCCTCGCCCTCGTCGCCGTCCTCGTCTACGCGGGCTCGCTGCTGCTGGACGTCAGGCGCCGCCGCGCCGCGGCCCTGCCGCACCGCCCGACCAGCGAGATCCTGCTGCGCACCGGCGCCGTCGCGGTCCTCTGCTTCGCCGTCGCGTACATCCTGAACGAGCCCGCGGGCGCACGCGGCCTGCCGCTCGCCCTGGTGCTGTTCCTCGCCGTCCTGGTCGTCGCCGACTTCGTCGCCCGCCGCACCAGCTTCGGCCGCAAGGTGTTCGCCGTCGGCGGCAGCGCCGAGGCCGCCCGCCGCGCGGGCATCAACGTGGACCGCATCCGCATCACCGTGTTCGGCCTCTCCGGTCTGCTCGCCGCGTTCGGCGGCCTCTTCGTCGCCAGCCTCTCCGGCGGCGCCACCAAGAGCCTCGGCGGCGGCAACACCCTGATGCTCGTCATCGCGGCGGCCGTCATCGGCGGCACCAGCCTCTTCGGCGGCCGCGGCAAGGTCTGGTCCGCCCTCCTGGGCATGATCGTCATCCAGTCGATCCAGCAGGGCCTGAACATGCTCGGCATGGCCAGCGAGATCCAGTACATGATCACCGGCGCGGTCCTCCTCGCCGCCGTCGTCATCGACTCGGTCTCCCGCCGCACCCAGAAGGACGCGGGACGCGCGTAGCGACGCGTATCACCCCCTCAGTGCCCGGCGCCGCGCAACCGGCGCCGGGCACCGCCGCGTCCGGAAGAGAGGGGACTGGCGGACACCACCGTCGCCCCCGCGTCCCACCGGCCACGGCCGGGTACATCGGCGTACGTTCGTGTCGGCCGAAAGTGTGATCATCTCAGTGCCCCTCGGGGCATGGCCCGATGTCCGCACTCCGGGACGGAACATTAGACTCGGCGGATCGGCACGCTCGACCGGCTCAACCTCGACCAGCCCAACACGCAAGGAGGCACGGGTGGCATTGCTGACCCGTATCAGGGGACCGCGCGACCTCGACCGGCTCTCCCCGGAGCAGCTTGACCGGCTGGCCTCGGAGATCCGCACCTTCCTCGTGGACGCGGTCTCCAAGACCGGCGGCCACCTCGGCCCGAACCTCGGCGTCGTAGAGCTGACCATCGCCCTGCACCGCGTCTTCGAGTCCCCGAAGGACAAGATCCTCTGGGACACCGGCCACCAGTCGTACGTGCACAAACTGCTCACCGGCCGCCAGGACTTCTCCAAGCTGAAGATGAAGGGCGGCCTCTCCGGCTACCCGGCGCGCGCCGAGTCCGAGCACGACTTCATCGAGAACTCCCACGCCTCCACCGTCCTGGGCTGGGCGGACGGCCTCGCCAAGGCGAACGAGCGGCTCGGCAGGGACGACCACGTGGTCGCCGTCATCGGTGACGGCGCCCTCACCGGCGGCATGGCCTGGGAGGCGCTCAACAACATCGCCGACGCCAAGGACCGCCCCCTCGTCATCGTCGTCAACGACAACGAGCGGTCCTACGCCCCCACGATCGGCGGTCTCGCCAACCACCTGGCGACCCTGCGCACCACCGACGGGTACGAGCGGTTCCTCGCCCGCACCAAGGACATCCTCGACCGCACCCCGGTCGTCGGGAAGCCGCTCTACGAGACGCTGCACGGCGCGAAGAAGGGCCTGAAGGACTTCATCGCCCCGCAGGGCCTCTTCGAGGACCTCGGCCTGAAGTACGTCGGTCCCATCGACGGCCACGACATCGCCGCCGTCGAGTCCGCCCTCCAGCGCGCCAAGCGGTTCAACGGCCCGGTCATCGTCCACTGCCTCACCGAGAAGGGCCGCGGCTACCAGCCCGCCCTCCAGGACGAGGCGGACCGCTTCCACGCCGTCGGCAAGATCCACCCGGACACGGGCCTGCCGATCGCCTCCTCCGGAGCGGACTGGACCTCGGTCTTCGCCGACGAGATGGTCGCCCTGGGCAAGGAGCGCGAGGACATCGTCGCGATCACCGCGGCCATGCTCCAGCCGGTCGGCCTCGACAAGTTCGCCAAGGCCTTCCCCGACCGCGTGTACGACGTGGGCATCGCCGAGCAGCACGCCGCCGTCTCCGCGGCCGGACTCGCCACCGGCGGCCTCCACCCGGTCGTCGCCGTCTACGCGACGTTCCTCAACCGCGCCTTCGACCAGGTCCTCATGGACGTCGCCCTGCACGACTGCGGCGTCACGTTCGTCCTGGACCGTGCCGGTGTCACCGGCACGGACGGCGCCTCCCACAACGGCATGTGGGACATGTCGATCCTCCAGGTCGTGCCGAACCTGCGGATCGCCGCGCCCCGCGACGCCGACCAGGTGCGCGCCCAGCTCCGCGAGGCCGTCGCCGTCGAGGACGCCCCGACCGTGGTCCGCTACTCGAAGGGCGCGGTCGGCCCGGCCGTCGAGGCCGTGTCCCGCGTCGGCGGGATGGACGTGCTGCGCGAGCCGGGCACCGACCGGCCGGACGTCCTCCTCGTCTCCATCGGCGCGCTCGCCCCGATGTGCCTGGAGATCGCCGACCTCCTCGACAAGCAGGGCATCTCCACCACCGTCGTCGACCCGCGCTGGGTCAAGCCGGTGGACGAGGCCATGGCGCCGCTCGCGGACCGCCACCGCGTCGTCGTCACCGTCGAGGACAACGGCCGCGCGGGCGGCGTCGGCAGCGCCATCTCGCAGGCGCTGCGCGACGCGGGGGTGGACGTGCCGCTGCGCGACTTCGGCATCCCGCAGCGGTTCCTCGACCACGCCTCCCGCGGCGAGATCCTCGCCGAGATCGGGCTGACCGCCCCGGACATCGCCCGCCAGGTCACCGGTCTCGTCTCCAAGCTCGACGGCCTGCACCAGACGCGGGTCCGCCCGAGCGGCGAGGCCGCGGAGCCCCGCGCCGAGGCCGCCGCCCGCACCGGAAAGGCCACGGAACCGGTCCGCGACTGACGGCCGAGGCCGCCGGTCCACAGCCGACGGCCGACGGCCGAGGAACCACGGGCCGGTGGGAGCACCCTGTTCGGGTGGTCCCACCGGCCCATTCGTGTGACAGCCGGGCCCACGCACACGCGTGATCCCGCCATGTGTCCGGATCATGACGGAGTGACCACACAGAGCGACCCGGCGGCACGCCGGAACAGCGGCCTGTTCCGCACCAAGACGGTCGAGCAGTCCATCCAGGACACCGAGGAGCCCGAGCACGGGCTGCGCAGAACGCTGTCGGCGCTCGACCTGACGGTCTTCGGCGTCGGTGTCATCATCGGCACCGGCATCTTCGTCCTGACCGGCAAGGTCGCCAAGGAGACGGCAGGCCCCGCCACGGCCATCGCGTTCGTCGTCGCCGGCGTCGTCTGCGCCCTGGCCGCGCTCTGCTACGCCGAGTTCGCCTCGACCGTCCCCGTCGCCGGGTCCGCCTACACCTTCGCGTACGCCTCCATGGGCGAGCTGCCCGCCTGGATCATCGGCTGGGACCTGGTGCTGGAGTTCGCGCTCGGCACGGCGGTCGTCGCCGTCGGCTGGTCCGGGTACGTACGGTCGCTGCTCGACAACGTCGGCTGGCACCTCCCGCAGGCCCTGTCCGGCACGGACGAGGTGCACGGCTTCGGCTTCGACCTGCTGGCGTTCCTGCTGGTGCTGCTGCTCACCGGGGTGCTGGTGCTCGGCATGAAGCTGTCCGCCCGGCTCACCGCTCTGGTCGTCGTCATCAAGGTCACCGTCGTCCTCGTCGTGATCGTCGCGGGCGCCTTCTTCATCAAGGCCGCCAACTACCAGCCGTTCATCCCCAAGGCCCAGCAGCAGTCCGGCGGCGGCGGCCTCGACGCGCCGCTCGTGCAGGTCCTCTTCGGGTACGAGCCGACGAACTTCGGTATCATGGGCATCTTCACCGCCGCGTCCATCGTCTTCTTCGCGTTCATCGGCTTCGACGTCGTCGCGACCGCGGCCGAGGAGACCCGCGTCCCGCAGCGGGACATGCCGCGCGGCATCCTCGGGTCGCTGTTCATCTGCACCGCCCTGTACGTGGCCGTGTCCGTCGTCGTCACCGGCATGCAGCACTACAGCCGGCTCTCCGTGGACGCGCCCCTCGCCGACGCGTTCAAGGCCACCGGCCACCCGTGGTACGCCGGGTTCATCAGCTTCGGCGCCGCCGTCGGCCTCATCACCGTCTGCATGATCCTGCTGCTCGGCCAGACCCGGGTGTTCTTCGCCATGAGCCGCGACGGGCTGCTGCCCCGGTTCTTCTCCCGCACCCACCCGACGTACCGCACCCCGTACCGGGCGACCGTCCTGCTGGGCGTGCTGATCGCCGTCATCGCCGGGATGACCAGCATCGACGAGCTGGCCACCCTGGTGAACATCGGGACGCTGTTCGCGTTCGTCGTCGTCGCCATCGGCGTCGTCATCCTCCGCCGCACCCGCCCCGACCTGCCGCGCGCCTTCCGCACCCCGCTGGTGCCGTGGCTGCCGGCCGCGTCCGTGGCCGCCTCGGTGTGGCTGATGCTGAACCTGCCCACCGAGACCTGGCTCCGCTTCGCCCTCTGGATGGCCCTGGGCGTCGTCGTCTACTTCGTGTACGGCCGCCGCCACAGCCGCCTCGGGCCCGGCTCCCGCACCGGGGTGAAGGACACCGGCCCCGCCGCCCGCTGACCGGCCCCGCCGCCCGCTGACAGGCGCCCTCCGGCGCGGGGGCGCCCTACACCGGCCGTACCGTACGCGGCCCCGCGCACTCGGCGCCGTGCTCGGCGACCCGGCGGCGCAGCTCCCGGTCGGCCGTCACCACCACACAGCGCCGCCCCGCCGCCGCGCGGGCCAGGTCCACGACCGTGTCGTCGCCCTCGCCCGGCGCGGCCACCACCCGCACCCCCTGAACCGGCTCCACCCCGCGCGCCGCGCCCTCCACGACCAGCACCACGTCCAGCGGGCCCGGCAGCAGCCCCGGCACCCCGTCCGCCGCGTACCGCGCGAGGTGGTCCCGCAGCCGCTCGGCGGCGCCCCGGCGGTCGCGCCACCAGCCGTCCGGTACGGAGCCCACGACGTTCGCCGCGTCCACGATCAACAGGGGGGAGGTCATGCCGTCCACGTTATCCACAGGCCCCGGCCGGATTTCTCCGGGCCGCGCGCGGCGCTCGTACTATTGCCGAATGACTTCCCCGCACGCATCCGACGCGGACCAGGCCCTCGCGGTCCTCGGCCGGGTCTTCGGCTACGACTCGTTCCGCGGACAGCAGCGGGAGATCATCGAGCACGTCATAGGCGGCGGTGACGCGCTCGTCCTCATGCCGACCGGCGGCGGCAAGTCGCTCTGCTACCAGATCCCCGCGCTGGTCCGCCCCGGCGTCGGCGTGGTCGTCTCCCCGCTGATCGCGCTCATGCAGGACCAGGTGGACGCGCTGCGCGCCGCCGGTGTCCGCGCCGGGTTCCTCAACTCGACGCAGGACCTGGAGGAGCGGCGGCTCGTCGAGGCCGAGTTCCTCGCGGGCGAGCTCGACCTGCTGTATCTGGCGCCCGAGCGGCTGCGCGTCGAGTCGACGCTGCGGCTGCTGGAGCGGGGCACGATCTCGCTGTTCGCCATCGACGAGGCGCACTGCGTCGCCCAGTGGGGCCACGACTTCCGGCCGGACTACCTCCAGCTGTCCCAGCTCCACGAGCGCTGGCCCGACGTGCCGCGCATCGCCCTGACCGCGACCGCGACCCGCGCCACGCACGCGGAGATCGCCTCCCGGCTGAAGCTCCAGGACGCCCGGCACTTCGTCGCCAGCTTCGACCGGCCGAACATCCAGTACCGCATCGCCCCGAAGAACGAGCCGCGCAAGCAGCTCCTCGCCCTGCTGCGCGGGGAGCACGAGGGCGACGCCGGGATCGTCTACTGCCTGTCCCGGGCGTCGGTCGAGAAGACCGCCGCGTTCCTCGTGGAGCACGGCATCGAGGCCGTCCCGTACCACGCGGGCCTCGACGCCCGCACCCGCGCCGAGAACCAGTCGCGGTTCCTGCGGGAGGACGGCCTGGTCGTCGTGGCGACCATCGCGTTCGGCATGGGCATCGACAAGCCGGACGTCCGGTTCGTCGCCCACCTGGACCTGCCGAAGTCGGTGGAGGGGTACTACCAGGAGACCGGCCGCGCGGGCCGCGACGGCCTGCCGTCCACGGCCTGGCTGGCGTACGGGCTGAACGACGTGGTCCAGCAGCGCCGCATGATCGACACGAGCGAGGGCGACGAGGAGCACCGCCGCCGCCTCGCAGCGCACCTCGACGCGATGCTGGCGCTGTGCGAGACCGTCGAGTGCCGCCGCGTGCAGCTGCTCGCCTACTTCGGCCAGGAGAGCGGCCCCTGTGGCAACTGCGACACGTGCCTGACGCCGCCCAAGACGTGGGACGGCACCGTCGCCGCGCAGAAGGTGCTCTCGACGGTCGTCCGGCTGAAGCGCGAGCGGGGCCAGTCGTTCGGCGTCGGCCAGATCGTGGACATCCTGCTGGGCCGCAAGACCGACAAGGTCATCCGCTTCGACCACGACGCGCTGAGCGTCTTCGGGATCGGCACGGACCTGACGGAGGCCCAGTGGCGGGGCGTCGTGCGGCAGCTGCTCGCCCAGGGGCTCCTCGCCGTGCAGGGCGAGTACAACACGCTCGCCCTCACCGACGACTCCGCCGACGTGCTGGCCGGCCGCCGTGAGGTGCCGCTGCGCAGCGAGCCGGAGAAGCCCGCCCGTACGTCCACGAAGTCCGGCGGCGGCAAGAAGAAGGCCCCGCCCGTGGACCTGCCGGAGGAGGCGCTGCCCGTCTTCGAGCGGCTGCGCGCCTGGCGGGCCGCCACCGCCAAGGAGCAGGGCGTCCCGGCGTACGTCGTCTTCCATGACGCGACGCTGCGGGAGATCGCCGTCGCCCCGCCCGCGACGCTCGCGGAGCTGGGCGCGGTCAGCGGTGTCGGCGAGAACAAGCTCGCCAAGTACGGCCAGTCGCTCCTGGACGCCCTGGCCGAGGACTGAACGGCAGCCCCCCGGACCGCGATGGGCGGGGGCGGAAACGGCGGACGGGCCGTACGGGAGGCGATCCCGTACGGCCCGTCGCCGTCTCGCACCGTCCTTACGCGGGGACGCTCGCGACGCCCTGCGGCAGGAACCGCTTGCCGTTCACACGCTCGGAGACGCCCTCGCGGTCCAGGTACGGCGTGATGCCGCCCAGGTGGAAGGGCCAGCCGGCGCCCGTGATCAGGCACAGGTCGATGTCCTGCGCCTCGGCGACGACGCCCTCGTCCAGCATGAGGCCGATCTCCTGCGCGACGGCGTCCAGGACGCGGTCGCGGACCTGCTCCTCGGTGAGGACGGAGTCGCCCTGCTGGAGCAGCGCGGCGACCTCCGGGTCCAGCTCCGGCTTGCCCGAGTCGTAGACGTAGAAGCCGCGCTTGCCGGCCTCGACGACGCGCTTCAGGTTCGGGGACACGGTGAAGCGGTCCGGGAAGGCCCGGTTCAGGGTCTCCGACACGTGCAGGCCGATGGCGGGGCCGACCAGCTCCAGCAGGACCAGCGGCGACATCGGCAGGCCGAGCGGCTCGACCGCCTTCTCCGCCGTCGCGACGGGGGTGCCCTCGTCGATGACGTTCTGGATCTCGCCCATGAAGCGGGTCAGGATGCGGTTGACGACGAACGCCGGGGCGTCCTTCACCAGCACCGCGGTCTTCTTCAGCTTCTTGGCGACGGCGAACGCCGTGGCCAGCGAGGCGTCGTCGGTCCTCTCGCCACGGACGATCTCCAGCAGCGGGAGGATCGCGACCGGGTTGAAGAAGTGGAAGCCGACCACGCGCTCCGGGTGCTGGAGCTTGGACGCCATCTCGGAGACCGACAGCGAGGACGTGTTCGTGGCGAGGATCGCGTGCGCCGGGGCGACCGCCTCGACCTCCGCGAACACCTTCTGCTTGACGGACATCTCCTCGAACACGGCCTCGATGATGAAGTCCGCGTCGGCGAAGCCCTCGGCCTTGTCCAGGACACCGGTCACCAGGGCCTTGAGGCGGTTGGCCTTGTCCTGGTTGATCCGGCCCTTGCCGAGCAGCTTGTCGATCTCGGCGTGGACGTAGCCCACGCCCTTGTCGACGCGCTCCTGGTCGATGTCCGTGAGGACGACCGGGACCTCCAGGCGGCGCAGGAACAGCAGCGCCAGCTGCGAGGCCATCAGACCGGCGCCGACGACGCCGACCTTGGTGACCGGGCGGGCCAGGCCCTTGTCCGGGGCGCCGACCGGGCGCTTGGCGCGCTTCTGTACCAGGTTGAAGGCGTAGATGCCGGAGCGCAGCTCGCCACCCATGATCAGGTCGGCGAGGGCGGCGTCCTCCGCGTCGAAGCCCTTCTGGAGGTCGCCGTCCTTGGCCGCCTCGATGATGTCGAGGGCCCGGTACGCGGCCGGGGCGGCGCCGTGCACCTTGCCGTCGGCGATGAACCGGCCACGGGCCACGGCGGCGTCCCACGCCTCACCGCGGTCCACCTCGGGGCGCTCCACGGCGACGTCGCCCTTGAGGACCTGCGCGGTCCACAGCAGCGACTGCTCCAGGAAGTCCGCACCCTCGAAGAGGGCGTCGGCGATGCCCAGCTCGAAGACCTGCTTGCCCTTGAGCTGCTTGTTCTGGTTGAGCGAGTTCTCGATGATCACCGAGACCGCGCGGTCCGCGCCGATCAGGTTCGGCAGGATCGCGCAGCCGCCCCAGCCCGGGACCAGGCCCAGGAACACCTCGGGGAGCGAGAACGCCGGGACGGCCTTCGACACGGTCCGGTACGTGCAGTGCAGACCGACCTCGACACCGCCGCCCATCGCCGCGCCGTTGTAGTACGCGAAGGTGGGGACGGCCAGGCCGGACAGCCGCTTGAAGACGTCGTGGCCGCCCTTGCCGATGGCGAGCGCGTCCTCGTGCCGCTTCAGCAGCTCGACACCCTTGAGGTCGGCGCCGACCGCGAAGATGAACGGCTTGCCGGTGAGGCCGACACCGACGATCTCGCCGTCGGCGGCCTCCTTCTCGACCTGGTCGATCGCCGCGTTCAGGTTGGCGAGCGACTGCGGGCCGAACGTGGTCGGCTTCGTGTGGTCGAAGCCGTTGTCCAGCGTGATCAGCGCGAAGCGGCCCGCGCCCAGCGGCAGGTCGAAGTGGCGCACGTGCGCCGTGGTGACGACCTCGTCGGGGAACAGCTCGGCCGCACCCTTCAAAAGCTCAGCGGTGGTGCTCACTTGCTGCCTCCGGCGTCCTTGTGGTTCGGGTTCTCCCAGATGACCGTGGCGCCCATGCCGAAGCCGACGCACATGGTCGTGATGCCGTAGCGGACCTCCGGCTGCTCCTCGAACTGGCGGGCCAGCTGGGTCATCAGACGGACACCGGAGGAGGCCAGCGGGTGGCCGAAAGCGATGGCGCCGCCGTACTGGTTGACGCGCGCGTCGTCGTCGGCGATGCCGTAGTGGTCGAGGAACGCCAGCACCTGGACGGCGAACGCCTCGTTGATCTCGAACAGGCCGATGTCCTCGATGGACAGGCCCGCCTTGGCGAGGGCCTTCTCGGTCGCCGGGATCGGGCCGTAGCCCATGACCTCCGGCTCGACGCCCGCGAAGGCGTACGAGACGAGACGCATCTTGACCGGCAGGTTGTTCTCGCGCGCGAACTCCTCGGACGCGATGATCGACGCGGTGGCGCCGTCGTTGAGACCTGCGGCGTTACCGGCGGTGACCCGGCCGTGGACGCGGAACGGCGTCTTCAGGTTGGCGAGGCTCTCCAGGGTGGTGCCCGGGCGCATCGGCTCGTCGGCGGTGACCAGGCCCCAGCCCGTCTCACCGGCCTCCGCGTTGGTGCGGCGCACGGAGATCGGCACCAGGTCCTGCTGGATCTTGCCGTCGGCGTACGCCTTGGCGGCCTTCTCCTGGGAGCGCACGGCGTACTCGTCGGCGCGCTGCTTGGTGATGTGCGGGTAACGGTCGTGCAGGTTCTCCGCGGTCATGCCCATGAACAGGGCCGACTCGTCGACCAGCTTCTCCGACACGAACCGCGGGTTCGGGTCGGCGCCCTCGCCCATCGGGTGGCGGCCCATGTGCTCGACACCGCCAGCGATGACGGCGTCGTACGCGCCGAAGGCGATGGAGCCCGCGGCCGTCGTCACGGCCGTCAGGGCGCCCGCGCACATCCGGTCGATGGCGTAGCCGGGCACCGACTGCGGCAGACCGGCGAGGATGCCGGCCATGCGGCCGATGGTGAGGCCCTGGTCGCCGATCTGCGTGGTCGCCGCGACGGCGACCTCGTCGATCTTCTGCGGGTCGAGACCGGGGTTGCGGCGCAGCAGCTCCCGGATGGCCTTCACGACGAGATCGTCGGCGCGGGTCTCGTGGTAGATGCCCTTCGGGCCCGCCTTGCCGAACGGGGTGCGGACGCCGTCGACGAAGACGACGTCCCTGACGGTACGAGGCACGATGGCTCTCCTCCAGGGTGCGGGATGGCACTGCTGCGGCGCACGCGGCTAAGCGCGCGCTTGCTTCCCCCCATGCTACTTACGGGTAACCAGACTGCACAGTCCCCCCGCCCGGAGCGTCGAAGGTCACACCGTCGGTCCGCGCACGCCGGGCGCCCACGCGTACCCGCCGCCGGGGCCCGCCCGCTCCCCGCTCCCCGCGCCCGCCCCGCAGCCGCACGACCCGCACACAGCGCCCCGCGCATGCGCGCACCGCCGCCGGGGCGGAGCGCCTGCCGGTCGAGAACGGCGTACGGCCCCCATGGAGCCACCGTTCTGCCTAGGGTTGGGTCGCCCTGAAGGGAGACTCAGCCATGACGGACACCCCGCCGTTACCACCGCGTCCGCCCCACCCGCCACGGTCAGGGCCGCCCCATCAGCGATCGGCCGACGGCACCGGTTCCCGGCTTCCCGGGGAGGGCGAGCCGTCCACTCGGCCGCAGCCGCAGCCGCAGCCGCAGCCGCAGCCGCCCGGCGGCGCCCGGCCGAACGCCTGGAGCGTCCTGGTGGACAATCGCGCTCCGGGGCTGCGAGGGCTGCCGCGCCGACAGCGGTGGCGCTACGTCGCGCTTGCCGGGACCCTCGCGCTGGGCGTCTTCCTGGCCGTGAACCTGGCGCCGGTCGTGGTGGGACTGCTCACCGCCGACACCGCGACACAGGTGCAGAAGGAGGCCGAGAGGGAGGCGGACGGCAGGCTTCCGCCCTTCACGGCGGAGGTCGCCTACGAGTCCTACGGCGCGTCCGGGACGAACTTTCCCGACGGAACGTCCATCGTGCTGGACCGCGTGCTCACCGCCGATGAGCAGACGCGGCTGACCAGCCTCGACTTCAGGGACGAGCGGTTCCATCAGAAGGTGTGGGAGCTGCTGGAGCCGCTGGGCGCCAGGGTCGTCACCCTGCCGAGCAAAGTCGTGGGCGCGCCTCCGGGCAAAGGGAACTCGGCCCGCACCTTCCAGCTCAGACTGCACAGCGACAGAGCGCGGGAACTGTCCATCGTCGACCTGAGGGCCACAGTGGAAGAGTGCTCCCCTCCGACGGCACGGACGGTTGTCTCCTTCGCGTCGGGCGGCTCGGCGGCGATCCAGGGAGTGGTGTGGTATCTGGCCAGCGGAGTGGTCGTCCCGCTCATCAGCGACGAGGACGCCCCGCATGCCGGAGAGCCCTTCTTCCGTTACCACCAGATCGACCTGGGAGACGGTGCCTCACCCGGGGCGCTGCGGGTGGAATCGGTCGCGGACAAGGAGTCGTGTAGCTGGCATGTCGACGCGACGTACACCGACACGGAGGGAACGCACGGCCCCGTGAGGCACGATGGGAAGCCGTTCTCCACCGAGGCCGTGCCACAGAACCCACACCTGCGGTTCCAGGTGGATCTGGGTCTTTCCGGCGGTCTGCCCTGGTTGTGCTCCGGTGCGGTGGCAACCGGCCGGTGCACTTTCACGCCCTCCACGTGATCTGAGCGAGCGCCCCGCTGCGGGGCGCGGCGGACGGCAGGATGCCTCGTATGGCAAACGACACCGGTATACAGGGCCCCGCTCGGGCGCGAAGACGCGGCTCGGCCCCGTTCTTCTTCGTGGTGCTGGAGAGCGCCGTCACGACGCCGCTCGCGATCGGCTGGCTGATGCTGTCCTGGGCGATGTGCATGGAGGCGGCCACAGCCGGACCGGGCGTCCCCGTACCGGAGGGGCACGGGGAGCTGGCCTGGGCGGCCTGCGGTGTCCTCGGGTCGGTGGCCGTCACGTGGCTGCTGCGGCTCGTGCCCGGGCATGTGCTGCGGCACGCCGTGGACGGGGTGGTCGCACTCCGTCTGGTCGCCGTCCTGGCCGTCACGGCCGCGCTGTTCCTGGACCTGTTCGACGGCTGAACCGCCCGCCCCGGTCCCGTTTCGGCGAGAAGGGGCGGTTGGGGGGCGGCGCGGGCGGGCACCCGGCCGAACGCCGCGACCGCGTGTGCCGTTGGACGGACGTCCGCGTACCGGACGTTAGCCCCGGCGCCAGGGCGGTCAAGGCTCAGGCGAACCAGTCCCGTCGCAGGAGGCCGCATGACGAACCCCCCGACCCCCGGCGCCCCCGCCCCCGAGCCCCCGTCCGTGGACGAACCCACCGAGGTACGCGAACCGCTCCCGCCCAAACCCGACCAGACCGGCCCCGAGACGGTCGGCCCCACCGGCCAGCCCACCGGCGCCGACCGCGCGAGGGTCGCCCAGTCCGGCGCGTACCTGACCACCGCGCAGGGCGCCCGCCTGTACGACACGGACCACTCCCTCAAGGCGGGCGCGCGCGGCCCGGTCCTGCTCCAGGACCACCATCTGCGCGAGAAGATCACCCACTTCGACCACGAGCGCATCCCGGAACGTGTCGTCCACGCCCGCGGCGCAGCCGCCCACGGAGTGTTCCGCGGCTACGGCACGGCGGCGAGCGTGTGCCGGGCGGCGTTCCTCGCCAAGGACGCCGAGACCCCCGTCTTCGTCCGGTTCTCCACTGTCCTCGGCTCGCGCGGCTCCGCCGACACGGTCCGTGACACCCGGGGCTTCGCGACGAAGTTCTACACCAGCGAGGGCACCTTCGACCTGGTCGGCAACAACATCCCGGTCTTCTTCATCCAGGACGCCATCAAGTTCCCCGACATCATCCACGCGGGCAAGCCGCACCCCGACCGGGAGATCCCGCAGGCGCAGAGCGCCCATGACACGTTCTGGGACTTCGTCACCCTGCACACCGAGGCCACCCACCACACGCTGTGGAACATGTCCGACCGGGGCATCCCGCGCTCGTACCGGATGATGGAGGGCTTCGGCGTCCACACCTTCCGCCTCGTGGACGCCGACGGCGGCACGACCCTGGCGAAGTTCCACTGGAAGCCGAAGCTGGGCGTTCACTCCCTCGTGTGGGAGGAGGCGCAGATCATCAACGGCGTGGACCCCGACTTCCACCGCCGCGACCTCGCCGACGCCATCGAGGCGGGCGCCTTCCCCCAGTGGGAGCTGGGCATCCAGACCTTCCCCGACACCCCCGAGCAGACCTTCGAGGGCATCGACCTGCTCGACCCGACCAACATCGTCCCCGAGGAGCTGGCGCCCGTGCAGCCCATCGGGCTGCTCACCCTCAACGCCAACCCGTCGAACTTCTTCGCCGAGACCGAGCAGGTCGCCTTCCACCCCGGCCACCTCGTGCCCGGCATCGACATCACCGACGACCCGCTGCTCAGCGGCCGTCTCTTCTCGTACCTGGACACGCAGATCAGCCGGCTGGGCGGGCCCAACTTCGCGCAGATCCCGGTCAACCGCCCGCACGCCCCCGTCAACGACATGTTCCGCGACGGCATGCACCAGACGGCCGTCCACCGGGGCGTCGCGCCGTACCGCCCCAACTCCCTCGACGGCGGCTGCCCCTTCCTGGCGGGCGCGGACACCGGCGCGTACATCGAGAGCCCCGTGCGGGTGCCGGAGGCGAAGAAGGAGCGCGAGGCGCCGGAGACCTTCGCCGACCACTTCAGCCAGCCGCGCCGCTTCTGGCTCAGCATGTCGCCGCCCGAGCGCGAGCACATCATCGGCGCCTACACCTTCGAGCTCGGCAAGTGCTACGAGCAGGCGATCAAGGAGCGCGGGCTGAAGGTCCTCGCCAACATCGACCCCGTGCTGTGCGCCCGCGTCGCGGAGGGGCTGGGCCTGCCCGCGCCCGAGCCGACCGTGCCGCTCGCGGACGTGGCGCCGAGCCCCGCCCTGTCACAGGTCGGGCGGACATGGCCGGTCGAGGGCAGGATCGTCGGCATCGTCGCCGCGCCGGACGGTGACCTGGAGGGCGTACGGGCGGCCCGCAGCGCCGCGCTGGAGGCGGGCCTCGTACCGCTGGTCATCGGCCCGACGGGCGGCATGCTCGACGCGGACGGCGGCGATCCCGTCGCCGTACAGCGCACGTTCGTCACGGCGCGCTCCACCGAGTTCGACGCGCTGCTGCTGGCCGGTGTCCCGGCGCGGGGCGGCGACGCCAACGGGGTGCGCGACGCCAAGGCGGGCGACGCGGCGACGGCGGCGCGCGGCGTGGACCCGCGGGTGCTGCTGATGGTCTCCGAGGCGTTCCGCCACGCCAAGGCCATCGCCGCCTGGGCCGGGGCGGAGGGCGCGCTGGAGGCGGCCGGGGTGCCGCTGGACGCGCCGGGCGTGGTGGTCGCGGACTCCGGAGAGCGGGCGCTCGCCGAGGTCCTCACCCTCCTGCCCGCCCACCGCGTCTGGGAGCGCTTCCCGGCGACCCTCTGATGACCGCCTGACCGTCTGACCCCGTCGGCTGGGGTACGAACACGCCGCCGCCCCCTTTCCCGGCCCGGGCCGGGAAAGGGGGCGGCGGTCGTCTCGGCGCGTGTGGTCGTCTAGGCGCGGCGGCCGCACCGGTACGGGCGTCGCGTCACCGCGGGGGCGTGCGCCTCGAGGGCCGTGCGCCGCGGACGTCCATGCGCCGCGCGAACGCAACATCGCGCCGCGAACGCAACATCACGCCGCGCGGGCGCACGGGTCAGGGCTTGGCCGTGCGAAGGGCTGTGACCAGGGCGGGCGTGACCTGCTCGATCTGCCACGGGCGCGCGCCGTGCCCGGCCAGCGCCTCCGCCACCGACTCCTCGGTCGGGTCCTGCGGCGGCTCCCAGCAGACCCGGCGGACCGTGTCGGGGGTGATCAGGTTCTCCTGCGGCAGGTTGAGCGACTCGGCCAGCGCCGAGATCGCCGTACGCGCCGCCGAGAGCCGCGCCGCGGCGACCGGGTCCTTGTCCGCCCAGGCGCGCGGCGGGGGCGGGCCCGCCACGGGCTGGCCGGGCTGCGGGAGCTGGGCGTCCGGCAGCGCCTTCGCGCGGTCCACGGCGGCCTGCCACTGCTCCAGCTGACGGCGGCCCATGCGGGCCCCGAAACCGGGCAGCGCGGTCAGGGCCTGCACGTTCGCGGGCAGGGCGAGCGCGGCCTCGACGATCGCGGCGTCGCTGAGGACCTTGCCGGGCGACACGTCGCGGCGCTGCGCGATCCGGTCCCGGGCGGTCCACAGCTCCCGTACGACGGCCATCTGGCGGCGGCGGCGCACCTTGTGCATGCCGGACGTGCGGCGCCACGGGTCCTTGCGGGGCGGCGGGGGCGGGGCGGCGGCGATGGCGGCGAACTCCTGGCGGGCCCACTCCAGCTTGCCCTGCCGGCCGAGCTCCTTCTCCAGCGCGTCCCGCAGGTCCACGAGGAGCTCCACGTCCAGCGCGGCGTACCGCAGCCACGGCTCGGGCAGCGGGCGCGTGGACCAGTCCACCGCGGAGTGGCCCTTCTCCAGCACGTACCCGAGGACGGACTCGACCATCGCGCCGAGCCCGACGCGCGGGAAGCCCGCGAGACGGCCGGCCAGCTCCGTGTCGAACAGCTCGGACGGCACCATGCCTATGTCCCGCAGGCACGGCAGGTCCTGGGTGGCGGCGTGGAGGATCCACTCCGAGTTCTCCAGCGCCTCGCCGAGGGCGGACAGGTCGGGACAGCCGACCGGGTCGATCAGCGCCGTACCGGCGCCCTCGCGGCGCAGCTGCACCAGGTAGGCCCGCTGGCCGTAGCGGTAGCCGGACGCCCGTTCGGCGTCGACGGCGACCGGGCCGGTGCCGGCGGCGAACGCCTCCACGACCCGGGCCAGGGCCTCGGCGTCGGCCACGACGGGAGGGACCCCCTCGCGGGGCTCCAGCAAGGGGATCGGTTCCGAGGCGGCCGCCCCGTCGGCTGCGACGCCGTCGTCCGGAGGGCCGCCCCCGGTGGTTCGCAGTGGTGTCTCTGCTGCGGTGTCTTGGGCGTCGGTCACCTGTCAAGGGTATCGGTGAACGGGAGGCGCCCGCCGACGGAACGTTCCGTCGGCGGGCGGGGAAGGATGGGGGGACGGTCAGTGGATGATGCCGGTGCGCAGCGCGACCGCGACCATGCCGGCCCGGTCGCCGGTGCCCAGCTTGCGGGCGATGCGGGCCAGATGCGACTTGACGGTCAGGGCGGACAGCCCCATGGAGACGCCGATGGCCTTGTTCGACTGGCCCTCCGCCACCAGCCGCAGGACCTCGACCTCGCGGCCGGACAGTTCGCGGTAGCCGCCCGGGTGGCTCGGGGCACCCGGGGGGCGGCGGTGGAGGCGGGCGGCGGCGGAACCGATGGGGGCGGCGCCGGGACGGGTGGGGTGCCCGATGTTCGTACGGGTGCCGGTGACGACATAGCCCTTGACGCCGCCGGCGAGCGCGTTGCGCACCGCGCCGATGTCGTCGGCGGCGGAGAGGGCCAGCCCGTTGGGCCAGCCGGCGGCGCGTGTCTCCGACAGCAGGGTGAGGCCGGAGCCGTCGGGCAGGTGGACGTCGGCGACGCAGATGTCGCGCGGGTTGCCGATACGGGGGCGGGCCTCCGCGATGGACGACGCCTCGATGACGTCACGCACTCCGAGCGCCCACAGATGGCGGGTCACGGTGGAGCGGACGCGCGGGTCGGCCACGACGACCATGGCCGTCGGCTTGTTCGGGCGGTAGGCGACCAGGCTTGCGGGCTGCTCGAGGAGAACGGACACCAGGCCTCCTGGGAAGGTGCGGACACTGCCGGCTCGGGGAAGTCGCCGGGGTGAACCGTGCAGATAGGGTCACAGACCTCTTCGGCAGCAATCCCGTGCTCCTTTAGGGGGAGATCACGGATTACTAGGTAACAATTGGTGCAATTCGGACGTGCGAGCGAGCGTGAACGAGCGTGCCAAGCGTCGCCCGCGCGGCGGGGCCGCTCCCGATACCGCCTACGGGTGACGGGGCCCGCGCCGCTGTGGCAGCGACACGACTCCGCCGCCGCCCTCCAGCGGCCCGGGACCTGACGGCGGGAGGCCCGCCACCTGGCACAGCAGGTCGCCCCACGCCGCCAGGTGCGCGGCCGTGTCCGGCACCCCGCCCCGGTCGGTCTCCGGCGTCCATGACGCCCGGATCTCGATCTGCGTCGCCGGCCTGCGCTCCGCCAGCCCCCCGAAGTAGTACGACCCCGCCCGGGTGACCGTCCCGCTCGACTCCCCGTACGACAGGCCCCGCGCCTCCAGTGCCCCCGTCAGCCACGACCAGCACACCTCGGGCAGCAGCGGGTCCGCCGCCATCTCCGGTTCCAGCTCCGCCCGCACCAGCGTGACCAGCCGGAACGTCCCCTGCCATGCCTCGTGGCCCGCCGGGTCGTGCAGCAGCACCAGCCGCCCGTCCGCCAGGTCCTCGCCGTTCTCCACGGCCGCCGCCTCCACCGCGTACGCCCACGGGGCGAGCCGCCGGGGCGGCCGGGTCGGCTCCAGTTCGATCTCCGGGCGGACACGCGCCGCCCGCAGCGCGTCGACCGCGACCCGGAACGGGGGAGGCGCGGGACCGTCCTCCCCGCCGCCCGTGCCATCGATGCCGTCGGAGTGACCGGAGAACTGTTCCTGAGCCGCAGCCATGCGGGGAAGAGTAGGCGGAACGGGGGCCGCGCGCAGGGCAAGACACCCGGACCGTGCCGCCCGCCCCGCGTGGTCGCACACCCGCACGTGCGAAGATGCGATGCGTGAGTGCCAACAGCCGCCCCTCGGGCCCCCCGACGCAGACGTACGACTCCGCCTTCCTCAAGGCGTGCCGCCGCGAGCCGGTTCCGCACACGCCGGTCTGGTTCATGCGCCAGGCGGGGCGCTCACTCCCCGAGTACCTGAAGGTCCGCGAGGGCGTCCCCATGCTGGAGTCCTGCATGCGGCCCGAGCTGGTCACGGAGATCACGCTCCAGCCGGTGCGGCGCCACAAGGTGGACGCGGCGATCTACTTCAGCGACATCGTCGTGCCCCTCAAGGCCATCGGCGTCGACCTCGACATCAAGCCCGGCGTCGGCCCCGTCGTCGCCGAACCGATCCGCCGCCGCGAGGACCTGGCGCGGCTGCGCGACCTGACCCCGGACGACGTCGCGTACGTCACCGAGGCCATCGGCATGCTCACCGGCGAGCTGGGCGCCACCCCGCTCATCGGCTTCGCGGGCGCGCCGTTCACCCTCGCCAGCTACCTCGTGGAGGGCGGCCCGTCCCGCAACCACGAGAACACCAAGGCCCTCATGTACGGCGACCCCGCGCTGTGGGCCGACCTGCTGGACCGGCTCGCCGACATCACCTCGGCGTTCCTGAAGGTCCAGATCGAGGCCGGCGCCTCCGCCGTGCAGCTGTTCGACTCCTGGGTGGGCGCGCTCGCCCCGGACGACTACCGCCGCTCGGTCATGCCCGCGTCGGCGAAGGTCTTCGAGGCCGTCGCCGGGTACGGCGTGCCGCGCATCCACTTCGGTGTCGGTACGGGCGAGCTGCTCGGCCTCATGGGCGAGGCGGGCGCCGACGTGGTGGGCGTGGACTGGCGCGTCCCGCTGGACGAGGCGGCCCGCCGCGTCGGCCCCGGCAAGGCGCTCCAGGGCAATCTGGACCCGGCCGTCCTCTTCGCCCCGCGCGAGGCCGTCGAGGAGCAGACCCGCCGGGTGCTCGACGCCGCCTCCGGGCTGGAGGGCCACGTCTTCAACCTCGGCCACGGCGTGCTGCCCACGACGGACCCCGACGCGCTGACCCGCCTCGTCGAGTACGTCCACACGCGGACG
Organism: Streptomyces thermolilacinus SPC6; assembly: GCF_000478605.2. Lineage (GTDB taxonomy): Bacteria > Actinomycetota > Actinomycetes > Streptomycetales > Streptomycetaceae > Streptomyces > Streptomyces thermolilacinus. Next base: position 1,045,165 of record NZ_ASHX02000001.1, on the reverse strand, counting down.
GCCCGCTAGAGGCGCCGACGGCCCGCCGGACCGGGCGCCAGGTCCGGCGGAGCGCGTCCCGTCGGGGGACGGTCCGCTAGACCGCGCCCGGACCGACGGCGCTCACGTTCACCCGCGCGATGCGGCCGGCCGCGTCGAACGCCACGTCCACCGACGAGCCGTTCGGCAGGCCGGCGCCCAGGCCGCCGTGCTCGGCCGGGCGCGGCTCCAGGCCGTGCCGCGCGAAGTAGCCCGCCACCACGGCCCTCGGGTCCGCCTCCGGGACGGCGCCCACGGCCGTCAGCAGCACACGCGGCAGCGTCACCGGGTCCGGCGCCTTGAACGGCACCTGCGGGTCGTCGGGCACGAGGTAGGCGCGGGTGGCCGGGCCCGCCTGCACGCCGATGTACCCGGCCGCGCCCAGCAGCCCCATGGCGCCGAACGCGAGGCGCTCCACCGCCATGCCCGGGTCGTCGAAGCTCGACAGGTCCACCATCTCCCGCGCGAGCTCCGGCACCCCGCGCTCCTCGCCGAACCGGCGCAGCGCCTCGGCCGCCGCGACCACCCGCGTGCCCGCGAAGCCGGGATTGGCCCAGGCCCACAGCCACGAGCCGTCCGACTGGTCGAACGAGCCGAGCAGGCCCACCCGCAGGTCCAGCCCGCCCTGCCGGTACACGCACGCTTCGAGGTCCGCCGTCCAGGGACCGGAGGGCACGAAGCCGGTGAAAGCCTCCAGCTGCTCCATGCCCCAGGCGGCGTGCGACTCCGTCGCCCGGACGAATCCCTCGCTGAAAGAAGTGATCATGCGCCGACCCTAGAGGCCGGGCCGCCCCCCAGTCGAACGGCCGTACGAGGGTGGGGCATGGCCCTCAGTCCGCCGCCCTGACCGCTGCCGCAGCCTTGCGGGCCGCGACCTGCACCGGGTCCCACACGGGCGAGAACGGCGGCGCGTACCCGAGGTCCAGAGCGGCGACCTGATCCACGGTCATGCCGGCCGTCAGCGCGACCGCCGCGACGTCCACGCGCTTGCCCGCGCCCTCCCGGCCGACGATCTGCGTGCCCAGCAGCCGCCCCGTGCGCCGCTCGGCGATCATCTTCACCGTCATCGGCGCCGCCCCCGGGTAGTACCCGGCCCGGCTCGTGGACTCCGTCGTCACCGTCACGTACCGCAGGCCCACCTCGCGGGCGTCCCGCTCCCGCAGGCCCGTGCGGGCGATCTCCAGGGAGCAGACCTTGCTCACGGCGGTCCCCACGACGCCGGGGAACGTGCCGTAGCCGCCCGCCACGTTCGCGCCGATCACCTGGCCGTGCTTGTTGGCGTGCGTGCCGAGCGGGATGTGCCGCTCCCGGCCGGACACGAGGTCCAGCACCTCCACGCAGTCGCCGCCCGCCCACACCTCCTCGCGGCCGCGCACCCGCATCGCCAGGTCGGTGAGCAGCCCGCCGTACGTGCCGAGCGGCAGCCCCGCCGCCCGCGCGAGGGTCGTCTCCGGCTCCACGCCGATGCCGAGCACCACCACATCGGCCGGGTACTCCTCGCCGCCCGCGGCCACCGCCCGTACGCGCCCGTCGGCGCCGGTCAGGATCTCCGTCACCTCGGCGCCGCCGACGGTGGTGATGCCCAGGCCGTCCATCGCCGCGTGGACCAGGCGGCCCATGTCCGGGTCGAGGGTCGCCATCGGCTGCTCGCCCCGGTTGAGGACGGTCACCTCGTAGCCGCGCTTCAGCAGCGCCTCGGCCATCTCCACGCCGATGTACCCGGCGCCCACGACGACGGCCCGCCGCCCCTCGGTCGCGTCCAGCGTGTCCAGCAGGGCCTGCCCGTCGTCCAGGGTCTGCACCCCGTGCACCCCCGGCGCGTCGATGCCCGGCAGCGGCGGGCGTACCGGGCGGGCCCCGGTCGCCAGGACCAGCCGGTCGTACCCGGTCCACGACTCGCCGCCCGACTCCAGGTCGCGCACCCGCACCCGGCCGCCGTCGAGGTCCAGCTCGGTGACCTCCGAGCGGAGCCGTACGCGGATGTCGCGGGCGCGGTGCTGCTCGGGCGTCCGCGCGATGAGCCGCTCCCGGTCGGTGACGTCGCCGCCGACCCAGTACGGGATGCCGCACGCCGAGTACGACGTGAAGCGGCCCCGCTCGAACGCCACGATCTCCAGCTCGTCCGGCCCTTTCAGGCGCCGGGCCTGCGACGCGGCGGACATCCCCGCCGCGTCGCCGCCGACCACCACCAGCCGCTGCCGTCCCGTACCGCCTCGCGTGCCTCGTTCCATGGGCACCACGCTACGGGCCCGGACGCGGTGTTCAGTCCCGGCCCTCCTCGGGCGCCGACGGGGCCTGAGGCGCCTCGGGTGCCTTGCCCTGCGCCGGACCCGCCTGCCGCGCCTGGCCCTGGGCCGGACCCGCCTGGCCCTGCGGGGGCACCGGCGCGCCGCCGCCCACCGGCGCGCCCATGCGGGGCGCGGCCGTCCTCGGGGGCCACGGGGCCGGGGCCTGCGGCTGCGGCCGGCGCGCACGGCGGCGCGCCCGGACCGGGGCCACCACACGCCGCCACACGAGGAACCCGGCGCCCAGCAGCCCCAGCCACGGCGCGAGCGCCGCCAGCACGAGCACGAACCACGTCAGTGACGTCAGCAGCGCCTCCCAGCCGCCGCGCAGCGCGTCCATCACGCCCGGCTCGTCGTCGTCCCGCGCGATGTCGCTGTCCGGCTCGCTCAGCTCCAGCTTGACCGTCGCCAGCGACGTGCGGTCCTTCAGCGACGCCTGCTGCGCGAGCAGCGACTCCAGGTTCGCCTGGCGGGTGCTCAGCTCCTGCTCCAGCTGGACGATGTCGCTCAGCTGCTCGGCCTTGCCCATCAGCTCGCGGACCCGCGCGACGCTCGCCCGCTGCGTGGCGATGCGGCTCTCCACGTCCACGACCTGCTCGGTGACGTCCTGCGCCTCGGCGCGCCGCGACAGCAGCTTCCCCGTGCCCGTCAGCTCCTTGATGACGTCCTCGTACGCGGCCTGCGGGACCCGAAGCGAGACCTGGGAGGTCAGGTCGCCGTCACGGTGCCGCCGCGTGGACTCGTCGGCGACGTGACCGCCCGCGTCCGCGGCGATCTCCCGGGCGCGGCCGAGCGCCCGTTCGGCGTCCTCCACCTCCACGGACAGGGTCGTGGTCCGGATGACGTGCTGACGTACGGCGCCCGGCTTCGCCGCCTTCGCGCCGCCTCCGTACCCGGACGCGGGGCCCTGCGCGCCCCGCTGGGCCTCGGGGGCGGCCGCCTGGTCGGCGCGTGCCTCCTTCGTTCCCGAGTCCCCCGTACCGGAGCATCCCGCCAGCGCCAGCGAGGCGCCGAGCAGGAGGGCCGCGAGCGCGTGCCGTGGACGTGTCGGGATCGGCATGGATGGTCCCCCCAAGGTTCGTTGCCGTGACGTGGTTTCGACGTACGAGGGTGGCGTGCCGGTTGCGGCCCCCGGTTGCGGATGGGTCACGTTCGGGACTCGTATCGGCGTTTGAGACAGTGGACCCATGAACACGGACAACGTGGACAGAACCCGTGGACGGGTCGTCGTCATCGGCGGTGGCATCGCCGGACTGGCCGCCGCGCACCGCCTGGCCGGGGCCGGGCGGAACGTGATCGTGCTGGAGGCCTCCGGACGCGTCGGCGGCAAGCTCCACGCGGGCGAGATCGCCGGGGCGCCCGTCGACCTGGGCGCCGAGTCGATGCTCGCCCGCCGCCCCGAGGGCGTCGAGCTCGCCCGGGCCGTCGGCCTCGGCGACCGCGTCCAGCCGCCCGCCACGGCCACCGCGTCCGTCTGGACCCGCGACGTGCTGCGGCCCATGCCGAAGGGCCACGTCATGGGCGTCCCCGGCGACCCGGGCGCGCTGGCCGGACTGCTGTCGGACGAGGGCCTGCGCGCCGTCGTACGGGACCGTGCCCTGCCGCCCGCCGAACTGGGCGACGACGTCGCCATCGGCGCGTACGTCGCCGAGCGCATGGGCCGCGAGATCGTCGACCGGCTCGTCGAACCGCTGCTCGGCGGGGTGTACGCGGGCGACTCGTACCGGATCTCGATGAAGGCCGCCGTACCGAAGCTGTTCGAGGCCGCCCGCCGCCACCCGACGCTCACCGACGCCGTCCGGGCCGTGCAGGCCGCCGCCGCCCAGGCCCCCGCCGGGCCCGTGTTCGCCGGTATCGCGGGCGGCGTCGGGCTGCTGCCGCGCGCCGTCGCTGAGGCGGTCGCCGCGGCGGGCGGCGAGATCCGCACCGACACCCGCGTCCAGGGTCTGACCCGCCGCCCCGACGGCTGGGAGGTCCGTACCGAACGCGACGTCCTCCACGCCGACGCGGTGGTCCTCGCCACTCCCGCCTGGTCCGCGTCCGAGCTGCTCGCCGCCGAGTCCCCGGCCGCCGCCGCCGAGCTGGCGACGATCGAGTACGCCTCGATGGTGCTCGTCACGCTCGCCTTCCGCCGCGCCGACGTGACGTCCCTGCCCGCCGGTTCCGGCTTCCTCGTACCGCCCGTGGACGGCCGCACGATCAAGGCGTCGACCTTCTCCAGCCACAAGTGGCGCTGGGTCGACGAGGGCGCGGACGACCTGTTCGTGCTGCGCGCCTCCATCGGCCGGTACGGCGAGGAGGAGCACCTCGGCTGGGACGACGCCGACCTCGCCGCGGTGTCCCTGCGCGACCTCGGCGACGCCGTCGGGCTCACCGCGAAGCCCGTCGCGACGGAGGTGACCCGCTGGATCGGCGGCCTCCCGCAGTACCCCGTCGGCCACCCGGCGCGGGTCGCCCGCATCCGCGACGCCGTGGCGAAGCTGCCCGGCCTGAGGGTGTGCGGCGCGGCGTACGACGGGGTCGGCATCCCCGCGGTCATCGCCGACGGGCGCCGGGCGGCGGACGAGATCCTCGCCACGCCGACCCTGGCGCGGAGCACTGAGAGTGACGAGTGAGAATAGCCGTATGAGTGCGCCCGAAAAGATCCCGAACGCCGGTAAGAAGGCGAAGGACCTCAACGAGGTCATCCGCTACACCCTGTGGTCCGTCTTCAAGCTGCGCGAGGCTCTGCCCCAGGACCGCGGCGGCTACGCCGAAGAGGTCCAGGAGCTGTTCGACCAGCTCGCCGCCAAGGACGTGACCGTCCGGGGCACCTACGACCTGTCCGGGCTGCGCGCCGACGCCGATCTGATGATCTGGTGGCACGCGGAGACGTCGGACCAGCTCCAGGAGGCGTACAACCTCTTCCGCCGCACGAAGCTCGGCCGCGCGCTGGAGCCCGTGTGGTCCAACATGGCGCTGCACCGCCCCGCCGAGTTCAACAAGTCGCACATCCCGGCGTTCCTCGCGGACGAGACCCCGCGGAACTACGTGAGCGTCTACCCGTTCGTGCGCTCGTACGACTGGTACCTGCTCCCCGACGAGGAGCGCCGCCGCATGCTCGCGGACCACGGCAAGATGGCCCGCGGCTTCCCGGACGTCCGCGCCAACACGGTCGCCTCGTTCTCGCTCGGCGACTACGAGTGGCTCCTCGCCTTCGAGGCGGACGAGCTGTACCGGATCGTGGACCTCATGCGCCACCTGCGCGGCAGCGAGGCCCGTATGCACGTCCGCGAGGAGGTCCCGTTCTTCACGGGGCGCCGCAAGGACGTGGCGGACCTGGTGGCGGGGCTGGCGTAGTCCTCTGCCGGGGGTCCGGGGGTCGTCCCCCGGGGAATGCAGCACGGGGCGCCGCAAGGACGTGGCGGACCTGGTGGCGGGGCTGGCGTAGCCCCTTGAGCCGGCGGCCGGACTGTCCGGTCCGTACGGCGTGAAGAACCTGGTGGTGTCCGGTGTGAACGGACGCCGCCCCTCGACCCGGAAGATCAGACGGCGGGCGCGATCGCCCGCCGCTCCAGCGACACCGGGTCCGGCTCCGAGTGCGGCGCGCAGGCCTCCTGCGCGCCGCACCGGCGTCACGCCACCAGCGCGGCACGCGCCGCGTGCAGCAGCCGGGCAGTCCGTCCCGGCGGGCGCGGGCCCGAGCGCTCCGCCCACCACCGGTACAGCCGCCGCCTGGCGCGTACGTCGCCGGGCCGCCCCGAGTCGAGCAGGTACCGGGCGAAGGCCAGGGCGTCCTGCCGGTAGCCGCCCGCCATCGGACGGGTCCTGGTGTACGCGACGAACACGTCCCGGTACTCCTTCCCCAGTAGTTCCGGCAGCTCGGGCGCCAGCTTCGCGACGACCCCCGCCCGCTTCCGCGCCAGCGCCAGCGTCTGGAGCCGCAGCCGCGCCCCGTCGAACCCCTCGGGCACGGGGGTGCCCGCGACGAGCGCCGACAGCAGCGCCGCCTGCGCGAGCCCGAGCCGCTCCCGTGCCCCCTCCGCCGCTTCCCGCACGACGCCTTCCCGTGCGTCCCCCGCCTCCGGCAGCGCGCCCGTCACGGGCACCCGCTCGCGGATCGCGGCCAGCTCCGCCGCCAGTTCGCCCTCGGGCGGGAAGTCGTCGTCGCGCTCCAGCAGCACCCCGGGCGGCGCCGTGCGGGCGGCCAGCTCCGACAGCAGGTCGAGGACCCGCGGGGGCACCGGGTGGGCGTGCGTGTCGTGCCAGACGCCGTCACGCTCGACCCCGCCCGCCACGTGCACGTACGCGATGGCCTCGACGGGCAGTTCGGCGAGGGCCTTGACGGGGTCGTCGCCCCGGTTGAGCCGGTTCGTGTGGAGGTTCGCCACGTCGATGAGGAGCCGTACGCCGGTCCGCTCGACCAGCTCGGCCAGGAACCGGCCCTCCGACAGTTCCTCGCCGGGCCACGAGAACAGCGCCGCCACGTTCTCCAGCGCCAGCGGCACGGGCAGCGCCTCCTGCGCGACGCGGACGTTCTCGCACAGCACGTCCAGCGCCTCGCGGGTGCGGGGCACCGGCAGCAGGTGCCCGGCCTCCAGCGGGTCCGACGCGGTGAGCGGCCCCCCGGCCCGTACGAACGCGATGTGCTCCGTCACCAGCGGGGCGCCCAGCGCGGTCGCGGTGGCGGCGAGCCGCGCGAGGCGGGCCTCGTCGGGGCGGTCGGCGCCGCCGAGGCCCAGGGACACGCCGTGCGGGACGACGGTGACGCCCCGCTCGCGCAGCCGGGTGAGCGAGGCGGGCACGTGGCCGGGGCACACGTTCTCCGCGACGACCTCCACCCAGTCCACGCCGGGCAGCCGCTCCACCGCGTCCGCGATCTCCGGCCGCCAGCCGATGCCCGTGCCGAGACCCGCCATGTCCGTCCCCCTCCTCCGTGCTGCTGGAGGGGTCATGGCCCCGTCAGGTGCCGGTGAACCGCCGGGCGCCGCTTTCAGAGGTTCATTTGAGCTTCGGCCGCCTCGGCGAGGTCACGGGCGGCGCGTCTCGATGGCGGTGGGCGGGCCGGGCCTGGTCGAGGGGATCGACGTGAACGACTGGCCGGGCGCGGGCACGACCGGGGACGGGGCGGGCGGCAGGTTGCCGTTGGGCGGCGGCGGGCCCACGGGGCTGGCGGTCGCCTGCCCGGCGGCCTCGTCGGCGATGGCGTCGAAGTCCACGCGGCCGGTCGCCTCCAGCATGGTGATGTGGTCGAGGACGGTCTGGTTGGCGTCGCTGGCCAGCTGCCGGATCAGGCTGTTGCGGGTCGTGTGCCGCACCTCGGCGATCAGCGCGAAGACCTTGCCGTGCGCGTTGCGCAGCAGGTTCGCGAACTTCGTCTCGTACTCGACGCCGCTCGCCGCCGACAGCTCGCGCAGCCAGCCCTGCTGCTGCTCGGTCGGCTGGTTCGGCAGTTCCACGCCGAGCTTCGCGGCGACGTCCCGGGCGCGCTGGTCGAGGTCCGTGTGGCCGACCACGAGATGGTCGCCCGCGTCCTTGATCGCCTGCGTGGGCGCCCGCTCGATGGCCTGCTGGCCTGCGGGCAGCTCCCACAGCCCGGCCAGCCGCACCTTCACCAGGAAGTCCCGGTCGGTCGCCGACAGCGGCCCCCACTGCGTCGCCACGGACGACGCGTTGAGGTTCGCCTGTCCGGTGCCCGAGCGGTCGGCGTACGACCACACCGGGAACGCGAGCGCCCCGACCGTCGCGACCAGCGCCGCGATGATGAGCGCCGTGCCGTTGATACGCCGCGGCAAGAGTGCCTCCCGACCCCGTGTGTTCCACCTACATGACGGCGCAGGGAGGTACGTACGGCGGGGCCGGGGCGTTCACGTTCAGGCGGCGGGGGAGTAGTCGGAGACGACCGTGGCGGAGCCGGGGGCGATCTCGGTGAACCCGGCGTCGCGGACCACCGGGCGGCCGCTCGCGACCAGTTCCGCCCACCGCCCGGGCCGCGCGGTGCGGACCGCGAGGGGGAAGCCCGCCTCCCGCCAGGCGGCGCGGGCCTCGTCGTCCAGCGACCACCACAGCAACTGTGCCCCGTGCCCGACCTGCGCCATCTCCTTGCCGGTCGACATCCGCAGCTCCGGGTTGAGCCACAGCACGGCGCCGCCGGGCGCGGGCGGCGGGGGAGCGGCGGCGTCGGCCAGCTCGGTGCCGGACACCTGGAGGCGGGCCAGGTCCTTGGGCCAGCCGTCGAGCGGTACGGGCGGGAAGACCCGTACCTCCGCGTCGGCGCCCGTGACCGTGATGCCCGGCAGCCGCTCGGCGCGCCGCCACTCGGCGCCCCGCGCGCGGCGCACGACCTTGCGGATGCGGGCGTCCTCCCAGTCGCGCACGGCCCGCGCCCACACGCCGTCCCCGGTCGAGCGGTCGTCGGACAGCATCACCAGCACGGCCCGCGCGGCGGTCTCCAGCGCGTCGGTACGGTCCGGCGGCGCGGCCTTCTCGATCCGTACGACGAGCGGCAGGACGAACTGGGGCGTGGCGTCCCGCTCGTCGGCCTCGATGACGTTCTCGCTGCTCACGCGCCCAGTCTGCCAGCCCGGCACGGCCGTCCAGCGGCCGGGGACGCGAGGCCGCCGGGCCCTGCCCGGGCAGGGGCGCGGGCCGGGCCCCGGGGGTGCCGGTGCGGGTACCGGCGGGCCGTGGGCGCGGCGGGGCTGGCGGAGGCGGCCGTTCCGGGCGAGCATGCGCGTATGAAGAGCGATCTTTTCGCCTCCGAGAACGTGGCGCGCCAGGCCGAGGCCCCCGGGATGTCCCTCCAGAACTCCAAGTGCGTCAAGTACGCCGTGAACGGGGAGATGCACGCCCGGCAGGGCTCCATGATCGCCTTCCGGGGCAACCTCCAGTTCGAGCGCAAGGGCCAGGGCATCGGCGGGATGCTGAAGCGGGCCGTGACCGGCGAGGGGCTGCCGCTGATGGCGGTGCGCGGGCAGGGCGAGGCGTGGTTCGCGCACGAGGCGCAGAACTGCTTCGTCGTGGAGCTGGAGCCCGGCGACGCGCTCACCGTCAACGGCCGCAACGTCCTGTGCTTCGACGCGACCCTCACGTACGAGATAAGGACCGTGAAGGGCGCGGGCATGGTGGGCGGCGGGCTGTTCAACAGCGTGTTCACCGGCTCCGGCAAGCTCGCGCTGGTCTGCGACGGCTCCCCGGTCGTCATCCCCGTCGGCCAGCACCAGCCGGTGTACGTGGACACGGACGCCGTCGTCGGCTGGAGCGCCCACCTCGCCACGTCCCTGCACCGCTCGCAGTCGTTCGGCTCCATGATCCGGGGCGGCTCGGGGGAGGCGGTGCAGATGATGCTCCAGGGCGACGGGTTCGTGGTGGTCCGCCCGAGCGAACTGACCGCCCAGCCCGCGCAGGGCTGACCGGCGGCCCCGGCGCCCCCGCCCCGGCCTTGGGCCCCTGCCCGGCCTGGCCGTCAGCACCCGGCGCCTCCGGCCGGCCCGGGGTCAGCAGGGGCCTTCGGCCACGTCCACGGTGAGGCGGACCCGCTCGGACGAGGGCCGCCCGTGGGCGTCCTCCGGCAGTTCCCGCTCGGGCGGGGTGACGGAGAAGCAGTACGCCGCGCCGGTGTCCGGTGTGGTCACCTCGAACCGGTCGGCGGGGCCGCTCCCGGCCACCGGCTCGACCCGGGCGCCGTGGGGCGGGCCCTCGCCGGCCGCGTGGACCTCGTCCCGGAGGATGCCCGCGTACCCGCCGCGCAGCGCGTACGCCGGGCGGGGCCTCGACTCGACGGCGGCCGCCGCCCTGTGCACGGCGGCCCGCAGTTCGGCGTCGCTCCACCGGGTGCTGCCGGCGTAGGCGTACAGAAGGCCGGCCACCACCGGCGCCGTCACGGCGATGAGCACCAGGCCGACCCGGTTGCGGGCGTTGTAGTGCCACTGACCCCCGGTCCGCACGAAGACCGGCTCGTCGGAGTTCCCCGTCATGGCCGCTCAGCCTAGTGGTGCCGCCGGAGCTACAGTCGTACGTATGGACGAGACCCGGACCAGCGACAGCGCGTACTGCGCCCCGGGGCACGCACCGCGGGCGCCGGACCCGCCCGGCTCGCCCCGCGCCGCCGGGGCCGACGGCGGGGAGCCCTTCGCCGACTGCGTGCTCTGCGGGGAGCCCACGGAGTACCCGGAGTCCACCAGGGGCGCCACGCTCTGCCCCGTGTGCGAGTGGCAGGAGGCACAGCGCGGCGCCTGCTCGGGCTGAGGGGGCTGTCCCCGCGCCCGCCGGTTCAGCTCGCCGCCATCAGCTCCGACACCTTCACGAACCGGTACCCCCGCGCCCGCAGCTCCGGCACGATGCGCCGGATCGCCTGCTCGGTGACCGGCGCCGCGCTGAGCGTGCAGTGCAGCACCACCACCGAGCCGGGCCGTACGCCGTCCAGCACCTGCCGGGCCACCGCGTCGGCGTCCTTCGCGAACGCGTCGCCGCTGACGACGTCCCACTGCACGGCCGTCACGCCCGTCGGGGACAGCGCGCGCAGCGCCTCGTCGTCGTAGCAGCCGCCGGGGAACCGGAAGTACGGCACGACGTTCCGGACGCCCGCCGCGCGGAACGCCGCGAACGCCCGCTCCACGTCCGCCGCCATCTCCGCGCGGCCGACCGTCGGCAGGCCGTAGCAGGGGGAGCGGAAGGCGTGGTGGCTGTAGGAGTGGTTGGCGATCTCGAAGCGCGGGTCCGTGCCGATCGACCGGGCCTGGTCGGGGTACTCCTCCGCCCAGCGGCCCGTCATGAACACGGTCGCGTCGACGTCCAGACGGCGGAGCGTCGCGATGAGCGCCGGGTTGTCGAACCGTTCGCCCCGCGCCGCACGCGGACCCTGATCGGCCGTCATGTCGGCGTCGAAGGTGAGCGCGACGGTCTTCTCGGCGGCCGCCGCGCCCGGGTCGGCGCGGCGCTCGAAGACGGGGGTCAGCCCGCCGGGGCCCGGGGCCATCGTGGGCGGGACGCGCTGGGCCGCGTCGGCACCCGTGCGGGCTCCGGCGCCCGACCCGGCTCCGGCTCCGGTCAGGGCGGGCGCTCCGGACGACGCGGAGGCGACGGGGGAGGGGGTGGCGGCCGGGTGCCGGTCCGCCGGGCCGGCTGCGGGAGCGCGCGTCCCGCAGCCGGTCAGAAGGACACAGAATGCAGCCAGCACCGACAGACGTCGAGCAGAAAATCTCACTATCGGAAAGTATCCGATCAGTTGCCCGGCGTCGCTCCAGCGCCCTCCCTCCGTGTCTGACCGTCCTCCTTCAGCCCTTCAGGCCGTCGGCCTTCAGCCCGTCAGTCCTCCAGTCCGTCAGGGTGTTCACCGCCAGGGGCCCGTCACCGCGAAGGTCGTGCCCGGCGTGTAGCAGTTGAGGTACATGGTTCCGCCGTCCGGCGAGAACTCGACCCCGGCGAACTCGCCCCACTCGGTGGCCTGCCCGGACCCGTCCGTCGCCAGCGCCTGGGCGTTGCGGGCCATCGCGTACACCTCGCCGCGCCGCGTCAGCCCGTACACGTGCTGCGCACCGCCGCCGTCCTCGCACACCATCAGCCCGCCGCCGGGGGCGAGGCAGATGTTGTCCGGGGACTCGCCGGGCAGCCGCAGGTCGGTGTCCGGGCCGAACACGACGACCAGCGTCAGGCGGCCCCGGTGCGGGTCGTACCGCCACACCTGCCCGTGGTGGTCGGCGGCCGACCCCTGGGAGGCGCGGGCGAAGCTGGAGACGAAGTACACCGACCGGCCGCCCCAGTAGCAGCCCTCCAGCTTCTGCGCGTGGGTGATGCCCCGCGGGCCGAAGTCCTGGAGCCGGATCGGCGTCCGCCGGGCCTGGCTGTCCGGTACGGGCACCCACTCGACGCCGTCGAAGGAGGTGCCCGGCTCCCGGACGGCGGACAGGTCGGGCACGTCAGGCACCCGCATGGCCTCCAGGGCGCCGCCCGCGCGCAGCGAGCCGGGGCCGCCGAGGGGCCGGTCGGGCAGGAACCGGTAGAACAGCCCGAACGGCCGCTGGAACGCGTCCTCCGTCTCGTAGACGACGCCCGTGCGCGGGTCCACGGCGACGGCCTCGTGCTGGAAGCGCCCCATCGCCGTCAGCGGGACCGCGCCGGAGCGGCGCGGGTCGGCGGGGTCCACCTCGAAGACGAACCCGTGGTCCCGGGCGTAGCCGTTGGTCCCGGCGAGGTCCTCGGTCTCCTCGCAGGTCAGCCAGGTGTTCCAGGGCGTCGGGCCGCCCGCGCAGTTCACGGCCGTACCGGCGATGCCGACCCGCTCGTCCAGGACGCCGCCGCGCGCGTCGAGGGTGAGGACCGTGCAGCCGCCCTTGGCCGCCGGGTCGTAGGTCAAACCGGGCACGGTCGGCACGCCGGACGTGACGCGGGCGCTGTTCTCGTGGTTGCGGACCAGGTGGACGCGGCCCCGGCGGCCCGCGAAGGCGCCCATGCCGTCGAACCGGCCCGGCACCGCGCCCTCCCCGGAGCGGAGCGGCGCGCCCTCGCGGGACAGCACCCGGTAGCGGAAGCCGCGCGGGAGGTCGAGGAGGCCGTCGGGGTCGGGGACGAGCGGGCCGTACCCGGTGTTCCCCGTGTGGACGGACGCGGCGGCCGTACCGGCGAACAGCTCGGCGAGCGCGCCGCTGAAGGCGATCCCGGCGAGCGCGGTGCCGGTCCCGGCGAGAAGGTGACGACGTGTTGCGGTCATGGCGACTCCCTGTTGGCGGACAGGAACACGGACGTGACGGAACCGCACACGTGTATCACGCTGTGTGGCGGGAGGAGAACCGTGCGGACGCTGTTGTTTCCGTGACCGGTGCGGCGACCGGCAGCCGAGGCTCCTGCCCCTGCCCCGGAACAAGCCGCGGCCGAAACCGGCCGCCCGAAACCGGCCCCGCCTCTGAAACGCCCCCCAGAAGCGGCCCCGCCCCCGAAACGGCCCGCCCTGAAACCGGCCCGCCCCCGGAAACGGCTCCGGCCGCCGCCCACGGCTGGGGCGGCGGCCGGACCTCGCGGCTTCGGGGGCGTTCAGCCCGCCAGGCTCGCCGTCAGGGTGATCTTCGTGCCCGCCAGCGCCTGGCTGACCGGGCAGCCCGCCTTGGCCTCCTCGGCGGCCTTGGCGAACGCGGCCTCGTCCATGCCGGGCACCTCGCCCTCGACCGTGAGGTGCACGCCCGTGATGCCCGTGCCCGGCTGGAACGTGACGTCGGCCTTCGTGGTCAGCCGGGTCGGAGGCGTACCCGCCTTGCCGAGCACGGCCGACAGGAACATGGAGAAGCAGCTGGAGTGCGCGGCCGCGATGAGCTCCTCCGGGCTGGTCTTGCCGTTCGGCTCCTCGGCGCGCGCCGGCCAGGAGACCGGGTAGGAGCCGATGCCGGAGGAGTCGAGGGTCACGGTGCCCGTGCCCTCGGTGAGGTTGCCCTCCCAGACGGTGTGCGCGTGACGGGTGGTGGCCATGCCGGTTTCCCTTCCGACGCCGTACGACGTCAGGACGGTGGACGGTTGGGGCTTGCGGCCACCCAACCTACTGCGCCACAAGGCCCTTCGCGTCGCGCGCCAGCGCGGTGAGCCGCGAGATCGCCCGGAAGTACTTCTTGCGGTACCCGCCGTTCAGCATCTCGTCGCTGAACAGCTGGTCGAAGGGCAGCCCCGAGGCCAGCACGGGTATCTCCCGGTCGTACAGCCGGTCGGCGAGCACCACCAGGCGCAGCGCCGTCGACTGGTCCGGCACGGCCGTCACACCCGTCAGGCACACGGCCGTCACGTCCTCGGTGAGCGCCCCGTACCGGCTCGGGTGGACCCGCGCCAGGTGCTCCAGAAGCTCCGGGAAGTGGTCCAGGGAGGCGCCGGGCGTGGCGTGCGCGGCCTTGGTGACCTGCTCGTCCGCGTACGGCGCCGGGGCCTCCGGCAGGCCGCGGTGGCGGTAGTCCTCGCCGTCGATGCGCAGCGGCCTGAAGTGTGCGGACAGCCCCTGGATCTCCCGCAGGAAGTCCGCCGCGGCGAACCGGCCCTCGCCCAGCTTGCCGGGCAGGGTGTTGGACGTGGCGGCCAGCGCGACGCCCGCGTCGACGAGCTTGCCGAGCAGCGTGGACACGAGCACCGTGTCGCCCGGGTCGTCCAGCTCGAACTCGTCGATGCACAGCAGCCGGTGCCCGCTCAGGGTCCGCACGGTCTGCTGGAAGCCGAGCGCGCCCACCAGGTTGGTCAGCTCCACGAAGGTGCCGAACGCCTTGAGCGCGGGCTCGGCGGGCGTGGCGTGCCACAGCGACGCCAGCAGGTGGGTCTTGCCGACGCCGTACCCGCCGTCCAGGTAGACGCCGCGCGGCCCGGTGGGCGCGGCGGGCTTGCGGGCGAACCAGCGGCGCTTGCCCGCGCCGCTCGCGTGCGCCCCGCCCAGCCCCGCGGCGAAGTCGGCGAGCACCCGGACGGCCTCGGCCTGGCTGGGCTGGTTCGGGTCCGGGATGTACGTGTCGAAGCGCACGCCGTCGAAGCGCGGCGGAGGCACCATCTCGGCGACCAGGCGATCGGCGGGGACGTGCGGCTCGCGGGCGCACAGGGACAGCGGGACCGCTTCGGTCAGGGCACTCGTCGACACGCTCCCACTGTAAGCGCCGTGCCAGACTGCTCGACATGCGACGCCTGTTCCCTGTGACCGACCAGACACCGCCCGTTCCCGCGGCTCCGGCCGCCCCCACGGGACCCGCCGCGCCCCCCGGAGCCCCCGCCGCGGGACCCGCCGTCGTAGGGGAGGGCCGCGAGTGGTCCCTCGACGAGCTGGCCGACGCGTACGCGTACCCGGAGGACGCCGCGAGCGCCCGGCACGGCGCGTGGCTGCGCGCCAACATGGTGTCGTCGCTGGACGGGGCGGCCCAGCACGACGGGCGATCCGAGCCGATCTCGTCCGCCGCCGACATGCGGGTCTTCGGCGCGATGCGGGCCCTCGCCGACGTGGTGGTCGTGGGGGCGGAGACCGTACGCCTGGAGGGGTACCGCCCCGCGCGGGCGCGGGAGGCGTTCGCCGCGCGCCGGGAGGCGGCCGGGCAGGGGCCCGCGCCCGCCATCGCCGTGGTGAGCGCGTCGCTGAACCTGGACTTCTCGCTGCCGCTGTTCACCTCGCCGCTCGTACCGACCCTGGTCCTCACCGGCGCCGCCGCGCCGCCCGCCCGGGTGCGCGAGGCGGAGCGGGCCGGGGCGGAGGTCGTCGTCGCGGGCGACGGGCCCGGCGTCGAGCCGGAGCGCGCCGTACGGGCGCTGGCCGGTCGCGGGATGACCCGGCAGCTCACCGAGGGCGGGCCCCGGCTGCTCGGCCAGTTCGTCGCCGCCGGGGTGCTGGACGAGCTGTGCCTCACCGTGTCGCCGACGCTCACGGCCGGGGACGCGCAGCGGATCGCGGGCGGCCCGTCGCTGGCGGTGCCGTCGCGGTTCGCGCTGGCGTCGGTCCTGGAGGAGGACGGGTTCCTCTTCACGCGGTACCGCCGGATTAGCCCGGTATGAGCCGATCTGATGGTGGACACACCGATCTGACAATCGAGCGGAATTAACCGTTCCGGTTACCCCTCCGCGGGCACACTTACCTCGCAGACCCCGTGCGGGCACGGGGAAGGATGGTTTCCGCAGGAGGGCTCCGAAGGTGTTCACAAGCGTTCTGATGATCGAGAAACCGCTGTCGTCCGTGGACGTGGATTTCGTCACGACCCTGCACGGGGACGAGGCTGTCTCCTTCATCGTGCTGATGCAGCCCCGGGGCGACCAGGCCGACGTGCTGCTCCGCGCCATCGACGACGTGGCCGTCGGCGCGCTGAAGGACGCGGCCAAGGAGGGCGAGGAGCCGTCGGGGACGGAGGCGCGCCGCCCGGCGGAGGTGGCGCTGGAGCGGTCCGTGCAGGCCCTGCGCGCCGCCGGCTGCGAGGCCGTCGGCCACGTCGTGGAGGACCACCCGCTGGACAAGATGAAGGCCGTCGTGGAGGAGTCGGGCGCCGACGAGGTGATCGTCATGACCGCCCCGCACTACGTGGAGGAGTTCTTCCACCGCGACTGGGCGTCCCGCGCCCGCCACAAGGTCGGCGTACCGGTGCTCAAGCTCTTCGCCCACAACGAATAGGCTGGGCCCCCGCACACACGCCACACCCCCGGGGAGAGATCGCATGGCACCCGCCATCCCTGCCGCAATGGAACGGCCGCACTTCATCGGCATCGGCGGCGCCGGAATGTCGGGCATCGCGAAGATCCTCGCCCAGCGCGGGGCCAAGGTCGCCGGCAGCGACGCGCGGGAGTCCGAGACCGCCGCGTCGCTGCGCGCCCTGGGCGCGACCGTCCACATCGGCCACGCCGCGCACCACCTCGCCGACGACTCCAGCTGCGTCGTCGTCTCCAGCGCCATCCGTCCCGACAACCCGGAGCTGGCCCGCGCCCAGGAGCTGGGCATCCCCGTGGTGCACCGCTCCGACGCGCTGGCCGCGCTGATGAAGGGCCTGCGCGCCATCGCCGTCGCCGGCACGCACGGCAAGACCACCACCACGTCGATGCTGGCCGTCGCCCTCACCGAGCTGGGCCTCGACCCGTCGTACGCCATCGGCGGCGACCTCGCGGGCCCCGGCACGAACGCCCGGCACGGCGACGGCGACCTCTTCGTCGCCGAGGCGGACGAGAGCGACCGCAGCTTCCAGAAGTACGACCCCGAGGTCGCCCTCGTCCTCAACGTCGAGCTGGACCACCACGCGAACTACGCGTCCATCGAGGAGATCTACGAGTCCTTCGAGGCGTTCGTCGCCAAGATCCCGCACGGCGGCACCCTCGTCGTCGGCGAGCACGCGGGCGCCCGCGAGCTGGCGGGCCGGGTCTCCGGCCGTCCGGGTCTGTCGATCGTGACGGTCGGCGAGTCGGAGACCTCCGACGCCTGGGTCCGAGCGATCACCCCGAAGGGCATGACCAGCGAGGTGACGGTCGTCCTGGACGGCGTCGAGCACACCTTCACGGTCTCCGTGCCCGGCCGCCACTACGCGCACAACGCCGCCGCGGCCCTCGCCGCCGGAGCGCGCATGGGCATCGACCCGGCCGCGCTGGCCCAGGCGCTCACCGCGTACACCGGCGTCGGCCGCCGCCTCCAGCTGAAGGGCGAGGCCGCGGGCGTCCAGGTGGTGGACTCGTACGCCCACCACCCCACCGAGATGACCGCCGACCTGGAGGCGATGCGCGCCGCCGCCGGAGCCGACCGCCGCCTGGTCGTGGTCTTCCAGCCGCACCTGTTCTCCCGCACCCAGGAGCTGGGCACGGAGATGGGCCAGGCCCTCGCCCTCGCCGACGAGTCGCTGGTCCTGGACATCTACCCGGCCCGCGAGGACCCGATCCCGGGCGTCACCAGCGCCCTGATCACCGACGCGGCCACGGCGGCGGGCGCCCGCGTCACCGCCGTCCACGACAAGGGGCGGGTTCCGGAGCTGATCGCGGGAATGGCCCGCCCCGGCGATCTCGTTCTCACCATGGGCGCCGGCGACGTCACGGACCTCGGCCCGAAGGTCCTCGACCGCCTGGCGCACTGACCGGAGCCGAGCCGAGGGAGCTGAAGCAGACCATGCCGTACGAGGTCGAGAAGCCGGACGAGCAGTGGCGCGCCGAGCTGTCCCCGCAGGAGTACCACGTCCTGCGCGAGGCCGGCACGGAGCCGCCGTTCGTCGGCGAGTACACCGACACGAAGACCAAGGGCGTCTACTCCTGCCGGGCGTGCGGCGCGGAGCTGTTCACGTCCGACACGAAGTTCGCCTCGCACTGCGGCTGGCCGTCCTTCTACGACCCGAAGGACACCGACGCCGTCGAGCTGATCGAGGACCGCTCCCACGGCATGGTCCGCACGGAGGTCCGCTGCGCCCGCTGCGGCTCCCACCTGGGCCACGTCTTCGAGGGCGAGGGCTACCCCACCCCCACGGACCAGCGCTACTGCATCAACTCCATCTCCCTCACCCTCGCCCCGGCGGAGGACTGAGCACACCGGCTGGCCCCTGACGCGCCACGACCGCCGTCCCCTGGGCAGGGGGCGGCGGTCGTGGCGCGAGTGGGGTGGGTCAGGAGAGCTTGCCGTCGTAGTCGGGGAGCTTGAAGGTGCGCTCGGCGTGGCCGCCGGCCAGGTCGCTCGGGCGGTTGCCGATGTTGGCGATGATCTTGTAGCCCTTGGCCTCGATCTCGGCGCGCTTCTCCGTCTTGTACGCGGAGACCTCGGCGAACAGGTCCGGCAGGTCGCGGACGTACAGGCCGTCCACCGGGTAGCCGACGGAACGCAGGTTGCGCGCCGTCAGGTCGTGGATGATGCCGGGGCGGGCGGTGACGAAGAAGACGTCCACGCCGCGCGAGTCGGCGTAGCGGGCCAGGTCCAGGGACGGGCGGACCGCCGGGGTCGGGAACTCCCAGAAGTAGTGGAAGTCCGTCTCCAGGGACGTGTTGTCGATGTCCAGGACGATCGCCAGCTTCTCGCCGGACGCGTTCGCCGTGCGCTGTTCGATGTACGGGCGGGCCTGGGCGAGGGCCGCCGCCACGTCGCGCTGCCAGGCCGCGTAGTCCACGCCCTTGAGCTGGGCGATGCCGCCGGTGGCCGCGACGGCGGCGGCCGGGCGGGCGGGGGCCGCGGCCGGGGCCGCCGCGCTCGCCTGGACGGGCCAGGCCATGGCCAGGGCCGCGGTGGCGGCGACCGTGAGGGTGCGGCGGCGGTGGGCCTGCTTGCGTCCGGGCATGGGTTCTCCTCTGTGGGGGGTCGTGAGCCGTGGCGTGTTGCCATGCTCGTGTCACATGGTGTACGGAATGGGGCGCTCCGACTACCGGTCGGTAGCCATGAATTGACTACCCGTCGGTAGCAAGCGGTGGAGGGGCCGCCCCCACGCGGACAATGGACCCATGGACGTCATCGACGCGCGGCGGCTCGACACCCTCACCGGCCGCGCCCGCCGCCTCGCCACCCCCGGCACCCGCCGCCTCCTCGGGATCGCGGGCGCGCCCGGAGCCGGCAAGTCCACGCTGGCCGCGCGCCTCCTGGAGCGGCTCGGCGCCCTCGCCGTCCTCGTCCCCATGGACGGCTTCCACCTCGCGAACGCCGAGCTCGACCGCCTCGGCCGCGCCGCCCGCAAGGGCGCCCCCGACACGTTCGACGCCCCCGGCTACGTCCACCTGCTCGCCCGGCTGCGTGCCGCCGAACCGGGCGTCACCGTGTACGCGCCCGCCTTCGACCGCGCCCTGGAGGAACCCGTCGCCGGGAGCGTGCCCGTACCTCCCGATGTGCCGCTCGTCGTCACCGAGGGCAACTACCTGCTGCACGACGACCCCGTGTGGGCTCCGGTCCGCCCCCTGCTGGACGAGGTCTGGTACGTGGAGGGCGACGACGGCCCGAGGGTGCGGCGCCTCGTCGAGCGGCACGTCCGGTACGGCAAGGGCCGCGCCGAGGCCGAAGCGTGGGTACGCGACTCCGACGAGGCCAACGCCCGGCTGGTCGCCCGGGGCCGGGCCCGCGCCGATCTCGTCGTACGGATCGGCTGACGGCCCCCCTCACCGACCGGCCAGACTGGGCCCATGGACGCCCAACTGCTGCGTACGTTCGTGACGGTGACCCGGCTCGCCTCGTTCCCGGCCGCCGCGCGTGAGCTCGGGTGCGGCCAGGACACCGTCGCGCGGCACGTCGCCGCCCTCGAACGGGACCTCGGCCTGCCGCTGCTGACCCGGCGCCCCGTCGTCCCGACCGTCGCGGGCGCGCGGCTCCTGGAACACGCCGTACCGCTCCTGCTGCGCCTCGACGCGGCCCGCGCCGAAGTCGCCCGCCTCGCCCCCGCGCCCGACGGCCCGCTCGTCCTGGCCGCCGCCCCGCTCGCCGTCGGCCCCCGGCTGCTCGCCGCCCTCCCGGCCGCCACCGCCCGCGTCACCCTGTCCGTACGGCCCCGCGAGGCGATACCCGCCGCGGTCACCGACGGCACCGCCCACCTGGGCCTCGTGGACGGCCTCACCGGCACCGGCGAACCGCTGCCCCCGCCCGGCACCGGCACCCTGACCGCCCACCGCGTCACCGAGGCCCCGCTCGCCGTCCACCTGCCCGCGACCCACCCGCTCGCCCACCGGGCCGGGGTGCGCCTCGGCGAGCTGACCGGCGCCCGCTGGGTGGACGCCCCGGCCGCCGGCGTCCCCCTCGACCAGCTGCGCGCCGCCCACGGCACGTACGGCTTCCGCCCCGCCCTGCGCTACGACGGCACCGACGTGCGCACCCTCACCGCGCTCGCAGCGGCCGGGCAGGGCCTCACCCTCCTCCCGGCCACCGTCCCCGCCGCGCCCGCCGCCACCGCCGTCCCCCTCGTGGAACCCCGCCTCCTCCACCGCGTCGTCCTCCTCCACCCCGGCGAACCGGCAGCCCCGGCGGCGGACCTGGCGGCCCGGCTCACGGGCCGGTGAGCGAGCGCGGCCGGTGAGGCGAAGGGCGCGCCTCCACCCGCCAGGGCGGAGCGCACCCGAGCACGGGCGGCCGCCGGGCGGGCTTGCGGCCCCCCGGAGCCGAACCGAGCCCCTAAAGAGCAGCCAGGACCACGCAGGACTCGGCCGGGACCAGCAGCTCGCCGCCGTCCGGTCCGGGCACCTCCACCGGCTCCCACGCGGCCAGCACCCGCACCCCGTCCGGGCCGAGCGGGACGCGCGCCGGACGGTCGCCCAGGTTCACCGCGACCCGCACGTCGCCGCGCCGGTACGCGATCCAGCGGGCCTCCTCGTCGTGGCTGACGTGCACCGCCGCCAGGTCCGGGTCGGTCAGGTCCGGCTGCGCGGCCCGCAACGCGATCAGCCGCCGGTGCCAGTCCAGCAGCCGCGCGTGCGGCTCCCGCCGCGGCTCCGACCAGTCCAGGCACGACCGGTCGCGCGTCGCCGGGTCCTGCGGGTCCGGCACGTCCTCCTCCCGCCAGCCGTGCGCCGCGAACTCCCGCCGCCGCCCGCGCCGCACCGCGTCCGCCAGCTCCGGGTCCGTGTGGTCGGTGAAGAACTGCCAGGGCGTACCGGCCCCCCACTCCTCGCCCATGAACAGCATCGGAGTGAACGGGCCCGTCAGCACCAGCGTCGCCGCGCACGCCAGCAGGCCGGGGGAGAGGGACGCCGACAGCCGGTCGCCCTGCGCCCGGTTGCCGATCTGGTCGTGGGTCTGCGCGTACCCGAGGAAGCGGTGTGCCGGAGTCCGCTCCACGTCCACGGGGCGGCCGTGCGTACGGCCCCGGAACGACGAGTACGTGCCGTTGTGGAAGAACACCTCGCCCAGCGTCTTCGCCAGCGCGGCCAGCGGCGCCCGCGCGAAGTCCCCGTAGTAGCCCTGTGACTCGCCGGTCAGCGCCGTGTGCAGCGCGTGGTGGAAGTCGTCGTTCCACTGGGCGTGCAGCCCCAGCCCGCCCTCCGCGCGCGGCGTCGTCGTGCGCGGGTCGCACAGGTCGGACTCCGCTACCAGGAACAGCTCCCGCCCCTGCTGTTCGCCCAGCTCGTCCACCGCCGCCGACAGCTCCTCCAGGAACGTCAGCGCCCGCGTGTCGGCCAGCGCGTGCACCGCGTCCAGCCGCAGCCCGTCGATCCGGTAGTCCCGCAGCCACGCCAGCGCGCTGCCCAGAAGATACGCCCGCACCTCGTCCGAGCCCGGCGCGTCCAGGTTCACCGCCGCGCCCCACGGCGTGTGGTGGGTGTCCGTGAAGTACGGGCCGAAAGCGGGCAGGTGGTTGCCGGACGGGCCCAGGTGGTTGTGCACCACGTCCAGCACCACGCCCAGGCCCAGCCCGTGCGCCCGGTCCACGAACCGCTTCAGCGCCGCCGGACCGCCGTACGGCTCGTGCACCGCCCACAGCGACACGCCCTCGTACCCCCAGCCGTGCCGCCCCGGGAACGGGCACAGCGGCATCAGCTCGACGTGCGTCACACCCAGCCGCACCAGGTGGTCCAGGCGCTCGGCGGCCGCGTCGAGGGTGCCCTCGCGCGTGTACGTCCCCACGTGCAGCTCGTACAGGACGGCGCCGTGCAGCCCGCGCCCCGGCGGCTCGCCGCCCCAGGCGTACACCGTGTGGTCCACCACCGCGCTGAGCCCGTCCGGCCCGTCGGGCTGGCGCCGCGACCGGGGGTCGGGCAGCACGGGGCCGCCGTCCAGCGAGAACCCGTAGCGGGCCCCGTCCGGCACGTCCCGCGGCACGCCGCCGGGCGTCACCGTCCACCAGCCGTCGCGCAGCGGGTCGCGTTCCATGGGGTGCCGGGCACCCTCCAGCTCCAGCTCCACCCGCTCGCGCGCGTTCGGCGCCCACACCTCGAACAGCACTGGCGATCCCCTCGTCGTCGGCCAGGTCCCGTTACCGCGCCCATCCTGGCAAGAGCGGCAGCGTGAAGCACGGGACTTCGCCGTGGCACCCGTCGCGGGTCACCGCTGACGCCCCGTCTGGACATTCCGGGCCCCCGGGACCGAGAATCACCGTCGTGACGTCGCCTTTCCAGCCCCAGATCCAGCCCGCCCGGCCGTCGGACGCCGAGCGGGACCGGGCGCTGGAGCTGCTCCGCGAGGGCGCGGTGCAGGGAAGGCTGTCGCACGACACGTTCCTGCGGCGCATGGAACTCGCCCTGGTCGTCCGCCACTCCGACGAGCTCGCTGCGCTCACCGCGGACCTGCGCACGCCGGACCGGGGCCTGGCCAAGCGGCTGTTCGGCGCCGTCGAGAGCGTGTCGGCGTTCAGCATGCGCCTGCGGCACGCCTGGCAGGCCGAGCGGCTGCCGAAGCTGCTGCTGCCGGAGCCGGGCCCGCACCCGCTGCGGATAGGGCGCGACCCGGCGAACGGGCTGAGGCTCAGCCACGAGACGGTGTCCCGGCTGCACGCCGAGCTGTGCCTCCAGGGCGGGCTGTGGATGCTGCGCGACCTCAACTCCACGAACGGCACCACCGTCAACGGGCGGCGCGTGACCGGCACGGTGGTGGTCCAGCCGGGCGACATGGTGTCGTTCGGCAACGTGGCCTTCCGTCTCGCGGCCCGCTGAGCCCGCACGCCGCAGCTCCGCGTGCGCTGGCTCCTCGGGCCGCAGCTCCGCACACGCCGGCTCCGCGCGTCCCAGCTCCTCACTCCGCGCGGCTCAGCAGTGCCACCGGCCGCTCCGCGAACAGCTCCGCCACCGGGACCGCGCGCCCGCCGTCCAGGACCCGCCCGCCGTCCAGGACGTCCACCCACCGGCCCTCGGGCAGCGCCAGAGCCGTACCGGCCCAGCCGCCCGCCTCCGCGAGCCGCAGTGACAGCCGGGTCACCGCCGTGACCACCCGGTCCCCGCGCAGGAACGCCACGCAGTGGTCCGCCGCCGGGCCTTCGGCGGCCAGCGGCGCGTACGTGCCCGACGCGCCGAACACGTCCGGGTACCGCCGCCGCAGCCGTA
This sequence comes from Streptomyces thermolilacinus SPC6, assembly GCF_000478605.2. GTDB lineage: Bacteria > Actinomycetota > Actinomycetes > Streptomycetales > Streptomycetaceae > Streptomyces > Streptomyces thermolilacinus. The sequence goes on along the minus strand of NZ_ASHX02000001.1, from coordinate 1,021,493 downwards.
GCGCCGCCCGCGTCACCGCCGTCTTCTCGTCCGGCCGCGCCCGTCGGAACGGCGCCCGGTTGTCCGGGTCCACCAGCGCCTCGTACACCGCCTCCGTGCCCTGGTACAGGTCGGGCACGCCCGGCATCGTCAGGTGCAGCAGCGCGGCGCCCAGCACATTGGCCCGCACCTGCGGGTCCAGCTCCCGCGCCAGCTCCGCCACCGGGTGCTGCCCCGCACCCGCGGGGCCCGCCGCCACGAACTCCGCCACGGCCCGCTCGTACGCCTCGTCCGGCTCCATCCAGCTCGTGTGCAGCCCCGCCTCCCGCACGGCCTTCAGCAGCGCCCCGCCGAGCCGTTCCTCCACCGAAGGACCGCTCCCGCCGTCCGGTGCGGCGCCCCCCGGGTCCCCGGGAACGCCGAGACCGAGCGCCGTCTGCCAGGCCGTCCAGGCCAGCTGCCCGTCCGGCGCCGGGACCCGCGCCACGTCGCCCAGCAGCTTCGCCCACCGGCCGGGGCACTCCGACAGCACGGCGATCCGCGCCCGTACGTCCCCGCTCCGCTTCGTGTCGTGCGTCGAGAGGACCGTCCCGGTCGTCGGCCAGTCCCGGGCGATCCGCACGCAGTACGCGTGGAACTCCGCCGGGTCCACCGCCGGGCCGCCCGGCTCGCCGCCCACCTCGTTCGCCGACAGCAGCGGCACGTACCGGTAGAACGCCGTGTCCTCCACCGACTTCGCCCGCAGCGCCGACGAGGTCTGCGCGAACCGGGCCCGGAACGCCCGCTGGTCCGGCCCGTCCCCGAGCCGCCCCAGCGCCAGGTCCCGTACGACGTCCACGGCCGCCGCCTCCTCGGGCACCGTGAACGTGGCGCGCGCCCCGGCCGCCGCCTCCTCGGTCAGCACGTCCTCCCCGCCGGTCCGGTACGGCCGGTACACCGGCACCCGGATCAGCAGCTCCCGCACCGCCGCGCGCAGCGCCCACGGCGCGTGGTCCCGCAGCCGTGCGTCCGCCGCGCACACCCGCCCGGCCGTCCGGGTCAGGCAGGCCACCTCCGCCGCCAGCTCGTGCGTCACCACCTTGTACGCGGCCCGGCGCGCCGTCGGCTCCCAGTGGCCGCCCCGGTCGCCGGGCGGCGCCGCGAACCGCCGGTACAGCCCGGCCAGTTCCGCCGCACCCGCCGCGTCCACGAACAGTCCGTCCACGCGGCGCAGCGCGTCGTACCCGGTGGTGCCCGCCACCGGCCAGGCCGCCGGGAGCCGCTCCTCACCGGTGAGGATCTTCTCCACCACCGTCCAGCACGCCCCGCCCGTCGCCCGGTCCAGCGCGCGCAGATACGCCTCGGGGTCGGCGAGCCCGTCCGGGTGGTCGATCCGCAGGCCCTCGACCACCCCGTCCCGCACCAGCTCCAGGATCTTCGCGTGGGTCGCCTCGAACACCTCCGGGTCCTCCACGCGCACCCCGATGAGGTCCGAGATGGTGAAGAACCGCCGGTAGTTCAGCTCCGTGCGGGCCAGGCGCCACCACGCGGGCCGGTACCACTGGGCGTCCAGCAGCTCGGCGAGCGGCAGCCCGGCCGTCCCGGCGCGCAGCGGGAACACCTGCTCCCCGTGCCGCAGGACCCCGGCCTCCGCGTCGACCCGCAGCTCGTCCAGTACGTCCCCGAGCCGGGCGGGCAGGACCGGCAGCAGCACCTTGCCGCCGCCCGCCTCCCAGTCGATGTCGAACCAGCGGGCGTACGGCGACGAGGGCCCGTCGCGCAGCACCTCCCACAGCGCCCGGTTGTGGGGCAGCGCGGCCGCCATGTGGTTGGGCACCAGGTCCACGACGAGGCCCAGGCCGTGGGCCCGCGCGGTGCGCGCGAGGTCCCGCAGCCCGGCCTCGCCGCCGAGCTCCTCCCGTACCCGGCCGTGGTCGGTCACGTCGTAGCCGTGGGCGGAACCGGGGACCGCCTCCAGGACCGGTGACAGGTGCAGATGGGTGACGCCGAGGGAGGCCAGGTACGGCACCGCGTCGGCGGCGGCGCCGAACGGGAACTCCGGCTGGAGCTGGAGCCGGTACGTGGCGAGCGGGGCGCTGGGCGCGTGGGACGTCATGAACACGTACGTACCCGCCCGCGCGCGGCCTCTCTCCCCGCCCCGCCCGATGACCTCGTTCGGCCGAACGGCGGCCCGGCTAGGCGGGGCGGCGCAGCACGGTCAGGCTGCGCCCGACCAGGGTGAGCCGGTCGCCGGCGGCCACCTTGTCGCCCTGGCCGGGCGCGATGGAATCGGGGACGGCGGTGTCCACGACGACCTGCCACTGGCGGCCGTGGTTGACCGGGACGACGAAGTCCAGGTCCTCGGCGCCCGCGTTGAACATCAGCAGGAACGAGTCGTCGGAGATCCGCTCGCCGCGCGGGCCCGGCTCGGAGATGGCGTGCCCGTTGAGGAACACCGACAGCGCCTTGGCGTGCGCGGCCTGCCAGTCCCGCGCGGTCATCTCGCGGCCGTCCGGCGTGAACCACGCGATGTCCGACAGGTCGTCGTGGGTGCCCTCCACGGGCCGCCCGTGGAAGAAGCGGCGGCGCCGGAACACCGGGTGGTCGCGGCGCAGCCACACCATCGACCGGGTGAACTCCAGCAGGCTCCTGGCCTCCTCGTCCTCGTCCTCAAGCCCGGGCCATCGCACCCAGGACAGCTCGCCGTCCTGGCAGTAGGCGTTGTTGTTGCCGTGCTGGGTGCGCCCGAACTCGTCGCCGTGGCTGAGCATCGGCACGCCCTGGGAGAGCAGCAGCGTGGCGATGAAGTTGCGCATCTGGCGCATCCGCAGCGCGCGGACGTCCGGGTCGTCGGTCTCGCCCTCGACGCCGCAGTTCCAGGACCGGTTGTGGTTCTCGCCGTCGCGGTTGCCCTCGCCGTTGGCCTCGTTGTGCTTCTCGTTGTACGAGACGAGGTCCCGCAGGGTGAAGCCGTCGTGGCAGGTCACGAAGTTCACGGAGGCGAGCGGGCGGCGCCCGTCGTCCTGGTACAGGTCGGAGGAGCCGGTCAGCCGGGACGCGAACTCGGCGAGCGTCCTCGGCTCGCCCCGCCACAGGTCGCGGACCGTGTCCCGGTACATGCCGTTCCACTCGGTCCACAGCGGCGGGAAGTTCCCCACCTGGTAGCCGCCCTCGCCCACGTCCCACGGCTCGGCGATCAGCTTGACCTGGCTGACCACCGGGTCCTGCTGCACCAGGTCGAAGAACGACGACAGCCGGTCCACCTCGTGGAACTGGCGGGCCAGCGTCGCCGCCAGGTCGAAGCGGAAGCCGTCGACGTGCATCTCGGTCACCCAGTACCGCAGCGAGTCCATGATCAGCTGGAGGACGTGCGGGGACCGCATCAGCAGCGAGTTCCCGGTACCGGTCGTGTCCATGTAGTACCGGGGGTTGTTCTCCACGAGCCGGTAGTACGAGGGGTTGTCCAGGCCCCGGAAGGAGAGCGTCGGGCCCAGGTGGTTGCCCTCCGCCGTGTGGTTGTACACGACGTCGAGGATGACCTCGATGCCCGCCTTGTGCAGGGCCCGGACCGCCGACTTGAACTCCAGCACCTGCTGGCCCCGGTCGCCCCAGGAGGCGTAGGCGTTGTGCGGGGCGAAGTAGCCGATCGTGTTGTAGCCCCAGTAGTTCGCCATCCCGGCGTCCACGAGCCGGTGGTCGTGGACGAACTGGTGGACCGGCATCAGCTCGATGGCGGTCACGCCCAGCTCGGTCAGGTGCTCGATGATCGCCGGGTGCGCGAGCCCCGCGTACGTGCCGCGCAGCTCCTTGGGAAGCGCCGGGTGCAGCATCGTCAGGCCCTTCACGTGGGCCTCGTAGATCACCGTGCGGTGGTAGTCGGTGCGCGGCGGCCGGTCGTCACCCCAGTCGAAGTACGGGTTCACGACGACGGACGACATCGTGTGCGGCGCCGAGTCGAGGTCGTTGCGCGAGTCCGGCCTGCCGAAGTGGTAGCCGTACACCGCCTCGTCCCAGTCGATGGTCCCGGCGACCGCGCGGGCGTACGGGTCGAGGAGCAGCTTCGCGGAGTTGCAGCGCAGCCCGCTCTCCGGCGCGTACGGGCCGTGCACCCGGAAGCCGTACCGCTGGCCCGGCATCACACCGGGCAGGTACGCGTGCCGCACGAACGCGTCGGTCTCCCGCAGCTCCACCGCGGTCTCCGAGCCGTCGTCGTGCAGCAGGCACAGCTCGACGCGGTCGGCGGCCTCGGAGAAGACCGCGAAGTTGGTACCGGCGCCGTCGTACGTGGCGCCGAGGGGGTAAGCCTGTCCCGGCCAGACCTGCATAGATAAGACTCTTCCATTCTGATCCGGCTGATGGGGTCACTCCGCTTGATACTCCCCGAAAGAGGCCCGCACGCCTAGGACGCCGGACGGTCCTACCGGGTGACCGGGAAAGAAGCCGCCGCGGTGGCCGGTGCGGCGGCCCTCGCCGGCCGGTGCGATGGTCTGGCCGGAAATCGACCCTCTTGGCGCCCTGTGGCCGGGTGTCGCCGACGGGCCGTGCCTGTGCGGGCGCCGCACCGGGGAGCGGTCGGCGGGCCGGGCGGGCGGAGGGGCGCGGGCCGGGCGGGCGTACGGGCGCGGGCAGGCGGGCGGAGGGGTCAACTCCGCGTTCCCCCGCGTCCCCCGGCGCGCTCGCCGCCCGTCACCCGCCCGGGCGGACCGCGCGGGGGCCGGGTGACGGCCGCTCACCACTATGAATCAGCTCACTGACGCCCGCTCCGCACCCCGGAACCGCCGCGCGAATCAAGGGACGTGGGGAAATGAGCCTGCCCATCCGGCTGCACCGCATCGCTCTCCCGGAGTACCCTTCCTTGATCGTTGGAGACGGGCGTTCGGAACCAGAAGGCGGTGCGCGGGTGAGCTCGGGAGGGCTGGAGCTTCCCCCAGGTGACTCGGGTCATGAGGGGGACTCCACTGACTCCGCAGATGTCCCGCCCGGCGCGGTATCACTCGCCCGGCCGATGGAGATCGGCGCGGAGCTGGAATGGGACGCCCGGGACTGGAGCGAGGTGCGCACCCGCGCCCAGCGCGCCGGACGGGCCTATATCTGGCTGAATCTGGTCGAACAGCGTCTGCGCGCGGTCGTCGCCGCCGTCCTGCGGCCCATCTACGAACCCATGCACGGCGACGACTGGGTCGTGGCCGCCGCCGGGCCCGCCGGACAGGAGTGGGTGCAGCGCGCCGTCGCCGTCCGCGAGGTCTCCCGCCGCAAGGGCTACCTCCTGGACCCCGCCGACGACAACGTCCTCAGCTTCCTCACCCTGCCCCAGCTGCGCGAGCTGATGGTCCAGCACTGGCCCTGCTTCGAGCCGTACTTCGACGACCGGCGCGAGCTGGAGCTGGCGCTCGACGAGCTGGAGGTCACCCGGAACGTCGTCTCCCGCAACCGCGCCCTGTCCCGCACGGTGCTGGACCAGTCGGAGCGCGCGTCGGCCCGCCTCCTGGAGATCCTCGGCAGCGGCGCCGGGGTGCCGTCCGCGCACCGGCTGCCCGTGGACGCCGTCGAGGACCTGGTGGGGGACCGGTACGCCGACGTCGTGTCCGTCCACCCCGACCGGGTGCGGCTCCAGCGGCAGATGCCCGCCGAGGACCTGTTCGGCGGCGCCCGCCGCCTCGACGCCATCGGCATAGGCCTGAACCTGCTCGTGCAGAACTTCTCGGGCCGCCGCCTCGTCCGCCTCGCCGAGTCGGGCTGCCGGATACGGCTCCTGTTCCTCAACCCCGCGAGCAGCGCCGTCAAGCGGCGCGAGCGGGAACTCGGCATCAAGAAGGGCGAGCTCAGCCGCTCCGTGGAGATGAACATCCTCCACATGCGGCGCGTCCGCTCCAAGCTGCGCGACCCCGGCGCCTTCGAGATCCAGGTGTTCGACGAGACGCCCCGTTTCACCGCCTACCTGGTGGACGGCGACGGCCCCGACGGCGTGGGCGTCGTCCAGTCCTATCTGCGGCGCGCCCGCGGCATGGAGGCGCCCGTCCTGGTCCTGCGCGGCGGGCGGCGGCCCGTCGTCACCTCCTCCCCGGACGGCGACCACGGCCTGTTCGAGACCTACCGCGAGGAATTCGAGTCGTTCTGGGCGGATTCGCGCCCGGTGTCCTGAGAGTCCTGATACGGGGCCGTGAGGCCGCGTTGTCAGTGCCGCGTGCGAGGGTGAAAAGCCCAAGGGGGAGGCGCCGCGCGGACCGCGGCGCCGACGAAGGAGGTTCAGGCATGCGCTGGCACGGGGAGACACTCGTCGGTTTCGACCTGGAGACGACGGGGACGGAGCCGTTCGAGGCGAGGATCGTCACGGCGGCGGTCGTGGAGGTACGGGACGGGCGCACCCTGGCGCGCCGCGAGTGGCTCGCCGACCCCGGCGTCCGCATCCCCGCGCAGGCCTCGGCGATCCACGGCATCAGCAGCGAGCGCGCCGCCGCCGAGGGCCGCCCGGCCCGCGAGGTCGCCGACGAGGTCGCCGACGCGCTGGCCGGGTACTGGACGCGGGGGATACCGGTCGTCGCGTACAACGCCGCCTTCGACCTGACGCTGCTCACCGCCGAGCTGCGGCGGCACGGACTGCCGTCGCTCCGCGACCGGCTGGGCGGCCGACCCATAGGCCCCGTCGTGGACCCGTACACGATCGACCGGGCCGTGGACCGCTACCGGCGCGGCAAGCGGAACCTGGAGGCGGTGTGCGCCGAGTACGGCGTGGTGCTCGACGGGGCGCACGAGGCCGCCGCCGACGCGCTGGCCGCCGTCCTCGTCGCCTGCGCGATAGCCGAGCGGCACGCGCTGGTGGCCCGGCTCACCCCGCGCGAGCTGCACGCCCGTCAGGTGGAGTGGTACGCCGAGTGGGCCGCCGACTTCCAGGGCTTCCTGCGCCGCAAGGGCACCCCGGACGCGGTGGTGGACCCGCGCTGGCCGCTGCGCGAGCCCGATCCCGCGGCGCCCGCGCCCGCTGCGGCGCCTGTTGCCGCACCTGTTACCGCACCTGTTGAGCCTGTGCCCGCCGTGCCCGCCGTGCCCGCGCAGGCCGTGGCGCTTGAGGAGCCGGTGTCCGCCGTGCCCGCGCAGGCCGGGGCTCTTGTCGAGCCCGGGCCCGCGCCTGTCGCGGCGGCCGCGGTCACCGGGCCCGCGTCGGCGCCTGTTGCCGTGGCCGGGCCGGAAGCCGCCGCGCCGGCCGCGGCCACCGGCTGACCGGGACGGTGCGCGGCTGTACGGCTGCCGACCGTACGGGCCAGGGGCCTTCCGGGGTCATCGGGTTCGGGACCGTCGGGGCCGGGCCGCGGGGTGCGGGGCCCGGCCAAGGACCCGCGTTCAGGGGTTCGTGGCGAGGAAGTCCAGCAGGGCCGCGTTCACGCGCTCCGGCGCGTCCAGCTGGAGCCAGTGACCCGCGCCCTCGATCCGCTCGTACCGCCAGGAGCCCTCCACGTACTTCTCCGTGCCCGTCATCGCCTGCTCGGTGAGGAACCGGTCGCCGGTGCTCCACATCCCCAGGACCGGGCCCGGCAGCGACGGCAGCGGCACGGCGGGACCGAACAGCGCCTTCGGCGGCAGCCCCGCCCGGTAGATCGCCAGCGCCGAGGTGAGCGCGCCCGGCTCGGACAGCCGCGCCACCGCCTCGTCGGCGTCCGGGTGCTCGGCCAGGAGCTCGCGCAGGTGCGAGGCGTCGTCCCGCAGCAGCCACTCCTCGGCGATGCCCTCGTACTGGAACAGCAGCATGTACCAGGACCGGCTGCGCTGCTCCCAGCCCCCGTCCTCGAGCGCGCCCCGATGGCCCACGGAAAGCAGCGACAGGCTCGCCACCCGGTCCGGCGCGGCCATGGCCAGGCCCTGCACGATGCCCGACCCCCAGTCGTGGCCGACCAGGTGCACCCGGTCCACGCCCAGCCGGTCGAGCAGCCCCAGCAGGTCGGCCGCCGAACGGGCCGGAGCGTACGCCGCCGTGTCCTTCGGCCGGTCCGAGCCGCCGAAGCCGCGCAGGTCCGGAGCGATCGTCCGGTACCCGGCCGCGTTCAGCGCGGGCACCTGGCGGCGCCAGCAGTCATGGGTGTCCGGGAAGCCGTGCACCAGCAGGACGGCGGGGCCCGTGCCGCCGCTGTCCTGGACCTCGAGGGTCACCTCGCCGAGTCCGACGCGCATCCTGGTCTCCGATCGTCCGCTGACCTCCGCATGGCATGACCGGATCATGATGACAGCCCGTCAGAACGGGTGCCAGCGCACCTCCGGGTCACCGTCCCGCAGCGACGCGACACGGCGGCGGAACTCGGCCAGCGCCTTCGGGTTGGCCGGGGCGTGCTGGGCGACCCACGCGCAGCTCGCCGTCTCCCGCGCCCCGCGCAGCACCGCGCAGCCCTCCCACTCCCGCACGTCCCACCCGTACGCGGCGGTGAACGCGTCGTACGCCGCCGGGTCCAGGCCGTACCGGTCGCGGGACAGCGCCAGCACCACCAAGTCGTGCTCGCGCAGGTCCAGGGAGAACGTCTCCAGATCGACGAGGACCGGCCCGTCGGGGCCCACATGGACGTTGCGCGTCAGCGCGTCGCCGTGGATCGGGCCCGGCTCCAGACGCGGTACGAGCGCCGCGGCGGCCTTCGCGAACCCGTCCCTCCGGTCCCGCAGATACGCCGCGTCCGCCGGGTCGATCGCGTCGCCCGCCAGCCGCAGCCACCGCTCCACCCCGCCCAGCAGGTCCCGGGCCGGCAGAGGGAACGGCGGCGCGGGCAGCTCGTGCACCCGGCGCAGCAGCGGCGCCAGATCGCGCGGTCGAGCAGGCCGTACGGCGTCGGGCAGCCGCCGCCACACGGTCACCGGGTGGCCGTCCACCAGCCGCGCGCCGGGCTCCGCCGCCCGCACGGCGGGCACCCCCGCCCCCGCCAGCCAGTCGGCGACGGCCACCTCGCGGCGCGCCCGGTCCAGCAGCGAGGCGTCCCGGCCCACCTTCACCACCAGGTCGTCCCCGGCCGCGAAGACCGCGTTCTCCCCCAGCGCCAGCAGCGTCGCCTCCGCGCCGCCCGCCGCGAATCCGGCCGCGTCCAGGACCTCCCGCGCCCGCGCCTCGTCCATGCGCCGCCCCGCCCTTCACCTCTCACGGGACCGGGGCCCCGCGCCTGCCTGTCGTTCACCGGCCAGTCTCGCATCCGGGGCCGGGCGGGCCGGTACCCGCATCGCGGCTCCAGGGCCTGGCGGCTGCGGACGCGCGTAGCGAGGAACACCGGGGGAAAGCCCTACGCTGGCGGCATGACGACGAGCACGCGGTACGCGCTCCTGCTGCGCGGGATCAACGTCGGCGGGCCCCGCAAGGTGCCGATGGCCGAGCTGCGGAACGTCCTCGCCGGGCTCGGCCACACCGATGTGCGGACCTACCTCCAGTCCGGCAACGCGTTCTTCACCACCGCGTCCGGCGCCGGTGAGGACGCGCTCGCCACCGCGATCGAGCAGGCGCTGGAGGGGCACTTCGGCTTCCGGGTGCCCTGCCTCGTCCGCGGCGGGCCGTACCTCCGGGCGGTGGTGGACGCCTGCCCGTTCCCCGCCGGGGAGCTTCAGCCGAAGCAGCTGCACGTCACGTACTGCTCCGCGCCCGTCACCGCCGACCGGTTCGCCGCCCTCGACCGGGACACCTACCTCCCGGAGGAGTTCCGCGTCGGGGACCGAGCGGTGTACCTGTACACCCCGGACGGCCTCGGCCGCTCCCGACTGGCCGACGCCCTCGCCCGCCCGGCCGTCGTCAAGGGCCTCGTCGCCACCACCCGCAACTGGAACACCGTCCTCAAGCTCGCAGAAATGGCCCAGGGCACCGACGGCTGATTGGCCCGCTCGTCCAGGCCACCCCTCGGCTAGCGTCCCCGGTATGAGCGCTGAACAGCCCACGCCCGCCGTCGACTTCTGGTTCGACCCCGCCTGCCCCTTCGCCTGGATCACCTCCCGCTGGATCCTGGAGGTCGAACGCCACCGGGACCTCCGCGTCCGCTTCCATGTGATGAGCCTGTACCTCCACAACCTCGGCAACGAGCTGCCCGACTGGTACCGGGACCTCGTGGACCGGTCCATCGGACCCGTCCGCGTCGCGGCGGCCGCCGTCGAGCAGCACGGCGAGGACGTGCTCCGCGACCTGTACACGGCGTTCGGCACGCGTATCCACCAGGAGAGGAACGGCGACTTCGACGCGGTCGTCGCCGAGGCGCTGGCCGAGCTCGGCCTGCCCGCCGAGCTGGCGAAGGCCGCGGGCGACCCGGCGTACGACGAGGCCGTGCGCCGCAGCCACGACGCGGGGAAGGACCCCGCCGCCGACGCCTACGTGGGCACCCCGACCCTCCACGTGGACGGAGCCGTCTGGTTCGGCCCCGTCCTCAACGCGATCCCGCGCGGCGAGGAGGCCGTCCGTCTCTTCGACGCCTTCCGCACCCTCGCCGGGCACGAGGCGTTCTTCGAGCTGAAGCGCACCCGCACGGGAGGCCTGTCCTACGACTGACGGACTGAGGGACTGACGGACTGCCCGGGCTCCCTTCGGCCCGGGCCGCCGCCATGGCCCCGGGCGCCATCGGCCACCGCCCGACCCGCCCCTCCGGCCCGGCGCTCGCCAGGGCCTCGGGCAGCCCCGGACCCCGCGCCGCCCGTCGCGTACGGCGCCCCTCAGGTCTCCCGCAGCGGCGCGTACGCCTCCGCCGCGAGGCCGAACGTCCACGCCACGCCCTGCCGCGCGGTCCGTGTGCCCGGCGGCACCCGCAGCCAGTACGTGCGGCTCGTCCCGTCCGGCTCCGGAGTGGAGTTGACGACCTCCACCATCACCACGTCCTCGTCGTCCGGCAGCGGTATCCGCCACAGGACACCCGTCTCGTCCCGGTGCACCGGCTCGGCGCCCGACTCGCGCAGATAGCGGTCGTAGCCGTAGAACTCCAGCATCACCCGGCGCAGTTCGGCGTTCTCCTCCGCCCGGACGCGCTCCGGGGTCAGGGACCCAAGCTCCGCCAGGAAGTCACCGGGGACGGGCATGCCGCGCCACGCGTGGAGCGCGAAACCGTCCGGGTAGGCCAGCGCGGGGCCGTCCCCCCGGTCCAGCCGGCCCGCCTCGTCCCGGTGCAGCTCCACCGGCCGCTCGCACACGACGGCCAGCCGCTCGTACGGCCACCACCAGCCCGCCGACCGGGCCACGGCGGCGAGCCCCGCCAGCGGCGACCCGGTCTCCGTGCCGAACGCGCACAGCCACGCCGCGTCGTGCTGGCCCAGCACCGCGTCGAGCAGCAGCAGCCGGACCACGTCGCGCCCCTCAGTCCGCCACGATCCGCACCGCGCCCGGCACGTACTCCCGCTGCCGCACCACCCGGTACCAGCCCTTCGGCAGCGGGATCGCGGCGTGCTCCTCGTGCACCACCCGCCCCCCGTCCGGCAGGTGCAGCAGCAGCGGCCCGAACACTCCGGGCTCACGCACCAGCCGCCCCGGGCCGAGCACGGCGTGCGCGTGCCCCGTCACCTCGCCCAGCGCCAGCACCATCCGGCCCCGCCCGTCCCTCGGCTCCCCGGGAGCGTCCACGGCGTGCGCCGGCACGGCCGACTCGTCGAGCGGGACGATCAGGACGTCCCCCTGCCGGTACATACGTGTCCCCTTCCCCCGCGCCGCCCAGCGCGCCGCGTCGGTCCCGACCGTAGGACGAGGGTCTGACAACGGGCCCCGCCCGGCCGCGTTGTCAGTGGCGCTTGCTACAACTTGCAGCACATCCACAACGGCGGACGAGGAACGGCGGGACACCCATGGTGGGCGACGACAACACGTGGTTCGGGCTTCAGGTCCACGACTTCCCGGGACCTGACGACAAGGGCCGGACGCCTTTGCCCGACGCGGACGCCGTGGCCTGGCGCGTCTCGTCGGACACGTACGACGCCGAGGAGTCCTGGCCCGAGGCGTTCGCCCGGTTCGCCGCCGCCGTGGACCTCGGCAAGGTGCGCGCGCTGGTCGTCGGCGCCTGGGAGGACGCGTACGAGCAAGGCCCCGAGGAGATCATCCGGACGATCCTCGACTCCAGGGCCCGGCTCACCTCCCTGCGCGCCCTGTTCCTCGGCGACATGGAGTCCGAGGAGTGCGAGATCTCCTGGATCACCCAGGGCGACGTCACCCCGCTCCTCGACGGCTTCCCCGAGCTGGAGGCGTTCGGCGTGCGGGGCGGCACCAGGCTCGCCTTCCCCGCCGTCACGCACCGGCGGCTGCGGACCCTCGCCGTGGAGAGCGGCGGCATGCCCGCCCAGGCCGTGCGCGGCATCGCCACGAGCGACCTCCCCGCGCTGGAGGTCCTCGACCTGTGGCTGGGCACGGACCAGTACGGCGGCGACTGCGCCATCGAGGACGTGGCGCCGATCCTGGAGGGCTCCCGCCTGCCCGGCCTGCGCCACCTGGGCCTGCGCAACAGCGACATCGAGGACGCCATCGCCACGGCCGTCGCCTCCGCGCCCGTCGTCGCCCGGCTGGACGTGCTCGACCTGTCGATGGGCGTCCTCACGGACGAGGGCGCGACGGCCCTGCTCGGCGGACAGCCGCTCACCCACCTCAAGAAGCTCGACCTGCACCACAACTACATCAGCGAGCCGATGCAGCGGCGTCTGCGGGACACGCTGGAGCCCGCCGGGGTCGTCCTCGACCTGGACCGCGGACACGCCGAGGAAGACGAGTGGGACGGCCGCACCTGGCGGTTCGTCGCCGTCGGCGAGTGACGGACCGGCCATGACGGAGGAAGCGCCGCCGCGCTGGGCGGTCGTCGGCAACCCGGAGAACCGCCGCGTCGCCCTGTTCGACCGCGCCGTACGGGAGGCCGGGCTGCCCGCGCCGCGCGTCGTGCCGTGGGCGGCCGTCCTGCGCGACGGCGGCGCCGACTTCGCGCCCGACGAGGTCGTACGGCTCGAGTCGCCCGGCGAGAACGCCGAGGTGGACCGGGTCCTGCGCGGGCTGGACGACCCGACGCGCGTCGAGGGCGGCGCCCGCTGGTACGAGCGGTTCACCGCCGCCGTGCGGACGCTGCGGGGAGGCGTACGCCTCGACGACCCCGACGAGCTGGCCGTACTGTTCGACAAGCGGCGCTGCCACGCCGTCCTGGACCGGGCCGGGGTGCCGGTCCCGGGGTCCCCCACGTCCGGCGGCGCCGTCCCGGTGCGCGGCTGGGACGACATCCGGGCCCTGATGGACGCGCACGGCATGCCGCGCGTGTTCCTCAAGCCCGCCCACGGGTCCTCCGCGTCCGGTGTGGTCGCCGTCGAGACGGCCGGGCGCGGCCGGGTCAGGGCGACCACCTCCGTGGAGACGACCGGCGACGGCAGCCTCCACAACTCGCTGCGGGTCCGCCGCCTCGACGGCGAACGGGAGGTCGCCGCACTCGCCGACGCCCTCGCCCCCGACGGGCTGCACATCGAACGGTGGTGGCCCAAGGCGTCCCTGGACGGCCGCGTGACGGACCTGCGGGTCGTCGTGGTCGGAGGGAGGGCCACCCACGCGGTCGCCCGCACCAGCCGGTCGCCCATGACCAACCTCCACCTCGGCGGCGAGCGCGGCGACCTGGCCGCCGTGACGGCCGCCGCGGGACCCCGCTGGGCCGACGCCCTGGAGATCTGCGAGCGGGCCGCCGCCTGCTTCCCCGGCACGCTCTGCGTCGGAGTGGACCTGCTCCCCGTGGTCGGCTGGCGCCGGTTCGCCGTCGCCGAGGTCAACGCCTTCGGCGACCTCCTGCCCGGCCTCACCGGCCTGCCCGGCAGCGGCGCCGAGGGCCTCGACACCTACGCGGCGCAGGTCGCCGCCGTACAGCGCCATTACACGAGGAACCACCGTGCACCCGCCTGACAGCAGCCACACCCCCGAAGCCTGCGGCACACCCGGCATCCCCGGAGCCACCGGCATCCCCGGAGCCACCGGCCCCCGTGATGTCCCCGGCCCCCCGGAAGGCCCCGGCACGCCCGGCCGCCCCGGCGTCACCGAGCTGCCGGACATGAACGAGGTAGTGGGCCGCGACGACCTGCTCCTGCTCACGCTCGACACCCTGCGCCACGACGTGGCCGCCGAACTGGCCGCCGCCGGGCGCATACCGAACCTGGCCCGCCACCTGCCCGGCGGCGCCTGGGAGAAGCGGCACGCCCCGGGCAGCTTCACCTACGCCTCCCACCAGGCGATGTTCGCCGGGTTCCTGCCCACCCCGGCCGAACCGGGCCCGCACCCGAGGCTGTTCGCCGCCCGGTTCGCGGGCAGCGAGACGACCGCCGGGCGCACCTACGTCTTCGACACGCCGGATCTCGTGTCGGGCCTCGCCGCGGCCGGGTACCGCACGGTGTGCGTCGGCGGCGTCGGTTTCTTCAACAAGCAGGGGGCGCTCGGCGGCGTCCTGCCGGGCCTGTTCCAGGAGAGCCACTGGGAGCCGGAGTTCGGGGTCGCTTCGCCCGTCTCCTTCGAGGCGCAGGTCGCGCGGGCCGAGCGGATCGTCGCCGGACTTCCCGCGGAGCAGCGGCTGTTCCTCTTCCTCAACGTCTCCGCGCTGCACCAGCCCAACTGGTTCCACCTGCCCGGCGCGACCCGCGAGGCCGGGGACAGCCGCTCCACCCACGCCGCCGCCCTGGAGTACGTGGACCGGCACGTCGGCCGGCTGTTCGCCGCGATGAGCTCCCGCCGCCGCTGCTTCGCCATCGTCTGCTCGGACCACGGCACGGCCTACGGCGACGACGGCTACACCGGTCACCGCATCGGCCACGAGGCCGTGTGGACCGTGCCGTACTCCCACTTCTTCCTGGAGCCGTCCGCATGACCGCGCCCGCCGCCACCGTGAGCCCCGTCCGGCCGTACGAGGCGTACGTCTACGCCTACCCGCACAAGACCGCGTACACGGAGCTGAAGGACCGTCCCGCGCTGCGCGACCTGTGGCGGGGCGAGGCGAAGGACGCGCTCTCCCTCTACCTCCACATCCCGTTCTGCGAGGTCCGCTGCGGCTTCTGCAACCTCTTCACCCGCATCGGCGCCCCCGACGGCCTCACCGGCCGCTACCTCGACGCCCTCGACCGGCAGGCCACCGCCGTCCGCGACGCCCTCGACGCGTCGGACCACGAGAGCCCCGGACCGATACGCTTCGCCAACGCGGCGTTCGGCGGCGGCACGCCCACCTTCCTGACCGCCGACGAGCTGGAGAGGCTCTGCGACATCGCGGAGCGGCGCATGGGCGCCGACCTGCGCGCGGTCCCGCTCTCCGTCGAGACGTCCCCGGCCACCGCGACCGCCGACCGGCTCGCCGTCCTCGCCGAGCGCGGCGCGACCCGCCTCAGCATCGGCGTGCAGAGCTTCGTGGACGAGGAGGCCAGGGCGGCCGTGCGCCCCCAGCGCCGCGCCGATGTGGAAGCCGCGCTCGGCCGCATCCGCGACACGGGCGTGCCCGTCCTCAACATCGACCTCATCTACGGCATCGACGGCCAGACCCCCGCCACCTGGCGCACCTCCCTCGACGCCGCCGTCGCCTGGCGGCCCGAGGAGCTGTACCTCTACCCGCTGTACGTGCGCGACCTCACCGGCCTCGCCCGCCGCACCGCCCACCCCGACCGCGCCTGGGACGATCAGCGCCTCGCCCTGTACCGGCAGGGCCGCGACCACCTCCTGGCGCACGGCTACGAGCAGGTGTCGATGCGCATGTTCCGCCGCGCCGACGCGGCCCCGCAGGGCCCCGACGACCACGCCTGCCAGACGGACGGCATGATCGGCCTCGGCTGCGGCGCCCGCTCGTACACCTCCACGCTCCACTACTCCTTCGACTACGCCGTCGACATGGGGCGCATCCGGGCGATCATCGACGACTACACCGCCACCGAGGACTTCGGGCACGCCGTCCACGGCCGCCGGATCACCGGCGACGAGGCGCGCCGCCGCCATCTCCTCCAGTCGCTCCTCCAGGCGCGGGGCATGCCGCTCGCCGACTACCGCGCCCGGTTCGGCACCGACCCGTACGACGACTTCCCCGCCGAACTGGACGCCTTCGCCGCACGCGGCTGGCTCGCCGACGGGGGCGGTCAAGGACGAGACGGCGGCGTGCTGCGGCTCTCGCCGGAGGGCCTGGCCCACTCCGACGCGCTCGGCCCCGAGCTGTTCTCACCCGCCGTACGGGCCGCGATGGCCGCGTACGAGCCGAAGTAGCCGCCATGGACCTGACGATCCTGTACCGGGGGCCGCTCGCCTCCTGCGACTACGACTGCCCGTACTGCCCCTTCGCCAAGCGCCGCGACAGCACCGAGCAGCTCCGCGCCGACCGGGCCGCGCTGGAACGGTTCACCGGCTGGGCCGCCGCGCAGACCGGCGACCGGCTGTCCGTGCTGTTCACCCCCTGGGGCGAGGGCCTGGTCCGCTCCTGGTACCGGCGCGCCCTGGTCGAGCTGTCACACCGGCCGCACATCGGGCGCGTCGCCATCCAGACCAACCTCAGCTGCCGCACCGACTGGCTGGCGGACGCCGACCCCGCGACCGTCGCCCTGTGGTGCACCTACCACCCGGGCCAGACCCCGTACGAGCGGTTCCTGGCCAAGGCGCGCGACCTCGCCGACCGGGGCGTGCGCCACAGCGTCGGCGTCGTCGGCCTGCCCGAGCACCTCCCGGACGCCCGGCGGCTGCGCGCCGCCCTGCCCGCCCATGTCTACCTGTGGGTCAACGCGGCGGAGGGCCACACGTATACGGACGAGGAGGCCGCCGTATGGACGGCCGTCGACCCGCTGTTCCCGTACAGCCGCCACCCGCACCGCTCGGCCGGGCTGCCGTGCCGTACGGGCGAGTCGGTCGTCTCCGTGGACGGCGACGGCACGGTCCGCCGCTGCCACTTCGTCCGCGCCGAGCTGGGCAACCTCTACGACGGCTCGTACCGCGCCGCGCTCGCCCCACGCCCCTGCCCGCTGGCCGTCTGCGACTGCCACATCGGGTACGTGCACCTGGAGACGCTGCCGCTGTACGACGTGTTCGCGGGCGGCGTCCTGGAACGCGTCCCCGCGCCCGCGAACGTCCGGCGAACGCCCTAGACGGCGGCGACCAGCGGGCGGGACGCGCGTGCCTCGTCGTACCGCTCCACGAGCAGCCGGGCCAGTTCCGGCGCAGGGCCGAACACGCCGGCCAGGACGTCGGCGTCCGCCGCGCCCGCCGCGATCCGGTCGGGGAGCCGTCCGGGCGCGATCACATACGGGGCGACCGCAACCCGGCGGACGCCCTCCGCGCGCAGCGCCCGTACCGCGTCCTCGGTACGGGGAAGGGATGCGGAGGCGAACGCGGGCCGCACGGCGCACCAACCGGTACGCCGCAGCTCCCGCGCCGTTTCAGCGAACACCGCGTTCGCCTCCGGGTCGGTGGAGCCCGCGAAGGCCAGGACGATCCCGGTCGCGGGCTTGTCGGCGGGCGTGAGACCCGCCTCGTACAGGCGCCGCTCCGCCGCGCGCAGCAGCAGCGGCGAGGGGCCGAGCACCTCCGCCTGACGGACGCGCAGCTCAGGCGGCGCCTGACGCAGCACCGCCGGGATGTCCGCCTTGGCGTGGTACGCCCGGCTCAGCAGCAGCGGCAGGGCCACCACGTCCCGTACGCCGTCGGCCGCGAGCGACGCCAGGACGGCCGGTACGGACGGCACGTTGAAGTCGAGGAACGCGGTCTCCACCCGGACGCCGGGCCGCAGCGCCGCCACCGCGCGCACCAGGGCGTGGACGGTCGCGGCGTGCCGGGGGTCGCGGCTGCCGTGCGCGACGACGAGGAGGGCGGGACCGGTGTCGCGGGGGAGGCGGACGGGACGGGTCATGGCGCTCAGCCCCTGCCCAGCAGTCCGCGGCGGCGCAGCACGGCGCGCTCCAGCGGGCTGAAGACCAGCAGGTCGACGGCGATGCCGACGAGCAGGATCAGCAGGATCGCCAGGAAGATCCCCGGCATGTCCGAGTTGTTGCGGCCGTTCTCCAGCAGCTGGCCGAGCCCGAGGCCCAGCTCCGGGGACGACGCGATGATCTCGGCGGCCATCAGGGAGCGCCACGAGAACGCCCACCCCTGCTTCAGGCCTGCCAGATAGCCGGGCAGCGCGGCCGGCATGACGATGTGCCAGGCGCCCCGCAGCCCGGTCGCGCCCAGCGTGCGGCCCGCGCGCAGGAACAGCGGCGGCACCTGGTCCACGCCCGCGACCAGCCCGTTGGCGATGGACGGTACGGCGCCCAGCAGGATCACCGCGAACATCATCCGGTCGTTCAGGCCCAGCCACAGCACGGCGGGTGGCACCCACGCGACGGACGGAAGCGACTGGAGGCCCGACAGGATCGGCCCCACGGCGGCCCGTACGACCTTCACCCGGGCGACGAGCAGCCCGAGCGGCGTACCGATCGCGAGCGCCAGCACGAAGCCGAGCAGGGCGCGGGACACGCTGGTCCACATGACGCCGAACAACGTTCCCTGCAGCCACATCTCGGACAGGCTGTCCCATACGGCGGACGGCGCGGGGAGCTTGTACGCGTCGGTGACCTCCGCCCACACGAGCAGCTGCCACACGGCCAGCACGAGGGCGACCGCCACGACGGGCGGCAGGACCTTCCGCACCAGCGTCTCGCGCAGCGGCGCGCGGCGCGTCTCGACCGTGTCCAGCGCGTCGAGCCCCGCCTCCAGACCCGCCAGGTCCTCCGGCCCGCCCCGGCCGGACGCCCCCGGCCCCGTACCGGACCCGGACTTCACACCGGCCCCCGATCCCGTGCCGGCCCTCGTGTCAGTGCTGCCCATGTCGGCGGATCTCCCCCCGCAGTTGTTCCGTGATCTCCAGGGACAGCTCCGCCACCGCGGCGTCCTCGATGCGGCGCGGCTGCGGAATGCCGACCGTCCACTCGCGGGCGATCCGGCCCGGCCGGGACGACAGCAGCACCACGCGCTGCGCGAGACGCACCGCCTCGCGCACGTTGTGGGTGACGAACAGCACCGACAGACCGGTCTCCTCCCAGATCCGGGTCAGCTCGCCGTGCAGCACGTCGCGGGTGATCGCGTCGAGCGCGGCGAACGGCTCGTCCATCAGCAGCAGCCTGCTGTCCTGGGCGAGCGCCCTGGCCATCGCGACCCGCTGCCGCATCCCGCCGGACAGCTCGTGGACACGCTTGCCGTACGAGCCGCCCAGCCGGACCAGTTCGAGGAGCCGCTCCGCCTCGCCGCGCCGCTCGGCCTTGGGCACACCGCGCAGCTTCAGCGCCAGCTCGATGTTCTTGCCCGCCGTCAGCCACGGGAACAGTGCGTGCTCCTGGAACATCAGGGCGGGCCGCCCGTCCGTGGCGATCGTCCCGGAGGACGGCCGGTCGAGCCCGGCGACCAGGTTGAGCAGGGTGGACTTGCCGCAGCCGGACGCCCCGAGCAGGGTGACGAACTCGCCCGGCGCGACATCGAGGCTGATGTCGTCCAGGACGAGCTGCTGCCCGGCGGGGCCGGCGAAGGACTTCGAGACGCGCTCGATCCGCGCGGCGTACTCGACCGCCGTACGGTCCTCGGCGCGGGGCGCCGTTCCGATCGTGATGGCCATGGTCGTCACCTCCTGGGAGCTGGTCTGACGGTCTGACGGGACGGACGGGGGTCGGAAGGCCGATGGGGGGACAGGGGTTTCACCGGACGCCGAGCCCCGCGTCGTGGACGGGTGCGCGGCCCTCGGCCGCGAGGACCCGGTTCAGCGGCCGCAGGTCGTAGATGCCGTCCAGCCGGGGGTTCTCCAGCAGTCCGGCGGCCTCGGCGTGGCGGGCCTGCTCGCGCAGCGTCCCGGCCAGCGGGTCGTCCAGGAACCGGATCGTCGGCCACGCCGAGTCGATGACCTTGGCGGGCAGCGCCTTGCCGGTGAGCGCCTTCATCTGGGCGTTCGCGGCGGCCTTCGCCTCGCGGGGGTGGGCGGTGATCCACGCGTTGGCCTTCAGCGAGCCGCGCAGCACCGCCTCCACCACGTCCGGGTGCCGCTCCAGGAACGGCTGTGCGACGACGATGCCGGTGATCACGAAGCGGCCGCCGGGCCACAGCGACGCCTCGTCCAGGAGCGGCTTGGCGCCCTCGGCGATCAGCTTCGACGCGGTGGGCTCGGGCACCCACGCGCCGTCCACCGACCCGGACCGGTAGGCGTCGGGCAGGATCTTGTTGTCCACGCGCAGCACGGACACATCGCCCTCGCCGCTCTGTGGATCGACCTTCCAGCCCTGCTCGGCCGCCCAGTGGAGGAAAGCCACGTCCTGCGTGTTGCCGAGCTGCGGGGTGGCGATCCGCTTGCCCTTCACATCCGCGAGGTCCTTCACCCGCTCCGGGTTGACGACGAGCCGGACGCCGCCGGACGCGGCGCCGCCGACGATCCGCAGGTTCTTGCCGCCGGACCGGGTGTAGCCGTTGACCGCGGGGGAGGGGCCGAGGTACGCGATGTCCACCGACCCCGCGTTGAGCGCCTCCACCGCCGACGGGCCCGCGTTGAACGTCGCCGTCCGCAGTTTCGTGCCGCGCAGTTCCCTCTGGAGGAAGCCCTCCCGGTCGCCGACGAGGGCCGTGCCGTGGGTGAGGTTCGCGAAGTACCCGACGCGGACCGTGTCCACCGACAGCTTCGGGCCCTGGGGGACCACCTTCGCCCTGTTCTCCACCGCCTGCGAGCCGTAGCCGCACGAGACCAGCGCCATGAGCAGCAGCGGCAGGACCGCGGCGAGGGCGAGGCGGCCGCGCGGGGCGGGGCCTGGGCGGGAGGTGGCAGGCACGGGAGGTTCCTCTCGTCGGCCCGGCCGCTACCCCCCGTACGGGAGGGGCGGGGCGGCCGGGCGGGCGGCGGTGGGCGGGCTGCTGCGGCCGTGACGACGGCCGCGGCGGTGGCGGGGGAGCGGACGGCGGTTCATCGGGCACATCGCGCGACGCCCCCGGTGCCCGCGCCGACGCGCCCGCCGCCGACCCGGCCGCCCTCCTTCGCGAAGGTCGCGAAGGCGTTCCGGACGGCGAGCAGCCGGCGCCCGGCCCGCCGCGCGCGGGCGGCCAGGACTCCGTACGCGGGCAGGGCGCCGCACGCTGCCGCGGCGCCGTACAGCGCGAGTCGGCTCCGGGACGCGAGCGCGGCGCGGGCCGTCACGGGGGCATCCGTCATCAGAAGTCCCAGCCGTCGTCGGCGGGCGTCGCGGCGGACTTCTCCGCGGACTTCTCGGTGGCGAACGACTCGCCCGCCATGCCCGCCGCGAGGGTGGTGCCGTCCGCCGGGTCGATCAGCAGGAACGAGCCGGTGCGGCGCGAGTCGGCGTACGCGTCCAGCGCGAGCGGCTCCGCCGTGCGCACCTTCACGGTGCCGATGTCGTTGGCGACCAGCTGCCCCGGGTCCGGGTGCTGGGACAGGTCGTCCAGGGTGAGCCGGGACGGGATGTCCTTGACGATCGCCTTGACGGTGCGGGTCGTGTGCTTCAGCAGTACGCGCTGGCCGACCGTCAGCGGCTGGTCCGCGACATGGCAGACGGTCGCCTCCACGTCCTGGCTGGTCGCCGGGGCGTCCCCGGACGGCACGATCAGGTCGCCGCGCGAGATGTCGATGTCGTCCTCCAGCAGGAGGGTGACCGACTGCGGTGTCCACGCGACGTCCACGGGCGTGCCCAGCAGGTCGATGCCGGAGATCCGCGACGTACGGCCCGACGGCAGTACGGTCACCTCCTGGCCGACCCGGAACGTACCGGCCGCGATCTGCCCCGCGTACCCCCGGTAGTCCGGGTGCTCGGCGGTCTGCGGGCGGATCACGTACTGGACGGGCAGCCGGGCGTGGCAGCCGGTCAGGTCGTGGCTGACCGGCACGGTCTCCAGGTGCTCCAGCACCGTCGGCCCGCCGTACCAGTCCATCGTCGCGGACGGCTCCACCACGTTGTCCCCGGCGAGCGCCGAGATCGGGATGGCGGTCACCTCGGGGACGCCCAGCTCCGTCGCGTACGCCGTGAACTCCTCGGCGATCCGCGCGAAGACGGACTCCTCGTACGCGACGAGGTCCATCTTGTTGACGGCGAGCACCACGTGCGGGACGCGCAGCAGCGCGGCGATCGCGGCGTGCCGTCGGGTCTGCTCGACCACCCCGTTGCGCGCGTCCACGAGGATCACGGTCAGCTCGGCGGTGGACGCCCCGGTCACCATGTTCCGCGTGTACTGCACATGGCCGGGCGTGTCGGCGAGGATGAACCGGCGCCGGGCCGTGGCGAAGTAACGGTACGCCACGTCGATCGTGATGCCCTGCTCCCGCTCGGCCCGCAGACCGTCCGTCAGCAGCGCCAGGTCGGGCGCCTCCTGGCCGCGCGAGCGGGAGGCGTGCTCGACGGCCTCCAGCTGGTCGGCGAGGACCGACTTGGAGTCGTGCAGCAGCCGGCCCACGAGGGTGGACTTGCCGTCGTCCACGGAACCGGCGGTCGCGAAACGCAGCAGGGTGGTGGCCGAGAGGTGCTCGGCGGCGGTGGTGCTGGACATGTCTAGAAGTACCCTTCGCGCTTGCGGTCTTCCATCGCGGCCTCGGACAGCTTGTCGTCGGCGCGGGTGGCGCCCCGCTCGGTCAGCCGGGACGCGGCGATCTCGGCGATCACGGCGTCGAGCGTGGTGGCGTCGGAGTCGACGGCACCGGTGCAGGACATGTCACCGACCGTGCGGTAGCGGATGAGCCGCTTCTCGACGGTCTCGCCCTCCTTGGGCCCGCCCCACTCACCGGCCGTGAGCCACATGCCGTTGCGGGCGAACACCTCACGCTCGTGCGCGAAGTAGATCTCGGGCAGCTCGATACCCTCGCGGGCGATGTACTGCCACACGTCCAGCTCGGTCCAGTTCGACAGCGGGAACACCCGCACGTGCTCGCCCGGCGCGTGCCGCCCGTTGTACAGCTGCCACAGCTCGGGCCGCTGGCGGCGCGGGTCCCACTGGGAGAACTCGTCGCGCAGCGAGAACACCCGCTCCTTGGCGCGGGCCTTCTCCTCGTCGCGCCGCCCGCCGCCGAACACCGCGTCGAACCGGTGCTGCTGGATGGCCTCCGTCAGCGGCACGGTCTGGAGCGGGTTGCGGGTGCCGTCCGGGCGCTCCCTGAGGACGCCCCGGTCGATGTAGTCCTGGACGGACGCCACGTGCAGCCGCAGGTTGTGCCGGGCCACCGTCCGGTCGCGGTACTCGATGACCTCGGGGAAGTTGTGCCCCGTGTCCACGTGGAGCAGCGTGAACGGCACCGGCGCGGGCGCGAACGCCTTCAGTGCCAGATGCAGCATCACGATGGAGTCCTTGCCGCCGGAGAACAGGATCACCGGCCGCTCGAACTCGCCCGCCACCTCGCGGAAGATGTGGACGGCCTCGGACTCCAGCGCGTCGAGGTGCGACAGCGCGAACGGGCTGTCCTGCTGCTCCTCCACCGCCTTGATCGTCGTGGTCACGCCAGGCCCCTCTCGGTCAGCAGCGCGTGCAGCGCCTGCGCGGACTCGGCCACCGTCTGCTGGTGGGACTCGATCCGCAGGTCCGGGCTCTCCGGCTCCTCGTACGGGTCGTCGACCCCGGTCAGGCCGCTGATCTCACCCGCCGCCTGCTTGGCGTACAGCCCCTTCACATCGCGTACGGAGCACACCTCGACCGGCGTGGCCACATGCACCTCCAGGTACGCGGTGCCCTCCTGCTGGTGCCGCTTGCGGACGGCCTCGCGGCTGTCGGCGTACGGGGCGATGACCGGCACGAGGACCTTCACGCCGTTCGACGCGAGCAGCTCGGCGACGAAGCCGATGCGCTGCACGTTCGTGTGCCGGTCCTCGCGGCTGAAGCCGAGGCCCGCCGACAGGAACTCGCGGATCTCGTCGCCGTCGAGCACCTCCACGCGGTGGCCCTCGGCGCGCAGCCGGGCCGCGAGCTCGTACGCGATGGTGGTCTTGCCGGCGCTCGGCAGACCGGTGAGCCAGATGGTGGCCCCAGTCACGTGCTTCTCCAAAGAAGAGTGGTCGTTCGTCATGCGTGCAGCCCGCACTCCGTCTTGGCGCGGCCCGCCCAGCGGCCGGCGCGCGCGTCCTCGCCCTCCAGCACGCGGCGCGTGCAGGGGGCGCAGCCGACGGAGGCGTAACCGTCCATCAGCAGCGGGTTGGTGAGGACGCCGTGCTCGGCGACGTACGCGTCCACGTCGTCCTGCGTCCACCGGGCGATCGGCGACACCTTCACCTTCCGGCGCCGCGCGTCCCAGCCGACGACGGGGGTGTTCGCCCGGGTCGGGGACTCGTCGCGGCGCAGCCCGGTCGCCCACGCCGCGTACTTCGTCAGGCCCTCCTCGAGCGGCTTGACCTTGCGCAGCGCGCAGCACAGGTCCGGGTTCCGGTCGTGCAGCCTCGGCCCGTACTCGGCGTCCTGCTCGGCGACGGTCTGGCGCGGCGTCAGCGTGATGACGTTGACGTCCATCACGGCGGCGACCGCGTCGCGCGTGCCGATCGTCTCGGGGAAGTGGTAGCCGGTGTCGAGGAACACCACGTCCACGCCGGGGAAGACGCGCGACGCGAGGTGCGCGACGACGGCGTCCTCCATGGAGGACGTGACGCAGAAGCGGTCGCCGAACGTGTCGGCGGCCCACTTCAGGATGTCGAGCGCCGGGGCGTCCTCCAGCTCCCGGCCGGCGCGCTCGGCGAGCGCCTTGAGCTCGTCGTCGGTCTCCGTGACGGTCATGTCGGGTCCCCTCCGCTGTCATGGCGCTGGAGGCCCCGGGCCAGCAGGCCCAGGAACTTCAGCTGGAAGGCTCGATTGCAGGCCCCGCACTCCCAGGCCCCGTGCCCCTGCTCGGCCGGGCGCAGGTCCTCGTCACCGCAGTACGGGCAGTAGAACGGGGCGGCACGCTCACTCACGACAGAGCCTCCCCTTCTTCGAGGGCTCGGTTCGCCTCCGGGGCGCTCAAGCCTCCATCGACGGTCGGTCGTGCTCGGCCGCTCGTTCCTCGCGTCCTGCGCGCGGCCTCCCTTTCGACGGAGGCGCGCCCCTTCGGCTCACTCGCCACAGTCACGACAGAGCCTCCTCGTCGGCGCGCGCGGCCCAGGTGGCGAAGCGCTCGCCGTCCTCGCGCTCCGCCTGGTAGCGGGCGAGGACGCGCTCGATGTAGTCGGGCAGCTCGGCGGAGGTCACCTTCAGACCGCGCACCTTGCGGCCGAAGCCCGCCTCCAGGCCGAGCGCGCCGCCCAGGTGGACCTGGTAGCCCTCGACCTGGCGGCCCTCGTCGTCCAGGACCAGCTGCCCCTTGAGACCGATGTCCGCCACCTGGATACGGGCGCAGGCGTTGGGGCAGCCGTTGAGGTTGATGGTGATCGGCTCGTCGAAGTCGGGCAGGCGGCGCTCCAGCTCGTCGATCAGGGAGGAGCCGCGCGCCTTCGTTTCGACGATGGCCAGCTTGCAGAACTCGATGCCGGTGCACGCCATGGTGCCGCGCCGGAACGGCGACGGGTTCACCCGCAGGTCCAGCGACTCCAGTGCCGCGACCAGCGAGGGGACCTGCGCCTCCTCGACGTCGAGGACGATCATCTTCTGCTCGACGGTGGTGCGGACCCGGCCGGAGCCGTGCGCCTCCGCCACCTCGGCGATCTTGGTGAGGGTGGCGCCGTCCACGCGGCCGACGCGCGGGGCGAAGCCCACGTAGAAGCGGCCGTCCTTCTGGCGGTGGACGCCCACGTGGTCGCGCCACTGCTGAACGGGCTGCGCGGGGGCGGGGCCGTCGACCAGCTCGCGCTTCAGGTACTCGTCCTCCAGGACCTGGCGGAACTTCTCGGCGCCCCAGTCGGCGACGAGGAACTTCAGCCGGGCGCGGTTGCGCAGCCGCCGGTAGCCGTAGTCGCGGAAGATGGAGATGACGCCGGTGAACACGTCCGGGACCTCGTCCAGCGGGACCCAGGCGCCGAGCCGGACACCGATCTTCGGGTTGGTGGACAGGCCGCCGCCCACCCACAGGTCGAAGCCGGGCCCGTGCTCCGGGTGCTCCACGCCCACGAACGCCACGTCGTTGATCTCGTGCGCCACGTCGAGCAGCGGCGAGCCCGAGATCGCGGACTTGAACTTGCGCGGCAGGTTGGAGAAGTCCTTGTTGCCGATGATCCGGCGGTGGATCTCCTCGACGGCGGGCGTGCCGTCCACGATCTCGTCCTCGGCGATCCCGGCCACGGGGGAGCCGATGATGACGCGCGGGGTGTCCCCGCACGCCTCCGTCGTGGACAGGCCGACCTCTTCCAGGCGGCGCCAGATCTCGGGCACGTCCTCGATGCGGATCCAGTGGTACTGGATGTTCTGCCGGTCCGTGATGTCGGCGGTGCCCCGGGCGAACTCCTGGGAGATCTCACCGATGACCCGCAGCTGGCGGGTCGTCAGACGGCCGCCGTCGATGCGGACCCGCAGCATGAAGAACTCGTCGTCCAGCTCCTCCGGCTCCAGGACGGCCGTCTTGCCGCCGTCGATCCCGGGGCGGCGCTGGGTGTAGAGACCCCACCAGCGCATGCGCCCGCGCAGGTCGTTGGGGTCGATGGAGTCGAATCCGGCCTTCGAGTAGATCGTCTCAATACGTGTCCGCACATTGAGACCGTCATCGTCCTTCTTGAACTGCTCATTGCCGTTGAGGGGCGTGAAGTGGCCCCTGGCCCACTGGCCCTCGCCACGGTGGCGCCCCGGCTTGCGGCGGGGCGTGGCGGGTGCGGGCTTTTCCGGGGTGGCGGCCATGGCTATACGTCCTTCGGGACTGCAGGAGGGCGGCTCTGACCTGCGCAATGTCGCGCAGGAGTGAGCTCCTGCGCGACATTGCGCGGTGGGTTCAGAAAGGGGGATCGCGGCGGGTGCTGGGTTCGCTCAGCTCGCCGGACACATGGCGCTGGACATGCGGCCGAGGTCGACGTGCCGCCGACTCACCAAGGCAATTCCAGCTCGAGACATGACGGAAGCGTGTCACGGGAGTTTGGACTCAGTCCACCTTCGTCCATATCGCGGACGAAAGTGTCCCACATGGTGGACAAGTGTGGCGCCGGTCACTTTCGCCGGGCCGTCCTTCGCGCGGGTGGCTCAGGCGAACGCGCCCGGCCAGGGCCCCGGCGTCCCGACGGCCGGCTTGGCCGCGACACGCGTGTCGTACAGGCGGAAGCCGCGCCGCTGGTAGTTGGCGAGGGCGTGCTCACCGTCGAGGGAGCAGGTGTTCAGCCGGACCCGCTTGGTGCGCGCACGGCCCGGCCACCGGTCGGCCAGGTCCCAGGCGCGGGCGGTGCCGTACGACAGCAGGTGCCCGCCGATGCGCCGCCCCCGGAACGCCGGGATCAGCCCGAAGTACATGATCTCCACGACGCCCTCGTCCTGCGGGTCCAGCTCGATGAAACCGGCCGGTGTCCCCTTCTCGTACGCCACCCACGTCTCGACGCCCGGCCGCTCCAGGATCTCCCGCCACTGCGCGTACGACAGTCCCAGCCGGTCCACCCACGACACGTCGCCGCCCACGGCGCAGTACAGGAACCGGCTGAACTCGGGTGACGGCACCTCGGCCCGGACGATCCGCACGTCGTCCCCCTCGGGCGCGGCGGCGGGCCGCAGGTCGTCGGGGGAGGTCTGCTCCAGGTACCAGGTGGTGACGTCGATGCTGCTCATGCGGGCCAGGGAACCACGGGGTGTCGGATTCTGGCCAGTGTGATCATCACTGCCGGCCGGGGGCGGGCGCCTGGGCGCGGGGGATGAGGGGGAGGGCGGCGCGGACGGCCTCGGCCGGGTCCACGACGTCGACGCCGAGGGCGACCAGCCAGCGGTGGACGCGGTCGACGGGCTCGCCGAGGGCGCGGGCCTGTTCGAGCAGCCCCTGCAGGCGGTAGGGCTGGCTGGCGGGCGGCAGGCTTCTCGCGACGAGCAGGGACGCACGCTCGTACGACAGCCCCTCGGGCAGATCGGCGCACGAGCTGGCGATGCCGTGCTCCGCCAGCCGGGCCGCGATCCGCGCCGGTGGGACCAGCAGCCGGCCGGCGGCCGCCACGATCCGGGCGAACGGGACGGGTGTGTTCGACGGCAGGCCCCGCCAGTCCAGCGGACCCGTCGGCGCGAGCAGCATGCCGTCCAGGCCCGACAACGGCGCGGGGTTCAGCTCGGGGGCCGACAGGCCGTACGCCCTCATGCGGGAGGCGACCGCCGCCGGGTCGAGTCCCTCGCGCGCGGCGACCGCCAGAAGGTGCGTATATGGGACCGGCTCCCCCGGTCGCAGGGGAGGGGGACGCAGGGGCCCTGAATCGTCCGGCGGCGTCAGGATGTCCAGATCGTGGGACACCGTCTCGTCCGGGAGGGTCCGTGGCGGATGGAAGCCCAGCTGTTCGAACCATGCGGCGGCTTCCCGCGGCGTGACCCCCAGTTCCTGGGCGGCCAGCAGTACGTGGGAGGGCGGGACCGGCTTCCCGGGGTCCAGCCACGGGGCCATGCCGCCCATCCACTCGCTCAGGGCCTGCGCGAGCCCGTTCAAGGGCGGGTCCGGAAGCACGGACGGGTCAGCGGAGATCCCGCAGGCCCGCAGCCGAGGGCACAGATCGGACAAAGGCCGGTCGAGTTCGAAAGAGAGGGCGACCAGCAGCCCGGGCGGGACCTGCGCGCCGGGCTCGAACCACGCGTGCGGTGCGGCACGCAGGTAGGGGCCCAGGACGTCGTCCGCCGCACCTGCACGCGCCGTGGTCAGGATCACGTCCGGCACGTCGATCCCGGCCCCGCGCCACCGGGACGCCAGCGCGTCCGGCGACTGTCCCTCCTCAAGGGCGGTCCGGATGAGAAGGCTCGGGGTGACGCGTCTGCGGTGGCGGCCCCTGAGCGGCATCCTGCCGGGTTGCCTCCTCACGGGACGGTGGTCGGGCCACTCGTCGCAGGGCCCGCCGTACAGGCCGAGGGCGGCGGCGCGCAGGGCGACCGCGCGCGGGGACCGGCCCAGTTCGGCGGCGATACCCTCAAGCTGCTTGGTTTTGAGGGCATCGCCGAATCCGTCGATCTGCAGGATGCTGCCGTCGGACGGCAGGGCGGGCGCCACCTCCCCGGCGGCGGCCAGGTCCGGGCAGACCCGCAGCAGCTCTCCCCAGGCCGGCTCGGACCGGTGCGCGATCAGCCGCCAGAGGAGGAGATGATCGGGCACCTGCTTGGCGTCGCTGGTCTTTTGCCACGCGGAGGCAGCCCGGAGGTCAGGGAAGAGGAGCTGGACGTCGTCGGGGAGAAAACCCGTCCGGGCGGTCCCGGCGGGGGGACCGCCGGGGATCTCCCGGCCCACCGCGATGCAGCGCTCCACGACGAGGTCCGCCAGCGCCTCGCTCGCCTTGGTCACCTTGGACAGCCAGCTGAAGTGGAGGAGCCGCCCCTTCAGGAGGTGGTCGACCGCTCCCGCCAGCAAGTCCCTGACGGTGTCGCGCACATCGTCCAGGATCAAGGCCCGGTCCGCCGACAACCGCTCCGGGGCGAACGGTCCGGACAGGTTCACCACCGCGCCGACGAGCGCCGTCCCCTGCTGCGAGAACACGCCCCCGCGCGTGTCCGGTTGCACCACCAGTCCGTCGACGAGCAGCCCTCCACCGTCCGCGCACCAGAACACCTGGGCGCCTGGCGGGGCATCCGGCCACGCCTCCGAGGCACCTCGTGCGATGTGGGCGAATCGGCGCGGCCCGCGCCCCTCCCGCAGCACCCCCGGCTCCCACCTCACCACCTCCGTCCCGTACCGCGCCACCGTCGGGAACTCCGCGACCCCCAGCAGCCTCCCCAGCACCTCCGGGCAGGACCACTGAGCATCGACATCCCGCAGGTACAGCCGGACCGTCGTCCCCGGCTGATCACCCCGCTCCCTGGTGCTCACGATCCGGAACAGATGCCCAGGCCCGAAGATCGACGCCTCAAGCACCGGGCCCGGCATGCCGTCGCGGCCCATGCGGCAGGTGGTGACGCACAGTTCGTCGGCGAGCATGAAGTAGCTGAGCACGCCGATGCCGAAACGGCTGTTCGGGTACAGCTCGACCGGCGGGTCCAGGCGGGCCCACTCCGCGTGCTCCTCGCGGAACTCCGGCTGCTCCGCGAACCGAGCGCCCGCGTGAGCGAAGACGCCGCGCAGTTCCGCCTCGCCCATGCCGATGCCGTTGTCGCGGCAGTCCACGTACGCACGGCCGTCCTCGTCCACGCCCTGCTCGAAGACGATGGAGCCCTCGTACGTGTACGTCGCCGCCGGGTGCGTGCGGTCCAGGTACTCCGTGCGGGCCCTGCGGTACCGGCAGGCGTCCAGGGCGTTCTGGTACAGCTCCCGGACGGCCAGGTCCCGGTCCTTGTACAGCTGAACGCCCATCAGCAGGTCCCGCACCCGCCGCTCGTCCAGCCGGAACCGCGCCCACCCGGTGAACGCGCCCTCCACCGGGACCACCCCGTCGGCGGACAGCCGTACCGGCAGGCGCGGCATCGGCTGCGCCACCCGCTCCCGTGCCGTACGGGTCACCGCGTCCAGCACCTCGTCCATGCGGCCCACCGCCTCCCGCAGGCCCTCCACCACCGCCTCGTGGGAGCACGCGGCCCGCAGCACCGGCAGCTCCGGCGTGCCGCCCCACTCGCACTCCTCCAGCGTCGTGCGCAGCGCGTCCAGGTCCACGGCGTGCGGGATGCCCACGTGCTCGGCCACCACGTCCGGCAGGCTCGTCGTGCCGGGGCTCAGCGCGTACGCGAGGGCGCAGAGCAGGACCAGCCGCCGGTCCCGCACCCGCTGCACGCCCACCGTCTCGTCGGCGGCGAGGGCGTCGAGGAACTCCGGGTTGCACACGTCCGGGCCCCGCCGCAGCCCGTGGAGCAGGCGGCTCACCCGGCGCGCCGTCAGCACCCGGCCGAGCGCCGCCCCGCCCGCCTCCCCGACCGCGTCCAGCAGCTCCCGTACCGTCTCCGGCGCCGCGTACGCCTCGTGCCGGATCAGCCAGCGGTGGTACAGCCACCACCCGAGGGGCGCCGCCGCGTCGGGCCGCAGCGACGCCCGCTGGACCAGCACGCCGTTCCCTTCCGCGTACGCCTCGAACGCCGGACGCTCCGGCGACGCGACGTCATCGGCCGGGCCGAGCGGGGCCGGGCCCAGCCGCCACGGCTCGACGTGCAGCCGGCCGGCGGCCAGCCGCAGGTCGTGCACCCGCGCCAGCAGCGGGACCAGCGTGAACAGCGCGGCCTCCGCCGGGTACAGGTCGAGCCCGGCGCCCTCGCCCGGTTCGCCCAGCAGCCACTCCAGCCGCTCCGCGAACCGATCCGGCGCGTGCGGGTCGCGCCACGGGTCGTCCCCGAGCCGTGCCTCCGCCTCGTCCCGCAGCCCCGCCAGCGCGGCGGCCACGGCTCCGGCCGCGTCCCGGTACCTCGCCGCGTCCCGGGTCTCCGGTACGCGCCGCCACACCGCCGAGTCGTGTACGCGGGCGACCCACGGGTCCTCGTCGGCGTGCGGGGCCGGGGGCGCCGGCGGCGAGTGATGGATGTTCACCTGGCCGATCCGGTCCGCCTGGACGACCGCGCCCGTCACGTCGCCCGCCACGTTCCGCGTGACCCGTTCCCGCATCGCGCCCGCCCTCCCCGCCCCAGCGCCGACAAGGCGTCCAGCTTAAGGAGCCGCCCCGCGCGGCAGGGCCGCGTGCGCATGCGCGAACCCCCGCGAACCGGACCCGGGCCGCACCCGCCCCCACCCCGGTGAGCCGCGTCTGACAGGATCTCGCGCCGTACGGAACCGGCCGTGCGGTGTACGCCGTCCTGGTCGGTGCAACGGGGAAAGCGAGGAACACCTATGTCCGCGTGGACACGTGGAGCCGCCGCGGCGGGCGCCCTGGCGCTCGTCCTGACGCTGGCCGGATGCCAGGACGGCTCGTCCAGGAGCGACCGTAAGGGCGGCGGCAGTTCGTCGTCCGAATCCGACTCGGGCTCCGGCTCCGGTGGCGAGTCCGGCTCGGGTGAGGAGAAGACGACGTACCGGCTGGGCGAGGAGAGCCCGGCGATCGAGAGCGACATGAAGGCGTCCGAGGGCGCCACGTACACGCTCACCCCGACCCGGGTCACGACCGGCACCAAGGCCGACATGGACGCCTCCGGTCTGAAGAAGGACGACAAGGACGGGCCGAAGATCCCGGTCTACGTCTGGACGAAGGTCACGCACAAGAGCGGTACGCCGATGGAGGTCGGCGACATGGACGACGACCTGGTCGTCCGGACCGACAAGGGCACCCGCACCCGCGCGCTCATCGTCATCCTGGGCGAGGCGAAGTGGCCGGACTGCCCGGCGCCGGAGACCGACAAGAAGCTCTCGCCCGGCCAGTCGCAGGAGATCTGCAAGGCCTTCCTCGTCCCCGAGGGCGAGAAGGCCGCCGCGGTCGAGGTCACGCGCGGCTTCTACAAGAAGCCCCTGGAGTGGCCCGCCGCCGGCTGACCCACCCGGTCGAACCCCGGGGCGCCTCCAGAGCCGGGGCGCCCCGCCCGCCGGGCCACCGGTCCGACGGCTCAGCCCGCGCCACCCGCCCCGCGCCTGGCCTCCAGGACCGCCGGGGCCGTCGAGTGGGGGAGCAGGTCCGCCGCGTCCCGCGGGGTGAGCAGCTCCACCTCCACCTCGTCGCGGAAGCGGTACGGGCGGTGGGCCAGCACGCCGCCCAGGGTGCGCCGTATCCGCGACATCTCCGCCCGCACGGTCACCGTCCTCGTACGGTCGCCGAACACGTCCGCGGCCAGCTCCGCCGCCGTACGGCCGTCCCGGCGCACGGCCAGCACGTACAGCAGCTCCGCGTGGCGCGGGCTCAGTTCCCGCTCCCAGCGGCCGACCGCGCCCGACACGCGCACCGTCCACTCCCGCGGCCTGCTCACGTCCAGCACCAGCCGGGCCGCCGCGCCCCCGGCCACGACGTCCGTGCCGGAGGCGTCCAGGGGCCGTACGAGCCAGCCGCCCGGCAGCGGCTCCACGGCGCACTCGCCCAGCGTCGGCAGCCACACCCGGCCCGCCCGCACCGACGCGGGCAGCGGCACCCGGTCCACCGGCGCGAGCCCCGTCACCGCGGCCGTCCAGCCGTGCCCGTCCACCGCCAGCGCCCGGCCGCCCACCCGGCACAGCAGTGGCGCGGCGACCGCCCGCAGCCGGGCGAGCGCCGCGAGGTGCCGGTTGCGCAGCTCCGCTTCGGCGAGCCGCGCCACCGAACCGACCAGCAGCAGCGTCGCCGGGTGCATCGTCGTCACCGGGCCGCTCACGTCCACCACGCCCATCAGCCGCCCGTCGCGCGGGTCCGTGATGGGGGCGCCCGCGCACGTCCACGTGTGGTGCGTGGAGACGAAGTGCTCCGCCGAGTGGACCTGCACCGGGCGGCGCGTCACCAGCGCCGTCCCCACGCCGTTGGTGCCGACCGTCGACTCCCGCCAGTCGGCGCCCGGCTGGAAGCCGTGCCCGTCCGCCATCCGCAGCACCGACGAGTGGCCCTCGCGCCACAGCACCCGCCCGTCCGCGTCCGCGACGACCATGATGTGCCGTACCGCGTCAAATTCCGCGCCCGGCACGGAGATCAGGCCCTCGCGGAGCACCGGCAACAGGTCGGCGAGGGGCGAGGCGGCGCGCCGCGCCTCCAGGTCGGCGGACGACAGCAGCCCCGAACGGCGGTCGCGCTCCGGATCGACGCCCTCGCGGAGCATCCGCTGCCACGACGCCCCTATGTCGGCGCGCGGCGCGAGCGGCGCCCTGCCGCCCCGCAGTGCGGCGTCCCGGATGCCCTTGAGCAGCAGCGTCGCCTCACGCGGGTCCATCGCGGCGAGCCGGGTCATGTCGATCGTGGCGTTCCGCACCGGGCCAGCCCTCCCCGTTCCCCAACCGCCCCCATCATCCCCCGCCCCTGCGTCCGTCCGGCGCCGGGCCGCACAGAACGCGCCACCGCTGCAACCCCCTGCAACCCTCGCGCGGCGCCCCTGCCCGTACGAGAGTGGACGTGTACCGGTCCGCCGGTACGCGACGGGATGGTGCCGTGTCGGCGCAGCACCATCCCGCCCGCGTCGCCCCGGGCGCGGGACGCCACCCGGCCTCCCGCGCCCGTCGGCGTGCCGCCGTACCGTCACGCCTCGTACCGCCTACGGCCTGGCCCGGTCCACGATCGCGCGCAGGTCCAGGGTGTGCGGCAGCGTCCCGAACGCCGACCCCCAGTCGCCGCCAAGCCGGGACGCGCAGAAGGCGTCCGCGACCTCCGGCGGCGCCCACCGCACCAGCAGCGACCCCTGGAGCACCAGCGCCATCCGCTCCACCAGGCGCCGGGCCCGCGCCTCGGCGCCGTCCAGGTCGGCCAGCTCCGTCAGCAGGCCCTTGATGGCCGCGTCCAGCCGGTGGTCCGCGCCGCGCGCCTGCCCGACCTCCCGCAGGAACGCGTCGAGCGCGCCCGGCTCCCGCTGCAACGCCCTCAGCACGTCCAGCGCCTGGACGTTTCCGGAGCCCTCCCAGATCGAGTTGAGCGGCGACTCGCGCAGCAGCCGGGGCATGCCCGACTCCTCCACGTACCCGTTGCCGCCCAGGCACTCCAGGGCCTCCGCCACTGTCGGCGTGCACCGCTTCGTCACCCAGTACTTCGCGGCCGGCACCGCCAGGCGCAGCAGCGCCCGCTCTGACTCCGCGCTGCCGCCGCCCGCCGCCGGGCGGCCCGACTCGACCGCGTCGTACGCCGCCGCGAGCCGCATCCCGAGGACCGTCGCCGCCTCCGACTCCAGCGCCAGATCGGCCAGGACGTTGCGCATCAGCGGCTTGTCGATCAGCGGGCCGCCGAACGCGCTCCGGTACGCCGTGTGGTGCACGGCCTGCGCGACGGCCTGCCGCATCAGGGCGGCCGAGCCGAGCACGCAGTCCAGGCGGGTCGCGGCGACCATCTCGATGATGGTGCGCACCCCCCGCCCCTCCTCGCCGACCCGCCGCGCCCACGTCCCGTCGAACTCGACCTCGGCGGACGCGTTGGACCGGTTGCCGAGCTTGTCCTTCAGCCGCTGGATGCGGAACACGTTGCGGGTGCCGTCGTCCAGGACCCTCGGCACCAGGAAGCAGGTGAGCCCGCCGGGCGCCTGCGCCAGCACCAGGAACCCGTCCGACATGGGCGCCGAGCAGAACCACTTGTGACCCGTCAGCAGGTATTCGCCCGCGCCGTCCAGTGGCTTCGCTGCCGTCGTGTTGGCGCGGACGTCGCTGCCGCCCTGCTTCTCCGTCATGCCCATCCCGAAGAGGGCGCCGGCCTTCTGCCCGGGCGGCATCAGCTGCTCGCCCTCGTACACCTTCGACGTCAGCCGGGGCTCCCACTCGGCGGCGAGCTCCGGATCGGTGCGCAGGGCCGGTACGGCCGCGTGGGTCATCGAGACGGGGCAGCCGTGCCCGGCCTCCGTCTGCGACCACACGAGGAACCCGGCGGCGCGCCGCACATGCCCGCCGGGTCGGCCCCAGGCGGCGGTCAGCCCGGAGGTGACGGCGTGGCCGAGGAGCCGGTGCCAGGCGGGGTGGAACTCGACCTCGTCGACGCGGTTGCCGTACCGGTCGTGGGTGCGCAGCCGGGGCGGGAACTCGTTGGCCAGGGCGCCCCAGGACTGCGCCTGCGCCGACCCGGCGGTGGTGCCCAGGGACGACAGCTCCTTGACGGCCTCCTCGCGCAGGTCGGGTGGAAGGTGTCGTTCCACCGCCTCCGTCAGGGCCCGGTCCGCGCTGAACACGTCGTACCCGACCAGGGGCGGAGGCTGGTTGGTCACGGTGTGGGTGGTGGCTGCCATGCGGATACGGTAAGGAGGTGCAGGCAGCAAAGGAAACACCCGAGTCGGCCAGCGGCCCCGCCGGAACCCCTGGCTCCGCAGGACAGGGCGCGACCCCCGAGGCGTCCCCGGGCCGGCTCCACCGCGCGAGGGTCCTCTACCGCAACGTGTCGAAGCGGAAGCTGGCGTGGCTCCTCCTGAAGGACACGGTCAACTCCTGCATCGAGTACCGCATCCTCGGCCTGGCCGCCGAGGCGGCGTTCTTCACGCTGCTGTCCCTGCCGCCGCTGATGCTCGGCCTGATCGGCCTGCTCGGCTACATCGACGACTGGACGAACACGACGACCGTCGCGTCCATCGAGAAGAACATCCTCGCCGCCGTCGGCACGGTCCTCTCCGACCGGGGCGTCAACGAGATCGCCCGGCCGCTGCTGGAGGACGTCACACGGGGCGGCAGGCCCGACGTCATCTCCATCGGTTTCGCCATCGCCCTGTGGTCGGGGTCGCGCGCGGTGAACGTCTTCATCGACACGATCACCGTCATGTACGGCCTCGACGGTCACCGGGGCATCGTCGCGACGCGGCTGCTCGCCTTCCTGCTGTACGTGGTCGCCCTGGTGATCGGCGCGGTGGTGCTGCCGCTGGCCGTGGTCGGCCCGGACCGGGTGGTCGAGGTGGTGCCGTTCGGCACGGAAGTCGTGACCGTCCTGTACTGGCCGGTCGTCATCCTGCTGTCGGTGGCGTTCCTGACGACCCTGTACCACGTGTCCGTACCGGTCAGGTCGCCGTGGATCGAGGACGTGCCGGGCGCGCTGGTGGCGCTCGCCATGTGGTTCCTGGGCAGCTTCGCCCTGCGGATCTATCTGACGCAGACGGTCGAGGGCCCCACCATCTACGGCTCCCTCGCGGCGCCCATCGCGGTACTGCTGTGGATCGGCATCTCCGCGTTCGCTGTGCTCGTGGGCGCAGCCGTCAACGCCGCCATCGACCGGGTGTGGCCGTCCGTCGCCACGGCCGCCGCCCGCGCGGAGACCGAGCGGGTACGCGCCGCCGAGGCCGCCGCCCTGGTGGCCCGCACCCAGGGCGGCGGCGACCCCGACATGCCGTCGGAGTTCCCGGAACGCTGGTCGCGGTTCCTGCCGCCGGACGACGTACGGGCCCGCCTCCAGTGGGAGAAGCCCGAGAAGGACCGGCAGCCGAAGGAGCGCCCGGCCACGAACGCGCCCACCCCGGACAAGCCCCTCAAGTCCCCACCCCCGGAGGATCGGCCGGCCGGGGACGAGGGGCCCGCCGGGGAGGGGCGCACCCGGCGGCACGGCCACGGGGGGCCGCGCT
Organism: Streptomyces thermolilacinus SPC6; assembly: GCF_000478605.2. Lineage (GTDB taxonomy): Bacteria > Actinomycetota > Actinomycetes > Streptomycetales > Streptomycetaceae > Streptomyces > Streptomyces thermolilacinus. The sequence continues at coordinate 984,517 of NZ_ASHX02000001.1, read as the reverse complement.
GACCTCCCGCTACCGGGAGCGGCCGTCCCGGCTGGACGGCGCGGTCGTCTGGAGGCTGACCCCCGCCGGGCCCCGCCCGGGCGGCGGTCACCGGCCCGTACTGCCCGACGGGTGCATGGACCTGCTGTGGTCCGAGGGCCGCCTCCTCGTCGCGGGCCCCGACACGCGCGCGTACGTCTCCGAGAACCCGGACGCGGCCTGGGCGGGCGTCCGGTTCGCACCCGGCGACGCGCCCGCGCTGCTCGGCGTACCGGCGTACGAGCTGCGCGACCGGCGGGTGGAGCCGGCCGAGTTGTGGCCCGCCGCCTGCGCCCGCCGCCTGGCCGCCCGCGTCGCCGCCGCCACGGACCGCGCGGGCGCCGCCACGGACGGCGCGGCCACGGCGCTGGAGGAGGCGGTCCTGTGCCTGGCGGCCGAGGCGCCGCGCCCCGACCCGCTGCTCCGCGCCGTCGCCGCGCGGCTCGACGCCGGGTGGAGCGTCGCCGCCACGGCCGAGGCGGTGGGCCTCGGCGCGCGTCAGCTGCACCGGCGCTCCCTGGACGCCTTCGGGTACGGGCCGAAGACCCTCGCCCGTATCCTCCGCCTCCAGCGGGCCCTGGCCCTGGTCCGCGCCGGGACCCCGTACGCGGAGGCCGCCGCCGTCGCGGGCTACACCGACCAGGCCCACCTGGCCCGCGACACACGCGCCCTGACGGACCGCACCCTGACGGCGTACGCGGCGGAGCACCTGGCGGAGCGTCCGCCGGGCACCCCGCAGGACCGGCGGGCGGACCGGCGGGCGGACTACCCGGCGGGCCGCGCGGCGTCGGCGAACAGGTCCACACCCCGTCCGTCCGGGTCGAGGACCACCGCGTAACGCTGGCCCCACGGGGCGTCCCACGGCGGCAGATGGCCCCGGTACCCGGCCGCCACCAGCTCCTCGTACAGCGCGTCCACCCCGGCAGGGCCGTCGCAGCGGAACGCGAGCGCCGTCCCGCCGGTGCCGGGCGCCTCGGCCGGGCCGGGGTCGAACGCGCGTACCGCCTCCTCCGTGTCCCACATCAGTCGCAGCCCACCCGGCAGCACGGCCTCCGCGTGCGGGGCCGAGTCGGCCTCCGGCGGGACGTCCAGGCCGAGACGGCGGTAGAAGGCGAGGGAGGCGGCCATGTCGGAGACGACCAGGCCGATGGCGTCGAAACGAGGTGTCACGGTCATGCCCCGCACCGTACGAGCCGCCGCCCGCACCGGTCTTGTACGAATCGGACGTGAGGATTTCGTGATCCGTTCGGCGAACTCGCGCGGCCACCCGCGCGTTCAATGGGGGCGTACCGGAAGACTCTTCGAGGAGATGGTGGCGATGGCGGGCATGAGACGGATGGCGACGAAGCCGGTGGTGATCGGCGCGCTGGTGGCCGCCGTTGCGGCGGTCGGTTTCGGGCTGTACTGGTTCCAGCCGTGGAAGCTGTGGACCGACGACACCGTACGGGACGCCCTCCCCGAGGTGACGGCGTCGGCGCCCGCCGCCCCGCCCGCGCCCTCCGGAGCGCCCGGCACCCCGGCCGCGCCGCCGTCGCCGTCCGCCGACGCGGGCCCCAGGACCGTCGCGACCGGCGAGATGATCAGCCACGAGCACCCCACCAGCGGCAAGGTGCGCGTGCTGACGCTGCCGGACGGCTCGCAGGTCCTGCGGATCGAGGGCCTCGACACGGACAACGGCCCCGACCTGCACGTCTGGCTGACCGACGCCCCGGTCATCGACGGCAGGGACGGCTGGAAGGTCTTCGACGACGGCGCCTACGTCAGCCTCGGCAAGCTCAAGGGCAACAAGGGCGACCAGAACTACGCGCTGCCCGCCGGGACCGACCTCTCCAAGTACACGAGCGTCAGCGTCTGGTGCGACCGGTTCAACGTGTCCTTCGGCGCGGCCGAACTCAAGAAGGTCTGAGGGGGCGGCTCAAGAAGGCCCGAGGACGACCCGAAGACGCGAAGCCCTGATTTCTCGCATCTGAACATATAGGGCCATAAGGGACATCTGTTGATAGGGTGAGGCTCCTCGCTCCACCGGCCATCACCGGTCACCACCCGCCATCCCCGTCCCGTCCCGGAGGTGCGGTCATGGGTACGCGTCGCACCCCCCTGCCCGGCGTCGGCACGCAGTACGACTTCACCACGGAGGACGGGCGGCGCCTCTCCGTCGTCGTCCACCACGACGGCCGCCGCTTCCTCGGCTTCTACCGCCCCGACGACCCCGACGCGTGCGAGGCGACGGTCCGCCTCACCCCCGAGGACGCCGCCGCTCTCGCCCAGCTCATCGACCCGGCCCCCGTCGGCGGCATCCGCACCGACGGCCTCGACCTGGTCACCGAGCACATCCCGCTCACCAGCCGCTCCCCGTACGGGGGGCGGCTGCTCGGCGACACGAGGGCCCGCACCCGCACCGGCGCGTCCATCGTCGCCGTCCTGCGGCGCACCAGCGCCCATCCCGCCCCGGGACCCGACTTCCGCCTCGCCATCGGCGACACCCTCGTCGTGGTCGGCACCCGCGAAGGCGTGGACGCGCTCGCCGCCCTCATCAGCGGGGAGTGACCGTGCACGACACGACCGGGCTCCTCATCGAACTCGGGGCGGTCATCCTCGTCCTGGGGCTCGTCGGACGGTTCGCGGAACGTGTCGGGCTCTCCCCGATCCCCCTCTACCTCCTCGCCGGACTGGCCGTCGGAGAGGGCGGGGTCGTCCCGCTCCACGCCAGCGGCGACTTCGTCGCGGTCGGCGCCGAGATCGGCGTGATCCTGCTCCTGCTCCTCCTCGGCCTCGAGTACAGCGCCGGTGAACTCGTCAGCAGCCTGCGCACCCAGTACCCGGCCGGCGTCGTCGACTTCGTCCTCAACGCCCTGCCCGGCGCGGCCGCCGCGCTCCTCCTCGGCTGGGGGCCGGTCGCCGCCGTCGCCCTCGCCGGGGTCACCTGGGTGTCGTCGTCCGGCGTCGTCGCCAAGGTCCTCACCGACCTCGGACGGCTCGGCAACCGCGAGACCCCCGTCGTCCTCGGCCTCCTCGTCATGGAGGACCTGTCGATGGCCGTGTACCTGCCCGTCCTGACCTTCCTCCTCGCCGGGGTCGGCCTCGCGGGCGGCAGCGTCACCCTGCTGATCTCCCTCGGCACGGTCACGGTCGTCCTCTACCTGGCGCTGCGCCACGGCCGCCACATCAGCCGCGCCGTCTCCTCCGACAACCCCGAGATGCTGCTCCTCGTCGTCCTCGGCATGACCCTCCTCGTCGCAGGGGTCGCCCAGCGGCTCCAGGTGTCCGCCGCCGTCGGCGCGTTCCTCGTCGGCATCGCCCTGTCCGGGGAGGTCGCCGAGGGCGCCCGCCGCATCCTCACCCCGCTGCGCGACCTGTTCGCGGCGGTGTTCTTCCTCTTCTTCGGCCTGTCCACCGTGCCCGCGTCCATCCCGCCCGTGCTGCTGCCCGCGCTGCTCCTCGCCGCCGTCACCGCCCTCACCAAGATCGCCACCGGCTGGTACGCCGCCGGGCGCGCCCGGGTCGGGCGGCGCGGCAGGCTCAGGGCGGGCGGCGCACTGGTCGCGCGCGGCGAGTTCTCCGTGGTCATCGCCGGGCTCGCGGCCGGGGCCGAGCCCCGGATCGGTCCGCTGACCACCGCGTACGTACTGATCCTCGTCATGCTGGGCCCGTTCACCGCCCGCTGGACGCAGCCGGCCGTGGACGGGGTGCGCGACCTGGTGGTCCGCACGGGCCGCCGCCGCGCGGGCACCCCGCCCGGCACGGACCCGCGCGCGGAGAGCACGGAGACCGCCGAGGGCACCGGAGCACGCGCCACGGGCTGAACGGCGGCCCTCGAGCCGGACCGGGACGGGTCAGTCGCCCCGTACCGCCACCAGCACACAGCTCGGGCCGTACTGCCAGACCGGGCCCGTCGCGGCGAAGCCCGCCTTGCGCAGGAGCTGCACATGGCGCTGGAGGGTCAGCCCGTTGTCGCCGCCCGCGCCCGGGCCGCGGCGGGCGCGCTCGGCCAGCGGCTCCGCCAGTTCGGGCGCCGACGCCGCCGCCTCCCACCAGCCCCGCCAGTCCTCGTGGGCGTCCGACCCGTGCCGTTCGGCGTGGCGGCGGCCCACCACCTCGGCCAGCGCGGCCACCGCCGGGTCCTCCTGGAACAGGTGGTCGCCGTTGACGACGACCCCGCCCGGCCGCAGCGACTCCCGCACCTGCTCGTACACCGACAGCAGCGCCGGTTCCGGCAGGTAGTGCAGTGCCGTCGCCGAGACGACCGCGTCCAGCGGCCGACGCAGGCCGAGCCGGGCCAGCCAGCCGGGCGCCCCGATCGTCACGTCCGCGAACCGCACGTGCGCGCCGTGGTACGCCCGGCCCAGCGCCAGGAGCAGCGGGTCGGTGTCCACGCCGACCACCTCGGCGTGCGGCAGCCGCTCGGCCAGCCGGGCGGCCAGCGAGCCTGGACCGCAGCCGAGGTCGGCGAGGAGGGGCCGGGACACCCCCGCCACCGCCGTCTCCACGACATCGGCGATCACCGTGAAGCGGGCCTCCCGGTCACACGCGTACCGCTGCTGCTGGAGGTCCCACCGGCGGACCCACTCGCCCGCCCGCTCGGCCGTCAGCCGACGCGACATCAACCCTCGAGACATCGTCCCCTCGTGCTCCCTTGCTCATGTGGTGCTAGCGCCGCCCGCCGGGCCGGTCCTCGGCCAGGCCGGACAGCACGCCGAGGAGCCGGTCGATCTCCTCGGGGGTGTTGTAGACGTGCAGGCTGACCCGCACGGAGGCGTCGCTCTCGCCCGCCCGCGCCTGGCAGAGCCCGTCGGCGCGGACCAGCAGCCCGTGCGCGGCGAGTATGAACCCCAGGTCGTTGGCGCCTATCGAGCGGTGCCGGAACGTCACCAGGCCCTGGCGGCGCTGCACAGCCGAGTCGGCCGCCAGACTGAGCGGGCAGCCCAGCACCTCGTACGCGTCCAGTCGGCTCAGCCCGTCCGTCAGGCGCACGCCGAGACCGACCGTCCACTCCTCGATCCGCGCGGGGCCCGCCGCGTCCAGCCAGTCCAGCGCGGCCCGCAGGCTGACGATCCCGGCCGTGTTGGGCGTGCCCTGCCAGCCGCCCGGCCGGAACGGGCGGCCCCGCAGCCCGCGCGCCCACACGGCGCCCGTGCCCGGCAGCGCCATCGCCTTGTGCCCGGAGAACACGACGAAGTCGACGTCCAGCGCGCCCAGGTCCACCGGCAGATGGCCCACGCTCTGCGCCGCGTCCAGGCACAGCGCCACGTCGGGACCGACGGCCTCCCGCACGCGGTGCACGTTCATGTCGGCGCCGTACACATGGTGGACGTGCGTCACCGCCACGAACCGCAGCCGCTCCCCGGCCGACGCGGCCAGCCCGGCGAGCGCCTCCGTGTCGTAGTCGCGCGAGTCCTGCTGGTACGGCAGCGGGTGCACGGTGATCCGCACGCCCCGCTCGGCGAGCAGGTCCCGCGCCTCCAGCCACGGCAGGTGGTTGGCCTCGTGGTCGGCGAACGGCACGACGATCTCGTCGCCGTCCGCCAGCTCGCCCACCAGCCAGTCGCGGGCGACGGTCCGCAGCCCCTCCGTCGTGCCGCTGGTGAACCAGACGGTCGAACGGTCCGGGTCCGGGTCGCCGAGGAACGCCTTGACGCGCTCCCTCGCCTCCTCGATCAGCGCCGTCGTCCGGTTGGCCCAGGTGTACGTGCCGCGCCCGGCGTTGGCGTTGCAGCCGGTCAGGTACGCGTGCACGGCGTCCAGGACGGCCTTCGGCTTCTGCGCGGTGGCCGCGCTGTCCAGATAGGCGAGCTGGGGGTGCCCGGTGACGATCGGGAACTGCTCGCGCAGCGGCCGCTGCCACTCGCGCAGCCCGGCGGCCGGGGTGGTGCCCGTCACGGAGGTGGTACGCATCGGCGGCCCCCTCAGTCCCGCACCATCGGCGCGCCCGCGTCCCGCCAGGCGATCACCCCGCCCGCGAGGCTGCGGACGTTGCGGTGGCCCATGCGGGTGAGCAGCGCCGCGTACGTCACCGACTGCTCGCCGACCGGGCAGACCAGCAGCACCGGCTGCGACGTGCCGAACGGCAGCCCGCCGTGCAGCAGCTCCTCGAACAGCTCGTCCACGATGTTGACGGAGCCCTCGATGTGGAGCGCGGCGAACGCGAACGACCCGCGCAGGTCCACCACGACGGGCCGCTCCGTCGCGATCCACGCCCGCGCCTCCTCGACGCCGATGACGTGCACCGCCGCCAGCTCCTCCGGGGTGAGCGTCGCGGGCGAGTTGGGGCGCGGCGGGCGGCGCAGCAGCTCGGGGCGGCGCTGGCGCACGTAGCTCATATAGCTCTCGACGCGGTCGCAGACGATGAACACGGCCGTCGCGCGCCGCCCGTCCCCGGCCTCGGCCAGCTCGGCGTCCCGCTCCCGCAGATGGCGTACGGCCCCGAAGTACGCGGCGCCGCCGGTCGGCCCGCCGAGGATGCCGCAGCGGCGGACCAGCGTGAGCATGCCGTCGATGGCCTCGTCGGCGGAGACGGCCTCCAGCGCGTCGTACGTCTCCGGGTCGAACAGGCCGACCTCGTGGACCTCGTCGATGTTGCGGATGCCCGGCACGAAGTCGCCCTTCTGCGCGACCAGTCCGAGGACCCGGGTCGCCGGGTCGTGGGCGCGCAGCGCGCGGGCGGCGCCGGTGGACGACCCGGCCGTGCCGACGCACGCCACGAACCAGTCGGGCGCCGTGCCGCCGAGGTCCTTGACGATCTCGGGGCCCGTGCCGGACGCGTGCGCCTCGGCGTTGGCCGGGTTGTAGTACTGGTCGGTGTGGAGGTAGCGGCCGTCGTCCTCGGTGAGCATCCGGTGGATGCGGGTGAGCGGGTCCTCCGTCGCGGTCGGGTCGAGGCACTCGGCCTGCCCGGGCAGCTCCTCGATCTCGGCGCCCAGGAGCAGCAGCAGGTCCTTGATCTCGGGGACCTTCATCCGGTTGGTGACGCTGCGGAACGGCAGGCCGTGCATGCCCGCGATGACGGCGAGGGCCTTGGCGGTGTTGCCGCTGGACAGCTCCACGACGGTACGGCCCTGCCGCCGCGCCTCCTCAAGGTGCGGCCGGGCCATCCGCCAGGCGGCCCTGTCCTTCACGGAGCCGAACGGGTTGAGCATCTCCAGCTTGGCGTACAGGTCGATGTGGCGCAGCCCGTGGACCCCGGGGTCGATCCGGACGAGGGGCGTGTCGCCGATGGCGTCGGTGATGTGCTCGTACCTCATTCGTCGTCCCCCGCGGTGAGGTGTGGCCAGTACTGTTCGTCGAGGCACCACTGCCAGGGCCCGGTGCCGCCGCTGTCCTGGTACACGGCGACCTTGCGGGCGATGGGCTGGTGCAGGGCGTGGTCGGCGGTGAAGTCCATGAAGTACCCGGCGGTGTTGGCGAAGGCCAGCAGGTCGCCGGGGCGCGGCTCGCGCTCCAGGAACACCAGGCGGCGGCTGATCAGGTCGGACTCCAGGCAGAGGTTGCCGAGGAGGTACACGCCGACGGGCTGCTGTCCTCCGGGTGCGGACGTCTCCCGCGCGGGTGGGACCAGGACGGGGTCGAGGAGCAGCCCGTGGTCCTCCAGGCCGATGTCACGGGCGTTCGCCGCGAGCCGCACCAGCCGCTCGCCGTCCCGGGTGACCCGCACCTCCACCACCCGGGCGAGGGTGAGGCCGCACTGGTCGGTGAGCGCGCGGCCGGGCTCGGTGTGGAGGTCGTACAGGTTCTCCAGGAGCAGCGTGGCCAGCGGGCGGCCCAGCGACGGGGCGGTCTGCGTGAGCAGCTCGTCCAGGTAGCGGGGTCCGGCGACGGGGCGGTGCGAAGGGTAGACGCCGAGGGCGCCGCGCAGGGTGCCGTTCTCGCCGCGCAGCCCGTAGCCGTGGCCCTCCCAGGTGATGGGGGGCCGCTTGCCCAGCAGGGCGCGGGTCAGCTCGGTCGTGTACCGCTCCCACTGGGCGCCGTCGGCGAGGTAGTCCACGCCGTAGCCGCCGCCGATGTCCACGGCCCGGGGGCGCAGCCCGCGCCGGCGGGCCTCGTCCAGGACGCGCAGGCAGCCTTCGAGGGCGACGGCCTTCTCGGCCAGGCCCATCGTGTCGAGGTGGTACGAGACGCCGGTGAACTCCATGCTCTCCCGGTGCTTCTCGACCAGGTCGAGCAGCGCGTCGGCGTCGTCGGCCGGGGTGCCGAAGCGGCTGCGGCGGGTGAGGACGCGGGTGCCGGGCGCGGTGAACTCGGCCAGCCGCGGCAGGACGGGCACGCGCGGCAGCCGGAACCGTTCCACCAGCGCTGCCAGAGCGGTCAGTTCGGCGGGTGAGTCCACGGCGACGGTGACCCCGGTACGGGCGGCGAGCCACAGGAAGTCGGGGTCCTTGGGGCCGGTCGCGACGATCCGGTCCGGGGTGAGGCCGCCGCCCAGGGCGTGCTGGAGCTCGCCGAGCGACGCCACGTCGATCCCGACGGCGGTGGCCGGGCCGGTGGCGGCGAGGCGGCGCACCAGGGCGCTCGAACGGTTCGCCTTGTGGGCGTAGAGGATCCGTCCGCCGAGCCGGTGGCGGCCGTACACATCACGGAAGCCGCGGACGTTGTCGGCGATCTGGTCCGGCAGTACGAGGTTGAGGGGCGAGCCCAGGGCGGTCACCAGCGGGTGGAGGAAGGCGGGGGAGTCCAGCAGCGCCGCAAGCCGCGGCTCCAGGCGTGGTGCGAGATACAGCGGTTCGCTCATGCGGGTCTGGTCCTGGTCCTCTCGAAGGGTCTGGAGGCAGGGAACTGAGCAGGACTGCGTGCTGGCCCCGAGTCTGACCGCGGGACGGGCGGAGGACGAGCATGCCATCTAACGACAATGGTTGTCATAAGCGTTCTCTGTGTCCAGCACGGACCCCGCGCAAACGGAACGCATGACTCCGCAGGCTGGCTGTGGTGCGCCGATGAGCACCCCCCGGCGCGACACCCCGGCGCGCGGCCTCCGCACGGGCGCCCACATCATGCGACCGGCGTATGCACACCTCGACACCCCACCGCCGAACGTCGCCCCCGGATACGACGAAAGGGGGCAGCTCCGTATACGTCGATCGCCGTACGGGTGCTGCGGCGCTGCGGGCGGGGGCAGCCGATCCGCGCGAGCGCGGGGAGCGGACCTGGACCCGGCGCTGGCGGCCGTGGTCCGGAGGGCCGTCCCCACACGCGCGGGGATGCCTTGGGGCACCTCGGCATCGGGCGTAGAAAATACGGTGGTGCTCGGTCGTCGGCGGCTCTAGGCTGTGCCGCGTTGGCGAAGCGCTCGGTGAGCGCTGTTCGTTCGAGTCGAGGGTTGGGAGGTGTGACCGATGGCTGTCTCCGTGATGGGCCTCGCCCGCATCCAGTCGTTCGTTCCGTTCACCTCCGTGGTCTCCGGCTGACCCGACTCGTCCACCGCCGTGCCCGAAGAGGCGCGTGCCGCCGGGGCCACCCTTGCGAAGGGCACCCCTTGTCTTCCTCGTTCACCACCGCTTCCTCCTCCTCGCTGTCCTCCTACGGCTGGGACACCCACTGGGAGGCGGAGTTCACCCCGTACGCCGAGCGCGGCCTGCTGCCCGGGCGGGTCGTCCGCGTCGATCGCGGGCAGTGCGACATCGCCACCGCCGAGGGCGTCATCCGGGCCGACACGACGTTCGTGACGCCCCACGACCCGCTGCGGGTCATCTGCACCGGCGACTGGGCCGCCGTGGACCCGGTCGGCGGCACGCCCCGGTACGTCCGGGCGTACCTGCCGCGCCGCACCGCCTTCGTACGGTCCACGTCGTCGAAGCGGTCCGACGGGCAGATCCTCGCCGCCAACGTGGACCACGCCATCGTCGCCGTCTCCCTCGCCACCGAGCTCGACCTCGGCCGCATCGAGCGGTTCCTGGCCCTGGGCTGGGAGTCGGGCGCGCAGCCGCTCGTCGTGCTCACCAAGGCCGACCTCGTCCCGGACCCGGTGGGGCTCTCCTACCTCGTGCGGGACGTGGAGACCACCGCGCCGGGCGTGCCCGTACTGCCCGTGAGCTCCGCCACCGGGGAGGGCGTGGACGTGCTCCGCGCGGTCATCGCGGGCGGTACGAGCGTCCTGCTCGGCGTCTCCGGAACCGGCAAGTCCACCCTCGCCAACACCCTGCTCGGCGAGGACACCATGGCCGTCCAGGCCGTCCGGGACACCGACGGCAAGGGCCGCCACACGACCACCACCCGCAACCTGTTCGCGCTGCCCGGCGGCGGCGTCCTCATCGACACGCCGGGGCTGCGCGGGGTGGGCCTGTGGGACGCGGGCACGGGCGTCGGGCAGGTGTTCTCGGAGATCGAGGAGCTGGCCGCGTCGTGCCGGTTCCACGACTGCGCCCACGCCGCCGAACCCGGCTGCGCCGTCCTCGCCGCCGTCGAGGACGGCACCCTGCCGGAACGGCGCCTGGACAGCTACCGCAAGCTCCTGCGGGAGAACCAGTACATCGTCGCCAAGACCGACGCCCGGATGCGGGCCGAGATCCGGCGCGACTGGAAGCGCAAGGGCGCGGAGGGGCGCGCCGCGATGCAGGCCAAGCGGGAGGGATTCATTCGCTGAGCCTCCGTTCCCCGTTCCCTGCCTGCCGCCGCCGGGCTCCAACCCGGCGGCGGTGGCGGGGGCGGAGTCAGGGGGCCGGAAGCGTCGTCTTGCCCGAGCCGGACCGGCCCTTGAGCGCCACCAGCTCCCCGCGCGCCACCTCGAACGACACCCCGCGCAGGGCGTGCACGGCGGCGGCCCCGGAGCCGTACGAGCGCCGCAGGTCCTCCACCCGCACCACCGGGTGCCCGTCGCGCGCGCCGCTGTTCCCCGTCATGAGACCGCCCCCGTACGTCGTCGAATGCGGCCCAGTATGCGCAGCCCCGCACCCCCGGGCAACGGACTTCCCGCCGGGCGCCCCGGCCCGCTCCGCCCTCACGTGCCGAGCACGACCGCCACCCACCCGGCCACCACCAGCAGGCACGCGTACAGCTCCACCAGCACACTCGTGCCGATGGCCCGCATCACCGACCGCGTCGCCGCGGCCGCGGCCGCGTGCTCGCCCAGCCGCCGCCGCTCCACCAGGTAGATCCCGCCCATGTACCCGAGGGCCCCGCCCACCACCGGCACCAGGACGAAGCCCAGCACGGCGCCCACGCCCGCGTACGCGACCATCCGCCGGGTCACCACCACCCCGCTCAGCCGCCGCACCGGCAGGCGCCCGATCTCCGCCCGCGTGGCCAGCAGCAGCGCCGTGGACCCCGCCAGCAGCCACCACGCCGCGGCCGACGTGTCCTGGAGCGCCCACCACAGGACGCCCGCCCACACCAGCCACGACCCGGGAAGGCGGGGCACCAGCACCCCGAAGAGGCCGAGCAGCAGCACCAGGGCGACCTGCAGCTGCTCCCACACACCCATTCGTCCAGCGTGCAGGAATCCCGGCGGCGGTGCCGTTCGTGCAGGTCAGCCGGATCGCTCGGTCCGGTACGCGAGGCGCCGCCGGTCCCGTCAGCGGGTGACCCAGCCGCGCTCGTACGCGTGCCAGCCCAGCTGGAGCCGGGTCGTCACGCCCGCCAGCTCCATCAGCCCCTTCACCCGCCGCTGCACCGTCCGCAGGCCGAGGTCCAGCTGCTTCGCCACGCTCGCGTCCGTCATGCCCGCCAGCAGCAGCGACAGAACCTCCAGGTCCGTCGCGTCGGGCCCCGCCCCCGGCTCCTCCACCGGCGGCCCGTCCGCCGCGCCCATCCGCAGCGGCACCGCGTCCCGCCACACCGCCTCGAACAGCCCCGTCAGCGACTCCAGGAGCCCGCTCGCGTGCACCACCAGCGCCGCCGGTTCCGCGCCCCGTCCCGTCAGCGGCACCATCGCCAGTGACCGGTCCGCCACGACCAGCTTCGTCGGCACCCGGTCCACCACCCGCACCCGCTCGTCCCGGCGCAGCGCCGACGCCACGTCGGCCACCCCGTCGGGCCCCTCCAGCACCTCCCGCTCCACCACCACCCGGTACGCCACGCCCCGCTCGGCCGCGCGCTCCTCCGCGTCGTTCTCCGCGCCCGTCACCACCACCGGCCTGCCGGTCACCAGGGCGCACACCTCCTCCGCCGCGCCCAGCTGGAGCTGCCGGAACCGGTGCGCCACCGCGCTGGCCCCGGTCACCACCTCCAGCAGGTCGTGCACCTCGGGCTGCGCGGCCGCCTCCGCCCGGTACTCCTCCGCGAGCAGCGCCGCCGCCAGCTCGGCCTGCTCCAGCTCGTGGCGCTGCTGGGTGAGCAGCGCGCCCAGCGCCACGGCGGGCGGCGCCGCCACCCACCGGCCCGTGCGGTACGAGGACTGCGCGGCCAGGCCCTGCGCCTCCAGCCGACGCAGCGTCCGCTCCGTCTCCGGCTCCGGCAGCGCCAGCCGGTGCGCGAGGTCCCTGACCTCCGCCGCGCCCAGCGCCACGAGCGCCCGGTACGCCGACTCCTGCCGCTCGTCGAGCCCGATCGCGTTCAGCACCGGGACCTCCCTCCCCTCGGGCCGTGGCGGAAAACGGCCACGGCGCAAACCCGCCGCCCCCATCATCCCCGCACCACCCGCCACTCTGCCAAGGTGACGCCACCGCGGCACCAGCGGCCTCCCGGCCACACGACCGCGGTTCGCGCCGCCGCGTCGTGCCGCACGACTCTGCGCGCGACGCGCGCGAGGCACGCGGGTCCGCCGGGACGCCCTCCTTTGTTGGGGAAGGAGGACGCACCCGGCGGACCCCCCGCGCCTCGCCGTCCGCGCCCGCGCCCCTCCCGTACGTCGCCCTGCGCGGCCCCCGGCCCCCTGGTCCCCGCGCGCCCGCCCGTGCCCCGCCCCGCCCGTGCCCCGCCCTCGCGCCACGCCTTCCGCGCCGCCCGTGCCCGCCCCCCCTCGGGCCCCGGGCGCCCGCGCCGCTGCCGGACCGCCGCGCGTACGCCGAAGTCCGTACACATGGCCGCCTCCGGGAGGCGGGAGCCCGGCGGGCGTGCGTGGATGGGGAGCATGGGCAGACAGAACGTGGCGGAGCAGTTCGTCGACACCCTCGTCCGCGCCGGGGTCCAGCGGATGTACGGGGTCGTCGGCGACAGCCTCAACCCCGTGGTGGACGCCGTACGGCGCACCCGGGGCATCGAGTGGGTGCAGGTGCGGCACGAGGAGAGCGCCGCGTTCGCGGCCGGCGCCGAGGCGCAGCTGACCGGACGGCTCGCCGCCTGCGCGGGGTCGTGCGGCCCGGGCAACCTCCACCTCATCAACGGCCTGTACGACGCGCACCGCTCCATGGCCCCCGTCCTGGCGCTCGCCTCCCACATCCCGTCCGGCGAGATCGGGCTCGGCTACTTCCAGGAGACCCACCCCGACCAGCTGTTCCAGCGGTGCAGCCACTACTGCGAGCTGATCTCCAACCCGCAGCAGATGCCCCGCCTCCTGCGCACCGCGATCCAGCACGCCGTCGGGCGCGGCGGCGTCAGCGTGGTCGCCCTGCCCGGTGACATCGCGGCCCAGCAGGCGCCCGAGAAGACCACCGCGCACGACCTGGTCACCACCCGCCCCACCGTGCGCCCCGGCGACGCCGAGATCGACGCGCTGGTCCGGATGGTCGACGCCGCCGACCGGGTCACCCTGTTCTGCGGCAGCGGCACGGCGGGCGCCCACGCCGAGGTCATGCAGTTCGCCGAGCGGGTCAAGGCGCCGGTCGGCCACGCCCTGCGCGGCAAGGAGTTCATCCAGTACGACAATCCTTTCGACGTGGGCATGAGCGGGCTGCTCGGGTACGGCGCCGCGTACGAGGCCACCCACGAGTGCGATCTGCTGATCCTGCTCGGCACGGACTTCCCGTACAGCGCGTTCCTGCCCGACGACGTGCGGATCGTCCAGGTGGACGTACGGCCCGAGCGGCTCGGGCGGCGCTCACGGCTCGACCTCGCCGTGTGGGGCGATGTCCGTGAGACCCTGCGCTGCCTCGTGCCCCGTGTGCGCCCCAAGAGCGACCGGCGGTTCCTGGACAAGATGCTGAAGAAGCACGCGGAGGCGCTGGAGGGCGTCGTCCGCGCCTACACCCGCAAGGCGGAGAAGCACACCCCGCTGCACCCCGAGTACGTGGCGTCCGTCCTCGACGAACTCTCCGACGACGACGCCGTGTTCACCGTGGACACCGGCATGTGCAATGTGTGGGCGGCCCGCTATCTCACCCCCAACGGGCGACGCCGCATCATCGGCTCGTTCAGCCACGGCTCCATGGCGAACGCGCTGCCGCAGGCCATCGGCGCCCAGTTCGCCCACCCCGGACGGCAGGTCGTGTCGATGTCCGGCGACGGCGGGTTCGCCATGCTCATGGGCGACTTCCTCACCCTCGTCCAGTACGGCCTGCCGGTGAAGATCGTGCTGTTCAACAACTCCTCGCTCGGCATGGTGGAGCTGGAGATGATGGTCGCCGGGCTGCCCTCGCACGGCACCACCAACCACAACCCGGACTTCGCCGCCGTCGCCCGCGCCGCCGGTGCCTACGGGGTGCGGGTGGAGAAGCCCAAACAGCTGGCGGGCGCCCTCAAGGACGCCTTCCGGCACCCGGGCCCGGCCCTGGTCGACGTGGTGACCGACCCGAACGCGCTGTCCATCCCGCCGAAGATCCGCGCCGAGATGGTGACCGGCTTCGCGCTGTCCGCCAGCAAGATCGTGCTGGACGGCGGCGTCGGCCGGATGGCGCAGCTGGCGCGATCCAACGTGCGGAACATTCCGCGACCTTGACACCCCGGCGTGCCCCACTGCTCCCCTCTGTGCGCCCGCCCGTGGGTAGTCCGTACGCGTGACACGCGGGGCACGGGGGCATGGAACCCCGTGAGCCTGTTCGAGGGAAGGGCCGATGACGTGGGTGGGGGCTATGAGTGGGCGTCAGGCAGGGGTCGGACCCATGGTGGACGGGCGGGACCAGGACAGACCGGGGGCAGCGGGACTGTCCCGGCGGATCGGCGCGGGTGACCTGGGGGCCGTCGCCGGAATGCGCGCGGCGCTGCGGGAGTTATGGGGCCACCGGGTCGCGGAGGACCCGGCGTTCACGGCGGAGCTGCTCACCAGCGAGCTGGTGACCAACGCGCTGATCCACACGGCGTACGGCGCGGTCGTCACCGCGTCTCTCACCGGTGACGTCCTGCGCGTGGAGGTGCGGGACTTCGCGCCCGAGCCGCCCGATCCGTACCTCCCCGCGTCGGAGGACCGCACGCACGGCCGGGGCCTGCTCCTCGTGCAGGCGCTCGCCGACGCGTGGGGCGTACGGGCGCAGGGCGCGGGCAAGGTCGTCTGGTTCGAGCTGTCCGGGGTGAAACCGGCCGCCTGACCCGGGGGAGGGGAGAGCCGTCCGTCCGGCCGCCTGACCGAGGAGGGGGAGCGGCCGAGGAGGGGGAGCGGCCGAGGAGGGGAGCGGCCGAGGAGGGAGGGCGGCGCCGCCCGGACGCACCGGTGGGCCCGCCGCCTCGGAGCGGCGGGCCCACCGGCGGGACCCCGGGCCGAGCCTCAGCCGAACTGCTGCTCCAGGCTCTTGAGCTTCCGCTCCAGGGAGTCGAGGCGGGGGAGCGTCTGCGTGTCGTCCTCCGCCGTCAGATCGACCGTCTGCGGCTCATCGCCCCTGACGGCCTGAAGGGAGGGCCGGGAGCGGTGCGGCAGCTGTCCCGGCTCGGATATGGCGGGCTCCGCGAGCGCCCCCTCCACGGCGCCCTGCCCGGAGCCGGACGACGAGTTCAGACCCGGTACGTCCACCTGGCGCCCGCCGCCCCGCCCGAGCCCCCAGGCCCGGTGCTGCCGGTTGAGCGCGCGCAGCCGCGCCCGGTCCAGCTTCTGCTGCTCCCGCCTCCGGCGGCGGCTCAGCTCCTTCTCGCGCCTGTCCTCCCGTACCTCCTCGACGGCCTCGTCCAGGGTCCGTACGCCCTCCAGCAGCATCAGCGACCAGGCGGCGAACGTCTCGCGGGGCGCCCGCAGCCAGCGGACGATCCGGATCTGCGGCAGCGGGCGCGGCACGAGGCCCTGCTCGCGCAGCGCCGCCCGGCGGGTCTGCTTCAGCGCCCGGTCGAACAGCACGGCCGCCGACAGGGACATCCCCGCGAAGAACTGCGGGGCGCCGTCGTGCCCCAGGCCGCGCGGGGCGTGCACCCAGTTGAACCAGGCGGCGGCCCCGGCGAACAGCCACACGAGCAGCCGCGAGCCGAGCGCCGCGTCGCCGTGGCTGGCCTCGCGCACGGCGAGCACCGAGCAGAACATGGCGGCGCCGTCGAGGCCGAACGGCACCAGGTACTCCCAGCCGCCGGACAGGTTCAGGTTCTGCCGGCCGAAGCCGACCAGGCCGTGGAAGGAGAGCGCGGCGGCGACGGCCGCGCAGCAGAACAGCAGCAGGTAGGAGGCGATTCCGTAGACGGCCTCCTTGCGCCGGCGGCGTTCCTCGCTGCGCTCCCAGGAGTCCTCGGGCACGGCCTTCTCACCGGCGGCGCGCTTGCCGCGCGCGAGCACCGCCACCGCCACGGCGGTTCCGACGAGCATCACACCGCCCGGGATCAGCCAGTCCAGCGATATGTCGGTCAGTCTCATGCGGTGTCCCTCGCATCGCAGTGGTGCATGTGGTGCGTCATCTTGGCCGACCGACGGGGCGTGTCAGGGGGTTTCGGGGCAAGAGCACGCCAACGGGGCCCGGAGGGCCGCGAACAGGCGCCATTCACTCGAACGGTAATCCGAAGACCGTGAGGAACGTTCGAATGCGGCCACTCGGTCGGGTGGCGTGGAACGCGTCACGAGCGGGTCCCGGACCGGGGCACAGGGTGTGATGCTGTCCCCGGAGCGGCCGCTTGACGAAGGCCGCCGGGCGTTCGAGGCGGAGGACATGAGCAGTCAGCGGATCACCGTGCTCGGCGAATGCGTCGCCGATGCCTTCACCGACCCCGTCCACCCCGCCGGGCCTCCCGGCGCCGGGCTCACGCTGCGGGTCCTGCCCGGTGGCGGGCCCGCCAACACGGCCGTCGCCCTCGCCCGGCTCGGCACCCCCGCCCGGTTCCTCGGCCGCCTCTCCGGCGATGTGTTCGGCACGCTGTTCCGGGACCGCCTGCTCGCCTCCGGCGTGGACCTCACGGGCTCGGTGACCGCGCCCGAGCCGAGCGCCCTGGCCGTCGCCGACGTGGACGCGCGCGGCCACGCCTCGTACGCCTTCTACGCGGAGGGCGCCGCCGACTGGCAGTGGACCGCCGAGGAGCTGGCCGCGGCGCCGCTGGACGGCACGGTCTGTCTGCACACCGGCTCCCTGGCGCTCGTCCGCGAGCCCGGCGGGCGCCGCGTCGAGGAGTTCCTCGCCTCCGTACGGCAGCGGGCCACCGTGTGCGTCGACCCCAACGTCCGCCCGCTGCTGGTGCCCCCGGCCGCGTACCGGGAGCGGATCGGTGACTGGTGCGCGCTCGCCGACATCCTGCGGGTCAGCGAGGACGACCTCGCCCGGCTGCTGCCCGGCGTCACGCCCGAGGAGGCGTGCGACCGGTGGCACGCGGCGGGCGCCCGGCTCGTCGTCGTCACGCTCGGCGCGCGCGGGGCGCTCGCCTCGCTGGACGGCGCCCGCGTCACCGTACCGGCCCCGCCGACGGAGGTCGTGGACACGGTCGGCGCGGGCGACTCGTTCACGGCGGGCCTCCTGCACGCCCTGGCCGGGCTCGGCCGCCTGGGCGGCCGCCTCGACGGGCTGACCTTGGAGGAGACCGCCGCGAGCTGCGCGTACGCGGCCCTGGTCGCCGCTCGCACCTGCGCGGTGCCCGGCGCCGACCCGCCCTGGGCGAGGGACCTGCCGCAGCCGCCGAGGCCGATGCGCTGACGCGCCGTCGGGGGGAGGGTCCCGTGACAGGTCCGGGGGCCTCCTGGAGGTGGCGTCCGGGCGGCTCAGGGGCGTGGCGCGCGGGGCGGTACCGGTCGGCGCTCGACGCGCTCTGTGCAGGCCGCTCCACCGGATGCCGAGGTGTTGCCCGCAGGTGCCGGGTCGGCACCGGGATGTGCCGCGCGCAGGCCGCCCGGCAGACGCCCGACGTACTGTCCCGGGCCGCCCGCCCCGGCGTGGACGTGTCGCGCGCAGGCCGCCGGGCCGGCACCGAGACGTGTCGCCCGCGGGACGCCGGTCCGGCGCCTGACGTGTCGTACACGGGCCGCTCCCGACGCGTCGGCGGCGCGTCGCCCGCAGCCGCCGTGAGGCGGCTGCATTGACGTTTCGTCAGTTCGCTCGCGTCGCCGCCAGTTTGCGGACGCGGTCGGCGTCGCAGGTGCGGGGGCACGTCACGCAGGTGTCCTCGGGGCGCAGCGTGTAGAAGAGGCAGCAGCTCGCCCGGTCCCTGGTGGGGAACGACCGCCCGTCGGGCCCCGTCAGCTCCCGGAACCCGGCCGGGCCCACGTACGGCTTCGCCGTGCCCGGAAGCAGCAGCTCCAGCTCCTCCATCGCGCGCGGCTCCTCGCCGAGCAGCCCGGCCACGTACCAGATGCCCTCGACGATCTCGTCCGTCGCCATGCCCCACAGCGCGCGCCCCCGGCGCCGCATGCGCGGACCGAACCCCTCCAGCACGGGCCCTATGTGCTCGGCGACCGCCGCCCGCACTTCGGCCCGCAGCGCCTCCTCGTCCGGCACGACCCGCGCCCCGGGCAGCGCGGCCGCAGGATCGCCCGGCAGGCACGCGAACTCCCGTACCCGGACGGCCATCCGGCCCAGCGTCCGCTGGAACGCCACGTCGGCGGCGGGCACCCGGGGCACCCGGCGGTGCAGGAACCACGGAACCGTCACCAGCAGGCAGGCGGGCCAGGCGTACCGGTGGAGACCGAAACTCGCGACCACGTCCGGGCGGGCCGCCACCCCGTAGTCGCGCAGCGTCTGCGCCTCGTCCCAGGCGAGGAACGCGTCGAGCGCGGGGCCGCCGGCCGCCAGTTCGTCCGCGCGGACCCAGCCGTCGCCGCTCGGCACCGGTTCGCCGTCCGCGAGCTCGCGCACCCGCAGACCGGGGAACACCTCGGCGAGACGGGCGTACGAGGGTGCGACGGGCGAGGCGGCCGACGAGGCGGCGGAACGCGAGGCGGACGCGGAGGGCAGCAGTGCGGAGAGGGACATGCAGGACCACCGAATCGCGATCGTTTGCAGGTAAGCCTTACCTTACCCGATCTGATCGATGTGTGCCCCGCCGCCCCGTCCGCCTATCGTGCACACAGGGCCCCCGCACCGCGAGCCGGGCCCTCACGCACTGTCGGCAGGAGGACCCGAGTGGAGCAGGGCAGAGCCCGCGAGGCGGCCGAGCGACCCGAGCGGCGGCCGGCGCCGCCCGCCGCGTCCCCGGCGCCCCAGGGGCACGCCCCGTACCGGGCACCCGAGGGGCACGCTCCTTCCGGGCGCCCCGGCGCGCCCTCCGCCCACCGCGTCCCCGAGCAGGCGCGCGGCCCGCACGACCACGAAGACCACGACGGGCCGCTCCCCGGCACGCCCCGGCTGGTCCAGCGGCACTCCGTACGCGGCCAGGTCCTCGACGCGCTGCGCGCCGCGCTCGTCGGCGGCGACCTCGCGCCCGGCCAGGTGTACTCCGCGCCCGCCCTCGGCCTGCGCCTCGGCGTCTCCGCCACGCCCGTACGGGAGGCCATGCAGCAGCTCGCCGTCGAGGGCGCCGTAGAGGTCGTCCCCAACCGCGGCTTCCGCGTCGTCGAACGCACCCCGCGCGAACTCGCCGAGCTGGCCGAGGTCCGCGCCCTCATCGAGGTCCCCGTCATGCTGCGCCTCGCCCGCACCGTGCCCGCCGACCGCTGGGCGGAGCTGCGCCCACTCGCCGAGGCGACCGCAGCGGCCGCCGCGCACGGCGACCTCGCCGAGTACGGGGAGGCCGACCGCGCCTTCCACCGCGCCCTGCTCGGCCTCGCCGGGAACGAGCAGCTGGTCGCCGTCGCCGACGACCTGCACCGCCGCTCCCAGTGGCCCCTCGTCAGCCCGCCCGCCGTGCGCCGCGCCGACCTGGTCGCGGACGCGGCCGAGCACGGCGCCCTCCTCGACGCGCTCGTCGCCGGGGACCTCAACGTCGTGGAGTCCCTGGTAAGGGAGCACTTCACGGGCGCCCGCGGCTGAAGGCGGGACGGCGGGACGGCGGGACGGCGGGACGGCGGAGAGGGACGGCAGTGCGTGCCACGGTATGGACGGTCGCCAACGCGCTCGGCGTGGTCGCCGGTACGCCCGGCGAGCTGCTCACGGCCCTGCTGAGCGCCCCGCGCCGCCCCGACCGGGTGGTCCTGCCCGCCGGGACGCCGGGCGTCGGCGAACTGGCGGCCGACCTGCGCGCCCTGGGCCATGTCGAGGTCGCGTTCGAGGAGCCGGACCGGCCCGTACCGCCGCCGGGGCGCCCTCACCTGTCCGACCCGGCCGCCGTCTGTGCGGCCGACCCCGTGCGGGTGACCCGCCTGTACGAGGAGGAGACCGGCCCGTACGGAGGGCTGCGCGCCGCCTGGCTGCGGGCCGGGCAGGCGCTCGTACGGGACGGCCAGACGCCGCCCGGCCGGGCCCTGGCGCTGCTGGCCGCCCTGCCGGAGGGCGCGGAGGACGCGGTGCGGGACGGGCTGGCCGTCCTCGCGGCGGACGCGCCGTGGACGGTGGCCGGTGTGCGGGAGGGCCGTGTGACGGCGCTGACCGTGTGCGGCGGGCAGCCGGTCGAGACCGACGACCGGCGCACCCGGGCGGTCGCCTGCCTGGGCGACGGCAGCCGGCTGACGCTGGACGAGCGCGGCCGCCTGCGGACACCCTCGGGCTCCGTGCCGCGCCTGGTGGAGGCCGTGGCGGCGACCCTCGCCACGCATCCGGCGACGGCGCTCGCGGCCGTGGGCGACACGGTCCTCACGGGCGACCGGATGGGCTTCGTGCACGCCTTCAGCCTGGCCGGGCTGCACCAGGCGGCGCTCCACTCCGGCCGGGTCACCGCGCTCACGGCGACCGGCGGGCCCCGCGTGTACAGCGGCGGCGCCGACGGGACCGTACGGCTCTGGCGTCCCGGCGACGACGCGGACGACGCGTCCGTGGTGGCCCGGCGCCCGCACCCGGTGGCCGCCCTGCACGCGCGGGGCGCGGCGCTGGCGGTTGCCTGGGCGGACGGGCTGGTGGAGCTGCGCGACCCGGCCGGGGACGGGGAGGCACGCCCGTTCAGGCCGGGCCCCGCCGTACGGGCGCTCGCGCTGCTGCCGGACAACACCCTGGCGGTCGGCACGGACGAGACATGCGTACTCCTCCGCCCCCGGCCCGCCTGACCGGCGCCGGGAGGGGAGTTGGAACCGGAGACCCGGACGTGCGCGGGACGGGAGTGACCAGTACCCGGTGGGCGCGCGGGGTCAGCGCTCCCGGGCCTGGCGGGTGCGGGAACGGTTCTCCTTGCGGAGCGCCTCGGCCAGCTCGGCCTTCGTCATCTGCGACCGGCCCTCGATGCCGAGCCGCTTCGCCATGTCGTACAGGTGCTGCTTCGAGGCGTTCTCGTCGACGCCCGCGCCGCTGCGGGCCGGAGTGCCGCGCGGAGCCGCGGCGCGCGGGTCGGAGGGGCCCTTGCGGCCCTGCTCCTTGCGCTCCCAGTGGTCGCCGACCTTCTCGTAGGTGTGCTTCAGCGCGCTGAAGGCGACCCGGTGGGCCCGTTCGCCCTCGCCGTACTGCTCGACGGCCGAGTCGTGCGCCTTGATCCAGGTTCGCTGTGCCTCCTTCGCGGACCGCTCCAGCGTGGAGGGCAGCTCCTCACGCCCTGGCATGGAGATCACCTCCGGTGTCGCCCGGGACGGACGCCGGACGTGTGCCCCCGCCACCGGCCCCGAAACGCCGCGCCGCCCCTCGCGCCCCGGGAAACGGGCGGGGCGGTCCCCTCCGGCGCCGTGCCGGAGGAGACCGCCCCGCCGTCGTGTGCTCCTCCCGGACCGCGGTCGGATGCCGCGGGGGGGGGGGGGGGGGGGCGGTGCAGGAAGTGGGTGCGGGCGAAGCCCCAGGAGCTCGCCGTGGCGCTGGCCCAGCCGATCCGGACGGAGTCGGACGTGCCGTCGGCCTTCGTCGGCCAGGTGAACATCTTCACGTTGCCGTCGGCGCAGCCGTACATCGCCCCGATGTCGTCGCGGCCGTCGCCGTTGTAGTCGGCGAGGACGATCTTCATCGAGGAGTGCGTGAGACTCCCCGCGGCCGAGGTCAGGGCCGTACGGGGCGAGGCGACCGTGCCGTCCGCGTTGCCCTCCAGGACGTGGACGACGTCCCGGCCGTCCTGGTAGTCGTACCAGAGCACGGCGTCGTCGCGGCCGTCGCCGTCGAAGTCGCCGGAGTGCAGGTCCGTTCGGGCCCAGTCGCCCCACGTCGGGTGGTCCCAGGCGACCTTCGGGGCGCTGAACCCGCCGGTCGGGGTGGCCAGGAACGTCCACAGCTTCACGGCACCGCCGTCGTAGTCGTAGAGCACGCCGACGTCGTCGCGGCCGTCGCCGTTGAAGTCGCCGCTCTCCAGACGCGCGCGGGACCAGGTGAAGCTGCCCGCCGGCGCCGACCAGGAGGCGAACGGGGCCGCGAAGGTGCCGTTGCCCTGGCTGACGTACGTCCACATCCTCACGGAGCCGTCCGCGTAGCCGTACATGATGGCGACGTCGGCGTTGCCGTCACCGTTGAAGTCGCCGGAGACCTTCTTCACCCGGGCGTGGTCCACGCTGCCCGCGGGGCTCGTGTACCCGGCGAGGGGGAAGGCCAGCGCGCCCGTGTCCGAGCCGCCGAACCGGTACAGCATGTCCCGGCCGTCGGCGTAGTCGTACCAGCCGAGCATGTCGGCGCGGGTGTCGCCGTCGAAGTCGTTGCGGACGGCGGTGCCGGTCGTCCACTGCGTGTGGCCCTGGGCGTCGCGCACGACGAGGTTGCCGCGCTCCTGGAGGACCAGCGAGCCGCCCGCGGCGCCGGTGCCCGACTGCCACAGGGTGGCTGTTCCGGCGGCGTCGCACACGACGAGGTTGCTGTCCGCGCCGAACTCGGCGGTGGCGCCCGCGTTCCCGGCGGTGCCCGTGGACCACAGGACCTTGCCGGCGCGGGAGGTGACGACGAGGTTGCCGTCGGCGCGCATGGTGAGCGTGGCGGAGCCGGAGGCCAGCGTCTCGCCGGACCGCAGCCGCTGCCCCGCGGTGAGCCGGTCGCCTACGGCGATGCCGTCGGTCCGCGCGGCCACGGCGCCGTTGCGGGTCTCCTCCACGCCGAAGCAACCGCCCTGCCAGGAGCGGCTGCTGACGCCGACCAGCTCCACGGCGCCGTCGCGTTCGCGCAGGACGGGCCCGCCGCTGTCACCCATGCAGACGGAGTCGGCGGCGGTGGCACCGGTGATGCCGAGGGTGGTGCCGTTCACGCTGTTCACCCCGAACGACGCCACGTGCAGCCGGTCCGGCACCCACTGGGTCTTCGTACGGCCGTAGCCCGCGACCTTCAGGGTGTCCCCGGCCGCCGCCGGGCCCGACGCCAGGGCGACGGGCCGGATCCCGGTGGCGGGCGTGGCGAGACGCGCCAGGACGACGTCCCGATCGGCGCGCGGCACCAGATGGGTGACCTCGGTGACGTGTCCGCCGGTCCCTGCCGTCAGGTCGGCGCGGCCGATTGTCGCCACGGTCCGGTAGGCGGGCGCGCCCGGCGCGACCTCGCCGCCCTGGAGCGGGCTCGCGGCGAAGCAGCTGGCGGCGGTGATGATCCAGCGGGGTCGATCAGCGCGCCCGAACAGGCCCGCGCCTGCTCGCCGCTGCCGATCTGGAGCTGCGCGGTGAAGGCGTACGCGGTGTCCGATGGCGGGGTGCCGACGATCGCCTGCGCGGGCGTCGACGCGGTCACGAGACCGCGTCGACGGCCACGGCGGCCAGCGCCGTCGAGGCGCGTGGACGGGGTGAGTGCACGATGGGTTCCCTCGTGTCGGTGAAGATTGCCTGGCTCTCGGCGAGGGCGGGAGCGCGGCTCGGGAGGCAGGACGGCGGAACCCTGCGGTCGATCTTCACATTCCCCCCGGAACGCCCCCCCGTGGCGGCGCGCGTCGACGCCGCCGACCGCTCCCCTCGCGATCTTGCGCAGGGAACCTATCACCGCGGTCGAGCGGGAAGGGAGGGGTACGCGGCACGTAATCGGCAGGCACCAGCGAAGCACAACGGCCGCACCATAAGCGGCCGTTCGTGAAACGCGTGGGCGCGACCGACATCCGTCCCGGTGCCCCGTGGACCGCTGCGCGGCGCGGCCGGCGGCACCGCCGGACGGGCTTCGGGAGACCGCTGCCGTACCGGGAGGCCGTCAGACCGCCGGGTGGGGTGTCAGGTGCGCGGCCAGCCAGGTGGGCACGCCGCCCAGGAGGCGGAACAGGCGCTGCGCCTCGGCCCGCAGGCGGCTCGCCTCCGGCTCCGGTTCGGCGTCCGCCAGCGCGGCCAGCGCCGGGGCCGTCCCGACCAGGTAGCCCAGCTCCTCCCGTAGCCGCAGCGACTCCGCGAACCCGTGCCGCGCCTCCGCCAGTTCGCCCTCCCGCAGCGCGAGACCGGCCAGGTGCCGCCAGGTGAACGACATCAGCAGCGTGTCGCCCTGCGCGGTCGCGCCCGCGTGCGCCCTCCGGTACGCGGCGCGGGCCGCCTGCGGGGTGTCCGCGAGGTACTGGGCCAGCAGCCCGCGCCGGAAGTCCAGCAGTGCCCGCCCCGGCGACGAGGGGCCCAGCAGCGCCGCCGCCCGGCCGAGCGCCGCCCGCGCCTCGTCGGCCCGGTCCCGCACCCCGTGCAGGGTCGCCGCGTACGCCAGGTAGCCGCGCTCGCAGGCCGCGGCGCCCCGGTCGTCGTCGGCCCGCGCGACGGCCTCGGCGGCCCGCAGCGCGTCCTCGGCCTCCGGCCAGCCCGCCTCCGTGTACAGGCACCGCTCGATCAGCAGGGCGGCCCGCTGCACCGCCACGGGCGGGTCGTCGGCGTACGGGGCGAGCAGCGCGGCCGCGTCGGTCCAGCAGGCGCGGGAGCGCAGCCGCCATACCGCGGTCTGGAGAGGATCGTCACCTTCGGTCGTTCCGGAACCAGACATGGCGGTATACGCCACATTGCCCTCCCCGCACACCGTTGGGCCGATGAGTCCGGACGCATCACAGCACGGAAACGCTCACCCGGCCAAGAGGTCGAGTGAAATGTTTCACAATCACCTGCCGACCGGATCGAGGTGCGCCTCGTCGCCGGGGGCCAGCAGTGCCAGGTGGCCGCCCTCGTCGAGGGGGGTCGGGACCCGCAGGACGCCCGCGGGTGACGTTCCGTCGAAAAGGTGAATCTCCCCGTGACCGCCCCGGCTGACGGCGACCAGCGGGGCCCCCGGCGACGCGGCGACCGCGCGCCGCTGGACCCCGTCCCACGGGGTGCCGCCCGGCCGGGGCGCGCCGTCCATGGCGGGCAGCGGCAGCCGTGCCACCACGCGCGGCGACTCCGGGTCGATCAGCACCAGTTCGTCGCCGTCGGGGTGCACCCGCGCGTAGGCGATGTGGGCGGCCGACACGGCCAGGCGGAACACCAGCCCAGGCCCGAGCGGCACCCGGCCCGCCCTGCGGTCGTCGTCGAGGCCGTGGAACCAGGCGTCGTTGGACCACTCCGGCCACCGCCCCGGGTCCGCGGGGCCGCCCCGCACGCACGACCACAGCGTCCGGCGGACCGGATCGACGCGCAGGTAGTAGCCCCGCCCCGGCCCGCCCCACGACAGCGGCTCCTCCACCGCGAGCTTCTCGCCGTCGCGCCGTGCCCGGTGCACACCGGAGCCCGCCGCCGCGAACAGCCGCCCGGTGACGGGGTCGTGGGCGTCACCGTGCCCGTCCGCGTCCGGCAGCCCCGTCTCGTACGCGGGTGTGGCGGGCGGGCAGGACGGCGCGGCGGCCATCAGGTCGGTGTGCCGGTACGCCGTGAGCGCGCCGGGCTCGCGGTGGCGCAGCACCACCAGCGGGTCGTCCGCGCCGAGGACGGTGACGCCCGGCTCGCCGGTGCGGGCGCGGACCCGTACCGCCTTCGGGCCCCGGGGCGCGTCCAGCTGGACGGCGGTCAGCAGGTCGCTCCACGGCGCGTGGTTGCGGCCGAGGCCGGTGGTGACGGCGAGGCGGCGGCCGGTCGGGTCGGCGGCCAGGTGCTCGGCCGGGACCGCCACCGGGACGACCGCCCCGACCAGCGGTCGCCCGGAGTCGGGGCCGTACGGGTCGAGGACGACCAGCTCGCCCGCGAGGTCGTCCACGAACGCGGCGCGGCCGCCGGGCAGGGCGAGGAACCCGGCGTGCTCGGCGAGGTGCCGGCCCTCCACGACGCCGGTGACCTCGCCGCCCGGGAGGGCCAGGAGCCGTAGGGAACCGGCCACTTGGTCGGCGACCAGCAGGCGGGGGGAGAGGGGCATGGCGGGCTCCGTGGGTCGGGGAGAGAGGGTGTGGTCAGGGCTTATTGAGAATGATTATCATGTGACGGATCGTTGCGACAGACCCACCACGGAAAGAGGCCCGATGACCCACGGGACACCCGCACACGCCGCACACGCCCCCGGGACGCCGGCACACGCGATGTCGGCGGACGGCATACCGGCGTCGCGCAGGATGCTGAGGACCGTGCGCCGCTGGGCGGCCGCCGCCGTCCTCGGCACGCTCATCGCGGGCTGCGGCACCACCACCCCGCCCGACGCGGAGCCCAAGGCGGCGGACGCGGGCGCGAAGACCGACGTCTCCGTCCAGCCCATCGCCGCCGCACGCCAGATCACCGACCCCAAGGGCCACACGGTCACCACGAAGGCGCCCCCGCGCCGCATCGTCTGCCTCGTCGCCCTCTGCGACGACATGCTGGCCGAGCTGGGCCTCACCCCCACCGCCACCAACTCCGCGCTGCTCGCCCACCCGAAGTTCCTCGGCAAGGAGAAGGCCGCCCGCATCCCCGTCGTGCCCGGCGGGTTCATCGCCCCCGAGACCGAGGCGATCCTGTCCCACAAGCCGGACCTCGTCATCGGCCTGGAGGACACCCACGGCAAGCTCGCCCCCGCCCTCGACGGCGCCACCGTCTTCTGGCCCGTCCAGCCCACCAGCTGGCAGGACAGCGTCGGCTACCTCCGGAACCTGGCCGCACTCACCGGACACACCCGGCAGGGCGAGGACGCCGAACGCGCCTTCCGCGCCAAACTCGCCGCCGCCGAACAGAACAAGAGCGACAGGACCGCTCTGATCATCTTCGGCAGCGACGAGAACTTCGGCGTCGCCACCCCCGGCAGGGACGTGGCCGCCGGACTCATGCCGAAGATCGCCGACTACCCCTGGCAGAACCGCGGCGTCGAAGGCACCTACAGCATGGAGGAGATCCTCGCCCGCGACGTGGACGTGCTGTTCGTCGAGACGCTCTCCTTCGGCGAACCCGACGGGAAACTGTCCGACAAGCTCGCCAAGAACCCGCTGTGGTCCCGCATCCCGGCCGTGAGGAACGGCGCGGTCCACGAGGTGGACGCCGAGGTGTGGGCGAAGGGGCGCGGCACCCGTTCCCTCGGCATCGTCCTCGACGAGGCGACGGCCGCGCTGAAGTGACCCCGCCGCCGCTGCCCCGTTCCGCGTCCCCCGCGCGCCTGTACGTGGCCGGGGGCGCCGCCCTGGCCGCCGTCACCGCCGCCGCGCTCTGCCTCGGCACCCCGTACGTGCCGCTCGCCCGGCTGCTCCCGGCGCTCGGCGGGGACGACCTGGCCGGAATCGTCGTCACCGAACTCCGCCTGCCCCGGCTCCTCCTGGCCCTCGTCGCCGGGGCGTGCCTCGGCGCCGCCGGGCTCGTCCTCCAGGAGGCCCTGCGCAACCCGCTCGCCGTCCCGGAAATGCTCGGAGTATCCGGCGGCGCGGCCCTCGGCGTCGCCGCGCCGCTCGTCCTCGCCCTGTCCGTCCCGCTCGCCGCGCAGCCGTTCCTCGCCCTGGGCGGGGCGGCGCTCGGCGGGCTCCTCACCCTGGTCGCCGCCGGGTTCGGCCGCAGCCCGTCCGCCGTGCTGCTCACCGGCGCCGCCGTGGCCGCCGCCCTTCAGGCCGCGCTCCTGGTCCTGATGGTGCTGGCCGACCAGCTGGACCTCCAGCTCGTCTACCGGTACCTGCTCGGCAGCCTGTCCGCCCGCACCTGGGACGACCTGGCAGGACTGTGGCCGTGGCTCGCCGCGGCCGTGCCCGCGCTGGTGCTGTGCGCGCCCGTGCTGAGCGTGCTGCGGCTCGGCGACGACGACGCGCGTGCCCTGGGCGTCCGGGTGCGGCGCGCCAGGATCGCCGCGCTGGCCATCGCGGTCGTGCTGATCGCGCCCGTGGTCGCCGTGTGCGGGCCGGTCGCCTGGGTCGGCTTCCTCGCCCCCCACCTGGCGCGGCGGCTGCGGCCCGACCTCGACGCCGTGGGCTGGCTGCCCTGGGCGGCGGTGTGGGGCGCCCTCGTCGTCGCCGCCGCCGACCAGCCCGCCCGCCTCGCCCTGGCCCCGACCGAGACCCCGGTCGGCGCCTGGACGGCGCTCCTCGGCGTACCGGCGGGCGTGGCGCTGCTGCGGCGAAGGGCGGTGCGGCGATGAGCACCGCCCTCCTCAAGCGGGTGCCCTCCGTTCGCCGCGTCCGGTGGGTGCTGCCGGCCCTGCTGCTGACGGGTGTCGCGTGCGCCGCCGTCGCCGGGATGGTCGCCGGGCGGGCCGTCGGGGCGGGCCAGGTCGCCGAGGTGCTGGCCGGTGGCGGCGACGCGACCGCGCGGCACGTCGTCCTGAACCTGCGGATGCCCCGTACCCTCGTCGCCCTCGTCGCGGGCGCGTGCCTCGGCGTGGCCGGGACCGTGCTCCAGTCCGCGCTGCGCAACCCGCTGGCCGGGCCCGAGGTCACCGGGGTCACGCCCGGCGCGGTGCTCGGCGCGGTCGCCGCGACGGGCCTCGGCTTCGCCGGGTGGCGGTCGCCCGGCGCCGTGGTGGCCGCCGCCTGCGCGGGCGGGTTCGCGGGGGCGGGTCTGCTGTGGCTGCTGGCCGGGCGGGACCGGGGCGACCCGGAGCGTACGGCCGTGCACGGCGTCCTCGTGTCGGCCGTGCTGTCCGGGCTGACCGCCATGGTGCTGCTGGTCGCGCCCGGCGAACTCGGCAGCGTCGTCCAGTGGCTGGTCGGCTCCACCGAGGGCCGCGTGTGGACGCACTGGAACCTGCTGTGGCCCTGGGCGCTCGCCTGGGGCGCCGCCGCCTGGCTGCTGGCCGCGCCGCTGACCCTGCTGCGGTGCGGCGACGAGCAGGCGGCCGCCGCGGGGCTGCGCACCGGCCGCGCCCGGCTCGCCGCGCTCGCCTGCGCGGTGGCGCTCACCGCCGGCGCCGTGTCGGTCGTGGGCGCGCTCGGGTTCGTCGGGCTGCTCGTCCCGCACCTGGCGTTCGCGCTGTGCGGCGCCGACCTGCGGTACGCCCTGCCGGGTGCGGCGCTGACCGGCGCGGTGGTGGTGGGCGGGGCCGACGCGGGGGCGCAGTGGCTCTCCCGGCTCCTCGGGCCCGCGCTGGGCTCGGACCGGCTGAGCATCCCCGCCGGGGCGCTGACCACCTGTGTGGGCGCGGCGCTGCTGCTGATCGTGGCTCGACGACGGAAGGAACCGACATGACGTCCGTACCCGCCGGGGCCGCCGCCCCGGGGCCCGCGCCAACGCCGGGGTCCCCACCCGCGCCGGGCGCCGCGCCAACGCCGGGGTCCGTACCGGCCGGGGGCGCCGGGGCCGTGCTGGTCGAGGGGCTGCGGTTCGGCTACCCCGGACGTGAGGTGCTGGCCGGGGTGGACCTGCGGGTGGAACCGGGCGAGTCGGTCGCCCTCGTGGGTCTCAACGGCTGCGGCAAGAGCACCCTCCTGCGCCTGTGCGCCGGGCTGCTGCGGCCCTCCGCCGGGCGGGTCCTGCTGGACGGCGACGACGTGGCCCGGCTCTCCCGCAGGGCCGCCGCCCGCCGGGTCGCCCTGCTCCACCAGTCGGCCCCGCCCGTACCCGGCATGACGGTGCGTCAGCTCGTGCGGCAGGGCCGGTACGCGGCGCGCGGGCCGCTCGGCATGCTCCGGGACGGCGACGACGCCGTGTGCGCGCGGGCGCTGGCCGACGTGGGCGTCCAGGACTGGGCCGACCGGCCGGTGGACGACCTGTCCGGCGGCGAGCGGCAGCGCGTACGGCTCGCCATGGCCCTCGCCCAGGACACGGGCGTCCTGTTGCTGGACGAGCCGACCACGTACCTGGACCTGCGCCACCAGCTGGAGGTCATGCGGACCGTCGTACGGCTGCGCGAGGAGCGGGGCCTGACGGTCCTGATGGTCCTGCACGACCTGGGCCACGCCGCCCGGTTCGCGGACCGGATCGTCGCGCTGCGGGACGGCCGGATCGCGGCGGACGGGCCGCCGCACGAGGTCGTCACGCCGCGTCTGCTCGCCCAAGTCCTGGGCGTGGTGGGGCGGGTGGGGCGCGACCCGGAAGGCGGGTGGCCGGTGTGTTACCCGGATCACCCTCTGCCTTCGGTATTGCAAAATGAAAATCATATTCACTAGAGTGCGGGGTGTGCCGCCGGGTCCGGTGGCACACCACTCACGCACCACCGATCCGGAAACGGAGGCTCAACCCATGGAGCAGCACGAGGTGTTCACCCCGATCGCCGAGCAGGGCCAGCTCGCCCACCTCTCCGCGACCCACTCCAACGCCCTCGTCGAGAACCCCTTCGACGACGTGGCCGAGGCGGGCGCGGACCAGTAATCCAGGTCCCCACCCGTACGGGGCCCGCCCGGATCGCCTTCCCGGGCGGGCCCGCCCCGTCCCCGGCCACCCGGCCCCACCCGCTTCTGGAGGAACCCGTGCCCCTCGCCCCCGGCGTCGTCCTCGTCACCGTCCCCGGCGAAGGGCTCGCCGTCCGTACGCCCGACGGAACGTTCCTGCGGGTCGCCACGGCGGGCGCCGACCCGCGGGCGCTCACCGCGCGGCTGACGGACGGTCGTTTCAACGGCCCGATCACCCACGCGGCCGGCGGTCCGATCGCCGACGCGGCCGGCGGTCCGGTCACAGGCCCGGTCGCCGACCCGGAGATCGAACGCCTCGCCGACGCCTTCGCCGACGCCGGTTACACGGGCCACGCCCCGCCGCCGCCCCTCGCGGGCCGCACCGTCGCCGTCCTGGGCGACCCGGTCCTCACGGTGCCCCTCACCCGGTACGTACGCGACGCGGGCGGCGTCACCCGCACGGTCACCCCCGACGAGGCCGCCGCCGTCGACTCCGACCGCACCGCCGTCGTCTGGTGCCTCGACGGCCCCGTGCCGCCCGGCCTCTGGGACGCCGCCGACCGGCTGCCCGGGCACGGCACCGCCTGGCTGCGCACCCACCGCGAGGGCGCCCACGCCTGGATCGAACCGCCCGCCACCGCGCCCGGCGACGTCACCTCCGCCCACGTACGGCTCCGCCGCCTCGCCGCCACCCCCGCCCACCGCGAACTCGCCGCGCTCTGGGCCGGACACGCCACCCCCGACGAGGGCCCCCGGCACACCGAGGCGTCCGCCGCGCTCACCGCCGCGCTCCTCACCGCCGACCTCCTCGCCTGGGCCGCCGGAGCCCCCCTGCCGGTACGCCGCCGACTGCGCCGCCTCGACCTGCGCGACCTCGCCGTCACCAGTCACACGGTTCTCCCCGTCCCCGACGTGGCGCCCCTTCCCGCGCCCGCCCCTGCCCCGCACCCCGCGGCGCCCCTTTCGACGGGCGGTCCGGCGTGAGGGGCGCGGCGACCACCCCGGCGACCCCGACGGCCACAGCGACCACGGCGGGCACAGTGAACCCGGCTGCCCCGACGGTCGTGCGGATCGACGGACTCGCCGCCGACCTGTGTCTCCCCGCAGGGCCCGGCCCGCATCCCGCAGTCGTCCTCCGCACGCCCTACGACCGGCGTGCCCACCGTGCCGAGCTGGCCGCCTGGGCCGCCCGGGGTTTCGCCGCCCTCGCCCAGGACGTGCGCGGCCGGTACGGGTCGGGCGGCGACTGGAGGCCCTACGGCGACCACGAGCCCCGCGACGGCGCGGCGACCCTGCGGTGGGTGCGCGACCAGCCGTGGAGCGACGGGCGCGTGGTCACCGCGGGCGCCTCCTACGCCGCGTACTGCGCCCTCGTCACCCCCGGCGCCGACGCCGTCCTCGCCGCCGTCCCCGCGCTCGGCCTCGCCGAGACCGCCCGCGAACCCACGGGGCCCGAGCGGCTGCATGCTCGCGCCGGCTGGTGGGCCGCCCACGGGCACGGCCGCGTCTCGACCGCCGCCGCCCCGCCGGACCCGCGCCGCCTGCCCGTACGGGACCTCCTCGACACGCCCGGCTGGGCCGCCCTGTGGGACGCCGCCCGCCGCCCGCCCCTCACCGGCGACGTGCCGCTGCTCGCCGTCGGCGGCACCCGCGACCCGTTCGCGCAGGACACGATCCGGCTGTGGCGCGACTGGCGCGGACCCGCCCGGCTGATCCTCGGCCCCTGGGGCCACGGCCTCACCGCCGGACCCGCACCCGAGGCGCGCCCCGCCCACCGGCTCAACCTCGGAACGCTGTACGCCCGTTGGGCGCGCGCCGCGCTCGACGGAGCCCTCCACGGGAGCCGCGCGGTCGTCGGGCACGGCGACAGCGACCACTGGTACGCCCTGCCCCGTACGGCGGAGCCCGTCACGTACCGCTTCGGCGAACCGGCCGGGCTGCGGCTGGTGCACGGCGCCGAGTTCACCGCCGACCCCGCCCGGCCCGTACGCTCCGACGACCTCGCCGTTCCCCTCCCCGCCGCCGCGCCCGCCGACCGCTGCCTCCTCGCCGGGCCGCCGCTGCCCCGCCCCCTGGACCTGCTGGGCCCCGCCGAGGCGCGGCTCGACGCGACCGCGGACACCCCGTCCGCCGACTGGGCGGTCCGCCTCGTCGCGCTCACCCCCGACGGGCGCGCCCGGCCGCTGGCCACCGGCGTCGTACGCCGCGCCCGGCCCGGCCCGTTCACCGTGCCGCTCGGCCACCTCGCCCGCCGCCTCGACGCGGGCACCCGCCTGCGCGTCGAGGTCGCCGGACACCACTTCCCCGCCCACGCCCGCAACCCGCACACCGGCGAGGACCCGGTCACCGCGACCCGCCTGGCCGCCTCCCGGCGCACCGTACGCCTGCCCGGCAGCGTCCTGCGGCTGCCCGCCGTACCCCGCGCCCGCCTGCGCCGGGCCGACCCCCTACAGGAGATACCGACGTGAGCAGCGCCCTGGACATCGAGTCGCTGGTGGACCCCCTCTGCGGGATCGTCCGCGAGGTCGCGCCCGTCCCGCACCCCGACGGCGCCCCGCCCCGCTACACCGCGATGACCGCCGACGTGGCCGACGCCCGCCGCTTCGGCGCCTGGCCCGCCGACCGGGTCTCGCTCGGCACCACGTTCGGCGACCCCGAGGGGGCCCGGATCGCCGCCATAGCGGAGGCCGTCGAGCGGTACTGCGGCAACCGGCTGCCTCCGCCCGGCCACCCCGACGCGCCGGTCCGCGCGACCGCCGCCGAACTCGCCGCCGAGGGACGGCGCCTGTACGGTCCCGGCGACCTCCCCGCGTACGCCCCCTGGCAGTACGAGCGGGCCCGCTTCCCCTACCGGCCGCTCACCGCCGACACGCCCGCCCTGTGGACCCGCGCACGGGAGGACGGCGAGGAATGCTGGGTGCCGGTCGCGCTCAGCCACCTCAACTGGCGGCAGGGCGACCTGCGTTCGCTGCCCCGCACCCACCACCTCAACTACGCGGGCATCGCCACCGGCCAGGGTCTCGACGACGCCGTGGAACGCGGCCTGCTGGAGGTCGTGGAGCGTGACGCGCTGGAGCTGTGGTGGCACCTCGACGGGCCCGCCCGGGGCATCGACCCGGCGAGCGTCCCCGGCCTGGCCCACGACCTCGACGGCACCGGACTCGACGTGGCGCTGGTGGAGATGCCGTCCGAGTTCGCGCCGTGCGTGGCCGCGCTCGTCCACGACCCGGCGCGCGGCATCCACGCCGCCGGGTTCGCCTGCCGGTACGACCCCGCCGAAGCCGCCCGCAAGGCCGTCCTGGAGGCCGTCCACACGTGGGTGTTCACCCAGGGGGCCACCGACCCGGACGGCTGGGTGTTCCGGGCCGTCGAGACCGGGCTCCTCGCCCGCGGGCTGTACCTGGACCACCGCGCCGACCGCCGCTACCTGGACGTCTGCGGGGAGGACTTCGCCGCCGTACGGGACCTCGGCGCCCACGTCCAGGTGTGGCTGGACCCGCGCATGGCGCCGTACGCCCGCCGGTTCACCGCGCCCGCCCTCGGCACCGTCCCCGTCCAGGACATCCCGCACGGCAGCCCCGGGAAGCTGCGGGCCCGCCTCGCGGAGGGCGGCCACCGGGTCATCACCCTGGACCTCACCACCGAGGACGTCGCGGAGACCCCGCTGCGCGTCGCCCGCGTCCTCGTGTCCGGCCTCGTCCCCAACGCCCCCGCCGCGTTCGCGTACCTGGGCTGCCCGCGCTTCGCCGACGCCGCCCTCGCGCGCGGCTGGCGCGACCGGCCGCCCGCCGGACCCGGGGACTTCACGCTCGCCCCGCCCCCGCACATGTGAGACGTGCCGTGTCCTCCGTGAACGACGCGCCGCCTTCCGTGAACGGCGCCCCGCCCCTCGTCAACCGCGCCCTGTCGCTGGCCCGTTCCGGCCGGGTGCCCGGCCCCCGCTTCCCGGCCGGGCCGCAGGTCACGCCCTGGCCGGGCCCGGCCCTGCCCGTACCGGCCCCGCTGGACCGGCTGCTGCGGCTCTCCCTGGCCGGGGACCGGCTACGGCCCGCCGCGTCCGCGGGGGCACTGCACCCCGTCAACGCCCATCTGCTGCTCGGCCCCGGTACCGGCCTGCCGCCCGGCCGTTACGCCTACCAGCCCGTCACGCACCGGCTGCACCCGCGCGGGGCCGCCGACGGGGACGCCCCGCCCGGGGCGCTCGCCGTGCTGACGGTCACCGCCCGGCGGACCGCCTCCCAGTACGGCCACCGGGGCTGGCCGCTGCTGCTCCTGGACGCCGGGCACGCCGCCGTCGCGCTCACCCTCGCCGGGGCGCCCGCCTGGTGCCCCGACGCGGACGGCGCCCTTCTCGCGGCGGCCGCCGGACTGCCGCACGGCCCAGGGGCCCCCGAACAGGCCCTGGCGGCGGTGCGGTTGACGCCAGGCCCGGACGACGCGCTGGACCGGTGGGCCGGGTACCCGCCCGGTGCGGCGCCCGCACCCGACGCGCGACCCGTCCCGCCCGTGCTGCGGGCCGCGCGGGAGGTGCTGTACGCGCTCACGGCGTCCGGCACCGGCACATGGCGTCCGCCCGGCGTGCC
The DNA here is from genome assembly GCF_000478605.2 of Streptomyces thermolilacinus SPC6. GTDB lineage: Bacteria > Actinomycetota > Actinomycetes > Streptomycetales > Streptomycetaceae > Streptomyces > Streptomyces thermolilacinus. The sequence continues at coordinate 949,196 of NZ_ASHX02000001.1, read as the reverse complement.
GGAGCTGCCGGACACGGCCCTGGCGGCCCGGCGCAGCGCGCCCCCGCCGTTCCCCGGAGTCCCGCCCGCCGCCCGGCTCGCGTCGATCCTGGCCACGGCCTCCACCGCGTACACCGCGTCCACCACCTCCACCGCGTGCCCGGGCGGTACGGGCCCCGCCCGCCCCGCCGCGCTCGCCTGGGAGCTCGTACGGGCCGACGACCCCCGCGCCCCCTGGCGGCCCGGCGACCTCGCCGTGCGCGCCGCGCGGCAGGAGTGGCTCGCCCGTACCGGGGCGCTGCTGCTCGCCCACGGCTGCCCCGACGACGCCGACCCCGCGCGCGTACGCCGCGACCACATCGCCGCCGGGTACGCCGTCGGCGCCGCCCAGGCCACCGCCGCCGCGCTCGGCGTCGCCGCCCGCCCCGTCGGGTCGTGGCAGCGCGGTCCGCACGGCCCCGCGCACCTCGTCCACGCCCTGGCCCTGGGCACCGCCACCGAAGGGAACGCCTCCCGATGATGCTCCACCCGGAGCTGCTGCGCGCCGCCCGCGCCGCCCAACGGCCCCTGCTCGGCGCGACCGCGCTCCTCGCCGCCGTCACCGCCACCCATCTCGCGCAGGCCGTGCTCCTCGCCGTCGCGCTCGCCCGGATCGCGCGCGGCGAAACGGCCGCCCTGCCGCCCGTGCTCGGCGCGGTCCTCGCCGTCGTCGCCGTCCGCACGGTCCTGGGCCGTGCCCAGCGTTCCGTCGCCGCCCGCGCCGGCGCCCATGTCCGCACCGAACTGCGCGACACGCTCCTGCGACGGCTCGGCGCGTCCGGCCCGGCGCGCGGCGCCGACGACCGGGCCGGTGCCGTCCGCGCCACGCTGGTCGACGGTGTGGAGGGCGTGGACGCGTACGTCTCCCGCTATCTGCCGCAGCTGCTCGTCACCTGCGCGGCCCCGCCGCTGCTGCTCGCGGCGGTCGCCTTCGTGGAGCCGTACGCCGTCCTCGCGCTCGCCCCGGCGCTGCTCGTCGCGCTGTTCGCGCCCCGCTGGTGGGACCGGCTCCTCGCCCGGCGCGGCGAGGAGCACTGGGGGGCGTACGAGGCGCTCGCCGCCGACTACCTCGAAGCCCTCCAGGGCATGCCCGCGCTGCGCGCCGCCGGAGCGGTCTCCCGCGTCCGGGCCCGCCTCCAGGAGCGTTCGGCGGCGCTGCACCGGGCGACCGTCGCCAAACTGCGCGTCTCCCTGGTGGACACGGGCCTCACCGACCTCGCCGTGCAGGGCGGCACGGTGGCGGCCGCGCTCCTGGCCTGCGCGTCCGCCGCGTCCGGCCGCACCACCGCGACCGGCACGTACCTGCTGCTGATGCTCGCGTCCGAGTGCTTCCGGCCCGTCCGCGACCTGTCCCGCGAGTGGCACTCCGGCTACCTGGGCGTCTCCGCCGCCGACGGCATCGCCGCGCTGCGCACCGCCCGGCCCGCCGTCCCCGACGACGGCACCGCGCAACTGCCGCCCGGGGCGCCGCCCGCCATCGCCTTCCACGACGTCCACTTCACCCACCCGGGCGCCACCCGGCCCGCGCTGCGCGGCGTCACCTTCACCGCGGAGGCGGGCCGTACGACGGCGGTGGTCGGCCCGTCCGGCGCGGGCAAGTCCACGCTCCTCGCGCTGCTCCTGCGCCACGGCGACCCCGACGCGGGCCGCATCACCCTCGACGGCACCGACCACACGGCGTACGCCCTCGCCTCGCTGCGGCGCGGCATCGCGGTCGTCTCGCAGGACACGTACCTGTTCCACGCCACGATCGCGGAGAACCTGCGCCTGGCCCGGCCCGACGCCACCGACGGCGAACTGCGCGACGCGGCCCGGGCGGCGGGCATCCACGACGAGATCGCCGCCCTGCCCCACGGGTACGACACGCAGGTCGGCGAGCGCGGCGCGACCCTGTCCGGCGGCCAGCGCCAGCGCATCGCCCTGGCGCGGGCGCTGCTCGCCGACGCGCCCGTCCTCGTCCTGGACGAGGCGACCAGCGCCGTGGACGAGCGGCGCGAGGCCCGGATCGGCCGCGCCCTGCCGCACGCCGCGCGCGGCCGCACCTGCCTGGTCGTCGCGCACCGGCTGGCGTCGGTGCGGGACGCGGACCGGATCGTCGTCCTCGACGGCGGCCGCGTCGAGGCGACCGGCACGCACACGACCCTGACGCGGGGCAGCGCGGTGTACGCCCGCCTCGTGGCGGCGGGCACTACGGAGGAGACGGCGGCATGACGAACCGGACAGACGGCGGCGTGACGGACCGCGCGCACGGGGGTGCGGTGGAGGAGCAGCGGGGCGGCGACGCGCAGGACCACGCGCCGTCCGGCGCGGAGCCGGACCATGTGCCGCGCGGCGCGCTGCGGGCCCTGCTGCCGGTGCTGACCGAGGACCGCGCGATGCGCTCCATGACCGTACGGACCTTCGCCACCGCCCTGGTGGACCAGGCCGCGCTGGTCGCGCTGGTGACGCTCGCCGCGCACACGGTCGGCACGGCCGTCGCCACCGGGGCCCTCCCCGGCGCGGGGACCATCGCCGCGCTGGTCACGCTCGTCCTCGTACGGGCGGTGGCGACGTGGCGGGAGATGGACCTCTCGCACGACCTGGCGTACCGGGTCCTCGCGGGCCTGCGCGTACGGGTCTTCGACGGGCTCGCCCGGTCCGCGCCCGCCCGGATCGAGGGGCGTCGCAGCGGCGACCTCGCGGCGGCGGCGCTCGGCGACGTGGAGGCGCTGGAGTTCTTCTACGCGCACGCCGTCGCCCAACTCCTGGCGTCCGCCGCTGTGTTCACGGGCGGGTCCATGGTGCTGGCCGCCGTGGACCCGGCGCTGCTCGCCGCCGTCGTACCCGCCGCCGCGCTGCTGGCGGCCGTGCCGGTCCTCGACGCGCGGGGCAGGGCGGCGCGCGGCGCCCGCACCCGGCGGGCGGCGGCCGACCTGTCGGCGGACGCCGTGGAGACGGTGGACGGGCTGCCTGAGCTCCTCGCGTTCGGCGCGCTGGACCGGCGCCGCGCACGACTCCGGGAACGCGGACGCCGCCTGGGCGACGCCCAACGCGCCGAAGCCGCCTGGGAATCGGGCGCCGCCGCCGTGCGGGACGTGCTGGTCGCCGCCGCCGTCGTGGGCGTCGTCGCGGTCGCCGCGCACACCCTGGGCGGCGAGCCCGGGTGGGCGCCCGCCGCGGCTGCGCTGGCGCTGGGCGTGCTGGCCCCCGTCGCGGACGCGGCCGCCGCGCTGGGCCAGGCGGGCGGGCTGCGCGCGGCCGCCGGGCGGGTGGGCGCCGCCGTCCACGCGGAGGCGGGCGCCCCGCCCACCGCGTCCCCCCGTCCCGTACCGCCTGGGCCACTGGCGGTACGGCTCCGGGGCGTGTCCTTCGACTACGGCGCCGGGCGGCCCGTCCTGAGCGGCCTGGACCTGGCCGTCCGGGCGGGGGAGACCCTGGCGCTGGTCGGCGCGTCCGGGGCCGGCAAGTCGACGTGCGCGCATCTGCTGGCCCGGTTCTGGGACCCGGCGGACGGGGCGGTCGAACTGGTCGGCGCGGACGGCACGGCCGTGGACCTGCGGGACGTCGCCGACGCCGAACTGCGGCGCACGGTCGCCGTCGTGGGGCAGGACGCGCCGCTGTTCCACGGCACCCTCGCCGAGAACCTGCGCCTCGCCGCGCCCGGCGCGACGGACGAGGAACTGCGGGAGGCGGCCCGGCTGTGCGGCGTGGACCGGATCGCGGACGCCCTGCCGGACGGGTACGACACGGCGGTGGGGGAGCGGGGCGCGACCCTGTCCGGCGGGCAGCGCTCCCGGGTGGCCCTGGCCCGGGCGCTGCTGGCCCGCCCCCGGGTGCTGGTGCTGGACGAGACGACCGCCCACCTGGACACGGCCGGTGACGCCGAGCTGTCCGCCGCGCTGACGGCCGCGTCGCGGGGCCGTACGACGCTGGTGATCGCCCACCGCCCGGCGACCGTGCGCAGGGCGGACCGGATCGCCGTACTGGAGGGCGGCCGGGTCGCGGAGGAGGGCACCTGGGCGGAACTGGCCGCCCGGGCGGGCGCGTTCAGCCGTGTACTCACCCGGTGACGTGACGGCCTGGGCGCGGGCGCCGTAGGCGGGGCGGTCCAGGGTGTGGGCCGTCCGGTGCGCCGGCTCCCTCGGTGATGGTGAGGGCCAGGCCCGGTGGGGTCAGGACCCGCCGTCGCCGGTCACCACGGTCCCGGAGATGTCCCCGCCCGCGCCGACGGACCGCGCACCCGGGGTCCGGACCTCGGGGACCCAGACGTCGGCCGGGGGGCCCGGGGCAGGCCGGGCACCGCACGAGGGCGGCGGCAGGGGGCCGACGCTCCGTCCGTCCCCGGTGATGACCGTGCCGGAGATCGTCCCGCCCGCGGCGACCGACCGCTCTCCCTCCGTGGTCACCACCGGCCCGGTGGCGGCGGGCTCCGGAGCCCGGCGGGACAGCGCGCGCAGCGACACCGCCAGGCCAGCCGCGCCCGCCAGGGCGCCGAGCACGCTGGCGAGTTTGTCCGCCGTGTCGAGGTCCCGCACGACCAGGGCCGTCAGCGCTCCGAATGCGAGCAGGCCGCCGAGGACCATCGCGGTCCAGGCCAGCACCTTCCGCTGTCGCGTCATACGGACATCATGACGCAGTCGTCGCCTCGATACGCCCCAAACTCCCATCCGGCGGCGGGCGTTCCGCATCCGCGCGGCCGGGCCGTGCCGCTACCGCCAGGACAGGCCCGCCTTGACCACATGGGGGTACGGGTGGCCGGGGGAGAGGTCCCCGGTCCGGAAGGGCGCGCCCCGGTCGTCCACGATGAGCGTGCCCTGCTCGCCCTTGTACGCCCAGTCGAGGGCGAGTTTCCACGTGACCACGCAGTCGCACGCGACCCGGTCGGGCTCGTCGGGGGCGAGGGCCTCGATGGAGAACACCTCCGCGTCCGTGGCGGACACCGTGTACCCGAACGGCTTCTCGACGCGCCGCGCCGAGCCGTCCTCCTCGGGCACCACGAGGGTGACGTCCTCGTGGGGTTCCCCGAGCCGCACCTGGTAGTGGCGCTCCTCCAGGTCGCCGCCGCAGCCGAGGCGCAGGGCCACCGTGGTGCCGGGGGCGAGCCGCGTCTCGCGCTGCTCGACGGCGCGCAGGCCCAGTAGTACGACGTCGTGGTCACCGGTGCCCTGCACCACCAGCCGGAGTGCGGTACGGCCACCGTCGACGCCGCCTTGGGCGTGGGCCCACTCGGCCGTGGGCGCACCGGCGGGTACGGGAACGGCGCCGGGCAGTCGGCCGGGGAAGATCCAGCCGTCGCAGTGTTCCGGGTTCGGCGCAAACCGTGTCGTGACGGCCAGAGGCGGCCTACCGCCCGCCGGAGACCCGTTTTCGGCCGGACCGGGCCAGTACCAGGCGGCCGCGACACCGCCGAGTGCGAGGGCGGCCACGATCACCGCGGCCCCCAGGCCCAGGTGCACATGGGTGACGTTGTCGCCGGTGATGACGGTCCGGGCGTTGCCGCCCGCGGCCACCGACCGGTCACCGGGAGTTCGGACGGCCGGGCCCCTCGGCGGTACCGGCGGCACCGGCGTGGGGGACGTGCGCGGTCCGGGCGGCCCGGGTGCCGGGAAGTCGGTCGCCCCGACCGGTGTCTTGCCGTCACCGGCGGCCATCAGCGCTCTCCTCGTAACGTCACTTTCGCTGACGGGCGGGCCATCGGTGGCCCCGCACCCGGGCGGCCGGGCGCTCCAGGGAGGCGGGCGAGCCGCGTGGTGGCGGTACCCGGCACGCCGGTACCGCGTCGGGCTTCCCCCAGCGAGGTTCTCGGACGCCAACTATGCCGGAACGCCCGGGCGTTCGCACGCCGTTCCCGGCGGGTACGGGGTTCGCAGCCCGCTCCCGACGGGGACGGGGCGCCGCCCACCGGCTGGCGAACCGTCAGGACATGCGCAGCGCCAGGAAGAAGTCCAGCTTGTCCTCCAGGCGGGACAGGTCGCGGCCCGTCAGCTGTTCGATGCGGCCCACCCGGTAGCGCAGCGTGTTGACGTGCAGGTGCAGCCGGGACGCGCAGCGGGTCCACGAGCCGTCGCAGTCGAGGAACGCCTCCAGCGTCGGGATCAGCTCCGCGCGGTGGCGCCGGTCGTAGTCGCGCAGCGGGTCCAGCAGCCGTGCCGTGAACGCGCGCCGCACGTCGTCCGGGACGAACGGCAGCAGCAGCACGTGCGACGCCAGCTCGTGGTGGCCCGCCGCGCAGACCCGGCCGGGGCGCGCCGCCGCGACCCGGCGGGCGTGCCGGGCCTCCTCCAGGGCGCCGCGCAGGCCCTCCGCCGAGGTGACGGCCGCGCTGACGCCCAGCGTGAGCCGCCCGTCGTCGCCGAGGCCCGCCGACAGCGGCGCCCGCACGGCGGCCAGCAGCCGGTCCGCGTGCAGCCCCGGCCCCGCGCCGTCCGCCGCGCCCTCGGCCCCGCCTCCCGCGGCGCCCGCCGCCTCCGCCCCGTCGGCCGCCGCGTCGCCGTCCTCGCCCGACGGCCCTTCGGACGCGGGCTCCGCGGGGACGGCCGGGAGCGGTACGAGCGCGATCGCCTCGTCCCCGGAGTGCGCCACGGCGATCCGGTCGGCCGAGTCCGCGCCCGTCGTCGCCGGATCGACGAGCACCTCCTCCAGCAGCGCCTGCGCGACCGGGCCCGCCTCCACCGTGCCGTCGCCGCCCCACTCCACGCGGGCCACCACGACCTGCCAGTGCGGCGCCGTGCCGAGCCCCGGCAGCAGCACCGGCGCGGCCACCCGCAGCCGTGCGGCGACCTCGGCGGGTGCGGCGCCCGTCTGCACCAGCTCCAGCACCTCCTGGGCGAGCCGCCTGCGTACCGTACGGGCGGCGTCCCGCCGGTCCCTCTCCACCGCGATCAGCTGCGTCACGCCCTGGAGGAGGTCCAGCCGGGCGGCGGGCCAGTCGCCCGCGTCCGCCTCCACGGCGAGCAGCCAGTCCGACAGCACCGTCTCGCGCACGTCCCGCACCGCCGGGGCGGCACCGCGCCCGGTGTTGCGGATCGGGAACAGCGAGTACGTCGTCCCCGCCACCTGCGCCCGGTGCGGGCCGCGCCGCCCGCCGCGCGTCGCCGCCAGGTGCTCACCGGCCAGCGCGGCGGCCGTCGCGGGAGGCAGCGGCGCCCCCGCCCCGGCGACGCACCGCCCTGTCGGGGACAGCACCCAGGCGCGCAGGTCCAGGTCCGTGCCGAGCAGGTCGAGGACGACCTCGGGGCCGCCGCCCGCCGGTCCGGACGTCATCAGCCGCCGGTGCCGGTCCACCACGGCGGCGAGGTCCCCGGCGCGCTCACCGGACACCTGTCGAACGACATGCTCCGTGATCGTTGCGAACGCGACGGACTCGTGGACCGCGAACAGCGGCAGCCGGTGGCGGGAACACGCCTGCACCAGATCGTCCGGGATCGCGCCGAGCTCGGCCTCACCGGCCGCGAGCCCCGCCACCCCGGCCGCCGCCAGGATCCGTACGAACGGCTCCGAGTCCGCCGCGTCCCGCCGCCACGCCAGACCGGTCAGGACCAGCTCACCGCCCGACAGATAACGGCTGGGGTCCCTGAGGTCCGTGGTCATGACGCCGCGCACGGTGCGGTCCAGCTCGTCCTCGCCGCCGAGCAGCCGCAGCCCCAGCGCGTCGGTCTCCAGCAGTGCGCGCAGCCGCATGTCGTTGCCGCCGATCCTTCTCGTGGGTGTCTCAACAGGAGCGGTGACCCGCGTCACCGTTCCCGGGGGAAAACGAAGAGGACAGCCATCCTCGCGTTTCGTTCGAATCTACAAGACGCCGGGTGCCGCCAGCCAACTCCTTCATGGTTTCGGTGACTGCACCGGGTGGAGCACCGGTGGGTGTACTGGGCCCACCAAGCGTGAACACCAGATGAACACGCCCCCGGGCCGGCCGTCCCCGACCCCGGAGGACATCCCGATCACACCGATCAAAGAGAGCCACTCATGGACTTCCTTCGCCCCGCCAGCTGGGAGGAGGCGCTCGCCGCCAAGGCGGAGCACCCCACAGCTGTGCCCATCGCGGGTGGCACCGATGTCATGGTCGAGATCAACTTCGACCACCGGCGGCCCGAGTACCTCCTGGACCTCAACCGCATCGAGCCGCTCGGCGAGTGGGAGGTCGGCGAGGAGAACGTCCGCCTGGGCGCCTCCGTCCCGTACACCCGCATCATGGAACACCTGCGCGCCGAGCTGCCCGGCCTCGCCCTGGCCTCCCACACCGTCGCCTCCCCGCAGATCCGCAACCGCGGCGGCGTCGGCGGCAACCTGGGCACCGCGTCCCCGGCCGGGGACGCCCACCCGGCGCTGCTCGCCGCCGGAGCCGAGGTCGAGGTGGAGTCGGTGCGCGGCACCCGCTTCATCCCCATCGACGCGTTCTACACGGGCGTGAAGCGCAACGCCCTGGAGCCGGACGAGCTCATCAAGACCATCCACATCAAGAAGGCCGACGGCCCGCAGCAGTACTCCAAGGTGGGTACCCGCAACGCCATGGTGATCGCCGTCTGCGCCTTCGGCATCTCGCTCCACCCGGAGACCCGCACGGTCCGCACGGGCATCGGCTCCGCCGCGCCCACGCCGATCCGCGCGCGGGAGGCCGAGGAGTTCCTGAACGCCGCGCTGGAAGAGGGCGGCTTCTGGGACAGCGGCAAGATCATCACCCCGTCGATCGCGAAGCAGTTCGCCGAGCTCGCCGCCGCGGCCTGCAACCCGATCGACGACGTACGCGGCACCGCCCGGTACCGGCGGCACGCCGTCGGCATCATGGCCCGCCGCACCCTCGGCTGGACCTGGGAGCAGTACCGGGGCAGCGCCCGCACGCTGGAAGGAGCGGCATAACCATGCGCGTCAATTTCACGGTCAACGGCCGCCCCCAGCAGGCCGACGACGTGTGGGAGGGCGAGTCCCTCCTGTACGTCCTGCGCGAGCGCCTGGGCCTGCCCGGCTCCAAGAACGCCTGCGAGCAGGGCGAGTGCGGCTCCTGCACGGTCCGTCTCGACGGCGTGCCCGTCTGCTCCTGCCTGGTCGCCGCGGGCCAGGTCGAGGGCCGCGAGGTCGTCACCGTCGAGGGCCTCGCCGACCACGCCCGGCAGCGCGCCCAGGGGCGTACCCACTCCTGCGGCGACGGCACCGGCCTGGACGAGGCGAAGAACTGGTCGGCGCGCGGCACCGACTCGCAGACCGGCGAGGGCGCCGAGCTGTCGCCGATCCAGCAGGCGTTCATCGACGCGGGCGCCGTGCAGTGCGGCTTCTGCACCCCCGGTCTGCTCGTCGCGGCCGACGAGATGCTGGAGCGCAACCCGTCCCCGACGGACGAGGACATCCGGGAAGCGCTCTCCGGCAACCTCTGCCGCTGCACCGGCTACGAGAAGATCCTGGACGCCGTCCGCCTCGCGGCCGCCCGTCAGGAACGTCAGGGAGAGGCGGTCTGACCCCCATGACCACCACCGCGCACACCACTGCGAAGACCGACCGGGCGGCCCGCGCCGCCGCGGCCCCCGCCGGCACCCCCACCAAGGTCACCCAGGGCGTCCGGGGAACCAAGGGCGGCATCGGCGAGTCCACCCTCCGCCCCGACGGCACCCTCAAGGTCACCGGAGAGTTCGCCTACTCCTCCGACATGTGGCACGAGGACATGCTGTGGGGCCAGATCCTCCGCTCGCCCGTCGCCCACGCCGAGATCGTCTCCATCGACACCTCCGAGGCCCTCGCCCAGGCCGGCGTGTACGCCGTCCTCACCTACGACGACCTGCCCACCGAGGTGAAGAACTACGGCCTGGAGATCCAGGACACCCCGGTCCTCGCCCACCGCGTCGTACGCCACCACGGCGAACCCGTCGCCGTCGTCGCCGCCGACCACCCGGAGACCGCCCGCCGCGCCGCCGCCAAGATCAAGGTCGAGTACCGTGAGCTGCCCGTCGTCACCGACGAGGCGTCCGCCCTCGCCCCCGACGCGCCGGTCCTCCACCCCGGCCGCGACGACCACCACGCCGGACACGTCCCGCACCCCAACATCGTCCACCGCCAGCCGATCATCCGCGGCGACGTCGAGTCCGCCCGCGCCCGCGCCGACGTGATCGTCGAGGGCGAGTACACCTTCGGCATGCAGGACCAGGCGTTCCTCGGCCCCGAGTCCGGCCTCGCCGTGCCCGCCGAGGACGGCGGCGTCGACCTGTACATCGCCACGCAGTGGCTGCACTCCGACCTTCGCCAGATCGCGCCCGTCCTCGGCCTGCCCGAGGAGAAGGTCCGTATGACGCTCTCCGGCGTCGGCGGCGCCTTCGGCGGCCGCGAGGACCTGTCCATGCAGATCCACGCCTGCCTGCTCGCCCTGCGCACCGGCAAGCCCGTCAAGATCGTCTACAACCGGTACGAGTCGTTCTTCGGGCACGTCCACCGCCACCCGGCGAAGCTGTACTACGAGCACGGCGCCACCAAGGACGGCAAGCTCACCCACATGAAGTGCCGCATCGTCCTGGACGGCGGCGCCTACGCCTCCGCCTCCCCGGCCGTCGTCGGCAACGCCGCCTCCCTGTCGGCGGGCCCGTACGTCATCGACGACGTGGACATCGAGTCCATCGCCCTCTACACGAACAACCCGCCCTGCGGCGCCATGCGCGGCTTCGGCGCCGTCCAGGCGTGCTTCGCGTACGAGGCGCAGATGGACAAGCTCGCCGCGAAGCTCGGCATGGACCCGGTCGAGTTCCGCCGCCTCAACGCGATGGAGCAGGGCACGATCATGCCGACCGGGCAGCCCGTGGACTCCCCGGCCCCCGTCGCCGAGCTGCTGCGCCGCGTCAAGGCCCGGCCGCTGCCGCCGGAGCGCCAGTGGGAGACCACCGCGGGCGCCGATGTGCGCGCCCTGCCCGGCGGTCTGTCCAACACCACGCACGGCGAGGGCGTCGTACGCGGCGTCGGCTACGCCGTCGGCATCAAGAACGTCGGCTTCTCCGAGGGCTTCGACGACTACTCCACCGCCCGGGTGCGCATGGAGGTCATCAACGGCGAGGCCGTCGCCACCGTCCACACCGCGATGGCGGAGGTCGGCCAGGGCGGCGTCACCGTCCACGCCCAGATCGCCCGCACGGAGCTCGGCGTCACACAGGTCACCATCCACCCCGCCGACACGCGGGTCGGCTCCGCCGGTTCCACCTCCGCGTCCCGCCAGACGTACGTCACCGGCGGCGCCGTCAAGAACTCCTGCGAACTGGTCCGTGAGAAGGTCCTGGAGCTGGGCCGCCGCAAGTTCGGCACCTACCACCCGGCCTGGGCCCACGCCGAACTGCTCCTGGAGGGCGGCAAGGTCGTCACCGACAACGGCGAGGTCCTCGCCGACCTGGTGGACGTCCTGGAGGACGAGACGGTCGAGGTCGAGGCCGAGTGGCGGCACCGCCCCACCGAGCCGTTCGACCTGCGCACCGGCCAGGGCAACGGCCACGTCCAGTACTCCTTCGCCGCGCACCGCGCCGTCGTGGAGGTGGACACGGAACTGGGCCTGGTCAAGGTCATCGAACTGGCCTGCGCCCAGGACGTCGGCAAGGCACTCAACCCGCTGTCCGTCGTCGGCCAGATCCAGGGCGGCACCACGCAGGGCCTCGGCATGGCCGTGATGGAGGAGATCGTCGTAGACCCGAAGACCGCGAAGGTGCGGAACCCCTCCTTCACGGACTACCTCATCCCCACCATCCTCGACACGCCGACCATCCCCGTCGACGTGCTGGAACTCGCCGACGACCACGCCCCCTACGGGCTGCGCGGCATCGGCGAGGCCCCCACCCTGTCGTCCACCCCGGCCGTCCTCGCGGCGATCCGCGCGGCGACCGGACTGGAGCTGAACAGGACGCCGGTGCGCCCCGAGCACCTCACCGGCACCGCCTAGGAACGCGGCGGCGCCGGTACCCGCCTCGGCCCCACCGGCACCGACCGCACAGGAACGCGGCGCCGGTACCGCCCCGAGCACCTCCACCGGCACCGACCGCACAGGAACGCGGGCCACGCCCCCGTACCTCCGGAACCCTCCGGGCGGTGCGCGCCACCGGGAACGTCACAGTCCACGGCCGCCCGCACCGCCCGGAGTCCCCCACGCACCACCCCGTTCGTCTCGGGCCGTCCCCCGGGTCGTGCAGCCAGGCAGCATCCCAAATCCCGCGCACAGGCATCGAAGCAGAGCCGCGGGTGCCCCTGTGAACCTTGGGAGTAGGCACCATGACCCAGTCGACAGTGGAGCCGAAGACCGTCTCGGAGGACGCGGGCGACGGCTCACGCGTCCCCGCCGGACGGTCTTGGCTCGACCGGTACTTTCACATCACCCACAGAGGATCGACCGTCGCGCGCGAGGTGCGCGGCGGCGTCACCACCTTCATGGCGATGGCGTACATCCTCCTGCTCAACCCGCTGCTCCTCGGCGGCGCGGACGTGCTCGGCCACAAACTGAGCCAGCCCGCCCTCATCACGGCCACCGCGCTCGCCGCGGCGGTCACCACCCTGGCGATGGGCATCATCGGCAAGGTCCCGCTCGCCCTCGCGGCGGGCCTCAGCGTCGCGGGTGTCGTCTCCACCCAGGTCGCGCCCCACATGACGTGGCCGCAGGCGATGGGCATGTGCGTCGTGTACGGCGCGGTGATCTGCCTGCTCGTCGTCACCGGCGTCCGCGAAGTCATCATGAACGCCATACCCCTGGCGCTGAAGCACGGCATCACCATGGGCATCGGCCTGTTCATCGCGATGATCGGCTTCGTCAACGCGGGCTTCGTCGGCAAGGGCGAGGGCGGCGGCCCGGTCACCCTCGGCACCGGCGGTTCGCTCACCGGCTGGCCCGTCGTTCTGTTCACCGTCACCCTGCTGCTGATCTTCATGCTCCAGGCCCGCAAGGTGCCCGGCGCGATCCTGCTGGGCATCGTCGTCGGCACGGTCATCTCCGTCGTCGCCACCGCGACCGGCCTGATCGACGAGCGGGCGTGGGGCGGCAGGCCGCCCGTCCTGGACGGCGGCGTCGTCTCCATGCCGGACTTCTCCCTCTTCGGGCAGGTCGAGTTCGGCGGCTGGGAGCAGCTCGGCTACGCCGCCGTCGGCATGATCGTCTTCACTCTCGTCCTGGCCGGGTTCTTCGACGCGATGGCCACCATCATCGCCGTCGGCCAGGAGGCCCGGCTCGCCGACGCCTCCGGCCGGATGCCCGGACTCAACAAGGCGCTGTTCATCGACGGCGCGGGCGGCGCGATCGGCGGCGCCACCAGCGCCTCCGGGCAGACCGTGTTCATCGAGTCCGCGACCGGCGTGGGCGAGGGAGCCCGTACGGGCCTGTCGGCCTCGGTCACCGGTCTGTTCTTCGCCGCGTGCCTGTTCTTCACCCCGCTCACCCAGCTCGTTCCCGGCCAGGTCGCGTCCGCCGCGCTCGTCGTGATCGGCGCGATGATGCTCCAGAACGCCCGCCACGTGGACTGGGCGGACTGGTCGGTCGCCGTGCCGGTGTTCCTGACCGTCGTGCTGATGCCGTTCACGTACACGATCACCACCGGTGTCGGTGCCGGGGTGATCGCGTACTGCGCGATCAAGGCCGCCCAGGGCAAGTGGCGCGAGCCCAGCGTCCTGATGTGGGTCCTGTCCGCGGTGTTCGTCTTCTACTTCGCGACGGGCACCGGCCACTGAGCATCCCGGCCGGAGCGGGGCCCCGCCACCACCAGGGAGCCCCGCCACCTGGGGCCCGCCACCGGGGTCCCCCGGTGGGGCCTTCGCCCGACGGGCGGCCTCGTGGCCGGGGCCCGCCGGCCTCGGGCTTCGCCCGCACAGGCCCCGGGGGCTGCGCTCGTCCGGCGGGTACTCGTGGCCCGGCCCCCGCCCAAGGGACCGGCCACCGGGCCGGACCGCCGGTCCCCGCCGCCCGCCCTCCCCAGCGGCGGGCGCGTCCCGGTCGGGGGCCGGGGCCGGGGGTACGCCCAGTAGGGGCGCCCCCGGCCCGGCCCCGACGGGACACGCCCCGCCCCAGCCCGCTCCGTACATCCGCTCCCGCAACCAAGCCAAGGAGGCCGCCATGCTGGACATCGCCGAGGAGCTCGGCCGGTGGGCCGAGCAGGGACGCGACTTCGCCGTCGCCACCGTCGTCGCCGTCACCGGCAGCGCACCCCGGCTGCCCGGCGCCGCCCTCGCCGTCGACAGCGAAGGCACCGCGATCGGCTCCGTGTCCGGCGGCTGTGTGGAGGGCGCCGTCTACGAACTGTGCCGGCAGGCCGTCCAGGACGGCGAGACCGTCGTCGAACGCTTCGGCTACAGCGACGAGGACGCCTTCGCCGTGGGCCTCACCTGCGGCGGGATCATCGACATCCTGGTCACCCCGGTCCGCGGCGGCGTCTACCCCGCCGCGCTCGCGGAGGCCGCCTCCGGGCGGGCCGCCGCCCTGGTGCGCGCCGTGGACGGGCCGCGCGACCTGCTGGGCACCGCCCTCCTCGTACGGCCCGACGGCACGTACGACGGCGGACTCGGCGGCCACCCGGAACTCGACCGCACGGCCGCCGCCGAGGCGCGCGCCCTGCTGGAGGCCGGGCGCACCGGCACGGTCACCATCGGCGCCGATGGCGCCCGTTGCGGGCAGCCGGTCACCCTGCTCGTGGAGTCGAGCGTCCCGCCGCCCCGCATGATCGTGTTCGGCGCCATCGACTTCGCCTCCGCGCTGGTCCGCGTCGGCAAGTTCCTCGGCTACCACGTCACCGTCTGCGACGCGCGTCCGGTCTTCGCCACCGCCACCCGCTTCCCCGACGCCGACGAGATCGTCGTCGCCTGGCCCCACGAGTACCTGGACGCGACCGAGACCGACGCCCGCACGGTGCTGTGCGTCCTCACCCACGACGCCAAGTTCGACATCCCGCTGCTGCGGCGCGCCCTGCGGCTCCCCGTCGCGTACGTCGGCGCCATGGGCTCCCGCCGCACCCACGAGGACCGCAACCGGCGGCTGCGCGAGGCCGGCGTCACCGAACTCGAACTCGCCCGGCTCCGCTCACCCATCGGCCTCGACCTGGGCGCCCGCACCCCGGAGGAGACCGCCCTGTCGATCGCCGCCGAGATCGTTGCCGACCGCCGGGGCGGCACCGGCGCCTCCCTGACCGGCGCCCACACCCCGATCCACCACGACGGCCCCTCCGCTCCGGACGGCCGGATAGGGTCAGTCGCCTGAACCGCCCTCCCTGCCCGCGCGCCGGACCGGCCCGAGGGGCGGGCGAGGATCGCCCCGGCGCCGTCCTGGTCGTCAGCGGCTGCCCCGGGACGCCGCCCATCGCGATACGGGGAGACCTGGGCGTGCCCGCGACGCCGCTCCCGGCCGCACGTGCGCCGGGACGGCGCGGGCGGTAGGGGCGGCCCGGACCGTACGAGCCGCCCTGGGCGCCGCAGATACGCTGCGGGCGGCATGGGCGCCCGGAGACGGCGGCGGGCGGCCCGGCGCATGGGGCCCCAGGAGTGGGGACAGGTGGCAGGGACCGCGCCGGGCGGGCCGCGCCGGGTACGGGCAGACGGGCGCTGACGTGTGCGCTGCTCGCCGTACCCCTGGGGGTGCCGATCGCCGCGCGCGTCGGCGGGCCGGACACGCGCGGCGCGGGAAGCGGCCCGTCGCCGCCCGTACCCCGGCACGACCCCGAGCCCATCGAGGCACGCTTCCCGCAGCTCGGCCCGCTCGCCGGGTCACCTGGGCGGCATGGACGCCGCCGGGCGCAGGGCAGGCAGCTCGTGCCCGGCCCCACCGACGTACGCCTCTCCGGCGTCGCGCGGCTCACCCCGGACAGCGCGCGCCGCCTCGTCGCCGCCCACCCGTGGTCGCCCGCCGCGACACCGCCCGCCCCGCTGGACGCGGTCGCGCCCGAGGTGCCGCCCGGCACGGCCCGGCGGACCAGCGACGCCTTCGTCCGCGCGGTCACCTGGGGCCGCTACGAGGCGGACTTCCACTTCGACCCGGAGCAACGGATCATGGTCTTCGACGCGCTGAACCCGACGCGGGCGCGTTCCGTACCCCCCAAGGGGGCTTGACGGTCGCACGGGTGCGGAGGAAGGTGTGGGAGCGCTCCCAGACCGCTCTGATCCTTGTGCCGACCGTGACGAAGGGCTTGTCATGCGCCTGCGTACCCGCACCACCGGCCGCCTCCGGGCGGCGACCGCCTTACTGGCCCTGCCGCTGGCCCTCGCCGCCGGGCTGCTCACCTCTCCTGCCGCCGCCCGGGAGGGCGCCGCGCCGGCTCCGGAAGGCGCGGCCGCCGGGCGGTCCGGTACGGCCCTGTACACCCCGGCCCCGAACCCCGGCGCCCTCGCCCAGGCGCGGAGCCTCGAGGCCGAGGGCCGGTTCACCGACGCGGCCGGGATACGGAGGATGGCCGGCACCCCGCAGGCCGTGTGGTTCCACGGCGCGTCACCGGCCGAGGTCCACGACGCGGTCCTGGCCGTCATGCGGGACGCCGCCGCCAAGGGCGCCGTCCCCGTCCTGGCCCTCTACAACGTGCCAGGCCGGGACTGCTCCAACTACTCCGGCGGCGGCGCCTCCACCACCGCCGAGTACCAGGCGTGGACCGACGCCGTCACCCGCGCCATCGGCACCCGCCGGGCGTACGTCGTCCTCGAACCCGACTCCCTCGCCCTGCTGCCCTCCGACTGCGGCCAGGACGACGCGCAGGGCACCCGCACCACCGCCCGCTACGACGAGATCCGGTACGCCGTCGGGCGCCTCGCCGCCCTGCCCCGCACCAAGGTGTACCTCGACGCCGGCCACCCCGGCTGGCACAGCGTCCGCGCGATCGTGCCCCGCCTGGTCCGGGCCGGCGTGGGCGGCGCCACCGGCTTCTACCTGAACGTGTCCAACTACCACACGGACGCGGCCAACGTCCGCTACGGCAAGCTGATCTCCACCTGCCTGGCGTACGTCTCCGGCGGCGGCCAGGCGTCGCAGTGCCCCGACCAGTGGACCCCGCAGGCCGAGGCCGACGCCTGGACGGCCGCCCACACGCCCGCCGACACCTCGCGGATGAAGCGCTTCGTCACCGACTCCAGCCGCAACGGCCGCGGCCCCTGGACCCCGCCCGCCGGGGTCTACCCGGACCCGCAGGACTGGTGCAACCCGCCGGACCGCGGACTCGGCGCCCGCCCGACCACGGCGACCGGCCAGGCGCTCCACGACGCGCGCCTCTGGATCAAGATCCCCGGCGAGTCCGACGGGCAGTGCCTGCGCGGCACCCCGGGACCCGAGGACCCGGCGCGAGGCATGATCGACCCGCGCGCGGGCGCCTGGTTCCCGGAGCAGGCACTCGAACTCGTACGGCTGGCCCAGCCGCCCATCGTCTGACGCGACTCGCGTCGGGCCCGGCCCCGCGTCAGGCCAGGGTCTGCGTCACCTCGTGCCGGGTCGCCGTGTGGACGACCCGGCCGAGCGCGCCGTTGACGAGCGGCAGGTGCGGCTGTACGTGGCCGCACTCCACGTCCGCGATCAGCGGCACGCCCAGCGGCCCCAGCGCGTCCAGCACCGCGTCGTACTGGGTGAGGGACGGCCGGTCGGGCGCGGCGGTGCGGCCGATCAGCACGGCGTCGGCCGCGTCGAAGAACCCGGCCAGCCGCATCCCGTGCAGGGTGCGGCAGATGCTGAACGCGTTGTCCTCGCAGGCCTCCACGTACACGATCAGCCCCTCGGGGGCGTGGGCGCGGGCGAAAGCGGACACGTCCCCGTACGGCGTCCCGGCGAGGCCGCTCAGCGTCTCGACGCAGCCTCCGACCAGCCGTCCCCGCACGTCCACGTCCCCGTCGCCGTCCAGGCGCCGCCAGGTGCCGGGGGTGTCCAGCCTCAAGGTGTCCACGTGCGGGTCGGCGGCCCAGTCGTCCCAGCCGGGGGAGCGGTAACGGCCCGGCGAGTTCTGCGTGAACGTGCCGCCCTCGGGGACGGTCACCACGTCGAGCCAGGACAGCAGGCCCTCCGGTGTCCGGTACGGGGTCTCCATCAGGTTGGCGCCGTGGAGCGTGGCCGTGCCGGTGAGCAGCGTGAGGGGGGTGAGCAGGGTGGACATGTCGGAGTAGCCGACGAGCCAGGTGGGTTCGGCGTCGCGCAGCCGGTCGAAGTCGAGGAGCGGGACCACGTCGATCCCGGTCTCGCCGCCCCACGGCGGCACGACGGCCCGCACGGCGGGGTCGGTGAGCATCGCCGTCAACTCGGCGGCACGGTCGGCGGCAGGGGCGCTGACGTGCCCGGAGCCGTCCATGCAGTCGCCCAGCACGACCTCGTACCCGCGCGCCTCCACGGCGCGGACGGCCACGTCGAGCCGCGCCCGGAGCTCCTCCGGCACACCGCTGGACGGGGAGGTGACGGCGATACGGTCGCCGGGGCGCAGGGGGCGTGGGTAGCGAATCGACATGTGCGGGATTCTGGCACCGCCGCGTCCCCCCGCGCCCCCGGTTGAAGCCCCCGTCCGCCCCGCCGCGGGCTGCGAGGCCGGGGTTCACGGTCGCGGACCGGAGGCCGCCCGGTCCTGTACGGCCCCGGTGATGTCTCACCCGCGACGGCTGCGCGGGCGGACGCGGGGCGCTATCCGCCGTGGCCGGGTCCGTCCAGGCGGGCGGCCAGGCGCTCCTTGGCCGCGGGCCACTCCGAGGCGAGGATCGAGAAGTACACCGAGTCGCGCCAGGTGCCGTCCGGCCGCCTGCGATGGCGGCGCAGGACCCCTTCGCGCCGCGCGCCGAGCCGCGCGATGGCCGCCTGCGAGCGGTGATTGAGATGGTCGGTCTTCAACTGCACGCGCCCCATGCCCAGGTCCTCGAACGCGTGGGTGAGGAGCAGCAGCTTCGACGCGGTGTTGACCGCGGTGCGCCAGTACGCGCGCCCGTACCACGTCGAGCCGATTTCCAGCCGCTCGTCGGCCACGTCGATGTCCATGTACGTGGTCCAGCCGACGGCCCGGCCGCTCGCGAGGTGGATGACCGCGAAGGCGACGTACTCACCGCGCCCGGCGTGCTCCAGCAGCTCGGCGAGCTTGCCGCGCAGCTCCTCGCGTGTCCGGGGCGCCGGCCCTCCCAGCCACCTCCACACCTCCTCGTCGCGGCCTCCCGCCGCGAACAGATCGTCGAGATGGTCCATCGACAACGGCTCCAGGCGTACGTGGGGGCCGACGAGCGTGACGGGCAGGGGAGCTGAGGCAGACATGACGGGGAATCTATCCCGGCTTCGCACTAGCCGCAAACAGTTTCTGTACTAGTGCGATTGACGCCCTGTGTCCCCGGGTGACGGTCGGCGGGCGCGCGGTGGGTGTGGGGTCCGGGGCGGCCGGGTGGGGCTGCAGGTGGCCGACGGGGCTCGGAGTGCGCTGCGGAGAGGTGTCGGCACCGTTGTTTTGGCCGGGGGCGGCGGGAACTGGCCAGATACCCGTGAGGGGCTTCCCGGGCGGTGCGTCCGCCCGCCGCACCGGGGATGATGGACGACCCAGCACGTTCGGCAAGTCCGGCAGTTCCGTCATGGTCCGCTCAAGGATGCGATCGGAAAGGCGGGTTCTTTTGCGCAGTGTCGGAGTGGAGGAGGAGCTCCTCCTCGTGGACCCGCGATCGGGGGAGCCGCGCGCTCTCTCCGAGGAGGTGCTGGCCGTCGCCGCCCGGCACCACCAGGGGCAGGGCCACGCCTACACCAAGGAACTACACGGCCAGCAGCTGGAGTTCGGGACGGAGCCCCGGACCGTGATGGGCGAGGTGGCCGCCGAGATCGAGCGGTGCCGCGCCGGTGCGGCCCGGCTCGCCGCCGAGGCGGGCGCCGCCGTCGTGGCGCTGGCCACCTCGCCCCTGCCGGTCGGGCCCGCCGTCACCGAGGGCAAACGCTACCGGTGGATACAGGAGCACTACGGGCTGACCGCCCTGGAGCAGCTCACCTGCGGGTGCCACGTCCATGTGTCGGTCGCCTCCGACGAGGAGGGCGTGGCCGTTCTCGACCGGATACGGCCCTGGCTGTCGGTGCTGGTCGCGCTGAGCGCCAACTCCCCGTTCTGGCACGGCAAGGACACCGAGTACCACAGCTACCGCAGCCGGGTGTGGGGCCGTTGGCCGTCCGTCGGGCCGGTGGAGCTGTTCGGCTCCGCCGACCGGTACCACGAGCGGGCGCGCGAGCTGCTCGCCACCGGCGTCCTCCAGGACGAGGGGATGCTCTACTTCGACGCCCGGCTCTCCCGGCACTACCCGACCGTCGAGATCCGCGCCGCCGACGTCTGCCTCGACGCCTCCACGACCGTCCTCGTCGCGACGCTCGCCCGCGCCCTCGTGGACACGGCCGCGCGGCACTGGCGGGAGGGCCGCCCGCCCGCGCACCACGGCATCGGACTGCTGCGCGCCGCCGCCTGGCGGGCCGCCCGCTCCGGGCTCGACGGCGAGCTGGTCCACCCGCGCACGATGCGGCCCGCCCCGGCCGAGCGGGTCGTCCAGGCGCTGTTCCAGCACGTCGAGGAGGCGCTGGACGAGAACGGCGACCACGCGCACGCCAGCAAGGCCCTCGACGACCTGGTGAGCGGCGGCAACGGCGCCCGCGTCCAGCGCCGGCTGCTGCGCCGGCACGGCACCCTGGGGGCCGTCGTCGCGGAGTGCGTACGCCGCACACAGGAGGGGGTGCGCTGATCCGGGGCACCCGGGGTGGGCTGGTACGGGCTGGTGCGTCCTGGTTTGGTCGTACGGGGGCGGGGCAGGCGCACCCCGTGGGGGTAAGCGACCGACAGCCAGGGAGTACGCACATGTCCGCTAAGCGGAAGGCAAACGCCAAGGTCGAGCAGGCCAAGGGTGCGGTCAAGGAGAACGTGGGCCGCACGGTCGGCAACGAGAGCATGACCGCCGAAGGCCGCACCGAACGGGCCAAGGCCGACCTGCGCGAGGCCGGCAAGAAGGCCAAGAACGCTTTCAAGCGCTGAGTTCCCCGCGCCGGGCCGGGAGAACGCTCTCCCGGTCCGCGCCGGTGCTCCGCGCCCCACGCGCCGGACCGGCGCGCCCGCCACAGGGTCCGGCGCCCGCCACAGGACCGACCGGGTCCACCGATTACCGCCGGGCCACCCGGTCCACCGGGCCCTGTCGGTTCCGACGGGTCCGACCGGGCCCCCCGAGGTGCCGGGGCCGCGTCCCGTGCCGCCCCCGTACGACGCTCCACGCGCCGCGCGGGGGCGGCACGGGCGTGTCCGGCGCCCGTTTGCACCGCGCGCGGGTGCCGGGATGTGTGACCTGCGCCAGGCTGGATACGCGGAGCAGGCGAAACCGCAGCCGACCGGGAGCGAGCCATGGGAACCGAAGAGACGATGGGCGACGAGGTCTACCAGCCCGACCCCACCGACGACCGCCAGATCCGCGAGGACCACGGGATCCTGGACGACGAGGACACCCTTTCGGACCGCGCCTCCAACCCGTACGACGAGGGCTACTCGCCCCCGGAGCGGCCCCTCGCCGCCGACGACGTCGGCACCACCGCCCGCGAGCAGCGCGAGGGCGAGAGCCTCGACCAGCGGCTCTCCCGCGAGGTCCCCGACC
Source organism: Streptomyces thermolilacinus SPC6 (assembly GCF_000478605.2). Classification (GTDB taxonomy): domain Bacteria; phylum Actinomycetota; class Actinomycetes; order Streptomycetales; family Streptomycetaceae; genus Streptomyces; species Streptomyces thermolilacinus. The sequence continues at coordinate 927,683 of NZ_ASHX02000001.1, read as the reverse complement.
TCCCCCAGGGCGCCGAGGCGTCGGACGGCATCGGTGACCTGCCCGGCGGCATGGGCGAGCCGATGGACGACCAGGTCGGCCGCGACCGGTCCGGCAGGCTCGTCGCCCCCGACGAGGGCGCCCGCACCGACACCGAGAAGGACGTCGTCGGCCGGGACGTGGGCGTCGACGGCGGCGCCGCGTCCGCCGAGGAGGCCGCCGTCCACCTCGTACCGGAGCCCGACGAGGAAGGCGAGGGCGACCGGGGCTACGTGGGCGACACCGGCATCGGGGGGGACACGGGCGACGAGCGCAGCGGCTGACCCGCCCCGGCCCGCCGCCCCACGCACCGCCCACCCCGAAAGGCCCCGCACCCGTGCAGCCGACGACGCCCCCGCCACCGCCCGACGCGTACCACTCCGAGGTCACCCTGCGGGTGAACGGCGAGCCCCGCGCGCTCACCGTCGATCACCGCACCACGCTCCTCGACGCGCTGCGCGAGGGACTGGACCTCACCGGCGCCAAGAAGGGCTGCGACCACGGCCAGTGCGGCGCGTGCACGGTCCTCGTGGACGGGCGCCGCGCCAACAGCTGCCTCCTCCTGGCGGTCACCCTCGACGGCAGCGACATCACCACCGTCGAGGGCATCGCCAAGAACGGCCCCGCCCGGCCCGCCGCCCCTCAGGACGGCGCCCCGCAGGACGGCAACGCCCCGGACGGCGCCGCCCCGCAGGACAGGGGCGGCGGCGGGCCCCGGCTGCACCCGCTCCAGCGGGCCTTCCTCGACCGCGACGCCTTCCAGTGCGGCTACTGCACCCCCGGCCAGCTCTGCTCGGCCCTCGGCATGCTCGCCGAGGCCGCCGCCGGGCACCCGTCCCTCGCCACCGACCCGGACGCCCCGCCCGCCCAGGGTCCCGTCCCGCTCACCCCGGACGAGATCCGCGAGCGCATGAGCGGCAACCTGTGCCGCTGCGGCGCCTATCCGAACATCGTCCAGGCCGTGGAGGACGTGATCCGGTGAAGCCCTTCGCGTACGTCCGCGCCCGCACCGTCCAGGAGGCGACCGCCGCCCACGCCGCGCACCCCGGCGCCCGCTACCTCGCGGGCGGCACCAACCTCGTGGACCTGATGAAGCTCGGCGTCGAGACCCCCGAGACCCTCGTCGACATCACCCGCCTGCCCCTCGACACGGTCGAGGAACTGCCCGACGGGGCCCTGCGCGTCGGCGCCACCGTCCGCAACAGCGACCTCGCCGCGCACCCCCTCGTCCGCGCCCGCTACGCCGCCGTGTCCCGCGCCCTGCTCTCCGGCGCCTCCGGCCAGCTCCGCAACACCGCCACCACCGGGGGCAACCTCCTCCAGCGCACCCGCTGCCCCTACTTCCAGGACCTCACCAAGCCGTGCAACAAGCGCGCCCCCGGCAGCGGCTGCGGCGCCCGCGACGGCGTCCACCGCGACCACGCCGTGCTCGGCCACTCGTACCTGTGCATCGCCACCCACCCCTCCGACCTCGCCGTCGCCCTCGCCGCCCTCGACGCGGACGTGGAACTCCACGGCCCGGACGGTGAACGGACGGTGCCCGCCGCCGATTTCCACCGGCTGCCCGGCGACCACCCCGAACTGGACACCGTCGTCCAGCCCGGCGAGCTGATCACCGCCGTCACGCTGCCCGCCGCGACCGCCGGGCTGCCCTCCGCGTACTGCAAGGCCCGCGACCGCGCCTCGTACGCCTTCGCCCTGGTCTCCGCCGCCGCCGTCCTCGACCTGGACGCCGACGGGACCGTACGCCACCTGGGGCTGGCGTTCGGCGGGCTCGCGCACCGCCCGTGGCGCGCCCGCCGCGCCGAAGCCGCCCTCCTGGGCGCCGCCCCCCCCCCCCACAACGTCGCCCAACGTCGCCCGCGCCCTGGCCGCCGAACTCGACGCCGCCGAACCGCTGCGCGACAACGCGTACAAGGTGCCCCTCGCCCACCGGCTCGCCGCGGCCGTCATCGGCGACCTCGCGGGCACAGCCCACCCCACCTGACCCGCCCCCGGCCCGCCGCCCGCCCCCGGCCGGAGCGGCCCCCCGCCGCCGACCCGTCCGTGCCCCCGACACCCGGAGCCCCCCATGGCCGCCACCGCCACCCCGCACACCCTCGGCACCCCCGCCGAGCGCATCGAGGGCCGGGACAAGGTCACCGGCGCCGCCCGCTACGCCGCCGAGCACACGCCGCCCGGCTGCGCCTACGCCTGGCCCGTCCCCGCCGGGGTCACCTGCGGCCGCATCACCGCCGTCGACACGGCCGCCGCCATGGCCCAGCCCGGCGCCGTCGCCGTCCTCACCCCGTTCAACGCGCCCCGCTTCGCCGCCCCGCCCGACGACCCCGAACTCGACGTCCTCCAGTACGACGCCGTTCCGCACCGCGGCTGGTACGTCGCGCTCGCCGTCGCCGACACCCTGGAGAACGCCCGCGCCGCCGCCGCGGCCGTCCGTGTGACCTGCGCCGGCCACGGCGACGAGCCCGAGCCGCACGACGTCGTCCTCGCGGAGGACCACCCGGAGGCGTACACCCCGGAGAAGGCCAACGGCGGCTATCCCGCCCACCGCCAGCGCGGCGACGCCCCCGCCGCGTTCGCCTCCGCGCCCGTACGCGTCGAGGCCCTCTACCGGGTGCCGCCGCTGCACAACCACCCCATGGAGCCGCACGCCGCGACCGCCCACTTCGCGGGCGGCCGGCTCACCGTCTACGACTCCTGCCAGGGCACCAACCCCGTCCGCTCCGTCCTCGCCTCCCTCTTCGACCTGCCCGAGGACCGCGTCACCGTCGTCGCCGAGCACGTCGGCGGCGGCTTCGGCGGCAAGGGCACCCCCCGCCCGCACGTCGTGCTCGCCGCGATGGCCGCCATCCACACCGGCCGCCCCGTCAAACTCGCCCTGCCCCGCCGTCACCTGCCGTCGGTCACCGGCCACCGCGCACCCACCCTGCACCGGCTCCGCCTCGGCGCCGAACCCGACGGCACCCTGATCTCCGTCAGCCACGAGGTCACCACCCACACCTCCCGCATCACCGAGTTCGTCGAGCAGGCCGCCGTGCCCGCCCGCGTCATGTACGGCTCGCCGCACAGCCTCACCACGCACCGCGTCGTCCCCCTCGACGTGCCCAGCCCGTCCTGGATGCGCGCCCCCGGCGAGACCCCCGGCATGTACGCCCTGGAGTCCGCCATGGACGAACTGGCCCACGCCCTCGGCATGGACCCCGTCGACCTGCGCGTCCGCAACGACCCCGCCACCGAACCCGACAGCGGCCGCCCCTTCAGCAGCCGCCACCTCGTGGAGTGCCTGCGCGAGGGCGCCCGCCGCTTCGGCTGGGACCGGCGCGACCCGCGCCCCGCCGCCCACCGCGAGGGCCCCCTCCTCATCGGTACCGGTGTCGCCGCCTCCACGTACCCCGCGTGGGCCGCGCCGTCCACCGCGACCGCCACCGCCCACCCCGACGGCACGTACACCGTCCGGGTCAACGCCACCGACATCGGCACCGGCGCCCGCACCGTCCTCGCCCAGGTCGCCGCCGCCGCGCTCGCCGCGCCCCTGGAGGCCGTACGCGTCGAGATCGGCAGCACCCGACTGCCGCGCGCCCCGCTCGCCGGGGGCTCGTCCGGCACGGCCTCCTGGGGGTGGGCCGTCCACCAGGCGTGCGCCGACCTCGCCGCCCAGGTCGCCGGGCAGGACGGGCCGCTCCCCGGCGAGGGGCTGACCGTCGCAGCCGACACGACAGCCGAGGCCCGCCGCACGCCCCCGTACGCGCGCCACGCGTTCGGCGCCCAGTTCGCGGAGGTGCAGGTGGACACGGTCACCGGCGAGGTGCGCGTACGGCGCATGCTGGGCGTGTTCGCCGCCGGGCGCATCCTCAACCCGCGCACCGCGCGCTCCCAGTTCACCGGCGGCATGATCATGGGCCTCGGGATGGCGCTCACCGAGCACAGCACCATGGACGCCGCGCACGCCGACTTCACCGAGAGCGACCTCGCCGCCTACCACGTGCCCGCCCACGCCGACGTGCCCGCCGTGGAGGCCCACTGGATCGACGAGGACGACACCCTGCTCAACCCCATGGGCAGCAAGGGCATCGGCGAGATCGGCACGGTCGGCGCGGCCGCCGCCATCGGCAACGCCGTCCACCACGCCACCGGCGTCCGCTTCCGCGAACTGCCCCTCACCCCGGACCGGGTCCTCCCCGCACTTCACCCGGACGGGCGGTTTGCCGCCTGAGCGGTCCGCCTACGGGCTCGGCGCCGCCCTACCGTGCCGGGCATGGTGACCGCAGACGACATCGCCCGGCAGGTGGGAGCGGCGCTCCTGGAGGAGTACCGGGAGCGGCTGCGCGGCGCGCTGCTCGGCCAGCCCAAGGAGTGGCTGGCCGACGAGCTCATGGCCCGCCTCGCCGGCACGCACGACAGCCGCCCCGCTGCCCTCGCCGCCCTGGTGGACGGCGCCCCGCCCCGCCCGACGCCACGCCACGCACAGCCCGTACGGGGCGGGGCCCCCACCCCTGGCACGGCTCCCGACGGCCACACCACCGGCCCCGCCGGGCAGCCCTCCCCCGGTCCCGCAGGGGAGCCCGGGCCGCTGGCCGAGAGCGACGAGGACCGGGCGCGGCGCCGCGAGCGGCTCCGCGCGTGCCCCCTCGACGACGACGCGCTCGCCGAGCGGGTCGCCCGGCTGCGCTCCTGGACCCGCGAGCGGCTGGAGGCCGAGGGCCTGCTCATCGACCCGCCCGCCATGGGCGGCCCGCTGATCGGCCCCGACCACCGCTCGCCCGCCGGTGAGGCGCTGCTGCTGGAGGCGAAGGACCTCCTGTACGCCCTGCCGTTCGGGGACACCGACGACGGCGTACGCCTCGACCGGGTCGAGCGGGAGCTGCTGACCCTGACCCTGCCGCGCGCGAAGGCGCACAGCCTCACGTTCCTGCTGCGCGCCGCGACCGAGATCGGTGCCGTCGGCACTTGGCGCGACCCGTCCGGCGGCGCCCACGACGAGCGGGCCCCGAACCTCCTCCTCCAGGTCGAGTACGGGGAGGTCGCGGACGAGCTGGTCGGCAACGGCCTCGCCGCCGCCCTGCGCCTGATCAACCACCTGGAGGTCAACGAGCAGGTCCTCTACGGGCGCATGGAGAACGTCGAGGAGAGCACCCTCGGCTGAGTGCCGCCGGCCGCCAGCCGTCAGCCGACAGCCGCCCGCAGCAAGCCCGGCGACGCCCGCTCGCCGTCCCCGTCGGGGCCCCGGGTGGCCGCAGACGTGGACGGGCCGGGAGCGGAGGCGGGCGCGGGGGCACAATGGGGGCGGATCGTCCCCGGTGCGGCGCCCCCGCCGCCGTACCGCGCCGGTCCCCGTCCCCGTTCTCGTACCGCCGGAGTGAGCACCGCCGTGGCCCTCGCCTTCCAGCCCGTCCTCGACCAGATCGCGGCCGACATCGCCGCCCGACCGGGCCGGGGCCGCCCGGCGGACTACATCCCGGCGCTCGCCGAGGCCGACACGAGCCGCTTCGGCATGGCCGTCGCGGAACCCGACGGCACGGTCTACGGCGTGGGCGACTGGCGGCAGCCGTTCTCCACCCAGTCGATCACCAAGGCGTTCACCCTCGCCCTGACCCTCTCCCTGGAGGGTGAGGCCCTCTGGGAGCACGTGGGCCGCGAGCCGTCCGGCAACCCGTTCAACTCGCTCGTCCAGCTGGAGTACGAGAACGGCATCCCCCGCAACCCGTTCATCAACGCGGGGGCCCTCGTCGTCACCGACCGGCTCCACGCCCTGACCGGCGACGCGTCCGGCACGCTCCGCGCGTTCCTGCGCGCCGAGAGCGGCAACGCCGACCTGGACTTCGACCACGCGGTCGCCGCGTCGGAGGCCGCGCACGGCGACCGCAACGCCGCCCTGGCGTACTTCATGGCCTCGTACGGCAACATCGGCACGCCCGTCCCCGAGCTGCTGGAGCAGTACTTCCGCCAGTGCTCCCTGGAGGCGTCCTGCGCGGACCTGGCGCTCGCCGCCGGGTTCCTCGCCCGGCACGGCATCCGCGCCGACGGCTCCTCGCTGCTCACCCGCAGCGAGGCCAAGCAGGTCAACGCGGTGATGCTGACGTGCGGCACCTACGACGCGGCGGGCGACTTCGCGTACCGGGTGGGCCTGCCCGGCAAGAGCGGCGTCGGCGGCGGCATCATCGCCGTCGTCCCCGGCCGCTGCACGCTGTGCGTGTGGAGCCCGGGCCTGGACCAGCGCGGCAACTCCGTCGCCGGGGTCGCCGCGCTGGACCGCTTCACGACCCTGACGGGCCTGTCCGTGTTCTGAGCGTGCTCGGCCACCACGACACCGGCCCGATGTCCCGCACCAGCGCCGGTACGAGCAGCGACCGGACCACCAGGGTGTCCAGGAGCACGCCGAACGCGACGATGAACGCGATCTGGAGCAGGAACGCCAGCGGGATGACCGCCAGCGCCGCGAACGTCGCCGCCAGCACCACGCCCGCCGAGGTGATCACCCCGCCGGTCGCGGTCAGGCCCCGCAGCACGCCTTCCTGGGTGCCGTGGAGGAACGTCTCCTCCCGCACCCGCGACATCAGGAAGATGTTGTAGTCCACGCCCAGCGCCACCAGGAACACGAACCCGTACAGCGGGACCGACGCGTCCGTGCCGCTGAACCCGAGGAGCCGCTCGAAGACCAGCGCGGAGACGCCCAGCGTCGCCAGGAAGTTCAGCGCCACCGTCGCCACCAGCAGCACCGGCAGCAGCAGCGAACGCAGCAGCCCCACCAGGATCAGCAGGATGATCACCAGGACGACGGGCATGATGACCGTCCGGTCCCGCTCGGCGGTGCGCTGCGTGTCGTACTGCTGCGCGGTGTACCCGCCGACCAGCGCGTCCGCGTCCGGTACGGCGTGCACGGCGGTCCGCAGCCGGGCCAGCGCGGCCTTCGCGGCGTCGCTGTCGGGCGCGGCCTCCAGCGTGGCGTTGAGCTGCACGCGCCCTTCGGCCACGAGCGGCGGGCCGCCGCCGGGACGGCCGGAAGCGGTGACCGGTACGACCGAGGCCACTCCGTCGGTCCGCTCGGCCGCCTCCGTCACGGCGGGCAGCGCCGAGGCGTCCGCGATGATCACCGCCGGGTTGCCGGAGCCGCCGGGGAAGTGCTCCGCGAGGGTCTTCCCGGCCGCGACGGACGGCGCGTCGTCCACGAAGATCTCGTCCAGCGGCACGCCCCGCGCGGTGAGCGTCGGCGCGAACGCCGCGCAGGCCACCAGCACGACCAGCGTGCCCGCCCACACCTTGCGCGGGGAGCGGTCCACCAGGGCGGCCACCTTCGTCCACAGCCCGTGCCCGGCGCCCGACGCGGCGGGCTTCGGCGAGGCCGGCCAGTACGCCGCCCGGCCCAGCAGCACCAAGACGGCCGGGAGGAACGTCAGCGCGCCCAGCACGGCGCACACGATGCCGATGGCGCCGACCGGGCCGAGCGCCCGGTTGTTCGTCAGGTCGCTGAGCAGCAGCGCCAGCAGGCCCAGGGCGACGGTCGCGGCGCTCGCCCCGACCGGCCCGTACGACTGGCGCAGCGCCTCCCGCATCGCGGCGTACCGGTCGTCGCGCCGCCCCAGCTCCTCCCGGAACCGGGCGGCGAGCAGCAGCGCGTAGTCGGTGGCGGCGCCGATGACCAGGATGAACAGGATGCCCTGCACCTGCCCGTCCACCCGGACCACGTCCGCGTCGGCCAGCACGTACACGACCGCGCACGCCAGGGCCAGCGCGAACACCGCGCACAGGATGACCACGAGCGGCAGCAGCACGCTGCGGTAGACCAGCAGCAGGATCAGCAGCACCGCCGCGAGGGCGACCCCGAGGAGCAGCCCGTCGATCCCGGCGAACGCGTCCTTCAGGTCGGCCTGCGTGGCGGCCGGGCCCGCGAGCTGCGCCCGGGTGCCGGGCACCTCGTCGGCGGCGGCCCTGACCCGGTCCAGTACGGCGGGCAGCTCGTCGCCCAGGCCGGGCGCCAGCCGCAGCGCTCCCTGGAGCGCCTCGCCGTCCCGGGAGGGCAGCGCGGGCGACGGCGCGCCGACCACGCCGTCGGTGCCGGTCAGGGAGGCGAGTGTCCGCGTCGCGGCCTGCTGCCGGTCGGGGGAGAGGCGCCCGCCCCCGTCCGCCGTCCACACGACGACGAGGGGCAGCGTCTCCTCCTGGCGGAAGGCCTTCTGCGCGTCGAGGACGCGGGTCGCCTCGGCGTCCTGCGGCAGGAAGGCCGCCTGGTCGTTGGTGGCGACCTCGCCGAGCTTGCCCGCGTAGGGGCCGAGGCCCCCGCCCACGGCGAGCCAGACGGCGATGAGCAGCGCGGGCAACAGCCGCCGGGCGAGGGCCGGGGAGGCGGACATGGTTCTCCTGCGGGAAGTGACTCCGGGTGTCTCGACGAGAAACTATCTTAATGGTTGAGATAGATGGCAACCGGGTGCGGCGCGCCGTGGCCGGGGGCCGCCGGGCCGCGCGCCGGGTGTCTTTCCGGGGCAGTGGCGGAGGCGTGCCGTTCTCGACCCTGTCCGGGTCAGTGGCTGGGCGTGCCGTTCTCGCCGCCGCCCGCCAGCTCCTCGTTCAACGCCGTCAGGAACCGGAGCGCCACGTCGAGCTCCTCCGGGGTGAACCGCGCGGTCGCCGCCTCCGACGCGTCCGCGAGCGGCCGGAAGAACGCGCGGGCGGTGGCCCGGGCGCCCGGCTCGTAGTGCAGGTGGACCACCCGCCGGTCGGTGCTCTCGCGGGACCTGCGGATGTGCCCGGCCCGCTCCAGCCGGTCCACGCACGCCGTCACCGCGCCGGACGTCAGCCCGAGGCGCTCCCGCAGCCGCCCCGGCGTCATCGGCTCGTCGGCGTCCAGGACCGCGGCCAGCGCCTGCACGTCCGTCGGATGCAGGCCCTGGCTCGCGGCGAAGGCGTGCACCAGCCGGTTCACCTCGCCGTTCATCCGGCGCAGCTGGACGGCGAACGCCTGGAGATCCACCGGGGCCGGCCGCTCAGCCCGTGTCTCTTCGCCCGTACGGTCGTCGTCCCTGGTCACCACCTGGTCAGCCTATAGAAGCACCGGCGTCCGCACCCCCGCCGGGCCCCGGACGGGCGGAAATCCGGCAGCCGGTCCACGGTGGAGGGGACACTCCGTGGACGACGACACCGACGGAGGGGGATCCCATGCCGCCGCCCGAACCCGCACCCTCTGACCCTGACGTGCCGCCCCCCGGCCCTGGCCAGGACCCGGACCGGGACCCGGATCCGGGCCCCGCCGGGCGGGCCGGCCGCGCGCCGGGGCCGCTCTGCCTGGTCACCGGCGCGTCCGGGTACATCGGCGGGCGCCTCGTCCCCGAGCTCCTCGACGCCGGGTACCGGGTCCGCTGCCTCGCCCGCACCCCAAGCAAGCTACGCGACCACCCCTGGGCCGAGCGGGTCGAGACGGTACGCGGCGACGTCACCGACCCGGTGTCGGTGCGCGACGCGATGCGCGGCGCCGACGTCGCGTACTACCTGGTCCACGCCCTCGGCGCCGGACGCGGCTTCGAGGACACCGACCGGCGCGCCGCGACCGTCTTCGCCGACGCCGCCCGTGCCACCGGGGTCCGGCGCCTCGTCTACCTGGGCGGCCTCACCCCCGCCGGGGTGCCCGACCAGCAGCTCTCCCCGCACCTGCGCTCCCGCCGCGAGGTGGGGCGGATCCTCCTCGCCTCCGGCGTCCCCACCACCGTGCTGCGCGCCGCCGTCATCCTCGGCTCCGGCTCCGCCTCCTTCGAGATGCTCCGCTACCTCACCGAACGGCTGCCGCTCATGGTCACCCCGCGCTGGCTGCACACCCGCATCCAGCCGATCGCCGTCCGGGACGTGCTGCGCTACCTCGTCGGCAGTGCCGCCATGCCGCCGGAGGTCAGCCGCGTCTTCGACATCGGCGGGCCCGACGTGCTGACGTACCGCGACCTGATGCGCCGCCACGCCGCCGTCGCCGGGCTGCCGCCGCGCCTCATCCTGCCCGTGCCGCTGCTCACCCTGCGCCTGTCCAGCCTGTGGGTCGGGCTCGTCACGCCCGTACCGGCGTCCATCGCGCGGCCGCTCGCCGACTCGCTGCGCCACGAGGTGGTCTGCCGGGAGCACGACATCGCCCGGTACGTCCCCGACCCGCCCGGCGCGCCCCTCGGCGTGGACGACGCCCTCGCGCTGGCCCTCCGCCGCGTCAGGGAGGCCCGCGTCACCACCCGCTGGTCGTCCGCGTCCGTGCCGGGCGCGCCCAGCGACCCGCTGCCGACCGACCCCGACTGGGCGGGCGGGAGCCTCTACACCGACGAGCGGGAGCGGCTCGTGGACGCCACCCCCGAGCGGCTGTGGCGGGTCATCGAGGGCGTCGGCGGCGACAACGGCTGGTACTCCTTCCCGCTCGCCTGGGCCGTTCGGGGCTGGCTGGACCGGCTGGTCGGCGGGGTCGGCCTGCGCCGGGGCCGCCGGGACGCCGCGCGGCTGCGTGCCGGTGACTCGCTGGACTTCTGGCGCGTCGAGGAGATCGAACGCGGCCGGCTGCTGCGGCTGCGCGCCGAGATGCGGCTGCCGGGGCTCGCCTGGCTGGAGATGTACGCCGAGCGCGACGAGCGGGGCCGCACCCGCTACCGGCAGCGCGCCCTGTTCCACCCGCGCGGGCTGCTCGGGCACGCGTACTGGTGGAGCGTCGCCCCGTTCCACGCCGTCGTGTTCGGCGGGATGGCCCGCAACATCACCAGGGCGGCGGAGCGACCGGAGGCCACGGGTACGGCCCCGGGGCGAGGCCCCGGCCCCGGGCACGTCCACGGTCCCGGGGCGGGGCCCGAGGGGGCGCGGTGACCACGGCCGTCGTGCTGTTCACCTGCGACCTGCGGCTGCACGACCATCCGCCGCTGCGCGCCGCCCTGCGCGCGCACGACACGGTCGTCCCGCTGTTCGTCCGGGACGAGGGCGTCGCCGCCGCCGGGTTCGCCGCGCCCAACCGCGCCGCGTTCCTCGCGGACTGCCTGGCCGACCTGGACGCGGGCCTGCGGCGACGCGGCGGGCGGCTCGTCGTCAGGTCCGGGCGGGTCGCCGACGTCGTGTGCGCGGTCGCCGCCGAGACGGGCGCCGCCGAGGTGCACATGGCGGCCGACCACAGCGGGTACGCCCAGCGCCGCGAGGATTTGCTGCGCACCGCCCTGGCGGGGGAGCGGCGGGCGCTGCGGGTGCACGACGCGGTCGGCACCGTCGTACCCCCGGGCGCCATCGCCCCGCGGGGGGCCGCGCACTACGCGGTGTTCGGCGCGTACCACCGCCGGTGGACCGCCGAGCGGGTGCGGGGGCCGCTCACCGCGCCGCGTGCCGTGCCCGTCCCGGACGGGGTGCGGTCCGAGGAGCCGCCCTCCCGGCAGGGCGTCGCGGGCGTGTCGCCCGGCCTGACGCGGGGCGGCGAGACGGAGGGGCGGCGCAGGCTCGCCGCGTGGCTGGGCGGACCCCTCGACGCGTACGCGGACCAGCAGGACGACCTGGCGGCCGACGGCACCTCGCGCCTCTCCCCCTACCTCCACTTCGGCGCCGTCTCCGCCACGGAGGCCGTCCACCGGGCGCGCGCCCGGGGCGGGCCGGGCGCCGACGCGTTCGTACGGCAGCTGTGCTGGCGCGACTTCCACCGCCAGCTGCTCGCCGCCCGCCCGTCCGCCGCGCACGACGACTACCGCACCCGCCACGACCGCTGGCGTACCGGGCCGGGGGCAGAGGCGGACGCGGAGGCGTGGAAGGCGGGCCGTACGGGCTATCCGGTGGTGGACGCCACGATGCGCCAACTGGCTCGCGAGGGCTGGGCGCACAACCGGGGCCGCCTGATCGCGGCGAGCTTCCTGACCAAGACGCTCTACGTGGACTGGCGGGTGGGCGCCCGGCACTTCCTGGAGCTGCTGGCCGACGGCGACATCCCCAACAACCAGCTGAACTGGCAGTGGGTGGCGGGCACGGGCACCGACTCCCGTCCGAACCGGGTCCTCAACCCGGTGGCGCAGGGCCGCCGTTACGACCCGGACGGCGTGTACGTCAGGCGCTGGGTGCCCGAACTCGCCCGTGTCGGCGGCCCGTCGGTCCACGAGCCGTGGAAGCCCTCCGTCCGGGCGCAGGCCCCCGCCTACCCGCCGCCGATCGTGGACCTCCCGCAGGCCCTGTCGCGCTTCCGGACGGCCCGGGGCCTGACCTGACCGCCCGCGAACCCGGGTGCCCGCCCCGGCGGTGGCCGCGACGGGCACCCGCGCCCGTGCTAGCGGTGGCCGCGCCGCAGTTGCCAGACGAAGTACGGCGTGCCGATCAGGGCCGCCAGGAGGCCCGACGGGATCTCGGCGGGGGCGATGGCCGTGCGGCCCACCGTGTCCGCGGCGATCATCAACGCCGCGCCCAGCAGGCCCGCCACGGGCAGCAGCCGGTGGGCGCGCGAGCCGGCCAGCATCCGCGCCGCGTGCGGGGCGACCAGGCCGACGAACGCCACCGTCCCGACCACCGCGACCGCGCACGCGGCGAGCGCCACCGCCAGGATTAGTACCGCCAGCCGGGTCCGCTCCAGCGGCAGGCCCAGCGTGCGGGGCGTGTCCTCGCCCAGCGCCAGCAGGTCGAGGCGCCGGAACGACAGCACCAGCAGCGGCACCCCCACCACCACCGCGCCCACCAGCACCGACAGGTCCGTCACGTCCCGCGCGTACGTCGAGCCCGACAGCCACGTCAGCGCCTGCGCCACCTGGAAACGCGCGCCCACCACCAGGTAGTTGGTCGCCGCGGTGGTCAGCGCGAACGTGCCGATGCCGACCAGCACCAGACGCTCCGGCGCCACCGAGCCCTTCCGCAGCGACAGCCCGTACGTCAGCGCGAACGCCGCCGTACCGCCCAGCAGCGCCGCCACCGGCAGCATCGCGTACGGCACCGTCGGCAGCGCCACCAGCACCAGCGCCGCACCGAACCCGGCGCCGCCGCTGACGCCCATCACCGTCAGGTCCGCGAGCGGGTTGCGCGACACGGTCTGCACGATGCCGCCCGCCACCGCCAGCAGCGCGCCCGCCAGGGCCGCCACCAGCAGCCGCGGCAGCCGGTACTCCAGCACCACGCCCCGCAGCAGCTCGTCCCCGCCGCCCGTCAGCAGCCCCGGCAGCCGGGCGAACGGCACGGCGATGTCACCCAGCACCAGACCGGCCGCCAGCAGCGCCGCCACCAGGGCGACCCCGCCCGCCAGCAGCGGCGGGTACGGCAGCCGCCGGCCGCGCCGCCCCGGCATGACCGTCCCGGGGGCGGCCGGCTCCGACGGCAGCCGCCGCGCCAGCCACAGGAACAGCGGCGCGCCGAACAGCGCCGTCACCACACCGGCCGCGACCTCGTTGCCGGTCGGCGACGTGACCCGCGCCAGCAGGTCCGCGGCCAGCAGCAGCGTCGCGCCCCACAGGGCGGCCGCGGGCAGCAGTGCCGCGTGCCGCCGCACACCGGCGAGGCGCACCAGGTGCGGGGCGGCCAGGCCCACGAAGCCGATCGGGCCGGTCACCGCCACCGCGCACGCCGTCAGCAGCACCGAGAGCAGCACCGCCGTCAGCCGCACCCGGCCCACCGGCACACCGAGGCCCCGCGCCGTCTCGTCGCCGGTGCCGAGGATGTCCAGGGCCCTGGCCAGCAGCAGCCCGCCGACGAGCCCCGCCCCGAGCAGCGGAAGCACCGTCAGCGACCGGGCGCTGTCGGCCACCGCGAGGGAGCCGTGCCCCCAGAAGAACACCGCGCCGGTCTCCTCCTGGAACAGCACCACCAGCACCGCCGTCACACTGGACAGCGCCAGCGTCACCGACACCCCGGCCAGCACCAGATGCGCGGGCCGCCCCCGCGAGCCGCCCGCCACGGTGTGGACGAGCGCCGCCGCGAGGAGCCCGCCGACGAACGCGATCCCGCCGCGCGACAGGTCGCCCAGCGAGAACCCGGTGATCGCGCTGACCGCCACCGCCAGGTAGGCCCCGGCCGTCACACCGAGCGTGTCCGGCGACGCCAGCGGGTTGCGCACCGACGACTGGAGCAGGCAGCCCGCGACGGCCAGCGCCGCACCGGCGACCAGACCGGCCAGGGTGCGCGGCAGCCGCCCGCCCAGCAGCACCGCCCGCGTGTCCGCGTCGCCGCCGCCCACCAGCAGCGCCAGCAGGTCGCCGAGGCCGATGTCGCTGCGCCCGTGCCCGAGGTGGGCCACGGTCACCAGCAGCAGCGCCAGCACCCCGCCCGCGACGACCGCGGCGGGGCCGGCCGGGAGGCGCAGCGCTCTCCCGGTCCGGCCCGGCACGGTGTCCGAGGGACGTGTAGCGATCCCGGTCATGAAGTGAGGGCGCCCGCGATCTCGTCGGCGACCTGAGCGGTCGAGAACGGCCCGCCGAAGAACCACGTGCCCGGGTCGAGGGCGTGGACACGCTTGTTCTTCGCGAAGTCCAGGTTCTGCCACAGGGCGTTCTTCGGCAGCGACGTGGCGAACACGTCGTCGTCCTCCGCGGCGACGTACACGAGGCTGGACTTCTCGACGGGCTTGAGGCCCTCGATGTCCACCTTGCTCATCCCGTACGCGTCGGCCTTGCCCTTCCAGGCGTTCTTCAGGCCGAGCTGCGGCAGCAGCCCGCCGGGGATGGTGGAGCCGGTGAGGACCTCCACCACGGCGGCGCCGTCCGTCGTGTAGCCGCGCGCGACGGTGACCTCGGAGCCGTTCCTGTTCGCCGCGTCCAGCTTCTGCTTCGCGGCGGCGATCTTCGCGTCGAGGTCCTTCAGCGCCGTGTCGGCCGCCTCCGGCTTGCCGACGGCCGTGCCGATCTTCTTCAGCGTGGCCCGCATCTCCTCGTACTCGCTGTCCGTGGAGTACGGGTCGAACATCAGCGTCGGCGCGATCTTGTTGAGCTGCTCGTAGTTGGCCTCGGAGCGCACCTTGGAGGTGATGATCAGGTCGGGCTTGAGCGCCTTGATCGTCTCCAGGCTGGGCGCCTGCCGCGTCCCGACGTCCTTGACGTCCTTGCCGAAGCGGGGCCCGCCGGTGACCCACTGGTCGTAGCCCTTGACGTCGGCGACACCGGCCGGGGACACACCGAGGGCCAGCAAATCCTCGGCGTAGGTCCACTCCAGCGCGACGACCTTCTCGGCGGGCGCCTTCAGCGTGGTGGAGCCCTTCAGGTGGGAGACGGTGACGCCGCCCTCCTGGCCGGCGCCGTTGTTCCCCTCCTTCGTCGGGGAGCCGCCGCCCGCCTCCTCGGCGGCCGAGCCGCAGCCGACGGCGGTGACGGCGAGCGCCGCGGCGGCGAACAGGGCGGTGAGGGCGGTACGGGCCCGTGGTGGAGTGCGCATGCGCGATGTTCCTTCGCTCGATCGGTGGTTCGCGACGGCCGTACGGGACGCCGGTGAACCAGTGGTACGGGCCGGCCGCACGGTGCGCGGCCGGGTGGTGCGACGGGTGGTGCTCAGGTGGCCGCCGCCGGTGACGGCTCGCGCCAGGTCGGCAGGCAGGTCGGCACACCCGTGTGGGGGTCGAGGGTGACGGTCGTGTCGATCTGGAAGGCGGTACGGACGGTGTCCTCCGTCAGCGCCTCGGCGGGCGGCCCGGACGTGACGATCCGGCCCCCCGCCAGCACGACCATCGCGTCGGAGAACGCGGCGGCCTGGTTCAGTTCGTGCAGCACCACCGCCACGGTGATGCCGTGCTCGTCCGCCAGCCGCCGCACCAGCCGCAGCACCTCGATCTGGTAGCGGATGTCGAGGTACGTCGTCGGCTCGTCGAGCAGCAGCAGCCCGGTCCGCTGGGCCAGCGCCATCGCGATCCACGCCCGCTGCCGCTCGCCGCCGGACAGCCGGTCCAGGGTGCGTTCGGCCAGCGGCCGCAGGTTCGTGGCGTCCAGCGCCCAGGCGACCGCCTCCCGGTCCTCGTCGCCGCCGCGCCCCAGCAGCCCCTGGTGGGGATGGCGGCCGTACGCCACCAGCTCCTCCACGGTCACCCCGGCGGGCACGATCGGCGACTGCGTCAGGAAGCTGAGCTTCCGGGCCAGTTCACGCGGGCGGTACTCGGCCAGGTCCCGCCCGTCCAGCACGATCCGGCCCGCGTCGGGGGTGTGCAGCCGGGCCAGCGCCCGCAGCAGCGTGGACTTGCCCGACCCGTTGGGACCGACCAGCGCGGTCACCGCTCCCGGCGCCAGGGTCACGCCGATGCTCCGCGCGACGGGCTCGCCCCCGTGGCCGAGGGTCAGTTCCCGCGCGCTGATCTCCACGCTCACGACAGCGGGTTGGGGACGGTGCCGTTCGGGCGCAGCGCGTGCCGCAGCGCCCGGTCGACATAGCGGGTGACGACGAGCCGGTCCGTGTTGAACGGGTAGCGCGGGAACTCGTCGGCGAGCATGTCGTACTCGGCGTACCGGTCCTTCTTGCCCGGGAACCGCTTCTGGTACGACACGACGGCCTGCCGCACCAGCCGCCAGAACCGCTCCTCGGGGACGCCCAGCTGCGCCTCCGCGAGAGGCGCCAGGTACCGGAAGTGGCCCAGCAGCAGCTGGTCCACGACGTGCTGGCGGATGACGACCGGGTTCTTGCGCGGCAGCACGTGGTCGTAGCCGTCCGGCTCGGGGCCGCGCTCGGGCACGGGCGTGTGCGACACGGACACGTCGTCCACGAAGTCCTTCAGGAACAGCCGCCGGGGCACGTCGTTCCCGTCGTACCCGATCAGCGTGTTCTGGCCGTGCGGGTTGAAGGTGATGCCGTACGTGTACATCACGTGCAGCACCGGGTGCATGACCGTCTCGAACAGCCGCGACAGCCACTCCTCGGCGGGCAGCCCCGACGCGCGGGCCAGCTCCGCCGCGAACGACGTGCCGCGCTCGTCCACGTACAGCAGCGACGCGAACGTACGGACCCGCTCGCCCTCGTCCCGCCGCGACGACACCGACTCCCGCCAGATGCAGCCGAGGGTCTCCAGATGCTGGTACGGCATGTCCGGTACCCGGTCCAGATAGGGGTGGCGGACCGTCACCGACGCGATCTCGCCGAGGAACACCGTGCGCAGCTCGTCGCGCAGCAGCTCGTCCTTGCCGAGCAGACCCGTCAGCCATTGCGTGGTGAGCGGCGCCCCCTGCGTGCAGTGCGGCGGGATGCCCCGCCAGATCAGCGTGTTGACGATCTTCAGGGGCAGTTTGACGTCATACCGGCCCCGCTCCGACACGTTCGTCATCGTCCGCACCGACTGCTGCGGCAGATACACGTCGCCGCTGTCCCCGAGGGGCACGATCCGCCGCTGGGCGATCTCCCCGGCGAACAGCACCTGCACCGCGTGGTCCCACTGCCACGGGTGGACCGGCATCCACACATACGCGTCCGGGTCGCCGCCCGCCGCCTCGATACGGGACCGGAACGCGGCGATCGTCCCCGCGTCCAGCTCGTGCTCCACGACGGACCGCTCGCTCAGGTCCGGCGTGCCCCGGAACTCCGCGAGGCCCCGGTGCACGGCGATCCACTTCAGCGTGACCGGCCGCCGCGCCTCCGGCGCGTACGCCCGCACGTCCGAAGCGGAGAACCCGATGCGGCCCTTGTTCGCGACGAGCGTCGGATGCCCCGTCATGGCGCACTCCAGCTCGGCGTGGCCCAGTTCGCGCAGCTCCGCCGCCGTCGCCCCGCCGTGCTCGATGCGCGCCGCGTCCACGGCGAGCGTCGACGACACCTCCGTGAGGTACATGCCGAGCGTCGGCGCGTCGGTGCCTATCGTGCCCGCGCAGTCCACCAGGAACTGCTGGGCGTCCCACGCGGGCGTCTCGATCTCGTTGCCGAGGAGGCCCGCCGCGCCGCGCGTCACCGAGTCCCCGGCGACCCGCCAGGAGCCGAGCGCGCCGCGCGTCGCGGAGAAGACGTACGAGACGCCGCTGTCCAGGTCGATCCGGTACCGGCCATCCGCCTCCAGCTCACGCGGCTCGATCAGCTCCTCGAAGGCGAACTCGGAGAGCGTCTTCGCCAGGAGCCTGCGGTTCGCCTCGCGCCACGACTCCGGTGACACGTCGGCGAGTTCGGGGACGGGGTGGCCGTCAGTCATACGGGCGGTGCCTTTCTCGTGTGGACGCCGGCTCTTCTTCCGGCCTTTACGCTGCTCCGCTTCGCTGTGCTTCATGCGACGCTCCCTTCCTCGATGGCCTCGACGGCCAGGCCCGCGCGGACGACCGCGTCGAGCAGGCCGTCCACGTCCGTGGCGCGGGTCCGCGGGTTCAGCAGGGTGAGCTTCAGATGGACGGCGGGGCGCCCGTCGGCGCCTGGCGCGTCGGTCCGTCCGACCAGCGCCGCGCCGGTGCGCAGCAGGCGGCGGCGCAGCGCCCCGTTGACGCGATCGGACGCGGCCGGGTCGTCCGTGACGTACCGGAAGACGACCGTGGAGAGGGTCGCCCCGGCGGTCAGCGCGAGACGCGGGTGCGCGGCTATGGACCGCTCGGCGTGCCGCGCCAGGTCGTGGCAGGCGTCGAGCATCGCCCCGACCCCGTCGGTGCCGAGCGCGAGGAACGTCGCCGCGACCTTCAGCGCGTCGGCGCGGCGGGTCGTCTGCAGCGACAGGCCGAGCAGCCCGTCGTACCCGGCCTCGCCGTCGTCGTCCGGGTTGAGGTACGCCACCCGCAGCCCCGTCGTCGGCGCGAAGTCCGCCGCGTCGCGGGCCAGCAGGACGCTCGCGGCGGCAGGCTGCCAGGCCGTCTTGTGCAGGTCCAGGGTGACCGTGTCGGCCTCCTCGACACCGGCCAGCAGCGGCCGCAGCCGCTCGGAGAACAGCGCGCCGCACCCGTACGCGGCGTCCACGTGCAGCCGTACGCCGTGCTCGCGGACGACGGCGGCGACCTCCGGCAGTGGGTCCACCGAGCCGTAGTCGGTCGTCCCGGCGGTCGCGACGACGGCGACGGGCAGGTCCGTGTCCGGGTCGGCGCGGCGCAGCAGGGCGTCCAGCGCCTCGGGCCGCATCCGGTGCCGCCCGTCCACGGGCACGGTGCGCACCGCGTCCTCGCCGAGCCCGAGGACGGCGCAGGCGCGGGCGACGGAGAAGTGCGCCAGCTCGGAGCAGTACACGAGCGGCCGCTGCCCGAACCCGGCCAGGCCGCGTCCGCGCACGTCCCGCAGCTTGGCCGTCGCCGTGTCCCGGGCGATCAGCAGCGCCTGGAGGTTGGACGCGCTGCCGCCGGGCGTGAGGACACCGTCCGCGTCGGGCCCGTACCCGGCGAGTTCGCACAGGCCCTTCACGAGCCGCCGCTCGATCTCGACGGCGTACGGGCCGGAGTCCCAGGTGTCCACGGACGCGTTGAAGATCCCCGCCAGCACGTCGGCCGCGGCGGCGACGGCCAGCGACGGCGGCTGGAGGTGCGCGGCGGCGCGCGGGTCGGCGAGGTCCACGGTGGTCTCCGCGCAGGCCCGGGCGAGCGCGAGGACGGCGTCCCGCCCCGCACCGGCGCGCGGCACGACACCGTCGGGGAACTGGGCGTCGACCAGGCCGGTCAGGTCCTCCGGGCCGAGCGCGGGCAGCGGGCCGCCGCGCCCGCGCAGCGCGTCGGCGCACTCGTGGACGATCTCGCGTACGAGCCGCTGCACTTCGGCGAGCCCGGCGGGCGCGGCGGCCAGCAGACCGGGGTCGAGCAGCGGGGAGGCCGGGGCGGCCGTGGCGGCGGGTGTGGGGGCGGGGACGGGGGCGGAAAGGGCACTGCCGGGCAGAGTCATGGAAAGTCATTCCTTCGTCTCGGGCTCGATCCCGCTCGGCCGGGGGAACCCCACCTGGGCGCCCTCAGCGGGGGTCGGGAGGACGAACGCGCTCACCGCCCCGCGCCCGCGCGCCCTCTCCGTGAGCCGCTCCCGCCCGTGCGGCAGCGGGACACGGGGAACGGCGCGCACGGCACGCGAGGCGTCCCGGAGGGCGGCGGGCCGGGCCGGTGGCGCGGGCGCGACCGGGGCGGCGAGCGCCAGGACGCACAGCAGGGCGCCACCCACCAGGAGGGGCGCCCACAGGGCGGCGGTCGCCGCGCCGGTCGCGACGAGCGGCGCGAGCAGCAGCCCCGCCGTCTGCCCCACGGCGACCACGCTGTACGCGGCGCCCGACCCGGTGGCGACGATGACCCGCTCGTCCAGGGCGACCTGGCCCAGCGCCAGGCCCGCCCCGAACACGAGCCGCGTCACGGCCAGCCAGCCGGGATCGGTGACGGCCGCCTGCACGGCGAGGCCCGCGGCGGCGACGAGCATCCCGTACCGCAGCAGCCGTCTCCCGCCGAGCCGGGCCCGCAGCCGCGCGACCGCGGGCAGCAGCGCCAGCACCGCCACGTGCGGCAGCACGAACAGCAGCGTGGCCGTGGCCGCCGACGCGCCCGCGCCGGTCGCGTACTCGGTGAAGTACGGCCGCGCCGCGTACACGGCGACGGCCGTCAGCAGCACGTACAGCGCGGGACGCCACACCGCGCCCACCGCCGCGCCGGTACGGCCCCCGGCACCGTCCGCGATACCCCCGGCGGGCCCGTCCACCGCCCCGCCGCCGGCCCCGGTGGCGGTCCCGGCGGGCGGGCCGGTGTGCGCTTCGGCGCGGGCCGGCCGCAGCAGCCGCAGGCACGCCACCAGCAGTACCGCCTCAAGCAGCGCCAGCAGCGGCAGCGCCGTCCTCGGGTCGGGCACGGACACGACGAGTCCGCCCAGCAGCGTCGCCGCGACCGACGCGGCGTGCAGCACGGCCACATACTGCACCACACCGGGCAGCACCCCGCGCGGATGGCTCCGGGCGAGACCCGGATACGCGAGGAGCACGACCGCCTTCGCCGCCACGAGCAGCACGGACACCCCGGTGAAGACCGCGTACGACGGTGCCAGCACCAGCCCGGCGGCCAGCAGCACCGCCGCCGACTGCCCGGCCGTCACCAGCCGCGCCAGCGGCACCCGGCGCGTCGCCCGCCCCCACAGGGGCAGCGCGACGACCGCCGACACCTGGCACACCACCAGGAACAGCCCCGTCGCGGCCAGTTCCCGCACCCCGTACGCGGCACGGAACAGCGCCGGGTAGAACGGGGCGAGCGCCGACTGGGTCACCATGTGCAGCCCGGCCGCGGCCAGCAGCACCGGGCGTCCGTGCGCCCCCGTCATGCCGCGCGCTCGCGGACCATGAGCACGGCCCGCTTCGTCGGCAGGTCGATCTGCCGCACCAGCCGGAACCCGGCCCGCTCGAAGACCCGCACGGACCGCTCGTTGCGGACGTCCGGCTCGGCGACGACCCGCTCGGCGTACGGGTCGGTGCGCAGCAGCCAGTCGGAGACGGCCCGCAGCAACGCCGCGCCCAGCCCCCGGCCCCGGTACGCGGACGGGCCGACCAGCAGATGCAGCCCCACGTCGCGGGTGCGGGCCGGGTAGTGGTGGCGCAGCGGGTCCAGGTCGGCCCGGTACACCTCCCAGTAGCTCATCGGGGTGCCGTCCACACAGCCGATGTACGGCGTGGAATGGGCGCTGCCGACCTGTTCGCGCAGGTAGGCGGCGATCCGCTCCTCCGGCTGGGCCAGCTCCCAGAACGCGGCCACCTCCGGGTCGTTCATCCACCCGTGCACGAGCTTCGCGTCGGCCACCGGGCTGACGGCGCGCAGCGTGAACACGCCCTGCTCCAGCGCCGCTCCGGCGCCGACGAGGTCCTCGCCCGTCACCCGCGCACCTCCACCAGGGGATTGGCGATGTCCACGTACACCGACTGGGCCTCCAGTGGGCCGGTCAGCTCGTCCATGCCGCGCACCCGCGTCAGCAGGTTCGCCTTGCAGCGCAGGCTCGGCTCGTCCCGCAGCAGCGCCGCCAGCCGCAGCCGGTCGCCGTGCTCGGCCGCGGCCGAGGCGAGGAACCGGTCGGCGCGGCGCAGCAGCCGCGTCTCGTCGGCGAGGCCCTGCGAGCCGAGCGCCCCGACGAGGCCCAGCAGGTTGTTGATGCCGACGTAGTAGGCGAGCCGCTCGTCGATCACCTCGTCCGCGACGTACGTGCCGAGGTCCTTGCCGATGCCGGGCACCCATGCGTACAGGGCGTGGCTGCGGGCGGGGGAGAAGTAGTAGCCCTGGTTGTCGCGGTACCGGCCGCCCGCGGGCCAGCCGTCCTCGTCCAGCACGACGAGGGTGTTCTGCTGGTGCGCCTCCAGGCCGAGACCGTACGTCGCGTACAGCCACAGCACCGGGGCGACGACGTGCTCCGCGTACCGGGCGAACCACTCCTCGCCGACCTCGGCGACGGGCCGCCCGGTCCGCCCGGCGATGCCGTGCACCAGCCCGGCCAGGTGGGAGCGGCCGCCGGGCAGATCGGGGCGGGGCGAGACGAGCCCGGCGACGCACAGGCCCTGCGTCACCGAGCCGGCGAGGAACGGGTTGGCGCGGACCACCACGTCCAGGCCCGTACCGTCCCCGCCGCCGGGCCTGGCGTCCACGGCGAGCCACGCCGGGTCGCGGACGACCGCGAAGCCGGGGTGCTCCGTGTGCAGGGCCCGGGCCAGCCCGGCGGTGAGGAGCCGGTCCACGGCGAGGCCCCGGTGCAGCTCGGAGCGCATGTTCTCGCGCCGGGAGTTGGTGATGCGCAGCCCCAGGGAGAACTTCAGCATCACTGGCGCGTCGGCCCGGTACAGCGTCCGGACGGACGAGGTGGGCGACCAGTCGGCGCCCGCCGGGCCCAGGTCGTGGAGCAGACCGGCGTCCAGCAGGGCCCGTACGGCGGGCCGGTGCGCGGCGTCCTGCGCCTGCCACGGGTGGGCGGGCACGAGGACCGTGCCGTCGGGCCGGGCCAGGTCCTCACCGGCGAAGGAGGCGAGGAGGTCCTCGGCGCTCCGCTCCAGGGACGAGTCGGAGCTGACGACGGACGGGTCGGCGGCGAACCAGTGCAGCGCGAACGCGCCGCGCGTCTCGGGGGAGTAGCGGGCGGCCTCCGTGTCGGTGAGGCCCTCGCGGCTCTTGGGCGTGGGGTGCAGCGGATGCCCGGTGATCAGGGCCTGTTCGGCGGCGAGGAACGGCGTCGTGCCCGCCGGGTCGTCGGGGACGGCGGCCCGGACCCGTACGAACTCGGTGACGCGGCGTACGGAGTCGCTGACCCTGCCGGTCAGGTCGGCGACGGACGCCGGGTCGCCGTGCGCGGCCTCGACGCCGAGCAGCGCGGCGAGCGCCGTCGCGGAGGCGGGTGCGCCGGACGGCAGCCGGGCGGGCCCGAACCGGTGCCAGCCGACGGGCGACCAGTACCGTACGGGCGCCTCGACGGCCGTGCCGGTGGCGCGCAGCTCCAGGCGCAGCACGTCGTCGGCGGGCCGCTCTACCCCGGTCTCGCGCACCCAGCAGCGCAGCAGGTTGTCGGTCGCGGCCCGGTCGGCCTCGGCGGCGGGGTCCAGGGGCTGGGTCTGGCTCATACGCACTCTTTCCGGTCGTCGTGGGCGCGGTCGGTGTCCGCGGGGTCGGTGTTCGCGGGGGCGTGGTGGGTGCCGTCGGCCGTGGCGCGGTCGGCGGGGGTGAGGCCGAAGGTGGTGAACGCGGTGCGGCGGGGCAGCGGGTAGACGGGCCGCCCCGTCAGCGCGTTGAGGATGACGGCGGAGCGCCACGCGGCGAGCCCCAGGTCGGGGGCGCCGACGCCGTGGGTGTGCCGCTCGGCGTTCTGCACGAACACCCGGCCGCCCACCTTGTCGTCCAGCACCAGCCGCTGGTCGTGGTCCACGAGGGGCCGCCCGGAGCCGTCCCGGGCCAGATGCGCGCCGAGCGGTTCGAGCAGCCCGTCCACGGGGCGCTCCGCGTAGCCGGTGGCGAGGACCACGGCGTCGGTGGCGAGGGTGGCCCGCGAGCCCTCGTCGCCGTGTTCGAGGGCCAGCTCGACACGGCCGTCGCGGCGGGCGGCGGCGGTGACGGAGA
Organism: Streptomyces thermolilacinus SPC6; assembly: GCF_000478605.2. Taxonomy (GTDB): domain Bacteria; phylum Actinomycetota; class Actinomycetes; order Streptomycetales; family Streptomycetaceae; genus Streptomyces; species Streptomyces thermolilacinus. Next base: position 903,813 of record NZ_ASHX02000001.1, on the reverse strand, counting down.
CCCCGGGCGTGAGGGTGACGTCGGGCCAGCCGCCGGTCAGGGCCCGCCGGTACAGCTCGTCGTGGATGTCCGAGAGCGTGTCGGCGCTGATGCCCTTGTACAGCTGCCACTGGGCGGGCAGCAGGCGGTCGCGGGTGGCCTCGGGCAGGCCGTGGAAGTAGCGGGTGTAGTCGGGCGTGAAGTGTTCCAGGCCGAGCTTGCTGTACTCCATCGGCGAGAACGCCGGGGTGCGCGCCAGCCACGCCAGCCCCTCCCGCCCCTCGGGCCGCTCCCGCAGCAGGTCGAGCAGCACCTCCGCCCCCGACTGCCCGGCGCCTACGACGGTGACGTGCCCGGCGGCGCGCAGCCGGTCGCGGTGGGCGAGGTAGTCGGCGGAGTGCAGCACCGGCACGTCCGGGTCGGCGGCCAGCTCCCGCAGCGGTCCGGGCACGTGCGGGGCGGTGCCGACGCCGAGCGCCAGGTGGCGGGCGTACATCCGGCCGGTGGTGAGGACGGCGCCGTCCGCGCCGACGCGGCTGAACTCGACCTCGTACGCCTGCCGGTCGTCGTCCCAGCGGACGCCGTCGGCCCGGTGCGAGAACCGCAGGGACGGCAGCTTCTCGCTGACCCAGCGGCAGTACGCGTCGTACTCGGCGCGCGGGATGTGGAACCGCTCGGCGAAGTAGAACGGGAACATCCGCTCCTGGAGACGGACGTAGTTGAGGAACGACCAGCGGCTCGTCGGGTCCACGAGGCTCACCAGGTCGGCGAGGAACGGCACTTGGAGCGTGGCGCCCTCGATCAGCAGCCCCGGGTGCCAGTGGAACGCGGGCCGCTGCTCCAGGAAGACGGCGTCGAGGCCGGGCACCCCGTCGGCGAGGGCGGCCAGCGACAGGTTGAACGGTCCCGCGCCGACGCCGAGCAGATCGACGGTCGTCGGTTCCTCGGCGGCTTGCTCGGTGGTCATCAAGGTCCTTCCGGTTCCGGTACGTGCGGGGTGCGGGCGGCCGCCTCGGCGCCCGAGGCGCCTGCTACGCCGGCGGCGCCCGCCGCGGCCACGGCGCCCGCGGCCTCGGCGGTCAGGCCGAGGAGTCCGGCCAGGTCGTCCGCGGTGGCGCGCGGGTGGAGCAGGGTGGCCTTCAGCCACAGCCGCCGGGTGCCGCCGGCGTCCTCGGCGACGGCCCGCCCCACGACGGCCCGGCCCTCGGCGAGGAGCCTGCGGCGGACCTCCGCCACCAGCGCGTCGCCCTCGGCGGGCGGTGCCGAGTCGGCCGCGACGGGCCGGAACAGCACGGTGCTGATGCCCGGTTCGCCGGGGTGGCGGCGCAGCGCGGGGTGGGCGTCCACCAGCGCGGCGAACTCCCGCGCGGTGGCCACGCAGTGCTCGACCAGCGCGCCGAGCCCGGTGCGGCCCAGCGCCCGCAGTGTGGCGGCGACCTTCAGCACGTCGGGGCGGCGCGTCGTACGGATGGAGCGGCCCAGCAGGTCGGGCAGCCCGGCCTCCTCGTCGTCGTCGGCGTTGAGGTAGTCGGCGCGCAGGGCGAGCGGGGCGAGCAGCTCCGTGCGGGAGACGGCGAGGACCCCGGCGGCGACCGGCTGCCAGCCCAGTTTGTGCAGGTCGAACGTGACGGAGACGGCCGAGTCCAGCCCGTCGAGGAGCGGCGCGAGCCGGTCGCTGAACAGCAGCGGACCGCCGTACGCGGCGTCCACGTGCAGTTCGGCGCCGTGCCGGGCCGCCACGCGGGCCAGTTCGGGCAGCGGGTCGATCAGGCCCTCGTCGGTGGTCCCGGCGGTGGCGACCACCAGGACCGGCCCTGCTCCCGGGCCGAGTTCGGTGAGGGCCCGTTCGACGGCCGCCGGGCCGAGCCGCCCGCCGGGGCACTCGACGGTGACGGGCGCGGGCAGGTCCAGCATCCAGGCGGCGCGGCGCACACTGTGGTGGGCGTTGGCGCCGCACACGACCCGGACGGCCGGCGCCCCGGCGGCGCGGGCCCGTTCCCGGGCCAGGAGGAGGGCGACGAGGTTCGACTCGGTGCCGCCGCTGGTGATCAGCGCGTCGGGCGAGGCCTCGCGGGGGTAGACGAGGGCGGCCAGCGCGGCGGTGACCTCCTGTTCCAGGACGGCGGCGGCGGGCGCCTGGTCCCAGGAGTCCATCGACGGGTTGAGGGCGGCCGCGGCCAGGTCGGCCGCGGCGGCCACCGCGAGGGGCGGGCAGTGCAGATGGGCGGCGCACCAGGGGTCGGCCGGGTCGGCGGCGCCCTCCGCGACGGCCCGTACGACGGTGCGCAGGGCCTCCTCGGCGCCCGTACCGTGCTCGGGGAGCACGGGGGCGCAGGCGGCCCGTAACCGCTCGGCGACCGCGCCGGGCCCGCCGCCGGGCAGCGGACCGCCCCGTACGGTGGCGCCCTCGGCGAGCGCGTCCAGCACGACCGCGGTCAGCTTCCCCAGCGCGTACGCCCCGTGGGTGTCCCCGGCGACGGCGACGTCCACCTCGCCGGGCGGCGCGGGGAGTTCGGTCCGGTGGCGGCGCGTACCGTCCTCGCGGGCGGCGCCGGGGCCGGATATGTGGTCGTCGCGGGTCACCGGGTGCTCTCCAGGGCGGCGGCGAGGCGCTCCACGACGGAGTCGGCCTGCTCCTCGGTGAGGACCAGCGGCGGCAGCAGCCGTACGACCGTGTCGTCACGGCCGCCGAGCTCCAGGATCAGCCCGAGGTCGAGGCAGGCCGCGCGGACCGCGCGGGCCCGCACGGGGTCGCCGGGCGGGACGCCGTACCGGTCGGGCGTGCCGTCGAGGTCCACCAGCTCGACGCCGGTCATCAGGCCGCGCCCGCGCACCTCGCCGAGCGACGGGTCGTGGGCGGCGATCTCGCGCAGGCCGCGCCGCATCCGCTCGCCCAGTTTCAGCGCGCGCTCGGCCAGTTGCTCCTCGGCGACCGTGCGGAGGGTGATCTCCCCGGCGACCATGGCGAGCGTGTTGCCGCGGAAGGTGCCGGTGTGGTGGCCGGGGCGCCAGGTGTCCAGTTCGGGGCGGTACGCGATGAGCGCGAGCGGCAGTCCGCCGCCGACGGCCTTGGACGTGACCAGCACGTCGGGCGTGACCCCGGCGCGTTCGCAGGCCCAGTAGTGGCCGGTGCGTCCGATGCCGGTCTGCACCTCGTCGATCACCAGGACGACGCCGTGCTCCTCGGTGATCCGGCGGACCTCCCGCAGCCACCCGTCCGGGCCCTCCACGACGCCGCCCTCGCCCTGCACGACCTCCAGGATGACCGCGGCGGGCGGTCCGACCCCGCTGCTCGGGTCCGTGAGGAGGCTCTCCAGCAGCCGCGCCGACAGCTCCCCGGACCGGTCGGAGTCGCCCGTGCCGAACGCGCAGCGCATCCCGTACGGGTAGGGCAGCCGGGTCACCGGGACGCCGTCCGCGCCGACCGCGCCGCTCATCCGGGGCGGCCCCGACACGGCCGACGCGCCGAGCGTCATCCCGTGGTACGCGCCGGTGAAGGCGACGATCCCGCGCCGCCCGGTGGCGTGCCGGGCCAGTTTCAGGGCCGCCTCGACGGCGTCCGTACCGGCGGGGCTGCAGAAGTGCAGCCGCGCCGTGTCCCTTAGACCGCCGGGCAGCCGACGGAGTAACTCCCCGGAGAAGGCGTCCTTCTGAGGGGTGATCATGTCCAGAGTGTGCAGCGGCGCGCCCGAGGCGAGGACCGACTGGAGGGCCGCGACGGTGGCCGGGTGGTTGTGCCCGAGCGCGAGGGTGCCCGCGCCGGAGAGGCAGTCCAGGTAGGTGCGGCCGTCAGCGCCGGTGATCACCGCGCCGGCGGCGTGCACGGGGGCGACGGGCAGGGTGCTGGCGTAGGTACGGGCGGAGGACTCGCGTCGCTCCTGGCGCTCGAGAAGCTCGGCGCGCAGCGCACCGTTCGGCATGGCGGATGCCCTTCGGTCGTGTTGCGGGGGTCGCGCACAAGGCGCACAAGGCGCACAGGGCGCACAAGGCACACACACGGCAGGCGGCGCGGTGGGGGTGGCCCACCGCCGCCTACGGAAAGTTAGGTTAGCCTAACCTGCGAGAAGATCAAGGGTTTGCGTCAGCGCGTTCCACCGTGGAGGGGCGCCAACTCCGCTCCTCGCGCCCCCCGTTGTGGCCGCCGAACCGTCATGTCCGCAGATCACACGGCGTGTCGCATTCCCCTCACCAGCCGTGTGCTCCGCGCCGGAACGGGCCGCGCGGGGCGTACGGGGCCTCATCGCGCGGCCCACGGATGCGCCTCGGTGGTGCGGATCTCCCTCTGACGGGGCACGGGTACGTACCCGTACCCGCGAGGCATGGGCGACGGCACACGGCCAGTACGCGGCACAGCCCACCACGGACCGCCCCGACGGAGCGATCATCGCCACCACAGCACCACAGCGGGGGGTGGGAGAGCGCGTCCGCGTACTCGACCTGACTCCTTGAGGGCGGGCGCCCCCACGCGAGCCCGTGGGGGCGGCGCCTCCGCGCGGAGGTGAGCGACCGGCCGGGAACGGCTCCTGGCGCGCCTACTCCGGCAGCGGCAGCCGCACCGAGCGGCCCGGCTCGATGGACACCGCCGTGCCCGGCAGCTCGATGTCGATCGGCGCGACCCCCGACTCCGGCACGGCCACGTGCAGGCTCTCCGGCGTCATCCGCAGCCGCACCCCCCAGTGCCCGTGGAAGCGCAGCGTGAACGCGTACTCCGACAGCTCCGGGAGCCGCACCGGGTCCAGCCGCAGCGACCCGCCCCGCGTCTCCAGGCCGGTCAGCCCCCGCTGCACCAGGTCCAGGGTGCCCGCCATCGCCCCCAGGTGGATGCCCTCGCCGGTCGTCCCGCCGTGCACGTCCGCGATGTCCGCCTCCAGCGCCTCCTGGCAGAACTCCCACGCGCCCGCCCGCCGCACCCGCGCCAGCACCCACCCGTGCACCAGCACGCTCAGCGTCGAACCGTGGCTCGTGCGCCGCAGGTAGTAGTCGACGGTCCGCCACCACGTCTCGTCGTCCAGCACGTGCCCCAGCCGCCGCAGCAGCCCCCGCAACTCGGCGGGCGGGAACAGGTAGCCGAGCATCAGCACGTCCGCCTGCTTGGACGCCTGGTAGCGGTTGACCGAGTCGCCCTCCGCCTCCAGGATGCGGTCCAGCCGCCGGATGTCCCCGTACTTGTGCCGCAGCCCCTCCCAGTCCAGCTCGGCCAGCTCCCCGTACCCGTGGAACTGGCTGATCACCCCGTCGTGGAACGGCACGTACAGCCGCCGCGACACGTCCTCCCACAGCGCGAGCTCGCTGTGGTGCAGCCCGATCCGCTCCTCCAGCTCCCGCCGCCGCGGCTCCGGCAGCTCCGCCATCAGCTCCAGCGCCCGCGCCAGCACCCAGGCGGCCGTCACGTTCGTGTACGCGTTGTCGTCCAGGCCCGGCCGCCGCGCCCCCGGATACGCGTCGTGGTACTCGTCGGGCCCCATCACCCCGCGGATGCGGTACCGGTCGAGCGCCTCGTCCCACTGCGCCGAGTCAGCCCAGAACCGGGCGATCTCCAGCAGCATCTCGGCGCCCTTGGTGTGCAGGAACTCGTCGTCCCCGGTCGCCTCCCAGTACCGCCAGACGTTGTACGCGATGGCCGACCCCACATGGTGCTGGAGGCGCGAGTGGTCCGGCAGCCAGCGCCCCGACCGGGGGTTGAGGTGCAGCCGCTGCGTCTCCTCCCGCCCGTCGCTGCCGCTCTGCCACGGGTACATCGCCCCGGACCGGCCCGCGTCCCGCGCCGCGAACCGCGCCGCGCCGAGACGGCGGTGACGGTACGTCAGCAGGGCCCGCGACACCTCGGGGAAGTGCAGGTTCAGGTACGGCAGCACGAACAGCTCGTCCCAGAACACGTGCCCCCGGTACGCCTCCCCGTGCAGCCCGCGCGCCGGGACGCCCACGTCCAGGTCGGCGGTGTGCGGCGACAGCGTCTGCAGCACGTGGAACAGGTGCAGCCGCAGGATGCGGCCCGCCTTGTCCGGCACCTCCAGCTCAGCGCGCCGCCACAGCTGCTGCCACGCCGTCCTGTGCGACGCCAGCAGCTCGCCGAAGCCGTCCGCCCGGCCCACCCGGTCCACCGCCGCGTGCAGCGGGTCGGCGATCGCCGGGTCGTGCGAGGTGTGCAGCGCCACCACCTTGTCCACCACGACCGTCGCGCCCGGCTGGAGAGTCAGCCGGTACCGCTGCGTCACACGGCCCGGCCCGTGCACCACCTCGGCGTCCTCGGGCGCCGTCGTCCGCGCGGCCAGCGCGATCCGCACCTCCGACGACGCCGTACGGCAGGACAGCCACACCCGGTCGCCCTCCGTGTCACCGGTCACCACGCCCCTCAGGTGCCGCGACGCCAGCTGTCGGTACCGTGCCACGCCCGTGTTCGCGACCGCCCCGTCCAGCGCCGCCTCCACCTCCAGCGCCCCCGCCCAGTTCTCGGCGGTGAACTCGGTGCGCAGCGCCGCCACGTGCGGGTCGCCCATGTGGACCAGCCGCAGCTGCCGCACCGCGAGGCGCCGCCCGTCGTCGTCCTCGTACCGGCTGCGCCGCTCCAGCACCCCGCCGCGCAGGTCGAGGGAGAGCGCGTGGTCGGTGAGGAACTCGTGCGCAGGCGCCAGCCACGGCCCCGGCTCCGGCCCGTCGGCCACCCGGTAGCGCAGCGGCAGCCAGTTCGGCAGGTTCACCACGTCCTCGTTCTCGACGCTCCGCCCGGCCACCTCCGACCTGAGCCGGTCGTAGCAGCCCGCGACGTACGTCCCCGGGTAGTGGGTGCCGTCCGCCTCGCACTCCGGGAGCGCGCCGCGCGTGGCGAAGTAGCCGTTGCCGAGGGTGCACAGCGCCTCCCGCAGCGCCTCCTGATCGGCGGCGTACCCCTCGAACTCCCATGTCCAGTCGCTCATGACGGCTGTCCCTCCCGTACGGCGAGCAGCTCCGCGAGGTCCCTGACGACGAGGTCGGCGCCGTGCCGCCGCAACGCGTCCGCCGCGCCCGTACCGGCACCGGGTCCCGCGTTTGGCGACCGGTCCACGCCCACGACCAGTCCGAACCGGCCCCGCCGCCCCGCTTCCACGCCCGCGAGAGCGTCCTCCACCAGCGCGCACTCGCCCGCCGGCACGCCCAGCCGCCGCGCGGCCTCCAGGAACAGCGCCGGATCGGGCTTGCCGGGCAGCCCCAGCCGGGCCGACTCCACCCCGTCCACCACCGCGTCGAACAGGTCGAGGAGACCCGCGCCCTCCAGCAGCTCACGGGCGTGCCGGGACGCCGAGGCCGCCGCCATCGGCACCCCCGCCCCGCGCAGCGCCCGCAGCAGCCGCACCGAGCCCGGGTAGGCGTCCACCGGGCGGGCCCGCAGCCGTTCGGTGAAGCGGCGCTCCTTGTCGGCGGCGACGGCCTCCACGGCGGCCGGACCGGCGGGCAGTCCCCGCGCCGCGAGGAACGCCTCCGCCCCGTCCCGCCGAGAGCGCCCGTCCACGTACCTCCGGTACTCCTCGGCCGCGTCGAAGGGGCGCCGGGCCGGGGCGTTCGCGGCGCCGGGCGGCAGGGCTTCCAGATGGGCGTCGAAGGCGTCCTTCCACGCCGCCGCGTGGACCCGCGCCGAGTCGGTGAGCACCCCGTCCGTGTCGAACACGACGGCACGCGCGGACCGCAGCGCGGGAACCACCGGGCTGCGGTCCGTGCCTGGGCTCATGGCGGCGTCTCCTTGCGTCGGCGCCCGGCGGGTGCCCTGAATCTCCGGGGGCACACCGGCGCGGGCGCGAGGAACGGGCTCCACCGCCCATCATGACCCCGCCCCGGCCGCCGGGTACGGCCATACAGGGCCATGAGGGGCACGCCCGCCCGCCCGCCACGCCTGCGACGGCCTGCCCGCCGCCCGCTCGGCGCGCCCTGCCCGCCACGCCTCCACCGCCTGCCCGCAGCGCCTGCGCCCGGCGCGCCCGCCCCCAGTGCTCCTGCGCCCGCCCGCCTGCCGCGCCTACCGTCGCGTGTCCGCCGGTCCCGCCCCCGCCCGCCGTCCCGACCCGCGCCTGCGCCCCGCCCGAGGACGGCCGGGGCGCAGGCGCGGCGCACCCCTCCGGCGCCGCGCCGGGCCCGACCGGCCCGTGGTTCAGCCCCCGGCTCAGCTCATGGCCTCCGCGAGCAGCCGCGCCGCCTCGGCGACCAGCTCGTTGTCGGCCGTGGCGTCCGGCGTGAACCGGGTCGTCTGGACGGCAAGCACGACGGGCGGCCGTCCGGGCGGCCAGGCGACACCCGCGTTGTTGTTGCTGCCGTATCCGCCGCCGCCGGTCTTGTCCGCCAGCAGCCAGTCCTCGGGCAGGCCCTTGCGGAACCGCTCGTCGCTCGTCTGGTTGGCCAGCATCCACCGCGTCAGCCGCTCGCGGTCGTGCGCGGGCAGCACGTTGCCGAGGACGAGCCGCCCGTACGTGCGGCCGATGGCGCGCGGCGTGGTCGTGTCGGTGACCCGCCAGGGCTCCGCCGAGTTCAGGTCCGGCTCCCAGCGGTCCAGCCGGGTGACGTCGTCGCCGATCGACCGGCAGAACCGGGTCACCGAGGTCGGCCCGCCCAGCTCGCGCAGCAGCAGGTTGCCCGCCGCGTTGTCGCTGCGGGTGATCGTGGCGTCGCAGAGCTCGGCGACGGTCATCCCGTTCGCCACGTTCTCCGGCAGCTCGGTGACGGGGGAGTAGCCCGAGTCCTTCACGTACTGGGCCGTGTAGTGGACGCGCCGGGCGAGCACCTCACCGTCGCGGTCCAGGTCCCGCAGCACGGCGGCGACGGCGATCGTCTTGAAGAGCGACGCCATCGGGAAGCGCTCGTCCGCCCGGTACGCCACCGTGCGCCCGGTGCCCGTGTCGTACGCGAACGCGCCGAGCCGCGCGTCGTGCGTCAGCTCCAGCGCCCGCAGGAGACCCTCGACGCGCGCGCCCCGACCCGTCGCCGAGGGGGCTGACGCGGCGTGCGCGGGCCCGGTCACCGCCACGGCGGCGGCCAGCGCGGCCCCCACGCCCGTGGCGAGGACGGCACGGCGGTTCGGACGTGCACCGGTGGATTTCACGAAGGAGGCCCCTTTACCTCGACAGCAGGACGACAACCGTCACGACGACCCTTCCCGCAACACTGGTTTCACACGTCACACACTCGGCCGAAAACCGACCCCCCGCCGTGCGGTCCGCAGCGAGGTGACAGAGACGTACCGTTCCACTCCCCGGGCGCCGGGCGGGCCCCTAGGGTCGGACCATGAAGAGGGAATCCGCCTCGGCGCTGCTCCAGCGGCTGTCCGCCGAGGGCGTCGCCCCCTGGGCGTCCTGCGCGGCGGCCTCCCACCCGGCCGACGCGCCGCACGGCGGGCCCGCGCCCGCCCGTGACGGGACCGCACGCCAGGCCGGGGCCGCCCACCAGGCCCCCGGACCGCTCCACGAAGCCTCCGGACGGCTCCGGGAGGGCCCCGGACCGCTCCGGGAGGCCCCGGGACCGCCACCCGCCACCCCCGGGCAGCCCGCCCCACCGCCAACCGGGAGGCCCGGCTCCCCGCCCGTCGGGGACCGCGGGCGGGCCCTCACCGGGCCCCCGGTGCGGCCGTCCACCGGGCAGCCGGTCCCGCCCCTAGCCCAGCCGCCCATCGGACAGCCGGCCCAGCCGCCCGCCGGGTGCCCGGTCCAGCCTCCGGCCCTGCCGTCCGTTCCGCCGTCCGACCGCTCGGAACCGGCCATCCCCGAACCCCCGCTGCCGTTCGTCGGCGCACTGGTCCCGCCCTCCTCACCCGGCGCCGCCCGACGGGCCTGCGACGCGCTGCTCCGCGTCCACCGCCTGACCGATGGACGCCACGGGCACGTCTCCGTACCGGTCGATCCGCGCGCCGCCCACGACGCGCGGGTCCTGACCGCCGCCGCCCGCGCGCTGCGCCGTGCCGTGGGCCGCGCCAACCTGCTCGTCCGCATCCCCGCCACCCCGGCGGGGATGACGGCCCTCAGCGACTGCCTCGCCGAGGGCGTCGGCGTGGACGTCACCCTGATCTTCGGCGCCGAGCGCTACGCCCGCGTCCTCGACGCCTACTTCACCGGCATGGAACGCGCCCTCGCCGCCGGGCTGTCCCTCCACGGCCTCGGCTGCGTCACGTCCTTCCCGGTGGGCCCGCTCGACGCGGCCGCCCGCGCCCTGCTCGGCCGACCGCCGTGCGGCGACGCGGGCGGCGGGCCGTGGTGCGCGGTCGCCCTCGCCGTGGCCCGGCAGGTGTTCCGGCTGCGCGAGGAGCGCCTGGCGAGCCCCTGGTGGCGGGTGCTCAGGGCCGCCGGGGCACAACCGCCGCGTCTGCTGTGGACCGAACCGGAGTGCCGTCACATCGGCGCCCTCGTCGGCTGGAACACCGCCGTCGCACTGCCCGCCGCCGTCCTGGAGGCCGCCCCCGACGACCTCGAACTGCGCGGCGACACCCTCCTGAACCGCCACGCCGAGGGCGCCCGCACCCTGGCCGCCCTGGAGCGGCGCGGCCTGCGGATGGCGGAGCTCGCCCGTGTACTGGAGGCACGCGAGCTGACCCGGCTCCAGCGGACGTGGCCCGCCGGCCCCGACGGACCGGCCGGAGGCGACTGACCGGCCGGACCCGCCCGACGCACTGGCCCCGACGCACCGGCCCCGACGGACCGGCCGACCCCGCCGGGCCCGACGGACCGTCGCACCCGCCGCGCCGCGCCGCGCCGCGCCGTGCCGCCGGGCAGAGGGCGTCAATCCCGGCCGCCGACAGTAACGTTTCTTCCGGCAGCGTTCGAAGCCGTGGCGCAATGCGCGAATCATGTCGATGTCACGTCAAGATGCCCCTATGCACATTTTCGTTCGGAGTGGGTCGCCGACCCGATGAGCCAGAGCACCACCACCCAGTCCCCGCCCGCGCGGTCCCCGTCCCCCGAGTCCCGGTCCACCGAGTCACCGTCCCCCGATTCGCCCTCCGCCGAGTCCCCCTCGGCTGAGTCCGCCTCCGCCGAGTCCGCCCCGCCGACGCCGCCCGCACCGACCCCCGTCGAGTCCTTCGACACGCTCTACGCCGAGGTCGCCCCCGCCCTGGTGCACCAGACGTATCTGCTCACGGGGCGCCGCAGGCACGCCTTCGACTCCGTCGAGCACGCCTTCCAACGCGCCTGGGAGCACTGGCCGGAGGTCTCGCACGACCCCGACCCGGTCGCCTGGGTGCGGGCGCAGGCGTACGAGTACGCGCTCGCCCCCTGGCACCGGTACCGGCGCCGCCCACGCCGCCCCGTGACGCCGCCCGCCGACCCGGCGCACCGCGCCCTGTTGGAGCTGCCGCCGCCGTACCGCCGTACCGTCCTGCTCTGCGACGGCCTGGGGCTGAGCGTCGAGGAGGCCGCCGAGGAGTGCGCGGCCAGTGTTCCCGCCACGGTGAGCCGCCTTCGGCACGCGCGGGCCGGCCTGGCCCGCGAGGTCGCCGGTTTCGCCGACCCGGACGACCTTCGCGCGTGGCTGAGCGAGCTGGTCGCCTCCGTGTCCACCGCGACGCTGCCGCTGGCCCGTTCGGTGCGCACCGGCAGCGAACGCCGCGTGCGTGCCCTCACCCGCGCCGTGTACGGGCTGACGGCCGTGCTCCTCGGCGCGGTCGTCTTCTCGGCGGTGGGCGCCCCGCCCCCGGACCCGGGGCCCGCGCCCCACGGCCGGGTCACCGACGACGGCGTACCGCCCCGGGACGAGCCCGCCCCGCCCCGGGACGACCCGGCACCGGCCCGCCCCTGAAACCCCGTTGTGCGGGTGGCGGCGGCTGACGCAGGGTGGGGGCTGTGACGGACATCGACAGTGATCTCGTACGCGCCCTGGTCGCCGAGCAGTTCCCCGAGTGGGGCGGCCTGCCGGTGCGGCCGGTCGCCCGGCAGGGCTGGGACAACCGGACCTTCCGGCTCGGCGACGAGCTGGCCGTGCGCCTGCCCAGCGCCGAGGGCTATGTGGCCGCCGTCGAGAAGGAGGACCGCTGCCTGCCGGTGCTGGCCCGGCATCTGACGATGCCCGTCCCGCATGTGGTGGCGACCGGCCGCCCGGGAGCCGGGTACCCGTACCCCTGGTCGGTGCGGCGCTGGCTGCCGGGGGACACCGTCGAGGCGGCCCTGGACATCGACCGCGCCCGACTGGCCCGTGACCTCGGCGCGTTCCTGACCGGCCTCCGCGAGGTCCCGGACGAGCACGGACCGGCCGCGGGCCACCACTCGTACTACCGGGGCCGTCACCCCGGCGTCTACGGCGACCAGGTCCGGCGCGCCCTCGACACGCTCGGGGACAGGGTGGACGCGGCCGCCTGCCGCGCCGTCTGGGAGGACGCCCTCCGCTCGTCCTGGGACGCGCCGCCGACGTGGTTCCACGGCGACGTCGCCGTCGGCAATCTGCTGACCGCCGGCGGCCGCCTGTCCGCCGTCATCGACTTCGGCACCTGCGGCACCGGCGACCCGGCGTGCGACCTCGTGATGGCGTGGACGTACTTCACCGGCGAGGAGCGGGGGTCTTCCGCGAGGCGGCCGGCCTCCCCCACGACGCGTGGCGCCGGGCGCGCGGCTGGGCCCTGTGGAAGGCGCTCGCGACCATGGCGGGACTGTCCAGCCCCGACCCGGACGGCTTCCAGGAGCGGGTCCTGCGGCGGGTGCTCGACGACCCGCTCACCGACTGACCGGGAGCGCCCGCCGGGAAGGCGACGGCACCCGGAGGTGAACGGCCGTTCATCAACAAGCCGTTGACCGATCTTCACCTAGCGTATTACTTTCGGCCGGTCGGAGTGGCGGGACGACTCGGGGGGTTTGTGTGGCGGCGGACGACCGGGCGTCGTCGGAATCCGATCTCTCTACCTTCCTCGAACTCCTCGAACTCCTCGGCCGCGAAGCCCCGGACAGCGCCTTCGACCAGGTCGTCGCAGACGCCCGGCGCTCCGGGGCGTCCCCGGCCGGCCTGCGGCGACTGGTCCGCGCCAAGGACGCCGCCCTCGCCGTGCGGGACCGGCTGGACCGGCGGCGGCAGCGGGAGTCGGGGCTCGCGGCGCTCGTCGACACGGCCCGCGACCTGTCCCTCCCGTACGGTCCTGACGGTGTGCTGAAGACCGTCGTCCGGCGGGCGCGGCTGCTGCTGGGCGCCGACATGGCGTGGGTGGCCCTCCACGACCCCGACGGGCGCCGCTCCCGGGTGTGCGCGTCCGACGGCCACGTGACCGCCGACACCCTGGGCTGCGTGGTACCCGCGCTCGGCGGGGCCGGGCGCGGGGCGACCCGGCGAAGGGGCCCGTTCTGGACCGCCGACCACCTCCACGACGACGCCTTCGCCCACGTCCCGGCCCTGGACGACCTGGCGCACGCCGAAGGGCTGCACGCGGTGATGGCGGTGCCGCTGCGGACGGAGGGGGCGGGCGGGCAGGAGACGGCCTCCGGCGTCCTGTACGTCGCCGACCGGCGCGTACGCCACTTCACCCCGGACGAGACGGCCCTGATGAGCGCGCTGGGCGACCTGGCCGCCGCCGCCCTGGACCGGGCGCGGCTGCTGGAGCGCACCCGCGCCGAGAACGGCGCCCTGGCCTCCGGCGCCGCCCGGGCGCGGCAGGGCCTGGCCGCCGCCCGCACCTCCCGCCAGGTCCTCGACCGGCTGCTCGACCTGGTCCTCACGGGCCGCGACCTCCAGGCCGTCGCCATGGAGGCGGCCGAACTGCTCGGCGTGCCGGAGCTGCTGGTGCGCGACCCCGCCGGGCGCAGACTCGCCGCCGTGGGCGCCGCCCCCGACGAGCCCGGCGCGCCCGGACTGCTGGCCCGGGTCCTCGACGCGCACGCGGAGGGGCGGCCCGTACGGTCCGGTGGCGGCGGCTGGGTGTGCCCGGCCACCGCGGGCGACGAACTGCTCGGCACCCTCCATGTCGTCCCGGCGGCGCCGCTCGGCGCGCACGGCCTGGACCTGCTGCGCACCGCCGCCCGTGCCCTCGCGGTGGCCCTGCTGGTGCGGCGCAGCGCCGGGACGGACGGGCGGGTGCGCGACCTGCTGTTCGGGGACCTGCTCAAGGGCGGTGACGCCCCGCCCGAGCAGCTCGCCGAGCGGGCCCGGCGGCTCGACGTGGACCTGGACCGGCCGCACGTCCTCGTGGTCGCCCGCCCCGAGGGCGGCACGGGTGGCCGGGCGGCCGTGTGGGCGTCCTCGTACGCGTACCGCACCTCGGGGCTGAAGGCCGTGGACGGCGACTGCCTGGTGATGATGCTGCCCGGCACGGACCCGGGCTCGGCGGGCGAGGCGCTGTCGGCGGAGCTGTCGGCGGTGCTGGGCCGCCCGGTGACCGTGGGCTCCGCCGGCCCGGCGACCGACCCTGCCGGGATCGTCGCCGCCCACCGGGAGGCCCGCCGCTGCCTGGAGGCGGTCACCGCGCTGGGCGGGGTGGGGGTCGCCGCGTCCCCGCGCGAGCTCGGGTTCCTCGGGCTGCTGCTCTCCGACAGCCCCAACACGGTCGGGTTCGTCCGCCGCGCCATCGGGCCCGTCCTCGACTACGACACCCAGCAGTGCACCGAGCTGGCCCGCACCCTGGAGGCGTACTTCGCCTCCGCGTGCAGCCCCAGCCGCGCCGCCGAGACCCTCCACGTCCACCCCAACACGGTGTCGCGGCGCCTGGAACGCGTCACCGAACTCCTCAGCCCCGGCTGGCAGGAACCCTCCCGCGCCCTGGAGGTGCAGCTCGCCCTCCAGCTGTGGCGCACCCGGCAGGCCCTCGTCCGGCGCCGCGATCAGCCCGACCGCGCCATCGGCTGACCGCCCGGCGCGGCGGCGGCCCGGTGGGCCGCCGTGAGGGTGCGGGCGGCCTGCGCGGCGGACGCCAGGGTCGTGTGCCGGTGCCAGCCGCCGTACGAACGGCCCTCGAAGTCCGCCAGGCCCACGTCCAGCGACGTCGCGGCGAAGTCGGCGGCGACCCGCCCCGACAGCAGCGCCAGCCGCAGCAGTTCTCCCCACGGCCGCCCCGGCACCCCGGTGAGCCAGCAGCGCACCGGCCCGCCGAGCACCCCGGCCCCGGCCCCCGCCGCGCCCCCGTCCCACACGCCCAGCAGCAGCGCGGGCCCCGCCCCCGGCAGAGCCACCCGCACCCCCGCCACGAGCCCCGCCCGCGTCCGCCCCGTCACCGGCTCCACCCAGGTCACGGGCCTCCGCAGCGGCCCGGCGAGCCGCAGCAGCCGCCCCGCCGGAAGCGGCCCGGCAGCGATCCGGCCCAGCGCCGGGTCCTCGGCGGCGACCACCACCGACTCCGGTACGGGCACGACGAACGGCAGCCCCGCCTCGCGTAACGCCCGTACGAGCGCCAGGGGTTCCAGGTCCGGCAGGTCGGCCACGACCGGGCGCCGGGACGCGTCCGTCCACGCCCCGGCCTCCCGCACCGCCCCGGCCGCGCACTCCGGCGCCGCCACCGCGACGACACCCCGGGGCGTCCCGCCGACGCGCTGCCCGGGGAGCCGCAGCCGCCAGTTGACGGGCGTGCTCCAGCCGTCGCCGGCCGCCCACACCCCGTACGCCTCCTGGCTGTTGACCAGATGTCCCGCGCTCGGGACGAACCGCCGCGCCACGCCCACCGAATGACGGCCCGCCTTCGGGATGACCACGCTCCGGACGACCCAGCAGCGCGGTCCCAGCTCCCGCTCCACATACCGGGCGAGGGCGGCCCGCACCTGCGCCCAGTCCCAGGGGGACACGGAGACGAAGTGGTGGAGGCTCTGCTCGGCGGCGCCGTCCCCGGCCGACGCGGCGATGTTCCGCACCGACTTGCGGCCCCGCGCGTTCAGCAGCCCCCGCAGGTACTGCTCGCCTCTGCGCCGCTGGTCCCTGCGCGGCAGCCAGGCGAACAGCTCCGCGCACAACCCGGCGACGACCCCCTCCAGCACCTCCTGCTCCGCAGGGCTCCCAGCCCGTACGCCTTCGAACCCCATGCGACCCCCCGGTCTGACGGTGCACCGCGACACGCGGACACCTCCACGGTGCGGTCCGGGCGGGGTCCGGGCACAGGTGCGCCGATCACACACTCACGCCCCACGAAGCACACCCGACCCCACAGACCCACGGGCCACGACCTGCCGACGAGGCGGACCGGCGGCCCGTAGCTGCCATGACCGTCGGCGCCGGTACGCGAACGTGCCCGCGTACCGGAGAGGTACACGGGCACGTCAGGGGGCGATACGGGGCCGGGCGTCAGCCGGTGGAGCCGCTCAGGTGGCCGCGGCCCGGCCTGGGCGCTGCATCAGCTCCTGGAACACCGACATGCACGACAGGCAGTGCCGGTCCGTCTCGTCGCTCGCCTCCTGGAGGGGCTGGCCGCAGAGCGCGGAGGACTGGTCGTGGCCGACGACATGCCACACCAATCCGGTACCGGTGGCGGCCGTACCGATGCGCATTTCGTACATGGCGGCTCTCCGTGCGGTGGACGACGCTTGACTCCACCCCAGCACGCCCGCGCCCCGCCCGCCGCCGCTGCCGGTCCGTCCGGGTGAGCCGCCTCACCACGGCAGGAAGACGTGCACGTCCTTGCCCTCCGGCCGGGTCAGCACCGACACCTGGGTGGCCAGCGCGTTCACCAGGTACCAGCCGACGGCCCCCGTGTTGTCCGCCGGGGACCAGGGGCGGGGGACCGGCGGGTGCGGATTGCTGTCCCGTACGACGACGTGGACCCCGTCGAAGGTCCGCCGCAGCCGCAGCGAGAACGGGCCGGGCGCGTACTGGACGGCGTTGCCCGCCAGCTCGGTCACGACGAGCAGCACGTCGTCGCGGTGGTCCGGCACCGCCGGGGCGGCCGTGCGCTCCAGGGCGTCCAGATAGCGGTCGGCGACCAGCCTGGCGGCGGACACGTCCTCCAGCGCCCCGCCGAAGCGGGCCTCGAGGCCGTCGGAGCCGCCGGAGTCGTCGGCGCGCCTCCGGTCGGCGCCGTCGTTCATGGGCGGGCCGGTGGCCACGGCGTCCTCCTGAGCGTCACCCGGTTGCGTTCCGCCGCACGGGTGCCCACCCCGCCGCCCCCGATGCCTCCCGTCGGCGGCCCCGCCCACGCCGACCGCCCGGGACGCCGGAGGCGGCGGGCGCGGGGGCGCGCGAGGGTGACCGGCACCCTATGCGGGGCGCCACCAGAAACTTGAGTCGATACTTGTCAACAACCATGCCGCGCGCTATATAAGGACTATCGCTGAGGAGCATCGGTACGACACGTGTGCGAGGAGGCGAGGACGAGATGCTCATGCGGACCGATCCCTTCCGTGAAGTGGACCGCCTCACGCGGGACCTCTTCGGCGCGTCCGGTCCGACCGGTCCGACCGGCCGGACGGGCGGTGTCCCGATGGACGCCTGGCGCACGGACGACGCGGTGCGGGTCGCGTTCGACCTGCCCGGCGTGGACCCCGAATCGGTGGACCTCCAGGTGGAGAAGGACGCGCTGACGGTGACGGCCGAGCGCGCGTCGGCCGTCCCGGAGGGCGGCGATCCGCTCTTCGCCGAGCGGCCCACCGGTACGTTCACCAGGCGTCTGTTCCTGGGCGACGCGCTCGACCCGGACGGCATCGAGGCGACGTACGACGCCGGTGTGCTGCGCGTGAAGGTTCCGGTGGCCGAGCGCGCCAAGCCCCGCAGGATCGAGATCGGCGGCTCCGGCCGCAGGGCGATCCGCTCCTGACGGGCAGGCGACCCGGGCCCGCGGCAGCACCGGCCGCGGGCCCCGCGCCGCCGCGCCGCAGGTGCCACCCGCGCCGACGGGTCGCGGCGGCGGCGGCCCGGGTCGCGCGCAGGGGCGACGCCCCGTGACCGTGACCGGTGACCGACGATGACGACTGACGACTGACGACTGCGAAGGGGGGACCCCTCATGGAGCCGCTTCTGTGGCTGCTCATCCCGCTGACGGCCGCCCTCGGCGCGAGCCTGTGGGCCTGGTACGTCTCGCGCCCGCACCCGAGGGACGTGTGGACGGACGTGGACCGGTACGACCGGCTCCGCGCCTCCCTCGGCCGGGGCGCGGGCGCCGGGGCGGGCTGACCCGCGCGGAGCCGCCGGGCCGTCGCGGCGCGAGCACGAGCGGCCCCGCCGCCCCGGCGGCTCCCGCGAACGGCGGTCCTGATGTGCGGGGCGCCCCCGCCGGTCCTACGGTGACGGGGGCGGCTCTCCCGGAGCCGTACGGCAGGAGGGAAGAACACCGATGCGGCACGACGAGTTCCTCGCCCGCGTGCGGGAGCGTGGCGAATACCGCGACCAGGAAGAGGCCGCGCACATCACCCGGGCCGTGCTGGAGGTGCTGGGCCACCGCATCACCCCCGGTGAGGCGGCCGACCTGGCGGCGCAGCTGCCCGGCGACCTCGGTGACGTGCTGACCGCCGACGCCGACGCCGACGCCGACGCCGACGGCGACCGGCCGACCGACCGCTTCGGGATCGAGGAGTTCTACCGGCGCGTCGGCGAGCGCACCGGGGCCAGGCCCCGCACCGCGCAGTGGGACGCGAGCGCCGTCCTGTCCACCCTGGCCGACGCCGTGTCCGGCGGGGAGCTCAACCAGATCATCAGCCAGCTGCCGAGCGGCTTCGCCGTCCTCTTCGGCAAGGCCGACCTGGCGGACTGACCCGCCACGGCCACGGCCACGGAGCCAGGGCGCACCCCGCGCCCCCTCGCGTACGGCCCGCCCCGCACCGCCGTACCCGCCCCCGGCCTCGTAGCGCCGCGCCCCGCACCGCCGTACCGTGCCCCGTCGTGCCCCTTGACTGCTCGACGTACCGCCGCGATCCTCGTCGGACCAATTGACGGGACATGAACAAACGGCGGTGCGCCCATGACCCGAGCCCCCCACCCCGCACGGCGCGGCCTCCTCGCGCTGCTCTCCCTGCTCGTCACCGCGGTGGCCCTCGCCCTCGGACCCGCCGCGCCCTCCGGGGCCGACTCCGCGCCCCCGTGGTGGGAGCCGGTCGCGCGCCCCGCCCCCGACTCGGCCGTCAACGTCACCGGGGAGCCCTTCAGGGGAACCGATGTGCAGGGCCGGGTGCGCGGGTTCGTCGACGCGCACAACCACATCATGTCCAACGAGGCGTTCGGCGGCCGCCTGATCTGCGGCAAGGCGTTCTCCGAACTGGGCGTCGCCGACGCCCTGAAGGACTGCCCCGAGCACTACCCCGACGGCTCCCTCGCCGTCTTCGACTTCATCACCCGCGGCGGCGACGGAAGGCACGACCCCACCGGCTGGCCCACGTTCGCGGACTGGCCCGCCCACGACTCGCTCACCCACCAGCAGAACTACTACGCCTGGATCGAACGCGCCTGGCGCGGCGGACAGCGCGTCCTCGTCAACGACCTCGTCACCAACGGCGTCATCTGCTCCGTGTACTTCTTCAAGGACCGCGGCTGCGACGAGATGACCTCCATCCGCCTCCAGGCGCGGAAGACGTACGAGATGCAGGCGTACGTGGACCGCATGTACGGCGGGCCCGGCAAGGGCTGGTTCCGGATCGTCACCGACAGCGCCCAGGCCCGCGAGGTCGTCCGGCAGGGCAAGCTCGCCGTCGTCCTGGGCGTCGAGACGTCCGAGCCGTTCGGCTGCAAGCAGGTCCTCGACGTGGCCCAGTGCGACCGCGAGGACATCGACCGGGGACTGGACGAGCTGCACCGGCTCGGCGTGCGCAGCATGTTCCTCTGCCACAAGTTCGACAACGCCCTGTGCGGCGTCCGCTTCGACTCCGGCGCCCTCGGCACCGCCATCAACGTCGGCCAGTTCCTGTCCACCGGCACGTTCTGGAAGACCGGGCCGTGCACCGGCCCCCAGCACGACAACCCCATCGGCGGCGCCTCCGCCCCCGGCGCCGAGGCGAAACTGCCGCCCGGCGTCACCGTCCCCTCGTACGCGGACGGCGCCCGCTGCAACACCCGCGGCCTGACCGACCTCGGCGAGTACGCGGTGCGCGGCATGATGCGGCGCGGGATGATGCTGGAGATCGACCACATGAGCGTCAACGCCGCGGGCCGCGCCCTCGACATCCTGGAGTCCGAGGCGTACCCGGGCGTCCTGTCCTCGCACAGCTGGATGGACGCCGAGTGGACCGAGCGGGTCTACCGCCTCGGCGGGTTCATCGCCCAGTACATGCACGGCTCCGCGCAGTTCACCGCCGAGGCCCGCCGCACGGACGCGCTGCGCGCCCGCTACGGCGTCGGCTACGGGTACGGCACCGACATGAACGGCGTCGGCGGCTGGCCCGCCCCGCGCGGCGCCGACACGCCGAACCCCGTGCGGTACCCGTTCCGCACCGCCGACGGCGGCTCCGTCGTGGACCGGCAGACCACCGGGCAGCGCGTCTGGGACCTCAACACGGACGGCGCCGCCCACCACGGGCTCGTCCCCGACTGGCTGGAGGACATCCGGGTCACCGGCGGCCAGGACGTCGTGGACGACCTGTTCCTAGGCGCCGAGTCGTACCTGCGCACCTGGGCCGCCTCCGAGCACCACGACCCCGGTGCGAATCTGGCGGCCGGGGCGCCCGCCACGGCCGGCTCCACCGAGTGGTGGGACCCGTTCGCCGGGCACACCCCGGCCAGGGCCGTCGACGGCGACACCCGCACCCGCTGGGCCAGCGAGTGGAGCGACCCCCAGTGGCTCCGCGTCGACCTGGGCGCGGTCCGCTCCGTCGGGCGCGTCACCCTCGACTGGGAGGCCGCGTACGCGAAGGGGTACCGCGTGGAGGTGTCCGTCGACGGGACCGCCTGGCGCACCGTCTGGTCCACCACCACCGGTGACGGCGGCCTCGACACGGCCCGCTTCACCGCCACCGACGCGCGGTACGTCCGCGTCGTCGGGTTGGAACGCGGCACGCGGTGGGGATACTCGCTGCGCGAGGTCGGCGTCTACGGCGGGGGTGGATGACATGCGGGACGGCGGGGCACGGAGCAAGGGCGCCCGGAGCGGGGCGCGGTGGCGGATACTGGGCACGGCGCCGTTCGCCGCGACGGCGCTCACCGGCACCGTCGCCGTCTACATGGCGCTCGTCGCGTTCGGCAACATCACGGACTTCGGGACGAACCAGCAGTTCGTGCGGCACGTCCTCGCCATGGACACCACGTTCAAGGATCCGGACCTGATGTGGCGGGCCGTCGAGTCGCCCGCCCTCCAGGACGCCGCCTATGTGGCGATCATCGTCTGGGAGACCGTCGCGGCGGCCGTCCTGCTCCTCGCCACCGTCCTGTGGTGCGCCGGCCTGCGCCGTGGCGCGTACGGGCGGGCGCGGGCGGCGAGCACGGCCGGCCTGGTGATGGTGCTGCTGCTGTTCGGGCTCGGGTTCATGGCGATCGGCGGCGAGTGGTTCGCCATGTGGCAGTCCTCCGACTGGAACGGCCTCGACGCGGCCGCCCGCAATGTCGCTCTCGCCGCGTTCACCCTGCTCGTCGTGCACCTGCCGGCCGCGGCCCGGCCCGACGCCTGAGACGGCCGCGACGGCAGA
The DNA here is from genome assembly GCF_000478605.2 of Streptomyces thermolilacinus SPC6. Classification (GTDB taxonomy): domain Bacteria; phylum Actinomycetota; class Actinomycetes; order Streptomycetales; family Streptomycetaceae; genus Streptomyces; species Streptomyces thermolilacinus. The sequence continues at coordinate 882,388 of NZ_ASHX02000001.1, read as the reverse complement.
GACGGCCGCGACGGCAGAGACGGCCGCGACGCCTGAGACGGCCGCGACGTCTGACCGGCCACGGTCCCGTACCACGCCTGACCGGCCGCCGCCGCGCCCGGCACGGACCCGGAAGGCCCGGCCCCACGCGATGGGGCCGGGCCTTCCGGTACGTCCGCCACGGGTCAGGCGCGGGTCGGCTCCTCCTCCTGGACGGGCCGCCGCGCCGGACGCCCGGGGCGCTTGCCCCCGCCCCGTACCGGGGCCTCACCGCGCGTCTGGAGCTCCACCGCCAGCGGCGCGGCCGTCAGCATCGACGAGTACGTGCCCACGACGATGCCGATCAGCAGCGCCAGCGCGAAGTCCGTCAGCGACCCGCCGCCCAGCACCGCCAGGGCGGCCAGGATGAACACCGCGCCCATACCGGTGTTCAGCGTGCGCGGCACGGTCTGGAGCACCGCCGTGTTGGTCAGCCGGGCGAGGGACTTCTCCCGCCGGGCGCCCGTGGCTCCCGTACCGCCCGTCAGCTCCCTGATCCGGTCGAACACGACGACCGAGTCGTTCACCGAGTAGCCGATCACCGTCAGCAGCGCCGCCAGGAACACCCCGTCCACCGGCTTGCCCAGCCACGCGAACACCCCGACGAGGATCGCCGCGTCATGGACCATCGCCACGACCGCCGCCGCGCCGAGCTGCCACCGGAACCGCACCGCCAGGTACAGCAGCTGCGCACCGACCGCCACCGCGAGGGCGATGAGGGCGCCCTTGCGCAGCTCCGCGCCGAGGCTCGGACCGATCAGCTCGTCCCGGACCTTCTCCGCCTCGCCCCCGGCCAGTTCGGCCACGGCCTCGCCGATCCGCACCGCCTCGTCGTTCGACATCCGGTCCGTACGCACCGTCAGGCCGCCCTCGCCGGAGGACTGGACCACCGCGCGCGGGAATCCGGCGTCGGCCAGCGCGTCCCGCGCCCGGTCCACGTCCACCGGCGACGACGTCGAGAACTCCACGAGCCGCCCGCCGGTGAACTCCACCCCGAAGTCCAGCCCCCGCACGAAGATCCCGGCGACCGACAGCAGCACGGCGGCGGCCGACACGGCGAGCCAGCGGCGACGACGCCCCATCAGGTCCGGGTCTCGGCGCAGCAGCCACTTGCGCACGGCGCCCGTGTCGCCGATGCCGGACAGGCGAGGACGCCGCCGCACCGCCTTGCGCGCCACCGCGAACTCCGCCAGCGCCCGCGTCACGACCAGCGCGCTCACCATCGACGCGAGGACGCCGATGCCGAGCGTCACACCGAAGCCCCGGACCGGCCCCGAGGCCAGCAGGAACAGCAGCACCGCCGCGATCAGCGTGGTGATGTTGGAGTCGGCGATGGCGCTGAACGCCTGCCGGAACCCGGCCGTCAGCGCGGCCCGCAGGCTTCTGCGGGCCGTGTCGCGCCGCGCGTACTCCTCCCGGGCCCGTTCGAAGACCAGCACGTTCGCGTCCACGGCCATGCCGATCGCCAGGACGAACCCGGCCAGGCCCGGCAGGGTCAGCGTCGCGCCAAGCGCCGCGAGCGCCGCGTACGAGATCACGCCGTAGCAGGCCAGCGCCACGACGGCGAGGCCGCCCAGGAGCCGGTACAGGGCGGTGATGAACAGACCGGTCAGGGCCATGCCGATCACGGCCGCCCACGTGCTGCTGCGGATCGCCTCGGCGCCCAGCGTCGGGCCGACCGTCCGCTGCTCGACGGTCTCCACCGGGACCGGCAGCGCGCCGCCGTTGATCAGCAGCGCCAGTTCGCGCGCCTCGTCGGCGCCGAAGCCGCCCGTGATCCGGGTCGAACCGCCGACGATGCCCGTGTCGCAGGCGATGTCCTCGTCCACCTGCGGCGACGAGATGACCTTGTCGTCCAGGACGATCGCGACGCGCCGGGCGGGGTCGCCGGGCGCCGCGCACGCGGCCTTGCCGGTGAGCTTCGCCCACCCGTCGCTGCCCCTGTCCTTGAACTCCACGTCCACGTACCAGCCGAGGCCCTGCTGCGGGTCGATCACGGCCTGCGCCTCGGCCACGTCGGCGCCGGTCAGCGACGACGGCCCGAGCCGCAGTTTCCGGCCGTCCTCGTCGGGCAGCACGGTCTCGCCCGACGGGCTCGGCTCCGGTTTCGGCTCCGGCCGGCCCGGCCCGGCGGGCGGCGTGTCCGGCGCCATGCCGAGCACGGGGTGGAACGTGAGCTGGGCGGTGCGGCCCAGCACGTCGGCCGCCTCGCGCGGGTCCTGCACGCCGGGCAGCTCGACGATGATCCGGCGGTCGCCGGAGCGGGTCAGGACGGGTTCGGTGACGCCGAGCGCGTCGATGCGGCGGCGCAGCACCTCCACGGTGCGGTCGGTGGCCTTGGCGTCGGCGGTGGCGGTGGGGGAGTCACGGGTCTCCAGCACGATCTGCGTGCCACCGCGCAGATCGAGGCCCAGACGGGCGGGGACGGTCACGGCGATGTACACGGACAGGGCGACGACGACGAGTGCGAGCAGCGCTCGCACCCGCATGGCGCGGGTCAAGAAGGCCTCCAGCGGGCAGGACCGCGCGGCCGCGTACGGCGGCGCGCGGGTGAATGACGGGAAGGGTCAGCCGGCTGGAGGCGGGGGCGGGGCGCGCCCGCTGGGGCGCGTGGGCCGGTGGACGCGCGCGGCGTCCCGTCCCGGCGCGGAGACGGCCGGGCGGGCCGCGGGCGGTTCGAGTACGGGAGGCGGCGGGGGCGGGGCCGCACCGGTGGGCGGCGGGACCGACCGGGTGCCGGTGAGGTCCGCGTACGCGCGTGGCGGCGCCGAACAGGCCGCCGCGCACGGGTCGTCGGGGACCACGACGCGCGGCGGCCCGGCAGGCGACGGCACGGCGGGGACGGGCGCCGTGGGTGCGGCGGCCGGGGAGGCCGTGGCCGTGGGGACGGTCGCGCGTGCAGTCGGCGCGAGGACGCCGAGCACGGCGAGGAGAACCGCGGCGACGGCGGCGGCGACCAGGTTCGCCAGGGCGGAGGCGCGCGGGCCGGGGAACGGGGCGGACGGGCCGGGCACGGAGTCGCGCGGGACCGGGGCGGAGGCCCACGAGGCGACGGCGAGGGCGCGGTCGGTCGGGCCGAAGGCGGGTGCGGAGGGGGCGTGCACGGGGCCGCAGGGGTCGGCTGCGGGGTCGCAGGGGTCGGGTACGGGGCCGTGCGCGTCGTACCGCCGCATGCCCGCCTCCTCCCGTACCCGTCGTATCCTGCCGTACCCGCCGCCCCGTCAGAACCCCGCGGTCCCGGTTACCGTCACGGCTCGATGAGGCCCGCCCGGATGGCGTACCGGGTCAGCTGGAGGCGGTCCCGCAGGCCCAGCTTGTGGAGCAGGTTCGCCCGGTGCCGCTGCACCGTCTTGACGCTGATCACCAGCATGTCGGCGATGTCCTTGGAGGAGTGGCCCTCCGCGACCAGCTTGAGGATCTCCTCCTCGCGCGCGGTGAGCACCCGGTCCGGCGGCTCCTCGCCGTGCCGCGCCCGGTCCAGGTAGTCCCGCACCAGCGCCGTCACGGCACCCGGGTACAGGAACGGCTCGCCGCGCATCGCCGCCCGGCAGGCCGCCACCAGGTCCCGGTCGGCCACCGACTTGAGCACGTATCCGCAGGCCCCGGCCTTCAGGGACTGGAAGAAGTACTGCTCGTTGTCGTACATGCTCAGCATCAGGATGCGCAGCGACGGATGACGCGCCGACAGCTCCCGCGCCGCCTGGAGCCCCGTCATGCGCGGCATGGCCACGTCCAGCACGGCCAGATCGACCGGCTGCTCGCGGGCCATGGCGATGGCCTCGGCGCCGTCCCCGGCCTCGGCGACGACCCGCAGGTCCGGTTCGCCGTCCAGGATCAGCCGGACCCCGCGCCGTACCAGCGCGTGGTCGTCGGCGAGGAGGATGCGGGTGACGGACGTCCCGGGCCGGTTCACACGGTCCTGGTCCGTGCGGACGTGGTCCTCGTTCACGCGGACGTGGTCCTGGTTCATGCGGTCTTCCCGGCGGGGTGCGGTACGGACAGGGACACGAGCGTGCCGCCGGAGCGGCCGCGCGTGATGTCGAGGGCGGCACCGGCCAGCAGGGCGCGCTCCCGCATGCCCCGGATGCCTGCGCCCTCGTCGGCGACGCCCACGCCCCGGCCGTCGTCCTCCACGGACAGCACCACCCCGTCCGCCGTGCGCCGCAGCGCCAGTTCCACGCGGGTGGCTTCGGCGTGCCGGGCGGCGTTGGTGAGCCCCTCCTGCGCCACCCGGTACAGCACCAGCTCCGTCTGACGGTCCAGCGGCGGCAGGCCACTGTCGAGACGGCGGCGCACCGTCAGCCCCGTGTGGGTGGCGAAGTCGTCGGCGAGCGACGTGAGCGCGCTGACCAGGCCCAGGTCCTCCAGCACGCCGGGGCGCAGCCGCCGGGCCAGCCGCCGCACCTCGTCCAGGCTGGACCGGGTGATCTCCTGCGCCTGCTGCAACTCCGCCCGCAGCGGCTCCGGCGCCCGGTCCGCGACCCGCTTCAGCCCGAGCAGCACGGCCGTCATGCTCTGCCCCACCTCGTCGTGCAGCTCCTGCGCCACCCGCCGCCGCTCCGACTCCTGCGCGGACAGTGCGCGGGCGCTGCTCGTGGCGCGCTCCGCCTCCAGCCGGTCCAGCATGTCGTTGAACGTGCGGATCAGCTCCGCTACCCCGCCGTTCCCGGACACGGGCAGCCGCTGGCCGGGCCGCAGCAGGTCCACGGTCTTCATCTCACGCGTCAGCCGCTCCAGCGGCGCCAGACCGACCCGCAGCAGCGCCGCGTTGGCGACCAGCATCACCGCGAGACCGGCGACCAGGATCACCGCCTCCGTCAGCAGCACCGGTACGGACACGGTCACCGGTGCCCACAGCAGCAGCGCGGTGGCCGTACCGAGGACCACGGCGTTGAGCCCGAAAATCCGCCAGAACAAGGACACGGTGCACGGAACCTTCCTATAAACCCCACAGTTGCCACCACTATCCCCGGCCTCCCCGACGCGCGTCCCACCGGGCGGGCCGCACCCGCCAAGCCTGCCGGTCCCACGGCCCGGCCGTCGATGGGGCCCGGCATCCATCCCCCCGCGCCCCTACGGCTCCGACCTGCGCGTTCCTGCACTCCGCGCCCCACCGGAAATGGGTGCCGCGACCCATGGCCCCCGCCGGGCCCACCGGTCAGGGTGGAGAGTCAGCCGCCCGGCGGCCCGGACGACCGGGACACGCCGTGGTGGCCCCTGTGTGTTCCCACCCGTCCTTGTCCAGGAGGAGTACGCCATGACGCTCGGCAGCGCCGCTTCGGGAGCCGCACCCGGACGGCTGACGGACCACGAGGCCCGGCAGCGCCTCGACCACGAGCGGGAGTCGCGGCTCACGCAGCTGAAGGCCATCGAGGCGGCCGGGGCGGGCCAGCAGGCCGCCGACGACCTCCTCGCCGCCCAGCGGGCCTCCACACTGCGGGTCCTGAAGGAGATCGACGCGGCGTTCGAGCGCCTGGCCGCCGGCACGTACGGCAGCTGCCAGGGCTGCGGCAAGCCGATCCCGGCCGAGCGCCTGGAGATCCTGCCGTACACCCGCCACTGCGTGGGCTGCCGCCGCACCGCCGCCTGACGGCCGCCCGCCCGCCGCCCGGCCGGGGCGGGCGCGGAACCGGCGGGCCGGCCCCCGCCCGCCCCGGCCCCGCGCTCTCGACCGGCGGACGCACCGGACCGGCCCACGCGCCCGCCAAGGCTCCGCGCCCGTCCCCGCCCCCACCGGCCGACCGGGGCCCGTCCCCACCGGCCGAGGGGACCTCCCCCGACCGACCTGCCCGACCCGGCTCCCCGCACCGGGTCCCTCGCCTATCCGTGCCCCTGTGGAGTGGTGACCCGTGAGCAACCGGACCGCCCGCGCCGACGACGCGGGCCCGACCGCCGAGGACTTCGCGGCCCTGCGCCGGAACCTGGAGGAGCAGCGCCGCTTCCGGCTGGAACAGCTGGCCCGCATGACCCGCCCCGCGCCGGACCGGACCCCCCGACGCGCCCCAGCCCCCGTTCCCGCGGCCACCGCCTGGGACGGGAGTGCCGCCCGCAGGGAGGTGCGGGCGGCACTGACCGCGTCCGCGCGGATGGTCCTCCACGACGTGGAGGCCGCGCTGGAGCGGATGGACCAGGGCCGCTACGGCACCTGCGAGCTCTGCGGGGGACCCGTCGGCCTGCGCAGGCTCACGATCGTGCCCCAGGCCCGCTACTGCGGCCACTGCCACCAGGCGCGGGAGGCGCGCCGGTGAGCACCGACCGGGCCCGGCCCGCGCGCCCGCGCCGTGCGCCCGGGCCCGTGCGACGGATGACGTACCCGGGGTTCGCAGTCGAACTGGGCAGCGCCCGCACCCGCGTGTGGGCGCCCGGCCGGGGCGCCGTCCTGGACGTGCCCACCGTGACGTTCCCGAGCGAGGGCGGCGCGTCGTACCCGGTGCGGCGCGGCGCCATCGTCGACCCCGAGGGCGCGGGACGCCTGCTGCACCGGCTGCTCGGCCACCGCGTCCCGCGCGGCACCCGGCCGCTCATCGTGCTGGCCACGCCCGTGCTGGGCGGCGTGGAGCACCGGGCCGCGGCGCTCACCGCCCTGCGGGTGCTGCGGCCCCGCCGCGTGCTCACCGTCCCCGCCGCCCGGGCCGCCGCCCTCGGGGCCGCCGCCGACCTGGCCGGCCCCCTCCTGGTGGTGGACGTGGGCGCCCACCTCACGGAGGTCGGCCTGCTCAGGGACGGCGCGGTCGTCAACGCGTACCGCACCCTCCTCGGCACCAGCGACCTCGACGCCACCACCACCCACGACGACCTGGCGGACGCGGCGGCCGGGATGGTCACCGACATGTTCCGCACGGACCGCACCCCCCTGAGCGTCGAGGCGCTGCGCCGCGGCGTCCTCCTCACCGGCGGCGGCGCCCTGCGTCCCGAGCTCCGCCACGGTCTCGCCGCGCGGCTGCGCGCACCGGTCCGCGTGGCGCCCGCCCCGCACACCGCGGCCGTGCGCGGCGCCGCCACCGTCCTCGTACCGGCACCGGAGGAGCGCGCCCCCGGCGCCGGCCACGACGCCACCCTGACCTGACCGGTTCGCGCGCATCCGTGGCGGAGCGTCACCTTCCGATCGTCCGGGGGCTCGGCCATCATGAGCCCCCGTCAGCCACCGGCGGAGAGGACGGGTCATGGCCAGGCTCCGGATGGGACAGGGCGTACTGCGCAGAAAGCCGATCGAGCACCTCGAGGAGGCCGAGGGCGCGCCCGGCGAGCAGCTCACCCGCACGCTCGGCCTGTGGCAGCTCACCGCGATCGGTGTCGGCGGCATCATCGGCGCCGGGATCTTCACGCTCGCAGGCACGGTCGCCAACGGCACCGCGGGGCCCGCCGTGCTCGTGTCGTTCCTGATCGCGGGCGTCGCCAGCGCGGCCGCCGCCTTCTCGTACGCGGAATTCGCCGGGCTGATCCCGAAGGCCGGTTCGGCCTACACGTACGGATACGCGGTCCTCGGCGAGCTGGCGGGCTGGTTCATCGGCTGGGACCTGCTGCTGGAGTACACGGCGATCGTCGCGGTCGTCGCCATCGGCATCTCCGGCTACTTCAACTTCCTGCTCACGGAGACCGGCACCGCGCTGCCCACGTGGATGCTGGGCGCGCCCGGCACGGGCGAGGGCCACCGCGTGGACCTCTTCGCGGCGCTGCTCTGCCTGCTCATCGCGTACCTGCTGAACCTCGGCATCAAGAACGCGGCCCGCTTCGAGACCGCCGTCGTGGTGCTGAAGGTCCTGGTGGTGCTGCTGGTGATCGTGGTGGGCTTCTTCCACGTCAGGAGCGAGAACTACGCCCCGTTCTTCCCGTACGGCGTCGGCGGAGCGTTCACCGGCGCGGCGACGGTCTTCTTCGCGGTCTTCGGGTACGACGCGATGAGCACGGCCGCCGAGGAGTCGAAGGACGCGCAGCGCCACATGCCGAAGGCGATCCTCTACTCGCTGGCCATCGCCATGGTCCTGTACGTCCTGGCCTGCCTGGCGCTGACGGGCATGCAGCACTACACGGAGATCGACCCGGAGAGCGGCTTCTCGACGGCGTTCAAGTCGGTGGGGCTCGGCGTGGTGGCGGACATCGTGGCGGTCGGCGCGATCATCGGCATCCTGACCGTCATGTTCACGTTCATGCTGGGAGTCACCCGTGTGTGGTTCTCGATGTCCCGTGACGGGCTGCTGCCGCGCTGGTTCGCCAAGACCCACCCGACCCGGCACGTCCCCACCCGCGTCACCTGGATCGTCGGCGTCGCGTCGGCGGCCATCGCCGGTTTCGTGCCGATCGGGGAGGCGGCCGAGCTGACGAACATCGGCATCCTGCTCGCCTTCGCCGTCGTCTGCACCGCCGTGATCGTGCTCCGCTACCGCCGCCCAGACCTGCCCCGCGCCTTCCGCACCCCGTTCATGCCCGTCACCCCCGCCATCGGCGTGATCGCCTCCATCTGGCTGATCACCTACCTGCGGGTGGAGACCTGGCTGCGGTTCGCGGTGTGGTTCCTGATCGGCCTCGTCGTCTACTTCGCCTACTCGTACCGCAAGTCCGCCCTGGCCGGCCAGGACCGGCGCCCCGCCTCCCGCTGACCCCGCCGCGCTTCCGCCCCGCGCCCCGCGCTACGACTCCGGTAGCGCGGGACCGCCGGGATGCGACGGCCCGCTCCAGCGCGGTCGGCCGCCGCGCCCCGCCCGTGAGGATCCCGAGGGCGGCGGCCCGCGTGTACGGCCACAGCAGGAACGGGCCGAGGGCGGCGCCGGACAAGGCCAAGCACAGGCAGCCCTACACGGCGGTGAGGCAACCGAGGAGCGCGCCGTGCGGCCGGGAGCCGGGCGGGCACGTCACGAGGTACGCCGGTGCCGTGCCCGTCGCGCACCGCGGAGCCGCACGGCCACGTACGCGACGAGCGCGACCACCACCAGGACGAGAACCGCCTTGGAGACGAGCCCGACGTACGTCTCCACCGTCGCCCACCGGTCGCCCAGCCAGTAACCGGCCAGCACCAGAATGGAGTTCCAGATGAGGCTGCCGAGCGCGGTCAGTGTGAGGAACACGGGCAGGGGCATGCGCTCCACACCGGCGGGGGCGGAGATGAGACTGCGGAAGATCGGCACCATGCGGCCGAGGAAGACGGCCTTGGTGCCGTGCCGCACGAACCACGCCTCAGTGCGCTCCAGATCGGAAGCCTTCACCAGCGGCAGCCTCGCCCAGACGGCGTGCATGCGCTCACGACCGAAGACCCGGCCGATCCAGTAGAGGACGGCGGCTCCCACGACGGAGCCGAGAGTCGTCCAGAACAGCGCCGACGCGAGGCTGAGCACCCCCTGCCCGGCGGCGAACCCGGTGAGCGGCAGGATCACCTCGCTCGGCAGCGGCGGGAACAGGTTCTCCAACGCGATGGCCAGCCCCGCCCCGGGCCCGCCGAGGGCCTCGATCAGACCGGCGGCCCACCCGGCGAACCCGTCCGCCGGGGGCTGGGACGAGGCCGAGGACATGAGCTGCATGGAACGCTCCCACGTGGTCGGGTTGTCGCCCGCGACCCGGGCGACGGGATGCTTCCCCCCGGAGGATCGGCGGGCAACGCAAGTATGAAGGTCCCCGCCACACCCGGTGCCGCTGCCCCCTCAGTACCGACCTGCGGAAATCCGCACCCCGGCCGCCCGGCACGGGGCCAGGGCCCTCCGCTCAGGCCGACGCGTGCTCCCGGGCCTCCCGTACCAGGTCCACGGCCTGGGAGAGCCCCAGGTCCGCCGCTGCCCGGCGTACCGCAGCCACGGCCTTCACCTGGTCCTCGACGTCCACGCCCGCCGCGCCGAGCACGCCGTCCACCCACCGGCCGCGGAGCTCCCCGTCGGTCCGGGCGCACTGCGCCTCGACCAGCGTGAGCGCCCGCCCCAGCCCGGCCCGCTCGTGCGGCTCCGCGTCGGCGAGGGCGGCCCGTACGGCCTGGAGGATCTCGGGGGCGTCACGCAGAACGAGCACCGACTGCCTGCGGAACACGGCTCTCTCCTTGACACGGTCGACGTCCGGTCGGGCAACCCTGCCTGGCAGGATCGGCGAGGGGCAATGGAGTTAGACGGCTTCTGAGGTTTCGGGCCGTCCCGGCGGACCGCTCCCGTCAGCTCGTCCAGTAGTCCCTCGGCGGCAGTTCGACCCACCGGTCGGGCGGGCCCGATATCGCGCGGTCGTCCGTGGGCCGCAGCCCCGCGAAGGCGTAGGCGTACGCCACGGCGGCACCGGTGCAGAGGTACGAGGCGAGGACCTCCTCGGGTCCGGCGTCCCCGCGCACGCCGCCTCCTCCGGGGTGCAGGTCCCACGCCTCCAGCGCGCCGTCGCGGGCGATGCTCCCCTGGTTTCCGCTCTTGGGGTTGCCGTAGAAGCCGTAGCAGACGGTGCCGACGGACAGCCGCGTCACGACGCCGGGCATCGACGGCCCGTAGGACCACGGCTGGGCCACCACGCAGCCGCCGGGCACCTCCGTCACGCCGACGAGGCGCAGGATCTCGTCCGGCTCGTACGCGTACGGGTCCTCCAGCACCTCGTCCACGTCCTCGTCCCGCGCCGGTGTCGCGTCCAGGCGGCGTATCGCCTCCTCGGCGCCGACGCCCGCGACGCACGCCAGGCCCAGACCGTCGGGACTGCGCCTCCCCAGGGCCGCGAGCAGCCGCGCGCTCTCCCGTACCGCCTCCTGTTCCGCCCCGGTCAGCCCGGGCTGCCCCTCCGGCCGGTCGAACAGACCGGGCGTCGGCCCGGCGAGGCTCAGCCGCCCTGGCGACCAGCCGCCGATCTGGGGCCGCCAGGGGTCGGCACCAGCGGCCGCGAGCACCCGCGCGTTGTCGGCGCGGCCCTCCATGACGGCTTCCCACAACGCGGTGGTGCCGTACTGCCGCGCGTCCACGTCGGCCACGCGCCGCGCCGGCTCGGCCACCACCTCGGGCGAGCCCCGACGCGCCGCCAGGTGCAGCGGCCGCCCTCCCATGTACGCCTCGGGGTCGGCCCCTTGGCCGAGGCGCCGCCGGATGACGCCGTGATCGTTCCAGTCCTCCGACGACACGCCGGCCCAGCCGCCGTCGTCCCGGTCCACCGCCATGCCGCCTCCCGCCCCGTTCACCGGCCGCCCCGAACGCGGCTCCCTTTCACCGCCCACCCTGACAGACGGGTCCGACACCACCCGCCGGACGCCGACCGGACGGCCGTCGCCCGGCCCTCACTCAGGGCGTCGCCTCCCCCCAGGCGGTGGTCAGGCCCTCCAGCCACGCCGGGGGCAGTTCCGCGGCGTCCCACTCCTCCCGGAGCGCCGCCGGGTCGGCGGCGAGCCGTTCCAGTACGGCGACGCTGGTGGGGGAGTGGACGAGCGAGTAGCGGCCGTGGATCGCGATCCGGCTGCCGGGGCCGTACGCCGCGTACAGCCGCTCCAGCCGCGCGCGATGGGCGGAGGCGAACTCGGTCAGCCGCCCCGCGTACGCGGCGCGCCGCACGGAGCCCATGGTGCCGAGGACGGCGGTGAGGACCTGTGTGGAGACCTCCGGGTCCAGGTCGGAGAGGTCCGTGAACGACAGGTAGAGCGGCACGACCGCCGCCTTCGCCCGCTCCACCTGCATTCTGCTGACGGGAGGACGGGGGCCCGCGGCCGGTACCGGACGGGCGGAGGCGACGGCCCGCCGCAGCGCCCGTTCCGCGAGCGCGCCGATCTCGTCGGCGACCGCCTGGGCGCCGTCGCGCCGGCCCGACTCGTACAGCTCGCCCTTGTCACCCGGAGCGTCCCGTCCGAGCTTCTCGACCTCCTGGTGCGCGAGGGCGAGCGCCCCGGCCTCGACCAGCCCGATCAGCTCCTCCGCGTCGCCGGGCGCGATGCCCGCCCCTTCCAGCAGGTGAAGGAGCGTGCTCTTCGCGTTGAGGACGCTCACCGCGTCCAGTCGCTGCCGTCCCTCGTCGGCGGCGTTCATGGGCCCTCCTCATCGCTTGGAGCGGTGTGGTGCGCTGCGCGGAACGCTCCCTCCCGGGAGCCGTCCCCTCCATGGTCCTCCATCCCGTGCCCTCCCAGGCATCGCCGGGCCCGGGGCGCGTGCCCCGGCGGTCCCGCGGACCGGACGGCACAGGAACGCCCGCACCGGCCCCGCCTGAGGCCGTGACGCCTCAGTGCTCGCTCGTCCGCCAGGAGCGGTACCAACGGGGACCGGCAGCGGCCGTTCACCGCCGTCAGGCTCCACCGGTCAGCCGAAGCCGCTGAGCCGGGCGCGCGCCAGTTCGAACTGGCGTGGGTAGTCGCCCGCTCCGGGCAGGGAGAGAGCGGCCTGGAACTCCCGGCGCGCCTCGGCGCTACGGCCCGCCGCCGCGTAGGTGTTGCCGAGACGGATGCGGACCTCCATCTCCAGCCACACGCTCGTGTGCCGGGTCAGTGTGGCGAGGGCCTGGTGGTGGGTGGCGACAGCGGAATGCGTCCTGTCCTGGATCTGCTCCACGGTCGCGAGCCGTGACAGGCTCGCGGCGTGCAGCGGCAGGTCCTCGGCGTGACGGGCCAGTTCGGCGGCCCGCCGCAGCAGGACTTCGGCCTCCTCGTACTGTCCGACGGCCAGGTGGGTGTCCGCGAAGAAGCACAGGACGTTGCTGATCGTTCTGGGGCGCCCGCTCTTCTCGGCCACCGCGAGGGCGGCCGCGTGGTGCGCGAACGCCCGCTCATGCAGCCCCTGCTGGGAACGGACCGCGCCGAGACTGCACGTCGCCACCCCGGTCAGCCAGGCGTCGTCGAGCCCGGCCGCCAGCTCCACCGCCTCGTCGAGATGGACGATCCCGTCCTCGATGCCGCCGAGCATCCACGTGGCGATACCCAACCCGGCGGTCGCCCGTGCCCGCTCCCGCGGACCGCCACCGCTGCGGCTGTGGTGCAGCGCCTCGGTGAACCGGGTGCGCGCCGGCCCCGGCCGCCCCTGGTAGAGGTCGATCATCCCCAGGCAGTTGCGCAGCGAGGCGGGCATCCGCTGGTCGTCGGCCAGTTCGGCGCAGGGCAGCGCGAGATTCAGCGCGGCGCGGCCCTCGTGGTACCGGCCCAGGCGGACCAGGTGGTCCACCAGGGCCTCGGCGATCCAGCAGGCGTGATCGGGGTGGCCGGTGGTGGCCGCGTAGGAGACCACGTCGACGAGTTCGCCGCCCGCAGCTTCGAGCCATGCCGAGGCTTCCCGCCAGCCGGGGAAGGGCGAACCGGTGTCGCCGGGGCCGGTGGGGAAGGCCTCGGGACCCCAGTCGCCGGCCGCGCGGCACGCGGCCGTGTAGAGGCGCAGGACGGCGGCCCGGTCCGCGGCGGCCTGCCCGGGCGTCTCGGCGGCGAGGCGGCGCGCGTGCGCCCGTACGAGGTCGTGCAACGCGTAGCGGCCGGGGCGGGGCTGCTGGAGCAGGCTGGCGTCGACCAGGTCTTCGAGGAGGACTTCCGCGTCCTCACGGGAACCACCCAGCATCGCGGCGAGGGTGAGCCCGTCGATGCCCGCGGTCGGCGCCATCCCCAACGCGCGGAAACCGCGCCGCAGTCCGGGCGTGAGCCGGTCGTACGACATCCGGAAGGCGGCCTCCACGCTGCGGTCCTCGGCCCGCAGCTCGCCGAGGCCGCGCACGTCGTCCGCCATCCGTCCGGCCAGCAGGGCCAGGGTCCAGGCCGGCCGGTTCTGGAGGCGGGCGCTCGCGATGCGCAGTGCCAGGGGCAGGCCGCCGCACCGCCGGGCGAGCTCCAGCGCCGCGTCGGGTTCGCGGTCCGCGCGGGACTCCCCGAGCAGCTCGCGCAGGAGCCGGACCGCGTCGCCCGTGCCCAGCGGCTCCACGGTGAGCCGTACATCGGCGTCGAGGCCGGGCAGACGCTGACGGCTCGTCACCAGCACCCGGCTGCCCGGTCCGGCGGGCAGGAGCGGGCGCACCTGCTCGGCGCCGCGCGCGTCGTCGACGACGAGCAGCAGCCGCAGTGCGCTCGTCGCCGCGCGCCAGGCGGTGACCAGCTCCTCCACGTCCTCCGGGCCGTCAGGAAACGTGTCACCGTCGCCGTGGACCGTACGCAGGAGGCGGCGCAGCGCACGCTCGGGGCCACCGCTCTCGTGGGCGGCGCCGTGCGTGCGGAGGTCCACGAACAGGCAGCCGTCCGGGTAGGCGGCGCTGAGCGCCCACGCGGCGCGCACCACCAGGGCGGTCTTGCCGACGCCCGCCGTGCCGTCCACCGCGACCACGGACACCGCTGCCGGGGACACGGGGGCGGTGAGCAGGGCCAGTTCCCGCTCCCGGCCGACCAGGCAGGCGATGTCGCCGGGAAGCTCGTTCCGACGGGGCGCCGCACCGTGCGGGTGCCCGGACCGGCCGGAGCGGGCACGTCCGGGCGGCGGCTCGTCCCGCCGTACGCCCCGGGGAGCGGGGGCGGCTGCCGTCCCCGGCTCGGCCGACCGGCCGAGGAGCCGCGGGGCGTCCCGCCGCAGGACGGCCTGGTGCACGCCGCGCAGCTCCTCGCCGGGCTCCACGCCCAGCTCGTCGAGGAGCCGGCGCCGCACCTCCTGGTAGACGGCCAGTGCCTCGGCCTGCCGGCCGCTGCCGTACAGCGCGCGCATCCGCAGTGCCGCGAGCGATTCGTCGTACGGCTCGGCCAGCGGTGCGGCCGAGAGCTCGTCCAGCGCGTCCGCGTACCGGCCGAGCGACAGCAGGCACTCCGCCCGGTCCTGGTGGAGCGTGCGCCGCTGCCGGGCGAGGCGCTGACGCTCGCTGTCGGCGAGCGGCCCCGGGAGGCCGAGCAGCGGTTCGCCCCGGAACAGCTCCAGGGCCCTGGCGCCGTGCTCCAGTGCGGCGTCGAGATCACCGGAGTCCTTCGCGCCCCGGGCGCGGGCGGCCAGGTCGGCGAGCGCCGCGAGGTCGGTCCGCGCCGCGCCGGGTACGAACCGGTAACCGCCGGGCCTGCTGTGGATCACCGACCGGTCGGTCCCGCCGCTCGCCGTGTCGAGCGCCTTGCGCAGCGCGTAGACGTAGCTCGGCAGGACCTGGTGGCCCGTACCGGGCGGCCGCGTTCCCCATATGTCGGCGAGGAGTTGCCGGTGTGCGACCAGGCTCGGCGCGCGCAGCACCAGCGCGGCGAGAACGGCCTGCCGCCGTACCGGGCCGAGCGCGAGCGGCGTGTCGCCACGGCGGGCCCGCACCGGCCCGAGCAGGTCGATCCGCAGGTCGCCGCTCGCGTCGGCCGCGTTCCCGGCCGGTTCCTGTGAAGCCACGCCCACTGCCTGGTCCTCGTCTCCTCCGTACGGCCAGTGACCGCTCAGTCTTTCAAATCCGTGGTTCACCGGGATTTCAGCAGCCCTGCAGCGTCCCGCGACAGAGTCTGCCCGGTCGCGTCCGGACGCCGCCCAACGGCCCGGGGCAACCGTCCCGTCGGGGCGCCCCACCGGGGGGAAGCCCACAGCCACCGGACGGCATCTGATCGAGAGAGGACATTCCGTCATGTCGCAAGGCAGCCGCGTACCCGGCACCGGGCCCACCCGCCGTGGTGGGCGCTGGGAGCGCTACCGGGTCGCCCACCCGTTCTCCGTCCGGGACCTGGCGGCGCTGTGGGGCCTTATCGGAGGCGTCGTGGCGCTCGCCCTGCTGCTCGGCTGGGCCCTCGACATGAAGGGCGGCACGGTCATCGTCCTCGCCGTGCCCTTCATCGTCTCCTGGTTCGAGAAGCGGCGCACCGTTTTCCAGTTCGACGCGGCGGGCGTCAGGTTCGGCGAGGTGCTGCTGCCGTGGGCCGACGTCACCGCGTTCGTCGTCGCCACACCGCGGGACGGGACGCGGGCGCTGATCGGCGCGATGATGCGTTCCGGCGCGTCCCTGCCGGTCGGCATGGCCGTCGCGCCGCCGCACCCGGCCATGCCCGCGCCGGTCCACGTCACCGTTCCGCGTGCCAGGTTCGATCTGGCGAAGATGGTCCGCAAGGCGCGCAAGTACGCCCCGCCGCACATCCGGATCGTCGTCGCCGAGCCGTCCGGCGAACGCGTCGCGGGCTGACGCTCCCATCGGCCGTGGACACGACGAGCAACGAGGGGGCAGCCGTGATCTTCCCGGCGGGGCCGCACTGCCGACCCGTGCCGATGAGCAGCCGGGCGAGCGCCGGCCGCGGGGAGGCGCCACCCGCGGGCCCGGCCGGACGCGGGGCGGCGGAGAGGCGGCAGGACTGATGCCGCACGTGCCGCAGCCCTGGTACGGCTCACGTGGCGGGCGGCGCCCGGCTCCTGGTGAAGCCCGACTGCGCGGTCAGCGTCGACCGCGGCAAGCGCCACAGCCAGCTCCGTGAGATCGACCCGCGCACCGGAGGGGTCGTGTGGCGCTCTCGGACCGCGCGGGGCTGGGAAGTCGGCAAGGTCCTCTCCGTCCGCCCCGTCGTCGTCACCACGCTCCGACCGGGGGATTCGATCCCGTCACCTCCGGTCGCCCCGGCCTCGACCGGGCGCGGGGCCGGGCCGGTGGGGTCGGTGGGCCGGAAGGCGGGGGCCTCGCGGACAGGAGTTGTCCGCGAGTCTCGGTAGCGTGCGGCCATGGCATCGACGACCACCCCGCCCGTGCTCTCCGTCCGCGCCCTCAACCGTGCCACGCTCGCCCGCCAGCTCCTGCTGCGCCGCGCCCCGATGGGCGCCGAGGACGCCGTGCGCCACCTCGTCGGGCTCCAGGCGCAGAACACCAGGCCGCCGTACCACGCCCTCGCCGCCCGCCTCGAAGGGTTCCGGCCCGAGGAGCTGTCCGGGCTCATGAAGCGGCGCGCGGCCGTACGGACCGTCACCATGCGCTCCACCCTCCACACCCACACCGCCGCCGACGCCCTGGCGCTGATCCCGCTGATGCTGCCCGCGCGCGACAGAGAGGTGCGGATGTTCGGCAAGCGGTGCCCCGGCGTCGAGCCGGACGTCCTCGCCGCGCTCGTACGGCGGCTCGTCGAGGAGCGGCCCCGCACCCCAAGGAGATCCGCACGGCCCTGCTGGAGCGCTGGCCCGACGCCGACCCCCTCGCGCTGACCGGCCTCGCGCGCTGCCTGCTGCCGCTGGTCCAGGTCACCCCGCGCGGCCTGTGGGACCGCAGCGGGCAGGTCGCGCTGACCACCGCGGACGTCTGGCTCGGCCGAGGCCCCGACGCCGAGCCCGTACCGCCCGCCCCGGTGGACGACGTGGTCCTGCGCTACCTGGCCGCCTTCGGACCCGCATCCGTCAAGGACATGCGGACCTGGTCCGGCCTGACCCGGCTGAGCGGCGCCTTCGAACGGCTGCGGCCCCGGCTCCTCACCTTCCGCGACCCGTACGGCACCGAGCTGTTCGACCTGCCCGACGCGCCGCGCCCCGACCCGGACACCCCGGCCCCGCCGCGCTTCCTGCCCGAGTTCGACAACGCCCTCCTCTCCCACGCCGACCGCACCCGCCTCGTACCGGCCGCGTACAAGAACCGCACATGGAAGGGCAACCAGGCCCACCGCACACTCCTCGTGGACGGCTTCCTCGCCGGGATCTGGCGGCTGGAGGAGGGGAAGGGGGACGAGGGCGGGGATCTCACGCTGACCGTGCAGCCGTTCGCCCCGGTCGGGCGCGCCGCCCGTGCCGCCGTGGCTGAGGAGGCCGCGCGGATGCTCGACCTCCTGGGGCGGGGGCGTTCGTACGACGTGCGGTTCGGGGTCT
This sequence comes from Streptomyces thermolilacinus SPC6, assembly GCF_000478605.2. GTDB lineage: Bacteria > Actinomycetota > Actinomycetes > Streptomycetales > Streptomycetaceae > Streptomyces > Streptomyces thermolilacinus. The sequence continues at coordinate 864,707 of NZ_ASHX02000001.1, read as the reverse complement.
TCGCGGGGTGACGGGCGCGCACTCCCCTCGGGGGACGGCGCCCATCGCCCGGGGTGAGGACTGCTGCGTACGGCGGCTTCGCCGATGCGCGTCCCACAGCAGTCGGCCCGCCCCCTGCCGCCGCCGCGTCCCACAGCAGCCGGCCCGGCCCCGTGCCGCCGCCGCGTCCTACGGCAGCAGGCCCGCCCTGCGTGCCGCCACCACCGCCTCCAGCCGTGTGTGCGCGCCCAGTTTGCGCATCGCCGACCGCAGGTAGCCCTTCACCGTCTCCGGGCGCAGCCCCAGGCGCCGTGCCGCGTCCGCGTTGGTCGCGCCCGTCGCCACCGCCGCCAGCACGTCCAGCTCACGGGGCGCCAGCCCCACCCGGGGCCCGCCCCCGGCCGACGCCCCCGCCGCCGAGGCCAGGCGGCCGCACGCCGCCAGCAGTTCGGCCCGCAGCGCCGGGTCCGCGATGCGCGGGGCCAGCGCGCGCAGCTCCCCGTGTGCCTCCCGCACCGCCTCCCACGCCGCCGACGCGGAAACCGACCCGGAATCCGCTCCGGAAACCGACCCGGAATCCGCCCCCGGGGCCACTGCGCCCCACGCCCCGCTTCCCCACGCCCCGGCGCCCAGCGCGCCCCCGCCCCACGCCCCCGCACCGGACGCGCCCGCGCCGGGCGCCCCGCCCGCGCCGGAGACCACGCCCCTGCCGGGCGCCCGGTCCAGGAGACGCCGCGCCTCCTCCCGTGCCACCAGCGTCTGCTCCATGTCGCGCGCCGCCGCCACCGCCGCGTCCAGCACCCGGTCGCCCAGCGGCTGCGGTGTGCGCAGCGCCCCGTACAGCACCGCCCGCACCCGCCGCCGTACCACCACCGGCACGGCCAGCACCGACCGCAGGCCCTCCACGGCGACCGGCCCGTCGTACTCGTGGCTGATGTGCCGCGCCTCCGGGTAGTCCGTCACCGCGCACGGCCGCGCCAGCGCCATCGACCGGCCGCCCAGACCGCTGCCGGGGCTGATCGCCAGGCCGCGCAGCACGTCCGACGACGCGCCCGACAGCTCCTCGATCCGCAGCGGCGCCCGGGGCCGGTCGTCCAGGAGCCCCCCGAACGCCACCGGCAGCCCCGTGGCCCGGCGCATCCGGAGCAGCGCCGTCCGCAGCTCGGCCGTGTCACTCCGCCGTTCACCCACGCGTACCGCTCCCGCCCGCCGCTTCACCCCCGTACGGGGGTAGTGAGACCTGCGTCACTGATTACACGATGGCGCGAACAGGTCCCGCAACGAGGAGGACACAGATGTCGGGTAGCGGCGCGACCGAGGAGTTCCGGGCCGCCCGGGACTTCCTGCTTCGGCACCGGGAGGACTACGAGGCGGCGTACGCCGGGTTCACCTGGCCCCGGCCCGCCCGGTTCAACTGGGCGCTGGACTGGTTCGACGCCATCGCGGACGGCAACGACCGGACGGCGCTGCACATCGTGGAGGAGGACGGCACCGGGACGCGGCTGTCCTTCGCCGAGATGTCCGCCCGCTCCGCCCGCGTCGCCAACTGGCTGCGCGACACGCACGGCGTACGGGCCGGTGACCGGATCATCGTCATGCTCGGCAACCAGTCCGAACTGTGGGAGACCGCTCTCGCGGCGATGAAGCTGCGGGCCGTCGTCATCCCCGCCACCCCGCTGCTCGGCCCCCTCGACCTGCGGGACCGCGTCGAGCGCGGCAACGCCCGGCATGTGATCGTCCGCGCCGCCGACACGGCCAAGTTCGATGACGTACCCGGCGAGTACACCCGCATCGCCGTCGGCGGCACCCCGGCCGGGAGCGTCTGGGCGCCGTACGAGGAGGCGTACTCCGCCGACGCGGCCTTCACCCCTGACGGCCCCACCGACGCCTCCGACACCCTGATGCTCTACTTCACCTCGGGCACCACCGCGCGCCCGAAGCTCGTGGAGCACACCCACACCTCGTACCCCGTCGGGCATCTCGCGACGATGTACTGGATCGGTCTGCGCCCCGGCGACGTCCACCTCAACATCTCCTCGCCCGGCTGGGCCAAGCACGCCTGGTCCAACCTCTTCGCGCCGTGGAACGCCGAGGCGACGGTCTTCATCCACAACTACACGCGCTTCGACCCCGCCCGCCTCATGGCCGAGATGGACCGGCACGGCGTCACCAGCTTCTGCGCGCCGCCGACCGTGTGGCGGATGCTCATCCAGGCCGACCTGACCGCCCTGCGCACCCCGCCCCGCGAGGTCGTCGCGGCGGGCGAGCCGCTCAATCCTGAGGTCATCGCGGCCGTGCGGCGCGCCTGGGGCGTCACCGTCCGGGACGGGTTCGGGCAGACCGAGACGGCCGTCCAGATCTCCAACAGCCCGGGCCAGCCGCTGAAGCCGGGCTCGATGGGGCGGCCGAGCCCCGGTTTCCGCGTCGAACTGCTGGACCCGGTGACCGGGGAGCCGGGCGTCGACGAGGGCGAGATCGCGCTGGACCTGTCGGCCGCCCCGGTCGGGGTGATGACCGGCTACCACGGCGACCCCGACCGTACCGCCGAGGCGATGGCGGGCGGCTACTACCGGACCGGGGACATCGGCTCCCGCGACGCGGACGGATACCTCACGTACGTGGGCCGGGCCGACGATGTCTTCAAGAGCTCCGACTACAAGATCTCACCGTTCGAGCTGGAGAGCGCCCTCCTCGAACACGAGGCCGTCGCCGAGGCCGCCGTCGTGCCCGCGCCCGACCCGCTACGGCTGACCGTGCCGAAGGCGTACGTCGTCCTCGCCGACGGCTGGGAGCCCGGACCGGACACGGCGAAGGCGCTGTTCGCCCACTCCCGCGCGGTCCTCGCCCCGTACAAGCGGATCCGCCGCATCGAGTTCGCCGAGCTGCCCAAGACCGTCTCCGGCAAGATCCGCCGCATCGAGCTGCGCGAACGCACCGCTGAGGGACCGTCCGACGAGTACCGCGAGGAGGACCACCGGTGAGTCGCCCCCAGGAGCTCTCGTACGCGCACGGCACCGGCGGAACGCCGCTGCTCGGCGACACGGTCGGCGCCAACCTGGCACGGGCCGTGGAGCGTTTCCCCGACCGTGAGGCGCTGGTCGACGTCCCGTCCGGACGCCGCTGGACGTACGCCGAGTTCGGTGCCGCCGTGGACGAACTGGCCCGCGCGCTCATCGCGTCGGGCGTCGAGCGCGGCGACCGGGTCGGCATCTGGGCCGTCAACTGCCCCGAGTGGGTGCTCGTCCAGTACGCCACCGCCCGCGTCGGCGCCGTCATGGTGAACATCAACCCCGCCTACCGCGCCCACGAGCTGGCGTACGTCCTCAACCAGGCGGGCGTGAGCCTCCTCGTCGCCTCCCTGGCCCACAAGACGAGCGACTACCGGTCGATGGCCGAACAGGTGCGGCCCGAGTGCCCCGCCCTGCGCGAGACCGTCTACATCGGCGACCCGACCTGGGACGCGCTGACCGCCCGCGCCACCCCCGCCCAGGCGGCGGAACTCGCCGCGCGCGAGGCGCTGCTGTCCTGCGACGACCCGGTGAACATCCAGTACACCTCCGGCACCACCGGCTTCCCCAAGGGCGCCACCCTCTCCCACCACAACATCCTCAACAACGGCTTCTTCGTGGGGGAGATGATCGCCTACACCGAACAGGACCGGATCTGCCTGCCGGTGCCGTTCTACCACTGCTTCGGCATGGTCATGGGAAATCTCGCGGCCACCTCCCACGGGGCGTGCGTCGTCATCCCCGCGCCCTCCTTCGAGCCGGAAGCCACCCTCCGCGCCGTCCAGCAGGAGCGCTGCACCTCCCTCTACGGGGTGCCGACGATGTTCATCGCCGAGCTGAACCTGCCGGACTTCGCCGCGTACGACCTCTCCTCCCTGCGCACCGGGATCATGGCCGGATCGCCGTGTCCGGTCGAGGTGATGAAGCGGGTCGTCTCCGAGATGAACATGGCCGAGGTGTCCATCTGCTACGGCATGACGGAGACCTCGCCCGTCTCCACGCAGACCCGCCGCGACGACGACCTGGAGCGCCGCACCGGCACCGTCGGCCGTGTCCTGCCGCACGTCGAGGTCAAGGTCGTCGACCCGGTGAGCGGCGTGACGCTGCCGCGCGGCGAGGCCGGTGAGCTGTGCACCCGCGGGTACGGCGTGATGCTCGGCTACTGGGACGAGCCGGAGCGGACCGCCGAGGCCATCGACGCGGGCCGCTGGATGCACACAGGCGACCTGGCGGTGATGCGCGACGACGGGTACGTCCAGATCGTCGGCCGCATCAAGGACATGATCATCCGGGGCGGCGAGAACGTGTACCCGAGGGAGATCGAGGAGTTCCTGTACGGCCACCCCAAGATCGCCGACGTGCAGGTGGTCGGCGTGCCCGACGAGCGGTACGGGGAGGAGATCCTGGCCTGCGTCATCCCGCGCGACCCGGCGGACCCGCCGACGTACGAGGAGGTCGCCGCGTACTGCCGCGACCGGCTGGCGCACTACAAGATCCCGCGCCGGGTGGAGATCCTGGACGCCTTCCCGATGACGGTGAGCGGAAAGGTGCGAAAGGTGGAGCTGCGCGAGCGGTACGCGCGCCGCGGCTGAGGGATCGTCGGCGCAGTTCCGGCGCCGCGGCTGTCAGCCCAGGTCGCGGCGCATGCAGAGGCGCGGCCAGCGGTCCAGGCCGTGGGCCGCCTCGGCGCGCCGGATCGCGCGCAGCCCGTCGGTGAGCTCCGCCTCGGGCAGCGCGCGGAACCCGAGCCGTGCGTAGTACGGGGCGTTCCACGGCACGTCCGCGAACGTCGTCAGCGTCAGCGCCGGTACGCCACGGGCGGCCGCGTCCGCCGCGAGGTCCTCGATCAGGGCGCGGCCCACGCCCCGGCGGGCGGAGTCCGGGTGTACGGACACCTGCTCGACATGGGCGGCGCCGTCCACGTCGTCCCAGATCAGGTACGCGACCGGTCGCCCGTCCCGGTCCGCGACCCGGGCCCGGCCCGCCGCCCGGTACGCCTCCAGGGTCTGCAGCGGCGGCGGGTCGTCGTCGGCGACGGCGTCCATGCCGAGCGCGCGGAACGGCTCGCCCGCCGCGCGCTCGACGTCCTGGAGGAGCGGCAGGTCCTCGGGGCGGGCGGCACGTATGCGCACGGCTCACGCCCCCCGCGCCAGGAGGTCGTCGGCCGGGGTGTTGACCGGCTGCGGGGTGCCCGTGAGGTCCATGACGAACAGCGGGAGGCCGACGCCGTCCGCGCGGGCGCGGGACCTGTCCTCGTACCCGGCCAGCGAGAAGTACACGGCGGCCGACGACGAGGCCAGGCCCTCCAGCCACAGGCACTCGACGGCGCGCAGCGGCACGGGCCGGGTCGTCGGATCGACCTGGGCGACCAGCCCCGGGCCGCGCAGCTCGACGGCGGGCGACATGGACGAGCGGCGCTCCTCCGGCTGCACGACCTCCCGGAAGCCCAGCCAGCGCAGGTAGAGGGCGGCGGCGGTCACGACATCGCGGGCGGTGCGGATGGTGACCGGGTTGAAGGAGGGGCGTATCCCGCCGGGCGGCGTGGGATACGGGGCGGCGGCCCGCACCGTCGACACGCCCGTGGTGGAGGAGGTGGCGCCGGGGTCACCGGGGCCGGTGGTGCCGGCCGTGCTCTCCTGGTCGGCCGGGCCGCCGGGCGTCTCCGCGCCCGAGGCCGCACCCGCACCGGCATCCGTCGTGCCCGGGCCCACGCCCGCCGTACCGCCCGCCACGCCCGTACCGCGGGCACCACCGGCACCACTCGCGCCGCCCGAACCCCCCGCGAGCGAGCGGGGCGGGGACGCCGCGGCCGTCACCGGGCGGACCGGCAGGCGCAGCACCGTGCCGCAGGGGCAGCCGAGTTCGGGCTGAGGCCACTGGTCCTGACGGCCGCACGCCGCGCACCGCACGGTCACCCACTCGTCGGTCCACGTGCGGTGCGTGATCGGCTCGGCCGGGGCGCCGCGCATCAGCGGAGGCGCGACGGGCGCCCCGCACGCGCACGGGTAGACGGGCGGCGTGTACGCGTGCGCGCGGCGGCAGACCGGGCAGCGCACCGGCACGTTCTCTCCCACGGCGATCGCCCCCTTCGTCTCGTCGCCCATCGTCCACCACGGTCGGACGGTTGGGGAGGGCATTCGGCCATCCCTTGACGGGTTCCGGCACCCGCACCTACATTGCTTCCGTATGACAGAATCAATCTTCCGCATTGCGGAAACGAATACGGATCGACGCTCTCAGGTGGCGCGACAGAGCCGGTCCGCCAGGCCGAAGCAGGAGCACCCATGCCTCGAATGACCGCCGCCCGAGCGGCAGTTGAGATCCTCAAGCGCGAAGGCGTCACCAGCGCGTTCGGTGTGCCGGGCGCGGCGATCAACCCCTTCTACAAGGCGCTCAAGGAGGGTGGCGGCATCGACCACACCCTCGCCCGGCACGTCGAGGGCGCCTCGCACATGGCCGAGGGCTACACCCGTACGCACCCCGGCAACATCGGCGTCTGCATCGGTACGTCGGGCCCGGCGGGCACCGACATGATCACCGGCCTGTACTCGGCCATCGGTGACTCGATTCCGATCCTCTGCATCACCGGCCAGGCGCCGACGCACGTGATCCACAAGGAGGACTTCCAGGCCGTCGACATCGCGTCGATCGCCAAGCCGGTCACCAAGGCAGCCACCACCGTCCTGGAGGCCGCGCAGGTTCCCGGCGTCTTCCAGCAGGCGTTCCACCTGATGCGCTCGGGACGCCCCGGCCCGGTCCTCATCGACCTGCCCATCGACGTCCAGCTCGCCGAGATCGACTTCGACCCGGAGACGTACGAGCCGCTGCCCGTCTACAAGCCGGCCGCGACCCGCGCCCAGATCGAGAAGGCGATCTCCTTCCTGCTGGAGTCCGAGCGTCCGCTGATCGTCGCGGGCGGCGGGATCATCAGCGCCGACGCGGCGGACCTGCTGGTCGAGTTCGCGGAGCTGACCGGCACCCCGGTCATCCCGACCCTGATGGGCTGGGGCGCCATCCCGGACGACCACGAACTGAACGCGGGCATGGTCGGCGTGCAGACCTCGCACCGCTACGGCAACGCCAACTTCCTCGAGTCCGACTTCGTCCTCGGCATCGGCAACCGCTGGGCCAACCGCCACACCGGCTACAAGCTGGACGTGTACACGAAGGGCCGGAAGTTCGTCCACGTCGACATCGAGCCCACCCAGATCGGCAAGATCTTCGCGCCGGACTACGGGATCGCCTCGGACGCCAGGGCGGCGCTGGAGCTGTTCGTGGAGGTCGCCAAGGAGCTGAAGGCGGCCGGGAAGCTGCCGGACCGCACCGCCTGGGTCGCCTCGACGCAGGAGCGCAAGGCCGCGCTCCAGCGCCGGACGCACTTCGACAACGTGCCGCTGAAGCCGCAGCGCGTGTACGAGGAGATGAACCGCGCGTTCGGCCCCGAGACCCGGTACGTCACCACCATCGGCCTCTCGCAGATCGCGGGCGCGCAGATGCTGCACGTCTACAAGCCGCGCCACTGGATCAACTGCGGCCAGGCCGGGCCGCTCGGCTGGACCATCCCGGCCGCGCTCGGCGTCGCCAAGGCCGACCCGGAGGCGCAGGTCGTGGCGCTCTCCGGCGACTACGACTTCCAGTTCATGATCGAGGAGCTGGCGGTCGGCGCGCAGCACCGCATCCCGTACGTCCACGTGCTGGTGAACAACTCGTACCTCGGGCTGATCCGCCAGGCGCAGGCCGGCCTCGACATCAACTTCCAGGTCAACCTGGAGTTCGAGAACATCAACTCCCCGGAGCTCGGCGTCTACGGCGTCGATCACGTCAAGGTCGTCGAGGGCCTCGGGTGCAAGGCGATCCGCGTCACCGAGCCCGACCAGCTGCTGCCGGCCTTCGAGGAGGCCAAGAAGCTGGCCGCCGAGTACCGGGTGCCGGTCGTCGTGGAGGCCATCCTGGAGCGGGTCACCAACATCTCGATGAGCCGCACCATGGACATCAGCGACATCACCGAGTGGGAGGAGCTGGCCACCGAGCCCGCCCACGCCCCGACGGCGATCCGCCCGCTCTCCTGACCCGAGCAGGCCCCGAGCACACGCGGGAAGCCCAGACGGCCCCCGCCCCGGACACCCCGGGGCGGGGGCCGTTCGCTGTGCCGCGCCGCTCAGCAGGGACGCGCACCAGTGCCCCGTGCGGGACGCCCTCACCGGGGCGCCGCGCCACGCGGAGCCCCCAAGGTCCGCGTTCTGCCTCATGAGGGCAGGTTCGCGTGCCATGGCCGGGCGACGACGGGGTAGCCGTACGTCATGACCGATATCGTGGACGCGGACGAACTCCTCCGGCGCCTCCGTGCCGCCCGCGACTGGGCCAGGGGCGAGGAGCAACGGGCCACCGACGAGACGACGGCGACGGCCTACCGGGTCGTGCGCACGGTCCTCGAACGCCTCGTGGACCCAGCCCACGCCACCCGCCACTGACCGGCGAGCCACCACGGGGCGGGACAGGGCCTGGGTACGCCCCTGCGCATCTGGGGCGCCGTGCGACGCCCGGTCGGCCGTCAGGCGGCCGCGGCACGGCCCCATTCCACCGGCATGTCAAGTCCGGGAGGGGCGTACACGACGGCTTCCGGACGTCCGTTCCCCGGCACGGGGAACAGACGATTCCCACGCGAAGGCGGTGCCGAACGCCTTGGGCGCCTCCGGGCTGGGCGCGGGCGGCTTCTGCCGGCGTCTCCGTGACGGGTGCCGGCACCGCCGGTGGAGCGCTGGAGCGGCCCGTCGGTGCGGTTCCCCGGAGCCGCAGGCGGCGGTCCCGGCCACTGCGAGGAGAGCGATCGTGAGATGGGCGGATCCGGTGCGCATGGTCCCCCCTGGACGGTGCGATGAGAGGGGCCCAGGGTGGGCTGGCGAGCCCTGGGTCGTCCTGGGAACGAGGAAGTGAGCCCGAGCCGCCTCCCGCGCGGGCCGCGCATACGGAAGAGCGCGGAGTCGGGGACCGTAACCGACTCCGCGCTCTTGCTCTCGCGGCGGGACGCGACACGTACGACGTCCGCGTCCCGCGCCGAGGGTGGAAACCGTCCGACGGTGCGAGGCTGGCGCGACAGGACGTTCGCGCCGCCGGACGGGGCTCGTGGGAGGGAGGTTCCGGGGGACCGCGGCGGCGGGCGCGGAGCCTCCGTACGCCTTCCCTCAGGTCGAGAAGGCGTGCCGGGGTTCCTTCACCACCGCACTGGCGCGCACACCGCCGCGGTCCTCACTGTCCGTACCCGTGGCCACCCCTCATCCGGGCCACGGTCCGGACCGCGTACGGCGACGGACCTCCCGTCAGCCGCCGCACGCAGCTTCATCGCGCCGCTCAGTCCTCGCGCAGGGCGCGGACCGCTTCCTCGACGCGCTTGCCGTACTCCGGGTCGGCGGCGTGGAAGTGGGCGAGGTTCTTCTCGATGACGTCCTCGCGGGAGACCTGCGACAGGCTGCCCGCGATGTTCGCGACGAGCCGGTCCTTCTCCTCCGCCGACATCAGCCGGTACAGCTCACCGGCCTGGAAGAAGTCGTCGTCCTTGACGTGGGCGGGCGCCGCGTGGGTGCCCGTGTAGCCGGAGACGGCGAGGGCGGCGGACAGGGCCTGGTCCGTCTGGGACGGGCCCGCGTACGAGTTGGGCTCGTAGTTCTTGTCGTGGCGCGAGCCGTTGCGGGTGGCCATCAGCCCGTCGCGGCCGTAGTTGTCCGCGACGGTCGCCTTCGGCGCGTTGACCGGCAGCTGCGTGTGGTTGACGCCGAGGCGGTAGCGGTGGGCGTCCGCGTAGGCGAAGAGGCGGCCCTGGAGCATCTTGTCCGGGGACGGGCCGATGCCGGGCACGAAGTTGTTCGGGGAGAACGCGGCCTGCTCGACCTCGGCGAAGACGTTCTCCGGGTTGCGGTCGAGGACCATCCGGCCGACCCGGCGCAGCGGGTAGTCCGCGTGCGGCCACACCTTCGTCAGGTCGAACGGGTTGAAGCGGTAGTCGGCCGTCTCCGCCGCGGGCATGATCTGCACGTACAGCGTCCACGACGGGTTGACGCCGCGCTCGATCGCCTGGAGCAGGTCCGTCTGGTGCGAGGTCGGGTCCGTGCCGACGACCTCGGCGGCCTGCTCGGCGGAGAGGCAGCGGATGCCCTGGTTCGTCTTGAAGTGGTACTTGACGAAGAACGCCTCCCCGTCGGCGTTGGTCCACAGGTAGGTGTGGGAGCCGTAGCCGTTCATGTGGCGGTAGCTGGCGGGGATGCCGCGGTCGCCGAACAGCCAGGTGATCTGGTGCGTGGCCTCGGGGGAGTGGGCCCAGAAGTCCCAGACGTTGTCCGGCTCCTGCTTGCCCGTGAACGGGTCGCGCTTCTGCGAGTGGATGAAGTCGGGGAACTTGATCGGGTCCTTGATGAAGAACACCGGGGTGTTGTTGCCGACGAGGTCGTAGTTGCCCTCCTCGGTGTAGAACTTCACCGCGAAGCCGCGCGGGTCGCGGACCGCGTCGGCGCCGCCGAGCGAGTCGGCCACCGTCGAGAACCGGGTGAACAGCTCGGTCCGCTTGCCGACCTCCGAGAGGAACGCGGCCTTCGTGTACGCGGTGACGTCGTCGGTCACCTCGAAGTGGCCGTACGCGCCGGAGCCGCGCGCGTGGACCACGCGCTCCGGGATGCGCTCCCGGTTGAAGCGGGCGAGCTTCTCGATCAGGTGCTGGTCCTGGATGAGGAGCGGGCCGCCGATGCCGGCGGTGGCGGAGTTCTGGTTGTCGGCGACCGGGGCGCCGGACTCGGTCGTAAGCACGCGCTTCGACATCGTGACCTGGTGACCTTCCGTACGGGGAGCTGCTGGCGAGTGCTCTGGAGCGTAGGGACGCCCCGAAGGTGGCGTCAACAGTTTGTTGAAATCGGAGAAGGAGATTCCGGACGGCGTCGACGCCTGGGCGCGACAGGACAGGTTGTCAGCGCCGACGCCGTCCGGAAGTCGGACCCGGTCCGGGCCGGTGAAGGAGCACGGCCCCGGGCCGGGAGTTCGAGGGTGGGGGCGCGTCAGACCTGCTGGCCGGACAGGCGCTCCACGGCGCGCAGCAGCGCCGAGTGGTCCAGGCCGCCGTCGCCCTGGGCGCGCAGGGACGCGACCAGCTGGGCGACCACGGCGCCGACGGGCAGGGCGGCGCCGACGTTGCGGGCCGCGTCGGTCACGATGCCCATGTCCTTGTGGTGCAGGTCGATCCGGAAGCCCGGCGCGAAGTCGCGGCTCAGGAAGTTGTCCTTCTTGCGGGTCAGCACGGTGGACCCGGCGAGACCGCCGTTGAGGACGTCGAGGGCCGCCTTCAGGTCCACGCCGGACTTCTCCAGGAAGACCACGGCCTCGGCGCACGCCTGGATGTTGACGGCGACGATCAGCTGATTGGCGGCCTTCACCGTCTGGCCGGAGCCGTGCGGGCCGCACAGGACGATGGTCTTGCCGAGCGCCTGGAAGATCGGCAGCGCGGCGTCGAAGTCGGCCTGCTCGCCACCGACCATGATGGACAGCACGGCCTCGATGGCGCCGGCCTCGCCGCCCGACACGGGGGCGTCCAGCACGCGGATGCCCTTGGCCGCGGCGGCCTTCGCGAGGTCCACCGAGGTCTGCGGCGTGATCGACGACATGTCGATCAGCAGCGCGCCCTCCCTGGCGTTCTCCAGGATGCCGTCGGGGCCGTAGGCGATGGCCTCCACCTGCGGGGACGCGGGGACCATCGTGATGACGACGTCCGCGTCGCGGACCGCGTCGGCCAGTGAGGAGGCGGCGGTGCCGCCCGCCTTGGCGAGCCGGTCCAGCTTCTCCTGCTCCAGCGTGTAGCCGGTGACCTGGTAACCGGCCTTCAGCAGGTTCTCGGACATGGGCGAGCCCATGATGCCGAGCCCGATCCACGCGATCTTCGGGAGGGTGCTCATGGTGGGTCCTCTTTCAAAGCTCGTGCTGCGAAAGCTCGTTGTGTGACGTCGGCGGTCGTGTGCGACGTCGGCGCTGGTGCGTGACGGTGCCTGTCGTGCGTGACGGTGCCTGTCGTGGCGTGACACCGGCGGTCGTGCGTGACGTTCTCGCCGGGGTGCCTCGTGCTCGCCGTCCGCGCCGGGAGGCCGGTGCGGCGCGTCAGTCGGCGGCGCGCAGTTCCCGGGGCAGCCAGTCGAAGGCGTCCGCGCTGGGGCGGTCGCCGGGCTTGTACTCCAGGCCGACCCAGCCGTCGTAGCCGCGCTCGTTCAGGCGCAGCAGCAGTGCCGACAGGTCGAGGTCGCCGGTGCCGGGCGCGCCGCGGCCCGGGTTGTCGGCGATCTGGACGTGGCCGCTCTTCGCGGCGTACGCGTCGATCACCGCCTCCAGGTCCTCGCCGTTCATCGACAGGTGGTACAGGTCCAGCAGGAACGCGGCGTTGCCGAGCCCCGTGGCCTCGTTGACCTTGTCGACGACCTCCACGGCGGCCGGGGCGCTCACCAGCGGGTAGCGAGGTGACTCGGGCCGGTTGAGGGCCTCGACCAGCAGGGTGGCGCCGATCCGGTCGGCGGCGCGGGCGGCCAGGACGAGGTTCTCCAGGGCCAGTTCGTCCTGGGCGGCCGGGTCCACGCCCTCGACGCGGTTGCCGTAGAGCGCGTTCAGCGCCGTACAGCCGACGGACGCGGCGAAGTCGGCGGCCACGTCGATGTTGGCGCGGAAGCGGTCCGACTCCTCACCGGGTACGGACAGGGCGCCGCGGTCCGGCCCGGGCAGCTGCCCGGCGTAGAAGTTCAGCCCCACCAGCCGCGTCCCGGCTTCCCCGAGCGCCTCCCTCAGCGCGTCGAGCTCGCTCTGCGGCGGCGTGGGCGTCTCGATCCAGGGCCACCACAGCTCCACCGCGGTGAAACCGGCCGCGGCGGCGGCCGCGGGGCGCTGGAGCAGCGGGAGCTCGGTGAAGAGGATCGACAGGTTCACATCGAAGCGCTGGGCCTTGCCTGCGTCTTCTGAAAAGCGGGCCATGAGGCGGCGCTCCTTCCGTATTGCGGAAGTTCATTTCTGCGTGATGGAAGAGTGCAAGTGATGGGTGTCCGTTGTCAAGAGCCACCCGCCAGGTGGACGCCCGCCGGAGCGGCGTTACGGTGAGGCCATGGAGCGATTGAGGGTCGAATTCACGACCGAACCGTTCGACCTGGACGAGGCGCCGGCCCACGCGGTCGTCGCGCGCGAGGTCATCCAGGGCGCCGAGCTGGACGCCGTGGACGTGGGGCCGTTCGGCAACACGGCGGAGGGCCGCGCCGACGCCGTGCTCGCCGCCGTCGACGCCCTGCTGCGCCGCGCGCTGGAGGCCGGGGCGACCCGGGTCTCCCTCCAGCTGAACGTCATCGGGGACGAGCGGTGACCGCGCCGGGCGACCACCCGCTGGTGACCGCGGTGAAACCCCTCGTGGACGCGATGGGCGGGCGGATGCTGCCGCCCGGCGAGGCGGGCCCCGACGACGTGGTGCTCGCCTGGGAGGGCGAGGACGTGCTCGCCGTACGGCTGCCGCAGCTCGCCGACTCCCTGGAACAGATCCTCGCCGCGCTGGAAAGGCGGCACGGAATGCCGCTGGCCCAACTCGACCGCAAGAGCAAGCAGGAAATCGTCCGGAGCCTGGAGGCACGCGGTGCCTTCTCCGTACGGCACGGGGTGGAGACCGTCGCCGGCGCCCTCGGCGTCAGCCGGTTCACCGTGTACAACTACCTGAACAGGGAGAACGCGGCCAAGGGCAGGTAGCCCCGCCCGCCGTGGAGCCCCGTACGGGCCCGCGCGGGAGCCCCGTACGGGCCCTGTGGAACCCCCGAGGAACGCGAGCCGTCGCCCGGATGTCCGGGCGGCGGCTTTCCTGTCACCGACTTTTCAACAAAGTGTTGACGAGGTGTCGCCGCAGGGCGTTAGCTATCCGCAGCCCGTCCGACGACAGCGAAAAACAGCCACGGAGGCTCCCCGTGACTTCGAGTACCTCGACACCGGGCCTCACCCGGTTCAACACCTCGGCGGACAGCGACGCGCTCGCCGCCCTGCACGAGGTGTGCGCCAGCCCGGCATGGGGGAGCAAGCTGCTCGCCCAGCGCCCGTACGCCACCGCCGAAGACCTCTTCCTCGCCAGCGACGCCGCCACCGCGGAACTCACCGCCGAGGACTTGGCCGACGCCATGGCAGGGCACCCGCCGATCGGCCGCCCGAAGCCCGGGGACCCCACGTCCGCCCGCGAACAGCGCGGCATGGCGGGGGCCTCCGAGGAGCTCAAGGCGGAAATGCTCGAACTGAACCTGGCCTACCAGGAGAAGTTCGGACACGTCTTCCTCATCTGCGCCACCGGCCGTACCGGCGAGCAGATGCGCGACGCGCTCCGCGAGCGGATCGCCAACACGCCCGAGCGTGAGCGCGAGATCGTCCGCGCCGAACTGGGCAAGATCAACCGCATCCGGCTGACCCGTCTAGTGGAGGAAGACCCCGCATGAGTACCGACACGACCGCATCGGTGTCCACGCACATCCTGGACACCAGCGCCGGCCGCCCCGCCGAGGGCGTCGCCGTCTCCCTCGCGGCCCGCGCCGGCCGCGCCGCGGAGTGGGTGGCGCTCGGCGGCTCCGCGACCGACGCGGACGGGCGGTGCAAGGACCTCCCGGCGCTGCCGGAAGGGACGACCCACGTGCGCCTCGACTTCGAGACCGAGGCGTACTTCGCCAGCAAGCAAGCCGAGGCACAGCAGGACGCCCCCGCGACACGGGACAGCGGCGTGTTCTTCCCCGAGGTGGCGATCACCTTCGCCGTCGTACCGGGCGAGCATTACCACGTTCCGCTGCTGCTCAACCCGTTCGGCTACTCCGTTTACCGAGGGAGCTAGCAGCCACATGCCCACGATTCTCGGCCAGAACCAGTACGGGAAAGCAGAGAACCGCGTCGTAAAGATCACGCGGGACGGCGCGACCCACCACATCAAGGACCTGAACGTCTCCGTCGCCCTCTCCGGCGACATGGAGGACGTCCACTACTCCGGCTCCAACGCCAACGTGCTCCCGACCGACACCACCAAGAACACGGTGTACGCGTTCGCCAAGGAGCACGGCATCGAGTCCGCCGAGCAGTTCGGCATCCACCTCGCGCGCCACTTCGTCACCAGTCAGGAGCCCATCCACCGGGCCCGCATCCGGATCGAGGAGTACGCCTGGGAGCGCATCGCCACGTCCGACGCCAACTCCAAGTTCATCGGCGCCGACGAGGTCAAGCACTCCTTCGTCCGCAAGGGCCAGGAGACCCGCCTCACCGAGATCACCTACGACGGCGAGAGCTGGCAGGTCATCTCCGGCCTCAAGGACCTCGTCGTCATGAACTCCACCAACTCGGAGTTCTGGGGCTACGTCAAGGACAAGTACACCACCCTCCAGGAGGCGTACGACCGCATCCTCGCCACCCAGGTGTCCGCCCGCTGGCGGTTCAACTGGACCGACGACGAGCAGCGCATGCCCCACTGGGAGAAGTCCTACGAGCAGGTGCGCAAGCACATGCTCCAGGCCTTCGCCGAGACGTACTCGCTCTCGCTCCAGCAGACGCTGTACCAGATGGGCGCGCGGATCATCAACAACCGCTCGGAGATAGACGAGGTCCGCTTCAGCCTTCCCAACAAGCACCACTTCCTGGTGGACCTGGAGCCGTTCGGCCTCAAGAACGACAACGAGGTCTACTTCGCGGCGGACCGCCCGTACGGCCTCATCGAGGCCACCGTCCTGCGGGACGGCGTGGAGCCCCGCATCCCGGTCGACCTGACCAACCTCTGACGCCGGCGGGTCACGTCCCGCGGCCCCGGCCCTGACGTGACCCGGTGTCCGGCACCTGACCCGGACCGGCCGTCCGCCCCGCCTCGGCGGGTCGGGGCG
Source organism: Streptomyces thermolilacinus SPC6 (assembly GCF_000478605.2). Taxonomy (GTDB): domain Bacteria; phylum Actinomycetota; class Actinomycetes; order Streptomycetales; family Streptomycetaceae; genus Streptomyces; species Streptomyces thermolilacinus. The sequence goes on along the minus strand of NZ_ASHX02000001.1, from coordinate 848,836 downwards.
GACAGCCGGTACCGGCCCCACCGACTTCACCCTCTCGGCACCCTCGGCAGTCATGCCGCGGCACTCAAATCCTCCTAGGGTCCTGCCGTGCCCACCCTCGCCACCCGAAACCAGAAGGACGCACCATGGCACCTTCGGCAGCCCAGCGCACCGTGATCGAGAACTGCGCGATCGCGACGATCGACGCCCAGGACACCGAGTACGCCTCGGGCCACGTCGTCATCGCGGACAACCGGATCGAGTCGGTCGGCGCGGGCCGGGCCCCCGAGGGCCTGACGGACGTGGTCCGCCGCATCGACGGCACCGGCCACCTGGTCACGCCGGGCCTGGTCAACACCCACCACCACTTCTACCAGTGGATCACCCGGGGCCTGGCCACCGACCACAACCTCTTCGACTGGCTCGTCGCCCTCTACCCCACCTGGGCGCGCATCGACGAGCAGATGGTGCACGCGGCAGCCCAGGGCTCCCTGGCGATGATGGCCCGCGGCGGCGTCACCACCGCCATGGACCACCACTACGTCTTCCCGCACGGCTCGGGAGACCTGTCCGGCGCGATCATCAAGGCCGCCGCCGACATGGGGGTCCGCTTCACCCTCGCCCGCGGCTCCATGGACCGCAGCGTCAAGGACGGCGGCCTGCCCCCGGACTTCGCGGTCGAGACCCTCGACGGCGCCCTCGCCGCCACCGAGGAGACCGTCAAGAAGCACCACGACGCCTCCTTCGACGCGATGACCCAGGTCGCCGTCGCCCCCTGCTCGCCCTTCTCCGTCTCCACCGAACTGCTCAGGCAGGGCGCCGAACTCGCCCGCCGGCTCGGGGTGCGCATGCACACCCACGGCTCGGAGACCGTCGAGGAGGAGAAGTTCTGCCACGAGCTGTTCGGCATGGGCCCCACCGACTACTTCGAATCGACCGGCTGGCTCGGCCACGACGTGTGGATGGCGCACTGCGTCCACATGAACGACTCCGACATCGAGGCGTTCGCCCGTACGAGGACGGGCGTGGCCCACTGCCCCTCGTCCAACGCCCGCCTCGCCGCCGGCATCGCCCGCGTCCCCGACATGCTGGCCGCCGGAGTCCCCGTCGGCCTCGGCGTGGACGGCACCGCGTCCAACGAGTCCGGCGAGCTCCACACCGAACTGCGCAACGCCCTCCTCATCAACCGGCTCGGCGCCCACCGCGAGGCCGCCCTGAACGCCCGCCAGGCGCTGCGCCTCGGCACGTACGGCGGCGCTCAGGTCCTCGGCCGCGCCGACCAGATCGGCTCGCTGGAACCCGGCAAGCTCGCCGACCTCGTGCTGTGGAAGCTGGACACCCTCGCCCACGCCTCCATCGCCGACCCCGTCACCGCACTGGTCTTCGGCGCGGCGGCCCCGGTCACCGCGTCGTTCGTCAACGGCCGGCGGATCGTCGAGGACAACCGGCTGCTGACCGCCGACGAGGACGCCATCGCGCGCTCCACCAGGGACGAGGCCCAGCGCCTCGCCCGTATCACCGCCCAGGGCTGAGCCCGGGCGCGATCCACGAAGTCCGGTCGAGGGGGACGGCCCTCGACCGGTACCGCGGACCCCAGCGGGGCCCGCGCAGCCGGACCGGGGGGTGCCGTACCGCGAGGTGCGCACCCCCCGGAACGGCACTGGTCGCCCGCACGCGCATGTACCGCCCCTCGCCCCCTCCGTACCCCCCGCCCCCTCCGACCTCCCGGATCACCAGCAGCACCTCCCTGAAACCCGTGTCACACCGCCGACGCGTTAACCGACCGGAGGAACCGCCGTGGCCGCCACGCCCAGGTCCCACAACGATGCAGGCAACCAGAACCCCGCCCCCGAGACCCCCACCGCCCCACCGGGGGGGAAGCACCCCACCGACAAGGACCCCGCGGAGAACCCCACCGCGGACAACACCCCCGCGGACAACACCGCGGAGAACCCCACCGCGGACGGCCCGCCCGGGAAGCGCCCCACGGGGAAGCACCCGGTCGACGAGACGCTCCCGCCCGTACGGATGCTCACCAGCGGCCTCCAGCACGTGGCCGCCATGTACGCGGGCGTGGTCGCCCCGCCGCTGATCGTCGGCGCGGCCGTCGGCCTCTCCGCCACCGAGCTGACGTTCCTCACCGGCGCGAGCCTCTTCACCGCCGGTCTCGCCACCTTCCTCCAGACCCTCGGCGTCTGGAAGATCGGCGCGCGGCTCCCGTTCGTCAACGGCGTCACCTTCGCCGGTGTGGCCCCCATGCTCGCCATCGTGGACACGACGGAGAACAAGGCCGACGCCCTGCCCGTCATCTTCGGCGCGATTATCGTGGCCGGCGCCCTCGGTTTCCTGGCGGCGCCCTGGTTCAGCAAGCTCGTCCGCTTCTTCCCGCCCGTCGTCACCGGCACGGTCATCACCCTGATCGGCGTCTCGCTGCTGCCCGTCGCCTTCGGCTGGGCGCAGGGCCCGAACCCCGCCGCCGACGACTACGGCTCCACCACCTATCTGACCCTCGCCGCCGTGACCCTGGTCGTGGTGCTGCTGCTGCGCCGCTTCACCCGCGGGTTCGTGAAGCAGATCGCGGTCCTCATCGGCCTCGTGCTCGGCACGCTCATCGCCATACCGTTCGGCGTCACCGACTTCAGCCCGGTCGCCGAGGCCGATCTGATCGGCTTCCCCACGCCGTTCCACTTCGGCGCCCCGCAGTTCGCCCTCGCCGCGATCATCTCCATGTGCGTGGTGATGCTCGTGTCGATGACCGAGTCCACCGCCGACATGCTGGCGCTGGGCGAGATCGTGGACAAGCCCGCCGACGAGCGGACCATCGCGGGCGGCCTGCGCGCCGACACGCTCGGCTCGGCGATCAGCCCCCTGTTCAACGGCTTCATGTGCAGCGCCTTCGCCCAGAACATCGGCCTCGTCGCGATGACCCGCATCCGCAGCCGCTTCGTCGTCGCCACGGGCGGCGGCTTCCTGGTCCTGATGGGCCTGTGCCCCATGGCGGCTTCGCTCATCGCGGTCGTACCGCGCCCGGTCCTCGGCGGCGCCGGTGTCGTCCTGTTCGGGTCGGTCGCCGCGAGCGGCATCCAGACCCTGGTCCGGGCGGGCCTGGAGAAGGACAACAACGTCCTCATCGTCGCCGTGTCCCTCGCCGTCGGGATCATCCCGATCACCGCGCCGGAGTTCTACCACGCCTTCCCGGAGACCGCGAAGATCATCCTGGACTCGGGCATCTCCACCGGCTGTGTCGCCGCCGTCCTCCTCAACCTGGTCTTCAACCACATGGGAGCGGCCGCCCGCCGCGAGTCCGACGACGTCACGGCGCCCATGGAGCCGGGCGACGAGATCAGCGAGACCCGCGCGTCGAAGCCCGCCCCCGTCCACTGACAACACCCACCCACGCAGCCGATGTGCCCGGCCCGGGGCGCGCCGTCACACCCCGGGCCAGGCCATCAGGTTGTTGAACAGCTCCGCCTGCTCGATCGCGTCGTCCAGCGCGTGGTGCGTGTGCGGCCTGCGCGACAGCAGCCCGGCGGGCATGGTCCGCTTGGCGACCGCCCGCAGCGGCAGCCGCGCCTTCGTCGCGTACAGCGTCTTCATGTCCAGGCACCCCGAGTGCCCGAACGGGCTCTCCCCGGTGAACCGCATCAGATACCAGTACAGGAACGTCCAGTCGTACGCCGCCGGGTAGCCGCACATCACCGGCTGGCCGCCCCGGCTCACCTCCCGCACCCAGGCGGTGAACTCCCGCAGCGCCGCCTCCGGTTGTGCGCCCTCGGCGAGCAGCCGCTCCCGGTCCAGCCCGCTCACCGCGAGCGCCTCCGGCACGAACTCCGCGCTGATGGGCCGCAGCTCCCGGTAGAACGTCACCGCCTCCGGGGCCGCCGCCACATACCCGTCGGCATCCTGCCGCCCGGCGACGGCCGCACCGAAGCTCAGCATCGAGTACGGCCCCGGGATGGGCCCATCGGCCTCGACATCGACGGAGACGTACACACTCGCCCGCACACGCGCCTGCCCCATCCCCCCACCCTCCCACGCCCGGCCGTCCAGTCCCCGTCAGGGGTGCACGACCTGGACGGCCTCGGCTTGGGAAACGGCATCCACCGTCAACCCGCGCCCGGCCACAGGCTGACCCGCAACCGGCGACCGGCCGACCCGCGCCCTCCACCGGCCGTCCCGCGACGGGCGGACCTGCCATAGGCGCCCGGCCGACCCGCGACGGGCCGATCCGTGAGGGCCAACCCGCGACCCGCAGCCGGCGACCGGCCGACCCGCCACCGGCGACCGGCCGACCCGCGCCCCCACCGGCCGACCCGCGACGGGCCGACCGCAACCGGCGACCGGCCAGCCGCAACCGCCCATCCGCCGAGCCGCAATGGGCCACCGGCCGAGCCGACAGGCCGGCGTCGGCGTGGGTCGGGCGCGCTGCTACCCCCTACTCGCCCCGCTTCCGGAGCCCGCCTGTGTCCAGTCCGGGCGTCGGCCGCTGAGCGCGATCACCCGGTCCAGCAGCGGGGCGTCGTCCGGTACGGGCACGGGCGGACCGAACGGCCCCTCCCCGGCGACCCGCTCGGACGCGTCCGGCTCCAGGAACTCGTACGCCACCAGCAGTTCCTCCTCACCCGGCGCGTATGGCAGACCGGTCGCCCGCGCGAGGTCCCAGCCGTGCACGAGCAGCTCGTCGAACGCGACCAGCCCGGCCACGGCACCCGGCAGATCGACACCGCCCGCGCGGGTCATGCCCTCCCACGCGTCCGGCTCCCGCCACGCCTCGGCCAGCTCCTCCAGCCGCCGGGGGTACGCGGCCCGCCACCCCTCCTCCAGGACGGGCCGCGCGTCGCCGGGGTCGGTGTCCGTGGTCGGTCCGAACGCCTTGCGCGCCGCGTCGCGGAAGGCGAGGGCGAGCCCGCCGACGTGGGCGAGCAGCTCCCGCACGGTGTAGTCGGGGCAGGGGGTGGGCAGCGCGAGCTGCCGGTCGTCGATCCGGTCCAGCAGCCCGGCGACCCGGCGGGCCGCGGGCGCGAGATCGACCTTCTTCGCGGATGTCTCCATACACCTCCGGACTGTCCGAGGCCCCGAAACTCATCGCCCGCCACCGCCCCCTTCCATCCGCCGCCGGCACTCCTCCGCGAGCCACGGGTACGCCTGGGCGATCGCCGCGTACACGCGGTGCCGCAGCAGCCGCTCCGCCTCGGCCCGCCCGGAGGCGGCGAACAGCCCGTCCAGCAACCGGTCGTACGACCGCAACGCGTTCCTCAGATAGCCCACCTGCCACCGGGCCATCCCCCCGTCGTCCGCCCCGGCCCCGCCGACCTCCCGCCGGTACCGCACCGCCCGGCGCTCCAGCTCCGCGGGCGGCAGGATCGGCACCCGGATCGGCTCGGCGCGCAGCGTGGCCAGCACCGCCCGGCGCCTCCCCTCGGCCGCCACCCGCGCCCCCGCCAGCCCCGCCGCCCCACCGGCCCGCGCGCACACCTGGAACTCCCGGGCCCGCTCCACGGCCTCCACCCGCGCCAGCAGGTAGAGCCGCACCAGCGCCCCGGCCGCCTGCCGCGGACTGCGCCCCTGGACATCCGGCTGCCCCAGCAGATCCCGCACCATCCCGTCGGTCCACCCCCGCGCCCGCAGGCCCTCCAACGACACGAACGTCGTACGGTCCGTCACGACTCCCCCTGGATTCGACTACTCTCAGTGACGAACCTAGTGAACAGCACCCCACTGACAACGCCGCCGCAATCCACAGCGCCGCAGGCCGGATCCCGCCGAGACTCACCCGGGCTCGCCCTCACCGGCCCCGCGCGCAGCACACAGCCGCCACGTGCCGAAGAGCGACCGCAGCCCCCGGCACGACGGCATCTGCCGCCGAAAACCCGCCCAGCAGAGAGCGGAACGGGGCCTCGCGGGGTGCGGGGGCTGCGCGGGACGCGCGCTCAGCCCACGAGCGCGGGCCGTGGATCTCCTGCCAACTCGTGCAGCTTCGCACGGGTCTCCGAGTCCGTGGAGTAGACGATCGTGCCCATCATTCCGCGCGTCAGGAGCACCTTGTACGTGTTCCTGATCAGCAGCCTCACGTCGGAGTCCGGCGTGGACCGCTTGAACGCCGGGTCCTGGGAGGCGTTCCGGTCGGTGACCCAGCCGCCCTCCCGCCACACTAGGTCCGGTCCCATGATCACGCCGCTCCATTCGTACTCGAAGCCCTGGGCGGTATAGACGCAGCCGACCTGTCCGAAGCCCGCGGGGTCGGTGGCCCAGAGAGCGGACGGAGGTGCCCCGGCGACTCCGCGGTCCCCGTAGACGTTCCAAGGGCGCTTCCAGTCGCCGATCACCACGTCGGCGGGGAGCGGCTTCCCCGGGGATGTCTCCTTGCTCCATTTCCAGCAGAAGCCGGCGGACATCCGAGCGCCGTAGCCGAGCGCACGCTTGGCCTCGAGGAACTCTTCCATCTGCTGTGGGCTGTCGGCCACGAGGAGTTCCATCTTCCCGTCGGGCTCCCAGGTGACCGGTCCGCCCTCTTCGAGGCCCAGCAGCCGCAGCACCCACCGCAGGTAGGCGTCGCTTCCCCCGCACCGGAACTGGCTGTCCAGCGGGATCACCGTGCACGGCAGCCCCTTCGCTGCGGCGGCGCCCCTGATCTCCTCGACCCGGCCCATCTCGCCTGGCCGTACGACCTGGTGTTCGTCGAGTAGGAAGACCGGGACCCGCGCGGCGTCGATCAGTTCTTCGACCTGCGGCTTGTCGCTGCGCTGCGCGGCGGGTGTGTACCGGTTCGCCGAGGTCTTCCGAAGACGGTGGGCCTCGTCGCAGACGATGACGTCCAGCGCGTTGCGCTCGGCGGTGATGAAGCTGTTGAAGTACTTGAAGAGTTCCTGCACCTCGCGCTTCCGTGCCCCCGCCACCTTGCGCATCGTCTTGGTGAAGGACTGCGATCCCGTTGCGTGCATCGCGGTACGCCCCTGCCGGTACAGCCCACCGAGCAGGGACAGGGCGATGACGCTCTTGCCGGTCCCGGGGCCGCCGGTGACGACGACGACCTCCTTGCGATCGGCTTGTGCGGCCCTGCGCACGGCACGCATGACCGTCTCGTAGGCCACGCGCTGCTCGTCGAGGAGAACGAACTGCTCGCGCTCCCGGACCTCCTGGGCGGCCACCGCCATCAGCTGCTTCGAAGGCGCGATCTTCCCAGCGAGAAGTTCGTCGGCCGCCACCGCGCCGCTCGCCGCAGCGAGCCGTTCCTGGAGGAAGGCGATGAAAGCGCCACGCCGCTCCTCGGTGAAGAGCCGGCCGCGCTCGCTCTGTCCCACCTCGTCGAGGCCGGCGACGCCGAATTCGGACGCGTTGTTGAGATAGACGGCTCCCGCGATGCGGTGCGGGTGCTCCGCCAGGGCCCCGTTGAACGACGCCAGATAGTCACAGTAACCGCGGACCTGCTCGATGGGGTTCAGTACGGGACGGGTGTACGCGTCGACGCGGCACAGCAGCGGCTCGCCGTCCTCGGGCGCGGCCTGGCTCCACTGCTTGAGCTCGACCACGACGTACGACGGTTCGCCGGTGCGAGGATGCACGCCGGCCAGAACGGCGTCCGCGCGCTTGGACGTCAGCGGCAGGCCGTACTCCAGCAGGACCGTGACGTCGTGGAGGCCCGCCTCGACCAGGACGCTCATCAACGCCGGAAGGCTCCGCTCCCAGGAACGGACCTCGGAAGGGCCGGGCCTGTGCCCGTGCTCGTGCACGAACCGCTCCGTCAGACGCAGGGACAGCATGCCACTCAACCCCTGGGCGGCGGCCACGGCGACGGAATCACGAATCAAGGCAGGCTCCAGGAAAGCGCGATATGAGGCGTGCGGGTGGAGGCGTGTCCTGAAGGGAAGCCCGGCGGGCCGCATGAATGGATACGTGGGACATTATCCGGGTGTGCAGGGCAGGCTCCTCTTGGTGACGGATTCCAGGCAGCGGGCACCGCCCGGAACGTGGGGTCGGAACGGTTTCACCGCCTGCGAAGCGTGAGCAGGGCCCGCAGGAGCACGCCGAACTGCCTGATGATCTGCGGCCGGTCGGCCGGTCGGCCGAGCGGCTGCCGGACAGTGCCGACTTGAACATGCTGTGCGCCGTGGCGCAGTACACGGCGTAACAGATGGTGGCGGCGATCGCGATGGCGACGACGGCGCCGACAGGGGAAGTGAGCACAGAGGAACCCTTTGGTCGAGTCCCGGAACCCCAGGGAGACGAAACGATTCGCCTGAGTCCGGAGGCGAAGATGGTGAGTGGGATGCCTGACTCAGGCGGTGATGTGAGGGTGGCCGTCCAGTGCTGCCGGGCGATCGGCGGTGACTGCGGGACGGCTGAGGGGGATGTGCGGCCCCCGGTGTGACGGAAGGCGGACGTTGCGAGACGCGAACACGTGCACTCTCCTTACGGCGTGGGGGGCTTGCACGATGTCGATGTCGACATCGGAGCCCGGCGGATTCCGTGGAGCAGTGGCGCAACGGTAGCACTCGGTGATCGTTCTGGCCAACGCTTTTCCCTGTCCGCCGTGACCCGCACTCGTCGCGGACCCGGGGGCTGCGCCCCCGTGGAGCGCAACAGGTGCATACCGGCTGACGGATCCCTGGCGTGTCGAGCGGCATGGCCTGATAGGCAGGTGGTCCAAGGGGGGGCTGGTCCGATGGAGCTCCTCTGCGCGTTCCGCTCAGGAGGATTCCACCCCAAGCCCCGTCAGCCGCACCACACCTCCACAGCATTGAGCGACCATGGCCTCGATCGGCTGAAAGCCGTACTCGAGGACTGGCGCCACTCACTGCTCGACATGGGCGGTCGCAACCGACTGCTGAACTTCCGTCACTCCCGGACCGCGACGCTCGAACTCACCGCGCCGCGTGCCGTGGAACTCCTGGCGGGGCTACGCAAGGGCTGGGGCTTCGCCGAGGTCGTCGAGGTCGAGGGGACGCACGGGACGGGAGAACTGCCAGGTGGGCACGACCGCCATGGACTGGTCACGCAGAAGACCACGCAGGCGGGTCTCGACGGCTCCTTGTAACAACTGCGCCGGAAGGCGGGCCAGATGGCCTGTGGGTGTTGCGGCTCGGGGTCGGCATGCTCGACTGGCGTGAGGAGGGCGCGCAGAAGATCAGTTCGGCGCCCCTGCTTCTGGTGCCGGTGGAACTGCGCCGCGGCAGTGACCGGCGCTGCCGCCTGCACCCGGCGGACAACCAGGAGCCTCTGCACGATCCGGCGCTCTCGGTGAAGCTCGACTGGCTCGGGGTGGATTGGAACGGGGTGAACGGCACGGATGTCTCCGGTGTGTCCGCGGTGATCGAGGCGGCCCGCGCGGTAGCGGACAGGACGGCTGGGCCGTGAAGGAGCGCGTCGTCCTCGGGCTCTTCGCGTCCCACCGCGAAGCCAAGTACCAGGATCTCCAGCAGAACCAGGAGCGCATCCTCGGCCACCCGCTGGTCAGGGCGATAGCACTCGGACCCGATGCGGAACTCCCGGACGATGTCGCCGGCTTCGAGCCTCCCGACCCGGACCGCATCGACGAGGTGCAGATGCCGGAGCGGACACCGCTCGTCCTGGACGCCGACGCCTCGCAGCGGCAGTGTGTCGGCGCCGCACTGGACGGGCGGTCCTTCGTGATGAGCGGCCCACCCGGTACCGGTAAGAGCCAGACCATCACCAATATGATCGCGGCGCTCATGCACGCGGCAGGAGCGTCCTCATCGTCAGTGAGAAGGCCGCCGCCCTCGACGTCGTCCGCAACCGGCTGAAGAGCGTCGGACTCGCCGACTTCGTCATGGCTATCCACAGCGGTGACACGAGCAAGAAGGCCGTCGCCGCCGAACTGAACCGGGTCCTCACGACCGAGGCGCGGGTCACAGGAGCAGCCGAGCACGAACTCGCCCGAGCACGGCAACTCCGCGAGGAACTGTCCGCCTACTCCGCGGCCATGAACCAGAAACGCGAACCACTGGACCGGACCCTCCACGACGCACTGCGCCGCCTGGTGCGGCTGCGGCCCGGAGGTGTACAGCAACGACTTCCGCTCGGGTGCGCTGGCCGACTGGCTCGCCCGGGTCGGCGGAGGCTCGGCCCCGGGCCCGTACACGGCGGACGAGGTGGTGAAGGCGCTGAGCCGTGCCGGGGACCCACGCGCCCTGGCGGCGAGCCGCCTGCTCGGCACGCCGGTGACGCCGACGGTCGGCAGCCTCCAGGCCTGGCTGCGGAACGCGGTGCTGGAACTGGGCGCGCAGGGCGGCCTCGCCGAGCCGAGGCGGGCGCGATCCTCCAGGCGTACTACCTCGGCGGCGGCGCCAACCACCACCAGGTGGCCGTACGCCCTCTACCTCAGCCGCGCCACGTACTTCCGCCGCCTCCGCCACGGCCACGAGTCCCTCGCCACCCGTCTCACGGCAGCGGTCACCGCAGCGGTGACCGCCACGGCCCACGCCCCCGGGCCACGGCCCGGGCATGACCGCGCCCCCCGGCGCTGTGCGGTGCCGGGGGGCGGGGGTGCCCCGGGGTGGGGCGGTCGGCCGGTGTGCGGGTCAGCCGACGAGCTGTTCGTACGCGGGGAGGGTGAGGAAGTCCGCGTAGTCCTCGTCCAGGGAGACCTTCAGCAGCAGGTCGTGGGCCTGCTGCCACTTGCCGGCGGCGAAGGCCTCCTCGCCGAGTTCGGCGCGGATCGCGGCGAGTTCGTCCGCGGCGACCTTGCGGGCCAGCTCAGGGGTGGCCTTCTCGCCGTTCTCGAAGACGACACCGGCGTTGATCCACTGCCAGATCTGCGAGCGGGAGATCTCCGCCGTCGCCGCGTCCTCCATCAGGTTGAAGATGGCGACCGCGCCCAGGCCCCGCAGCCAGGCCTCGATGTAGCGGATGCCGACCTGCACGGCGTTGACCAGCCCGTCGTACGTGGGCTTCGCCTCCAGCGAGTCGATCGCGATCAGGTCGGCGGCCTTGACGTCGACCTCCTCGCGCAGGCGGTCCTTCTGGTTCGGCCTGTCGCCGAGGACCGCGTCGAACGACGCCATCGCGATCGGCACCAGGTCCGGGTGAGCCACCCACGAGCCGTCGAAGCCGTCGCCGGCCTCGCGGTCCTTGTCGGCCTTGACCTTCTCGAACGCGACCTTGTTGACCTCGGGGTCCTTGCGGGACGGGATGAACGCCGCCATGCCGCCGATCGCGTGCGCGCCCCGCTTGTGGCAGGTGCGGACGAGGAGTTCGGTGTACGCGCGCATGAACGGGGCGGTCATCGTGACCGCGTTGCGGTCCGGCAGGACGAACTTGGCGCCCCCGTCGCGGAAGTTCTTGACGATGGAGAACAGGTAGTCCCAGCGGCCCGCGTTGAGCCCGGAGGCGTGGTCGCGGAGCTCGTAGAGGATCTCCTCCATCTCGTACGCGGCGGTGATCGTCTCGATGAGGACGGTCGCGCGGACCGTGCCCTGCGGGATGCCGACGTAGTCCTGGGCGAAGACGAAGACGTCGTTCCAGAGTCGCGCCTCCAGGTGCGACTCCGTCTTCGGGAGGTAGAAGTACGGGCCCTTGCCGAGGTCCAGCAGGCGCCGCGCGTTGTGGAAGAAGTACAGGCCGAAATCGACGAGGGCGCCGGGCACCGGGCGGCCGTCGCAGACGAGGTGGCGCTCCTCCAGGTGCCAGCCGCGCGGGCGCATGACCACGGTCGCCAGCTCGTCGGCGGGGCGCAGCGCGTACGACTTGCCGCTGCGCGGGTCGGTGAAGTCGATCCGCCGCTCGTACGCGTCGGTGAGGTTGAGCTGGCCGAGGATCACGTTCTCCCAGGTGGGGGCGGAGGCGTCCTCGAAGTCGGCGAGCCAGACCCTGGCGCCCGAGTTGAGCGCGTTGATGGTCATCTTGCGGTCGGTCGGACCGGTGATCTCCACCCGGCGGTCGTCCAGCGCGGCCGGGGCCGGGGCGACCCGCCAGCTGTCGTCCTGCCGGATGTGCGCGGTCTCCGGGAGGAAGTCGAGCGTGCTGGTGCGGGCGATCTCGGCGCGGCGCTCGGCGCGGCGGGCGAGGAGCTCGTCACGCCGGGGCGTGAACCGCCGGTGCAGCTCCGCCACGAAGGCCAGGGCGGCGTCGGTGAGCACCTCCTCCTGCCGGGGCAGGGGCTCGGCATCGACGATGGCCAGCGGAGACGGCGCTGGTGCGGACATGAGCTGTCACTTCCTTCAGCGGGGCTTGGCGGGGCTTGGCGGAGCTTCGTGGTCTTGGGGGGCTGAGAGCGGGTCCTGGCGGTCTTGCGGGCCTGTCCGTTCCGCGCGCGGTGGCCGTACGGCTCGACGACCGCCGAGGCGCAGCCGGCGGGCCCGTCCGCGCGTGGCACGGGGTGCCGCATGAGCCGCGGGGCGGCCACGGGCCCCTGTGGGACTGTCCGGTCCTTCTGGTCAGTGGATAGTAGTTTCCTCATAGTGGAAGTTCAATGGTTTGTTGATATCGAGATTCTTCGGGACGACACAACGTGGCGCTCAGTGCCGCGCCATGCACGGCCCGTTCACCCCGTCCCTTCAAGGTGCGCCAGATCCGCCGCCGTGTCGATGTCGTACGGCTCCGCCACGTCCCCGCACGGCACGAGCGTGATCTCCGACTCATGGGCCCGCAGGTACGCCCGGGCCCCCTGGTCGCCCTCCGCGCCCGCCGCCACCTCCGCCCACCGGTCCGCGCCGAGCAGCACCGGATGCCCGCGCCTCCCGCCGTACGACGCCGCCGCCAGCGACCCGCGCCCCCGGTGAGCCCCCGCCACCCGCGCCATCGCCTCCGCGCCGATCCCGGGCTGGTCCACGAGCACCACCAGCACCGCGTCGGCCGTCCCCGTGTCGGCCCCCGCCATGCCCGCGTCGGCCGTCCCCGTGTCGGCCCCCGCCATGCCCGCTCCGGCCGCGCCCGTGTCGGCGCCCGCCGTGCCCGCGCCCGCGCCGGTCGCGCCCGTACCCCCGCCCTCCGTCGACCCGAGCGACGCCAGTCCCGCCCGCAGGGACGAGCCCATGCCCCGCTCCCACTCCGGGTTCTCCACCACCACGCACCCCGCCAGGTCGGCCCGCTCCCGCACGGCCCCGGCCGCCGCGCCCAGCACCACGTGCACCGGCCCGCACCCCGCCGCCCGCAGCGCGGCCACCGCGTGCTCCACCAGCGGCCGCCCCCGGTGATCCAGCAGCGCCTTCGGCCGCCCCCCGAGCCGCCTGCCGCCGCCCGCCGCGAGCAGCAGCCCGGCGACGGGCCCGACGGCCGGTGGCGGCGAAGTGCGGTTTCCCTGCGTGTCGTTCGTCCTCATGGCGTCCATGAAGGAGTGCATACCGCACTCGACGGCGCGTGGAGCCGAGGCGCCCCGCTTGGATAGGGTGCGGGTCCGGCACCGCAACGCCGTTCACGTGACACGTACGCACCGCGCGCGCGGTGAGTCCTTCTCAGGAGACATGGATTGATGAGTGGTGGTCAGCACCATGGGGGGACCGTCTTCCAGCCGCTGGAGGAGGAAGATCCGCGCTCGGTCGCGGGATACCGGCTCGCGGCCCGTCTCGGCGCGGGCGGCATGGGCAAGGTGTACCTGTCGTACACGCCGGGCGGGCGGCCCGTCGCCATCAAGGTGATCCGCCCCGACTTCGCGCAGGACGCCGAGTTCCGGCGCCGCTTCGCCCAGGAGGTGCAGGCCGCCCAGCGCGTCCAGGGCCTCTACACCGCGCCGGTCATCGACGCCGACACGGACGCCCGCGAGCCGTGGCTCGCCACCGCCTACGTACCCGGCCCGTCCCTCGCCGACGCCGTCCAGAAGCACGGCCCGATGCCCGTGGACACGGTGCTGCTGCTCGTCGCGGGCATCGCCGAGGCCCTCCAGGTCATCCACGGCGCGGGCATCGTCCACCGGGACCTGAAGCCCGGCAACGTCCTGCTCGCCTCCGACGGCCCGCGCGTCATCGACTTCGGCATCGCCCGCGCCGCCGACGCCACCTCGCTCACCAGCAGCGGCGTCACCATCGGCACCCCGGCGTTCATGGCGCCCGAGCAGGCCGCCGGCAGCACCGTGACACCCGCGACGGACGTGTTCGCGCTCGGACAGGTCGCCGCGTACGCCGCGCTGGGCAGCCCCGCGTTCGGTGAGGGCACGTCGCACGGCGTGCTCTACCGCATCGTGCACGAGGAGCCGTCGCTGGACGGGCTCCCCGAGCAGCTTCGGGAGCTGGTGTCCCGGTGCATGGCGAAGGACCCGGCGGCCCGCCCGTCCATCGCCGAGGTGCTGACGATGTGCCACCGGGCGAGCGACCAGACCGCGCTGCGCCGCCCCGAGGAGTGGCTGCCGGGCGCCGTCGCCGCGGACATCACCACCCGCGCCGCCGCCCCCGCCCCGGCCGCCGCCACGACCCCGCCGCCGCCCGCCACCCCGCCCACCGGCCAGGCGCAGACCCCCGCCGGTCACGCCCAGGGCGGCCCCGCCGAGCAGGCGCCGGCCGCGGGCCACGCCACCCCGCCGCCCACGCACCCGGCCACCGCCCACGCCGCGCCGTCCGCGCCGCCGCAGGGCTTCGGGCCGCCGCCCACCATGGGCCCGGGCCACGCCCCCACGCCGCCCCCGCAGCCGCACCCGTACACGCACCCGGTCGTCGGCGCCGCCCCGTACGGCCCCGGAGCCCCCGGCGCTCCCGCCCCCGCCGCGCCCGCGCCCGCGCCGAAGCGGAACGGCCGCGCCGTGCTGGTCGCCATCGCCGCCGTCGTCGCGTTCGCCGTCGCGGGCGGCGTCACCGCGTACGCCATCCTGAAGGACAACGGCAAGGAGCAGGGCCCCGGCCAGGCGCAGGGCACCATCTCCGGCGCGCCGAAGCCGTCCGCGGGCGCGGACACCACCGGCCAGGGCGAGGGCGAGCAGGCGGGCCAGGGCACCGGTACGGGCGCCGACGCGGGCGCCGGGGGCGGCACCCCCTCGCAGGGCACCCCCGGCGGCGAGCCCGCCACCCCGCCCCAGCCCGTCGACTACAAGGGCATCGACCTGACCGAGGGGTACGAGCTGTCCCTCGCGGACGACCCGGTGAAGCCCAAGGGCGACGGCGGCGACATCCGGTACAGCATCTCCGGCCTCCACGCCAACGACGCGGGCCGACTGGTGATGCTGCGCAACGGGCAGGAGGGCACGTTGCGGACGTGCCTCGACGAGACCCGCTACACCACCTCGATCGAGGACTCGCAGATGACCAGGGGGTCCCGCGTCTGCCTGCAGAACGGCGCGGGGGACGTCGCCCTGCTGACCGTTCTCGGCTTCTCGCCCGAGAACGACCCCAGCGACTACATCAGCCTCGACGTGACCGTGTGGCGCGGGGCGATGGACGTGGAGCAGTCCAGCTGACGACCCGCACCGCCTCCCGGCTCCCCGGAAGCCGCGTCGCTTCCGGGGAACTGCTGCGGGGTCATGCCGCGGGTCACGCTCGCTGTGGGGCCGGGGCGGCTGAAGATCTGTTACGCCCGGCACCGAGGCCGTCGGCACGAGGTCGTCGGCACCGAGGCCGTCGGCACCGAGGCCCTCGGCACCGAGGCCCGGTCCGGAACCAGTCGGCCCCCACGCGGTCCTACGACGCCGGACCCCGTACGGCCTACCGGCACCAGCTCCCCGCTCGCCCCACCGGGCCGGCCCTCGCCGCCCTACCGGACCAGCCCCCGGGCGCGGGCCTCCGCCACCGCCGCCGTGCGCGACTCGACCGACAGCTTCGCGAAGACGTGCACCAGGTGCGACTTCACCGTCGCCTGGCTGAGGAACAGCCGCTTGCTGATCTGCTGGTTCGACAGCCCCTCGGCGACCAGGCCCAGCACCTCCAGCTCGCGCCGCGTCAGCGCCTGCCCGGGGTCCCGCAGCCGGTGCATCAGCCGGTGCGCGACCGCCGGGGCCAGCGCCGAGCGGCCCGCCGCCGCCGTGCGCACCGCCGCCGCCAGCTCCTCCGGCGGGGCGTCCTTCAGCAGATAGCCGCTCGCACCCGCCTCGACCGCCGCCAGGATGTCGGCGTCCGTGTCGTAGGTCGTGAGCACCAGTACCCGCGGCGCGTCGCCGCCCCGTTCGGTGATCGCCGCCGTGGCCGCCGAGCCGTGCATGCCGTCGGGCCCGAACCGCAGGTCCATCAGGACGACGTCCACGCCGCCCGCCGCCGCACGCTCGACCGCGTCCTTTGCCGTGGCGGCCTCGGCGACCACCTCGAAGCCGGGCTCCGTGTCCAGTACGGCGCGCAGCCCCGCCCGTACGACGGGGTGGTCGTCGGCGAGCAGCAACCGGATCGTCACGCGGCGGCCCCCGGCGCGAGCGGCAGCGGCAGCGTCACCGCGACGGCCGTGCCCTGACCGGGCGCGGACTCCACGGCGAACGTCCCGCCCAGCGACTCGGCACGGACCCGCATCGCCGGCAGCCCGAAGCCGCCGTCCGCCGACGGCACGCACACGGCGGGGTCGAAGCCGACGCCGTCGTCCACCACGTCGAGCGTGACGGACGCGTCCATGAAGGTCAGCGTCACCTCGGCCCGGCAGGCCGCCGCGTGCCGCACCGTGTTCGCGAGCGCCGACTGGGCGATCCGCAGCAGCGCCACCTCGTACGGGGTGGGCAGCGGCACGGGCGTACCGCTCAGCGAGAACCGCACCCGGGGAGCCCGCCCCGGCACGCCGCCCGCCGCGCCCCCGACACGGTCAGACGGCACCCCCGCGCCACCACCGCCCTCCCGGGGCGCGCCCTGTGCGGAGAGCCGCTCCAGCGCGGCGACGAGTGAGCCCCGCTGGAGGTCCGGCGGGGTCAGGGCGCGGACGAAGCGGCGCGCCTCCGCGAGGTTGCCCCGCGCCTCCTCACGGGCCCGTTCGATGTGCGCGGCGGCGGGGGAGCCGGGCGGCAGGGCGCGTTCGGCGGCGCGCAGCAGGAGCTGGATGGACGACAGGCCCTGGGCGAGCGTGTCGTGGATCTCGCGGGCGAGGCGTTCCCGTTCGGCGAGGGTGCCCGCGTGGCGTTCGGCGGCGGCCAGCTCGGCGCGCGTGGCCACGAGTTCGTCGATCAGCTGCCGCCGCCGCTCGTTCTCCCGGTACAGCGCCTGGTACCCGAGGACGGTCGCGACGGCCACGGCAGCGCCCAGCGGCGGCCCGACGAACACGCCCGGGTTGAGGGGCGCCCCGTGGCCGACGTGCGCGAGGACCGCCGCGCCCGCCGTCGCCGCGACCGCGGGCAGAGCCCAGCGCACGGGCAGCAGGCGCAACTGGAGGAAGTACAGGGGGAAGGCGACCCACAGCGCGTCGGGCGTCAGCACCAGCAGCCCGAGCCACGCCGCGCACACCGCGCCCAGCCACGGCCCGGCCGCCCGCGCGCCCCGGACGGAACGTCCGCGTACCGCCGGCAGCGCCGGGCCCGCCGCGTACACGGCGCCCATCACGGCCGCCGCCCCGGTGACCGCCGTCGCGCGCGCCGCGTCCCCGGCGGCCACCGCGCGGACCGCCGCGAGCGCCAGGAGGCCCGCCGTCAGCAGGTGCAGCCCGAGCCGCAGCACCCGCGGGGCGCGCGTGCGGGCGAGGAACCCGTCGGCGAAGTGGACGGCGGCGGCGAGAGGGGCCGAAGCGGCGAGAGGGGCCGAGGCGGCGAGGGGGGCGGAGGCGGCGGTGCGGGGAGACATGACCCGTCCAGCGTAGGCGGCCCGCGCGGGTGGGGCCTCAACCGAAAGTTTGACGTCGTGGCCGTCCGTGGCGCGATGCCGGTCGGGCGGGGCGGCGGCCAGGCTGGGGTCATGTTCGTGGCATGGAGAGATCTGCGGTTCGCCAAAGGGCGGTTCGCGCTGATGGGTACGGTGATCGTCCTGATCACGCTGCTCGTGGGGCTGTTGTCCGGGCTGACGGCCGGGCTCGCGCGGGAGAACGTCTCGGCGGTCACCGGTCTGCCCGCCGACCGGCTGGCCTTCGCGGCGCCGCCGCCCGGGCGTGAGGTGTCGTTCACCGCGTCGGCGGTGCCGGAGCGCGCCTGGCGCACCTGGGCGGCGCGGCCCGGTGTGACCGCCGCCGAGCCGGTCGGCATCAGCACCCTGAACGCCGTCGCGGGCGGGGGCGAGCGCGCCGCGGCGGTCTCCGTGTTCGGTACGCGGCCGTCCGCCGGGGTCGCCCCGCAGAGCGGTCGGCTGGGCGCGGGACGGGCGGTCCTGTCCCGTTCGGCAGCCGATGAGCTGGGCGTACGGCCGGGCGACGCGGTACGCCTCGGCGCGCGGGGCCGGGTGACCGTCGCGGCGGTCGCGGGTGACGCCTCGTACAGCCACACGCCGGTCGTGTGGACGTCCCTCGACGACTGGCAGGGGCTGGGCGGGCCCGTGGAGGGCACGGCGGCGACGGTCGTGGCGCTGCGCGGCGGCGAGGGCGTGGACTACGCGGCCGGTGACCGGGCGGCGGGCACGGAGAGCCGTACCGTCGAGGAGGCCCTGGAGGCCATGGCGTCGTACCAGGCGGAGAACGGCTCGCTGCAGCTGATGCGCGGGTTCCTGTTCGTCATCTCGGCTCTGGTGACGGGCGCCTTCTTCACCGTGTGGACGATCCAGCGCAGCGGCGACATCGCCGTGCTGAAGGCGCTCGGCGCGTCCACGCCGTATCTGCTGCGGGACGCGCTGGGGCAGGCCGTGGTGGTGCTCGGTACGGGCACGCTGCTCGGCACTGCGCTGGCGGCGGGGGTGGGCGCGCTGGTCAGCGGGGACGACGTGCCGTTCGTCCTGGAGCCGCTGACCGTACTGGGGCCGGCCGCCGTGATGGTAGTGCTGGGCGTGCTCGGGGCGGCCCTGTCCATCCGGCGGATCACCGCCGTCGATCCTCTCACCGCGCTGGGGAGCGTCCGATGAGCCTGCTGCTGGACGATGTGACCCTCACCTACCCCGACGGCGACGGCCGGCTGACCGCGCTGGACGGGGTGGGGCTGAAGGTGGGCGCGGGAGAGCTGGTCGCGGTGGTGGGCCCGTCGGGGTCCGGGAAGTCGAGCCTGCTGGCGGTGGCGGCGACGCTGGTGACGCCGGACCGGGGGCGGGTCGTCGTGGACGGCGTCGACACGGGCGCGCTGGACCGGGCCGGCAAGGCGGCGCTGCGGCGGGAGCGGCTGGGCATCGTGTTCCAGCAGCCGAACCTGCTGCCGTCGCTGACGGCGGTCGAGCAGGTACAGGTCATGGCGCACCTGGCGGGGCGGGGGCGGGCCGGTGGCCTGAGCGCCGTGCGGGCTTCTGGGCCCGGGCGGGTCCGGGGTACTGGGCGGGTCCGGGGCTCCGGGGACGCGGCCCGTCGGCGGGCCCTGGAACTGCTGGACGCGGTCGGGCTGGCCGCCGAGGCGGGGCGCCGCCCGCACCAGCTGTCGGGCGGCCAGCGGCAGCGCGTGAACATCGCGCGGGCGCTGGCGAACGAACCGGCGGTCCTGCTGGTGGACGAGCCGACCAGCGCGCTGGACCGGGAGCGCGGCGAGGCGGTGGTGAGCCTGCTGGCGACGCTGGCCCGGGAGCGCGGCGCGGCGACGCTGCTGGTCACCCACGACCCGGCTCACCTGGCCCACGCGACCCGCACGGTCACGGTCCGCGACGGCCGTCTGGCACCCGCCTGAAGCGCCTCGCACCCGCCTGAGACGCCTCGCACCCGCGTGAATACGCGTGGCACACCCGCCTGAGACGCGTGGCACACCCGCCTGAAAGGGGCGCGGGCATCCGAAAGGGCCCGGGAGCCTGGGCTCCCGGGCCCTGCCCGCGCGCTCGGCTCAGCTCGGCGCCGAGGTGTTGGTGAGGGCCGTCGCCAGGTCGCGGGCGACCTCCTGGAGAACGGGGACGATCTTGTCCGTCGCCGCCTCCGTGACCCGGCCCGCGGGGCCCGAGATGGAGATGGCCGCCGGGGTCGGCGAGTCGGGCACCGACACCGCGAGGCAACGGACCCCTATCTCCTGCTCGTTGTCGTCCACGGCGTATCCCGCCGCCCGCACCTGCTCCAGCGCGGCGAGGAACTCGTCGGGCGTGGTGATGGTCTTCTCCGTCGCCGCGGGCATCCCCGTACGGGCGAGGAGCGCGCGCACCTCCTCCGGCGGGGTGTGCGCGAGCAGCGCCTTGCCGACACCGGTGGAGTGCGGCAGCACCCGCCGTCCGACCTCGGTGAACATCCGCATCGAGTGCTTGGACGGCACCTGCGCGACGTAGACGATCTCGTCGCCGTCGAGCAGCGCCATGTTCGCCGTCTCGCCGGTCTCCTCCACGAGCCGCGCCAGATACGGGCGGGCCCAGGTGCCGAGGAGGCGGGAGGCGGACTCGCCGAGGCGGATGAGGCGGGGCCCGAGCGCGTACCGCCGGTTGGCCTGCTGGCGGACGTATCCGCAGGCGACGAGGGTGCGCATCAGGCGGTGGATGGTGGGCAGCGGGAGCCCGCTGCTGGCGGACAGCTCGCTGAGTCCTACCTCGCCCCCGGCGTCGGCCATCCGCTCCAGGAGGTCGAAGGCACGCTCAAGGGACTGCACGCCACCCGACCCGGCGGCGGGCTTGGTGGCGGCGTCGGTGGTGCTGGCGCTGGACGACGGCACGTCAACGGTCCTTTCGAGGCGGATGGACAAGGCAGCAGCCTACCGGGCCCTCCGGCCGGGCACATCGCCCACGGCATCGCATCCCGGCCGGTCAGGGCCCGTTTGTCCCTGTGTCCGCAGCGTTGCTCCGCTGTCCCTGGACGCCTCCTCTGTGCGGAGCTACGTTCTTCTATGCGGAATCTTAATTCCATCTTGTGGAATCCACCAAGTGGATCTTCGCGCTCCGGGCACCCCTTGACGGCCGTCGGCGCGCGGGCGAGACTCCTTCAACAGAACGTTGAAATCCGCTGGAGGGGAGAGCGTTGAACGTGAGCGTGGACGTGAGCGGCGACGTGGACCGGCACATGGATCCGCCCGTGGACCTGGTACTGCGCTCGACGCGCGTCGTCACCCCCGAGGGCACGCGCCCCGCGGCCGTCGCCGTCGCCGACGGCACCATCGCCGCGGTCCTGCCGTACGACGCGGAGGTCCCGGCCGGGGCCCGCCTGGAGGACGTGGGCGACCACGCCGTGCTCCCCGGACTCGTGGACACCCACGTCCATGTCAACGACCCCGGCCGCACCGAGTGGGAGGGTTTCTGGACCGCCACCCGCGCCGCGGCCGCGGGCGGCATCACCACCCTCATCGACATGCCGCTCAACTCCCTGCCGCCCACGACCACCGTGGAGCACCTGCGGATCAAGCAGGACGTGGCCAGGCCCAAGGCCCATGTCGACGTGGGCTTCTGGGGCGGCGCCCTCCCGGACAACGTCAAGGACCTGCGCCCGCTGCACGACGCCGGTGTCTTCGGCTTCAAGTGCTTCCTGTCGCCGTCGGGCGTGGACGAGTTCCCGCAGCTCGACCAGGAGCAGCTGGCCGCCTCGCTCGCCGAGATCACCGGCTTCGGCGGACTGATGATCGTCCACGCCGAGGACCCGCACCACCTCGACGCCGCGCCCAGCCGCAGCTCCGCCAAGTACGCCGACTTCCTCGCCTCCCGCCCCCGCGACGCCGAGAACACCGCCGTCGAGAACCTCATCGCCCAGGCCCGCCGCCTCGGCGCCCGCGTCCACGTCCTGCACCTGTCGTCCGCCGACGCGCTGCCCCTCATCGCCGCCGCCAGACGCGAGGGCGTCAAGGTCACCGTCGAGACGTGCCCGCACTTCCTCACCCTGACCGCCGAGGAAGTGCCGGACGGGGCGACCGAGTTCAAGTGCTGCCCGCCCATCCGCGAGGCCGCCAACCAGGACGCCCTGTGGCAGGGACTCGCCGACGGCGTCATCGACTGCGTCGTCTCCGACCACTCACCCTCCACCGCCGACCTCAAGACCCCCGACTTCTCCACCGCCTGGGGCGGCATCTCCTCCCTCCAACTGGGCCTCCCCGCCATCTGGACCGAGGCCCGACGGCGCGGCCACACCCTGGACGACGTGGCCCGCTGGATGTCCACCGCCCCCGCCTCCCTCGCGGGACTCGACCGCAAGGGCGCCATCGAGGCCGGCCGCGACGCCGACTTCGCCGTCCTCGCCCCTGACGAGTCCTTCACCGTGGACCCGGCCCGGCTGCACCACCGCAACCGGGTCACCGCCTACGCGGGCCGCACCCTGTACGGCGTCGTCACCTCGACCTGGCTGCGCGGCGTACGCATCGCCGACCGCGGCCGACCCGCCGCACCCAGCGGGCGACTGCTCGAAAGGAACAAGTGAATCCCGTGACCGACACCGCAGCCGACTCCACCGTCACCGGCACCGGCGCTGACACCGGCACCACCACCGGCACCGGCATTCCGCGCTTCACCGGCGACGCCAGCCCGTACGGCGGCGGCGACCCGTACGCCGACTACCGCGCCGCCGACCTGCCCTTCACCGGATACGCCGACCTCGCCGACCGGCGCCTCGGCGCGGGTGTCGTCGCCGCCAACGACGAGTTCTTCGCCGAGCGGGAGAACCTCCTCAAGCCCGAGCCCGCCGAGTTCGACCCGGAGCACTTCGGCCACAAGGGCAAGGTCATGGACGGCTGGGAGACCCGCCGCCGCCGCGGCACCTCCGCCGACCGGCCGCACCCCGACGCCGACGACCACGACTGGGCGCTCGTACGGCTCGGCGCGCCCGGCGTGATCCGCGGCATCGTCGTGGACACGGCCCACTTCCGCGGCAACTACCCGCAGGCCGTCTCCGTCGAGGCCGCCTCCGTGCCCGGCTCGCCCTCGCCGGAGGAACTGCTCGGCCCGGACGTCGAGTGGACCACCCTCGTGCCCCGCACGCCCGTCGGCGGGCACGCGGCGAACGGGTTCGCCGTCGATGTGGAGCGCCGCTTCACCCACCTCCGCCTCAACCAGCACCCCGACGGCGGCGTGGCCCGCCTCCGCGTGTACGGCGAGGTCGCCCCCGACCCGGCGTGGCTCGGCGCGCTCGGCACCTTCGACCTGGTGGCGCTGGAGAACGGCGGCGGTGTCGAGGACGCCTCCGACCGCTTCTACTCGCCCGCCACCAACACGATCCAGCCCGGCCGCTCCCGCAAGATGGACGACGGCTGGGAGACGAGGCGCCGCCGCGACCAGGGCAACGACTGGATCCGCTACCGGCTCGCCGAGCAGGCCGAGATCCGCGCCGTCGAGATAGACACGGCGTACCTGAAGGGCAACAGCGCGGGCTGGGCCGCCCTCTCCGTACGCGACGGCGAGGACGGGCCGTGGACCGAGTTCCTGCCCCGGACCCGGCTCCAGCCCGACACCAACCACCGCTTCGTACTGCCGACCCCGGCCGTCGGCACCCACGTCCGCATCGACATCTACCCCGACGGCGGCATCTCCCGCCTGCGCCTCTTCGGCTCCCTCACGGAGGAGGGCGCCAAGCGCCTCACCGCCCGCCACCAGGAACTCGGTGGCTGACCCACCCGACGCCGCCCTGACCCGGCAGCGGTCGCCCCACCCCTGGGCGCCCAGGGGCGCCGCCCGGCTCTGAGCGCCCAGGGGCGCCGCCCGGCAACCGGCCCGATGGCCGGCGCACCGGCCGACATGCGGCCGCTCCCGGCGCAGTGCGCCCGTCCGGCGTCCGGCGCCGGGTCCGGGACCGGGTCCGGGCCCGGGACCGGGTCCGGTGATAGGCGTCCGGGGGCCCGCCCGCGCGTCCAGCGCCCCGCTCCGGCCGCCGGTGGGCGGGGTCCGCGCCGTACCCGCCCGCCGGTTCCTCCGACGGCCCGGCCCGGTGCCGGCGCGCCCCGTCGCGTCCCCCGTGCCGGACCGGACCGGCGGGGGTGTTGCTCCTCTGGTGGGACACCCCCGCCGCGTCGCCGCCCGGCGATGAGTTCCGGGCGCCGCCAGGGTCTGAGCTGGTACGGAACACCGACGAAAGGCGCGTGCCATGGCTCAGCTCACCCTCACCACCTTCCTCTCCCTCGACGGCGTCATGCAGGCCCCCGGCGGCCCCGACGAGGACCGCAGTGACGGCTTCGACTACGGCGGCTGGCTCGTTCCCTTCGCCGACGAGGACATGGGCCGCTTCATGAACGAGGTCTTCGACCGCGCCGACGCCTTCCTCCTCGGCCGCCGCACGTACGAGATCTTCGCCTCGTACTGGCCGGAGGTCACCGACCCGGACGACCCGATCGCGGGCCCGCTCAACAACCTCCCCAAGCACGTCGTGTCCCGGACCCTCAGGACGGTCGAGTGGAACAACTCTCACCTCGTGGAGGGCGACCTCGGCGAGGTCGTCGCCCGGCTGAAGGCGGGCCCCGGCCGGGAGATCCAGGTCCACGGCAGCGCCCGCCTCGCGCAGGGCCTCATCGCCCACGGCCTGGTGGACGCGCTCAACCTGCTGGTCTTCCCCGTCTTCCTCGGCAAGGGCCGCCGGCTCTTCCCGGACGGCGGCGTCCCGACCGCGTACGAGCTGACCGGGCACCGCACCACCTCCACCGGGGCGACCATCCAGACGTACCGGCCCACCGGCCCCGCCGAGTTCGGCACCTTCGCGGCGGAGGAGTGACCGGCCTACGCCCGGACCCGGCGCCCGGCGGCTATCAGCACCCCGCAACCGGCCACGGCGAGCAGCGCGTGCGCGAACAGCGGGAAGTCCCGCCGCAGCACCGGCAGATGCTCCACCACGACGCGGGTGACGCCCAGGAACGCGAACCAGCCGCCGGTCAGTTCGCGTATCACCCCCACGCAGCCCACCACGAGCAGCGCCGTGCCCAGCAGTTCGAGGATCTTCCTCATGGCCCCGATCCTCCCGCGCACGCGGCCGGTGGCGCTTCCGACCTCGGGATGCGCTTGCCGGTCCGGAAGTCCACACCACCCCCTACTTCGGTAGCGGACGGCGGACTCCCGGCCGTTCCGGCCCGTACGGCTGCGTGGCGTGGAGCGTGTGACCCACGCGGAATACCCCTGGCTGCTGCCCTCCGACCTGGCCGAGGCCGCCGGCCTCGACGGCGAGGGCGACGGCGCGGGCGCCAGACGCCGCCGTACCGCACGGGGTCCACAGCAGCCGCCAGTTCAACGAGTCGGACGCCGTCGTCTACGCCGACCAGGTCCTCGGCGCGACGCCGTGCGGAAGATGGCCGCGGGCGACCCGGTGCTGTCCCCGGCCGTCACGCGGTGGACCGCACGGCGCTCACCGGCCATCCCGGACCTGACCCGGCCCCATCAGCCCCGGCGCCCGCAAGTTCCGCGCGGCGCCCGCCCCACCCGCCCGGCGCTCACAAGCCCCCGCGCACGCCCCCTAGGCCATCCGCGTGAGCGCCCCTAGGCTGCCGCCATGACCGACGACCCCGCGCTCGACCTCGCCCGGAAGGTGCTCGACAGCCAGCCCTTCAGCCGCCTCGTCGGCGCCCGCGTCACCGCGTTCGGCGACGGCCGGGCCGTCCTGGAGGTGGACGTACGCCCCGAACTGCTCCAGCAGAACGGCTTCCTGCACGGCGGCGTGCTGTCGTACGCCGCCGACAACGCCATCACCTTCGCCGCCGGGACCGCGCTGGGCCCGGCCGTGCTGACCGCCGGGTTCTCCATCCAGTACATGCGCCCCGCCGTGGGGCGCACGCTCGTCGCCCGCGCCTCGGTCGTGCACGCGGGCCGCCGCCAGGCCGTGGTCCGCTGCGACCTGCTGACTGCCGCCGAGGAGGACGGCGCGGAGACCCTGTGCGCGGTCGCCCAGGGCGCCGTCCTGGCCGCCGAGTCCTCCCGCGACTGACTGTGCCCGCCCCCCTACACCGCGCCCTCCAGCCCCGGCACCTCCGCCAGCCGTACCGGGCGGCGCTCGTGGCGGGACAGCTCGCACGCCTCGGCGATCCGCAGCGCCTCCAGGGCCTGGAGCCCGTCGCACGGGTTGTCCCGCTCACCGCGCGCGAACCGTACGAACGCGTCCAGCTCCGCCTCGTACGCCGGGGCGAACCGGTCCAGGAAGCCCGTCCACGGCCGGCTCGCGGGCGGCGGGCCCAGCGGTTCGGCGGAGGTGACCGGCGTGCGGTCGTCCAGGCCCACCACCAGCTGGTCCCGCTCCCCGGCCAGCTCCATCCGCACGTCGTACCCGGCGCCGTTGCAGCGCGTCGCGGTCGCCGTGACCAGCGTGCCGTCGTCCAGGGTGAGCAGCGCCGCCGCCGTGTCCACATCACCCGCCGCCCGGAACATCCCCGGCCCCCGGTCCGAGCCCGCCGCGTACACGTCCACGACCTCGCGGCCGGTGACCCAGCGCACCATGTCGAAGTCATGGACCAGGCAGTCCCGGAACAGCCCGCCCGACAGCGGCACGTACGCGGCGGGCGGCGGCTCCGCGTCGGAGGTGACCGCCCGCACGGTGTGCAGCCTGCCGAGCCGCCCGTCCCGTACCGCCTCGCGCGCCTTCGTGTACCCGGCGTCGAAGCGCCGCATGAAGCCCAGCTGGAGCGGCGACCCGGCCGCCGCGACCGCGCGCAGCGCCCGCAGCGTACCGGGCAGGTCCACGGCGACCGGCTTCTCGCAGAACACGGGCAGCCCGGCGCGGGCGGCGCGCACGAGGAGGTCGGCGTGGGAGGCGGTGGCCGAGGCGATCACCACGGCGTCCACGCCCCACGCGAACACGTGGTCGGCACCGGGCGCGGCCGTAGCGCCGATGGCCCGGGCGAGGCGCTCCGCCCGATCCGCGTCCACGTCGGTGACGACGAGCCCGCCGACGTGGGCGTGCCGACTGAGCACCTTCGCGTGGAACGTCCCGATACGACCGGTTCCGATCAATCCGATACGCATGTCCCAAAGTGGGACATGGCCGGAGCGCCGTGTCAAAGAGGGGAGCGCCCGCGCGCGGCGGCCGCCCCCGCGCGCCTCACGTGCCGGACCTCCTTGCCCGTGGCGGCCCGCGCCCCGCACCCGGTGGGTACCGTCCGGGACCCGATGACCGATACTTGGGCGGTCGGGGCGCCCACCCCGGCAGCGGCAGGACGACAGCGGACAGCAGGAGGGCACGGACTCGTGGCAACGGTTCGGACAGGAGTACGCGCGGTCGCCGCCGTGCTGGCGGTGGCACTCGGAGTGACCCTGACCGCCTGTAGCGCGACCGGCGGCAAGCGCGCCGAGGACGCCAGGAAGGCGGCCGCCGAGGCCGCGTCGGGCCGGGCCAACGTCACCACGCCCCGCTGGACCTTCGCCATGGTCACCCACTCCGGTGACGGCGACACGTTCTGGGACATCGTCCAGAAGGGCGCCCGCCAGGCCGCCGCCAAGGACAACATCAACTTCCTGTACGCCCACAGCGACGAGGGCCAGCAGCAGGCGCAGCTGGTCGACTCGTACGTGGACAAGAAGGTGGACGGCCTGATCGTCACCCTCGCCAAGCCGGACGCGCTCAAGGCGTCCGTCGCCCGCGCCGTCGCCGCCGGTATCCCGGTGATCACCGTCAACTCCGGCTCGGCCCAGTCCAAGGCGTACGGCGCCCTCACCCACATCGGGCAGGACGAGACCGTCGCCGGGCAGGCCGTCGGCGACGAGCTCGACAAGCGCGGCCGCAAGAAGGCCCTGTGCGTCCTGCACGAGCAGGGCAACGTCGGCCACGAGCAGCGCTGTGCCGGCGTACGCGAGACGTTCGACGGCACCCTCCAGAACCTCTACGTCGACGGCACGAACATGCCCGACGTCCAGGCGTCCATCGAGGCCAAGCTCCAGACCGACCCCGCCATCGACGCCGTCGTCACCCTCGGCGCGCCGTTCGCCGACGCCGCCGCCCAGGCCAGGCGCACCGCCGGGTCGAAGGCCGAGATCGACACCTTCGACCTCAACGCCAAGGTCGCCGCCGGGCTGAACAACGGGACCCTCGGGTTCGCCGTGGACCAGCAGCCCTACCTCCAGGGGTACGAGGCCGTGGACCTGCTGTGGCTCTACCGCTACAACGCCGACGTGCTGGGCGGCGGCCGACCCGTCCTCACCGGCCCGCAGATCATCACGAAGAAGGACGCGGCCGCCCTGGCCGCCTACACGGAGCGGGGGACGCGATGACCGCGACCGCCCCGCCCGCCGAGGGCGGCCAGGCCCGCGACGAGCGCCTCCTGCCCGCCTCCCCGCTGAAGAAGCTCCTCACCCGCCCCGAGCTGGGCTCGGTCGTCGGCGCCGCCGCCGTCTTCGTCTTCTTCGCGTTCGCCGCCGACGGCTTCCTGCGCGCCGCGAGCCTCGGCACCGTGCTCTACGCGGCGTCCACCATCGGCATCATGGCCGTGCCCGTCGCCCTGCTGATGATCGGCGGCGAGTTCGACCTGTCGGCGGGCGTCCTCGTCACCACGTCCGCGCTGGTCTCGTCGATGTTCAGCTACCAGATGACCGCCAACGTCTGGGTCGGCGTCGTCGTGTCGCTGCTGGTCACCCTCGCCGTCGGGCTCTTCAACGGCTTCATGCTCACCCGCACCAGGCTGCCCAGCTTCATCATCACGCTCGGCACGTTCCTGATGCTGACCGGCCTCAACCTCGGTCTGACCAAGCTCATCAGCGGCACCGTCTCCACCAAGACCATCGCGGACATGGAGGGCTTCGCCTCCGCCCGCGCCCTGTTCGCCTCCGAGGCGACGATCGGCGGCGCCACCCTCAAGGTCACCATCCTGTGGTGGCTGGGCCTCATCGCCGTCGCCACCTGGGTCCTGCTGCGCACCCGCTTCGGCAATTGGATCTTCGCCGTGGGCGGCAACGCCGAAGCCGCCCGCGCGGTCGGCGTCCCCGTACGCCGCACCAAGACGCTCCTCTACATGGGCGTCGGCCTCTGCGCCTGGGTGTCCGGACAGCACCTGCTGTTCTCGTACGACGTCGTCCAGTCCGGCGAGGGCGTCGGCAACGAGCTGATCTACATCATCGCCGCCGTCATCGGCGGCTGCCTGATCACCGGCGGCTACGGCTCCGCGGTCGGCGCCGCCGTCGGCGCGCTCATCTTCGGCATGACCAGCAAGGGCATCGTCTACGCCGAGTGGAACCCCGACTGGTTCAAGTTCTTCCTCGGCGCGATGCTCCTCCTCGCGACCCTCCTCAACGCCTGGGTCCGCAAGCGGGCGGAGGCCACCTCATGACAAGCCCCCTCACGACGAGCCGCCCCACGACGGCCCCGCTCGTGGAACTCGACGCGGTCAGCAAGCACTACGGCTCCGTCCGCGCCCTCACCGACGTCTCCCTCCGGGTCCACGCCGGGCAGATCACCTGCGTCCTCGGCGACAACGGCGCGGGCAAATCCACCCTCATCAAGATCATCTCCGGGCTGCACGCCCATGACGCGGGAACGCTCCGCGTGGACGGCGAGGAGACCGCCTTCTCCTCCCCGCGCGAGGCCCTGGACCGCGGCATCGCCACCGTCTACCAGGACCTCGCCGTCGTCCCCCTCATGCCGGTCTGGCGGAACTTCTTCCTCGGCTCCGAGCCCACCACCGGCAAGGGTCCCTTCAAACGGCTCGACGTGGCCCGGATGCGCGCCACCACCCGCGCCGAACTGCTCCGCATGGGCATCGACCTGCGCGACGTGGACCAGCCGATCGGCACCCTCTCGGGCGGCGAGCGGCAGTGCGTCGCCATCGCCCGCGCCGTCCACTTCGGCGCCAAGGTCCTCGTCCTGGACGAGCCGACCGCCGCCCTCGGCGTCAAGCAGTCCGGTGTCGTCCTCAAGTACGTCGCCGCCGCCCGCGACGCGGGACTCGGCGTGGTCCTCATCACCCACAACCCGCACCACGCCTACCTCGTCGGCGACCGATTCGTGCTGCTCAAGCGCGGTGCCATGGCCGCGTCCCACACCCGGGACTCGGTCACCCTGGACGAGCTGACCCGCCAGATGGCCGGGGGAAGCGAGCTCGACGCCCTGCGTCACGAGCTGGAACGGGCGACCCCTCCTGGCACAATCGACGAAGGCGGGCACCGCCCGCCGCCGGACCCCCAGCGCGCCCGGCCCACCGACCGGCAGGGACGACAGGACCCGTGAGCACGCACCGCGACCCCCTCCGCGTCACGGACCTCGTCACGGAACGCGCCACCGCCCTGCGCACCGTCGGCAGCCGTGAGCGCCGCTCCCACCTCAGCGCTCCCCGCGTCCCGACCGTCGGCATCGACATCGGCGGTACGAAGGTGATGGCCGGGGTCGTGGACGCGGACGGCGCCATCCTGGAGAAGGTCCGCACCGAGACCCCCGACAAGTCCAAGAGCCCCCAGGTGGTCGAGGACACGATCGTGGAGCTGGTCCTGGACCTGTCCGACCGGCACGATGTGCACGCCGTCGGCATCGGCGCCGCCGGGTGGGTGGACGCCGACCGCAGCCGCGTCCTGTTCGCCCCGCACCTGGCCTGGCGCAACGAGCCCCTGCGCGACTCCCTCCAGGCCCGCCTCGCCGTCCCCGTCATGGTGGACAACGACGCCAACACCGCCGCCTGGGCCGAGTGGCGCTTCGGCGCGGGCCGCGGCGAGGACCACCTCGTCATGATCACGCTCGGCACGGGCATCGGCGGGGCCATCCTGGAGGACGGCCGCGTCAAGCGCGGCAAGTACGGCGTCGCCGGGGAGTTCGGCCATATGCAGGTCGTCCCCGGCGGGCACCGCTGCCCGTGCGGCAACCGCGGCTGCTGGGAGCAGTACAGCTCCGGCAACGCCCTGGTCCGCGAGGCCCGCGAACTCGCCGCCGCCGACTCCCCGGTCGCGTACAACATCATCGAACGCGTCAAGGGGCACGTCCCCGACATCACCGGCCCGCTCATCACCGAGCTGGCCCGCGAGGGCGACGCCATGTGCGTCGAACTGCTCCAGGACATCGGCCAGTGGCTCGGCGTCGGCATCGCGAACCTCGCCGCCGCCCTCGATCCGTCGTGCTTCGTCATCGGCGGCGGCGTCAGCGCCGCCGACGACCTGCTCATCGGCCCCGCCCGGGACGCGTTCCGCCGCAACCTCACCGGGCGCGGTTACCGCCCCGAGGCCCGCATCGCCAAGGCGGAGCTGGGCCCCGAGGCGGGCATGGTCGGGGCCGCCGACCTCGCCCGGCTGGTCGCCCGCCGCTTCCGCCGCGCCAACCGGCGCCGTGTCGAACGCTACGAGCGGTACGAGCGCTACGCGCAAGCCTTCCGCGCCGGTGCCGTCCGCCCCACCCGCCCCAGGAGCACCACCGAGGAACCCGGAGCATGAGCCCCACCAATCCCCCCACGAGCACCGACACCTCCACCGGTGCCACCGGCACCACCGCCGCCGACGCGACCGGCACCACCGGGACCGGCACCCCGCCCGCGCCCGCCCCGGCGAGGAAGCCCCCGGGCCCGGTGGGGGAGACCCGGGCCCAGACGATCTTCCGCCGCTGGTTCACCGCCCTGGTCATCGTCCTGCTCATCGGCATCCCCGCCGGGTACCTGGCGATCTCCGCCGAGCAGAGCCGCTCCAGCGGTCGCGACAAGGAGGCCGAGTCGTCCGTCAGCGGCCTCCAGGCGAGCTGGCCGTCGAAGATGAAGCGCCGCGTCTTCGAGGTGCCGATCCCCGCCCGCTCCCGTGACGTGGCCTACTTCGAGACCAGCAACTGGAAGTCCAGCCGCCTCTACGTCCAGTTCACGACCACCGGTGCCGGACTCGACACCTTCCTCGGCGACAGCGGCACCAGCCGCTCCGCACTGGAGGAGGGCGACATCACGGTAAGCGACCGGGACGCCGGAGTCGTCGGCTGGCGGTTCCCGCCCGACCGCGACTGGTCCGGCACCACCCACCGTCAGGACCGCCCCCGCCCCACCCGCGACATCACGGTCGACCTCACCGACCCGGCCGCGCCCCGCGTCTACGTCGTCTCCACCGCGACGCCCTGACACCACCAGGCCCTGGCGCCACCCCTCCCCAGAGACCGCCACGCCCGAGCGCCGCCCGTTCCCTGCACCACCGGGCCGGGCACCGTCACCCCGCGCCCTGGGCCGCCCGGTCCGGGCACCGTCGGCCCGGGCACGGCACTCCCCGCCCTCGCGCCGCCGCCTCGCACCGCCACACCCGCATCCGCACCCGAGGCCGCACCGCCCCGCCGCGCCCGCAGCCCGCGGGGGGCCCGGGGCGGTGGCCGTGCTCCCACCGGCCCTTGCCCCACCGGCAGGCGACCGGCGCGGAACGGATCGGAACACCGCCGCTCGACTACGGGCCGGCGCCCCCCGCAGGCGCGCCCGTTGCACACACCGCGATTGACGCATGTTCATCGCGCATACCCCCCAAGAGATCGGCATTACCGCGATCGGCGGGGCGGCTATAAAGTTGAGCCCGCAACGCGCTTCGCGTGTTGCGTGGACCAGTGCAGAGCGTTCAGCGAATCTCTCATCGGCTGGAATGCCACCCTCGCGGGAGGCTCGCACGAGACCCTACGAGAGGAGCAAGGCAGAAATGCCCGTTACCACCCCGGAGGGCCTGCACGAGATGCAGAAGCTGCTCGTCGAATGGGTGCGTGAATTCCTCGAGACCCCGGACGCCTCCCTCGCGGACAACTTCCTGGACCTGGGAGGCCACTCCCTGCTCGCCATGAACCTCAACGCGCGCGTTCAGCAGCATTACGGTCAGGAACTCGACGTGAAGACCCTGTTCGAGCAGTCGCTCGGCGACGCCGTCGCGGAACTGCGCGCGCGGATGGACGCCCAGCAGCCCGCGTGACCTGCACCAAGCCCATCCCCACCAGAAGCTGGAGTAGCCGTGAGTGACAAGCTGTCGGATTTTCGGCTGACCCCCGAAGAGCTCGCCACGTTCGAGGACCAGGGCTTCATCGGTCCGATCAAGGTGTACGAGCCCGAGGAGATGGAGAGGCGCTGGAACGAGATACGCCGCGCCATTCCGGACCGGTCGCGCGCGATCTACCCGAACGACGCGCTGGGCGCGGTCACCAACCTCTCCAACTACGACCGGCACCTCGACATCGACCTGCTCAGCGAGCACATCATGCAGCGGGCGATCGTCGAGCGGGTGGCCTCCATCCTCGGCCCGAACCTGCTCTGCTGGCGCACCGAGTTCTTCCCCAAGTACCAGGGTGACGAGGGCACGGACTGGCACCAGGCGGCGACGTTCGCCCACTCCAGCGGCCGCCCCCAGATCCAGTGGCCCGCGCAGAACGACGCACCCGCCTTCGGCGGCACGATCACCGCCTGGACGGCGTTCACCCACTCCACCAAGGAGAACGGCTGCCTCCAGCTCATGCCCGGCACGCACCGGGTCATGAACTACGACGAGTCCCTCGGCATGTCCTACAACCCGGACACCATCAACAAGCGTGAGAAGGGCAGTGTCCGGCGCGGCTTCTTCGGCTACGACTACCGCGAACTCCAGAAGGACCCCGACTGGCGCCCCGACGAGTCCAAGGCGTTCTCGCTCGTCATGCAGCCCGGCGAATGCGTCATCTTCTGGTCGACCCTGATGCACGGTTCGCTCCCGCACACCGGAAGCAAGAAGGACTACCGGATGGGGTTCGCCACCCGGTACGTGCCGACCCAGGTGAAGATCTACCCGGACCTCGGCGACGTGTCGGAATACGGCGGCACCATTCCGCTCGACAATTACGCCGCCGTCCTCGTCTCCGGGAAGGACGAATACGGCATCAACAAGCTGACCGACCGGAGCCGCACGGGACACAAGTTCACTCCGTGGGACTTCCGGATTCCCGTCGGCGGCTGACACCGGAGCAACCGTAACGGCGGCAGGATATGTCCCGGCGCCCGCCCCGCTGCCCAGCCCGCACCTTACCGCCGGGACATTCCCCAGGGCGTGACACGCGGAACGCCACCCGGGCGAGGCGGCGCGAAGACCGGCCGCCACGCCACCCCATTCCCCGCACCGTCCGCCCGACCGCGGATCACCACCGCCGGCCCCGCCAGGCCGACACGGCCGCAGGCCGGGAAAGGCCACGGAAGAAACAAGCCGCGACCAGCCGGACAGGGGCGCCCGGTCGCGGTGCACACGCGCCCCCGCCCCGCCCCGGAACAGCGTGACCGGTGCAGTCCGGCACCGGACACGCTGCTCCGGGCCCCCTCCCTGTCCCGGAAGGCGCACCGATGGCTGTGCTCGCCCTCTTCCACCACGCCGGCGGTTCGGCGGCCGTGTTCCGACGGCTGACCCGACTGCTGCCCGACCACATCACGCCCCTGGTGGCCGAACTGCCCGGCCGTGGCCGCCGCTGGCGCGAGCCCACCCTCCACACCGCCGAGGAGGCGGTGCGGGACCTGACCAACCTGCTGATCCGCGAAGTCGGTCCGGACGGTGAACTCTCGATCTTCGGCCACAGCATGGGCGCCTACCTCGGGCTCGGCGTGGCCGCGGCCCTGGAGCGGCGCGGCGGCCCGCGCTGCCAGGTGCTCTTCGCCTCCGCCAACCTCGCCCCCCAGCTCGCCACGCCGCTGTACGCCGAGGGAGCCGCCCCCGCCACGGACGAGGAGGTGCTGCGACGCGCCGCGCGGTACGGCGCGCTCGACACCGGGCTCCTGCGCGACCCGCACATCGCCGCCCGCGCGGTCTCGCTGCTCAGGGCCGACTTCGACATCTGCGACTCGTTCGTCCGGACCATGGCGCGGACGGTGACCGAGAGCCGCGTCGTCGTCTGCCGCGGGCGAGAGGACGCCTTCGGCGATGAACACACCGACAAGTGGCAGTGGAGCAGCGTCCAGCCGCTCACGACCCGTACGTTCCCCGGCGGCCACCTCTACCTGGAGACGGCCGCGGCCGCACCGCTCGCGGCGACGATCGAGTCCTTCATGACCGAACCGGCGCAGTCCCCCACCTGACCGGCCTGGGAGCAGCCAGTGACCACCGTACGCAAATCCCCCGGAAGGCCCCCGCTCGCGCACGAGCTGTTCGAGGCGCGGCGCGCCCGCCATCCCGACCTGCCCGCCATGATCTGGGGCGCCAAGTCCCTCACCTACGAGGAGCTGGGGCGCGACTCGGACCGGCTCGCCCTCGCGCTGCGCTCGGCGGGCGTCACCGGCCGCCCGGTCGGCGTGTTCTTCGAGCGCGGGTTCGCCGTCGCCGTCGCGGTGCTCGGCGTGCTGAAGGCGGGCTGCGCCTACGTGCCGCTCGACCCGGCCTACCCCGACGAGCGGCTCGCCGCCATGGTCCGCGACAGCGGCGCGCCGGTCCTGCTTACCGACAAGGAACACCTCGACCGCATCCCGGTGCCGGAGGGCACCCGCACCGCCGTGCTGGACGACGTCCTCTCCGCCGTCGAGGAAGGCCCCCGCCCCGCGGCGCCGGTGACCGGACCGGACACGCTGGCCTACGTCATCTACACGTCCGGGTCCACCGGCGTGCCGAAGGGCGTGGCCATGCCGCACCGCCCGCTGGCCAACCTCGTCGACTGGCAGTGCGCGCAGTCGTCCTGCGGCACGGGCGACCGGACCCTCCAGTTCTCCGCTCTGAGCTTCGACGTGTCCTTCCAGGAGCTGTTCAGCACCTGGGCCTCCGGCGGGACGCTGGTGGTGGTGGACGACACGACACGCCGCAGCTGCCAGGCCCTGATCGAGCTGATGAACCACACCGCGGTACGGCGCATGTTCCTGCCCTTCGTCGCGCTGCAGGCGATAGCGGAGCACGCCGGTGCGACCGGCACCTGGCCGGCCACCCTCCGCGAGGTCGTCACGGCCGGCGAACAGCTCCAGGTGAGCCCCGCGATACGCGCCCTCTTCCGGCACCTGGACGGGGCCGTGCTGGTCAACCAGTACGGCCCGTCGGAGACCCACGTCGTGACCTCACTCGAACTCCGCGGCGATCCGGGGACCTGGCCGGACCAGCCCACCATCGGCCGCCCCATCGCCAACGCCGAGGCGTACGTCCTCGACGAACACCTGCGCCCCCGGCAGCCCGGCGTGCCCGGCGAGCTGTGCATCGGAGGACCGGTGCTGGCGCAGGGCTACCTGGGCATGCCGGACGTGACCGCCGCGCGGTTCTGCTCCGTACCCGGCGTGGCGGGAGGTAGGCGGATCTACCGGACGGGCGATCTGGTCGAGCTCCAGCCGGACGGCACCCTGCGATTCCTCGGGCGGCTGGACGACCAGGTGAAGATCCGGGGCCACCGCGTGGAGACCGGCGAGGTCGAGGCGCGTCTGCGGGCCCTGCCGGAAATCGCCGACGCCGCCGTGGTCGTGCGAGGCGACACGGCGGCGACCAAGCGGCTGGTGGCGTTCTGCGTACCGGCGCGGGGCGCCCGGGTGGTGGCGTCCGCCGTCAGGCGGAGCCTGTCGGCGCACCTGCCCGAGCACATGATCCCGTCGTCGGTGAGGGACCTGGCCGCGCTCCCGCTCACCCCGAGCGGCAAGGTCGATCGCAAGGCGCTGCTCCGGCGGATCTGACCGCGAGGCCGGCGGGCCCGGCGGGCTCACCCCGCCCTCCCCCGTCCGGACGGCTCCGGCCGCTCCCGACGTTCCCGTCCCCGGACCGGGCCGCTTCCGCCCGGGTTCCGGACTGTTCCGTCACCCCAGAAGGCAGGAGGAGTCGAGTGTCCACGCACGGCCTGGCCTTGAGCGCGGGGGAGAGCGGCAGCGTCGCCGGGATCGTCCTGGTGGACCTGGCACTGGTGCTGCTCGCCGCGTTCCTGTTCGCCACTCTGGCCAAGCGGGTGCGGCAGCCCGCCGTGATGGGCGAGATCGTCGCCGGGATCGCGCTCGGGCCGAGCCTGCTGGGGCTGCTGCCCGGCGACCTGCCCCGGCTGCTCTTTCCGCCGGAGGCCCGCCCGTACCTGGAAACCCTCGCCCAGCTCGGCCTGGTGCTGTTCATGTTCGGTGTCGGCTACCAGCTGAGCCTCTCGCACGTCAGAGGCGTCGGTAGGCATATCGCGCTGGTGTCGTTCTGTTCGGTGGCCCTGCCGTTCGCCCTGGGTGCCGGGCTCGCGCTGCTGCTGTACCCGTGGCTCGACCAGGGCGAGCTGAGAACGACGGGAGCGCTCGGCCCGGCGCTGTTCCT
Source organism: Streptomyces thermolilacinus SPC6 (assembly GCF_000478605.2). GTDB lineage: Bacteria > Actinomycetota > Actinomycetes > Streptomycetales > Streptomycetaceae > Streptomyces > Streptomyces thermolilacinus. Next base: position 812,000 of record NZ_ASHX02000001.1, on the reverse strand, counting down.
CGGCGCGGCCATGTCCATCACCGCCTTCCCGGTCCTCGCCCGCATCATCACCGAACGGGGCCTTCAGCGGCAGCGGGTGGGCACGGTGGCGCTGGTCAGCGCCGCGATCCAGGACGTGATCGCCTGGAGCGTGCTCGCCGCGGTCGTCACGCTGGTCACCGTCAGCGGCCCCTGGTCGTTCGGACGGACCGTCGGCGGGGCCGTTCTCTTCGTCCTCGTCCTGCTCCTCGCGGTGCGGCCGGCCCTGGCCTGGCTGCTGGCGCCGCGACGGCGGTGGGCGGGCAGCGGCACCACCGTCCACGTCGTCCTCTGCGCCGGACTGCTCACCAGTGCCTGGATCACCCACGAGATCGGCCTGCACGCGGTGTTCGGCGCCTTCCTGTTCGGCGCCGTCGCGCCCCGGCACCACATCGACGCGACCGCGCCCGAGGTGCCGGAACGCATCGACCAGACCAGTCTGCTCCTCCTCCCCGTCTTCTTCACCGTGACCGGGCTCTCCGTGGACCTCGCCGGCCTCGGCGCGCAGGGCCTGGTCATGGTCCTCGCGATCGTCGCGGTGGCCTGTGCGGGCAAGTTCCTCGGCGCGGCCGGTGCCGCCCGGCTCACCGGGGCCACCGGACGCGAGTCCGCGGTCCTGGGCATCCTCCTCAACGCCCGCGGGCTGACCGAGCTGGTCGTCCTCAACGTGGGGCTGAGCCTGGGGGCCCTCGACACCCGGCTGTTCACCGCCATGGTCGTGATGGCGCTGGTCACCACGTTGATGACCGGCCCGCTGCTGAGCCGGTACCAGACCGGTGCCGAACCGCGGCCGGCGGCCGTACGGCCGCCGGGGAAGCGCGCGGCGGGGGAGGGCGCGGTCCGATGACGGCGATCACCACGAGACGGGTCGCGCCGCCCGCCCCGCACTCGCCCACCGCGCCGCGGCCCGCCGTACCGCCGCTGCCGCTCCCGCTGCGCGGCCGGGAGGAGGAGACGGCACGTGCTCTGCGGGCCCTGGAGTTCGGCGCCGGCGGCGGGTGCGCCCTGGTGGCCGTCGAGGGGCCGCCCGGCTCCGGGAAGACGCGCTTCCTGGACGAGTGCGTGGCCATGGCGGAACGGCTGGGCTTCGTCACCGGGCACCGGTTCCCGCTGCCCGTCCCGGCCGGTCCCCCAGGAGCGCCACGAGCGGACACCGCGACCGCCGACCGGCCCCGGCTGATCGTTCTGGACGACGCCCACTTCCTCGGGGAGGAGGCGAGCGACGCCCTGCTCGCCCGGCGGCACGCCCGGTACGGCGGCGGAGCGGTCGTGTGGCTGGTCGCGCGCCGCTGCGGGGCCGGGCCGAGGGGTCTGGACGCGCTGGTCGCCGGCTCCGTCGGGCACACCGAGCGGATCGCCCTCGACGCGCTTGCCGCGCCCGCGGCGCGCCAGGTGGCCTGCGACCTCCTGGGCGTTCCCCCCTCCGCCCGGCTCGCCCGCGTCCTGCGTGGCGCGGGCGGCCACCCGAATCTCCTGGTGGAGCTGGTGGAGGGAATGCGTGAGGAGTACATGATCGAGGTCACCGCCCACGAGGCGCGCCTCGTCGAGGAACGCATCCCGCAGCGGCTGAGGGCGCTGCTGCGCAGCATGCTCCTCGACTATCCGGACGAGTGCCGCCAACTGCTGAGGGTGGCGGCCGTACTCGGCCGGGAGAGCACGGTCGAGGACCTCCTGCCGACCCTGCACATGCCGCCGTCCGCGCTGCTGCTCACCCTGGACCGGACGACGACGACCGGGGTGCTGGCCGTCAGCCACAACCGGGTCCGCTTCCCCAACGAGCTGCTGTGGCGGCTCCTCGTCGACTCGGTCCCGGCGACGCTGCGGCACGCGCTGCGCCGCCAGGTGGCCGCCGCCCGCCCGGAGCCCGCGTACGGGCGGCCGGGGGACGCGTCCGACGCCCGGCTCTGGGCTGCTGGACCCGGACCCGAGCCCCGGCCGGAGCCGGAGCCGGAGCCCGGGCCCGGTGCCCGGCGGGCGGTGCCCGCCGGGGCGCCGGACCTCAACGGCCAGGAGCACCGGATCGTCCAGATGGTCGCCGAGGGACTCACCAACAAGCAGATCGCCCGGCGCCTCGACATCTCCCCCCACACCGTCAACTACCACCTGAAGAAGTTGTTCAGGAAGGCCGGGGTGAACTCCCGTATCGCCCTCCTGCGGGAGACGGGCTGGAACGACCGCCCCGCAGGCTCACCCGGCGGGCAGCGGGGGCCGCGCGTCGGCCCACGGGCGGGCGCGCTCGAAGGCGGCGGCCAGCCCTAGGAGCCGGTCCTCGGCGCCGGGCGCCCCCACGAGCTGCACGCCGACCGGGAGATTCCCCGCCGCCCGTCCGGCGGGCAGCGAGATCGCCGGCTGGCCGGTGATGTTGAACGGGTAGGTGAAGGCCAGCCAGTCGGCGTACTCCCGCCACCGCTCCTGGAAGCCCGGGCCCTCCGGGGCCGCGCCCAGTACGGGCGGCAGCACGGTCAGCGTCGGGGTGAGCAGCACGTCGTGGCGCGTCCAGAAGCGCAGCACGTCGGCCGCCCGGTTCTGGGCGGCCGTGATGGCGGTGCAGTACTCGACGGCGCCGATGCGCTCGCCGTGCAGGGCGATGTCGAGGGTCGTCGACTCCAGTTCGGCCAGGTGCTCCGGCGCCACCCCGCGGACCATGGCGGCCACGTTCGCCGCCATGACCGTCAGCATGGGGTCCAGGAGCCCGCCCAGGTCGGGCGCCGCCTCGACCATCTCGACCCCCAGCGACGCGAAGGCCGACACGGTCTCCTCGAACACCTCCCGTACCTCCGGGGCGACCGCGCCGTGCGGCGGCGTGGCCGTGTACGCCACGCGCAGCCGCTCCGGCGGCCGGTCGCAGGCGGCCAGGAACGAACCGGCGGGCGCGGGCAGACCGTACGGCTCCCCGACGACCGGGCCGGCCATGACGTCGAGCATCAGGGCGGCGTCGCGTACGGTGCGGGCCATCGGGCCGTTGACGACGTAGCCCGCCCACTGCTCCTGCGACGCGGGTGCCCACGATGTACGGCCGCGGGTGGGCTTGAGCCCCACGATCCCGCAGGCGGACGCGGGCGCCCGGCCGGAACCCGAGCCGTCGGCCGCCAGGGCGAGCGGTCCTATGCCGGCCGCCACGGCCGCCGCGGCGCCGCCGCTGGAGCCCGCGGGGCCGTGCTCGGGGTTCCACGGGTTGCGGGTGGCGGGGAAGGCCCGGTTCTCCGTCGTGATCCGCAGGCCGAACTCCGGCATGTTGGTGGAGCCGACGAGGATGCCGCCCGCCCGCCGCAGGCGGGCCACCAGTTCGCTGTCGAAGCCCGGCTTGTAGCCGGTGAACGGCAGGGACCCGTAGGCGGCGGGCAGGTCGGCGGACTCGTTCACGTCCTTGATGGTGAACGGGACGCCGTGCAGAGGGCCCCGCTCGTCCGTCGGCAGCGCGTCCGCGGCGCGGGCGTCCGCGAGCGCGCCCTCGGCCCGCACGGCGACCACCGCGTTCAGCACGGGGTTCACCGCCTCCAAGTGGGCGAGGACCGCCTCGGTGACCTCGACGGCGGACAGTTCCTTCCTCGCGACCAGGTCGCGGAGCTCGGTCGCGGGCGTGAAGATCGGCGGCTGGGCGGGGGTGCGGGCCGGTGCGTTCATTCGCGGTGCTCCCATGGGGTTCGGGACCGGGCTTCAGCCGGCCGCTCGTACGAGGGCGAGGACGGTCTCCACGCAGGCGTCGGCGAGCCGTGCGGCACGCTCGTCGGAGACCAGGCCCTCGGCGTAGGTGAAGTTCCAGGCGAGCTGGTGGTGGCTGGAGTTGACGGTGGCGACGAAGGTCCCGACCACCGACAGCGAGGCGACGAACTGCGCGCCCGTCGCACGCCACGGGCCGACCCGGTCCGGGAACGGGAAGCGGCCGATGTTGGAGATGCAGAAGTTGATCGGGCCCTTCTCGTCCAGGTGCCGTACGAAGGGCATGCTGTCGGCCAGGCTTCGCGGTCCGGAGTCGCCGACGAGGCGGATCATGGAGAACTGCTCGCCCCGCGCCTTGCGGGCCCTCAGGTCGGCGCTGATCTCCCGGGCCGTCTCCCACAGCGGCCGGTCGGCGACGTGCTCGACGAGCGAGGGGATGGTCGCCACGTAGCTGCCCACGTCGTCGGGCGGGACCGGCGGCTCGAGGTCGCCCCGGAAGTCCACCGGGGAGCCGATCGAGTACCACGTCCCGTCGGCGGCCCCGGCGTCCGCCGCGACTGCGCGGACCATCGCGGCGGTGAGCACGCCGTGCACGGTCGCCCCGCGGGCGCGGCAGGCCCCGGCGAGCCGGTCCAGCGCCGAGGCGTCCAGCGACCGGTGGAGGAACCGGGTGCGGCGCTGCTCGAAGGGCACGGCCCGGTCGGCTTCGACGCGTCGGGGACGCAGCCGACCGAGGTCGTTCTCGTCCCGCTCGGCCTTCGCCCTCGCCGCCGAGGCGCCCGCGTCGCTGCGGTGCCCGGCGGGGAAGAGGTCCTCCGCCGGGGGCAGGACGGCACGCGGTTCGGCCGGCCGGCCGGCCGCCAGTTCGGCCCACTGCCGCACCAGGGAGACGACGGTGGTGCCGTCCGCGACGACGTGCAGCAGACTCAGCATCAGGTCGTGGAACTCGCCGTCGGGCCCCCGGCCGGTGAGCACGGTGGCCGTGGCGAGCGGCCCGGTGCTCCAGTCGATGCGGCCGTTGACGAGCTCCCGGTCGACGACCCGCTGCCACGCGTCGCCGGTGTCGTCCGCCTCGTCGAGGACGCGGTGGTCGAGCGGGACGGGACGGCCGTCCACCGGGACGAACCGGGGCTCCCGTCCCGCCGCGTCGGCCTCGATCGCCACGCGCAGCAGCGGATGGGCGGCCTGGAGGGCGGCCAGGGACGAGCGCCACCGCGCGGGGGACACCCGGCCGTGGACGCGCACCCGGCCGATGACGTTCAGCGGTGCTATCTGGTCGGCGATCCAGTACCAGCGCTCCAGCGGACTGAGTTCCCGCCGCACCGCCTGGACGGCCGTGGAGGTCGTGGACATGTGCTCCCCCCGGCCGTCAGTCGACGGGGGACGCGGTCAGCGGCCGGAACAGGTCCGCGCTCGCCCGCGTCTCCGGAGTGGTCTGCCACGGCGGGTTGGTGCCGAAGGCGAGCAGGACCTCCTCGCCGTCGGCCCGGAACGTGACCGGGTCCCCCTTCTCGACCCACACCATCTCCCGGGGGCCGGCGGTGACCGAACCGCCCTGGAAGTCCACGGCGAACCGCCCGGACAGCACGACGATGAACTCGTCGTAGCTCGGCACCCACTCCATGACGTGGCCGGGGTGCAGGCAGGCGTATCCGGCGCCCATCGACTTGGGGACGCCGTCGTCGGCGAGGTCGCCGATGAAGATCCGGGTGTCGGCGAACTGCTGCCAGTTCGCCTGCCCGGTGTCGTACTTGTGCGCGGCCATGGTCCTCTCCCTCTGTCGTCTCCGCGTCACACCAGCGGAGAGATCTGCTCCTCGACGCCCAGCAGGGCCTTGCCGTACATCTCCTTGATCACCTGCGGCTGGAGGATGGCGTGCCGGGCACCCACCCCCGAGTCCCGCCAGATCCGCTGGAGGGGGGAGGCGTCGGCGAAGCTGCCCGCGCCGTGCGCGGTCAGCAGGATGCCGATCGCCTCCGTGATGTGCCCGACCGCGCCGCTGAGGTCCGACCGCGCCCGGAGCCGGCCCAGCGGGTCCAGGGCCTGGCCGCGCGCCGCCGCCGTGTCGATGTCGTCGGCCGCGCGGTGGACGTGCAGGTGGGCGGTGTCGATCTTCTGCGCCGCCTCCGCGACCAGCAGCTGGAAGGCGGTGGAATCGCGTTGCCTCTCGAAGAAGGTGAACGTGATGGCCTTCTCGGCCGCCTTCCCCTTGACCAGCTCCAGCGCGGCGCGGCCGAGTCCGAGCTGGGGCGCCACCAGCGGGGCGCCGGTGAGGAACTGGGTGAACGCCGAGCGGGCCAGGGCGCTGCCGGAGCGCTGCGGCGGGTACTCGCCCGCCATCGCCTTGGGCACCGACAGCACCCGGTGCTCCGGTACGAACACGTCCTGCGCGACCACGCAGTTGCTGCCGGTGCCGCGCATGCCCGCGACGTGCCAGGTGTCCTCCACCGTGTAGTCGACGGCGGGCAGCAGCGCCATGCCCTGGTCCACGATCTGCCCGGTGGAGTCCGGGACCGGGAAGCCGATCAGCGCCCAGTCGGCGTGCCAGGCACCGGAGGCGTAGTGCCACCGGCCCGAGACCCGGAAGCCGCCCTCGACCCGCTGGGCGGTGGCGCTCGGCGTGAGCACACCGGACACCTTCGCCTCCGGGTCGGCCCCGAACACCTCGTCCTGCGCCCGCTCGGGGAAGAGGCTGACGACCCATGCCACCGAGTTGCAGACCGAGACCACCCACGAACTGCTGCCGTCTCCCTCGGCGAGCACGGCGGACACGTCGATCAGGGTGCGCAGGGACGCCTCGTGGCCGCCGTACCGCCTCGGCACGGCCAGTTTGAACATGCCGGCGTCCACGAGGGATTTCACGGATTCCTCCGGAAGCCTCCGGTCGCGCTCCGTCTGCTCGGCATTACGGGAAAGGAGTGGTACGAGTTCACGCGCACCGCGCAGCAGATCGGATGACGCGGCGGACGGATGAGTCTGGTCTTCCGGAATGACGGCCATGGATGTCTCCCTGTCAGCGGGCGAATGCGGCGATCTGGTCGGTGATGGACGCGCCGGGGCGCGGCGTGAAGGCGGAATGCGTGCCGAATGTCCGGCGGCCGTAGACGAGCGGGGCGGCGGCCCGCGTGCCGCCGACGCGGGTCACCAGGCTGAGCAGCAGGACGTGGTCACCGCCGGGGATGAGCCGCTGCGGGACGCACACCAGCCAGCCGGGCGCCTCCCGCAGCCGCGGCAGACCCTCGTCCGGGTACCACGCGGCCTCGGCGAACCGGTCGGGGACCGGGGCGGCGAACGTCCTCGCGAGGCCGGCCTGCCCGGCCCCGAGCAGGTTCACGCCGAACCGCCCGGCGCGCCGGACGCTCGACAGCAGCGCGGAGCGGTGGTCGAGCGCGATGGTCACCATCGGCGGACGCAGCGACAGCGAGGCGAGCGAGCCGACCGTCGTGCCGTGGGGCCGGCCGTCCGCCATCGCCGTGACCACCGCCACCGGAGTGCAGACCTCGGCCATGAAATCCTTGAATTCTCGCTCCGTAACCATTCCTTCTTCCAGGGTGTGAAGGGGCCAGGCGCTTTTCGCGGAATCCGCGGCGAAGGGGGCGGCGGCCGGATTTCCGGCCGGTGAATTCCCGGCCGGTGAATTCGGCCGCCGCCGCTCCGGAATGTCGGCGCTCGTACGCTATCCAGGCGGCCGGGGCGCGTCCAGCGAATCCGCGCGGCACTACTCGCATGCGCAGTCGGCCCCGGCCCGGCAGCTACGTCGGCGTCCGGTCCGCCGGGGCGGGCGCGGCCTCCGAGGCGCCCACGGTCGCGGTGATCCCGCCGAACCGGCGGTCCAGCAGGGCGTCGGGGAGCAGCCGCGCCAGCCGCCCCATCCGCCGCGCGTCCGCGCCCACCCAGTACCGCGTGCGGGGCCGCACGTCGGTCAGGGCCCGGGCCACCGCGCGGGCGAAGTCCTCGGGGGTGGTCCTGCTGGCCAGAGCCTGCTGCCCGTTGCCCGCCATGAACGCTGTGAAGGCGGCCCGGTAGCGCTCGGCCACCGCGGGCGGCGCGTCGCGCAGGACCCGCTCGCCCGCGTCGGACACCTTGCCCCAGATCGGTGTGAGGATGGCGCCCGGCGCGACGATCGACACGCGCACACCGCCGGGGGCCAGTTCCCGCCGGAGCGCGTCGCTCATCGCCTCCTTGGCGAACTGCGCCGTCGCGTAGGCACCGAGGAAGGGAACGGCCGCCTTGCCGAGGCCGGAGGTGACGTTGACGATCCGCCCCCGCGCCCGGCGCAGCAGCGGCAGGTGGGCGCGGACCATCTCCAGGTGCCCGACCACGTTGACGTCGAGCTGGCGGCGGAACTGGTCGCCTTCGACGCACTCCAGCGGGCCGGGGACGCAGATGCCGGCGTTGTTCACCAGTCCCCGCAGCGCGCCGTACTCGCGGGCGGCGAGCTCCGCCGACGCCCGCACCGACGCCTCGTCGGTGATGTCGATGACGGCCGGACGCAGGCGGCCGTGCAGCGACTCGGCGAGCAGCTTCTCACCGTCCTCGCTCCGGCGTACGCCCGCGATCACATGGAAACCGCGCTCCTCCAGGGCGAGGGCGCACTCCCTGCCGAGGCCCGACGATGCCCCGGTGACGACGACCGCCCCCTGCGCCGGAAGGCGCCTCCTGGCGGGCAGGATTCCGCCCGTCGGCCGTCCCGTCATCGGTCCGCCCCCCGGCCCGTGCCGGCGAGGACGCCCGCTCCCGGAAAGGTCAGCGCGGGCTCCAGCTTGCCCACCAGGTTCCGGTGCGACATCCACCGGAAGTACGCGTCGCGGATCCTGCGCCGCACGGGCCCCTGCGACTGCTCGAAGTCGCTGATCGACCGGGTGGCCTCCACGATCATCTGGGTCCGGTCGTACCGCGCCGCCTCGTAGCCGCGCAGGGCGCCCGGCACGTCGGGGGCGTGCTGGAGGTGCTGTGCCAGCACGGCCGCGTCCTCCATCGCCATGGCCGATCCCTGGCCGAGGCTGGTGAGCATCGGGTGGGCGGCGTCGCCGAGCAGGGTCACCGGGCCGGTGCCCCAGGGCCGCAGGAACGGCCTGTCGCGGGTGTTGAGCGTCAGCAGGTCCTCGGGGGGCGTCACACGGATCGCCTCCCGGACCTCGTCCGGCCAGCCGGAGTAGCAGGCGAGCACCCCGGCCTTGCCGCCGTTCCAGGTGCTGGACTCCTCGAACGGCATGTTCTTCGTGCCCCACCAGTACAGGCGGCCCCGCCCGATGTCCACCAGGCCGAAGCGCATCCCGTCGCCCCACAGGTGCACCACGGAGCCGGGCGCGAAGCGCGGGTGGCTGTACTCGGTGATGCCCAGCCAGGCGATGTACCCGCTGTCGCGCACGGGTTCGTTGGGCCCGGCGAGCTGCCGCCGGATGGCCGAGTGGAACCCGTCGGCGCCGACGAGCACGTCCGCCTCGGCCCACTGCCCGTCGGTGAAGTGGACCCGGGCGCGGTCGCCGGCCACCTCGAACCGCTCGGCGGCAGCGTTCAGCCTGATCGGCACGTCCGCCGCCGCGTCGAGGAGCGCGGCCAGCAGGTCGGCCCGGCTGATGCACACGCATGGGACCCCGATGCGCCGGGTGATCTCGGGGAAGGGGAACTCGCGTATCAGCCGCCCCTTCCAGTCTTTGACGCGGTACGTCTCCATCACCCGGCCGCGCTTCTCCAGCCCCAGGTCGATGTCGAGGGTGGCGAGCGCCGCCGTGGCGTTGCTCATCACGGAGAGGCCGAACCCGGCGGCCCTCAGCTCCGGGGCCCGTTCGAACACCTCCACGTCGAAGCCCACGCGCCGCAGCGCGATCGCCGTGGTGAGCCCGCCGATGCCCGCACCGATGACGATGGCCGTCCTTGTCCCACTCATGTCAGCGCTGCCCGCTTTCGCTCGTCCGGAGTTCGATGGCCCTCAGAACCGTGCCGACGATGCCGGACACCCGCGGTTCCTCCATGATCGTCAAGTGGTCGCCCTCGACCTCGACCACGGTGAGGCGGCCGGTGGTGCGGTCCCGCCACCCGTTGGCCGGGTCGGCGTGCATGCTGTCGATCGCCGTGTGCATCTCCAGCAGCACTCCGGGCAGGGGGTCCCTGGCCTTGACGAGCACCAGGTCGAAGGTGACGGTGTCGGGCCGGTAGTCGAAGGCCGCGCGCCAGTTCGCCTCGTACACCTTGAACAGCCGGCGTACGACGGCGTCGCCGCTGCCCGCGGGCAGCACGCCCTCGTCGATGGCCAGCCTCGTCATGTACGCGAACTTCTCGTCCAGCGTGGTCAGTCCGGGCGGCAGGAGGTCTCCGGCCGTGGCGCTGCCGTGCTGGAGCCAGAGCAGCTCCCAGAAGAACCAGCCGAGTAGGGCCTCGTCGTCGGTCCAGGGCTGCCGCTCCGGGTTGAGTGCCGTCGTGTCCAGGACGACCAGGGAGCCGACGCTCTCACCCGCGGCGTGGAGCTGGCGGGCCATCTCGAAGGCCACGAACCCGCCGAAGGACCAGCCGCCGAGGTGGTAAGGACCGGTCGGCTGCACCCGGCGCATCGCCTCGACGTAGCCGGCCGCGAGCCTTTCGATGCCGCGCACCGGCTCCGTGCCGACATCCGCCCCGGCCGCCTGGAAGGCGTAGAAGGGCTGGTCGTCGGGGAGGTGCTTGGCGAACGGCACATAGCAGAGCACGTTGCCGCCCATGGGGTGCGCGAAGAACAGCGGCGGCCGGGTGCCCTGCGGCCGGATCGCGACGAGCGGGTCGAAGCCGGGTGCAGCCACGCCCGCCGAGCGGAGCCGCCCGGCCAGTTCGGCCACGGTCGGCGCCACGATGAAGTCCGACAGCGGGATCACGGTGCCGAAGCGCTCCTCCATCAGGACGACGAGGCGCATCGCCGTGATGGAGGTGGCACCGAGGTCGAACAGGTTGTCGTGCACGCCGACCTCGGGCAGCTGGAGCAGGTCGGCCAGCATCTCGGCGAGGGCACGCTCGTGGCCGTCGCGCGGTGCGACGCGGCCGGTCTGCCGTTCGACGGCGAGCGGCATCTCGCGCAGCGCGGCCTCGTCGCGCTTGCCGTTCGGCGTGAGCGGGATGGCGGGCAGCCAGGCGAAGTGCCGGGGCACCATGTACTCCGGCAGCTTCCCGCGCAGGTGCCTGCGCAGTCCGTCGAGGTCCGCGCGCTCGGGGTCGCCGACCAGGAAGGCGGCGAGGAAGGCCTCGCCGGCCGGGTCCCGCCGTGCGACCACGGCGATGTCGGAGACGGCGTCGGGGTCGCCCGCCGCGGCCTCGGCGGCGACCAGCTCGACTTCCGCCGGTTCCACGCGGTAGCCGCGGATCTTGACCTGCCGGTCCGCGCGGCCCAGGCAGACCACGTTCCCGTCCGGCAGGACCATGCCGACGTCACCGGTCCGGTAGAGCCGCCCCTCCCCGTCCGGGCCGGGCACGAACCGCTCCTCCGTCAGGTCCGGCCGGCCCGCGTAGCCGTCGGCCAGACCGGCGCCGCCGATGTAGATCTCGCCCCGGCACCCGACCGGGACCGGGCGCATCCGTGCGTCCAGGACCAGCAGCCTGGCCCCGTGGACGGGCTGCCCGACCGGGGGCAGCGCCGGGAAGGCGTCCGGGTCGCCGGTCATCTCGTAGAAGGCCGCGGCGTGGGTCTCGGTGGGGCCGTAGTGGTTGTCGAGCACCAGGCCGTCGAGGGCGGCGCAGAAGCGCCGGATGTCGTCCGTCATCCGGAACTGCTCGCCCGAGGAGCACAGCACCCGCAGGTCCCGCGGCACCAGCCCGAGGGCGTTGGACGCCTCCGCCATCTGCTGGAGGGCCACGTACGGCAGGTGTACGCGCTCCACGCGCTCCCGGTCGATCAGCCGCAGCAGTCCGGGCATGTCCCGCCGCAGCTCCTCCCGGACGACGACCAGTGTGCCGCCGCCGCAGAGGGTGGCGTACAGCTCCTGGAACGAGACGTCGAAACTGAGCGGCGCGTACTGCAGGGTCCGGGCGCCCTCCGCGGTGCTGAGGATCCCGTTCTGCCACGCCACCAGGTTGGACATCGACCGGTGCGGCGCCGACACGCCCTTGGGGCGGCCCGTCGATCCCGAGGTGAACAGCAGGTACACCTCGTCGTCCTCGGAGATCTCCGGCAGCGGCGCCGTGCGGCTGGTGGCGGCCAGGGAGTCGTACGGCACCATCGGAACCGTGGGCTCCAGGAGGTGCCGGTTCGGCTCGTCCACGACGACGCAGGCCGGCTCGCCCTGCTCCACCATGGCCCGCAGCCGGTCCACCGGGTAGGCGGTGTCCAGCGGCATGGCCGAGCATCCGGCCTTCGCGGTGCCCAGCATCGCGGCGACGGTCTGTGGCGACCGCGCCATGGCGATGCCGACCCGGTCGCCGGGGCGCACGCCGGAGTCCAGCAGACCGGTGGCGACGCGCGTGGCGATCCGGTCCAGCTCGGCGTACGTCCACGTCAGATCCTCGGAGACGACCGCCTCGGCCTGCGGGGAGCGGCGCGCCCGGGCCTCGAAGGCGCGCACCACGTCGGTCCGGGGCCGCTCGGCGCGCGGGGCCCGGGGGGCGGGCGCGAGGAAGCCGAAGTCGACCGGCTCATCCGGTTTCTCGGCGAGCTCGCGCAGGATCCGCACGTACGCGTCGGTGTACAGCCGCCCCTGCGCGGGGGTGAACGACCGGCCGGAGAAGTCGAGGCGCAGCCGCACGCTCTCGTCCACCGGGTCCACCATGGCGTTGACGACCAGGGAGAAGTTGGTCTCCTCCCAGACGGCGAAGCCGCGACTGGCGATCCCCGGTGTCCGCAGGACGTCACCGAGCTGACGGAAGTGGATGTAGTTGAACAGGGTGTCGGCCAGCGACGCACGGCCCAGGTCGTCCTGGATGACCGCGAGCGGCACCCGCCGGTGCGGATAGCTCTCCCGCTCCCGGTCCACCACCTGCCGCACGACGTCGAACCACGCGTCGGCCTCCGCGGCGAACCGCAGGGGCAGGGTGTTGAGGAAGAGCCCGCAGGTGCGTTCCGCGCCGTCGGTGTCCGGCCTGCCGTGGGCCACCAGACCGGTGGTGACGTCCGTTCGGCCGGAGAAAGCGCGCAGCAGCAGGACGTGCGCGGCGAACAGCACCGCCTTCACCGGGACCCGCCGGTCCCGCGCGGTGGCGCGCACGGCGCCGACGAGATCGGCGGGCAGCGTCAGATCGCACTCCGTCCGCTCCTCTGAGCCCGGCGCTTCGTGTGGCCGGAAGCTCTCCAGGTGCGGCTGTACGGCCCCGGCCAGCGCGTCCCGCCAGTAGGCGCGGCTCTCGTCCGCCTCGACGGCCGCCCGCTCCTCGGCGACGTACAGCGCGGCGGAGGGCGGCACGGTGTCCGGCACCGGGTCGAGGTCCAGCCCCAGCAGGTGCCCGTAGTCCCGCAGGAGTTCGGAGACCAGGTTGGCGACGCTGCCGCCGTCAAGGATGGCGTGGTGGAAGCTGAGGACCAGCTCGACCGTGTCGGGCAGGACGAACGCGCGGAAGTGGTACAGGGGCGCGCGGTCGAAGCGGTAGTCGTACCGGCGCCGCCGCGCGACGTGCTCGCCGATGGCCGCCTCCGCCCGGTCGGCGGGCACCCCCCGCTGGTCGTCCACGCTCAGCCCGCCCTCGACGGTGTGCCGGACGATCTGGAGCGGTTCGGAGTAGCCGGTGAGCGCGAAGGACGACCGCAGGACCGGATGGCGCCGGACGAGGCGGTCGAAGGCGGCGCGGAATGCCGACTCCTCCCACGGCATGGCCAGGCTGTACCGGAAGACGTCCTTGTACACCTCGGAGTCCTGCTTCTCACGGCTGTGGTAGAGCAGACCGAGCTGGAGCCGGGTGACCGGATAGGCGTCCTCGTACGTCTCCAGGCGGGCCCGGTCCACGTGGGAGACCAGCCCGAAGGGGCGCAGCGCGGCCGAGACGCTCCGGTCGCCGGGCCGCGCGTCGGCCGCGACCTCGGCGCACTCTGCAAGGGCCGCCACGGTGGGGTTGCGGACGAAGTCGTCCATCGTGAAGCGGATGCCGGCCTTCTCCGCCAGCGCCCGCACCCGCAGCATGCTGATCGAGTCGCCGCCGATCACGAAGTAGTCCGCGTGGACGCCGACCCGGTCGGTGCCGAGCACTTGCGCCCAGATGTCCGCGAGCACCGCCTCCCGGGTGTTGCGCGGCGCGTCGTCCTCGTCGTCGGGCAGGCCGGCGGAGGGTGCCGGCAGCGCCTTGCGGTCGATTTTGCCGTTGGGGGTGAGGGGGAGCTGCTCGAGCCGTTCGAAGTACGACGGGATCATGTACCCCGGCAGCGTGTCCCTGAGGGCCGCGCGCAGCTGGCCCGGGTCGAGGTCGCCGTCGGCCGTGCAGTAGGCGACGAGAACCGGGCCCCGTCCGCCGCCGGGCCGGTGGTCGATCACCACGGCGTCGCGGATGCCGTCCAGGGCGACCAGCGCGTTGCGCACCTCGCCCAGCTCGACGCGGTTGCCTCGTATCTTCACCTGGTCGTCGCTGCGGCCCAGGTACTCGATGTCGCCGTCGGCGAGGAGGCGGGCCAGGTCCCCGGTGCGGTACAGGCGGCCCCCGGGGCTGAACGGGTCCTCGATGAAGCGCTCGGCGGTGAGTTCGGGCCGGTCGAGGTAGCCGCGGGCGACCTGGACCCCGCCGATGTGCAGCTCGCCCGGGACGCCGACGGGCTGGGGGCGGCCCTCCCGGTCGAGCACGTAGAGGGTGGTGTTCTCCACGGGGCGGCCGATCGGTACACGGGTGACCGGCCCCTCGGACGCGGGCGGGCAGTCGAAGTACGACACGTCTACCGCGGCTTCGGTGGGGCCGTAGAGGTTGACAAGGCGGGGCGCGTCCCCGCCGCCGAGGACCCGGTTGAACCGGGTGACCCGCTCCGGCGGCAGCGCCTCACCACTGCAGAACACCCAGCGCAGCGAGCCGACGTCGCCGAGGCGGCCCGGATCAACCTCCAGCAGGTCGAGGAACGGGCCGAGCATCGACGGCACGAAGTGGAGGACGCTGACCCGGTGTTCGCGTACGACCCGGGCGATCTGCCGCGGGTCCTTCTCCCCGCCCGGCGGCAGCAGCACCACGCGGGCGCCCTGGACGGCCCACCACAGCAGTTCCCACACCGAGACGTCGAACGAGATGGGCGTCTTCTGCAGCAGCGTGTCCCCGGGACCGATCGGGTAGCGCAGCTGCATCCACATGAGCCGGTTCGCCACCGAGTGGTGTTCGACCATGACGCCCTTGGGGCGTCCAGTGGACCCGGAGGTGTAGATGACATAGGCGACGTCGTCGGGGCGGGAGGTGCGGCCGAGCGGGGCGTCGGAACCGGTGTACAGGTCGGAGATCCGGAGCACCGGGGTCCCGGTGGGCGGCTCCGCGACGTCGTCCCCGCCGCGCAGCACCAGCTTCGGCCGGCAGTCCTCCAGCAGCAGCCGGACCCGCGCGGACGGGTAGCCCGGGTCGATCGGCACGTAGGCGCCGCCCGCCTTGAGGATGCCGAGCAGGCCGGGGAGCAGCTCCGGACCGCGCTCCGCGAGGATGGCGACGCGTTCGCCGGGGCCGACCCCGCGCTCACGCAGCGCCCGCGCGACCTGGTTGGACAACCGGTCGAGCCGGGCGAAGGTCAGGGTGGTGCCGGAGGTGTCGTCCACCACGGCCGCCAGGTCCGGGGTGCGCGCGGCCTGCTCCGCGAACAGCTCGTGCAGCGTCTTCTCCCGCGGGTAGGGCACCCGGGCGCCCTGGCGGCGGTGCACGATGTCCTCGTACTCGCCGGCGGTCAGCATGGGGAGCGCCGAGACGGGCGCCTCCGGCTGGTCGAGGCCGTGGCGCAGCAGCTCCCCGACGTGCCCGGCCAGTGCCTGGGCGGTGAGGTGGCCGTCGAACACGTCGTCGGCGTAGTCGAGGTCCACGCGCAGACCGGGCTCGTCGTCGAATGCCTGCACCATCACGGACAGGGCGTTGGCCGCGTGGACCGGGGCCATGATGGTGGTCGTCCGGTCCACCCCGGGGATCTCCGGGGGCCGGGGGAACCGCAGGTAGGAGACCGTGACGTCGAACAGCCGGCGGCCGTCGGCGCCCCGTGCCGGAGCCTGCCGCAGGATGTCGCCGAAGGGCAGCCGCTCGTGCTCCCTGAGCTCGTCCACCAGCGCGCGGACGTGGGCGGCGAGGTCCAGCAGGGACGGGTCGCCCTCCACCGACACCCGAACCGGCAGGTTGTTGGCGTACTCGCCGACGGTCGCGCGCTCCTCCTCGGTCCGGCGGTTCAGGAAGGGCACACCGAGGACGACCTCGTCCTCCTGGTGGACGCGAGCCAGGCACACCGCCAGCGCCGAGAGCAGGTACGGGAAGGGCGAGGCCCCCGCGTCGAGGATGCGCTCCACCAACGATTCGTCGACGGAGAAGGAGTGCCGTCCGCGGCCGGGGTGCGTCGTGCCGGAACGCGAGAACAGCGCGGGCGCGACCCCGTCGAGGTATTTCCGGTAGAACGCCCGGTCCTGGTCGGCCTCCGCTTCGCCGGACGGCGAGTGAAATTCCTGAAGGGATTCCCAGTGCGACGGGTGATCGGCACGCCGCGCCGGTGCCGCCGTTTCCGGCCGGCCGACCGCGATTCCGTTTTCGCGCGCCGCGCGGGAACGGTAGTCGGAGAGAATCCGCAGGGTCAGCGTGTTCAGCGCCCAGGCGTCGGTCACGATGTGGTGCGCGGTCAGGACGAGGTGGACGGCGGCCGGCCCCTCCACGACCAGGGCGGCCCGGAACAGCGGTCCGCTCCGGACGTCCAGCGGCCGTCCCAGCTCCCGCTCGCACCATGCCCGCGCGGCGGCGCGGGGGTCCGGTTCACCGGAGAGATCGACGCTCTCGAACGACGGCGGCCCGTCCTCCGGCCCCTCCGGGAGCCGCCGAACCCGCGGGACCCCGGCGTCGTCCTCGCCGAACCGCAACCGGAACGCGTCGTGCTCGCGCAGCGCACGGACCAGACACGCGCCGAGCAGTTCCCGGTCCACGGAGCCCTCCAGCAGCTCGTGGACCAGTACGTTGAATTGGCAGTTTCCCGGTGAACGCGCTTCGGCCGCCCATATGTCCCGTTGGTAGCCGGTCAGTTCGAGGGCCTTGGATTCAGCTGCCATCCCCACTGAATTCCGCTCCTTCGCCTGTCATTCGTACGCGAATAAACAACGGCTCGGTCAGGCTAGGTGAGGGCTGTTTCACGCGGCTACTGCGTGATCGAGTAGGGCCGCGAGCAAACGGGTAGTGGCCCGGCGGCGACCAGAAGGCGCGCCGCGCGGGGCCGGGCGCCGGGGCGGGTACGGCCGTGAACGGGGTTACGGGACGGGGCGTGCGAGCGGCACGCGCGGCGGAGCCGGTCGCGGCCCCGCGTCCAGGTCGCCCGCCGGGGCAGGGAGGGGCGGCCCGAGCGCCCGGCCACCGCGGGCAGGGGAGAGCCACGGGGGCCGACGGCGGCCGCCGGGCAGCGGGCCGGCGGGGTCGGCAGGGCGGCCGGGACCTCGGTGCGGCCGGGAAGTGGCGGGTACTGCCGGGAGCAGGAGGGACGGCCGCGGGCCGCCAGGGGTCACGTCCGGGCGACGAGGTCCAGTTCCGCCAGCGCAACCTCGGCGTCGGCGTCGGGGGCGTGGCCGGACGAACGGCTCTTGGCCAGCGCCCGGTTCAGGTGCCGCCGCGCGGCGTTCCGGTCGCCGCGCAGCCGCGCGGCGAGCCCCAGCCCGATCTCGGCGCGCACCTCGCCCCGGCTGTAGGCCCGTTCGGCCGACACCGACAGCGCGCGCTCGTACAGCTCCGCGGCCCGCCCGGCGTGGCCGCCCGCCAGGGCGGTCCTGCCGAGCCAGGTCAGTGCCTCGACCACCTCGGTCCACAGCCCCAGCTCCTCGGCCACGACCAGGCCCTCGCGGTGCAGCCGCTCGGTCCGCGCGTGGTCGCCGTCGTGCTCGGCCGTGAGCGCCAGCGACCGGGTGGCCCGAAGCTGCCCCCATCGGTCGCCGACCTCCTGGAACAGCGCGGCGCCCAGCTCCGCGTGGCACTCGCCCCGTTCCGGGGCCTGGCCCGCCAGCTCCACCAGCGCCGCGGCCTCGCCCCAGCGGTCCCCGGCGGCCCGCGCGCCGGCCAGGCTCGCCTCCACCAGGCGCACCCCGTCGCGGCGGCGGCCGTGACCGGTCAGACCGGTACCGACGAACCACTGCAGCCGGGCCCGCAGCACCGGATCGTCGATCCCTGCCGTCGGGTCCCCGCCCGCCGGGACCGACGCCGCGGCGGCCGACGACGTGCGCAGCTCGATGCCGGTCAGCCAGGCACGCGCCGTCACAAGCGCGGCGGGAGGGGCCTCGCCGTCGGCGGCCAGCGCGGTCTGCAGCGACCTGCGGGCCTCGGTGAGCCGGCCGCGCAGGAACCAGTACCACGTCAGGGCGTTCACCAACCGCACCGCGTATCCGGCGCCGTGGCCGCTGACCGCGAGGTCCAGGGCGCGGCGCAGGTTGACCGTCTCCGCGTCCAGGCGCTCCAGACAACGCCGCTGGTCCGGGCCGCGCAACCGCTCGCTCTCCCGCTCGGCCAACTCGGTGTGGCAGCGGACGAACCGCGCGCGGACGATGGCCTCCTCGCCTGCCTCCGCCAGCCGTTCGGCGCAGTAGGCGGCCACCGATTCGAGCAGCCGGAACCGGTCCGCCTCACGAACCACCAAGGAGCGGTCCACCAACCGGGACAGCAGGTCGGGGACGCGCTCGGCGGCCAGGTCCGGGCCCGAGCAGACCGCTTCGGCGGACGGCAGCGTACAGCCGTCCGCGTGCACGGCGAGGCGCCGCAGCACTGTCCGCTCGTCCACGGCCAGCAGCTGCCAGCTCCAGTCGAGCATGGCCCGCAGCGTCCGCTGCCGCGCCGGAAGCCCCCGCACCTGGACCTCGGGCGGGGCGAACCGGTCGTCGAGGGAGGCGGCCAGCTCGGCCGGGCTCAGCGTGCGCAACCGTGACGCCACCAGTTCCAGGGCGAGCGGGATGCCGTCGAGGCGGCGGCAGATCGCCGAGACGGACGCCGCGTTGTCCGCGTCCAGGACGAAGCCTGGCGCCGCCGCCGCCGCCCGTGCCACGAACAGCTCGACGGCGCTGGAACGGGCCACCGCCTCCGGGTCGGTGCGCTCCGGCAGCGCCAGGGGAGGCACCGGACGCACCACCTCGCCCGGGATGCCCAGCGCTTCCTGGCTGGTGACAAGCAGATGCCCCGCGGGCACCGCCGACAGGACGGCGCCCGCGAGCACGGCGACCGGTTCGACGAGGTGTTCGCAGTTGTCGAGCAGGATCAGCAGGTGCTTGTCGGCCACCGCTTGGCACAGCCACCCCACCAGGTCGTCCAGGTCCGGTTCCGTGGCCGCGGTGTCGCACAGTCCCAGGGTGGTGATGACCCGCTCGGCGATGTCGTCCGGGGTGGACGCTGCCCCCAGACCGGCGAGTTCGACCAGCCACACCCCGTCGGCGAACCGTTCGGCCATGTCGCGCGCGGCGGCGATCGCCAGTCGCGTCTTGCCGACTCCCCCCAGACCGGTGAGCGTGACGAGGCGGGTGTGCGCGCCCGGACTCAGCAGCGCCCGCACCTCGCCGACCGCCTCCCGGCGGCCGACCAGCGGGGTCAGCGGGGCGGGCAGGTTGGTACGGCACGACAGCGACGTGACGGCGGGTGCGGCCAGCTGCGGCTCCTGGCGCAGGATCGCCTCGTGCAGCGCGGAGATCGCCGGGCCCGGGGACGCCCCCAGCTCCTCGGAGAGCTGGGACCGCAGCTCCTGGAAGCTCTGCAGCGCGTCGCCCTGCCGCCCGGCCCGGTACAGGGCGCGCATGTGGGCCATGCGCAGCCGCTCGCGCAGCGGGTGCCGCGCCACCAGCTCGCCCAGCTCCGCCGCCAGCGAGGTGTGCTCCCCCAGGGTCAGGCGCACCTCGGCCTGCTCTTCCACGACGGTGAGGCGCAGCTCCTCCAGGCGGGCTATCTCACCGCGGGCGAACAGGAACTCGGCCACATCGGCGTAGGCCGGGCCCCGCCACAGCGCGAGCGCGTCGGCGAACAGGCGCCTCCTCACCGCCGGCTCCCGGTGCGAGCGGGCGCGCTCGGCGAGCTCCTGGAAGCGCGCCGCGTCCACCTCGTGACCGGTGAGCAGCAGCCGGTACCCGGCGGGCTCGCGGACCACCTGGTCCCGCCCCAGCACACGGCGCAGCTGGGAGACCTTCGTCTGCAGGGTGTTGGCCGACCCTCCCGGGGGGTTGCCCGCCCACAGGTCCTCGATCAGCCGGTCCGCGGGGACGGGTCCGCCGCCGTGCGCCAGCAGGTTCGCCAGCAGGGCGCGAACCTTCGCTTCGGGGACCTTGACCGGCCGCTCCCCGGCGTCCCAGACGGCCAGCGGGCCGAGCACCCCGTAACGCATGGTCGCAGTGTATCTCCGAGTGACCCTCAGGAAATCGTGCGTGACGGTCGGCATGGTGGCACAGCAGGCTGTCAGACTCGAAAACGCAGGGAGTGCCATGAGCACATCGACCGTACGTAGAGCCGGTGCGCGGGAGTGGGGAGGGCTGGCCGTCCTCTCCTTGCCCACCGTGCTCCTGGGCCTCGACGTCACCGTGCTGTACCTGGCCCTCCCCTCGCTGGCGGAGGACCTGCGGCCGAGCGGCACCCAAGAGCTGTGGATCATGGATGCCTACGGCTTCCTGATCGCCGGTTTCCTGATCACCATGGGCACACTGGGCGACCGGATCGGCCGCCGCAAGCTGCTGATGCTCGGCGCCGCCGCCTTCGGTGCCGTCTCCGTGCTCGCCGCCTACGCCACCAGCGCGGAGATGCTCATCGCCGCGCGCGCCGCCCTGGGCGTCGCCGGTGCCACGCTGATGCCCTCCACGCTGGCCCTGATCAGCAACATGTTCACCGACCTGCGCCAGCGCTCGCTGGCGATCGGCGTCTGGGCGACCAGCTTCGCCCTCGGTATGGCGCTGGGGCCGGTGGTGGGCGGCGCGCTGCTGAACCAGTTCTGGTGGGGTGCGGCGTTCCTCCTCGCCGTCCCGGTCGCCGTCGTGCTGCTGGTGGCCGCGCCGGTCCTGATCCCCGAGTACCGGGCGCCGCACAGCGGCCGGTTCGACCTGCTCAGCGTCGCGCTGTCGCTGATCGCGATCCTGCCGGTGATCTACGCCGTGAAGCGGTTCGCCAAGGACGGCGCGGACGTGCCCACGATCGCCGCGACGGTGATCGGCCTGGTTTTCGCCGTGCTGTTCGTCCGGCGCCAGGGACGGCTGGCGAGCCCGCTGCTCGACGTGCGCCTCTTCACCAACCGCACCTTCAGCGCCGCGCTGAGCGTCCTGCTCGTCGGCCTCGTGGGGGTCGGCGGCTCGATGCTGCTGATCACCCAGCAGCTCCAGCTCGTGGAGGGGCTGCCCCCCATCGAGGCCGGCCTGTGGATGGGGCCGCCCGCGCTGCTGATGTTCCTCGCCGCGATCGGGGCCCCGCTGGTATCGCGGCGGGTGCCGCCGGGGATCGTGGTGGCTGCCACGCTGGCCCTGTCCATGGTCGGCTATCTGCTGCTCACCCAGGTGGACGCCTCGGGCGGCGTCGTGCAGATGGTGATCGGTTTCGGCCTCGTCTACCTCGGACTGGGCGCGATCGCGGCGCTGGGCACGGACCTGGTCGTCGGGGCGGCGCCGCCGGAGAAGGCCGGATCCGCCTCGGCGATGTCGGAGACCGTGCAGGAGCTCGGCCTCGCGCTCGGCGTGGCGATCCTGGGCAGCCTGGCCACCGCGGTCTACCGCAGCAGGATCGGCGACCAGATCCCCGTCGGCACCCCGCCGGAGGTGGCTGAAGCGGCGGGCGACAGCATCGCCGGCGCCACCTCGTCGGCGCACTTGATGCCCGCGGGCTGGCTCGACCAGGCAAAGGAGGCGGCCACCTCAGGGCTGAACACCGCCATGCTCGTCGCCGCGGTGTGCACCCTGGTGCTGTCCTTCCTGTCCGCCGTCGTGCTGCGGCACGTCGGCGTGATCGGGGGCGACGAGGCCGAGGCCGGCCCCGACCCCGCCGCCGTCCCGTCGGAAGCCGCCGAATCGCGGGTGTGACCGGGGCCGGGCGGCCCCGCGCCGCCCCGGCGGCGGGCGGTGACGCCGGTACGGGGCGGCGCGCGCGGGCCCGGCCCCCGGCTACTCGGCGACCTCCGCGACCACGGTCCGCGCCACCTGGATGAAGGAGCGCAGCGCCGGATGCTGGTTGTTGCACGCCCAGACCAGGTAGACGGGCACGGGAGGGGCGTCACGAATGGGGAGGTATCTGAGCTCCGTGTGGGGGTGCATCCAGGCGGTGGAGGCCGGTGTCACACCGATACCCACACCGGCGGCGATGTAGGTCTGCCAGTCGTCGATGGTGTCCACCTCCACCGCCACCACGGGCTGCCGGCCTTCCTGCCACAGGTCGAGGTTGGTGGTGCCCGAGAAGGAGTTGAGTACGAGGGCGTAGTCGGTGAGGTCGTGCAGCCGGACTTCGCCCTTCGCGGCGAGCGGGTTATCCACCGAGACGGCGGCGACGCGTGGCTCCATCACCAGAAGCTCCTCCCTGAGGCCCCGGCGCCGGGCGTGGGTGCGCATGATGGCCACATCCGACAGACCGCTGGTCAGCCCGCCCGCCGGGTCGTCGACCCGCTTCAGGCGCACCAGGACGTCGGGGTTCATCTCCTGCCAGCGGCGCAGTATCGCGCTGGTGTACGCGCCCGCGGCCGACCATGCGTAGCCGACGCGCAGGGCGCGCACCCGGTGCAGGTCCGAGCGCATGGCGTCGTCGAACGCCGTGACCGCGGCGTCGGCCTTGGCGCAGAACATCTTCCCGGCCACCGTCGGCTGCACCCCTTCCGCGGAGCGCTCCAGCAGGGGCTGCTTCACATGGCGCTCCAGCTCGGCCAGCCTGCGGGACACGGCGGACTGCGCCATGTGCAGCCGGGCGGCGGCCTTCGAGATGCTGCCCTCGTCGATCGCCATCAGGAACGTTCTCAAGTGGTGAATGCCGACAGTCATGACGCCGGTTACCTTTCGTGGAGGAAGTCGGGGGAGTGCGTGGTGGCCGTGCCGGGGTGAAACGGGACGCGGGCCGGGAGCGGTGGCACCTGAAGAACGGGCCCTTCGTCAGTTGCGGGGAGGGGGCCGCCGGGATCCGGCGGGGAGCGCGGTGCGAAAGGGGCCGGAAAGGCGTTCCAGCGGCGGACTGCCGGGCGCCAGGCAGCCCCGCCTCCTTCTCCGGGCGCTCCGCGCGCCGAGCGGGGCGTGCGCGGTCCGCGCGGCGCAAAAGCGGGGAGCCGTCGGTCCCTGAGACGTTCCGAGCGTGTCCGGCCGTCCGGTGCGGCACGGTGGATCGAGCCTTCTGCACATTTCTCTTCCCGTTCGCGTGACGAAAGCCGATCCGAGGACGAGTACGGTGATCAGCGGGGGCCGGGCCCCGGGCTCGCCTCGGCATATCGGCGCCGACCGCCGGCGCGAGCCCGCTCGTGAAACCGTTCAGCGACGCGCGGCCGCGCCAGGGGCCGCGACGCCGGGCACGTGCCGGGTGAGCCCCCCAACTGGAGAGACGGGCCGGTGCGCCGCGCACCGCGACCCGGTCGCGAGACGACGGACGCGACCGGGCACCCACCTGCCTCAGGAAGCCGGACCCGGCGCCGCGCGGGCCCCCCTTCCGCACCGCGTGACCGTCCATGCCGGGTGGGTGGCGGCGCCGGGCGGCGCCGTGGGGCATCGGGAAAGGGGCCGCTCCCGTGCCCCGCACGCAGGCGGGGGCGGACCGCAACAGGCTGGATTCCCCGGGAACTTCCGAGGGATCCCGCACGACGCCGGAAACGCGTGGAGGCGCTGTTTCCGCCGGGCAGGCGGTTTCTCGTGGCCGACTTCGGATGCGGTTTCCGTCCGGGGCCGTGCGTCGTTCACGGCGTGACGCTTCCCACGGTGAAACGGCCGTGTGCCGGTGGCCGAATCGGATGCCTTCGGGCGTGCGAGGAGCATGCGGATTCCGGCAATGAGTACGGATGGGAAAACGATTGTCAACAAATAAGAGACGACGGCTTGGTCTTGCCGTTGCCACATGCCAATGGCGGCCACGGTTATCAGTGTGATGGGTGATTTTTGCGGCTTCAACAGCACGTCATCGAAGGGCTGATACATATCTGGCCGCAGCGAGGACGAGGCCGGAGGGGGGAATGTGGCGGGCGGGGGATACCCGCAGGTGGCGAGAGGACCGTGGGGCGAAACGGAGCGTGCCGCCGCTGGGGCCGCCTCGCGGCGAGTGGCGGGAAGCCAGTGGCCGAGGCGCCCAGGCGGGGGAAAGGGGCCCCGCCCGGGACCACCTGATACATCCCGACGGCCTCCTCCGGCCCGCGTACGGCTCTGACCTGCGCTGGCGCCTGGTCACGGCCACAAGTCGCGATGGCCGGGGGCTCGGAGGGGAACTGCGCCGCCCTCGCCGGATCAAGGGGCGTGAAGGGCGTCGCGAGACGCACGCGGCGCCCGAAAGCGGACGGGGCCCGCGCATCCGGGCGGCCGGACACGGACGGGGCCCGCCCCCCGGAGCCCCGGCCGGCGTCCCCGGTCCCCACACGCGGGCACCTGCGGCCGTGGCCGGGAACGCCCCCCGGCGGGCCGGCCCGTCCGATGTCCCTCGCGCCCGTGGCCCGCCGCACCGGACGTACGGCGGCGTTCGGGGCCGAACCCCCGCCGCGGCGTCCGCACCCGGACCCCCGCCGTGGCGGGCGGACCGCACCCCGCACCGCGACCGCGGGGGGAGCGGCAGCCGCACCGGCGCTCCGGCCTTAGGCGGGTCTGCGTACCGGGGGGAGGGGTGGAGGGCGCCCCGGCGGGCGGGGCGGCTCGTGAGGTGTGGGAGCGTGAGCGCGTGAGTGAGAAGACGGCTGACACCTTGCAGTACCGCTCCGACGGACCGGCGGACGCGCCCGTTCTGGTCCTCGGGCCCTCCCTCGGCGCGACCTGGCACATGTGGGACCGGCAGATCGCGGAGCTGACCGCGCGGCACCGCGTGCTCCGCTTCGACCTGCCCGGCCACGGCGGCTCCCCCGCCGAACCGGTCGCCTCCGCCGCCGGGCTCACCGACCGGCTCCTCACCACCCTTGACACGCTCGGCGTCCAGCGGTTCGGGTACGCCGGTGCCGGGCTCGGCGCGGCCGTCGGCGCGGACCTCGCCCTGCGCGCCCCGCAGCGGCTCGCCTCGCTCGCCCTGGTCGGCGCGTCCCCCCGGTTCGGCACCGCCGACGAGTACCGGCAGCGCGGCGTCGTCGTCCGAGCCCACGGCATGGACCCGATGGCCCGCCTCACCCCGGAGCAGTGGTTCACCCCGGCGTTCGCCGCCGCCCAGCCCGCCATCGTGGACTGGGCCGTCCAGATGGTCCGCACCACCGACCCCGGCTGCTACATCGCCGCCTGCGAGGCCCTCGCCGCGTTCGACGTCCGCGCCGACCTCGCCAGGATCGGCGTCCCCACCCTCGTCCTGGTCGGCTCCGACGACCGCGTGGCCGGGCCCGCCGCCGCCCGCACGCTCGTCGCGGGCATCCCCGACGCGCGGCTCGCCGTCGTCCCCGCCGCCGCCCACCTGGCCCCCGTCGAGCAGCCTGCGGCCGTCACCGACCTGCTCGTACGGCACTTCGCCGCGTCCTGGCAGGACACCCTCGCCGACGTGCCCGTGCCGCCCCAGACGCCCACCGCCTTCGCCCCGGGCCCGGTCGCCGCCCCGGTGCCCGACGCGCAGCCCGCCCAGGTCCCCGCGCCCGCCGCGCCGCCCGCCCCGCACCGCCCCGACCCGTACGAGCCGGGCCTGAAGCTGCGCCGGGAGGTCCTCGGCGACGCCCATGTGGACGCCGCCCTCGACTCGGCCGACGACTTCACGCGCGACTTCCAGGAGCTGGTCACCCGGTACGCGTGGGGCGAGGTCTGGTCCCGCGACGGCCTCGACCGCCGCACCCGCAGCAGCGTGGCCCTCACCGCGCTCACCGCCCGGGGCCACCTCGACGATCTGGCCGTCCACACCCGCGCCGCCCTCCGCAACGGGCTGACCCCCACCGAGATCCGCGAGATCCTCCTCCAGGCCGCCGTGTACTGCGGCGTACCCGCCGCCAACGCGGCCTTCCGCGTCGCCGCCCGGGTCATCCGCGAGGAGACCACCCTGGAGCCCTGATCCCACCGAAACCGACCGCTCCCGCACGGGGACTCGGGCCCCGCAGGGCAGGATGGGGGCATGAAGCTGACCAAGAAAGCGCACGCCTGCGTACGGCTGGAGAAGGACGGACAGACCCTCGTCATCGACCCGGGCGGGTTCACCGAGCAGGACGCGGCGCTCGGCGCCGACGCGATCCTCGTCACCCATGAACACCCCGACCACTTCGACGGGGCCCAGCTGCGCGCGGGCATGGAGGCCAACCCCGCGGCGGAGATCTGGACGCTGCGCAGCGTCGCCGAGCAGCTCTCCGCCGCCTTCCCCGGGCGCGTCCACACCGTCGGCGACGGCGACACCCTCACCGCCGCGGGCTTCGACGTGGAGGTGCACGGCGAACTGCACGCCGTGATCCACCCGGACATCCCCCGCGTCACGAACATCGGCTTCCTGATCGACGACGGCGCCGTCTTCCACCCCGGCGACGCCCTCACCGTCCCCGGACGGCCCGTCGAAACCCTGTTCCTCCCCGTCCACGCCCCCTGGAACAAGATCTCCGAGGTCATCGACTACGTCCGCGAGGTCAAGCCGCGGCGGGCCATCGACATCCACGACGCGCTGCTCACCCCGATCGCCCGGCCCATCTACGACCGGCAGATCGGCGCGCTCGGCGGCACGGACCACCGGCGGCTGACCCCGGGGGCGTACACGGAGCTGTGAGGGCCCGTTGTCGTACCCCGCCGTTAGGCTGTCCGACATGCGTATCGCCACCTGGAACGTCAACTCGATCACCGCTCGGCTGCCCCGCCTGCTGGCCTGGCTGGAGAGCAGCGGCACGGACGTGCTGTGCGTCCAGGAGACCAAGTGCACCGCCGAGCAGTTCCCCGCCGCCGAGCTGCGCGAGCTCGGCTACGAGTCGGTGGTGAACGCCACGGGCCGGTGGAACGGCGTGGCCCTGGTCTCCCGGGTCGGCCTGGACGACATCGTCACGGGCCTGCCCGGGGGACCGGAGTACGAGGGCGTGCAGGAGCCGCGGGCGATCGCCGCGACCTGCGGCCCCGTCCGGGTCTGGTCGGTGTACGTGCCGAACGGCCGGGAGGTCGCCCACGACCACTACGCCTACAAGCTCCGCTGGCTGGAGGCCCTCCAGGCCGCCGTAGCGGGCGACGCCGCTGGCCCGCGCCCCTTCGCCGTGCTCGGCGACTTCAACATCGCGCCCACCGACGACGACGTGTGGGACCGCTCCTTCTTCGAGGGCTCCACGCACGTCACGGCGCCTGAGCGGGCCGCGCTGGAGGGCCTGCGCGGCACCGGCCTCGCGGACATCGTGCCGCGCCCCCTCAAGTACGACCACCCGTTCACGTACTGGGACTACCGCCAGCTCTGCTTCCCCAAGAACCGCGGGATGCGCATCGACCTCGTGTACGGCAACAAGCCGTTCGCCGACGCCGTCAAGGACGGCTACGTGGACCGGGAGGAGCGCAAGGGCAAGGGCGCGTCCGACCACGCCCCCGTCGTCGTGGACCTCGACGTGTGACAGCGCCCCCGGCCCGGCGGGGGCCCCGCGCGTCCTGTAGTGCGGGGCCGCGCGGGGTGTCACGCTGGGCCGTATGAACATCCCTTTCCTGGACTCCTGGCGCAAGCGGCGCGACGGCGGACGGAGCACGACCCTCGCCTCCGCCTTCGAGAGGGACCCGGAGGGCGTGGCGGGACTGCTCTCCGAGTGCGCCCTGCTGCGCTCCCGGGCCGAGGAGGCAGGGGTTCTCCTGGACGACACACCGCGCTCCCTGGAGGCGCTCGACCAGCTGACGCCCCGCTGGCGCGAGGACCCCGAGGAGCTGCCGTGGCTGGGCAACGACGCGGGCCTGTACCTCGGCACGGTGATCGTGCGGACCGTGCCGGGCGCCGTGTGGGACGTGCTGCCCGGCGGCCGCGCCGTGGTCCGGCTGGCCTCCGGGCGGGAGATCGACGTGGTGGGCGCGGGCCTGGAGTGGGCGATCACCGGCTCCCCGCAGTTGTCCCAGATGTACGGCGAGGCGGCAGAAGGACGCTAGAACGCCCGTACCGCCCCGCTTCATCATGAAATACCGCTATTGCCCGACTTCCGTGTCGGGACGTGAAGTGCCTTTCCGCGCTGGATAGTTTGCGCTGGCCCCCCGGCACCTCCTAAGGGGGGAGGAAGGTCTCCAGCACGGCCCGGCAGCGGCCGGAGATCACTCCGCGCGCAGCGGCACCGACAGGTACGAGGGGTCGGACGGCGGCGAGGAGAAGGTCAGCCGCGCGCCGGCCGGGTTGTGCTCGATGTACAGCGGGTCGGCGGTGTCCACGACCAGCGCCAGCCGGTGCCCGGCGGGCACGTCGTACGCCGTCGAGAACAGCTCCAGGTCCACCGTGAACGGCTCGCCCGGCGTCCGCCCGTGGAAGGTGTACGGGGCGTTGCTCACCAGCTTGCCGACGCCGAGCGGCCCCACGTCGTACAGGTACGCGACCAGGGTTCCGCTGCTCGCGGTGGCGGTGACCGTCGTGTGGAGCTTCACCGTGCCGCGCACGCGCTGCGCCGTCGCGTACCGCTCCGACTGCCAGACGGCCGCGTACGAGCGGGGCAGCAGCGGCACGGACACGGTCGGCGGGAGTTTGAGGAACTGGTCGAGGGCGTTGGACAGCAGGACCACGCCGCCGTTGGCGCCGGAGTCCAGGCCGGTACGGACGGTCTGCTCGCCGCCGAGCGCGAGGCGCCGCTCCCGGGCGCCGACCGCTGTCCAGTCGGGGTAGCCCTCGTAGCCGCCGGACGTGCGGGACTTGATACGCACGGGCTGTTCCCGGTCCACGCCGTTGTCGGCGCCCTTGAGGTGGTGGTCGAACCAGCGGCGGGTGCTGGTCCAGGTGTCGTTGGGCAGGCCGAACAGGCCGGTGGCCTCGGCGGTGGCGTGGTCGCCCGGGCGCAGTTCGAGGCGCTTGGGGCCGGTGAGCTTCTCGTAGAAGGAGGCGTACTGGTTGGGCGGGAAGATCGTGTCGCCCCAGGCGTTGCCGAGCATCACGGCGGCGCCGTTGGCGTTGATCCGGTCGATGTACGTGGCGGGGGAGCGCTCACGGCCCCAGTCGATCATCTCCTGCTCGCGCTCCAGGTCCGAGGAGAGGAACGCTTCGAGGATGCGCTCCAGTTCGGGGCTCGGGCGGCCGGTGAGGTATCCGGCGCCGCCGAGCAGGGCGGCGGCCTGGAGGTGCTGGGTGCGGCCGCTGTAGATGGAGTCGATGAGGTCGGCCCAGCCGCTGAGCGCCGCGACGGCCTTGATCCGCGGGTCGTGCGCGGCGGCGAGGAGGCTGATCCCGGCGCCGTACGACACTCCGGCCATGCCGACGCGCCCGGGGTCGGCGGGGGTGTGGGCGAGGGCCCAGTCGATCACCTTGGAGGCGTCGGCGACGTCGGGCGGCCCCGCCACCTCGATGTGGCCGCCTGACTGCCAGAAGCCGCGCGAGTTGTAGCTGACGACGACGTACCCGGAGTCGGCGAGGGCGCGCGCCTGGGCGAGGTATTCGATCTGCGGCATCGCCCAGCTGGTGGGCAGCACGACCAGCGGGTACCGGCGGGTGCCGTCGGCGTCGGCGGGGGTGAGGACGTTGGCCTTGAGGACGGTGCCGCCGTCGCCCGCGATGTCCACGAACCGGATGCCCGCCGCCTCCGCCGCGGTGGCCGTGACGGTGATCCGCC
Source organism: Streptomyces thermolilacinus SPC6 (assembly GCF_000478605.2). GTDB lineage: Bacteria > Actinomycetota > Actinomycetes > Streptomycetales > Streptomycetaceae > Streptomyces > Streptomyces thermolilacinus. The sequence goes on along the minus strand of NZ_ASHX02000001.1, from coordinate 782,443 downwards.
CGGTGGCGGTCCCGGCCGTGGCGGCGGGGGCGGGCCCCAGGGCCGCCCCTGTCGCCAGGACGGCCGCGGCGGTGCCGACGGCCGCCGTACGCATGGCTGTGCGCGCGTGTCCCACGGGTCACTCCTCACTCGCGTGTCAGCGGTGGTTGAAAGTGACCCGACGGTAACCTCCTGGATTTACCTGGGGTAACACCCGTGCTGGTTACGTGACGGTAACAATGGGCGCACGCGTCGGCCGGCCTCGTGAGGACCGGCCGGCGCGGGAGGGGACGGCGGCTCAGCGCAGGGCGCTCTTGGCCTGCCACTCGCTCCAGGACAGGTTCCACTCGCCGTAGCCGTTGTTGACCGCCTGGGTGCCCTTCGTGTCGGCGCCCTCGATCTCGAACGGGTCGCCCACCTGCACCTGCCCGTACACCCACGCGGCGTTGCCGTCGGTCATGCCGATGCACCCGGAGCTGCGGTTGGCGTTGCCCATGTACTTGGCGTTCCACGGCGCGGCGTGCGCGTACATGCCGGACCAGGTCAGCCGCATCGAGTAGTCCACCATCTTGTCGTACGCGTCGCCGAGGCCGACCGTCTCGGAGCGCATGTTGATGGTGCCCTCCTTCGACATCAGCACGGTCCGGCCCCGCCAGGACGCCTTCTCGCCGCCCGGCGTGCCGCCCGACACGGGGACGTCCTTGACGACCAGCCCGTCCCGGACGAGCTTCAGCCGGTGGTTGTCCAGGTCCACCTTGACGACCTGGTTCCTGCCGACGGTGAAGCCGGTCGCGTAGTCGCGGACGAACCAGCCGCCGTCCGGGCCCGAATCGACGCCGTTCAGCTGGGCGTCGAGCGTCACCTTCGTGCCCGCCTTCCAGTACTCCTTGGGCCGCCAGTCCACCCGGTCCTTGCCGGACCAGTCCTGCATCCAGCCCCAGGAGCCCTCGGTGTTGTTCGAGGTGGTGACCTTCAGGGCCCTCTCGACGGCCGCCTTGTTCTTGACCGGGTGGTCGAAGACGATCGACAGCGGCTGCGCGATGCCCACCGTGGAGTTCTTGCCGGGCGCGAGCGTCAGCTTGTTGACCTTCTCGGGCGCGGCGGTCGCGAACTCGGCCTTCGCCGTGCCGCCGTTCGCGTCGCGCGCCTCGACCGAGTAGCCGGTGCCGGGTGCGGCGTTGCGGGCCGACGTCCAGGTACGGCCGTCGGCGGACACCTTGCCGTCCAGCCTGGCGCCCTTGGAGTCGGTGACGGTGACCTGGGCCAGTCTGCCCTCCGCGAGGGTGACCTCGACGGGGCTGCCGGGCCTGGCCTGCTTGCCCGACAGGTTCACGGTGATGCGCGTCTCCGGCCTGGCCTTGCCTTCCCCGCCGGTGTCACCGGACGAGGACCCGCCGCCACCGCCCGAGCACGCGGTCAGCGCCGCGGTCAGAACCGCGGTACCGGCGAGGGCGGTGGTGCGGAGCAGGATGCGGGCACGTGTGCGGCTCAACGGGACAACCTCCGATGCGTTCTCTGTCGCAGGGAGAGAGGGGAAACGGGGCCGGAGGGTTGTCGCTGATCCGAGGATTTGGCGGAGACATGAGGTGAGCTGCCCGACACGGGGCCGCTCCGTTGCGGACCTGCTGCGCCAAAGTCGCTTCTGGGTAACGGAGTTGAGGCGGAACGCCGTCATACGGCTGAGTGCATGATCGACTTTGATGGTCGAGGGGAAGGAAGTCCGGTGGCCGCTGCCAAACGGGGAATCGCTGGGGTCGCCGCGCTGATGGTCGTACTGACCGCGTGCGGTGGTGGGGGAGCGGACTGGACACGAGACGACGGCCGGCCGTTGAGCCTCGACGAGAAACCAGCCCCTGATGGAGCTCCCCGGCAAGCTGTCCGCGCCGCAGGGGTGGAGGGCCCGCGACCCCGAGACCGTGTCGGGGGCGCGCGCCCTGAACGCCTGCCAGGAGGAGACCGCGTCGAACTGCGCGGGGCTCGCCGCGGCGGGCGGCCGCTACTACCGCGACGGCGACTCGGACCAGAAGATCACGTACCAGAACCCGGACGCCTGACGTCTGACGCCTGGCGTCTGACACTCGCGCGTGGGGCCGGTCCGCGCGCGGGACCGCTCTGTGAGGCGTCCGGTCCGCGAGGCCGTTCGTCCTCCGGGGCGGTTCTACGGGGAGTCCGCCCCCGCCCCGGTGTCCGCCCCCGCGCCGGAGGCGTCGCTTCCCGCGCCGGTGCGGCGCGTGCCCGACCGGCCCGTGCCGGTCCGGCGCGTGCTCGTGCGGCGCGTGCCCGACCGGCCCGGCGCCATCCCGTCCGTATCCGCCGGGCCCCCGTCCGCCGCGTCCGCCCCCTCCGGGGCGTGGTCGTCCGCGGGGGCGGCCGGGGACGGAACCGGGACCGGGGCGGCCGGCGGCCGGGTGGCGTCCCCCGTGACGTCGGCCGCCAGCTCCACCACGTCGGGGCCGTACGCCTCCGAGTTCACCACCTTCAGCAGCAGGACGAACGGCCCGCGCCCGTACCGGCGGGCGAGCTCCTCCTGGTGGCGCACCAGATAGCGGGTCGCCGCCTGGTTCGTGACCGCCTTCTGCCCGCAGAACAGGAACACCGGCCGCCGCCCCTCGCCCGCCGTGAGCCGGGCCAGCACGACGTACTCGCTCACCCCGTGCTCCGCCCGGTACGCCTCCCCGCCGATCCGGTACACGTCCGGGCTCCGGTCCGCGGACTCCTCCAGGACCAGCCCCGGCAGGAGGGTGCGCAGGTGTGCCCGCATCCGCTGGTTCGACGTGGGCCCGCCGAGGCAGAACTCCGTACGGTCCCCGAAGCCCTGCACGGCCTGGTCGTGCCGGACGATCCGCGCGTGCGCGCCGCAGTCGCGGATCAGCGCCGACAGCTCCAGCAGCGCGAACACGTCGTTGCGGTGCACACCCTCGCCGCCCGCCTCCCGGTTCACCACCAGCAGGCAGTCGGAGTCGCCCGGCAGCCCGAAGAACCCCTGCTTGCGACGGAGCCGACGACGGGCCAGCGCCGCCCGGCCCAGCCATCCGAGTGACGCGCTGAGCCCACTGGCGGCCACGCCGAGCACGATGTTCCACAAGTCCTGGTCCATGGCGGCGCATGCTAGCGCTCCTGACGCGCCGCGCGGAGTGAAGTTACCCTGCGCGGACGTCCGTTGACTGGAGGTACCCGGATGCCCCGCTCCACCGTACGGAACGTCTCCCTCGCCGCCGTCGCCACGACGGTCCTCGCCCTCGGCGCCGCGCCCCCGCCAGGCGCCCCCGCCCCGGCCGCCGCTCCTGCCCCCGCCGTCCCCGTCGTCTCCACCGCCGCACCCGCCAAGGTGCCGGTCGCCGTCGGGTACGGCGGGGCCGTCGCGAGCGTGGACGCCGACGCGTCGGCGGCCGGGATCGAAGTGCTGCGCGCGGGCGGCAACGCCGTGGACGCCGCCGTCGCCACCGCCGCCGCCCTCGGGGTCACCGAGCCGTACTCGGCCGGGATCGGCGGAGGCGGCTACTTCGTCCACTACGACGCCCGCACCCGTACCGTCCACACCGTCGACGGCCGCGAGACCGCGCCCAGCACGGCCGACGCGTCGCTCTTCCTGGAGGACGGCAAGCCCCTCCCCTTCGCGGAGGCCATGACCAGCGGCCTGTCCGTCGGCACCCCGGGCACCCCCGCCACCTGGGACGCCGCCCTCGACGCCTGGGGCACCAAACCGCTCAAGGACCTGCTGAAACCGGCCGTACGGCTCGCCAGGGACGGCTTCGTCGTGGACGAGACGTTCCGCGAGCAGACCCGCGCCAACGAGGAACGGTTCCGCGACTTCCCCGCCAGCGCCGAACTGTTCCTGCCGGGCGGCGAACCGCCCGTCGTCGGTTCCGTCCTGAAGAACCCCGACCTGGCCCGTACGTACGACAAGCTCGCCCGCCAGGGCACCGGCGCGCTCTACCGGGGCGACCTCGCCCACGACATCGTCCGCACCGTCCGCACCCCGCCCGTCCGGCCCGGCGCCACCCGTACCGTCCGCCCGGGCGACCTGACGGTACGGGACCTGGCCGCGTACGAGACGGTGAACCGCCGCCCCACCAAGGTCTCCTACCGGGGCCTCGACGTGTACGGCATGGCGCCGTCCTCGTCGGGCGGCACCACCGTCGGCGAGGCGCTGAACATCCTGGAGGGCACCGACCTGCGCCGCGCCGAACCGGAGACGTACCTCCACCGGCTCGTGGAGGCGAGCCGCGTCGCCTTCGCGGACCGGGGGCGGTGGGTCGGCGACCCGGCCTTCGAGGACGTGCCGACGCGGGGCCTGCTGTCGCAGCGGTTCGCGGACGCGCGGGCCTGCCTCATCCGCGACGACCGGGCCCTGACCAGCCCCCTCGCCCCCGGGGACCCGCGCAACCCCCGGCCGTGCGCCACGGCCGGGAAGGCGGCGCCGACGACGTACGAGGGCGAGAACACCACGCACCTGACGGTCGCCGACCGGTGGGGCGACGTCGTCGCGTACACCCTCACCATCGAGTCGACCGGCGGCAGCGGCATCACCGTGCCCGGCCGGGGCTTCCTCCTCAACAACGAGCTGACCGACTTCTCCTTCGCCCCCGCGGACCCGGCCGTCCACGACCCGAACCTGCCAGGTCCCGGCAAGCGGCCGCGCTCCTCCATGTCCCCGACGATCGTGCTGGACCGGCACGACCGGCCCGTCCTCGCGCTCGGCTCGCCCGGCGGCGCCACCATCATCACGACCGTCCTCCAGACCCTGACCGGCGTACTCGACCGGGGCCTGCCGCTGGTGGACGCCATCGCCGCGCCCCGCGCCAGCCAGCGCAACCAGCCCGTCACCGACCTCGAACCCGCCCTGTACGGCAGCCCGCTGCGGGCCCGCCTCGCCGCGCTGGGCCACGCCTTCCGCGAGAACCCGGAGATCGGCGCCGCCACCGGCGTCCAGCGGCTCCTCGACGGGCGGTGGCTCGCCGCCGCCGAGACGGTCCGCCGCGGCGGCGGTTCCGCGATGGTCGTCCGCCCGGCGGGCTGACCCCGACGCGGCCGGGGGCGCGGCGCGGCGGCCCGCCCCCGGCCCGTGCTCCCGGCGGCCCGCCGCGCCCCGCCCGGCCGACCCCCGACGCGACGCTCCCGGCCGGCCGTACGAACCCGGCCGATATCAGTACCCGGCGAGTTCGATTTGGACCACTTGGGTATGAAAAATGATCGAGTCCGACGGCAGGCGGCGGCGGTCTTGCCCCGGGATGTGACGAGGCTTACGTTCTCCTCCTACCCACCGCTCTACGTGCGTAGAGGCTCATCGACGCCCTGCCGAAGGAGCAGCTCATGTCCCCGACCGTGCGCGCCGCGCTCGTCCAGGCGACCTGGACCGGCGACACCGAATCGATGATCGCCAAACACGAGGAGCACGCCCGCGAGGCCGCGAACCGGGGCGCGCGGATCATCGGCTTCCAGGAGGTGTTCAACGCCCCGTACTTCTGCCAGGTGCAGGACGCCGAGCACTACCGCTGGGCCGAGCCCGTGCCCGACGGGCCGACCGTGACCCGCATGCGGGAACTGGCCCGCGAGACCGGCATGGTCGTCGTCGCGCCCGTCTTCGAGTCCGAGGGGCCCGGCTTCTTCTACAACACCGCCGCCGTCATCGACGCGGACGGCACCTACCTCGGCAAGTACCGCAAGCACCACATCCCCCAGCTCAAGGGCTTCTGGGAGAAGTTCTACTTCAGGCCCGGCAACCTCGGCTGGCCCGTCTTCGACACCGCCGTCGGCCGCGTCGGCGTGTACATCTGCTACGACCGCCACTTCCCGGAGGGCTGGCGCCAACTCGGCCTCAACGGCGCCCAGCTGGTCTACAACCCCTCCGCCACCCACCGCAGCCTCTCCTCCCACCTCTGGCAGCTGGAGCAGCCCGCGGCCGCCGTCGCCAACGCGTACTACATCGCCGCGATCAACCGCGTCGGGCGCGAGGAGTACGGCGACAACGACTTCTACGGAACCAGCTACTTCGTCGACCCGCGCGGCCGCGTGGTCGGCGACGCCGCCTCCGACCAGGAGGAGCAACTCCTCGTGCGGGACCTCGACCTCGGTCTCATCGAGGAGGTCAGGCAGCAGTGGGCCTTCTACCGGGACAGGCGCCCCGACGCGTACGAAGGGCTGGTACGACCGTGACCACCGACCGCACCCTCCACCTCCACCGCCACCTCCACGACCGCCACCGCGGCGTCCTGCCCGACTGGCTGTCCCTCTACTACGACGAGCCCATCGAGATCACCCACGGCGAGGGCCGCCATGTGTGGGACGCCGAGGGCAGGCGGTACCTCGACTTCTTCGGCGGCATCCTCACCACCATGACCGCGCACGCCCTGCCCGAGGTCACCAAGGCCGTCACCGAGCAGGCCGGGCGGATCATCCACACCTCGACGCTCTACCTCAACCGCCCCATGGTGGAGCTGGCCGAACGGATCGCCGCCCTGTCCGGCATCCCCGACGCCCGGGTCTTCTTCACCACCTCCGGCACCGAGGCCAACGACACGGCGCTGCTCCTCGCCACCGCGTACCGCCGCAGCAGCCAGGTCCTGGCGATGCGCAACAGCTACCACGGCCGCTCCTTCTCCGCCGTCTCCGTCACCGGCAACCGCGCCTGGACGACCACCGGCGACTCCGGGCTGCACACCCTGTACGTCCACGGCGCCGTGCGCGGCCGGGGCCCCTTCGCGCACCTGAACGACGCCGACTTCACCGCCGCGTGCGTCGCCGACCTGGAGGACCTGATCGGCCACACCGGCGACATCGCCGCGCTGATCGCCGAACCGGTCCAGGGCGTCGGCGGCTTCACCGCGCCGCCCGACGGGCTGTACGCGGCGTTCCGCGAGGTCCTGAACCGGCACGGCATCCTGTGGATCAGCGACGAGGTGCAGACCGGCTGGGGCCGCACCGGGGACCACTTCTGGGGCTGGCAGGCCCACGCCGCGAGCGGTCCGCCGGACATCCTCACCTTCGCCAAGGGCATCGGCAACGGCATGTCCATCGGCGGTGTCGTCGCCCGCGCCGAGGTGATGAACTGCCTGAACGCCAACTCCATCTCCACGTTCGGCGGCTCCCCGGTCACCATGGCCGCCGGGCTCGCCAACCTCTCCTACCTCCTCGAACACGACCTCCAGGGCAATGCCCGCCGCGTCGGAGGGCTCCTCATCGAACGGCTCCGCGCCATCGGGGCGGGCATCGACCGGGTACGCGAGGTGCGCGGGCGCGGGCTGATGATCGGCGTGGAACTGGCCGATCCCGCCACCGGTGCCGCCGATCCGGGGGCCGCGGCGGCCGTCCTCGAAGCGGCCAGGGAGCAGGGGCTGCTGATCGGCAAGGGCGGCGGTCACGACACGAGCGTCCTGCGCGTCGCCCCGCCGCTGTCCCTCACCGTCGCCGAGGCCGAGGAAGGCGCCGCCCTCCTCGAACAGGCCCTGCGCGTCCTGAGGTAAGCCACCGCCACCGACCGGCACGCCACCACGGCCGTCCGGCACGCCACCACGGCCGTCCGGGCACGCCACCCACGGCCGTCCGGCGCCTCATCACAGCCGCCCTGCACGCCAGAACAAGGGGCCACCCACCATGAGCACCCGTACCCGCACCCTCGTCCGGGGCGGCCTGGTCGTCACCGCCGCCGAGGAGACCCACGCCGACGTCCTCGTGGAGGGCGGCCGGATCGTCGCGCTCGCCGCCCACGGCAGCGCGGCGGCCGCCGCCTGGACCGCCGACCGCGTCATCGACGCCACCGGCAAGTACGTAGTCCCGGGCGGCGTGGACGCCCACACCCACATGGAGTTCCCGTTCGGCGGGACGTTCGCGTCCGACGACTTCGAGAGCGGCACCCGCGCCGCCGCGTGGGGCGGCACGACCACCATCGTGGACTTCGCCGTCCAGACCGTCGGCCACACCCTGCGCGAGGGCCTCGACGCCTGGCACGCCAAGGCCGACGGCAAGTGCGCGATCGACTACGCGTTCCACATGATCCTCTCCGACGTGGACGACTCGTCGCTCAGGGAGATGGACCTGCTGGTGGAGGAGGGCGTCACCTCCTTCAAGCTGTTCATGGCCTACCCCGGTGTCTTCTACAGCGACGACGGCCGCATCCTGCGCGCCATGCAGCGCTCCGCCCTCAACGGCGGGCTGGTCATGACGCACGCCGAGAACGGCATCGCCATCGACGTGCTGGTCGAGCAGGCCCTCGCGCGCGGTGACGTGGACCCCCGCTTCCACGGCGAGACCCGGCACGTGCTGCTGGAGGCGGAGGCCACGCACCGCGCGATCCAGCTGGCCCGGGTCGCCGGGGCGCCCCTGTACGTGGTGCACGTGTCGGCCCAGGAGGCCGTCGCCGAGCTGGCCGCCGCCCGCGACATGGGCCTGCCGGTCTTCGGCGAGACCTGCCCGCAGTACCTGTTCCTGTCGGCCGACAACCTGGCGGAGCCGGAGTTCGAGGGCGCCAAGTACGTGTGCAGTACGCCGCTGAGGCCGCGCGAGCACCAGGCGGCACTGTGGCGGGGCCTGCGCACCAACGACCTCCAGGTCGTGTCCACGGACCACTGCCCGTTCTGCTTCCGGGGCCAGAAGGAGCTGGGCCGGGGCGACTTCTCCCGCATCCCGAACGGGCTGCCCGGCGTGGAGAACCGCATGGACCTGCTCCACCAGGCCGTCGTGGACGGGCACATCTCGCGGCGCCGCTGGATCGAGATCGCCTGTGCCACCCCGGCCCGGATGTTCGGCCTCTACCCGAAGAAGGGCACCATCGCGCCCGGCGCGGACGCCGACATCGTCGTCTACGACCCGATGGCGGTGCAGACCCTGTCGGCCCAGACGCACCACATGAGCGTGGACTACTCGGCGTACGAGGGCAGGACCGTCACCGGCCGGGTGGAGACGGTCCTGTCGCGAGGGGAACCCGTCATCGACGGGCGGCAGTTCACCGGCCGTGCCGGGCACGGCGTGTACATCCCGCGCTCCACCTGCCAGTACCTGGGCTGAGGAGGCCGCCATGGATTTCGGACTCGTCCTCCAGACCGACCCGCCCGCCTCCCGGGTCGTCGGCCTGATGCGGCGCGCGGAGCGCAACGGCTTCCGCTACGGCTGGACGTTCGACTCCGCCGTGCTCTGGCAGGAGCCCTTCGTCATCTACAGCCAGATCCTGGAGCACACGACGAAGCTGCGGGTCGGCCCCATGGTCACCAACCCGGGCACCCGCACCTCGGAGGTAACCGCCTCCACGTTCGCCACGCTGAACGACATGTACGGCAACCGGACCGTGTGCGGCATCGGCCGCGGCGACTCCGCGATGCGCGTGGCGGGCCGCGCGCCGAACACCCTGGCGCGGCTGGGCGAGGCCATCGACGCCATCCGCGACCTGGCGGAGGGCCGCGAGGCGCTCGTGGACGGCAGCCCGGTCCGCATCCCGTGGATCAGGGACGGGAAGCTCCCCGTGTGGATGGCGGCGTACGGCCCGAAGGCCCTGGCCCTGGCGGGGCGGAAGGCGGACGGCTTCATCCTCCAGCTCGCCGACCCGTTCCTGACGGAGTGGATGGTCAGGGCCGTACGGGACGCCGCCGCGGCCGCGGGCCGCGACCCCGCCGCCCTCACCGTCTGCGTGGCCGCCCCCGCGTACGTCGGCGACGACCTGGCGCACGCCCGCGAGCAGTGCCGTTGGTTCGGCGGCATGGTCGGCAACCACGTGGCCGACCTGGTCGCCCGGTACGGGGAGCACTCCGGCGTGGTGCCCGAGGCCCTCACCGCGTACGTCAAGGACCGCCGGGGCTACGACTACAGCCACCACGGCCGCGCGGGGAACCCGTCCGCGGACTTCGTGCCGGACGGGATCGTGGACCGCTTCTGCCTCCTCGGCCCCGCCTCGGCCCACATCGAACGGCTGCGTCGCCTGCGGGACCTGGGCGTGGACCAGTTCGCCGTGTACGCCATGCACGACGCGAAGGAAGCCACCATCGACGCGTACGGCTCCGAGGTCATCCCCGCCCTGAACGGCTGACCCGCTGGCCGGTGTCGCCGGTGTCACGGAGCCTGGACGGCGCCCGTCGCAGGCCGTTACGGTCAGGTGCCGCCCGGCTGCCTCACGTGCCGTCAGAAGGAGTTGGCCCATGCCCGATCCGCTGGAGTGCCGCACCTCGGCCGAGATCGCTTCCCAGCCGCGGACCTGGAGAGCGGCGGCCGAAGCCGTGGGCCGGACGGCGGACGCGCTTCCGCGCCGGGGCGAGCGGGTGGCCGTGGTGGGCTGCGGGACGTCCTGGTTCATGGCCCTGGCCTACGCCCGGCTGCGGGAGGACGCGGGACACGGTACGACCGACGCGTTCGCCGCCTCGGAGTTCCCGCACGGACGCGCGTACGACCGGGTCCTGGCCATCACCCGCTCCGGGACCACGACGGAGGTCCTAAACCTGCTCGCCGCGGTGAAGGGCACCACGCCGACCTCCGCCGTCATCGCCGACCCCGGTACACCGGTGACGCACACCGCCGACACCGTCGCCGTACTGGACTTCGCCGACGAGCGGTCCGTCGTCCAGACGCGGTTCGCGACCACCGTCCTCGCGCTGTTCCGCGCCCACCTGGAGGCGTCGGGACCGCTTCCGCCCGGCGTGCGGCCGCTCGACCGGGCGGTCCGGGACGCGGAGCGGGCCGTCGCCGCGCCTCTGGACCCGCAGGTGTGCGCCGCCGGACAGTTCACCTTCCTCGGCACCGGCTGGGGCTACGGCCTCGCCCTGGAGGCCGCGCTGAAGATGCGGGAGGCGGCGGGGGCGTGGACGGAGGCGTACCCGGCCATGGAGTACCGCCACGGCCCCATCAGCGTCACCGGGCCCGGGCGGGTCGCGTGGATGCTCGGGGAGACTCCGGAGGGCCTGGACGACGACGTGGCCCGCACCGGTGGCACCTTCGTCGCCGGGTCCGGGGCTTCCGGCACGGACCTGGACCCGATGGCCGACCTGATCCGCGTCCAGCGGCTCGCCGTCCACCTGGCCCGGCAGCGGGGCCTCGACCCGGACCGGCCCAGGAACCTGACCCGGTCCGTGGTGCTCGAACCGCGCGCCAGGTAGGGGCGGGAGCCGTGCCGCTCGCCCGCACCGACGACATCGTCGGCCCCGCCTACGCCGCCCGCCTCGGGGTCGGCGCGTTCAACGTCCTCCAGATCGAGCACGCCGAAGCCATCGTGTCCGGGGCCGAGCGGGCCGGGCGCCCCGTCGTCCTCCAGATCAGCGAGAACACCGTCCGCTACCACGGCGCCCTCGCACCCGTCGGCCTCGCCTCCCTCGCCGTCGCACGGGCCGCGAGCGTGCCCGTCGCCGTGCACCTCGACCACGCCGAGTCGGTCGAACTCGTGGAAGAAGCGATCGAACTCGGCTTCTACTCGGTCATGTTCGACGCCTCCAGGCTCCCGTACGAGCGGAACGTGGCCCTGACGAAGAATGTCACGGACCGGTGCCACCGGGCGGACGTCTGGGTCGAGGCCGAGCTGGGCGAGGTCGGCGGGAAGGACGGGGCGCACGCCCCCGGTGTGCGGACCGACCCGGACGAGGCGCGCGCCTTCGTCCGGGCGACCGGGGTCGACGCCCTCGCCGTCGCGGTCGGCAGCTCCCACGCCATGCTCACCCGGGACGCCGAACTCGACCTCCCGCTGATCACGCGGCTGCGCGAGGAGGCGCGCGTCCCGCTCGTCCTGCACGGCTCCTCGGGCGTGAGCGACGGCGGCCTCGCGAAGGCGGTCGCCGCGGGCATGACCAAGGTGAACGTCTCCACCCACCTCAACAAGCTGTTCACCCGTGCCGTACGGGACCACCTGGCCGCCGACCCCGCCGTGGTGGACCCCCGCGGCTACCTCGGGCCCGCCCGCGCCGCCGTGGCGACGGAGACGGCCCGCCTGCTCGGGCTGCTCGGGGGCGGAGAGGCGTGAGCGTCCGTGGCAGGCGTCGCCCGTCGCCCGCCACCTGTCGCCTGCCGTGCGTCGCCCGCCACCTGTCGCCTGCCGTGCGTCGCCTGTCGCACCCCGCTGTATGCCGCACCCCCGGCGCACGCCCCGCCCGACCGCTGGAGCCGTCACGTGAGCCGTACGCCCCCGCATGACCGCGCGTCCCGTCCCGCGCCCGTCCTGACCCACCGCGACGGCGCGTTCCTGCGCGGCGGCCGCCCGCACCGGGTCCTCGCCGGGTCGCTGCACTACTTCCGCGTCCACCCGGAGCAGTGGGCCGACCGGCTGCGGCGCGTCGCCGCCATGGGCCTCAACACGGTGGACACGTACGTCCCCTGGAACTTCCACGAGCCGCGCCCGGGGCGGTACCGCTTCACCGGCGGACACGACGTCGAGGCGTTCCTGCGGCTCGCCCAGGAGACCGGGCTCGACGCGATCGTGCGGCCCGGCCCGTACATCTGCGCCGAGTGGGACAACGGCGGTCTGCCCGTGTGGTTGACCGGCAGGCCGGGCATGCGCGTCCGCTGCTCCCACCCGCCGTACCTGGAGGAGGTGGCGCGCTGGTTCGACGAGCTGGTCCCGCGTATCGCCGCCCTGCAAGCGGGCCGGGGCGGGCCCGTGGTCGCCGTGCAGATCGAGAACGAGTACGGCAGCCACGGCGACGACCGGGAGTACGTGCGCCGGGTGCGGGACGCGCTGGTCGAGCGGGGGATCGGCGAGCTGCTGTACACGGCCGACGGCCCCACCGCGCCCATGCAGGACGGCGGGTCCCTGCCCGGGCACCTCGCGGCCGTCACGTTCGGCTCCCGCGCCCGCGAGGCGGCCGCACTGCTGCGCTCCCGCCGCCCCGACGAGCCGCTGCTGTGCGCCGAGTTCTGGAACGGATGGTTCGACCACTGGGGCGAGAAGCACCACGTACGCTCCACGGACAGCGCTCTGAGGACCTTCTCCGACATCCTGGACAGCGGCGGGTCCGTCAGCCTGTACATGGCGCACGGCGGCACCAACTTCGGCCTGTGGGCGGGGGCCAACCACGACGGCACCGCCGTCCAGCCGACGGTCACCAGCTACGACTCGGACGCGCCGATCGCCGAACACGGCGCGCTCACCCCGAAGTTCCACGCCTTCCGGGACCACATCCTCCAGGCGACGGGGGCGGCGCCCCGCCCACTGCCGCCGGACCCCGCACTGCTGCCGCCCCGCACCCTCACGGCCGTCCCCGGGGCCGGGCTCCTGGAGGCGCTGAGCGCCGCGTCGGAGCCGGTCGCCTCGCCCTGCCCGCTCAGCTTCGAGGAGCTGGACCAGGCGTCGGGCCTCCTCCTGTACCGGGCCGAGCCGCTGCTCCCGCCCGGCACCCACCCCCTGACGGTCCACGGCCTCCACGACCGCGCCCAGGTCTTCGCCGACGGCGCCCCGGTCGGCGTCCTCGACCGGGAGACCGCGTCGCTCGACATCACCGGCACCGGGCGGCGGGTCCGCCTCGACCTCCTCGTGGAGAACCTGGGGCGCGTCAACTACGGGCCCCTGCTCGGCGGCCGCAAGGGCATCCTCGGCGGGGTCACGGTCGGCCGCCGCCAGGTACACGGCTGGCGGACCCACCGGCTGCCCCTCGACGAGTGGACGGGCGACGACCTCGCCCGCGCGGTCACCTCCGCCGCGCCTTCCGGTACGGCGGGCTTCGCGACCGCCCGGTTCACCGCCGGCGAGCGGGCCGACGGCTTCCTCGCCCTGCCCGGCTTCGGCAAGGGCTTCGTCTGGGTCAACGGCGCACTGCTCGGCCGGTACTGGGAGATCGGCCCGCAAGTCACCCTGTACCTGCCCGCGCCGCTCGTACGCGCCGGGGAGAACACCGTGACCGTGCTCGAACTGCACCGGCTCGGCGACCGGATCGAGCTGCGCGACCGGCCCCGGCTGGGGCCTCCCGAGGAGTACGTCGAGACCTTCTGAACCAGCCGTCCGGCCAGCCGCCCTGGCCGACCGGCGCGAATCCGTGGTTCCACCCCCGGTCCGGGCCGGGGCCGCCGCGGCGCTTCCCCGGCGGTGGGCCGGGCGCCGCCGCGGCGGGCCGCCCACGGGACCGTCCTGGACGTCGGGTGCGGGCCCGGCCACGCCACGGCCCGGCTGGCCCCGGAGCGGCGTGCGGGCGCTCGGTGTGGACCTGTCGCCCGCCATGTGCGCCGTTGCGCGCCGTACCACCGCCCTGCCGTACACCGCGGCGGACATGACCGCGCTGCCGGTCCGGGGCGGTCGGCGGTGTCCTGTGCTGGTACGCCGTGATCCACCTGGACCGGGCGGGCAGGGACGCCGCGTACGCCGAGTTCGCCCGCGTCCTGCGCCCCGGCGGCCACGCGCTCCTCGCCTTCCACACGAGTGGTCCGCCCCGGTCACGCCAGGCACCTCACCACCTGGTGGGACCACCCCGTCGATCTCACCTTCCACTTCCTCGACCCCGGCGCCGGAGACGGAGGCCCTCGCCCGCACGGGGTTCACCCTCGCCGCCCTCCTCGACCGCGCGCCGCCGTGACTCAAAGCCGCCGCAGCACGAGGTACGTGCGCCGGCTGGAGTGCTCGACGGCGGGGTCGCCCTCCTGACACGGGGGTTACCCGACGGTAGGCTCCGCCCGCATGACCACCGAAGCCACCCCCGCGGACCTCGGACTCGCAGAGCAGGCACGGTGGTTGAGGGAGGGGCTGACCACCTCGACCGCCCTGGTGCGGGCGTCGCTCGAACGCGTCGAGGCCACCCGTGCCACCCTCAACGCCTTCCGCTGCGTCCGCGCCGACGCCGCGCTCGCCGAGGCCGAGGAAGCCGACCGGCGTCTCGCCGCGGGGGAGCGCGCGCCGCTCCTCGGCGTCCCCGTCGCCGTCAAGGACGACACCGATGTCGCCGGGCTGCCCACCCGCTTCGGCTGCCCCGGCGACATTCCGCCCGCCACCGCCGACGGGGAGGCCGTCCGCAGACTCCGCGCCGCCGGGGCCGTCGTCGTCGGCAAGACCAACACCTGCGAGCTCGGGCAGTGGCCGTTCACCGAGGGCCCCGCCTTCGGCGCCACCCGCAACCCCTGGAACCCCGGCCACACCCCCGGCGGCTCCTCCGGCGGGTCCGCCGCGGCCGTCGCCGCCGGACTCGTACCCGCCGCGCTCGGCTCGGACGGCGCCGGGTCCATCCGCATCCCCGCCGCCTGGACCCACCTCGTCGGCATCAAACCGCAGCGCGGCCGCGTCTCCGTCCACCCGTACGACGACTGCTTCGAGGGCCTCACCGTCAACGGCCCCCTAGCCCGTACGGTCGCCGACGCGGCCCTCCTCCTCGACGCCGTCGCCGGGTCGCACCCGCGCGAGCGGTACCGCCCGCCCGCCGTGGACGCCTCGGCCGCCGCCCGCCGTGACCCCGGCCGCCTGCGCGTCGCCCTGGCCTTGCGGCCGCCCTTCACCGCCACACCGGCCCCGCTCCACCCCGACATACGCCGCGCCGTCACGGACCTCGCCGACACCCTCGCCCGGCTCGGCCACACCGTCGAGGAGGCCAGGCCCCGCTACGGGCTCATCGGCCTGAGCTTCCTGCCCCGCGCCACGGCCGGGATCGCCGCGTACGCCGACCGGCACCCCGACCCGGCGCTCCTCGACCCGCGCACCCTCGGCGCCACCCGCACCGGGCACCGGCTGCGCGGCCGGGCCCTGCGCGCCGCCCGCGCCCGCGAACGCCACCAGCACCGCAGGATCGGCGCGCTGTTCGCCGGGTACGACGTGGTCCTCACGCCCACGACGGCCGCGCCGCCCCCGAGGATCGGCGCGTTCGACGGGGTGCCCGGCTGGCGCACCGACCTGACGATGGCGGCGGCCTGCCCGTACGCCTGGCCGTGGAACGTGCTGGGCTGGCCCGGGGTCAACGTGCCCGCCGGGTTCACCCGCGACGGCCTGCCCGTCGGGGCACAGCTGCTCGGCCCGGGCGGCGGCGAGGAGCGCCTCGTCTCGCTCGCCGCGCAACTGGAGGACGACCGCCGCTGGTACGAGCACCGGCCGCCGGTCTAGGCGCCCGGCCGGGCCTGCCACGCGCGGGCGAACAGCTCGTGCGGCGGGACCAGCGGCAGCAGCCGTATGCAGGGCGACGACACCTCCTTGCCGGAGACCGACGCCCGGTACGCGGCCAGCTTGGCGGTCTCCAGCGGCAGCTCGGGCGCCTTCACCTCCGTCCACGGGCCCGGTACGAACGCCGTGCGCCCCGCCCGGGCCCGGCGGCCCGTCTCGACGGCGCCGACGGCCACCAGCTCCGCCTGGGCCGCCTTGTGACGGGCGGGCGACCAGCCGTTCCAGCGGCGGACGTTGCGGTCCGTGGGCCGGGCCAGCGCCAGCAGCTGGAGGTACAGCGCCGCCGCGTCCGCGCCCACCCTGAGCGCGTCGGCGGCCTGAGCGACCAGGCGGGGGACGCTCAGCGTTGGGTTCAGCTCGTACCCGCCCCGCGGGACCGGCGTGGACGCCACCCGCTCCACCATGCGCGGCACCCCGCCCACACGTATCTCCCTCAGCCGCTCGATCCTCTCCAGCAGCCACGGCCGGTCCAGGTCGCGGCAGAGCCGGACGGCCCGCTCCAGCCGCTCGGGGTCGCCCAGTGCCGCCGTCCGCAGCAGCGCGTCCCCGCCGGGCACCGCCACGACGAACGTCCCGTCGTCGTACACGCCGTCCACCGGGACCGCCGCCTCCCCGCCCGGCCTGGGCGAGGGCAGCACCGGGCCCGCGTACGGCGGCACGGCCGGGTCGGCGGCCAGCGCGTCCGCCAGCCTCCGCTCCCCGTACAGCGGGACGAGCGTCCCCGGGTCGTCCATCAGCCCGGCCAGCCGGCCGTGGAGCCTGACGGCGGCGGCCGCGGCCGGGTCGCCGACGGGCCGCTCGGTCAGCGCCCACACGACGAGCGACACGAGCCGGTCGTCCAGGACCCGCCGTCCCGCATACGCGCCGGCCGTGCCGTCCGCGTTCGCGCCGTACACGGTCAGCCCGCCCCTGCGGTCCTCCACCAGGACGAACCCCGCGCCGTCGAAGCCCGCCACCTCGCCCGGCGGCTCCCCGGTGGCCAGGCTCCGCGCCCAGTCCTGCCCCAGCCCCAGGTCCGCCTCCACCGCGCCGGCCAGGTCCTCGCCGACGTACGCCTGCCCGCCGACGAGCCGCACCCACACCTCCGCCATCCGCTCGGCGGCGGCCGTCATCCCGCCGTCCGCCCACAGCCGCGCCGGGTCCTCCGGCACACCGGCGGCGAGGACGGCCGCCCGGCCGTCCGCGCCGAGCCCGTTCCACAGCGACTGGTACGCGTCGATGACGGCCGTCGTCGCGGCGTACGGCTTCGACCGCAGCATCTTCCGGTCGGCCTCGTACCCCTCGCGGCGCGGCAGCCCGCCCAGCACCAGCGCCGCGACGGGGCCCCGCACACCGGTCCGCCGCGCGAACACGTCCACCGCCTCGGGCGACAGCGCAACAGGGCCGTGCCGCTCCACCAGCTCCAGCAGCCTCGGCAGGCGCGCCGCGTCGTCCCGCTCGACGGTCACCGTCGTCACGTCCTCGGCGCCGTCCGGCGCCGACTCGGCGGCGGGCTGGAGGAACCGCACCGTCCCGTCCTGCCCCGCGCCCGTGGCCAGCAGGCCCCCGGCGGCCCGGCGGGCGTCCACACCCGCGTGCGGCGCCCGGCCGGTGCGCCACCGGCTGCCGCGCTCGGCGAACGGCTGCCCGCTCCACACCCGCAGCAGCGCCGCCAGGGCGTCCCGGTCCGTGCCGGCCGTCGTCTCCACCGCCGCGCGCCACGCGACCGCGTCGATCCGCCCGGCCAGAGCCGTCCACTCGCCGGGCCTCGCGGGCAGCGCCAGGACGGCGGCCTCCGCGCCGATCTCGCCGCGCAGATGTCGGCCGTCCGCCGCGACCGCCGTGAGCGTCGCCGGGAGCGGCCGGACCGCGGGCGCCGCGTACGGGCGCAGGCGCGGCAGCAGCCCGTACAGGGCGGGCAGCAGCACCGTGTCCGGCACCTCGGCGGGCAGGGTCACCACCGGGCCCGACCGCATGGCCGCGACGCGCCGGGACAGCCGCTCGCGCCGCCGCAGCACGTCCGCCGCGAGCAGCGCCGCTCGCACCACACCGGCCACCACCCGCGGCTCCGCCACCTCGGGCAGCACCCGCGCCAGCACCTCCCGCACGGCCGCCTCGCCGTCGCCCGCCTCCCCGCCGTCGCCCGGCGCTCCACCGCCGCGCGCCGCGTCGAGGAGCGCCCGCACGGCGTCGTCGCCGACCGCGCGCAACGCCTTCGAGGACGTCTCGTCGCGCGGGGTGAGGAAGTGCCAGTACGCGGGCGGGGGCACCGGCCCGACGGCGTGCCCGGACGGCCGGCGCCACGTGGCCCGCTCACCGCCCGGGAAGCCGTGCGCCTCCCACAACAGCGAACCGTCCCCCACGGCGTGCACCCGGACGCTGTCCGGCTCGACCAGCACCGCGTCCTCGCCGCCCGCGGGCAGCCGCACGACACCCCACGGGCGCCGCCCCGGCTTGGTACTGCGGAACCGGCCCCGGCGGCCGTCGACGCCCTCCAGCACAAAGTCCGTCGGCGACGGCCCCGCGTACGGCGTCCGGTACAACACCCGGCAGCCGACCAGCCGCCCGTCCTGCCCCAGCGGCGACGGCGGAGCGCCCTCCGGCAGGGCCGCCAGCGACAGCGAGTCCGCGAACACCGCCCACCCCGGCGGCACCTCGCCTTCCCGGTGGAACGCGGGCAGCGTACGGTCGCCCAGCGGCGCGCCCGTCACCGGGTCCACGCGCTCCCAGTGGCCGTCGAAGACCCGCCCGCTCCACAGCCGCGTGCCGTCGCTCATCTGGAGCTCGCGGTGGTCGATGCCGTCCCGGTCGCCGGGCCGCAGCACCCGGCTCCCGTCGTGCCGCCCGCCCTCGTCCGATGAGGCGAACTGGTAGCCGAACGCGCCGCTGACGAGCCCGTCGAACGGCCGCAGTCCCAACGTACGCTCCGGTGCGAACACGTCGTCGGGCCGGTCGGACCAGAAGGCACGCGTCCCGCACGCGCCGCTCCCCTCCGTCGTCCAGCTGACCAGGAACCGGCCGCCCGCGAAGTGCGCCACGTGCGTCGTCGCGTCCTCGGGGACGGTGAACGCGCACGCCCCGCGCCTTCCCGCGTGGTCCACCGCCACGGCACGGTCCCGCCCGTACACGGTCAGCACCGGCCAGGTGCACGTCACGCCCCGCACCCCGCCGGGACCGAACTCGGCGACGGCGTCCTCCAGGACGGGCCAGGCGAGCTCCTCGGGCAGCCCGGCCCGCAGAGCACGCGCCAGGGGACCCGTCAGGTCCAGGCCGGCCAGCGACTCCTCGATACCGTCCAGGGCGGTCGCCGTCGGCCGGTCCAGCAGCTTCGCCAGCTCGTCCAGCGCCTCGTCGGCCGCCGCGACCCCGCCGCCGCGCACCTCCCGCAGCAGCGCCTCGACCCGGGCCCGCACCTCCGCGGCGATGCCCGCGTTCTCCGGCATCCGCGTGATCGCCGTGCCCCCGCCGCGCAGCCGGGCGTGGACCGTGCCCTCCAGCCGCCGCCCGAACACCGGGTCGGCGGCGAGCGCCTTCAGGTCACGCCGCGACCGCTCGCCCCAGAACTCCAGCCGCACCGCGTCGCCCGGGTCCTCCACCGCGATCCCCTCGGCCAGGCACGCGTCCAGCAGGTCCGCGTCGAGCCCCGGATAGCGATAGCGGTCCTCGTGCAGCCGCACCGGCGCCTCAGCGGCGCGGAGCCGCGGCGCGAACCGGGCCACCAGGCCGAACAGCTCCTCCGGCATCCGCTGCCGGAACACGCCGCCACCGCGCCGCCCGTGGGAGTACATGCGCGTGTACCGCCCCAGCCACCCGGCGACCCCGCCCTCGGGCGTCACCCGGCCCGCCACCACGGCGTCGGCCGCCCCGGACCGCTGGAGCAGCCGCAACCAGGCCGCCGCGTCGCCCCGCGAGTCCGGGAACAGGTCCACCAGCGCCGCGTACACCTCGTCGTCCTGCGGATGCTCCTCCACCAGCGCGGCCACCGCGTCGAACAGCGCGTCCGGCACCGCCTTGCCGCGCGCACCGCCCACCACGCGCGCGAGGACCCGCGCCTCTTCCGCGACGCCGAGACCGGCCGCACGCGCCGACGTCCGCACCCGCCGCGCCAGGTCGGCGGGCAGCTCACCCGGCGACGCGGCCCACGACGTCAGCACCCGCAGGAACTCCCGGTGCGCCTCCCCGGCGTCGAACACCGACGCGAGCCAGCGCTGGTGGTCGCTCAACTCCTTCGCGGGCAGCGCCCCGGCCTCGGCGAGCAGCCGCACGTTCGCCGCGTGCCACTCCCGGTCCACCGGCAGCGTGTGCTCCCGCTCCGCCTTCCGCGCCAGCGCGAACGCCCGCCCCGCGTACCGGTCGTTCCAGCCGCACAGCCGGTGCGCCACCGTGTCCCAGAACCACGGCCGGTGCGCCGGCGGCAGCTCCCGCGCCCGCCGCTCCAGGCCCTCCACGAAACGGCCCGGCTTCTCCCGCGCCCGGTGCACGCCGCTCGCCACCTCGTCGAGCAGCGCGACCGCGGCCGGTTCCGCGCCGGGGTCGTGGGCGCGCACCCACGCGACGTACACCTGCGACGTGTGGAGCTCCGAGCGGAGCGGGGCGCGGACGTTCATGTCCCCGATCCTGGCAGGCGCCACTGACAACGCCTCAGCGCGGGGCGGGAGCCGGCCGACACCGGGCCCGCTTCGGGAACCCGGGGCGAACGGCGGGTGACGCTCCGGGGCGCCCGGGCCACCAGGCGTCACCCTGTGTGAACCCCGAGTGTCAGTGGGGCGTGGTGTGATGGACGCATGATCGATGAGCTGCTGCACGACACCGGTTTCCTGTCCGCCGCCGAGGACGCGGTCCGCGCGGCCGCCGCCGCCGAGGTGATGCCCCGCTGGCGGCAGCTCGCCGCGCACGAGGTGGACGAGAAGTCGGGGCCGCACGACCTGGTCACCGTCGCCGACCGTCAGGCCGAGATACATCTGACGCGGTCCTTGACGGCGCTGCTGCCCGGTTCCGTCGTGGTGGGGGAGGAGGGCGTCCACGCCGACCCGTCCCTGTACGCCGCGGTGCGCGGCGACGCGCCCGTCTGGATCGTGGACCCGGTCGACGGCACACGCCAGTTCGTCCACGGCGACCCCGGCTTCTGCGTGCTCGTCGCCCTCGCCCGGCACGGCGAGCTGCTGGCGTCCTGGACGTACGCGCCCGCGACCGGCGAGATGGCCGTCGCCGTACGCGGCGGGGGCGCCCGGCTGAACGGCGCGGCGCTGCGGGCCGGTGCCCCCGAGCCCGGCGCGACGATCCGCGTCGCCACGGCGCACCCCGACTACACGACCCCTGCCCAGAAGGAGGCGCTCGCGGGCCTCGCCGTCGAGGGCGTCGATCCCCAGCCGTGCGGCTCGGCGGGCCTGGCGTACCTGGCGGTGGCGCGCGGCGACTCCGAGGCCGTCGCGTTCACCTGGGAGTACGCCTGGGACCACGCGGCGGGCATCCTCCTCGTCACGGAGGCGGGCGGCGCCCACCGCACGATCGCGGGCGACCCGTTCCGCGTCACGGGCGACAACACCCTGCCGTTCACGGCGGCGCGCGACGAGGCGACCGCCAGGCGCGTCGCCTCACTGCTGCGGGCCCAGTGACGCTCCTGGGCGCCGCGTGCCGCCGCCCGGCGCCCGCCGTCCGCGTGTCGCAGTGACGCACCGCGCCCCGCCCGCCGCCCACTGGTGGCGCGGGCGGGGCTCGTTCACCGTCCGTCGGGGGCGCGGGCCGATCCCTTTCGCCGCCCTCCGGCGGCGCGGGCGAGGCCCGTTCACCGCACGCCGATGGTGAGCGCGGAGCCCGCTCGCCGCCTTCCGGTGGCGAGGGCCCGCCGCCGGTCAAGGCCCGCCCGGCGCCCGGCGGCCGGGTGCCGCGCCCTATCCTGGGCTGTCCTGGCCGTCGGCTGACGAAGGAGTCCGAAGGTGCCGTCGATGCTCGATGCCGTCGTCGTGGGGGCGGGCCCGAACGGGCTGACCGCCGCCGCCGAGCTGGCCCGCCGCGGCTTCTCCACGGCCGTCTTCGAGGCGAAGGGAACGGTCGGCGGCGGAGCCCGCACGGAGGAGCTGACCCTCCCCGGCTTCCGCCACGACCCGTGCTCCGCCGTGCACCCGCTGGGCGCCGGTTCGCCCGCCTTCCGCGCCATGCCGCTCGACCGCTACGGCCTCGAATGGCTCCACGCGCCGCTCCCCATGGCGCACCCCTTCGACGACGGCACGGCCGCCGTCCTGTCCCGGTCCGTCTCCGAGACGGCCGCCTCCTTCGGGCCGCGCGACGCCGGGGCGTACCGGCGCCTCGTGGAGCCGTACATCGGCAGATGGGACACGCTGGCCCGCGACTTCATGTCGCTGCCGCTGACCGCGCTGCCCCGCGACCCCGTCACCCTCGCCCGCTTCGGCCTCGACGGGCTGCCGCCGTCCACCTGGCTGATGCGCCGCTTCCGCGACGACCGGGCCCGCGCCCTGTTCGCCGGGCTCGTCGCCCATGTCATCGCACCCCTCGGGGGGCTGGCGACCGGCGCGATCGGCCTGGTCTTCGCGCTCGCCGCGCACGCGGGCGGCTGGCCGTTGCCGCGCGGCGGCTCCCAGTCCATCTCGGACGCCCTCGCCGCGTACCTGAAGGACCTCGGCGGGGCCGTCCACACCGACTACGAGGTCAAGCGGCTGGACGACCTGCCACCGGCCCGCGCGTACGTCTTCGACACCTCGCCCACCGCGCTCGCCCGGATCGCGGGGCTCGGCCGCTTCTACGACGGCTACCGGTACGGCGCCTCCGTCTTCAAGATCGACTACGCGATGGACGGCCCCGTCCCCTGGACCGCCGAGGAGCCCCGCCGCGCCGGCACGGTCCAGGTCGGTCCTTCCAGCCTGGAGATCGGCACCGCCCTGCGCCAGGCGTCCGGCGGCACGGCGCCCGGCACCCCGTTCCTGATCACCGCTCAGCCCAGTGTCGTGGACCCGGGGCGCGCCCCGGCGGGCAAGCACGTCTTCTGGGCGTACGGTCACGTCCCCAACGGCTGGCGGGGCGACCTCACCGAGGCGGTCGAGCGGCAGATCGAACGCTTCGCGCCCGGCTTTCGCGACCTAGTCCTCGCCCGCGCCACCGCAGGACCGCCCGAGATGGCCGCCCGGAACGCCAACTACGTGGGCGGCGACATCGCCTGCGGCGCCGCCCGCGGTCTCCAGCTGCTGCTCCGCCCCCGCCTGACCCTGCGGCCCTACCACACCCCGCACCCGGCGGTGTTCCTCTGCTCCTCCGCCACCCCACCGGGCCCCGGCGTCCACGGCATGTCCGGTCACAACGCGGCGAAGGCGGTCTGGCAGCACCTGCGCAGGCAAACCCGCTAGCCACGAGGACCGACACGACCGGCACGTCCGATATGCCCACGCGGACCGGCTCGTACCGGGGACCGCCCGGTACAGCGCGGGGTCCGGCATGATCACCACATGACGCGACTGACCCTGACCCACGGCGACATCACCCGACAGCACGTCGACGCCATCGTCAACGCGGCCAACTCCTCCCTCCTCGGCGGCGGCGGAGTCGACGGCGCCATCCACCGCGCCGGCGGCCCGGAGATCCTGGCGGAGTGCCGCGCCCTGCGCGCTTCCCGCTACGGCAGGGGCCTCCCCACAGGACAGGCCGTCGCCACCACCGCCGGGCAGCTCCCCGCCCGCTGGGTCATCCACACGGTCGGCCCGGTGTACCAGCAGGACGGCAGCGCCGATCCGGAGCTGCTGGCGTCCTGCTACCGCGAGTCGCTGCGGGTCGCCGACGAACTTGGCGCGCGCACGGTCGCGTTCCCCGCCATCTCGACCGGCGTGTACCGCTGGCCCATGGACGACGCCGCCCGCATCGCGGTGGAGACGGTGCGGGCCGCGCGGACGGAGGCGGAGGAAGTCAGGTTCGTCCTCCTGGACGAGCGGGCATACGACCGCTTCGCCGAGCAGCTCCGTCGAGCGTGATCCGACCCGGCCCTCGCCTCACCGGCCGGCATCCGCCCGGCCCCGCCGTCAGCGGGCGCCGGAAGGACTCCCCGTTCTGCCCCGGCAGCAGCCACAGACCGAGCACCGATCCGTCGGCGCGCACGGAGACGGGCCGCCTCAGCGCTCGCCGAACGGCGGTCGGGCTGGTGCGGGGCCGGTGTCGGGTGGTGGCATCGCCGCACCCGTGTGAAGCCCCAGGGCTCCTGGTTCCAGGTGGCTCCGGCACACACGACGGATGCCGGCCTCCCGGCCTTCGCGGGGCCACCGGACCTCGGCGGGACGGAGTCGCCGCCACCGGGCAGGGCCTGGGCCCAGACGTGTTCCTGACCTTGTGCGCGGCCCCGACGCGTTCCTGGCCCGGCGCGCGGCAGTCCTGGCGGGGACGGCCACCGCCGGGGCCGCCGTCGCCCTCTGCGGCTCGCTGCCCCGCGCGTCGGCGGGCGGGTCGGCGGCATGCGCCGGGAGGCGGCTCTCGATCGGGGATTGCCTTTCCTTTACAGTGGTGTAGAAGGCCGTGTTCCCGCCGGCCCGATCCCGCCCGGATCTCCCGTCCCGGAACGAGAAGGAGTGAGCGACCCGCAATGGGCGAGCCTCCCAGTACGAGCCGTGCCACCGCCTGCCCTGACGCACCGAGCCGGGGAGCGGGGCCGGCACGGTGACCGAGGCGCTCCTTCTCCTGCCCGCGCTCGCGCTGACCCTCGCGTGTGCCGTCTTCGTGGCGGCCGAGTTCTCCCTCGCCCCCGTCGGGCGCCGCGAGCTGGAGCGGGCCGCCGAGACCGGGCAGCGCGGAGTCGAGAGGGCGCTGCGCGCCGTCCGCCGGCTGACGGTGCGGCTCTCCGGTCGCCCAGCCCGGCATCACCGTCACCTCCTGGATGATCGGTACGCTCGCCGAGCCCGCCCGTGCCATGGAGCCCCAGGGCGCCGGAGCGGCGCGATGACCGCACTCCAGCTGGTGGCGTCCGCCGCCACCGAGTGACCTCCTGGGCCCGGTTCCTGCGGGCCCTGCCTCCTCGCCCCGCCCCAGACCTTGCCCCTGTCCCTGGCGCGCCGTGCCCGCGCCGTGCGGGGCGTACCCGCCGATACTCGAAACGACCACCGCCCCGCGAAGGAGCCCTGCTTGTCCGCCAGAACGACGCGTCCCGTCCGCCCGAAGGGATGCGACAGCCGATGAACGCCGCTCTCGGCCTGCTGGCCGTCCTCGTGCTGACCGCCGGCACCGGGTACTTCGTGGCCCAGGAGTTCGCCTACGTCGCCGCCGACCGGATCGCCCTCGCCCGTGAGGCGGAGGCCGGTGACAAGCGGGCCGCGCGTGCGCTGAAGGTCCTCGAGCGCCTCTCCTTCATGCTCTCCGGCGCCCAGCTCGGCATCACGGTCACCGGCCTCGTCGTCGGCTTCCTCGCCGAGCCGTCCGTCTCCGCGCTTCTGAAGCCCGCGCTGGGCGGGACGGGGCTGTCGGACGGAGCGGTGTCGGTGATCTCCGTGGTCCTCGCCTTCGTGATCGCCACCGTCCTCCAGATGGTCCTGGGCGAGCTGGCGCCGAAGAACCTCGCGCTCGCCGTGCCCGAGCGGCTCGCCAAGTCGCTGGCCTCCTCCACCCTCGTCTACCTGAAGGTCGTCGGGCCCGTCGTCCGGGTCTTCGACGGGGCCGCGAACAGGCTGCTGCGCAAGGTCGGCATCGAACCCGTCGAGGAACTGCACCACGGCGCCACCCTGGAGGAGCTCAGCCACCTCATCGGCGAGTCCCACGAGCAGGGCCAGCTCCCCGCCGACACGGCCGAGCTCCTCGACCACGCACTGGAGTTCTCCGAGCGGACCCTGGACGAGGTGATGGTGCCGCGCGCCAACGCCGTCTTCGTCCGCAGGGAGGCCACGCTCACCGAGGCCGTCGAGCTGATCGCGCGGCACGGGCACTCCAACTACCCCGTCCTCGGCGACCACCCGGACGACATCGCCGGTGTCCTCGGCGTGCGCGACCTCGCCCGCCTGCCCGCCGACCGGTTCGACACCCTCACCGCGGCACAGGCCGACCGCGCGCCCCTGCTGCTGCCCGACACGCTGCCGCTGCCCCAGGCCGTCGCGCGGATGCGGGAGGCCGACGACGAGTTCGCCGTCGTCCTGGACGAGCACGGCGGTGTCGCCGGCATCGTCACGTACGAGGACATCGCGGAGGAACTGGTCGGCGACATCGCCGACGAGAGCGACACGGTCGTCGTACTCGCCGTTCCCGACGGGACCGGCTGGCGCGTCGACGCGGGCCGACGCCTCGACGAGATCGAGGACGCCACCGGCGTCACCCTGCCCGAGGACGACGACTACGACACCGTCGCCGGTCTGATCATCGACCGCCTCGGCCGCTTCCCGACCATCGGGGACAGCCTCACCGTCGACGGCGTCCGCATCGACGTCCTCACCCTCGACCGCCACGTACCCGGACGGGTCCGCATCGAAGGCGTCCAGCCGACCGCCAACGACGAGGAGGTCCCGGCATGAGCTTCCCCATGGCCCTGTTCATCACCGTTCTGCTCCTCATCGGCAGCGGCTTCTTCGTCGCCGCCGAGTTCGCGCTCGTCGCGGCCAAGCGCCACCGCATCGAGAAGGCCGTCGCGGACGGGCAGCGCGGCGCCAAGGCGGCGCTCGCCGGCATGCGGGAGCTGTCCCTGATGCTCGCCGGTGCCCAGCTCGGCATCACCCTGTGCACCCTCGGTCTCGGCGCCATCTCCAAGCCCGCCATCTCCCACGAACTCGATCCGCTGCTCGTCCGGCTCGGGCTGCCCGAAGCGCTCAGCTACGGCATCGCGTTCGCCGTCGCCATGACCGTCGTGGTCTTCCTCCACATGGTCCTGGGCGAGATGGCCCCCAAGTCCTGGGCCATCGCCCACCCGGAGCGCTCCGCGATGCTGCTCACGCCGCCGTTCCGGGCCCTGGTCAAGGCCGTCCGCCCGCTGATCTGGCTGCTCAACAAGGTCAGCAACGCGCTCGTCCGCATGTGCCGCGTCCAGCCCCGCGACGAACTCGCCGCCGTCCACAACCGCGAGCAGCTCACCCACCTGGTGGAGGAGTCCGAACGCCTCGGCCTGATCAACAAGACCGACTCCCAGCTCATCACCCGCTCCCTCACCGAGCCGCAGACCCCCGTCGCCGAGGTCCAGACCCCGGCCGCCGACATCGTCGCCGTCGACGCGGGGGCCGGACTCGACGCCGTCCTCGCCCAGGCGTCCGACGCCGACCGCTCCCGCCTCCTCGTGCGGGACGGCGACCGCGTCCTCGGCTCGGTGCACGCCCGTGACGTTCTCGTCGCCCGCACCCGCGGCAGGAACCTGACCGCCGCGGCCCTCGCCCGCCCGGTGCCGGAACTGGCCGGTACGGACACGGTCTCCGACGCCATCGAGCACCTCCGCCGCCGCCGCGCTTCCCTCGCCCTCGTCCGCGACGACCACGGCCGGCTCACCGGCCTCGTCAGTCTGGACGACCTCCTGGTCCGGATCATGGGCCCGCAGACCGCCTGACAGCCCCGGCACCACCGTGGCGCCCGTGGACGGCGTGTGGCGCGAGGGTGGGCGGGTGGTGCAGGGTGGGGGCGATCGTTGTGCCCGGGTGTCGGCCGCCGGGCGCTCGGCTTCCGCGTCGGCGGGCGCCGTGGAGAGGGCCGGACTGGAGCCGTGAGGGCAGGGGGGGATAGGGACGATGACTCTGACGAGCCCGTTCCGTTGTTTCGTGGCACGACCGGACGCCGCCGTGCGGCTCTACTGTTTTCCCCATGGCGGAGGAGCCGCCAGCGCCTTCCACCGGCTGGCGCACCGGCTGCCGGAGTGGATCGAGGTGCGGGCCGTCCAGTATCCCGGCCGCCAGGACCGCTACGGCGACCCCATGCCCGCCTCGGTGGAGGCGCTCGCCGAAGAGGTCGTACGGGGCCTCGGCACGCCCTTCGACCGGCCCACCGCGTTCCTCGGGCACAGCATGGGCGCCGTGGTGGCGTTCGAGGCGGCGCGGCGGCTGCGGCCCCGCTTCCCCTCTCCGCTCACCGCGCTGTTCGTCTCCGCCTGCAAGGCCCCCGCCGAGCGCCTGCCGCGCGGCGTGCGGTACGACGAGGACGAGGTGCGCGCGTACCTCCGGGAGCTGGGGGGCGAGGGCGCGCGGGCGCTGGAGGCCGACGAGGAGCTGTGGCAGCTCGCGTACCCGGTGATCAGCGGCGACCTG
The DNA here is from genome assembly GCF_000478605.2 of Streptomyces thermolilacinus SPC6. GTDB lineage: Bacteria > Actinomycetota > Actinomycetes > Streptomycetales > Streptomycetaceae > Streptomyces > Streptomyces thermolilacinus. The sequence continues at coordinate 754,258 of NZ_ASHX02000001.1, read as the reverse complement.
CGGCTGGTCGAACGGTACCGGTACACGGCCGGGGCGCCGCTGACCTGCCCGCTCGTCGCGATCGGCGGTGAGGACGACCCCTCGGTCCCGACCGGCGACCTGGCGCTGTGGAAGGACTACACCGACGGTGGCGCCGAGATCCGCACCGTCGAGGGCGGGCACTTCTACTTCGAGGAGGACCTGGACCCCCTCGTCTCGATCCTCACCGGCACCCTCGGCCAACTCGCCCATGCCGCGAGGAGGCTGGGCCCCTCCGGGATGGGCGGGGGTTCGTTCTTCGGGTGACCCCCGGGCCGAACCTCCGCGTCACCCAGGGGTCACCTCCGAGATTTCCCCGGGCCGCCCCGTGGACGGTTGCACCCTGGCGCCACACCTGCCAGCGTTCGTATGCAGGTGACGGCACGGGAACCCGAGGAGTTGGTCGGCATGGACTGCTCGTACTGGTTCTACGTGCTGCTCGCTCTCGCCATCGCGCCACCGCTGGTGCCCAACTCCGCGCTGCTCGCCGGGGCGGGCGCCCTCGCGGCGGCCGGTGGTCTGAGCCTGCCCCTGCTGGTGCTCATCCCCCTGGCCAGCGCCGTCCTGGGCGACCTCGTCGTGTTCTCGGTGGGGCGCCGGTCGAGGGGCCGGGCGCTGGAGTGGCTGTCGCGAAACGCCCGGCGCCGCTGGATGCTGGAGTGGGTCAGCGGCCGGATACACCGGTATGGCATACCCGCGGTCATCGCGGTGCGCTTCGTGCCCACGGGGCGGGGCGTGGGCGGGCTCACCGCGGGGGTGGTGGGCTTTCCGCTCCGCGGCTACCTGGTCGGCGCGGGCATAGCCGAGACCCTGTTCGTCTCGTACACCGTGGGTCTCGGCTACCTCGGCGGGCAGTTGGTCGCGGGCTTCGGTCCGGCTCCGCTGCTGGTCGGTCCGGCGGTCTCGTTACTGGTGGCGTCGGTCGCCCTGGGCGTGCAGCGCTGGTCGGGCCGCCGCCTCGACCGAGCGGCGCGGTGAGGGTCCGGGGGAAGGTCGGACACGGACCGGGTGCGTGTGACGGTTCGTGGGGTGCGCTCCCTTCACCGCTCTGACACCGGAAGCCGTCGCCACCGCACCCGGATTACCGGCGCGGGCCTCATCCGACGGCGCCCGACAGGTCGATGCGGAACATGCCGCGGCCGTGCGTCACGCACACCAGGGTCGTGTCCATCCAGAACAGGTCGTCCACCGAGCAGTTCGTCGGGCCCTCGTTCGTCGGCGACCAGGTGAGCCCGTCGTCCTCGCTGGCGAACAGGCCCACCTCCGTCCCGCAGTACAGGCAGGCGGTGCGGTGCGGGTGCACGGCCAGCGCCCGTACGGGCGCGGCGGGCAGCGCGGAGCCCAGGTTCTCCCACCGGGCGCCGCCGTCCCTGGTCACCCACACGTTGCCCCGCACGTACCCGCCGAAGGTGGCGTACACGGTGTCCGGGTCGTCGGGGTGCGCGGTCAGGCACATGCAGTACCGGGCCGGTTCCAGCGGGCGCGGTCCGGTCACGCCGACGCGGTCCCAGGACGGCGTGGGCGCCGTGCCGTCGCCCGTGCGGAACACCCGGCCGTCCGCGTGGCCCACCCAGATCACCTCCGGGTGGCCGGGCGCCACCGCGATCGCGCTGATGGGCCGCCCCGCCGGAGGCTTGATCGCCCGCCACTTCGGGCCCGTGGACAGGGTGTTGGGCGCCTTGGCGTCATCCGTGCGCCACAGCGACGTGCCACCGGCGAGGAGGCGCCGCGGGGCGTTCGGGTCGAGGACGAACGGGGCGATGAACAGGGCGCTGCCCGTCATGGCGTCCGGGATGCGGTACGGCACCGGCTTCCACTGCCAGGTGTTGTCCACCGGGTTCAGCACGTGCCCGTCGATGTACCGCTCGTACCACGGCACGCCCGCCGACTCCCCGTCCGTCGTCGCGCCGTCCGTGGAGCGGTGGATGGCGAGCCGGACGTACTCGCCGTAGAAGACGTCCGGGTCGGTCGGGTCGGCGGCGCACCAGCCGCCGTCCCCGCCGAAGATGCTCCGCCACGACTCGCTGCCGTCGGCCGGATCGACGGCGATGGTCCCGTTGTCCTGCGTGCCGCCGACGATCGTGCCGGTGGTGACGTTCCCCGCGCCGCCGTAGAACTGGGTGGCGCCGTAGTTGTTGACCAGTTCCGTCCAGCCCGTCACGTACGGCGGCCTCGGGTCCGTGCCGACGGCCGCGAGGTCGGCCGCCTTGAACACGCCGCCGTCGTTGCCGAAGAACACCGTCCGGTTGCCCGTCCCGTCGTAGCCGGGGTGCGAGACGATCGCGTGGTGGTCGGCGTGCACGGACCGCCCGTCCCACCAGGTGCTGATCTCCTTCAGCCGGTCCCCGCCGTCGGTGCTGCGCCACAGGTTGATGCCGCCCACGACGAGCAGGTTTTCGTCGGTCGGGTCGCCGGCCCAGACGGCGTTGTCGTACCAGCCCTGCGTGGCCAGGTACTCCGCCTTCCCGCCGTCGGGGGCGAGCGTCTTGCGCCGCTGGTACGACTCGCCGCCGTCGTCCGAGCGCCAGATCTCGCCGTCCGTCGCCTGCACCGACGCGTACACGACCTCCGCCGTGCGCGCCGCGTACGCCAGCTCCACCCGTCCGCCCCACGGGCCGCGCGTGGCGGGCGTCCACGTCAGGCCGCCGTCCCGCGTGTACCAGGCCTCGCCGTCCCGCAGCGCTCCCGCGACGGCGCGCAGGTCGTCGCCCGGGTCGAACCGCACGTCGCCGACCGGCACGCCGAGGACCCGCCGCCAGGTGGCGCGGGCCGGGTCGTCGCAGCGGTGGAGTCCCGTGTCGGTCGCCGCGAGCAGCACCTCGCCGGTCGAGGACACGGCGATGCGGCTCACATAGTGGAAGTCGGGTGTCTGCGTCGCGGGCAGCGGCACCCAGGTCACCGTGTCGGCGGTGGTGAAGATCCCGCTGCCGCGCAGCGCGTCGCCGTTGGAGAAGCCCTCGCCCGTACCGACGTACAGGCGGCTGTGGTCGGCCGGGTCCATGGCGACGCACGCGCAGGCGAGGTTGCCGAGGAAGTCGTCCACGGGCGCCCACCGGGCCCCGCCGTCGGCCGTGTGCCACACCCCGCCTCCGGCGCTCGCCGCCCACATCCGGTCCGGATCGTCGGGGTCGACGACCAGCCCGCGGGTGCGGCCGCCGATGTTGCCGGGGCCCAGCCACTCCCAGGCGGTCATCGTCATACCGGCGGTCGGCGCGGGCCCGGACCGGGTGCCGATCGCGTCCTGGAGGGTGGGGACCCCGGCCGTCACGGGGGAGGGCGGGCTGGAGCGGACGGCCGTCCACACCTGCCCGAGGGCCGTCTCCAGGGCGTGCTCGGGCACGTTCCCGGCGTCGTCCCGGAGCTGTTCGAGGCGGAACATCCCGCGTTCGGTGGGCATGTCGGGGTGGTCGATGCGGACCAGTGCCTTCCGCAGCGCGCCCTCGGGCATCTCCGCGAGCGTCTCGTTGGTGGTGCCGCGGGCCTCCCGCAGCAGCGCCACCTGGTCGACTCCGATGTTCTTGGCGCGGGCCAGTTCTTCGTCCGAGGTGGTCATGGCGATCCGCTCTCCTCGCGAGCCGGTCTGCTGTTCTCCCGGTCACGGGCTTCCGGCCGTGGCCTGCGTGCCGGGGTTACGGGCGGGGCGGTGGCGGTGGCCTGCGCGGCCCCTCGTCCAGCACCACCTCCCAGGCGGGCGCGTCCGCCCCCGGGTCCACCGCCCGCAGCACCAGCGCGTCCGTCGCCGCCCCGCGCCGTACGGCCAGCTCCACCCGCCGTACGCCGACCCGTCCCGCCTCCAGCACGTCGCGGCCGAGCGGCCCGGCACCGTGCGGGGACTCCGCCACCGTCCCCGGCTCGCCCGCCTCCTCGACCGGCCCGGGCGGCGCGGGCAGCGCGGCCGGCGACGGCCCGGCCAGGTCCACGCGCACCGCGCCGCGCGCCTCCCGCACGGTGTCCTCCGGGGTGCCGGGGCCGGGCGGCGCGCCGCCCTCGTACCGGTCGCGCGCCGCCCACCGCAGGACCACAGCCCGCCCGCCGCCCGCCGCCTCGGCGGCCAGCGTGAACACGGGCGTGTCCACCAGCGAGGGCCGCGCCCAGGACGGCAGGTCCAGCGGCGGCGACTCCCACCGCTCGGTGCCCTCATCGGCGTCGAGCACCACGACGGTCACCGGCCCCGCCGCCCCCGCACCGCCCTGCCCGTACGCCTCCGGTGCCCCGCCCAGCCGTACGGCGACGACCGCCCCGTCCGTCAGGGCGCACGGCCGCAGTCGCCGGCCGCGGCGCCACAGCACCGTGCCCGTCCGCGTGTCGAGCGCGATCAGCGTGCCGTGCCGGTCGTGGACGACCGCTCGCCGGCCGTCCGCGCCGACCACGCCGCGCGGAATGCCCGCCGCCATCACCGGCCCGCTCTACGCGCCCTGCTGCGGGCGGACCTTCCACCGCCGGTCGCGCACCCGCCGTACGCCCTCCACGACCGCGTCCAGGACGAACCACGTGGCCAGGAACGCCACCGCCTCCAGGGCGAAGCTGCCGAACCTGTAGAACAGGCTCGCCAGCACGAAGGAGAGCGCGAGGACCGGGAACTGACGTACCGCCAGGTCGGTCGAACTGAGATTGCGGAACAGCTGGAACATCACGAGCCCCCGGGGAGGAGGGGAGGAGGAGGCGCGGGCACACCGCCGTTCGCGCCTCACACCACCATCGTCCTCCCGCGCCCCACGCCCCGCATCCCCGCGCCGGAGCCCCATCGCCCCACCGCCCGTTGCCCGTTCAACCTTGGCGGCTTCAACCGTCCGCGTACGGCGGGCCGTCGCGGCCACCGCGGTCGTGGTCGTCCTCGTCCCCGCCGTCGCCACCGGGCTCACCTTCGCGGTCGGTCTCGCCGTCGCGGTCGGTCTCCAGCAGGACCACCTCCAGCGTGCGCGGGCCGTGCACGCCCTCGACCCGGTCCAGCTCGATGTCGCTGGTCGCGGAGGGCCCCGAGATCCACGTCAGCGGGCGGCGCGGGTCCAGCCGCTCCAGGGCCTGCGGCACGGACGCGACGACCTGGTCAGGGACCCGTACGACGCAGATGTGGTGGTCCGGCACGAGCGTGATCCGCCGCCTGCCCTGCTCGGGCCCGCCGTCCAGCACGATCGTGCCCGTCTCGGCGATGGCCAGCGCGCAGCCGGTGACCACGCTGTCCGCCGCGTCGAGCTGCCGGGTGGTGCACGCCGCCCGGTCGTGGACCCGGGTCGGGTCGGCGGCGGCCAGCCAGTGCGGCGGCAGCGACGGCGGCACCAGTACGGACCTCGAGCCGCGTCGCGCCAGCAGCACCATCAACAGGTCCCGGACGCCGTCCTCCGTGGTCCGGTGGACGACCGCCCGGTAGTCGGCGAGGTTCTCCGCGAGGAGGGCCACCGTCTCCTCGGCCGTCCGCCGCCCGTGCGTCCGCAGGTAGGACCGCTCCACCGGCACGTCCGACGGCCGTTCCCCGCGCGGCACGTCCGCCAGGGCCCGCCGCACCCGCGCCAGCACCCGGTCCCGGCTCCCGCCCGCAGGGCCGCCCCCGCCCACCGGACCACCACCCGCGGCGCCGCCCACCGCACCAGCACCCACACCGCCCCCGCCACCGCCGTTCACCGCGCCTCGCCTCCCCGCGTCCGCTGCCACCAGTCCCGGAACGACTCGGCGGGCACCTCCGGCAGGTCCCGCGTGTCCGACCAGGCCCGGCCGGGTCCCGGCAGACGCCTCGGGTGCAGCCGCCGCGTCCGCGCCGCCAGCCGCTGACCGGCCCGCAGCGCCGCCGGGTGGTCCAGCGCCCACCGCGCCGCGCGCATCGCCGCCCGCTCGGCCGCGTGCCCCTTCGCCGGGCGCAGCCTGACCCGCACCCCGTTCCGCGTCGCCTCGCCGCCCTGCACCACCCGCTCCCTCAGGTGCACCAGCACCTCGGGGATGTCGATGGCGACCGGGCACACCTCGTAGCAGGCACCGCACAGCGACGACGCGTACGGCAGCGACGCGTCGAGTCCGCTGCCGGTGCCGCGCAGCTGCGGGGTGAGGATCGCGCCGATGGGGCCCGGGTAGACGGAGCCGTACGCGTGGCCGCCGGCCCGCTCGTACACCGGGCACACGTTCAGGCAGGCCGAGCAGCGGATGCAGCGCAGCGCCTGCCGCCCCACCTCGTCGGCGAGCGTGTCGCTGCGGCCGTTGTCCAGCAGCACCAGGTGGAAGGCGCGCGGCCCGTCCCCGTCGGTCGTGCCGGTCCACATCGACGTGTACGGGTTCATCCGCTCGGCCGTCGAGGAGCGGGGGAGGACCTGGAGGAACACCTCCAGGTCGCGCCAGGTCGGGACGACCTTCTCGATGCCGACGACGGAGATCAGCGTCTCGGGGAGCGTCAGGCACATCCGCCCGTTGCCCTCCGACTCGACCACCACCAGCGTGCCGGTCTCCGCGACCATGAAGTTCGCACCCGAGACGCCGACCTTCGCGCGCAGGAACTTCTCCCGCAGATGCAGCCGCGCCGCCTCCGCGAGGTCGGCCGGGCGGTCCGTGAGACCGTCGGGCGCGGGGCGGCCCCAACGGCCCATGCGCTCGGCGAAGATGTCGCGGATCTCGCCCCGGTTGCGGTGGATCGCCGGGACGAGGATGTGGGTCGGCCGGTCGTCTCCGAGCTGCACGATCAGTTCCGCGAGGTCCGTCTCGTACGCGCGGATGCCCTCGGCCTCCAGCGCCTCGTTGAGCCCGGTCTCCTGCGTGGCCATCGACTTGACCTTGACGACCTCGCTCTCCCCGGTCGCCTTGACGAGTGCGGTGACGATCCGGTTCGCCTCGGCGGCGTCGGCGGCCCAGTGGACGGTGCCGCCCGCCGCGGTGACCGCCTGCTCCAGGCGCACCAGGTAGTGGTCGAGGTGGCGCAGCGTCCGGTCCTTGATCGCCTTGGCGGCGGCGCGCAGCCCGGCCCAGTCCTCCAGTTCGGCGACGGCGCGGGCCCGCTTGTCGCGGATCGTGTGGGTGGCGTGGCGCAGGTTGCGGCGCAGTGTGGGGTTCCGCACGGCGTCGTGCGCGGCCTCCGGGAAGGCCGGCATGCCCAGGTACGTACCGCTCATGTGTACGGCTCCTCCTCGGTGGCGGCCAGGATCTCCGCGAGGTGCACGGGCCGCACCCGCGAGCCGCGCCGGGCGAGGGTGCCGCCGATGTGCGCGAGGCACGAGTTGTCGAGGGCGCACACGGCGTCGGCGCCGGTCGCCTCGACGGCCCGCGCCTTGTCGGCGCCCATCGCGGCGGACACGTCCGGGTTCTTGACCGCGAACGTCCCGCCGAAGCCGCAGCACTCCTCGGCGCCGTCCAGTTCCCGCAGCTCCAGGCCCCTGACGTGGGCGAGGAGGCGGCGCGGGCGGTCGCCCAGGCCCAGCGCGCGCAGGCCGTGGCAGGTGGGGTGGTAGGTGACGGTGTGCGGGAAGTACGCGCCGACGTCGGTCACGCCGAGGACGTCCACGAGGAACTCGGTCAGCTCGTACGTCCTCGGGGCCGCCCGCGCCGCCGCCTCCGCCAGTTCGGTGCCCCGGCCCTCGGCGGCGGCCTTCGCGCCGAGGCGCGGGTAGGCGTCGCGCACCATCGCGGCGCACGAGCCGGACGGGGTGACGACGTACTCGTACGCGCGGAACGCCCGGTCGAAGCGGCGCACCAGCGGCTCTGTCTCGTGCCGGTAGCCGGTGTTGTACGCGGGCTGGCCGCAGCAGCTCTGCGCGGCGGGGAACTCGACCGTCACCCCGAGCCGCTCCAGCAGCCGCACGGTCGCCACGCCGGTGCGCGGGTACAGCGCGTCGTTGACGCAGGTGACGAAGAGCGCCACGCGCATGCCCGTCCTCCCTCCCCGGCCGGTCGGGCGGCCGCGGCCCCGGTCCGCCGCCCCGGAGCCGGGTGGCGCGATCACCTGACGGATCGTAGTACCGGGACCACCGGGTGCGGCAGGGTCACCCGCCGTGGACCAAGGCCAAGGCCCCGCTCAGCGACCGCCCCGCGGCAGCATCCGCGACACGAGGTCGTGCCAGCCCGCCTCCACCCGGCTCAGCGGCATCCCGAGCCCGGTCAGCAGGTGGTGCACCAGGCCCGGGTCGAGGTAGCCCAGCAGGGTCTGCGCGGCCAGCTCGGGGTCGGCGTCGGTGCCCGCCTGCCGCAGCAGCGCCGCCAGGTGCGTGAGCCGGACGCGCCGGGCCGGTACGGTGTGCCGCCGCACCGGGTCGAGCTGCGCCGCCGCCAGGTACAGGTCACGGTGCTCGTCCTCGTGGCGCAGGGCGGCCGGGCCGAACGCGTGCAGCCGCTCCCCGGCGTCCGCGCCCGGCCCGAGCGGGGCGGGCCCGGACATGAACGACCCCTGGAACCGCTGCTCCTGGTGGTCGAGGAGCGCCAGCAGCAGTCCGGAGCGGTCGCCGAAGCGGCGGAACACCGTGCCCTTGCCGACCTGCGCGGCGCACGCCACGGCCTCCATGGTCAGGTTGGCCGCGCCCTGCTCGGCGGCGAGCCGCGCGGCGGCCTCCAGGAGGCGGGCGCGGTTGCGGGCGGCGTCCGCGCGCAGCTGCGGGGGCGCCTCGACGGGGGTGAGCGACAGCTCCATGCGTCCGTGCGGGGGCGGGGAGGTCATGGAAAGAGCCTAACGTCTCGGGAATGAAAGTGGACCGCGGTCCGGTTAACTGATACAACTTTAAACGGACCCCGGTCCGGTTATTTGTCCTCTCGGCCACTTTCCCTTCAGGAGTCACCATGTCCGCTCGTATCCTCGCGCTCGTCGGCAGCCTCCGCGCCGGTTCCCACAACCGCCAGCTCGCCGAGGCGGCCGTCGGTCTCGCCCCCGAGGGCGTCACCGTGGAGCTGTACGAGGGCCTGGCAGAGGTTCCCTTCTACAACGAGGACATCGACACGGAGGCGGGCGCGCCCGAGACCGCCGTGAAGATGCGCGCCGCCGCGGCGGAGGCCGACGCCGTGCTGGTGTTCACGCCCGAGTACAACGGCACCATGCCGGCCGTGCTGAAGAACGCCATCGACTGGCTGTCCCGTCCCTACGGCGCCGGTGCCCTGACGGGCAAGCCGGTCGCCGTGATCGGCACCGCCTTCGGCCAGTACGGCGGCGTGTGGGCGCAGACCGAGGCCCGCAAGGCGCTCGGCGTGGCCGGAGCCCGTGTGCTGGACTCCGTCGAGCTGGCCATCCCCGGCTCGGTGACCCGCTTCGCCGAGGCCCACCCGTCGGAGGACGCCGAGGTCATCACGGGCCTGTCCGCCGTTCTCCAGCACGTCTCCGAGGCCGTGGCCGCCCCCGCCGAGGTCACCGCCTGACCGGCCCGTACCCCCCTTTTCCCACGACGACGGCCGCCCCGCCCCTCCCGGCAGGGCGGCCGTCGCCGTACGCGCACACCGCCGAAGCCCGACGCCGCCGTACGCGACCACGCCGCCCGTACGCCCCCACGCCGCCTTACGCGACGCGCCGCCGTGAGCGGGGCCCCCGGCCTCGTACAGTCGTCCGGCGGTACACCCACCCGCTGGCAGAGCGAGGCTCATGTCGGATTTCCGCCAGCGGGGGCGCCTCCGCCTGCACCATGCTGGAGGCATGCACACCGACACCGAGCGCTGCGTGCGGGCCGTCCAGTCGAAGGACGCCCGCTTCGACGGCTGGTTCTTCACCGCCGTCCTCACGACCCGGATCTACTGCCGCCCCAGCTGCCCGGTCGTGCCGCCCAAGCCGGAGAACATGGTGTTCTACCCGAGCGCCGCCGCCTGCCAGCAGGCGGGTTTCCGCGCCTGCAAGCGCTGCCGCCCCGACACGAGCCCCGGCTCACCCGAGTGGGACGTGCGCGCCGACACGGTCGCCCGCGCGATGCGCCTCATCCGCGACGGGGTGGTGGACCGCGAGGGCGTCCCCGGCCTCGCCGCGCGCCTCGGCTACTCCACCCGCCAGATCGAACGGCAGCTCCTCGCCGAACTCGGCGCCGGGCCCCTCGCCCTCGCCCGCGCCCAGCGCGCCCAGACGGCCCGGGTGCTCATCGAGACCACCGCCCTGCCGATGGCCGACGTCGCGTTCGCCGCGGGCTTCTCCTCCGTACGGGCCTTCAACGAGACCGTCCGCGAGGTGTTCGCCCTCGCGCCCGGCGAACTGCGCGCCCGCGCCGCCGGAACCCGGGGCGCCCCGGCGGCCCCCAGCCCTGGCGTGATCGCGCTGCGGCTGCCGTACCGCACGCCCCTCAACCCCTCGAACCTGTTCGGCCACCTCGCCGCGACCGCCGTCCCGGGCGTCGAGGAGTGGCGCGACGGCGCGTACCGGCGCACCCTCGCCCTCCCGTACGGGCACGGCATCGCCACCCTCGCCCCGGCCACCGACCACATCGCCTGCCGCCTCCACCTCACCGACCTGCGCGACCTGGCGCACGCCATCAGCCGCTGCCGCTGGCTCCTCGACCTCGACGCCGACCCGGTCGCCGTGGACGGGCAGCTGGGCGCCGACCCCCTCCTCGCCCCGCACGTCACCAGCGCCCCCGGCCGCCGTGTGCCCCGCACCGTGGACGCGGCCGAGTTCGCCGTACGCGCCGTGCTGGGCCAGCAGGTCTCCACGGCCGCCGCCCGCACCCACGCCGGGCGCCTCGTCACCGCGCACGGCACCCCCGTCGACGACCCCGGCGGCGGCCTCACCCATCTGTTCCCCACCCCCGAGGCGCTCGCCTCGCTCGACCCGGAGGCCCTCGCCCTGCCGCGCAGCCGCCGCGCCACGCTCACCACGCTGGTCGCCGCGCTCGCGGACGGCACCGTCAAGCTGGGCCTGGACAGCGACTGGGACGACGCCCGCGCCGGACTGCTCGCCCTGCCCGGCTTCGGCCCCTGGACCGTCGAGATCATCGCCATGCGCGCGCTCGGCGACCCGGACGCGTTCCTCCCCACCGACCTCGGCGTCCGCCGCGCCGCCGCGGGGCTCGGCCTGCCGTCCACCCCCGCCGCCCTCACCGCCCGCGCGGCCGCCTGGCGTCCCTGGCGCGCCTACGCCGTGCAGTACCTGTGGGCCACCGACAGCCACCCCATCAACCACCTCCCCGCCTGAGCCGAGGAAGTCCCGCCATGAACCGGCAGCACACGATCGTCGACAGTCCCTACGGCCCGCTCACCCTCGTCGCCACCGACGGCGTCCTCAGCGGGCTGTACATGGCCGGCCAGCGCTACCGGCCGCCGGAGGAGACCTTCGGCGAGCCCGACCCGCGCCCCTTCCGCGAGGCCGTCCGCCAGCTCGACGCGTACCACGCGCGCGAGCTGACCGAGTTCGACCTGCCCCTGCACCTGGCCGGAACCCCGTTCCAGCGCAGCGTCTGGCAGCTGCTGCGGACCATCCCGTACGGCGAGACGCGCACGTACGGCGAGCTGGCCGCCGCGCTCGGGCAGCCCACCGCGTCCCGCGCGGTCGGCCTCGCCAACGGCCGCAACCCGATCGGGATCATCATCCCCTGCCACCGCGTCATCGGCGCGAGCGGCGGCCTCACCGGCTACGGCGGCGGCCTGGACCGCAAGCGCAGCCTGCTCACCTTCGAAAGCGGCGCGACCGCCGGGGCGCTGTTCTAGACCGCGCCGTCGCGCAGCCGTTCCAGCAGGGCGGGCAGCGCCGTGCCGATCGGCTCGCGCACGACCTCGTCGGCGAGCTCGTCGTACGGGGTCGGCTCGGCGTTCACGATGACGAGCCGCGCCCCGTGCTCGGCGGCGATGCCCGCCAGCGACGCGGCGGGCTGGACCTGGAGCGACGAGCCGACTGCCACGAACACCTCGCACGCCTTGGCGATCCCCATGGCCTCGCCCAGCACCACCGGGTCCAGCCGCTCCCCGAACATCACCGTCGCCGACTTCAGGACCCCGCCGCACGCCCGGCACGGCGGGTCGTCCTCGCCCGCCACCACCCGCTCCAGCGCCTCCTCCATCGAGGACCGGGCGCGGCAGCCGGTGCACACGACGGCCCGCGCGGTGCCGTGCAGTTCGAGGACCTTCCGGTCGGGCATCCCGGCCATCTGGTGCAGCCCGTCCACGTTCTGCGTCAGCACCCGCACGGCGAACCCGGGCGTCCGCTCCAGCTCCGTCACCGCCAGGTGCGCGGCGTTCGGCCGGGCCCGCAGCACCGGCCCGTCCAGCCGCATCCGCCACGAGCGGCGGCGGATGTCCGGGTCGCCCATGTAGTACGCGTAGGTGACCAGCTTCTGGGCCTCCGGGTCGCGCCGCCACAGGCCGTCCGGCCCCCGGTAGTCACTGATCCCCGAGTCAGTGGAGATTCCGGCACCGCTGAGAATCGCGACCATCGTCATACGCCGAGCCTACGAGCCGATTCCGGTGACTCGCGAACGGATTTACGTCCGGCGCTGTAGGGTCCGGCCCATGGCCAAGGTGAACATCGCGCTCGACGCCGAACTCGTCGTGGAAGTCATGGTCCTGTCGGGCGTCGGCAACCCGCAGGACGCCGTCGAGCTGGTCGTCCGCGACTACATTCAGCGCGGCCACCGCACCGAGGCCCGCGTCGTCCCCCGCGAGGACGAACTCCACCGCCCCCACCGCCCCGAGCCCCAGGACCAGGGCTGAGCCCCCGACGCAGCCACGGCGCGGTGACCGCGGCGAACAGCCCGAACAGGGCCGGCCGCAGCAGCCCGCCCGCCCCGCCGGGATCACCGTGCCGCAGACCGTGGGCGGCCGGGTCGGCCGCGCGGGCGACCCTGCCGGCCGTCGGCGCCGCGCAGTGGACTGCGACGACGGCGGCCACGCCCGCCCGCGCGGGCGCCTTCACCGTGCCGGGAGGCCGTTCTCCAGTTCTGCCGGGCCCCGGCCCGTGTCCAGGGACTCCAGGGCGGCCTGGACACGGGGGCCCAGGCTGCCCGGGAGGTACGCCGGGATCTCGTCGCGGGTGATCAGCTTCCACGACAGCAGCTCCGCCTCCTGGAGCCGGATCGCGCCGAACACCGCGTCGTCCAGCACGCCGCCGTCGTACACGTACGCCACCAGCGGCGGGCGGGCCGTGCCCAGCACCCAGTCGACGGCCAGGAGCCGACCCGGCGCCACGTCGAGACCGATCTCCTCCAGCGTCTCCCTGCGGGCCGCCTGACGTGGCGTCTCCCCCTCGTCGGACTCGATCGTCCCGCCGGGAAGCGTCCACCCCTCGCGGTAGTTGGGCTCCACGACAAGGACGCGGCCCCCGCCGTCCCGGAACAGCATGGCCGCGCCCGCGAGGACCCGCGGCAGACCGGCGATGTACATGGCGTAGTCGGTGGTCGTCACCCGGCCAGCGTAGAGGGTGCCCCGGCTGACCGTCAGTCACCCGCCGGAGCGCACCGCCTTCAGGCGCCGGGCCCGCGCCCGCCCGCCGTCACCGGCGCCGGGGCGGCGCTCCCCGGCCGCACCGGGGGCGCCGCCCCGTGAGTCACGCCGGTCCTTCGCCCTGGCCGGTGTCGTCCTCCGACTCGCTGCGGGCCCGTGCCGCGCGTCGCAGCCGGTGGTGCCGCGACGGCGACTGCTCCGTCACCGCGTCGCCGACCATGATCCGTACGACGTCCCGCAGACCGTGCAGCGCCGGGTGCCGCACCAGCCCGGCGCCCGGGTCCTCCCGCAGCTCCTTCAGCAGCGCCCAGCACAGGCACAGCATCACCACCACGAACGGCAGCGCCACCAGGATCGTCGCCGTCTGGAGCGAGTTCAGCCCGCCCACGACCAGCAGCACCGCGGCGACCGACGCCATCAGCACACCCCAGCCGACCACCAGCCACGTGGGCGGGTGCAGCGCGCCCCGGCTGGTCAGCGAGCCCATCACCAGCGACGCCGAGTCGGCGCTGGTGATGAAGTACGTCATCACGAGCACCATCGCCACGAACGACGTGATCACGCCCAGCGGCAGCGCGTCCAGCATCGCGAACAGCGACGCCTCCGCCCCGTCCGCCACGGCGCCAGCCAGGTCCGCCGCGCCCGTCGACTGGAGCCGCAGCGCCGAGCCGCCCATCACGCAGAACCAGACGACCGTGGCACCGCTCGGCACCAGCAGCACGCCGATGAGGAACTCGCGGATCGTCCGGCCGTGGGAGATCCGGGCGATGAACGTGCCCACGAACGGCGCCCACGACAGCCACCACGCCCAGTAGAAGATCGTCCAGGCGCCCAGCCACGAGTGGTCCGAGAACGCGCCCGTACGCGACGCCATCGGCAGCAGGTTCTGGAGATAGCCGCCGACCGACGCGGGGATCGAGTCGAGGATGTACACCGTCGGCCCGACCAGGAACACGAACACCATCAGCAGCGCCGCGAGCGTGATGTTCAGCGTGGACAGCCACTTGATGCCCCGGTGCAGCCCGGAGAACGCCGACAGCACGAACGCCGCCGACAGCACCGCGATGATCACCAGCTGGCTCGTACGCGTCGCCGTCAGCCCCGTGGTCAGGTCCAGGCCCTCCGCCACCTGGAGCGCGCCCAGGCCCAGGCTGGTCGCCGTGCCGAACACCGTGGCGAACACCGCCAGCAGATCGATCAGCCGGCCCGGCCAGGACCCCGCGCGGCGCGCTCCGATCAGCGGTACGAACGCCGCGCTCAGCCGGTTGCCGCGTCCCTTGCGGAAGCCCGCGTACGCCAGGGCCAGCCCGGCGATTCCGTAGATCGCCCACGGGGTGAGCGTCCAGTGGAAGAACGAGTACTCCATCGCCGCGCGGGCCGCCTCGGACGACTCCGCCCGCACCCCGGTCGCCGGGGGCGGGGTCAGATAGTGGGTGAGCGGCTCCCCGACGCCGTAGAACATCAGGCCGATGCCCATGCCGGCGCTGAACATCATCGCGATCCACGCCAGGTTCCCGAACTCGGGCTCCGAGTCGTCCTTGCCCAGCCGGATGCGGCCGAACCGGCTGAGGGCGATCACCAGGCACAGGACGAGGAACACGTCGGCGGCCACCACGAACAGCCAGCCGAAGTTGTCCAGCACCCAGGACAGGCTCGTCGACGACGCGCTGTCGAAGGAGTCCTTGCCCAGCCAGGCCCACAGCACGACGGCGAGAACGGCGGTGAAGCCGATCGTCACCAGGATGCGGTCCGGCGAGGGTTCCGCTGAGGTGCCCGGGGGAGCGCCGGGCGGGGACTGATCCATCGGTTCCGTGCTCATGACGCCACACTATGGTCCGGGGATGCGGGTCCTGGAGGGGTGGCACGCCGTCCGGCGCTCCGGATAGGGTCGCCCTGGCGCGACTGCCTGTTCGATAGCAAGGGATGCAAGGGTGACGGACGGAGCAGTTACTGAGGCCGCGCGCGTGCTCGTCGCGGCCGACAAGTTCAAGGGGTCCCTCACGGCCGTACAGGTCGCGGAGCGGGTCACGGCGGGGCTCCGGCACGTCGTCCCCGGTGTCGGGGTGGAGGCCCTGCCGGTCGCGGACGGCGGCGACGGCACGGTCGCGGCGGCGGTCGCGGCCGGGTTCGAACGCCGCGAGGTCCGGGTGACCGGCCCCCTCGGCGAGCCCGTCACGGCGGCGTTCGCCCTGCGCGACGCTACAGCGGTCGTGGAGATGGCGGAGGCGTCCGGCCTCCAGCTGCTGCCCGACGGCGTGTTCGCGCCGCTCACGGCCACCACGTACGGCTCCGGGGAGCTGCTGCGCGCCGCGCTCGACGCGGGCGCCCGCACCCTCGTGTTCGGCGTCGGCGGCAGCGCCACCACGGACGGCGGCGCCGGGATGCTCGCGGCGCTCGGCGCGCGGTTCCTCGACGCGGACGGCCAGCCCGTGGGGCCGGGCGGCGGCGGGCTGCGCGACCTGGCGACGGCCGACCTGTCGGGCCTCGACCCGCGGTTCGCGGACGTGGAGCTGGTGCTGGCGAGCGACGTGGACAACCCGCTGACGGGCCCGAAGGGCGCCCCGGCGGTGTTCGGCCCGCAGAAGGGCGCCACGCCCGAGGACGTGGAGGTCCTCGACGCGGCGCTCACGCGGTACGTGGAGGTGCTGGAGAAGGCCGTCGGCCCGCGCGCCGCCGAGGCCGCGCTGTCCCCGGGCGCGGGCGGGGCGGGCGGCATCGGGTACGGCGCGCTGGTCGGTCTCGGGGCGGGCTTCCGGCCCGGCATCGAGCTGATGCTGGACATCCTGGGCTTCACCGAGGCCCTCGGCCGGGCCACGCTGGTGATCACCGGCGAGGGCTCGCTGGACCGGCAGACCCTGCACGGCAAGGCCCCGGCGGGTGTTGCGGCGGCGGCCCGCGCGGCGGGCGTGGAGGTCGTCGCGGTGTGCGGCCGCCTGGCGCTGCCGCCGGAGGCCCTGGGCCGCGCGGGCATCCGCCGCGCGTACCCCCTGACGGACCTGGAGCCGGACCCGGCCAAGTGCATCGCGGAGGCGGGCCCCCTCCTGGAGCGCACGGCGGCGAACATCGCCCGCGACTTCCTGCTGTAGGAGCCGACGCCGGACGGGCGGGGGCGGCCGTACCGCCCGGCGCCCCGCCGCCCGGCTTCGCTTTCTCACCTTCCTGCCCGCCCGGTCGCGACACCTCCGTCACAGGGGCGCAACACACCGCTGCGACGATGCGTCCATGAACATGGACACCCTCAGCATCGAGACCCTCGACGGCGCGCGCGTCCGCGCCTCGGCGCCCGGGCTCGGGGCGCTGCTCCGGGACGCCGTGGACGGCGGCGCGTCCGTCGGCTTCCTGGCGCCGCTGGGCGCCGGCGACGCCGCCGACTGGTGGCGCGGGGCCGCCGAGGAGGCCGAGCGGGGCGTACGGACCGTCTGGGCGGCGTACGGGGCCCGCAGCGCCCTCCTGGGCGTCGTGACGCTCGTACGGGCCACCGCGCCGAACCAGCGGCACCGCGGCGACATCGCCAAGCTCCTGGTCCACTCCGCCGCACGGGGCCGCGGGCTCGGGCGGAGGCTGCTGGCCGCCGCCGAGGCGGGCGCGGCAGCCGCCGGGCTGACCCTGCTGGTCCTCGACACGGAGACCGGCAGCCCCGCCGAGGGCCTCTACCGCTCCGCCGGGTGGACCAGGGCCGGGACGATCCCCGGGTACGCCGCCGACCCGGCGGGGGAGCCCCGCCCCACCACGTACTACTACAAGGCCCTCGGCTGACGCGCGGGCCGAGCCGACCGCGTACGAGGGGGGCCCGGGAGCGTGGGCCCCGGATACGGCGAGGGGCCCGGGTGCGTTTCGCACCCGGGCCCCTCGCCGTGTCATCCGCCTACGGCAGCTGCGCCGCCCGCGCCTCCCGGCTCTCGCGCCGGTTGTCGCGGAAGGTGTTCACCCGCCGGGCCGTGGCGAAGAGCGGGATCACCGCGCCCAGCACCACCTGGAGCGCGCAGCCCGTCTGGAGCAGCAGCTGACCGCCGGGCGCGTCGAACGCCCACGCCGCCAGCATGCCCATCGCGCCCACGATCCAGCTGAGCATCGCCACCGCGAGGGCACCCCGCGGCTTCGGGTACTCGACCCGGCTCACCATCAGCCACGCCGTGCCGAGGATCGCCAGCAGCGTCGGGATGAACGGCAGGCCCAGCAGCACGATCGACACGACCGTCAGCGCGCCGAACGGGCTCGGCATGCCCTGGAACATGCCGTCCTTCATCGTCACGACCGAGAATCTCGCCAGCCGCATCACGACGGCGAGCAGCACCACGATCGCGGCCACCGCGGACACCCGCTGGTGGGCGTCGCTGTCCACCATCCCGTACACGAGGACGAAGTACGCCGGGGCCAGACCGAAGCTGATCAGGTCCGACAGGTTGTCCAGCTCGGCGCCCATCGGGGACGAGCGGAGCTTGCGCGCCACGAGCCCGTCGAACAGGTCGAAGATCGCCGCGCAGAGCATCAGGATCACGGCGGTCGCGGCGGAGTGCCGGGCCATGCCGGTCTCCTCGCTGCCCGTGAGGTGCGGGATGAGGATGCCGGTGGTGGTGAAGTACACCGCCATGAAGCCGCACGTGGCGTTGCCGAGGGTGAGCGTGTCCGCTATCGACAGACGGAGGGACAGGGGCATCTCCTCCTGCTCCTCCGCGGCGGCCTCGTCCGCCTCGCCGTCGGCGACCCAGCCCGCCGGTCGCTCAGGGTCAATCACGGTCAATGCGAGTCACCCCCGCGGTCGTGGTCTGTCCGACCTCGACGGCGACGTCCACACCTTCCGGGAGGTAGATGTCGACCCGCGAGCCGAAGCGGATCAGACCGATCCGGTCGCCCTGCTCGACCTTGGCGCCCTGCGCCAGGTACGGCACGATGCGCCGGGCCACCGCGCCGGCGATCTGCACCATCTCGATGTCGCCGAGCTCCGTGTCGAAGTGCCAGACGACGCGCTCGTTGTTCTCGCTCTCCTTGTTGAACGCCGGCACGAAGCCGCCCGGGATGTGCTCCACGGACGTCACCGTGCCCGCCATCGGGGCGCGGTTGACGTGGACGTTCAGCGGGCTCATGAAGATGGCGACCCGGGTGCGCCCGTCCTTCCACGGCATGATGCTCTGCACCACCCCGTCGGCGGGAGAGATGACCCTGCCCTGCGCGATCTCGCGCTCGGGGTCGCGGAAGAACCACAGCATGCCGGCCGCGAGCGCGGTCGTCGGGACGGCGATCGCCGCGGCACGCCGGGAGCGGCGGGCGCGGACGAGGCTTACTGCTGCGGTGGCGACGGTCGGCAGAAGCCACGGCGATGCTCCGCGCGCGAGGCGGACGCGGCCGCGAGGTGCAGAGGTTTGGCTGTGGGGCATGGATGACCTTCGTAGCGGATGATGCCGCGCTCGGGAACGGGGGACGGCGGCTTTTCGGCGATGCTATCGGTTGCGGGCCGCAACTGGGCAAGCCAGAAGCCGAGTCGAAGGCCGGAAGAAGATGACTGGATGTGATCTTCTTCGCGGCCTTTACCCCCCAAAACCGACAATCAGCCCTGGAATCGGTACTCCTCGAGCAGGCGACGCCCGATGATCATTTTCTGGATCTCGGCGGTGCCTTCACCGATGAGCAACATCGGGGCCTCCCTGTAGAGGCGCTCGATCTCGTACTCCTTGGAGAACCCGTAGCCCCCGTGGATGCGGAAGGCGTCCTCCACGACCTCCTTGCAGTACTCGGAGGCCAGATACTTGGCCATGCCTGCTTCGAGGTCGTTTCGTTCCCCAGAGTCCTTTTTGCGAGCTGCGTTGACCATCATGGCATGAGCGGCCTCGACCTTGGTAGCCATTTCGGCCAGCTTGAACTGAATGGCCTGGTGCTGGGCGATCGGCTTGCCGAACGTCTGCCGCTGCTGTGCGTACTGGACACCCAGTTCGAAGGCACGCTGAGCGACGCCGCAGCCACGGGCCGCGACGTTCACCCGGCCGACCTCGACGCCGTCCATCATCTGGTAGAAGCCGCGGCCGGTGGTGCCGCCGAGCACGCGATTGGCCGGAATGCGCAGGCCGTCCATGATCAGCTCGGTGGTGTCCACCCCCTTGTAGCCCATCTTGTCGATCTTGCCGGGGATGGTGAGGCCCGGCCGGACCTCGCCGAAGCCCGGCTCCTTCTCCACCAGGAAGGTCGTCATCGACTTGTGCGGGGCCGTGCCCTCGGGGTGTCCTTCGTCACTCCGGACCAGAACGGCCACCAGCGTGGACGTACCGCCGTTCGTCAGCCACATCTTCTGGCCGTTCAGGACGTACTCGTCGCCGTCCTTCACCGCCTTCGACGTGATCGCCGACACATCCGAGCCGAGGGCCGGCTCGGACATCGAGAACGCGCCGCGCACCTCGCCCGCCGCCATCCGCGGCAGGAACGTGTCCTTCTGCTCCCGCGTGCCGTGCTGCTTGAGCATGTACGCGACGATGAAGTGGGTGTTGATGATGCCCGAGACGGACATCCAGCCACGGGCGATCTCCTCCACGCACAGCGCGTACGTCAGGAGCGACTCGCCCAGACCGCCGTACTCCTCCGGGATCATCAGCCCGAAGACACCCAGCTCCTTGAGCCCGTCCACGATGTCCTGGGGGTACTCGTCGCGGTGCTCCAGCTCCGTCGCGACCGGGATGATCTCCTTGTCGACGAAGTCCCGGACCGTGGACAGGATCTCCTGCTGGACGTCGGTCAGACCGTGGGTCTGCGCGAGTCGGGCCATGACTACTTCTCCTGCGCCTTCGGTTCCGGATGAGGGGTGCCGCCCCGCGGGGGCGTCGCTTGAGGGGGGTGGGAGACGGGCGGGCGGCCGGGCTGCTCGCCGCCGCGCTCCTTGATGTACGTCGCCGTGGGGACCATCACCTTGCGGCGGAAGACGCACACGAGCGTGCCGTCCTGCTTGTACCCCTTGGTCTCGACGTGGACGATCCCGCGGTCGTCCTTCGACTTCGACGGCCACTTGTCCAGGACCGTCGTCTCGCCGTAGACCGTGTCGCCGTGGAAGGTCGGCGCCACGTGCTTCAGCGACTCGATCTCCAGGTTGGCGATGGCCTTGCCGGAGACGTCCGGCACGGACATGCCCAGCAGCAGCGAGTAGATGTAGTTCCCGACGACGACGTTCTTGCCGAAGTCCGTCGTCTTCTCCGCATAGTTGCTGTCCATGTGGAGCGGGTGGTGGTTCATCGTGAGGAGGCAGAAGAGGTGGTCGTCGTACTCGGTGACCGTCTTCCCGGGCCAGTGCTTGTACACCGCCCCGACCTCGAACTCCTCGTAGGTGCGTCCGAACTGCATCTCTTACGCCTCCGGGGCCTCGAACGTGCTGGTGCGACGCATGCCCGCGGCCCGGCCCTTGCCGGCGATGACCAGGGCCATCTTGCGGCTGGCCTCGTCGATCATCTCGTCGCCGAGCATCGCGGAGCCCTTCTTGCCGCCGGCCTCGGACGTGTAGTACTCGTACGCGTCCAGGATCAGCTCGGCGTGGTCGTAGTCCTCCTGCGACGGGGAGAACACCTCGTTGGCCGCCTCGACCTGGCCGGGGTGCAGCACCCACTTGCCGTCGAAGCCCAGCGCGGCGGCGCGTCCGGCGACCGCGCGGAAACCGTCCACGTTCTTGATCTGGAGGTACGGGCCGTCGATCGCCTGGAGGTCGTTGGCGCGGGCCGCCATCAGGATCTTCATCAGGATGTAGTGGTAGGCGTCCGCCGGGTAGCCGGGCGGCTGCTCGCCCACGACCAGCGACTTCATGTTGATCGACGCCATGAAGTCGGCCGGGCCGAAGATGATCGTCTCGATGCGGGGCGACGCCTGGGCGATCTCGTTGACGTTGTTCAGGCCCCGGGCGTTCTCGATCTGCGCCTCGATGCCGATGCGGCCGACCTCGAATCCCATCGTCTTCTCGATCTGGGTCAGCAGCAGGTCCAGGGCGACGATCTGAGAGGCGTCCTGCACCTTCGGCAGCATGATGCAGTCCAGGTTCGGGCCCGCGCCCTCGACGACCGTGACGACGTCCCGGTACGTCCAGTGGGTCGTCCAGTCGTTGACCCGGACCACGCGGGTCTTGCCCGTCCAGTCGCCCTCGTTGAGGAACTTCACGATCGTGTGCCGCGCGTCGGGCTTGGCGAGCGGCGCGCAGGCGTCCTCCAGGTCCAGGAACACCTGGTCCGCCGGGAGGCCCTGGGCCTTCTCCAGGAAGCGCGGGTTCGAGCCCGGCACCGCCAGGCAGGAGCGGCGGGGACGGAGCCGGTTCACGGTACCGGCGGGCGTGGTCTCGGTCATGCGGGGACCTCCGTGCTTTCGAGAGGGTCGAGCTTGTTGGCATTGCGGATCTCGTCGACGATACGGCCGATGATCTCCGTGATCCCGAAGTCCTTCGGGGTGAAGACGGCGGCCACACCCGCACGCCTCAGTTCGGCGGCGTCCGCGTTCGGGATGATCCCTCCCACGACGACCGGGATGTCGGTGGCGCCGCCCTCCCGCAGCCGGTCCAGCACGTCCGGCACCAGCTCGGCGTGCGACCCGGACAGGATGGAAAGACCCACGCAGTGCACGTCCTCCGCGAGCGCGGCGTCCACGATCTGCTCCGGGGTGAGCCGGATGCCCTGGTAGACCACCTCGAACCCGGCGTCCCTGGCCCGTACGGCGATCTGCTCGGCACCGTTGGAGTGGCCGTCCAGGCCGGGCTTGCCGACCAGCAGCCGCAGCCGTCCCACGCCCAGCTCGGCGGCCGTCCGGGCGGCCTTCTCCCGGACGGCCGCGAGCGGGGTGCCCTCTTCGGCCGCCACCGCCACGGGGGCGGACGAGACGCCGGTCGGCGCGCGGAACTCGCCGAACACGTCGCGCAGCGCCCATGCCCACTCCCCGGTCGTGACCCCCGCACGGGCGCACTCCAGGGTGGCGGCGAAGAGGTTCCCGTCCCCGGCGGCCGTCGCCTTGAGGGCGGCGAGGGCGTCCTGGGCGCGGGCCTCGTCGCGGTTGTCGCGCCACTCGTGCAGCGCGGCGACGACCCGTGCCTCGTTCGCCGGGTCCACGGTCTGGATCGCCGTGTCCAGATCCGCGGTCAGCGGGTTCGGCTCGGTGGACCGGAAGCAGTTCACGCCGACGATCTTCTCCTCGCCGGCCTCGATGCGGGCCCGCCGCTCGGCGTGCGAGGCGACGAGCTGCGACTTGAGGTAGCCCGACTCGACGGCCGCCATCGCGCCGCCCATCTCCTCGATCCGGGCGATCTCGGCGAGGCACTCCTCGACCAGGGCGCTCACCTTCGCCTCGATCACGTGCGAGCCCTCGAAGATGTCGTCGTACTCCAGCAGGTCGCTCTCGTGCGCCAGGACCTGCTGGATGCGCAGCGACCACTGCTGGTCCCAGGGCCGGGGCAGGCCCAGCGCCTCGTTCCAGGCGGGCAGCTGCACGGCGCGGGCGCGGGCGTCCTTCGACAGCGTCACGGCGAGCATCTCCAGCACGATGCGCTGGACGTTGTTCTCCGGCTGCGCCTCGGTCAGTCCCAGCGAGTTGACCTGCACGCCGTAGCGGAAACGGCGCTGCTTGGGGTTCTCGATGCCGTACCGCTCGCGGGTGATCCTGTCCCAGATGCGGCCGAAGGCACGCATCTTGCACATCTCCTCGACGAAGCGGACGCCCGCGTTCACGAAGAACGAGATGCGGGCGACCACATCGCCCCTGCGCTCCTCGGGGACCTGCCCGGAGGCGAACACCGCGTCGAGGACCGCGATGGCCGTGGACATGGCGTAGGAGATCTCCTGCACCGGTGTGGCGCCCGCCTCCTGCAGGTGGTAGCTGCAGATGTTGATCGGGTTCCACTTGGGGATGTGGTTGACCGTGTAGGTGATCATGTCGGTGGTCAGCCGCAGCGACGGACCGGGCGGGAAGACGTGCGTCCCGCGCGACAGGTACTCCTTCACGATGTCGTTCTGCGTCGTCCCCTGGAGCCTGGAGATGTCCGCGCCCTGCTCCTCGGCCACCACCTGGTAGAGCGCCAGCAGCCACATGGCGGTGGCGTTGATGGTCATGGACGTGTTCATCTGCTCCAGGGGGATGTCCTGGAACAGCCGCCGCATGTCACCGAGGTGGGAGACCGGCACGCCGACCCGGCCGACCTCGCCGCGGGCGAGGACGTGGTCCGGGTCGTAGCCCGTCTGCGTGGGCAGGTCGAACGCGACCGAGAGACCGGTCTGCCCCTTGGCGAGGTTGCGCCGGTACAGCTCGTTGGACGCCTCGGCGGTCGAGTGACCGGCGTACGTCCGCATGAGCCAGGGCCGGTCCCTTTCCTTTCGCGCCTGCGGCTCCGGGCGCTGGGGGCCCTCCGGCGCGGGCGCGGTCTGACGCTCTGTCACGGGACGACCTCAGATGTTCCGGAAGCGGTTGATGGCGTCGATGTGCTTGGCGCGCATCTCCGGGTCGCGGACACCGAGGCCCTCCTCGGGGGCGAGGCACAGCACGCCGACCTTGCCCTGGTGGAGGTTGCGGTGGACGTCGTACGCGGCCTGGCCGGTGTCCTCGAGGGCGTACACCTTCGACAGCGTCGGGTGGATCTTGCCCTTGGCGATCAGGCGGTTGGCCTCCCACGCCTCGCGGTAGTTCGCGAAGTGGGAGCCGATGATCCGCTTCAGCGACATCCACAGGTAGCGGTTGTCGTACTCGTGCATGTAGCCCGAGGTGGAGGCGCAGGTGGTGATGGTGCCGCCCTTGCGGGTGACGTACACGGACGCGCCGAAGGTCTCGCGGCCCGGGTGCTCGAAGACGATGTCGATGTCCTCGCCGCCGGTGAGCTCGCGGATGCGCTTGCCGAAGCGCTTCCACTCCTTCGGGTCCTGGGTCTGCTCGTCCTTCCAGAACTTGTAGCCCTCGGCGTTGCGGTCGATGATCGCCTCGGCTCCCATGGAGCGGCAGATCTCCGCCTTCTGCGGCGAGGAGACGACGCAGATCGGGTTGGCGCCGCCGGCCAGCGCGAACTGGGTGGCGTACGAGCCGAGGCCGCCGCTGGCGCCCCAGATGAGGACGTTGTCGCCCTGCTTCATCCCGGCGCCGTTGCGGGAGACGAGCTGGCGGTACGCGGTGGAGTTGACCAGGCCGGGGGCCGCCGCCTCCTCCCACGACAGGTGGTCCGGCTTCGGCATGAGCTGGTTCGACTTGACGAGCGCGATCTCGGCGAGGCCGCCGAAGTTGGTCTCGAAGCCCCAGATGCGCTGCTCCGGGTCGAGCATCGTGTCGTTGTGGCCGTCGGAGGACTCCAGCTCGACGGAGAGGCAGTGCGCGACGACCTCGTCGCCGGGCCGCCAGGCGTTGACGCCGGGGCCGGTGCGCAGGACGACGCCCGCCAGGTCGGAGCCGATGATGTGGTACGGCAGGTCGTGGCGCTTCGTCAGCTCGGAGAGCTTGCCGTACCGCTCCAGGAAGGCGAACGTGGACAGCGGCTCGAAGATCGAGGTCCACACCGAGTTGTAGTTGACGGAGCTGGCCATCACGGCGACGAGCGCCTCGCCGGGGCCCAGCTCGGGCAGCGGCACCTGGTCCAGGTGGAGCGACTTGCGCGGGTCCTTCTCGCGGGTGCTGAGCCCGGCGAACATCTCGGTCTCGTCCTTGTGGACGGTGACCGCGCGGTAGGACTCGGGCAGCTTGATGTTGGCGAAGTCCTCGGACGTGGAGTCCGGCGACTGGATCGCGTCCAGGATTTCCTTCACGGTGGTGCCTCCGGCGATGCATGCGTCTTCTGGGGGACGCTGAGGGGTACGTCGAGGTGTGCTGCTGGGAGGTGTGCCGTCGGTTCGGCCGGTGGTGCTTGGCGGCGCGGGGTGGTGCGCGGAAGTGCCTGTGACGCAGGCGTCCGGGCGCGCGGCCCCGGGAAGGGCCGCGGGGACAGCCGGCGTACGAGAGTCCTCTGCACGCCGGCCGCCCGGACAACATCAACGTATGGCACGGCGTGCCAGGTGACAAGACACTGCGTGCCAGAAATTTGTCTCAGCTGTGGAAGTCGCCGCTCGGATGAGCGATGATCGATCAGTCGCCCCGGGTGGGGAACCGGCGTGCGAAGCCACGCCACATGGCAGCCCACACCTCACGGTGGAAGTGCCAGAAGGCGACGATCGGCGCGAGCATCGGCAACTGCGGCACCAAAGCCCACGCGGCGTCGGCGTCCGACCCCGGCTGGAGGAAGCCCAGACCCGCGCCGGTCATGCTCCAGACGCTCGCCAGCGCCACCGAGAGGTAGTCCCTCCCCGTGGCCGGCGTCCGGTAGGCCGCCGCCAGCCCCAGCGCGCTGAGCGTGAGATACCCCGCCCAGACCGCCGGGTGCCCGAAGGGCGGGGCCCCGGGCAGCAGACCGAGGAACGGAGCCGCCACGGCGAACAGCAGAGCCACCGCGAGCCGCACCCAGGCGGAGGCGGGCAGGGTGCGGTCCGGCGGGGGAGGCGGCGGTGGAAACCTCTCGTCGTCCGGACTCTCCAGCGCCGCCATGACCAGGTCCGCGACCTGATCACGGCGTGCCCGCCGCTCCTCGTCGCGCTTCCTCGCCGACGACGCGACGGCGCGCGCGGCAGCCCTGTGCCCCCTGTCGGCCAGGCGCCGTACCGCGTCCCTCCGCGACTCCGTCTCGGCCCGCTCCACCTCCATGTCCGCGAGCGGAGCGTCCATGCGGTGCGGCAGCATCCTCAACAGGGGAGCGGAGAGCGGAGCCAGCTCCAGGGCCCGGTCGGCCCATGACCGGGCTTCCACGAGATCACCCCGCGCGACGGCCGCGCCTGCGAGGGTGGCGTGCACCGAGACGAGCACGCCGTGGTCGCCGGTGCGGCGGGCCTGGGCGAACGCGGTCTCGGCGTGTTCCGCCGCGCGCCGCGCGTCACCCTCGCGGAGCGCCGTCTCGGCCAGCTCACGGTGGGCCAGCGCGGTCACCGAGGGGTAGTCACCGGTCTCGGCCAGGAGCAGCGCCTGGCCGAGGGCCGACGTGGCCTGCGGGTTCCGGCCCAGAGCGAGGTATGCCGAGCCGAGGGCGCAAAGCGAGGCCGCGCGCTCCCGGTCGCGCCGCTCCCGCCGCCAGATACGCTCCGCCCTGGACAAGTGCGTCACCGCCTCCGCGTGCCGCCCCTGTATGCGGGCCTGGGTCCCCGACAGGTCGTGGAGGCGCCCCTGCGTCACGCGCAAGGGGAGATGGGCTCCGCCGTGCCGGCCGGGCGCAGATGCCCGAGGAGCGTGGCCAGGTCCCGCTCACGGCCGACCACCGTGTGCGGGCGGGGCGGCAGGCTCCGCAGGGCCGCCACGGGGGGCCGCGCCGCGCCCTGGTTGATGGTCACCTGGCCGATGCTCCCGGCCTGCACGACGGTCTCCGCCGATGTGTCCGCGACCGAATTGCGCACCCCGTCACGGCAGTTGGCGTCGTATGCCCCGTTCGCCCCGCCCGCGTCGTCCATGCTCCCGTGGATAACACGAGGGGGCGGCCGGCGTCAGCCGGTCCGCCCCCTCGCCGATCGGAGCCCGCGGGTGGTCGGTGTCCGCGGGTGGCCGCTGCCCGCGGGTGGTCAGTGACGCTGTCGCGTCGTGCGGCGGCGTACGGAGACGAACAGCAGGGCACCCAGGGCCGCCAGGGCGGCCGCCGCGCCCGCGAGGGCCAGGGTGCCGGTCGAGCCGGTCGACGCGAGGGCGCCCGAGCCGCCGCCCGTGCCCGTGCCGTGCACCGGGGTGCTCGGGGCGGTGGTGGAACCGGACGGGGTGGGCGTGGCCGTGTCACCGGGTGCCGGGCTTCCGGTGGTGCCGGGGGAGGGGCTCGTCGTGGCCGTTCCGGTCGCGGTGACCGACAGGAAGGCGACCTTCGCCCGCTGGCCCGGGTCGTACGGGCTGAGCGACGGCTCGAACACGACGCCCTCGGCGCCGTCCAGTTCGCGCTGCGGCTTCAGGGTGAAGGAGAACAGCCGCTGCTCGCCGGGCGCCAGGTCCGCCGGGTCGGCGCAGCGGTAGACCGCGCCGGTCGGCACCGGGGCGGCGTCCCCGGGGCGGTCGCCGAACGTGGGCGGCGGCGCGTCGTTCCACCGGTCGGACCACGGCTCGGGGCGGCAGCGCGCGTCGGGCCGTACGACCTCCACGCCGCGCGGCACCTCGACCAGGGCGACCGGCGCGGTGAGCGGCGCGCCCCCCTTGTTGGCGACGCCGACGCGGGCGGTGACCGCCCGGCCGACCGTCGTCCGGACGCGCGTGCCGACCGCGGCGCCGTCGGCGGCGGGGCCGCTGCGCACGCCGATGACGGGCGGCTGGTTCACCGTGTAGTGGTCGGCAGGCACCGGTACGCGCGGCGGCGTCGGCGTGGTGGCGGGCACCAGCGCCAGCGGGGCGGAGCGGCCCCGTACGCCCGTCCGCGTCGCCGGGCGGGTGGAGGCGGAGAACCGCAGGCGGCCGTACTCGGCGAGGCCCACCATGGCGACGGCGAGGCCGGGCGCCGGGCGGTACGTCGTGCCCGGCCGCAGGCCCCCGGTGAACTCGCAGGTCATGCCGGTCCGCGCGGACTTCGGGTCCTTAGGGTCCTTCGTCCGGTACCAGCAGTTGTCGTGGTCGCCGGGGAGGGCGACCGTCGCGTCGCCGTCGAAGCCCTCCACGTCGAGCGTCACGCGGTCCAGGGTGCGGGCGCCGGTGTTGGTCAGCTCGAACGGCACGGCGGCGCGGCCGCCCGGCGGCACGTCCAGCATGTTCGGGTCGGGGAAGCCACCGAGGACGACGCCGTCCCGGTCGCCGATGACCACCGCCATGTCGGTGGGGGTCTCCTCCCGCATGCGGGCGTTGTCGGCGCTGACGGTCGCCGTCACCACGCCCCGGTCCCCGGCCGCCGTGCCCAGGCGGGGGCGGATGTGGAAGGGGACGTGGGTCTCCGGGTCGCCGCTGCCGTCGGGCATGGCCACCGGGCAGGTCGCGAGCGTGCCCGTGACCCGGCACTCGGGGCGGAAGCGGAACTCTGCGACCCGCGCGGCGCCGCCGGTGTCGATGGTGATCTCCGCGCCGGTGACCGGCGCGCCGCCGGGCAGCCGGCCCGAGACGGTGAACTGGTAGGTGAGGAAGTGCGCCTCCGTGAGCGCCCCGGCCGGGCGGGGCAGCGTGTCGGGGCTGCGGAGGGTGCCGACGTCGATCACGGCGGGCAGCGGCGGCGTGTCCGCCAGGGCGGACGGGGCGCCGGCGCCCGCCGCGCCCGTCAGGAGCACGGCCAGCGCCGTGCCGCCTCCGAGGGCGGCACGGCGCAGGGGTCCGGGCGGGGAAGGTGTCATGGCGGCAGCGGGTCCTTTCGCGGAGGTGACGTCGCGCGGGGGCGGAAAGCCCTCGACTCCGTCGGCCCCCCGCGTCCCGCTGATTTGGACACCCGTCGCGCCCGCAGGGTTGTACGGCCGTCAGGGCGTGTCGTGGCCGAGGGCCCGGGTGATGGTGCGCATGACCTGGTCGAGCGGCGCGTCCGTACGGGCCACCGCGACCAGCACGTCGCCCTCCGCCGACGCGGTCACCGCCGGGCCCTCCCCGCCGGTCCGGGGCGCGGTGGACCGGCCCGCGCCGATGCCGGTGCCGAACGTGCGCCGTACGATCGCGAACGCGTGGTCGAGCTGGGCCTCCACGTCGCCCTGGCCGCCGGCCCGCAGCCAGCGGCGCAGCACATGGTTGTGCGCGGTGACGACCGCGGACGCGGCCACCTCCGCCAGCAGCGGGTCGTCGTTGCCGTCGTGGTGGTCGCGCTCGTCGAAGTGGCCCAGCAGGTAGCGGGTGAACAGCCGCTCGTAGCGGGCCACCGAGGCGATCTCGCGCTCCCGCAGGGTGGGTACCTCACGGGTGAGCCGGTAGCGCGCGACGGACACCGCGGGGGACGCGGCGTACATCTTCATGACTTCCTTGATGCCCCGGCACACCGTGTCGAGCGGGTGCTCGTGCGCGGGAGCCGCGTTGAGCACCGCCTCCGCCCGGACCAGCGTGTCGTCGTGGTCCGGGAAGATCGCCTCCTCCTTGGAGCGGAAGTGGCGGAAGAACGTCCGCCGCGCCACACCCGCCTGGGCGGCGATCTCGTCGACCGTCGTCGCCTCGTACCCCTTGGTCGCGAACAGCTCCATCGCGGCGGCCGCCAGTTCGCGGCGCATCTTCAGCCGCTGGGCGGCGGCGCGGCCGCCCGCGGGGCTGTCCGGGCTGTCGGGCGCGGTGCTGGCACGGGGTGTCTTCGCGGGCTGGGACATGCCCCGAACGTACTCCATCGCCGCGGGGGACCGCGCCCGAGGGGGAGAGCCGCCCGAGGACCCGAGCAGCCCGCCCCACTCGTCGTACGTCCCGTGTGGCCCCGGGCCGTACGTCCCCCCGGGCTCAGCGCCGCGCATACTCGCGGAAGCCGCGCCCCGTCTTGCGGCCCAGGCAGCCCGCCGCGACCAGGTGCTCCAGCAGCGGGGCCGGGGCCAGACCGGGCTCGCGGAACTCGTCGTGCAGGACCCGCTGGATGGCGAGGGACACGTCCAGGCCGACCACGTCGAGCAGTTCGAACGGGCCCATCGGGTAGCCGCCGCCCAGCTTCATCGCGGCGTCGATGTCGTCGAGCGTCGCGTAGTGGTCCTGGACCATCTTCACGGCGTTGTTCAGGTACGGGAAGAGCAGCGCGTTCACGATGAACCCGGCGCGGTCGCCGCAGTCCACCGGGTGCTTGCGGATCTTCGCCGTGACCGCGCGGACGGTGGCGTGGACGTCGTCGGCGGTCAGGACCGTGCGCACGACCTCCACCAGCTTCATCGCCGGGGCCGGGTTGAAGAAGTGCATGCCGATCACGTCCTGCGGGCGCGAGGTGGCGCGGGCGCAGGCGACGACGGGCAGTGACGAGGTGGTGGTGGCCAGGACGGCGCCCGGCTTGCACACCTTGTCGAGCGTGGCGAACAGCTGCCGCTTGACCTCCAGGTCCTCCGCGACCGCCTCGACGGCCAGGTCCACGTCAGCGAACGCGTCGAGCGACCCGGCCGGGGAGATCCTTGCGAGCGTCTCGTCGCGCGCCTCGGCCGTCAGCCTGCCCTTGTCCACCGAGCGGGCCAGGGACTTGGCGATACGAGCCTTCGCCGTCTCGGCCTTCTCCAGGGAGCGGGCGGCGAGGACCACGTCGTACCCGGCCTTCGCGAAGACCTCCGCGATGCCGGACGCCATCGTGCCGGACCCGGCGACACCGACCGAGCGGACCTCGCGCGGCGCCGCCCCGCCCGTGCCCTCCGGCGCCGGGGTGAGGGTGTCCGGGACGACCTCGGCGCTGTCCGGCGCCTCGTACGTGTAGAAGCCGCGCCCCGCTTTGCGGCCCGTCAGCCCGGCCTCGGCCAGCTGCTTCAGGATCGGCGCGGGCGCGTGGAGCCGGTCGCGGGACTCGGCGTACATGGCCTCCAGGACGGTACGGGCCGTGTCGACGCCGATCAGGTCGAGCAGCGCCAGCGGGCCCATCGGCAGACCGCAGCCGAGCCGCATCGCCGCGTCGATGTCCTCGCGGGACGCGTACCGCGACTCGTACATGGCGGCGGCCTGGTTCAGGTAGCCGAACAGCAGGCCGTCCGCGACGAAGCCGGGCCGGTCGCCGACCTCGACGGGCTCCTTGCCCAGCGCGTGCGCCAGCTCCGTGACGGCGGCGACGGCCTGCGGGGCGGTCAGCACCGAAGACACGACCTCGACCAGCTTCATCGCCGGGGCAGGGTTGAAGAAGTGCAGGCCCAGGACCCGCTCGGGGCGGGAGGAGTCGGCGGCGAGCCGGGTGACGGACAGCGCGTTCGTACCGGTCGCGATGATCGCGTCGGGCCGGACGATGCCGTCCAGCGCCCGCACCACCTGCTGCTTCGCCTCGTACGACTCGGGCACGACCTCGATGACGAGGTCGGCGTCGGCGGCGGCCTGGAGGTCGGAGAACGTGCGGAACCGGGCGAGGATGTCGCGCCGCTCCTCCTCGGTGATCCGCTCGCGGGACACGGACCGGGCGGTGGAGGCGGCGAGCGAGGCGACCGCGCGGCGGGCCGCGGCCTCGCTGACGTCGATGCCGACGACCTCGCGGCCGGCGCGGGCGAGGACCTCGGCGATGCCGGCGCCCATGGTGCCGAGGCCGACGACGGCGATGGTGGAGAGAGGGGTGTCCATCACGGGACTCCAGGGATGAGTGACGACTGGTGAGGGTGCGCGCGCGGCAGCCCGGCGCACACGCGCACGCGAAGGGCGTGGCGGAGGGGGGCGTACCGCGCGCGGGCCGCTCCGAACGGGCGTCGATGGCCGAACGGATGTGGGTGGCCGGTCAAATGCCGATGGCCGGACGGGCGTGTCACGGCGCCGCGCGAAAGGAAGCCGACGGACTCTGTCCCGGAGTCACATCGTGAAAGGTGCTGAACCGACGAGCACTCGGGCGGCTGCGTCACCAGGCCGCCCAAGGGGTAGCGGGGGGTTGGCCCCGCTCACCTGAGATTAACCGGTGGGTAATGAGCGCGCCAGCCCCCGGAACGGGCAGGTGATGTGATCTGGATCGCGGACCCGGAGTGTCGCTACCCTGACGGCCATGGACCCCGAGTTCGGCTCGCTCACCGACCGGCTGGAGCAGGAGGCCGGGGACGATCCCGTGTACGGGCGGCTTCTCGCGACCGGCGACCACGACGAGCTGGCGGCCGTCCTGACCGCGCCCGGCATGCCGCTGTGGGCGCGGGAGCTGGCCGCGTTCCGGCTGGGCGCGGCCGGGGACCGGCGCGCGTTCGAGGCGCTGGTGCTGCTCCTCAACCACCGCGATCCGGAGCGCTGCGTGTCCGCCGCGCACGTGCTGACCGTGCTGGGCGACCCCCGTACGCCGCGTGCCGCCGCCGCGCTCGCCACCAACGAACTGCGCGTCGCCTACGCCCTGGTACCGGTACGGCTCCTGGCGGCGCTCCGCGCGCCCGAATCCGTACCGGCCCTCGTCACCGCGCTGCGCCGCCGCCTCGCCCCGGAGGACCCGTACTGGCGGGTGGGCGTGGCCTGCGCGGAGGGGCTCGGCGCCCTCGCGGACCCGCGCGCCCGCCACGTCCTGGAGGCCGCCCGCCCGCACCCGCGCATCGGCCCGGCCGCGGCGGCCGCCCTCGCCCGGCTGCCCGGCGGGGTCACAGGGAGCGGACGTACCGCACCTCCGTGACGGTCGTGCCGCCCACCTCCCACGGCTCGCGCGCCCCGTCCGGCACGAACCCGGCCCGCGCGTAGAAGCGGCGGGCCCGCGCGTTGCCCTCCAGCACCCACAGCGACAGCTCCGTGAAGCCGAGGCCCGCCGCCCGTGCCACCACGTCGTCCGTCAACGCCCGCCCCACGCCCGCGCCCACCACGTCGGGCCGCACGTACAGCGCGTACAACTCGGCGTCGCCGGGGCCGGCGCCGGGCGCGCGGTCGGGCCCGAAGGCGGCCCATCCGGCCACCTCGCCCCCGCGTTCGGCCACCAGGTGCGCGACCCGCTCCCCGGCGCGCGCCAGGTGCTCCCGGCGCAGCTCCGCGTCCGCCTCGACGCTCATCGCGTCCAGGTACGCGTCGGGCAGCAGCCCCCGGTAGGCGGACCGCCAGCCCGACACACGCACCCCGGCGACCGCCGCGCAGTCGGCCTCCACCATCCCCCGGACCAGGACCGTCACGGCTGCCGCCGTTCGGGGACGACCGCGAACGCCTCGATCTCCAGGAGCAGTTCGGGGCGGAACAGGGCGCTCACCTGGACGGCGCTGCTGGCCGGGGGGCGGGCCGTGTCGATCACTTCGTCGCGGGCCGCGCGGACCGCCGGGAGGTGCGCCACGTCCGTCACGTAGTACGTCAGCTTCACCACGTCGTCGAACGTGGCGCCCGCCGCCGCGAGGCAGCGGCCCAGGTTGGCGAAGACCTGCCGGGCCTGGGCGGCCGGGTCGCCCTCGCCCACCAGCCGGCCGTCCGCGTCGAAGGCGCACTGCCCGGACACGGCCACGAACCGGCCCGTGCCCCCCACGACATGGCTGTAGCCGGAACCGGGCGCGACGCCTTCGGGGGCGGCGACATGTGCCAGATGAGTCGTCATGCCGGCCATCCTGCGCGACGCACCCGCCCGGCCGCGCCCGGTTTTCCGCCGCGTCAGGCGTCAGGCGCCGGGGGCGCGGGCCGCCAGGGCGCCGTGGACCGCCGGGGGTGCCTTCTCGGCCGGTGCCGCGGGCTTCGGGTCCGGGCGGGCCGGGCAGACCACGTCCGGGCCGTCGCCGCCGTCGCCGCGCGGCACCTCGCCCGTGTCCAGGTACCGGACGAGCACGCGGTCCGCACAGGTGTTGCCGCGCAGGGTCACCGCGTGGTTGCCGCCGCCCCGCTCCACCACCAGCCGGGAGCCGCCGAGCAGCCGGTGCGTGGCGACCGCGCCCTCGTACGGGGTCGCGGCGTCCTGTGTCGCCTGGAACAGCAGCACCGGCGGCGCCGCGTCGTTCGCCACGTCCGGCGGCGTCAGCGACGGCACCGGCCAGAACGCGCACGGCGCGTTGTACCAGGTGTTGTTCCAGGTGGAGAACGGCGCCTTCCTGTGCGCCGCCCACATGTCGCGGTGCCAGACGTCCCATGACCTGGGCCACCGCGCGTCCCGGCACTGCACGGCCGTGTACACGGCGTACGCGTTGGCGGTGGACTCGTCCGGCGCGGCGAGCGCCTCGTACGCCTCGACCAGCGGGCCCTCGTCGCCGTCCTTCGCGTACGCCGAGAACGCGGCGGCCAGCAGCGGCCAGTAGCCGTTGTGGTAGGCGCCCGGCAGGAAGGTGTCCTCCGCCTCCGCCGCGCCCACCTTGCCGCCCGCCGGGTCCGCCCGCAGCGCCGCGCGCATCGCGTACCAGCGGGCCTCGACCCGCGCCGGATCCTTCCCCAGCCCGTACGCCGCGTCATGGCGGGCCACCCACGCGAGGAACGCCTTGTGCCGCGCGTCGAACGCGTGGTCCTGCGCCAGGTTCGCGCCGTACCAGACACCGCCCGGGTGGACCACCGAGTCGAGGACCGCGCGCCGCACCCGCTGCGGGTACAGCTTGGCGTACACCGCGCCCAGGTACGTCCCGTACGAGTAGCCGAAGTAGTTGATCCGGGGCACGCCGAGGGCGCGGCGGATCGCGTCCATGTCGTGGGCGGCGTTCACCGTGCCGATGTGCGGCAGCAGCGTGCCGTGCTCGTCGCCGCACGCCCGGGCGAACGCCGCCGCCCGCTCGGCGTTCCGCCGCTCCTCGCGCAGGTCGCGGGGGACCGAGTCGGGGCGTACGGGCGTGAAGTGGCCGGGCCGGCAGGTCAGCGCGGGCTTGCTGGCGCCGACGCCGCGCGGGTCGAAGCCGATCACGTCGTACCGCGCGGCGACCTTCGCGGGCAGGGAGGCGGCGACGAATCCGGCCAGGTCGCGCCCGCTCGCGCCGGGCCCGCCCGGGTTGACCAGCAGCGGGCCGTCGAAGGTGCGGGCGGTGTGCCGGACGCGGGAGAGGGCGAGGGTGATCCGCTCCCCGTCCGGGTCGGCGTGGTCCAGCGGCACCCGCAGCGAGGCGCACTCCAGCTTCGGGTACCGCTCGGTGCCGCACGCCGTCCAGGACAGCGGCGGTGTGCGGGGCTCCGGCACGGACGGTTCGGCGGCCGACGGGGCCACGCCGACCGCACCCGCGATCAGCGCGCCCGCCGCGATGAGGGTTCCTGCGCGTTTCTGCATCCGGCCAGTGTCCGGGCGCCGCCGTGCCGATCCGGGGCGAACGGCCGCGATCCACCCGTACGTGACCCGATCGGGGGCGGGGGAGCGCCGGAACGGGGCCCCGGGGCCCGGAACGCCGGGAGCGCCCGCACCCGGAGCGCCCGGCCGTGCCCCGCCGGCGGCTCAGAGCAGGGTGAGCTGCGTGGGCTCCGCCGTGTCCGGCCGCGCGGGCTCCTCCTCGCGCGGGGGCGGGGTGATGCGGCGGGACGCGCCCCGCCCGGCGGGCCCGATGCCGAACTCGGCGGCGAACTCGTGGACCTGGCGGGTGATCCGCCGCTGGTACCAGGTCGGCGCGTACGCCCCGGAGGCGTACATCGCCTCGTACCGCCGCACCAGCTCCGGGTGGTGCTCGCGCAGCCACGCCATGAACCACTCGCGGGCGCCGGGCCGCAGGTGCAGCACCAGCGGCGTGACCGAGGTCGCGCCGGACTCGGCGATGGCCCGGACGGTGGCGCGCAGCTGCTCGGGCCGGTCGCCGAGGAACGGGATGACCGGCGCCATGAGCACCCCGCAGCCGATGCCCACCTCGCTGAGGGTCCGTACGACGTCGAGGCGCCGCTCGGGCGCGGGCGTGCCCGGCTCGACCGTCCGCCACAGCTCGTGGTCGGTGAAGCCGACGGAGACGGAGACGCCCACGTCGGTGACCTCCGCCGACTGCCGCAGCAGGTCCAGGTCGCGCAGGATCAGCGTGCCCTTGGTGAGGATCGAGAAGGGGTTGGCCCGGTCGCGCAGCGCCTCGATGATGCCGGGCATCAGCCGGTAGCGGCCCTCCGCGCGCTGGTAGCAGTCGACGTTGGTGCCCATCGCGACGTGCGCGCCCTGCCAGCGGGGCGAGGCGAGCTGGCGGCGCAGCAGCTCGGGGGCGTTGACCTTCACCACGATCTGCGTGTCGAAGCCGATGCCCGTGTCCAGGTCGAGGTAGCCGTGCGTCTTGCGGGCGAAGCAGTACACGCAGGCGTGGGTGCACCCCCGGTACGGGTTCACCGTCCATTCGAACGGCATGCGTGAGGCGCCGGGCACGCGGTTGAGGATCGACCGGGCGCGGACCTCGTGGAAGGTGATCCCCCGGAACTCCGGCGTGTCGAACGTCCGGGTCGTCACCGCGTCCGTCCCGAACAGCGCCGCCTCGCCGGTCGTGGCGCCGTCCGCCGTGCCGTCCGGGCGGTCCCCCAGGTTGTCCCAGCGCATGGCGGCCTCCTCGGTCGTACGTGTCGTGCTCCGCCACAATAGAACAAACGTTCCCATGATCGCCGCACCCGGATTTGGGCGCGCCCCTCCGAGGTGGTTGGCTGGACCCCCCTGATGACCCCCTGACCGATGTACGAAAACGCTGGAGGACGAGGCAATGGCGCAGGTCGAGGCCACTACGGAACGAGTCGTCGCGGCGGACGCGGAGACGGTGTTCGACACGCTCGCCGACTACGCGAACACGCGAGCGAAGCTCCTCCCCGAGCAGTTCAGCGAGTACGAGGTGCGCGAGGGCGGCGACGGCGAGGGCACCCTCGTCCACTGGCGGCTCCAGGCCACGAGCAAGCGCGTCCGCGACTGCCTGCTCGACGTCACCGAGCCCACCGACGGGCAGCTCGTCGAGAGCGACCGCAACTCGTCCATGGTCACCACGTGGACCGTCACCCCCGCCGGCGAGGGCCGCTCCCGCGTCGTCGTCAGCACCGTCTGGAACGGCGCCGGCGGCATCGGCGGCTTCTTCGAGCGCACCTTCGCCCCCAAGGGCCTCGGCCGCATCTACGACGCGATCCTCGCCAACCTCGCCGCCGAGACCGAGAAGAAGTAACCCACACGGGTAGTCCGGCCCCTCACCGGATCGGGTGGACTTTCCCCGCCGCCCCCGGCGTGCGCGGCACGCGCGGGGGCGCACCCCGGCCGACCGCGCCGACCCCCGCACACCCTGCGCCGACGGCCCCTCCGCCCATCCGCCGGACAGGAGGGCGACGGCCCCCTTACCGCGTCTCCCGCCCCCGATGCCCCACTTGATCACGGTCCGCCCGCGCGGCACACCATGGCGCCTGGTGAACGCGAGCCGCGAGACGAGGGGAGCAGGTTCCGTGGGTGGGATCACGCTGACGCAGGACGAACGCACCGGGCACACCCCGCCCGGCGACACCGCACCACCGGCACCCGGAGCCGTCCCGGACCACCCCGGCCCCAAACCCCGGCGGGGCCGCACGGCGACCGCCCTGGCCGGACTGGTCCTCGCGGTCCTCGCCGCCGCGTTCCAGCAGCTCTCGGTCGCCGCCGTCCTCCCGGACCTCGCCGCCGACCTGCCCGGCGGCCCCGGCCGGGCCCCGTGGGCCGTCACGGCGTACCTCCTCACGGCCGCCGCGTCCCTCCCGCTCCACGGCAAGCTCGGCGACCTCTACGGCCGCAAGGGAACGCTCCTCTCCGCCCTGGCCCTGTTCACCGCCGCGACCGCCCTCGCCGGCTGGGCCCGCACCCCGGACGAACTGGTCGCCCTGCGCGCCGTCCAGGGCCTCGGCGCCGGTGGCGTGCTGGCCGGAGCCCCCGCCGCCACCGCCTGCCTCGCCCCGGCCCGCCGCCGCGCCCGTCAGCTCGCCCTCACCGGCGCCGCGTTCGCCTCGGCCACCCTCGCCGGACCGCTGCTCGGCACGTACGCCTCCGCCGCCGCCTCCTGGCGCTGGACGTTCCACCTCACCGCGCCTGCCGCCCTCGCCGCGCTGCTCCTCGTCGCCGCCGCCCTCACCCCGGCGGCCCCCGGCGCGGCACGCGGCAGGGGCTCCGCCGACGCCCACCGCCGCGCCCGCCCCGGACTGCTCGGCGCGCTGCTGCTGACCACCGCGGCCACCTGCCTGGTCCTGCTGCTCACCTGGGCCGGAGGCCAGTACGCCTGGACCTCCCGGATCGTCGTCGGCCTCGCCTGCGCCACCGCCGGGAGCCTCCTGCTGTACCTGGTCACCACCCGCCGCGCACCCGAACCGGTCCTCCCGCCCCGGCTGCTGCGCGACCCGGTCCTCCCCGTCGCCGGGCTCGTCGGCGCCGTCGTCGGCGCCTGCCTCACCGGGGTCGCCTTCTGCCTCCCGGCGCTCCTCCAGCGCGGCGGTCCGCACGGGCCGCCGGACACCGCCCTGCTGACGCTGCCCCTCCTCGGCGCACTCGCCGCCGCCGCGCTCGTGTCCGGACACCTGGTCCACCGCACCGGCCACTACGCCGCCCAGGCCGTCATCGGCGTCGCCGTCGCCTGCGTCGGCATGTGGCTGCTCTCCCGCCTCGACGCGGACACCCCGCGCGTGGACCACAGCGTCTGGCAGGTGCTCGTCGGCGCGGGCCTCGGACTGCTCCTGCCCGTACTCGTCCTCGCCGTGCAGAACGCCGCGCCGCCCGCCGACCTGGGCGCCGCGACCGGCGCGCACGCCCTCGGCGGCCAGCTCGGCGTCTGCGCCGGCGCCACCGTACTCGGCACCCTCGTCGCCGGGCCCGGCACCCTCCCCGCCGCGCTGCGCGAGGGGTACGTCGAGGCGTACGCCTCCGCCGCGCCGCGCGTCCTGCTCCACCTCGCCGCCCTGCTGGCGGCCGCCCTGCTCGTCGTGCTGTTCCTGAGGGAGCGGCCGCTGCCCGCCGACCCGCGGGCCGCCGTCCCCCTCCCCGCCGCCCGCGTCCCCGAGCCGGTTCCCGCCGCGCCCGCGCCCCAACTGACCGGGCCCGCGCCCGAACCGGCCGGGCCGCCCGCGTCGGTACTGCCCCCGCCGCGCGACGACGCGTACGAACCCGCCCCGCCCGGCGCGCCCCTGTGCGGCACGGTCCGCCACCACGACGGCACCCCCGTCCCCGGCGCCGCCCTCACGCTGCTGGACGCCCACGGCCGCCAGACGGGCCGCGGCGCGAGCGGCGCCGGGGGCCGGTACGCGCTGAGCACCCCGGCCCCCGGCGCGTACGTCCTCCTCGCCTCCGCCACCGGCCACCAGCCCCGCGCCGTCACCCTCACCGCGGGCGCCCACCCGGACGGACCCGTCGAACGGGACATCGTCCTCGGCGGCGCCGGACGCCTCCACGGCACCGTCACCACCCCCGACGGCGTCCCCGCCGAGGACGCGGCCGTCACCCTCACCGACGCGCGCGGCGAGGTCGTCGCCACCGCGCGCACCGGCCCCGACGGCGGCTACGCCCTCACCGACCTCCTCGCGGGCGACTACACGCTCACCGCCGCCGTGCCCGGACTCGGCCCCACCGCCCTCCCCGTCGGCGTGCACCCGGACCGCGGCACACGACAGGACGTCGAGATCGCGGGCGGCGCCTTCCTGCGCGGCACCGTGCGGGCTCCCGGCGGCCGCCCCGTCGACGAGGCCCGCGTGACGCTGCTCGACGCGGCCGGGAACACCGTCGGCACCCTCACCACGGGCCCGGACGGCACATTCCGCTTCGCCGACCTGGCGTCCGGCTCCTACACGGTGATCGCCTCCGGCTACCCGCCGGTCGCCGCGCCGGTGCAGGTCGCGGGGGGTGCGCGCACCTCGCGGGACATCAGTCTGGGCCACGGCGACTGACGTGCGGCCGGTTCCGGAAACCGGCCGGAACGATTCGGGCGACACCCGGCGCACGACCGGCGCACGCCCGTACCGTGGTGACGGTGCCGCAGATCACCGCGGCGGGGAGAGGAGCAGCCGGCCATGGACAGTGGCGACGCACCGCGGGCCGTGCCCGGGCGGGGCCCCGAGGAGGACCGCGTCCCCCTCGCCGTGGTCACCGTCGACCACGAGGGCCGGATCTCGCACTGGTCGACCGGGGCCCGGCGCCTCTTCGGCCCCTCCCGCGAGGACGCCGTGGGCCGCCCGGCGGTCGATCTCCTGCCCCTCTCGGGCGTGCTCCGGGACGACGGGCTCGACGCGTACGACGCGTACGACGCGTACGGCGAGGAGGACGGCCACGACGGGTGCGCCCCGTACGACGACGAGCCGACGCACCGCGACGGCTTCGGGCGCGGGCCGGGCCGCGCCCCGCACCGGGCCTTCCCCGCATCGGGGCGCGCCCGGCTCCCCGGGCCCGGCGCCGAGCGGGCGGACGTGCTGTGGTGGGCGTACCCGCTGGACGGGCCGGGCCGCGAGCGGCTCCTGGTCCTGGCCGCCGACGCCTCCCCGTACGGCGGCGGGGCCGACGAGGGCGTCCGGCGGGTCGTCGCGCCCGGCTTCGCCCCGCACACCGGGTTCGAGGACGCCGACGAACTGGCCCGCCGCCTCCCCGAGATCCTCCCCGGCATGAGCGTCCACGACGCGACGAGGATCGCAGCCCGGGTATGCGAACTCGGGCACCCTGTCCTGGAGCTCATCAGCCGGACCCGCGTCCCCGTCAGTTTCGACCGGGGCGTGCCCCGACGCGCCGCCGACCGCAGCCGTGCCCCCGCCGCGAACCACGCCGCGGACGCCGGACACTCCGGTCGGAACGAAGCCGGCCCGGCCGGCACCTGGAGCTCACGGCCGCGCGGAAGCGGCCGGCGTTCCTGAGCGAGGCAGGCGGCCGCGCCGGCTCCCCGCGCGGGGGCTCGGCTGACTGACGGACCCCCGCGCCGTACCGCGAGGTCGTCCACGGCTGCCGTACCGGCGCGTACAGCGGCAGGCCCGCCGGGCGGCCGGGGCGGCCGGGCGGCGGGCCTGCCGTCGTCGGGGTCAGCTGTGCTTGCCGCGTCCCGACAGGGCGTCGCGCAGGCGGTCCACCATGCCGGTGCCCGGGGCGAGGAGCTTGTTGGCGGGCGGCTTGTCCGGTGCGGCCGGGTGCGGGCGGGTCGGCGCGGTCTTCTTCGCCTGCCGCACCTTGTCGCCCAGCTCCTCCAGCGTCTCCTGCGGGCAGGTGTCGCGGAGCCTGGGCAGCAGGTTCGCCTCCTCGTCGGCGACGTGCTCGCGGATCTCCGCCATCAGCTGCGTGATCAGCGCGTCGAACCGGGCGTCGTCGGCCTCGCAGCCCTCCAGCTCCTTCATCGTGCGCTCGGCGGACGCGTGGTCCTCCAGCTCCTTGTCGGCGAGCGCGTCGCCGTCGG
Organism: Streptomyces thermolilacinus SPC6; assembly: GCF_000478605.2. Classification (GTDB taxonomy): domain Bacteria; phylum Actinomycetota; class Actinomycetes; order Streptomycetales; family Streptomycetaceae; genus Streptomyces; species Streptomyces thermolilacinus. Next base: position 713,222 of record NZ_ASHX02000001.1, on the reverse strand, counting down.
GGAGGTGCTCCCGGACCGCCGGGTACAGATACGCCTCCTCCGCGACGGAGTGGCGGACCAGCTCCATCGTGACCTGGTCCGCGAGGCGCTTGCGCTCCGGGTCGCCGGAGGGCAGCTCCGTGATGCGGGTGAACAGCTCCTCCACCTCCCGGTGGTCGGTGGTCAGCTCGTTGATCACATCTCCGCCGTGTCCCATGGCGTCTCCTCACGCGTTCCGGGTGATCGTGCAGAGTGCGGATACCACCAGGAGCGGGTGATATGCGTCATTACGCCGTCCGGCCCCGCCGGGGTACCGTGCCGACCGTCCGCACCCGTTCGGCCCAACGGATCGATCGTGCACCCACAGCTCTCCCCGCTCGTCGCCGCCACCGCGCAGTGGCTCCTGCGCGCCTACCCGCCGGGGAACGGCGCCGTGGACCGCGCCCTCGCCGAGGCCCAGGCACGCCAGGCCGTGCGCGCCGCCGCCGCGCTGCGCTACCCGACCGCGCTCGACGCCGCCCTGGTGGACGTCACCGGCGGCGGGGGCGCGGACCGGCTGGACTGGGTCACCGGCGCCGGTGACGACGCGCCCTGGCGGAGCTGGGTGGACGAGGTCGTCGCCAGCTGGGCCGCCTGCCTGCTCGGCGACCCGGCGCTGGCCCAGGCCGCCGTCGCCGCCGTCGCGGGCCGGGCGACCGCCGAGTACGGCCGCCTCCTGGCGCCCGGCGAGGCGGACCGCCACGCGGCCGCCCTGCTGCGCCACCCCGACCTGCTGGCCCCGGTCGCGGACCTGCACCGCGCGGACCTCCTCACCGCCCTGGCCCTCGACCCGCGGGACCCGCCCGTCGCGGTGTAGCCGCAGGCCGCGAGGGGCCGAGCGGCCTTCAGACCGCCGTCGGCTCCAGCACCGCGGTGAGCGCGCCCGCCAGCCGGCCGGCCTGCTCCGCCGGGAGGCCCGCGATGTTGATGCGGCCCGTCGCCGTGCCGTACACCGCGTGGTCCCGGCGCAGCACCGTCATCTGCTCCGACGACAGCGGGAGCCCCGCGAACATGCCCTTCTGCCGGGCCAGCGGCTCCGCGAGTCCGTCGCAGCCCAGCGCCCGCAGCTCCGCGACCAGCGCGGCCCGGTTCGCGGCGATCCGGTCCCGCATCCCGTCCAGCTCCGCCCGCCACATCCCGCGCAGCTCCGCGTCCTGGAGGATCGTCGCCACGATGGCCGCGCCGTGCTCGGGCGGCATCGAGTACAGGGTGCGGGCGGCGTTCTGGAGCGCGGTCTCCACATGGCGCAGCGCCCGCGCCGACGAACCCAGCACGATCGCGCAGCCCGTACGGTCCGCGTACAGGCCGAAGTTCTTCGAGCAGCTCACCGCGACCAGCACCTCGGGCAGCCGCGCCGCGAGCGTCCGCGCCGCCCAGAGGTCCTCGTCCAGGCCGTCGCCGAGACCGTGGTACGCCAGGTCCAGGAAGGGCACCCAGCCGGTGCGCGCCGCCATGTCCGCCAGGGCCTCCCACACCTCGCGCGTCGGGTCCACGCCCGTCGGGTTGTGGCAGCAGCCCTGGAGCAGCACGACGTCGTCACGGCCGGCGGCGCGCAGGTCGTCCAGCAGTTCCTGCGGGTCGGTCCAGCGGAAGGTGCGCACCGCGAGGCCCGCCGCCTCCAGGATCGGCCGGTGGTTCACGTACGCCGGGTCGCTGATCCACACGGTCGCGCCGGGCCGGGTCTGCCGCACCAGGTCCGCCAGGAGCCGCAGCGCGCCCGTGCCCGCGACGGTCTGCACGGCGGTGGCCCGCCCGGCCGGCACGTCGTCGCCCAGCACGAGGGAGAGCATCGCCCGGTTGAACGCGGTGTTCCCGGACAGGCCCCGGTACTCCTTCGACGCCGAGTGCTCGGCGAGGCGCACCTCCGCCTCCCGCACGGCCCGCATCACCGGGGTGACGCCCGTGTGGTCGCGGTAGACGCCCAGGACCAGGTTCAGCCGCTCGGGGCGCAGGTCGGCGCCGTACTCGGCGGTCAGGTTCCACAGCGGATCGACCGGCGGGGCGGGCAGCAGCTCAAGCATCGGGGGAGACCTCCGGGTCACGCGGGGTACGGGGGCGCCGGTTCGCGAGGACCACGCCCGTGGTGATGAGGGGTACGCCGACGAGGACGGCCACCGTCGGCCGCTCGCCCAGCAGGGGGATCGCCAGCAGGACCACGGCCACCGGGCTGAGGCTGCCCACCACGGAGCTGCGCTCGGCGCCCAGCCGCCGGATCGCGAACGCGTACAGCAGCCCGGCGCACAGCCCGACGCCCAGCCCCTGCACGACGAGGAACAGCGCCACATCGCCCGCGGCGGCATCGGCGAGACCGGTCGGCAGGACCCCGACGGCGACCAGCAGGGCGATCACGGCGAGCGACGGCAGGCACAGCAGCCCGATGGACCCGACCGGGTCGAGGTCCACCTCCTTCAGCCCCACCGTGTACAGCGCCCACAGCCCGCTCGCCACCAGCAGCGTCCCGGAGCCCAGCATCACGTCGCCGTCGAACGGCACCGCGTACCGCCACACGAGCGCGACCACGCCGACCGCGATCAGCACCAGACCGGCGCCCTGCGTCCCGCGCGGCACGCCCCGCCCCCGCGCCACCATCAGCGCGGACACGAACAGCGGCACCATGCCCGGCACGATCGCGCCGACGAATGACGCCGAGGTCAGCGACCCGCCGAACATCGCGGCCAGGAAGAACGGCACCCCCGCCCCGCAGACGATCTTCGCGGCGGGTCCTGGCCGCACCGAGGCCAGCGCGCGACGGCGCCGCCACAGCGCGGGCGCCAGCACGACCAGCGGCACACCGAAGCGCAGCAGCGCCGCGTCGGCGGGCAGCAGCGTGGACGCGCTCAGCGCCCGGGCGCTCAGCGCGAACGCCGCCCAGATCGACACGGTCAGCAGCAGCGCCGCCATGCCCACGGCCCTCGGGGACAGGCCGCGCGGGAACACCCCGCGGCCCGCCGCTGGAGCCCCCACCACATTCGTCGCGACCACTGCGTTCCTCCAGGCCATACGGGTCCCCCTGTGCGCCGCAACGCTAGGCCCTTCGCCGGGGCAGCCGATTGCTAGTTATGCCCTCCATGCCTACCGTGGGGGCAGAATCTGCCAAGAATCGCCGGAGACGACGCGGCGCGGACCCCGGAGCGGACGTCATGGACGACATCGACCTGCGGATCATCCGCGAACTCCAGGCCGACGGCCGGCTCACCAACCAGGAGCTCGCCGACCGTGTCCGGCTGTCCCCGTCGCCGTGCCTGCGCCGGGTGCGCCGCCTGGAGGACGCCGGGCTGATCCGCGGCTACACGGCGATGGTGGACCAGGTCGCCTACGGGCTGCCGATCACCGTGTTCGTCCGCATCCGCCTGGAGCGGCACACGGCGGAGGCCGTCGCCGTCTTCGAGGAGCACGTCGCGCTCATCGAGCACATCCAGGACTGCTACCTGATGGCGGGCAGCAGCGACTACCTGCTGCGGGTGGTGATCGAGAGCCTGGAGGCGTACGAGCGGCTGGTCCGCAACCGCATTCACGCCATCCCCGGCATCGCGTCCATCGAGTCCAGCTTCGCGTTCGGCAGCGTCAAGCAGTCCCGCACCTACCCGCGCCCCGCCCGCCCCCGCTGACGCCACCACCCCTGCCCCGCCTGCCACCACCTCTGCCCCGCCGCCCCGCCGACCGCCACGCCCGCGCGCCGTCGGTGTCGCCCCGCCCGCGCGCCCCGTCGTCGCCCCGGCCGACCGGGCGGACCTGGTACCGCCACCGGGCGGCGCGTACCGTGTGGGCATGAAGATCCTCATCAGCGCCGACATGGAGGGCGCCACCGGGGTCACCTGGCCCGCCGACGTCCTGCCCGGCACGCCCCAGTGGGAGCGCTGCCGCGCGATGTTCACCTCCGACGTCAACGCGGCCGTGCTCGGCTTCCTCGACGGCGGCGCGGACGAGGTCCTCATCAACGAGGCCCACTGGACCATGCGCAACCTGCTGCTCGAACAACTCGACCCGCGCGCCCAGATGCTGACCGGCCGGCACAAGTCGCTCTCCATGGTCGAGGGCGTCCAGCACGGGGACGTGGACGGCATCGCCTTCGTCGGCTACCACACCGGCGCGGGCAGCGAGGGCGTCCTCGCCCACACGTACCTCGCCAACTCCATCACCGGCGTCTGGCTCAACGGCACGCGCGCCAGCGAGGGTTACCTCAACGCGCACGTCGTCGCCGAGTACGGCGTGCCCGTCGTCCTGGTCACCGGCGACGACCTGACGTGCCGGGACGCGCTCGGCTACGCCCCGCGAGCGCGTATGGTCGCCGTGAAAGACCATGTGTCGCGGTACGCGGCGGTCTGCCGCACCCCCACGCGGACGGCCGCCGACATCCGCGCCGCGGCGAAGGACGCCACGCGTCTCGCCGTACGGTACGAGCCGGTGCGCGGCGGCCCGTACACCGTGGAGCTGGAGTTCGACGCGGAGCACCTGGCCGCGGCCGCCACCGTCGTCCCCGGGGTGGCGGTCAGCGGCGAACGCCGGGTCGCCTACACCGGCGAGACGATGTACGAGGCCATCCGCACCTTCAAGGCGGTCACCACGATCGTCTCGGCCGCAGTGGAGGAGCAGTATGGCTGACCGGACCCTTCAGGACCGGGAGCAGGAGCGGTACCCGTCGGACGGGCCGGCCTTCGACGAGGTGGTGGCGTTCACCTCCGACCTCATCCGGATCGACACGACCAACCGCGGCGGCGGCGACTGCCGGGAGCGGCCCGCCGCCGAGTACGTCGCCGAGCGGCTCGCCGACGCCGGGATCGAACCGCGCCTGCTGGAACGCACACCGGGCCGCACCAATGTCGTCGCCCGCATCGAGGGCACCGACCCGTCCGCCGACGCGCTGCTCGTCCACGGCCACCTCGACGTGGTCCCGGCCGAGCCCGCCGACTGGACCGTCCACCCGTTCTCCGGGGAGGTCCGCGACGGCGTCGTCTGGGGCCGGGGCGCCGTGGACATGAAGAACATGGACGCGATGATCCTCGCCGTCGTACGCGACTGGGCGCGCCGCGGCGTCCGCCCGCGCCGCGACATCGTCATCGCGTACACGGCCGACGAGGAGGCGAGCGCCGCGGACGGCGCCGGGTTCCTCGCGGACCGGCACGCCGACCTGTTCGAGGGCTGCACCGAGGGCATCAGCGAGTCCGGCGCGTACACCTTCCACGCCGGGCCCGGCATGGCGCTGTACCCGATCGGCGCGGGCGAGCGCGGCACGGCCTGGCTGAAGCTGACCGCCCAGGGCCGCGCCGGGCACGGCTCCAAGGTGAACCGGGAGAACGCGGTGACCCGCCTCTCCGCCGCCATCGCCCGCATCGGCGAGCACCGCTGGCCCACCCGCCTCACCACCACCGTCCGCGCCGCGCTCACCGAGCTGGCCGCGCTGCACGGCATCGACGTGCCCGACCTGGACGACCCGGACTTCGACATCGACGGGCTCCTCGTCAAGCTCGGTCCGGCCGCCGCCCTGGTCGAGGCGACCCTGCGCAACAGCTCCAACCCGACGATGCTGCACGCCGGGTACAAGGTGAACGTCATCCCCGGCGCGGCCAGCGCCCATGTGGACGGACGGGTCGTCCCGGGCGGCGAGAAGGAGTTCGAGACCACCCTCGACGAGCTGACGGGACCGGGCGTCCACTGGGAGTACCAGCACCGGGAGATCGCCCTGGAGGCGCCGGTCGACTCGCCCACGTACGCCACGCTGCGCGCCGGGATCGAGAAGTTCGACCCGGAAGCGCGGGTCGTGCCGTTCTGCATGTCGGGCGGCACCGACGCCAAGCAGTTCTCCCGGCTGGGCATCGTCGGCTACGGTTTCGCCCCGCTGAAACTGCCCGTCGGCTTCGACTACCAGGCGCTGTTCCACGGTGTCGACGAGCGGGTCCCGGTCGACGCGCTGCACTTCGGTGTCCGCGTCCTCGACCACTGTCTGCGCAACGTCTAGCCCTCAGGGGGGAGTCGTCCATGGTGCCCACGGGGCCTTACGGAACGTGGCCGTCGCCGATCGAGGCGGGTCTCGCCGCCGCGCACGACGGGCTGCCGGAGTTCGTCGGGACGGTCGGCGACGAAGTGTGGTGGACCGCGCCGCGGCCCGCCGAGGGCGGCCGCCGCGCGCTGGTCCGCCGCACCGCCGACGGCGCCGAGGTGTCCGTCCTGCCGGCCCCGTGGAACGTCCGCAGCCGCGTCGTCGAGTACGGCGGGCAGCCGTGGGCGGGCACCGCGCGGGACGGCGGCGCCGGGCCGCTCGTCGTCTTCTGCCACTTCCCCGACCAGCGGCTGTACGCGTACGAACCGGACGGCGACGCCCCGCCCCGCCCGCTCACCCCGGTCTCCGCGACGGGCGGCGGGCTGCGCTGGGCCGACCCGGTGTTCCACCCGGACGGCACCGAGGTGTGGTGCGTCCTGGAGGAGTACACCGGCGAGGGCCCCGGCGACGTGCGGCGCGTCATCGCCGCCGTACCGCTCGACGGGTCGGCGGCCGGGGACCGCACCGCGATACGGGAACTGACGGACGACCGGCACCGGTTCGTCACAGGTCCCCGGCTCTCCCCGGACGGCCGCAAGGCCGCCTGGCTCGCCTGGGACCACCCGCTCATGCCGTGGGACGGCACGCTCGTGATGACCGGCGACGTCGTGGACGGCGGCCCGTTCGCCTCCGTCACGCCGGTCGCCGGGGCCGTGGACGAGTCGGTCTGCCAGGTGGACTGGGCGTCCGACGGCTCCCTGCTGTACGCCTCCGACCGTGGCGGCTGGTGGGAACCGTACCGGCAGGCGCCCGGCGCCACCACGGCGACCGCCCTGTGCGCGGGCCGCGAGGAGGAGTTCGGCGGGCCGCTGTGGAAGGTGGGCCTGCGCTGGTTCCAGCCCCTCGACAGCGGGCTCGTCGCCGTCATCCACGGCAAGGGCACCACCGCGCTCGGCATCCTCGACCCAGAGACCGGCGAACTGGTGGACGCCGCCGGGCCGTGGACCGAGTGGGCGCCCACCCTCGCCGCGCACGGCAGCCGGGTCTTCGGCGTCGCCGCCAGCCCCCGCAGCGGCTACGAGGTGGTGGAGCTGGACACCGGCACCGGCCGCGCCCGCGTCATCGGCGCCGCCCACGACGACCCGGTCGACCCCGTGTACTACCCCGAGCCGCAGCTGCGCACCTTCACCGGCCTGGACGACCGGGAGATCCACGCCCACGTCTACCCGCCGCACAACCCCGACACGGTCGCCCCCGACGACGAGCTGCCGCCGTACGTCGTGTGGGCGCACGGAGGGCCCACCGGGCGGGCGCCCCTCGTCCTCGACCTGGAGATCGCCTACTTCACCTCCCGGGGCATCGGCGTCGCCGAGGTGAACTACGGCGGCTCCACCGGCTACGGCCGCGCCTACCGGGAACGGCTGCGCGAGCAGTGGGGCGTGGTGGACGTGGAGGACTGCGCCGCCGTCGCCCGGGCGCTCGCCGCCGAGGGCACCGCCGACCCGGCCCGCCTCGCCATCCGGGGCGGCAGCGCGGGCGGCTGGACGGCCGCCGCGTCCCTGGCGACCACCGACGTGTACGCCTGCGCCGCCATCCGCTACCCCGTCCTCGACCTGGAGGCGTGGGGCACGGCGGGGGAGACCCACGACTTCGAGTCGCACTACCTGGAGTCGCTCGTCGGGCCGCTCGCCGAGGTGCCCGCCCGCTACCAGGAGCGCTCCCCGCTGAGCCATGTCGATTGGATCGACGCCCCGTTCCTGCTGCTCCAGGGGCTGGACGACCTGGTCTGCCCGCCCGCGCAGAGCGAGCGGTTCCTGGCGCGCATGGCAGGGCGGGGCGTCCCCCACGCGTACCTCGCGTTCGCGGGGGAGGAGCACGGCTTCCGGCGCGCGGAGACGCTGGTACGCGCCCTGGAATCCGAACTCGCGCTGTACGCGCAGACGTTCGGCATCTCCCGCCTCGATGTGCCTCCGCTGGAGATGAACAAGTGAGCCGCCCGGCGTCGGCCCCCGTGCCGCCCCCTTCTCCCGTGCCGCCGCTGGCGCCGCTGACCCGGCCGGAGCGGCTGCGGCCGGGCGCCCGGGTCGCGGTCGTCGCGCCGTCCGGGCCGGTACCGGAGGAGCGGCTCGCGGCCGGTCTCGACCTGCTGCGCGGCTGGGACCTGGACCCGGTGGCCCTGCCGCACGCCCTGGACCGCCACCCCGCCTTCCGCTACCTGGCCGGCACCGACGAGGACCGGGCCCGCGACTTCCAGGCCGCCTGGTGCGACCCGGACGTGGACGCGGTGGTCAGCGCCCGCGGCGGGTACGGCGCCCAGCGGACCGTGGACCTGCTCGACTGGGACGCGATGCGGGCCGCCGGGCCGAAGGTGTTCGTCGGTTTCAGCGACGCGACGGCTCTCCACGAGGCGTTCGCCCAGCGCATGGGCCTCGCCACCCTGCACGGGCCGATGGCGGGGGCGGCGGCCTTCCTCAAGGACGCAGCGACCCAGGAGTCGCTGCGGGCCACCCTGATGGAGCCCGAAGCGGTACGGGTCCTCGGCGCGGGCACGGCGCGGCCGCTGGTGCCGGGGCGGGCGCGGGGCGTCACCGTGGGCGGCTGTCTCAGCCTGCTCGCCTCCGCGCTGGGCACACCCGACGGGCGCGCGTCGCTGCGCGGCGGGCTGCTGCTCCTGGAGGACGTGGGGGAGGAGCCGTACCGGATCGACCGGATGCTGACGCAGCTGCTCAGGGCCGGGCTGCTGGACGGCCTCGCCGGTGTCGCGCTCGGCTCGTGGGAGGAGTGCGGCCCGTACGAGGCGGTGCGCGCGGTGCTGCTCGACCGGCTCGGCGGGCTGGGCGTGCCGGTCGTGGAGGAGCTGGGCTTCGGCCATGGCACGCCCGCGCTGACCGTGCCGCTCGGCGTGCCCGCCGTGCTCGACGCGGACGCCGGGACGCTCACGCTGGAGACGCCCGCACTCCGCTGACCCGGCGCGGAGCCGGGGGAGTGCGGGCGCCCCGGCGGGCCTCGTACGGCGCCCGGTACGGGAGCCTCGTACCGGGCCGTCGCGAAGCCGCCGGGGCGCCGGGGCGCTGTGGCGGTGCCGCGGCGGTGCCGCGGCGGGCGTCAGGCGGCGGCGCGGATCGCCGCGTAGCCGGGGCGGACGATCTCGTCGATGATCCGGCGGCGCTCCGGCAGCGGCAGGAACGCGGCCTCGACGGCGGCGACGGTGAACTCCTCGAACACGTCCGGGCCGTAGTGGAACGCGTCCGCCATGTGCTGGAACTCCTCGCTCATGGTGGTGCCGGACACGAGCCGGTTGTCCGTGTTGAGCGTGACGCGGAAGCCCAGGCGGCGCAGCTGGTCGATGGGGTGCGAGGCGTAGTCCTTCGCGGCGCCCGTCTGGAGGTTGGAGGTCGGGCAGACCTCCAGGGCGATGCGGTTGTCGCGGACGTACGCGGCGAGGTGGCCGAGCGTGCCGTCCTCGGCGATGTCGTCGGTGATCCGCACCCCGTGGCCGATCCGCTCGGCGCCGCACACCTGCACGGCCTCGTGGATCGACTCGGCGCCGACGGCCTCGCCCGCGTGGATCGTGAAGTGGCAGTTGTGCCGCTTGAGGTGCTGGAACGCGGGGAGGTGGCGGGACGGCGGGTTGCCGACCTCGCCGCCCGCGATGTCGAACCCGGCCACGCCCCGGTCGCGGTGGGCGACGGTCAGCTCGGCTATCTCCAGCGAGCGGTCCGTGTGGCGCATGCCGGTCAGCAGGGTGCCGACGGTGATGCGGCCGCCGGTGCGGCGCTCACCCTCGCGGAAGCCCTCGTTGACCGCGTCGACGACCTCGTCCAGGGTCAGTCCGGCCGCCAGGTGCTGTTCGGGGGCGTAGCGCACCTCGGCGTAGACGACGCCGTCCGCCGCCAGGTCCTCGGCGCACTCGGCCGCGACACGGAACAGCGCCTCGCGGGTCTGCATGACCGCGCAGGTGTGGGCGAACGTCTCCAGGTACCGCTCCAGCGAACCGGAGTCGGCGGCGTCGCGGAACCACACGGCCAGCTCGGCCGGGTCCTCGGTCGGCAGACCGGTGTAGCCGCACGCGCGGGCCAGTTCGATGATCGTGGCGGGGCGCAGACCGCCGTCCAGGTGGTCGTGCAGCACGGCCTTGGGGGCCCGGCGGACCCAGTCGGCGACGGAGACGGTCGAGGCGAGGTTGTCAGACAAGTGCATGTCCGGAGTGTAGGGCACCGCCGCGGCGGCCGCCGTGACCCCTGCGACAGCCCGGCCGCGGCAGCCCGGCGGGAGCCGCCGTGGCGCCTCCCGGCCGGGCACCTGCGGGCGGTCAGTTGGACTGCAGGACCGGCAGCGCGGGCGCGCCCGTCGGGAGCATGTGCTTCGCCGCCAGGACCGGGGTCTGACCGACCCGTACGACCTGGGTGACCAGCACCGCGGGGGTGTCCGCCGACCGGTCGAGCTGCTCCCCGCGCCGCTGCCCGACCAGGGTGGCCGTGACCGCGCTGTGCGCCCCGAGCGCCACCCCGCGCGACGCCCCGGCCAGCACGGCCAGCATCGACGTGCGCTCCGGCGCCGCCGCCCGCCGCAGGGCCTCGGCGAAGGCCGGGTGGACGCGCTCCAGCACCTCGTCGGGCGCCGCCCACTCCTGGCTGAGCGCCGCCGCGGTGCCCTCCGCCGCCAGCAGCGACTCCCAGAACCGCAGCTCGGCCCGTACGGGCGCCAGCAGGTGCTGGGCGGTGAAGTCCGTCGGCGCCTCCACGGTGCGCAGCAGCGCCCGTACGCGGACCGGGGCGCCCGCGCCGATCAGGTCCTCCAGCGGCTGGACGTGCTCGAAGCCGCGCCGGGGCGGCCGGTCGTTGACGGTGCGGCCCACACCGCGGCGCACCGACAGCAGCCCGTCCTCCTGGAGCAGCAGCAGCGCCTCGCGCAGCGCCGGGCGGCTGACGCCGAGCTCGGCGGCGAGGCGCGGCTCGGACGGCAGGGTGGAGCCCGGCGGGTAGGTGCCGGCGTTGATCGCGTCCACGATCCGCTCGTACAGCACCACGACCGGACGCCGCCGCTCCGCACCGCCCACCGCAGATACCTCCTGGTTCGCCCGTCGGTCGATCACCCGCACGGTATGCCGCCCGCCACCTGCCAGGCAATCCGTACTTGTCTGACAAGTTTGAGCGGGTGCGGGCCGGGCCCTAGCCTGTACGGATGTCCGACGTCAGCACTCCGCGCCCCGCGTACCTGGCCGAGGGGCCCCGCGTGGGCCTGCGGCCCTTCCGGTACGAGGACGCCGACGAGTTCACCGCCCGGGCGCGGGAGAGCAAGGACCTCCATCATCCTTGGCTGTTCCCGCCCGACACGGCCACGGCCTACGCCGCGTACGCCCGTGCCCTCATCGAGGACCCGGCCCGGCTCGGCTGTCTGGTGTGCGAGCGCGACGGCGGCGGCATCGCCGGGTTCGTCAACATCAACAACATCGTGCGGGGCGCGTTCGAGTGCGGCGCCCTCGGATACGGCGCCTTCGCGCACGCGGCAGGGCGCGGCCTGATGGGCGAGGCCGTCGCGCTCGTCGTCCGCCACGCCTTCGGCCCCCTCGGGCTGCACCGCCTGGAGGCCAACATCCAGCCTGGTAACGCGAGTTCGATCGCCCTGGTCCGGCGGGCGGGCTTCCGCAAGGAGGGCTTCTCCCCGGCGATGCTCCGCGTCGACGGTGCCTGGCGCGACCACGAACGCTGGGCGATCACCGCCGAGATGCCCCTTCCGCCCGTCGGCGGCCCGCCCCGTTGACCGACCCCGCGCCGGGGCCTTCACGCCCCGGGGAGCCTTCACGCCCCTGGGGCCTTCGCGCCCTCGGAGCCGCGCCTCCCGGGCTCCGCGCCGGCGCCTACTCGGTGCGGCGGTCCACGTACTCGAAGACCGAGCCGTCCGGGTGGACCGCGATCAGGTTGCGGCCCACGGGGGTGGGCACCGGCCCGGCCACGATCTTCGCGCCGACCTCGGTCAGCGTCGCGTGCGCCACGTCCACGTCCGCCACGGCGATCGTCGCCGTGACCTTGCGCAGCACCTCCAGCTCCGACTCGGGCCCGCTCATCAGCAGGAAGCAGCCGACCGCCGCGACGCGGACCCCGCCGCGCTCGAACCGCAGCGCGGGGGCTCCCGTGAGCCGCTCGTAGAACGCCGCCGCGGCGTCCAGGTCATCCACGCAGACGCGCAGTGTGGTACCGAGGATCTCCATACCCGCCAGGGTAGTTGGATCGGATCACACCCGGCAGAGGATCTCCCCGTGCGGCACGGCGAACCAGCCGTCGTCGCAGGCCCCCCACTCCCGCCAGCCCCCGGCGACCGCCGCCAGCCGCTCCGGTGACGTGTGGCCGCCCTCCACCGCGAGCCGCCCGTACGCCGACTCCGTCGTGCGGTCCGCCCACAGCGCGCTCCACCACGCGCGGTCCTCCCGCGTGGCGAAACACCACGCCGCCGCAGTCGGCGTGATGTCGGTGAACCCCGCCGCCCGCGCCCAGGACAGCAGCCGCCGCCCGGCGTCCGGCTCCCCGCCGTTGCCCCGCGCCACCCGCCGGTACAGCGCCAGCCACTCCGTCAGCGCCGGCACCTCCGGGAACCAGGTGAACCCGGCGTAGTCGCTGTCCCGCACGGCGACGACCCCGCCGGGCCGGCACACGCGCCGCATCTCGCGCAGCGCGCCGACCGGGTCCCCCACGTGCTGGAGCACCTGGTGGGCGTGGACGACGTCGAAGGAGTCGTCGGCGAAGTCCAGCGCGTGCACGTCCGCCACCGCGAACTCGACGTTCTTCACACCCCGTTCCGCCGCGACCTCCCGCGCCTGCTCCAGTACGCCCGCCGACGCGTCCACCGCCGTCACCCGCCCCGGCGCCACCCGCGCGGCCAGGTCCGCCGTGATCGTGCCAGGACCGCACCCCACGTCGAGCACGTCCAGACCGGGCCGCAGCTCGCCCAGCAGGTAGGCCGCAGAGTTCTCCGCCGTACGCCATCGGTGTGAGCGCAGCACCGACTCGTGGTGTCCGTGTGTGTAGACAGCGTCCTTCATGGGCCTGTGCTCTCCGTCTCCCTCGTGGGCGGTACAGGCCGCCCACGCTACGCCAACCCGCCACATCGCGAGACGGGTTTCCCGACATATGGACATCGGGGTGCGGGTGGCCGGACACGGGCCGTTAACCCGGCGGCGCGCCGGGTACCCGGCGCCCCATGAAGAACAAGACCCCGCGGTCCCGGCAGCCGGTACGGGCGGCCACCGCGGCGCTCGGGGGTGCCCTGGTGGCCGCGCTCGTCACGGTGGTCCGCCGCCGCGCCACCCGCACCGCCGAACGCCACCCGCTGCGCGCCCTCGAACCGGAGCCCACCGGACCGGAGACCGAGCCCACGGACCTCAGCGAGCCGGAGGAGCCAGGCGAGGTTCGGGTCGTCGCGCCCGGAGCGTCCCCCGCACCGGTCGCGCCGCCCCCGCCGCCGGAGGCCCAGCCCGCCGAGCCGGCCCAGCCGCCCGGACCGCCCGCCGACCCGGAGGCACCGCACCACCGAGCCTGAACCACAAGCCCATCCACGGGAGGCCCAGTGACCACCCAGCCGCGGCGCCGCCCGCGCGTCCTCATCGTCGGAGCCGGCTTCGCCGGATACCAGACCGCCCGCGAACTCACCCGCACGCTGCGCGGACGTGCCGAGATCGTCCTGCTCAACCCCACGGACTATTTCCTCTACCTGCCGCTGCTGCCGCAGGTCGCCGCCGGGGTCCTCGAACCCCGCCGCGTCACCGTGTCCCTGCCGGGCACCCTGCGCCACGTACGGCTGGTCCTCGGCGAGGCCGGACACGTCGACCTCGACGCCCGCCGCGTCCACTACACCGACCCGGAGGGAACCCCCGGCGAGCTCGGCTACGACCGGCTCGTCCTCGCGGTCGGCAGCGTCAGCAAACTGCTGCCCATCCCGGGCGTCGCCGAGCACGCCACCGGCTTCCGCGGCCTGCCCGAGGCGCTCTACCTGCGCGACCACATCACCCGTCAGGTGGAGCTCGCCGCGTCCGCCGCCGATCCCGCCGAGTGCACCTCGCGCTGCACGTTCGTCGTCGTCGGCGCCGGATACACCGGCACGGAGGTCGCCGCCCACGGCAAGATGTTCACCGACGCGCTGGTCCGCAAGCACCCCGCCTGGCCCGAGGGCGTACGGCCCCGCTGGCTGCTCCTCGACGTCGCCGACCGTGTCCTGCCGGGCCTCGACCAGCGCCTCTCCGACACGGCCGACCAGGTGCTCCGCTCCCGCGGCGTCGACGTCCGCATGGGCACCTCCGTCAAGGAGTCCACACGCGAGGGAGTCCTGCTGAGCACGGGCGAGTTCGTGAAGACACGCTCGCTCATCTGGTGCGTCGGCGTACGCCCCGACCCGCTCGTCTCCGAGCTGGGCCTGCCCGTCGAACGCGGCCGCCTCGTCGTCACCCCGCAGCTGGAGGTCCCGGGCAAGCCCGGTGTCTTCGCCTGCGGCGACGCGGCCGCCGTACCGGACCTGCACCGGCCGGGCGAGTTCACGCCCATGACCGCGCAGCACGCGGCGCGACAGGGCAAGGTCGCCGCCCGCAACGTCGCCGCGTCCCTCGGCGTCGGCGAGCCCGTCCCGTACCGCCACAGCGACCTGGGCTTCGCCGTCGACCTCGGCGGGGTCAAGGCCGCCGCGAACCCGCTCGGCGTCCCCCTGTCGGGCATCGTCGCCGGAGCCGTCACCCGCGGCTACCACCTGGCCGCCATGCCCGGCAACCGGGTGCGGGTCGCGGCCGACTGGCTCCTGGACGCCGCACTGCCCCGCCAGGCCGTGCAGCTCGGCCTGGTCCGCTCCTGGCAGGTCCCCCTCGACACGGCGTCGCCCGAGCTGGCCAAGACCGGCCCCGGACCCCGCAAGGAGTGACATGAGTCCCGAAGAACTCACCGAACTCGGCCAGCAGCTGCGCGCCGACGCCGTCCGCGCGTCCGACGCCGCCGGCTCCGGCCACCCCACGTCGTCCATGTCGGCCGCCGACATCGCGGCCGTGCTCCTCGCGAACCACCTGCGCTACGACTTCGAGCGCCCCGACCACCCGGGCAACGACCGGCTGGTCCTCTCCAAGGGCCACGCCTCGCCCCTGCTGTACGCGCTGTACCGGGCGGCGGGCGCCATAGACGAGGCCGAGCTGCTGACCTACCGCGGGCTGGGCAGCCGCCTCGAAGGGCACCCCACGCCCCGGCTGCCCTGGGTGGACGTGGCGACCGGCTCCCTGGGACAGGGCCTGCCCGTCGCCGTCGGCATGGCGCTCGCCGGGCAGCGGCTCGACCGGCTGCCGTACCGCGTGTACGTCCTGTCGGGCGACAGCGAGATGGCGGAGGGCTCCGTCTGGGAGGCCGTCGAGCACGCCGCGTACAACCACCTCGACAACCTGACGCTCGTCGTGGACGTCAACCGGCTGGGCCAGCGCGGCCCCACCCGCCACGAACACGACCTGGACGCCTACGGCCGCCGCCTCCACGCCTTCGGGTGGCACGTCGTCGAGGTGGACGGCCACGACGTGGAGGCCCTGGACTCCGCCTTCTCGGAGGCCCGCTCCACCACCCGGCAGCCCACCGCGATCCTCGCCCGCACCCACAAGGGCCGGGGTGTCGAGGCCGCCGAGGACCGCGAGGGCCTGCACGGCAAGCCCCTGAAGGACGCCGACGCCGCCATCGCCGAACTCGGCGGCGTACGCAACGCCCGCGTCGCCGTCCACGCGCCGCCGGACGGCGAACCGCCCGCCGTGCCGCCGGACACCCGGCCCGAACCACCCCGCTTCGACGTGGGCGACAAGGTGGCCACCCGCACCGCGTACGGGCACGCCCTCGAAGCGGTCGGTTCGGCGCTCGGCCGGGTCGTCGCCCTCGACGCCGAGGTCAGCGACTCCACCCGCACCGAGTTCTTCGCGAAGGCGCACCCCGACCGGTACTTCGAGTGCTACATCGCCGAGCAGCAGATGGTCGCCGCCGCCGTCGGCATGGCCGCGCGCGGCTACGTGCCGTACGCCTCGACGTTCGCCGCGTTCCTCACCCGCGCCCACGACTTCATCCGCATGGCCGCCGTCAGCCGCGTCGGCGTCAACCTCGTCGGGTCGCACGCCGGTGTCGCCATCGGCCCCGACGGCCCCTCCCAGATGGGGCTGGAGGACCTGGCGATGCTCCGCGCCGTCCACGGCAGCACCGTCCTCTACCCGTGCGACGCCAACCAGACGGTCCGCCTCGTCTCCGCCATGGCCGGCCTCGACGGCATCCGCTATCTGCGCACCACGCGCGGCGACCTGCCCGTCCTGTACGGCCCCGACGAGGAGTTCCCGGTCGGCGGATCGAAGGTGCTGCGCCGCCACGACCACGACAAGGCCACCGTCGTCGCGGCGGGCACCACCGTCCACGAGGCACTCAAGGCCGCCGACGTGCTGGAGCGCGAGGGCATCCCCGTACGCGTCATCGACCTGTACTCGGTCAAACCGGTCGACGCGGACGCCCTCAACGACGCCGCGGGGCAGACCGGATGCCTCCTGACGGTCGAGGACCACCACCCGGAGGGCGGCATCGGCGACGCCGTCGCGGAGGTCTTCTCCGACGGCCGCCCCGCCCCCCGCATGGCCCGCCTCGCCGTCCGGAACATGCCCACCTCCGCCACCCCCGAGGAGCAGCTGCACGAGGCGGGCATCGACGCCGACGCCATCGCCTCGGCGGTGAAGCTCCTGGTGGAGCGGGTCATCGCATAGCCCTCCCACACCGAGCGGGCGCCGACGGCCGAAGCCGTCGGCGCCCTCGTGTGAGCGGCCGTGAACGGTGCCGCTACATCGTCGCCGCCTCCGTCTCCTTCTCGTCGTACGGCCAGCGCAGCAGCGCCCCGAGCCCGCCGACCGGCAGCTCGTCGTCGACCTCGGGCCGTACGCGCAGCACGTCCGCGCCGGTCGCCAGCGCCGACCGGAGCAGCGCGTCGTCCGCCCGCGCCGGCAGCGGCTCGGTGTCGCCCAGGTACTGCGTCTCGGAACGCCGCACCGCCAGCTGGTCCGGATGGGCGCCCACCCACACCTGGCGGTGCGCGTCGGGGCCCTCGGGGCGGATCAGCAGCTCCGCGATCCGGTGCTCCCGCGCCGCCTCGACCAGCGCGGGCACGCCCTCGGCGGCCGAGGCACCCGCGGCGCTCGCCCCCTCCGGTGCCCGCGCCGCGCGGAACCGGTCCAGCTCCGCCTCGGCCCTGCGCCGCAGGAACGCCTCCTTCGCGGCCCGAACGTCCTCGTCGAGCCGCTCACGGCGGGCCCCGGCGGCCCGGCCGCCGTGGCCGCTCTCCACCCCCTCGGCGGTGATCGCGACGGGCAGCCGCTCGTGGACCGAGCGCCGTTCGCGCTCGTCACCCGCGAGGACGACCACGTCCACGCCGAGCTCCGGCACGGTGTCCGCGATCGCGTCGGCGACCTTCTGGGCGTTCTCCTCCCAGGTGTTCTCCACGGCGAGCTGGAAGTGGCGCTCGGACCACGTGTTCGACGCCGTGCGGTGCATCGGCCAGTCCCGGCCCTGCACCTGCCCGGCGGGCATCGCGCCGATCGGGCTGCGCAGCTCCAGGTCGGCGCCGGTCCGGTCGACGTACGCGACGAGGCACACGGGCTCCTGCGCCGCCAGGTCCAGCAGCGGGCCCAGGCGGGGGAGCGCCGACCAGTACACCTGGGACGGCGCGAGCGGCCGCACGGCCAGCGGCGGGTCGAGGACGACCTCGCCGTGGGTGGCGAACACCGCGCGCCCGGCTTCCCCGGCGGGCCGCGGCCAGTCGGACAGCGCCTCGTGGACTGCCCGCACGGTCGCCTCGTCGCACCCCTGCGTGGCCAGCTCGTCGCACGCGTTGCGCGCCATGAGCTCCTGCCGCCACTGGGCGGACTCGTCCATCCGTGACGTGTCGAGGTAGACGCTGGCCCAGGGGCCCGGACGGTCGTAGAGGCTGGTCAGAAAGGCGAGTTGCATGGCTCCCTCCCGGAGGCCGGAATGTCCGTTCTCGGCGAGTACCCGTGCGGTCGGACGCCACACGGGCGCACTGCTGTCGCGTGAACCTCCGTCGCCGCACAGAGTGGAACCCCGACCCCATCCGGAGGTGACCCATGTCCGGCAGCCCGCTCCTGGACCGGCACAAGCAGGCCCTCGACCTGTTCTCGTCGCGCGTCCACGCGATCAGGGACGACCAGTGGGACGCGCCCACGCCGTGCACCGAATGGCCGGTGCGCGCCCTGGTCAACCACCTGACCGGCGAACAGCTGTGGGTGCCCGACCTGGTACGGGACGGGCGGACCGTCGCGGAGGTCGGCGACGCGTACGAGGGGGACGTGCTCGGCGACGACCCGGTCGCCACCTGGGACCGGGCGGCGGCGGGCGCGCGGGCGGCGTTCGCGGAGGACGGCGCCCTGGACCGCACGGTGTCCCTGTCGTCCGGCGACACGGCGGCCACCGCCTACTGCTCCCAGATGATCACGGACGCGGTGGTGCACGCCTGGGACCTGTCGCGGGCGATCGGCGCCGACGAGCGGCTCCCGCAGCCGCTGGTGGACTTCGCGCTCCAGGAGGTCACCCCGTACGCGGACTCCCTCGCCTCCTCGGGCCTCTTCGCCGACCCCGTGCCCTCGCCGCCGGGCGCCGACGCGCAGACGAAGCTGCTGAACATGCTGGGCCGCCGCCCCTGAGACGGGACGGCGGCCCGGGTGCCGTTCTCGCGGGCCGGGCGGCCTCGGCCCGCGCGGGTCAGGCGGCCTTGGCGCCCGTTCCGGCCTTGTGGAACTCCTCGGTGAACGCCTCGCAGAACGCCCGCAGGTCGTCCGGCTTCCGGCTGGTCACCAGCGTGGTGCCGGAACCGTCGTGCGAGACGACGACCTGCTCGTCCACCCACTCGCCGCCCGCGTTGCGGATGTCCGTGCGGAGGCTCGGCCACGACGTGAGCCGCCGTCCGCGCAGCACGTCCGCCTCGACCAGGGTCCACGGCGCGTGGCAGATCGCCGCGACGGGCTTGCCCGCCTCGAAGAAGCCGCGGACAAAGGCGACGGCCTTCTCGTCCATGCGGAGGGCGTCGGGGTTGGCGACACCGCCCGGCAGGACCAGCGCGTCGTACCCGTCCGGCGACACCTCGTCCACCGTCCGGTCTACGGGGAACGTGTCGGCCTTGTCGAGGTGGTTGAACGCCTGCACCTCGCCGGGCTTGGTGGACACGAGCTCCGGCGAGTCCCCGGCGTCGGTCACCGCCTGCCACGGCTGGGTCAGCTCGACCTGTTCGACGCCCTCGGGCGCTGTCAGAAACGCGATGCGCACGATGTGCTCCCCTTCCTCATGTTCCTCATGCTTCTCAAGCGGTGTCGGTGTTCGGTTCCGCCCTGCTGATCTCGGCGAGGGCCGAGTCCGGATCCTGGGAGACCGCGAGGTCCCCGAGGCTCACCACGCCGAGCGGCCGCCCGTCCTGGACGACCGGCAGCCGCCGTACGGCGTGCCTGCGCATCAGCCGCACGGCGGTCGCCACCTCGTCGTCCGGGCCCACGCACACGGGGTCCGGGGTGCACACGGTCTCGGCGTTCACGGTCAGCGGGTCGGCGCCCTCGGCGACCGCCCGTACCGTGATGTCGCGGTCCGTCACCACCCCGACCAGCAGGTCACCGTCGGCGACGAGCACATCGCCGATGTCCTGTGCCCGCATCAGCTGGGCCGCCTCGACCAGCGAGGCGTCGGGGCGGACGGCGGCGACGCCCGCTGTCATGACCTCTCTCACGAGCTGTGCCACGGCTGCCGTCACTCCCTCCGTCGCCCCGGGCGGTCAGGTGCGGTGCAGGGCCACCGCGACGTCCTGCACGCTCCGGTACGTGCGGTCCCCGGGAAGGTCCTCCACCCGCTGGGTGAGCGGGTCGGGGGCGTGGCGCTCCCGCAGGACCCGCAACAGGTCGCCCCGGTGCGCCGGGAACGGGGTACGGGCGAGGTGCCGGGCCAGCTCCAGGCGCAGTGCCTCGAACGTGTCGCCCGGTACGCGCCCGTAGGCCAGGTCCGGGTCGTCGTCTGCCACCGGCTCGGGGTCGTGCCACTCCTCCGTCCGGGTGGGATGGCCGGACCGGAGCAGCCCTTCGAGCTGGTGCTTCATCGCGTCGTCCTGACGCCGGCTGAGCCGGTCGCTGCCTCGCTGCATGGCGCCCTCCCAGGTGCCGCGTGTGTCGGTCGCCGGGCGGGTACCCGGCGCGGCCGACGCAAACCCCGGCGGCCGTCGCCCGGCGGTTTGGGCACGAGGGGCCGGGGGGACTCGCCGCTGCGGCCGACCGGCCCGGGCGGACGGCCGGACGGAAGGACGGGCGGAAGGCCGGACGGAAGGACGGGGCGATGGACGTGACGGCCGTACTGATCGCCTTGCTGCTGCCGCCCGCGATGCTCGCGGTGGTCATGGCGATGGCGGGCTACGAGGATCTGATGCTCCCGCCGGAGCCGGTGGAGGCGCTGGCGGAACCGGCCGAGGCCCTGCCCGCCGATCCGGCCGAGGCGCGGGGCGCCGAGGTGCTGAGCACCGGCGAGTGAGGCGGGGGGCCCGGCCTGCGCGGCGGTGCTCCCCGGCCCGTGCGGGCCCCCGACCCGTGCGGTGCGCCCCCTACGCGCTGCCCGCCGGCCCGTGCGGGGTGTATGCGGCGGGGGTGGCGGGGCGGCGGACGAGCCGGCCCCGGGCACGGGCGGGCGGGGGCGCTCGGGGCGTCGACGAGCCGGGGATGTCACCCGTACGGCGGAACTCCCCGCCCCTCCCGCGCCCCCGCCGCCCGCGCCTCGCGACGGCGCCGCCCGAACTGCGGATATACCGCCTCCCGCATGCCCAACCGACCAGTAGGTACAAGCGTTTCGGCCGCCGGGCAGCGCCCTCCGCGAGCCGTTTCGGGCGATCGCGCGGAGAGTGGGTTCAAGGCGTTTGCCACCCTGGGCCCCGGGCAGGCGCATCTCGTGCTTCGGACCGGAGGCACGTCCGTGGGAGCGGCGACCCCCGCTCCGGGCGTGCCTGTCCACGTCCGGTCCGGGCGGAGCTTCCCCGGGGTGACAGCCAACCGTCAGCGCCGTTCAGGGAGCTGAGAACCACATGCCTACGCTCGCTCATTCGAAGCATCCGCACGACGACGCGCCCGACACCGCCGAGGCGTTCCGGCGCCTGGCGACACTGCCGCCCGGCGAGGAACGGGACCGCGTGCGCCAGGACATCGTGCGTGCCTGGCTGCCCATGGCGGACCGGCTGGCAGGCCGGTTCCGCAACAGGGGCGAGGCGCTGGAGGACCTCAAGCAGGTCGCCGCGCTCGGCCTTGTCAAGGCCGTGGACCGGTACGACCCCTCGCGCGGCGCGGCCTTCGAGAGCTTCGCCGTGCCGACCATCACCGGTGAGATCAAGCGTCACTTCAGGGACCACATGTGGACCCTCCACGTGCCGCGCCGCGTCCAGGACCTGCGGGGCCGGGTGCGGGTGGCGTACCAGGAGCTGTCGCACTCGGTCGGCGGGCGCGCCCCGACGGTCGCGGAGATAGCCGAGAAGGCGGGGATGACCGAGGAGGAGGCCGTCGCCGGTCTCGAAGCCCTCGACAGCTTCACCGCCCTGTCGCTGGACGCCGAACTGCCCGGCACGGAGGACGGCTACACCCTGGTGGACGCGCTCGGCGGGCCCGACCCGGCCCTCGACGTGGTGGTCGACCGGGAGGCCGTGAAGCCGCGGCTGCGCACGCTGCCGGAGCGCGAGCAGAAGATCCTCTACATGCGGTTCTTCCGCGACATGACACAGAGCAGCATCGCCGAGGACCTCGGCATCTCCCAGATGCACGTGAGCCGCCTGATCAGCCGCTGCTGCAACCGGCTGCGGGAGGACATCATGAGGGACGCGGCGTAGGCCCCGCCCGTGCCGCCGCCCGGAAGACCCGCCCGAAACCCGTACGACCAGTACGACCCGTACGACGCGTACGACTCCGGTGGCCCCTACGGGCCCGGGCGGCGCATGGCGAGGCCGACGTGCCGGGACAGTACGTCCGCGGCCTGCGCCTCCGCCATGGAGAACGCCCGCCGCGCCCGGGTGCGCAGCAGCGTCAGCACGCCCAGCACCTCCGGTCCGTCGGCCCCGGGCCCCGCGGCGTCGCCGGGCACCGGCAGGCACAGCAGCGAGCTGACCTCGGCGCGTACGAGCACGGCCGCCCCTTCGGCGTCCGTGCCGAGCGCGAGCGCGTCCTCGGGGCGCACTTGCAACGACGCCGAGCCGCCCGCCGCGACCTCCCGCACGAGGGGGCAGCCGCCCGGGTCCTGCTCGGCCAGCACCTCCGCCAGCGCGGGGTCGTCCGGCGGCCCCAGCACCGCGACCCGCCGCACCGCCCCGCCGCCCTGGCCGCCGTCCCCGCCGCCCGCGCCAGCGTCCCCGGCCGCCACCAGGTCGGCGACCACCCAGTCCGCGAACCGGCCGTGCAGTACCCGCGCCGTCGCTTCGAGGGCGCCGCGCGCGTCGCCGGGGGGCGTGCGCAGCAGGGTCGTCGCGACCGTGTCCACCAGGTCCAGGGTCCCGGCCCGCTCGGTGGCCTCGGCCAGGTCCGGCGTGCCGCCCAGCCGCCGCCCCCGCCCCCGTACACCCGGCACGGCCCCGCCCGCCGCACCGGCCGCCGCTCCGCCCGAGGCCCCGCCCGCGGCCCCGTGCGGGGCCGGGTCCGCCGCCGAGAGGCGCCGCCCGACCCCGGCGGGACCGGTCGGCCCGGCGCCGGCGACGCCCGGCTGGAGGACGACCACCACCGTCTGCTGCGGCTCGCCCGGCAGGATCAGAGCGGCCAGCGTCGCCCGCACCGGCTCCTTCGGCCGCTGCTGGAGCCGTACGGTCAGGCTCCGCCCGCCCTCCCCGCGCGCGGTCGCGGCGACCTGCGAGCGGAACGGGGCCCGGTCGCCCGGGGTGAACAGCGCGGCCAGCGGACGGCCCGTCGCGTACCCGGCCCGCACGCCGGTCAGCGTCGTCGCGGCGAGGTTCATCCGGCGTACGACCGTGTCCCGGTCGATCAGCGCCACCGGCAGCGGCAGCCGCTGGAACACCGTCTTCAGCAGCTGCCGCTCCTGCCGCTCCGCCGACGTGCCCTCCGGCGCCCGCGCCGCCAGCCGCTCGTACCGGGGCCACAGCGTCTCCGCCGCGTGCTGGAGCTCGAACAGGGCGGCGTCCAGCACCCCCCGCTGCTCCTCCGGCGGCAGGGCGCGGGCGTTGCGCAGCTCCGCCACCCGCCGGACGAAGTCCGCGAGCTCCTCGCCGAAAGCGTCGGTCTCGCTCATCCCAGGACTCCCGATCCGCCCGGCGTCACCGCCCCGGCTTCCGTTCCAGCATCGCGCTCCGGCGCGCACACCCGTGTGCGCCTCTGGGTCATATGCCCCCGTCGTCCGCACAAGCAGCACGGTAACCGCGCTCACGCCCCCCACGGCGCACCGTTTCACCGGACGCGCAGCGGGCAGCCGCACCCCGGAAGGAGAGGCCACCCCCATGCTGATCGAGCCCGAGTACGAAGGAACCGACCCGGCGTCCGCCGTGCGGCGCCTCCAGCAGCTGGCCGAGAGCTGTGTCCGCTCCGTCCCGGCCTGCTGCGGCGCGGTGGCCACCCTGGGCGGCGAGGACGAGCCGGAGCGGGGCGAGCGCCGCACCACCGCCACCCACCCCGATCTCGCCGCCCTCGTCAGCGTCCAGCTGGACTGCGGCGACGGGCCCATCCGGGCGGCGCTCGACAGCGGCGAACCGGTCGTGTCGGGGGACCTCCTCCACGAGGAGCGGTGGCCCGCCTTCCGCGCCGCCGCGCTGGGCGTGGGCGTCCGCTCCAGCGTGACCCTGCCGTTCCACCGGGCGGGTGTCCTCGTCACCCTCAACCTGTACGGCTTCCGCCCCGGCTCCCTCGCCAACGCCGCGCGCGGCCCCGCCGCCGTCCTCGGTGACGAGGCCACCGCCGGGCTCGTACGCGACCGCCGCTACCGCGCCGCCCTCACCGAGGTCGGCCAGCTGGAGTCCGCGCTGCGCTCACGGCCCGTCATCGACCAGGCGGGCGGCATCGTCATGCACGTCCTCGGCTGCGGCGTCGAGGAGGCGTACGCCGTGCTGCGGCGCGTCTCCCAGCTCACCAACCGCAAGCTGTCCGACGTGGCGGCCCAGGTCGTCCGCACCCGGGGCCACGGCCTGGAGAAGGAGCTGGCCCGGCTCGCCCCACCCCCCCCGCCCGCCGGTCCCCCGAACGGCGAACCACCGCAAATCTTCGTATAAAGGGTTCGGGTCCGCAGACGTACGGGAGGTCGTGGTGACACGCAGCTCCGCCCACGGGCACGGGCAGGTGCGGTACGCCCCGCCCGCCCCCGACACGGGCCTGCCCGTCGTGGAGGAACTCGCCGCGCTGCTCGCGGGCGCGGCCTCCCGGACCGACCCCGAGCCGCCCGGCGGCGGGCCCGTCCTGCGCGAGGCGGCCTGCGGCTACTGGTCCCGCCGCGGTCTGCGCTGCCACCCCGAGGACATCGCCGCGTCGCCCGGCACGGGGCCGCTGCTGACGGCGCTGCTCGCCGCGCACGGCGGCGACGTGCTGATGCCCCGCCCCTGCCCGCTCACCTGGACCCCGCAGGTCCGCCTCCTCGGCAGGCCGGCCTACCACGTGCCGACGCCCGCCGAGTGCGGCGGCGTCCCCGACCCGTACGCCCTGCTGGAGACCGTACGCCGGGTGCGCGCCGAGGGCGGGCGGCCCGCCGTGCTGCTGCTGAGCGTCGCCGACGACCCCACCGGCACGGTCGCCCCGCCCGAACTGGTACGCGAGGCGTGCGAGGCGGCCGTCGGGGAGGGCCTGCACATCGTCAGCGACGAGACCTGGCGGGACACGGTCCACCGGCCGCACGACACGGTCTTCGTCAGCCCCGCCGAGATGTGCCCCGGCGACGCGACCGTCCTGTGCGACCTCGCCGGGGCGGTCGCCCCCGCCGCCTGGCCCGCCGCCGTCGCCCGCTTCCCCGCCGGGGCCGCGGGCGCCGCCCACCGGGCCCGCGCCCTCGACGTGCTCACCGCGCTCGGCGCCGACCTGCCGGGCCCCCTCGCCGCCGCCGTCGCCCACGCGCTGGACGAACCGGAGGCCGTCACCGCGCGCAACACCGCCGCGACCGCCCTCCACGCCCGGGTGGCCGCCGAGGCCCACCGCGCGGTCCTCGCCGCCGGGGCCCTCGCCCTGCCGCCCGAGGCGGGCCGTCACCTGTACGTGGACCTCGCTCCGCTGCGCGGCCCCCTCGCCGCCCAGGGCGTCACCGACTCCATCGAACTGGAGGACCACCTGACCGCGCGCCTCGGCAGTCCCGTCCCGGGCGGGCACCGCTTCGGCGACGAACTCGGCGCCCTGCGCGTCCGCCTGGCCACCACCCCGCTGCTCGGTGCCACGCCGGACCGGCGGCTGGAGGCCCTCGCCGCCGACGACCCCCTGGACCTGCCCCATGTGGCCGACGCCCTGGCCGCGCTGTCGGCCGCACTCCGCGACGCCACCCCGCACACCGACATCGCCGCCACCGCTGGAGGAGCCCGCAGATGACGGACGGGACACCCGCCGACCTCACCGCCCCCGCCCCGCGCTCCGAGCCCGCGCCGCCCGGCACCGGAACCGGGCGCCAACCCGTGTCCGCGCCCCGCCCGCTGGGCGAGCCCCGCACCTGGCCGCGCTCCTTCGCCGGGCGGCTCACCGCTCCGCTGCCGGGCGTCCGCGCCTTCGCCCGCCTCGCCCGCGAGGGCTCCGCCGCCGTACGGCCCGGCGCCGACGGGCTGCGCGACATCCCGAAGCTGCCGTTCGCCCCCGGCCCCCTGCCGACCGCCGGACCGGACACGGTGGCCGTCACCTGGGCGGGCCACGCCAGCTGGATCGTCCGCATCGGCGGCCTCACCGTCCTCACCGACCCCGTGTGGTCCCGCCGCATCCTGGGCACCCCGGCCCGCGTCACGCCCGTCGGCGTCCGCTGGGAGGACCTGCCGCCCGTCGACGCGGTGGTCATCAGCCACAACCACTACGACCACCTCGACGCGCCGACCCTGCGCCGACTCCCGCGCACCACACCGGTGTTCGTCCCCGCCGGGCTCGGACGCTGGTTCCGCCGCCGCCGGTTCACCACCGTCACCGAGCTGGACTGGTGGGAGTGGGCCGAACTGGGCGGTGTCCGCTTCGACTTCGTCCCGGCCCACCACTGGTCCAAGCGGACCCTCATGGACACCTGCCGCTCCCTGTGGGGCGGCTGGGTGCTGTCCGACCGGCGCCACCGCCGGGTGTATTTCGCCGGGGACACCGGGTACGGCCACTGGTTCCGCCGCATCGCCGACCGGCACCCCGGCATCGACGTGGCGCTCCTGCCGATCGGCGCGTACGCCCCCCGCTGGTGGCTGGGCGACGTCCATACCGACCCGGAGGAGGCCGTACGCGCCTTCCGGGACCTCGGCGCCCGGATCATGGCGCCCATGCACTGGGCGACGTTCGTCCTGTCGTCCGAGCCGGTCATGGAGCCCCTGACCCGCCTCCACGCCGCCTGGGACGCCGCGGGCCTGCCCCGCGACCGCCTCTGGGACCTGGCGATCGGCGAGTCCCGCGTACTGCCCTGACACCCGCCGCCCGCCGTACGGATCGGCCCGAGTGTCAACTCCCGGTACCGGCACGAGAGTTCGCGCGCCGCGCGGCCGTCCGGCGCCCCCACCGCCACACCCGGGGCACCGCCCCCACCAGCAGCGCCAGCGCCACCGCCGCCGCCACGCCCTGCCAGGGACGCGGGAACAGCGAGCCGCCCGCCACCCCGATCAGCTGGTACGTCGCCGTCCACGCCAGCACCGCCGGCACATCGCCCCGCACGAACCGGCCCAGCGGCATCCGAGCCAGCAGACACGCCAGCATCACCGGCAGCCGCCCCGCCGGCACCAGCCGGGACAGCACCAGCACCTGCACCCGGTGCTCCCGCAGCTTCGCCTGCGCACGCTCCAGACGCTCCGGATCGGTCCGCGCCCGCAGCGCCGTCAGCCGTCGCGTACCGCCCCGCGACGCCACCCCGCGCCCGCCCAGCCAGTACAGCGTGGCGTCCCCCGCGAGCGCCGCCGCGGCGGCCACCAGGAACACGAACAGCAGCGCGAGCGGCGACGAGTGGTGGAACGCCACGACGGCCGCCGAGCTGACGACCGCCCCCGTCGGCACGACCGGCACCAGCGCGCCCAGCGCCACCAGCAGGAACAGCGACGGATAGCCGACCACCCGCTGCGTCTCCTCCGGCGGCAGCTGGGCGGCCAGCTCCGCGATCACCGCGCCGCCTCCGGCCGCACGCTCTCCCCGTGCCCCAGCAGGTGCACCGCCACCCCGGGCGCCCGCCGCGCCGCCAGCCGGACGAACTCGCCGCCCGGCGCGTGGAACTCGTGCGGCCGCACCGCGTCCATCCCGATCGGCCAGTACGTGCCGTAGTGCACCGGCACCGCCGCGCGCGGCGCCAGCTCCGCCAGTGCCTGCGCGGCGCGCCCCGCGTCCAGGTGGCCGTGGCCCAGGAAGGGCCCCCAGCCGCCGACCGGCAGCAGCACCACGTCCACCACCCCGACAGCGGCGGCCATCCCGTCGAACAGCCCCGTGTCCCCGGCGAAGTACGTACGGGCAGCGCCCACGATCACATACCCGAGCGCGGGGGAGCGGCGCGGCCCCACCGGCAGCCGCCGCCCGTCGTGCGCGGCCGGCACCGCCCGTACCGCCACCGCGCCGGCCTTCACCTCGTCCCCGGCACCGACCTCGGTGATCCGCAGCCACGTCAGCCGCCGCAGCCCCGGCACCGCCCGGACCGCGCCGCGCGGCACCACAAGACGCGTGCCGGGGGCGAGCCGCGCCAGCGACGGCAGGTGCAGATGGTCGGCGTGCAGATGCGACACGAGCACCACGTCCGCCCGCGCGGCCTCGGGCGGCGGCAGCGCGCCCCGCCGTCGCCGCAGGTGCGCGAGCCGCCGTGCGAACAGCGGGTCCGTCAGCACCCGTACCCCGGAGTCCTCGACCGTGCAGGTGGCGTGGCCCCACCAGGTGACCTCCATGCCACGAGCGTAGAGCGCGACCCCTTCCGGCGGGCGCCATCGGGAGTAGGGTCGGCCCATGGACGACGTACGCGTGGCGGCGATCGCCAGCATGACGCCGCTCGAAGAACTCGACAGCGACCCGTTCCTGGTCGATACGCGCAGCCAGCACGCCATGTGCGAGCGCTGGGCCGCCGGCAAGGGCTATGTCGTCATCCGCCAGCTGCTGTTCTACGGGCTGCGCCCGGACCACCGCACGCTGTGGGCGGACGTCGAGGAGGGCGCGGTGGACCTGTTCGTCGCGCCCAACGAGCGCGTCCTCGACCGGGCCCTGACGTCGGCGCGGGACTTCTTCGCCGAGTGCGAGCGGCGCGGGGTGCGCCTGGAGACGGCGGGACTCGACGAGCCGTCGTACGACACGGAGATGAAGGCGCGGGTGCACCGCCGCCTCTCCATGCCCACCGCCGGCTACGACGGCTGCTGACCGCCTCACGAGCCGGGCCCCACGAGCCGCGCCCGCGCGCCGGTCCCACGACCCCGGGCCGCGCCCGGCGCGCCCGCCCCCGGGCCGTGCCGTGTGCCACGCTGGAGCTCCGGACGGCAGCGGCGAGAGGCGGATGGCGTGGTCGTGGGCGGAGGCGGACGGTGGCGCGCGCTCGGCGGCGCCGCCCTGCGGGTCGTCGTCGTATGGGCCGTCTCCGCCCTCACCCTGCTCGTCCTCGCCGGGGCCCTGCCCGACTTCCGGCTCCAGTCCGACGACGGCGACAGCGTCACCCGCACCGCCGTCACCGCCGCCTGGGGCGCGGGCGCCTTCGGCCTGCTCGGCGCGCTCGTGTGGCCGCTGGTCGTCCGGGCGCTGCTGCTCGTCCCCGCGCTCGTCCTCGGCGTGCTCGTCTTCTTCCTCAACGGCTCGCTGCTGCTCGTCGCGCTCTGGCTGATCCCCGACGGGCGCGGCGAGGCCGACCCGGACAACGCCGTCGTCGTGGCCGCCGTGATGTCCGCCGTGGCGTCCGCGACCTCCACCGCCCTCGCCGTACGCGACGACGACGCCTACGGACGCCGCCTGTACCGGCTCGCCGGGCGCCGCCGCACCACCCCCCGCCCCGACGCCCCGCCCGGCACGGTCTTCCTCCAGCTCGACGGCGTCGGCCACCGCGTGCTGCGCCACGCCCTGGACGCCGGGCTCATGCCGACGCTCGCCGCCTGGGAGGGCACGACGCACCGGCTCGCCCCGTGGCGCACCGACTGGTCCAGCCAGACCGGCGCCAGCCAGCTCGCCCTGCTGCACGGCACCAATCACGACGTGCCCGCGTTCCGCTGGTACGAGAAGGACACCGGCCGCCTGATGGTGAGCAACCGGCCCGCCAGCGCCGTCGAGCTCCAGCGCCGCGCCGCCGCCCGCACCGGCGACCCCGGGCTCCTCGCCGACGACGGGGCCGGCCGGGGCAACCTGTTCAGCGGCGGCGCCGACCAGCTCGCCCTGGTCCTGTCCGTGTCGGGCCGCCGGGGCCCCGGCACCCGCTCCCGCGCCGGGTACTTCGCCTACTTCCGCGACCCCGCCAACGCCACCCGCACCGCCATGTCGTTCGTCGCGGAGGTCGCCCGGGAGGTCTGCCAGTCGCTCGCCGCCCGGCTGCGCGGCGACTTTCCGCGCGTGCCGCGCGGCGGCGTGTACCCGTTCGTGCGGGCCTTCGCGACGGTCGTGGAGCGGGACGTGGTGGTCGCCGCCGTGCTGGGCGACGTGCTGGCCGGGCGCACCGCCGTGTACGCCGACCTCGTGGCGTACGACGAGGTGGCCCACCACTCGGGGCCGTACAGCGCGGACGCCGCGAAGGTCCTCACGCGCCTCGACCGGTCCGTCGAGCTGATCGCGAAGGCCGCCGCGCACGCCCCGCGCCCGTACCGGATCGTCCTCCTCTCCGACCACGGCCAGAGCTTCGGCGAGACCTTCGAGAGCGCGTACGGGCTGACGCTGCGCGACCTGGTACGGGCCGGGTGCGGACTGCCGGTCTCCCGGCGCGCCCGGCACAGCGCCAGCGGCGCCGAGGCCCGCAACGCGCTGCTGAGCGCCCTGCACCGGCCGGTCGAGGGGGAGCGGCGCGGGGAGCGCCCGGCGCGCGGCGCGGGCCCTGTGGTGCTGGCGTCGGGGAACCTGGGGCTCGTGTCGTTCCCGGACGTGCCGCACCGGATGTCGCGGGAGGAGATCGACCACCGCTACCCGGGGCTGCTGCGGACCCTCGCCGGGCACCCGGGCATCGGCTTCGTGCTGGTCCGCTCCGAGCGGCACGGCTCGGTGGTGCTGGGCGCCGACGGGTACGAGGCGCCGGTCGCGGAGCTGGCGGACGGGGTGGGGCCGCTCGCCGCGTTCGGGCCGGGCGCCGCCGTCGCGATCCGCCGCACCGACACGTTCCCGCACGTCGCGGACATCATGGTCAACTCCATGTACGGCCCGGAGACCGACCGGGTGCACGCCTTCGAGGACCAGATCGGCTCGCACGGCGGGCTCGGCGGCGGCCAGTCGGAGGCGTTCCTGCTGTGGCCGCGCGAGCTGTCCGCGCCGGTGGCGGAGGGGGAGGAGCTGGTGGGCGCGGAATCCGTGCACCGGGTGCTGCGGCGCTGGCTGGAGGAAGGACGCGGCCCGGATGGGGTCCCGCCTTCCGGGACGCGGGTCACAGCCGCGCAGGAATCACCGCCCGGACGGCAAGCGGATGAAACTCTTCCGGTTGGGGACGGGCTCGCGCCGGACAAAAACGGGTGATTTGGAGCGCTGTTTCGCCGTACGCCAGCATGGTGAACGTTTGTACGGAGAAAGGCGCACCACCCCTCATGACCACGGTCACCACCCCGGACACCGGCACCCCCACCGGGCAGGACACTCAGCACGCGGCGCCCCCCGGCGGCCCGGAGGGCGAGGGCGCGGACGGCGGCAGGCACGCCCGCCGCTTCGGCCTCCCCGTCGCCACGGCCCTGGTCATGGGCAACATCATCGGCGGCGGCATCTTCCTGCTGCCCGCATCCGTCGCGCCGTACGGGACGATCAGCCTCGTCGCGTTCGCCGTCCTCACCGTCGGCGCCATCGCCCTCGCCCTGGTCTTCGGGCGGCTCGCCGAGCGCCACCCGCGCACCGGCGGCCCGTACGTGTACGCCCGCGAGGCGTTCGGCGACTTCGCCGGGTTCCTGTCGGCCTGGTCGTACTGGATCACCGCCTGGGTCTCCAACGCCGCCCTCGCCGTCGCCGCCGTCGGCTATCTGGACGTGCTGCTGCCGCTCCACGGCTCGGTCGCCGCGACCATCGCCGCCGCGCTGGCCGTCCAGTGGCTGCCCGCCCTCGCCAACCTCGCCGGCACCCGCTACGTCGGCGCCGTGCAGCTGGTCGCCACCGTCCTGAAGTTCGTCCCGCTGCTGCTGGTCGCGGTGGGCGGGCTGTTCTTCTTCGACGCGGACAACCTGGGCCCGTTCCACGGCAGCGACTCGGGGGCGCTCGGAGCGATCTCCGCGTCGGCGGCGATCCTGCTGTTCAGCTACCTCGGTGTCGAGTCCGCCGCCGTCAGCGCGGGCGAGGTCCGCGACCCCCGCCGCAACGTGGGCCGCGCCACCGTCCTCGGCACGCTCGGCGCCGCCGCGCTGTACCTGCTCGGCACGGTCGCCGTGTTCGGCACGGTCGCCCACGACCGGCTCGTCGAGTCGTCGGCGCCGTTCTCCGACGCCGTGGACGCGATGTTCGGCGGCACGTGGGGCGGGACGGCCATCGCCTGCATGGCCCTCGTCTCGATGGTCGGCGCCCTCAACGGCTGGACGCTGCTCAGCGCCCAGACCCCGTACGCCGCCGCCCGCGACGGCCTGTTCCCGCGCGCCTTCGCCCGCCGCAAGCGCGGCGTCCCGACGGTCGGCGTCCTCGTCACGGTGATCCTCGCGTCGCTGCTGACCGTCTACAACTACACGGTCGGCTCCGAGGGCGTGTTCGAGACCCTGGTCCTCGTCACCACCTTCACGGCGACCGTCCCGTACCTGCTCTCCACGGCCGCGCAGATCTACTTCCTGCTGTCCGGGCGGCGCGACCGCGTCCGGGGCGGCCGCCTCGTCCGCGACGGCGTGCTCGCCGCACTCGCGTCGGGCTTCTCGATGTGGCTGGTGGCAGGCTCCGGGTACGCGGCCGTCTACCAGGGCGTGCTGTTCCTCTTCGCGGGCGTCCTCGTGTACGCGTGGATGTCGGCCCGCGGGGACCGCGCCGCCGACGCCGTGTGACGCATGGCGCCACGGCCGGCCGGGCCGTGCCGCGGTGACGCCCCCGCCCCGTGCGGCGCCGGGGGCCGGAAGCGCGAACCCGGGATGTCAGTCCGTGCCGTGCCCGGCCCGACCCGGCGCGGAGAGACCCGCCGCGCACCCCGCCAGCGCGTCCAGCACGGGCCGGATCAGCGGATGCTCCTCGGCCCCGCGCCGTACCGCCGCGAACACCCGGCGGAACGCCGCCGGACCGGCCACCGGACGGACCACCACGTCCTTCAGTTCGATGCCGCGCAGCGCCGAGCGCGGCACGAGCGCCACCCCCGCACCCGCACCCGCGAGCGCCGCGACCGCGCGGAAGTCGTCCGACACGTGCACGAGCCGCGGCTCGAAACCGGCCAGCTCGCAGGCGAGCAGCACCATGTCGTGGCACGGGTTGCCCGGGGACTGGCCGATCCAGTCGCTCTCCGCGAGCGCGGCCAGCGCCACCTCCGGGTGCATCGCCAGCGGATGGCCCGCGTGCAGCACCGCGTCGAACGGCTCCGCGTACAGCGGCACCCGCGCGAGGCGCCGGTCGCCGTCGCGCGGCGCGCCCCGGTACTCCACGGCCAGCGCCAGGTCCGCCTCGCCGTCCAGGACGAGCGGCAGCGACTCGTCGCCCTCCGCGTCCCGCACCCGCAGCCGGATGCCCGGGTGCGTGTCGGCGAGCCGCCCGATCGCCGGGGCCAGCACCTCCGCGATGCCCGTCGCGAACGCCGCGACCGCCACCTCGCCCGCCGTACCGTCCGCGTACGCGGCGAGCTCCGCCTCCGCCCGCTCCAGCTGCGCCAGCACCTCGTTGGCGTGCTGGAGCAGGATCTCCCCGGCGGGGGTGAGCCGGACGCCCCGGCCGCTGCGGGTCAGCAGGGTGTGCCCGGTCTCCTGCTCCAGCGCGGCGAGCTGCTGGGAGACGGCGGACGGGGTGAGGTACAGCGCGGCGGCGGCGGCGGTCACCGTACGGTGGTCCGCCGCGGCCCGCAGTATGCGCAGCCGGCGGGGGTCGATCACCCTGCCATTGTCACCCGTCCGCGTCCCCGGGCGGCACGCGAACAGGAGGCGGCGGTCTTCGGCCCCCTGGCCGCGGCGGTCATGCCCGACGCGGCCGTCAGCCCTCCATGGCGGTGCGGGCGTCCACGAACGCCCGCACCGCGCGCTCCACGTCCGCCGTGGAGTGCGCCGCCGACAGCTGCACCCGGATACGGGCCTGGCCCATCGGTACGACCGGGTACGAGAACCCGATCACGTACACGCCGCGCTCCAGCAGCAGCTCCGCCATCCGCCCGGCCTTCGCCGCGTCACCGATCATCACGGGCGCGATCGCGTGGTCGCCGTGCAGGATCTCGAAGCCCTCCTCCGCCATCCGCGTGCGGAACAGCTTCGTGTTGGCGTCGAGCCGCTCCCGCAGGTCGCCCGCCGACTCCAGCAGGTCGAGGACCTTCAGCGAAGCGGCGGCGATCACCGGGGCGAGGGAGTTGGAGAACAGGTACGGGCGGGAGCGCTGGCGCAGCAGCTCCACGATCTCGGCGCGCGCCGCCACATAGCCGCCGGACGCGCCGCCCAGCGCCTTGCCGAGGGTGCCGGTGACGACGTCCACGCGGTCCATCACGTCGTGCAGCTCGGGCGTGCCGCGGCCGCCGGGGCCGACGAAGCCGACGGCGTGCGAGTCGTCCACCATGACCATCGCGTCGTACCGGTCGGCGAGGTCGCAGATCTCCCGCAGCGGCGCCACATAGCCGTCCATCGAGAACACGCCGTCGGTGACGATCAGCCGCCGCCGCGCGCCCGACGCCTCCTTCAGCCGCGCCTCCAGCTCCGCCATGTCGCGGTTGGCGTACCGGTACCGGGCGGCCTTCGACAGGCGGATGCCGTCGATGATCGACGCGTGGTTCAGGGCGTCGGAGATCACCGCGTCCTCCGCGCCGAGGAGCGTCTCGAAGACACCGCCGTTGGCGTCGAAGCAGGAGGAGTACAGGATCGTGTCCTCCTGGCCGAGGAACGCCGACAGCCTGCGCTCCAGCTCCTTGTGGATCTCCTGCGTGCCGCAGATGAACCGCACCGACGCCATGCCGTAGCCCCAGCGGTCCAGGGCGTCCTTGGCCGCGGCGACGACCTCGGGGTGGTCGGCGAGGCCCAGGTAGTTGTTGGCGCAGAAGTTCAGCACGTCGCCGGGCGCGCCGCCGGCCGTCACGGCGACGGACGCGGACTGCGGGGTGCCGATGACCCGCTCGGGCTTGTACAGTCCGGCGTCCCGGATCTCGTCGAGGGTGGCGCGCAGCTCGTCGCGTACGGACTCGAACATCAGAGGTACTCCTAGGAGGAAAGAGGTACGGGGGCGGGGCGGGCCGTCACGCGGTCCAGTCGAGGATGATCTTCCCGCTGCGGGCCGTGGCCGCCTCGTCGAACGCGGCGTCGAAGTCCTTGTACGCGTACCGGCCGGTGACGACCGGGCTCAGATCGAGGCCGCCCTCCAGCAGCACCGTCATCGCGTACCACGTCTCGAACATCTCCCGGCCGTAGATGCCCTTGACCGTGATCATCGACGTCACGATCTTGGACCAGTCCACCGGGAACTCCTCGGCGGGCAGGCCGAGCATCGCGATGCGCCCGCCGTGCGTCATGTTGGCGACCATGTCGCGCATCGCCTCGGGGCGGCCGGACATCTCCAGACCGATGTCGAAGCCCTCCCGCAGGCCGAGCCGCTTCTGCGCGTCGGCGATGCTCGTCTCCGCCACGTTCACCGCGAGGGTGGCGCCGACCTTGCGGGCGAGGTCCAGGCGCGGCTCGCTGACGTCGGTGATGACGACGTTGCGCGCACCGGCGTGCCGGGCGACGGCGGCGGCCATGATGCCGATCGGCCCGGCGCCCGTGATCAGGACGTCCTCGCCGACGAGCGGGAACGACAGCGCCGTGTGCACCGCGTTGCCGAACGGGTCGAAGATCGCCGCTATGTCGAGGTCCACCTTCGTCCGGTGCACCCACACGTTGGACGCGGGCAGCGCCACGTACTCGGCGAACGCCCCGTCCCGGCCCACACCCAGGCCGACCGTCGCCCGGCACAGATGACGGCGCCCGGCGAGGCAGTTGCGGCACTTGCCGCACACGAGGTGCCCCTCGCCGCTGACCAGGTCGCCCACGGCGATGTCCCGCACGTCGGAGCCGACCGCGGCGACCTCGCCGACGAACTCGTGCCCGAGGACCAGCGGCGTGGACACGGCCTGCCGCGCCCAGCCGTCCCAGGCGCGGATGTGCAGGTCGGTCCCGCAGATACCGGTGCGCAGCACCTTGATCAGCACGTCGCCGGGCCCCGTCTCGGGCTCGGGAACGTCGATCAGCCACAGGCCGGGTTCGGCCTTCTGCTTGACAAGGGCCTTCATCGCGCGACTCCAGGCGGGAAAGAGTGGTGAACGCGACCAATCTGCCCATCCGGACGCCCCCCGTCCATCGAGGTTTTCTTAAGCGGTCCCACAGCCCAGCTTCACGCGCCCCGCCAACCGGGTGACCTGCAGCCGAGCGGCGGCGGACCGGGCTAGGACGGCGGGTGAGGGGTAGTCGCCCTCTGAGAGCCCGAGGCGGCGCCCGCCGCCCCGTGAGAAAGAGGTCGGCTCATGGCAAGTCACTCCCGTACGCCCGCCGCACGGACCCACGTGCAGCAGGCCGCGCTGCTGGTGGGCGCGGTGTTCCTGCTGGTGGGCGTCCTCGGCTTCATCCCGGGCATCACGACGGACTACGACACGATGAAGTTCGCCGAGCACCACTCCGAGGCGAAGCTGCTCGGCGT
Organism: Streptomyces thermolilacinus SPC6; assembly: GCF_000478605.2. Lineage (GTDB taxonomy): Bacteria > Actinomycetota > Actinomycetes > Streptomycetales > Streptomycetaceae > Streptomyces > Streptomyces thermolilacinus. The sequence continues at coordinate 677,154 of NZ_ASHX02000001.1, read as the reverse complement.
GTTCCAGGTGTCCGTCCTGCACAACATCGTGCACCTGCTGTTCGGCCTCGCCGGGATCGCCATGTCCCGCGCGGCCGCCACCGCCCGCCAGTACCTGATCTGGGGCGGTGTCGTCTATCTGGTGCTGTGGCTCTACGGTCTGATCATCGACCACGACAGCGCCGCCAACTTCATCCCCGTGAACAGCGCGGACAACTGGCTGCACTTCGTCCTGGGGATCGGCATGATCGCCCTCGGCGTGCTGCTGACCAGGGGCACCGGCCGCGTCACGAGCCGGTAGGACAGCCTCGTCCCCCCGCCGCCACGGCGGACGGCGCAACGACCCGGCGGGCGGGGCGGCGGTGCGTGAACGTCGCCTCGCTCGTCACCGCGGCGGCGCTCTGCGCGAGCGCCTGGACCATCGCGCGGTGAACCGGGCACCGGCGCGCGGAAAGCCTCTTCCGCGCGCCAAGCTGGTCGTGCGCACGCGCGATCCGGCGCGTGCGCACGCGTATGCGGTCACGTCAGGCAGCGGCGAGCACAGGCCGGCCACGGGCGGGCGACGGCGGGTCGATTACCCCAGGGGTAATCGACCCGCCGCCGCTTGCCCGGCAGGGTGGTGCGTGCCGGACACCGGGCGGCGCACTCCGCCCGGTGTCCGGCCCTCGCACCACCCCGTGACCCGTACGACCTCGATGGAGGGCGATCCGCCATGTCCCAGACCCTGCTCGCCGGGCTTTCCCGTACCACTGAGCCGCAGGTCATGCTGCGCCGCTTCCTCGGTCTCGACGCCGTGGTCACCGGGGCCAACGGCGTCGCCTACGTCGCCGCGTCCGGGCCGCTCGGGCGGCTGCTCGGGGTGGACGCCCCGCTGCTGTCCGGGCTGGGGGTGTTCCTCGTCGTGTTCGCCGCCGCCGTCGGGGTGCTCGCCTCCCGGCGCGCACCGGCAGCCCGCGCCGTGACGGCCGTCGTGGACGCCAACGTCCTGTGGGCGGTGCTCAGCCTCGTCGCGCTGTTCGCCTGGCTGGAGCCCAGCACCGCCGGGGCCGTGTGGATCCCGGCGCAGGCCCTGACCGTCGCCGGGTTCGCGGTCCTCCAGTGGAGCGCGCTGCGCGCGGGCCGCTGAGCGGTCAGCCCGGCGCCGGCAGGGGCAGCGTGCGCAGGAACGTGGCGGTCGCCGCGTCGGCCGGGAGGAACGTCTCGATGGCCAGCTCGGCGACCGTCACGTCCATCGGCGTGTTGAACGTCGAGATCGACGACACGAACGACAGCACCCGCCCGGCCACCTCGATCCGCAGCGGCAGCGCGAAGTACGGGTACGGCTCCTCGCCGCCGACCGTCGCCTCACCGTCGTCACCGCCGGTGACCGGGTACGCCGTGACCTCCTCGTACAGGCGTCGCAGCCGCTCCGAGCGGTCCAGGGCGATCTGCCGCTCCATCTGGGCCAGCAGGTGCCCGCGCCACTCCCGCAGGTTGCGGATGCGCGGCGCCAGGCCCTCCGGGTGCAGGGTGATCCGCATCGCGTTGGGCGTCTGGAGCAGGTGCTCCGGCAGCCCGTCCAGCAGCAGCCCGGCGCCCTGGTTGGCGGCCAGCACCGCGTACGACCCGTCCACCACGATCGCCGGGTACGGGTCGTAGCCCGACAGCAGCCGGTCGATGCCCTCGCGCAGCGGGCCCAGCTCCGGGCCGTCCAGCGCCGACTCGCTGTACCGGGGCGCGTAACCGGCCGCCAGCAGCAGCGCGTTGCGCTCCCGTACCGGCACGTCCAGGTGCTCGGCCAGGCGCAGCAGCATCTCCTCGCTCGGCCGGGACCGGCCCGTCTCGATGAACGAGATGTGCCGGGCCGACGAATCGGCGCGCAGCGCCAGCTCCAGCTGGCTCAGCCGCCGCCGCTCCCGCCAGTCCCGCAGCAGAGCCCCCACGCCCGTGACCGTCGCGACAGTTGTCATACCGCAGACGGTAGCCCAGTCGGCCGTGTTGACCACGGGCCGCGGGCACCGGGACCGTAGGGTCGGGACCGTCGCCGCCGTCACCGGCACGAACCGACAAGGAGCACGGGACATGCCCACCGAACCGCTGTCGCGGAAGGAGATCGAGGACCGGCTGCGCGAGCTGCCCGGCTGGTCCCTCGCCGACGACCGGATCACCCGTACGTACCGGCTCGCCTCGCACTTCGCGGCGGCCGCGATGGTCGTCCACGTCGCCCGCGTGCAGGACGAGCTGAACCACCACTCCGACCTGACCCTCGGCTACAACACGGTCGCCGTGGCGGTGAACACCCACGACGCGGGCGACGCCGTCACCGGCCGGGACTTCGAACTGGCCGCCCGGGTGGAGGCCGTCGCCGCCGCGCACGGCGCCTCCTGACGGACCGTCGGGGCTTCCCCGTCGGTAAGCCCCGACGGCCGGTTCACGCCTCCCGCGCGCGAACCCGCACGGCACCCGGGCGCCCGAGCGGCGCGAACGCGGACACCCGGCCCCGTACGCCCGGGTGCCGCACGTCCCCGGACACCCGGAGCCCTACGCCCCCGCGCCCGGGGCGAACGCGGCCTTCACCGCGTCGGCGAAGTCCCGCGGCTCACGCCCCAGCACCCGGCGCACCCCGTCGGTCACCGACGCGTTGTGGCCGTCCAGCAGCGAAGCGAACAACCCCGCCAGCCACGCCGCCTGGGGCTCCGGCAGCCCGTACCCGGCCAGCTCCGCCGCGTACCGCTCCTCCGACACGGGCACGTACCGCACGTCCCGGCCCGCCGCCGCGCCCAGCTCCTCCGCCGCCTGCGCGAACGTCACCAGCCGCGGCCCCGAAACCTCGTGCACCGCGCCCGCGTGCCCGTCCTCCGTCAGCGCCGCCACCACCACGTCCGCCACATCGTCGGCGTCCACGAACGGCTCCGCCACCGACCCGGCGGGGAAGGTGAACTCACCCGCCGCCACGCCCTGCGCGAGCGCGCCCTCCGTGAAGTTCTGGACGAAGAACGCCGCCCGCACCACGGCCAGTTCCACCCCGCTCCCCACCGCGACCCGCAGCGCCTCCTCCACCCGTGCCGCCTCCGGCTCCCCGCGCCCGGACAGCAGCACCACCCGCCGCACCCCCGCCCCGGCCGCGAGCCGCCCGAACCCGGCCAGCGCCTCCACCGCGCCGGGCGCCGCCAGGTCCGGGTAGTACGCCGCGTACGCCAGCTCCGCGCCCTCCAGCGCGGGCCCCCACGTCTCCGGCCGCTCCCAGTCGAACAGCGTCCCGCCGCTCCGCGACCCGGCCCGTACCGCGAACCCCCGCGCGGCCAGCCGCTCCGCCACCCGGCGCCCGGTCTTCCCCGTCGCCGCCGTCACCAGCACCGTCTTCACATCCGTGATCCGTGTCATGCGTCCAGACTCCCGGCCGCGCCTCGCCCCGGCCATGTCCCGGAAGCTCGACCGCCTACGCGAACGTCCAGGGCCGCGCCCCGGCTACGCTCACCGGCATGGACGCGCTCGCAGGACTCCTCGACGGACCCCGCGCCCGTGGTGCCTTCCTGCTGCGGATGGTCATGGCCCCGCCCTGGTCGGTGCGGGTGGACGACCGGGCGCCGCTGTGCCTGATGTGCGTCAGCCGGGGCGAGGCGTGGATCGTCCCCGACGGCGGCGGTGCCCCCGTGCGGCTGCGGCCCGGCGACACCGCCCTGGCGCGCGGCCCCGCCCCGTACACCGTCTGCGGCGACCCCGGCACCCCGCCGCAGGCCCTCATCGGCCCCGGCGGCACCTGCCACACCCTGCACGGCGAGCCGCTGGAGCAGTCGATGCGCCTCGGCGTGCGCACCTGGGGCAACGCCCACGACGGGCCCGACAGCCTCCTCGTCGGCACCTACCGGATGGAGAGCGAGGTCAGCCGCCGCCTCCTCGACGCGCTGCCGCCCCTGCTGCACCTGCCCGCCGACTCCTGGACCTGTCCGCTCACACCCGTCCTGGAGGACGAGATCAGCCGGGACGCGCCCGGCCAGAGCGTCGTCCTCGACCGGGTGCTCGACCTGCTGCTGATCGCCGCCGTACGGGCCTGGTTCGCCCGCCCCGACGCCGCCGCGCCCGCCTGGTACCTGGCCATGGGCGACCCCGTCGTCGGCGCTGCGCTGCGGCTGCTCCAGAACGAGCCCGCGCACCCCTGGACGGTCGCCTCGCTCGCCGCCCGCACGGGGGTGTCGCGGGCCGCGCTGGCGCGCCGGTTCACCGAGCTGGTGGGGGAGCCGCCGATGGCGTACCTGACCGGCTGGCGGCTCACGCTCGGCGCGGACCTGCTGCGGGAGACCGACCGGACCGTGGAGTGGATCGCCCGGCGGGTCGGCTACGGCGGCGCGTTCGCGTTCAGCGCCGCGTTCAAGCGCGTCCGGGGCGTCAGTCCGCAGGAGTACCGCTCGGCGTACGCCGGAAAGTTGCCGGACCGGCACGGTTCCTCGCCGTCGGCGGCCCCGGCCAGCACGCTGTCCCCATGACCCACGACCACACGCACATGGACTGGACCGCGATGCTCCCGCTGCTGGAGCACGGCGCCGAACTGCGCATCCCCCTGTACCGGCAGGCCGCGTCCTGGCTGACCGGGCTGCTGCCGGTGGGCGCCGCCCGGCGCGTACTCGACATCGGCAGCGGCCCCGGCGTCCTGACCGGCCTCCTCGCCGAGACGTTCCCGTACGCGGACGTCGTCGCCGTCGACGCGACGCCGGAACTGCTGGAACGGGCCCGCGAACGCACCGCCGCGTTCGGCGGCCGGGTCACCACACAGCGCGCTGAACTCCCCGCCGACATGGACCAGCTGGGTGAGGCGGACCTGATCTGGGCGGGGGAGTCCGTCCACCACATCGGCGACCAGCGGGCCGCCCTTGAGGGCCTCGCCCGGCGGCTGCGCCCCGGAGGACTGCTCGCCCTGGTGGAGGGCGGCCTCCCGCCGCGGCACCTGCCGCGCGACATCGGCGTCGGACGGCCCGGCCTGGAGGCCCGGATCGAGGCCGCGCAGGCCGGCTGGTTCGGCGAGATGCGGGCGGCGCTGCCGGGCGCCCGCGAGGAGACCGAGGACTGGGCCGCGCTGCTCGCCTCGGCGGGGCTCGTACCGGCGGGGACGCGTACGTTCCTGCTGGACATCCCGGCGCCCGCGCCCGCCGCCGTACGCGAGCACGTCGTCACCGTGTTCACGCGCATCCGCGACGGCGTCGCGGAACGGCTCCCCGACGAGGACCGCGCCACCCTCGACCGGCTCCTCGACCCGGACGACCCGGCGGGCCTCCACCACCGCCCGGACCTGTACCTCCTGGTCGCCCGCACGGTGCACACCGCCCGCCGCGCCTCCTGAACCCGGCGTACCCCGGCGGCCCGCCACCCGTCAGGATGGGCGCCATGACGAACGCACCCACGACCCCCGATACCCCCGCGGCCCGGCTCGCCGCCCTGCTGGAGGGCGCCGGCCTGGAGATCACGGGCGGCGTCGGTGCCGGGGAGCCGTACGGCGCGTTCGAGGCGGACCTGCCGTCGCCGGAAGCCGCCCTGCGCGTCACGGCCGAGGCGCCTGGCGGGGCCTGGGCGCCTGGCGGGGCCTGGTGTGGCGGGGCCGTACACCTGGTGGCGGACGACGAGGTGGACGCCCACTGGGCCCGGACCGCCGCCGAGTTCGGGATCGCGGGCGGAGGGACCGGCGGTGGGCCCTCGGACGGTGCGCCCTTGAGCGGTGGGCCCCCGGACGGCGGCCTCCCGGGCGGTGACGGGACCTTCCTCGTCGCCGCCGCCGTTCGCCACGTCCCGCTCGTCTGGAGCCGGGTCCTGCCGGGCCCTGGCTGGAGTCCGGCGGCCCTCCTGGTGCGTGACCGGGGGCGGTTCGTCGCCGTCACCCGGGACGGCTCGGCCCTGCTGGGCGCGTGCCGTACGGGCGACGGCGTCCGGCTGGTCGCGTTCGACCGGCTGCGGGAGCGGCGCGAGGAGGCCGCCCGGAGCGAGGCCGCCGAGACCCCGGCGCAGCGGGACGCGGCCTGGGCGGGCCTCTTCCGGCACGTGGCCGCCGACGACGTACTGCGCCTCGCCTGGGCCGAATGGCTCGGCTTCAACCGGGCCGCGCCCGACGACGTGCTGCTGCGGATCGTCCAGCTCCGCGTGGGGTCCCTGCCCCGCCGACGAGACCTCTCGCCCGCCCTGACGGACACGCTCGCCTCCCACCCCGACTGGCGCGTCCGCGCCGAACTCGCCGAAGCGGGGGCTCACCTGACGCCCCGCCAATGGCACGCGCTGTTCTGCGCGCCGCCCGAGCCACGCCGCCTGGAGTTCCTGGTGGAGTGGGCCGCCCGGATCGGCGCCGACCTGGCCCCGGACACGTACGAGCGGCTCGCCACCCACCCGAACCCCGCCGTACGCGCCGCCGCCGCCGAACTTCCCGGTCTGCCCGCGCCGTTCGCCACCGCCCTCGCCGACGACCCGGTCCCCGCCGTACGGGCCGCCGCCTGCCCCGCCGCCTGGCAGCACCTCGACCCGCCCGCCCGGCGCCGCCTCCTGGACGATCCCGCCCCGGTCGCGCGCCGCGCCGCCCTCCTCGCCCACCACGAGGAGCACCCGCTGCCCCGCGCCCTCCACGACGCCGAGGACCTGGGCGAGCAGGCCGTACGCCGCTGCCGCCTGGAGCGGGACCTCGCCGAGCACCTGGCCGCCCACCCCGACCGGGACGTGCGCGAACACCTCGCCGCCAACCCGCACCTTCCGCCCGACCTGGTCGCCGCGCTCGGCCACGACCCCGACGACGCCGTGCGCCTCGCCGTGTCCGTACGGCCCGAACTCACCGAGGAGCAGCGGGCGTCCGTCCCGTACGCCTTCGACGCGCGCGCCATGCGCCGCACCCTGCCCTGGGTGGCCGCCCTCCACGACGACCCCGACGCGATGCGCCGCTGCGCCGCCTCCGCGCACCCCCTGCTGCGGGGCGGCGCCGCCCGCGCCCGGCGCCTCCCGCCCGACGTGGCCGAGCGGCTCGCGCGCGACGAGGACAGGGCCGTACGGCTGTTCCTCGCCGAGTCCTGCGACGACGCGCCGGCCGACCTGCTGCTGGAGGTGTGGCGCTGGTGGGACGGCAGCTTCAGCCACCCCGACCGGCCGCGCGGCCACCCCAACTTCCCCCGCGCCGACCTGCTCCGGTACGCCGACGACCCCAGCCCCCGCATGCGGCGCCTCGCCCCGGACGACCCGGAATCCACGCCGGAGCTGGTGGAGCGCCTCAGCCGCGACCCGGCCGCCGAGGTGCGACGCCGCGCCGCCGAGGACCCCAGGCTGTCGCCCGCCACGGCGGTACGGCTCCTGGACGACGTGCACGAAGGGGTCCGCGTCACCGCCGCGCGCAACCCGAACCTGCCCGCCCGCGCCCTCGTGCGGCTGCTGCGCGACCGAACCACCCTGTCCGACGCCGCCGTCAACCCGGGCCTGCCCGTGCCGGTCATGCGGCGGATGCTCGAAGGAGTCGGGCCGCGACGGTGAGTTGGGGCCGGTCCGGCGCCGTCACTATGATCCGTCGATGATCACACGAAAGCGACTGGCGGCCGGTCTGTGCGGCCTGCTGGTCACCCTGACGGGCGGCCTCTCCCCGGTGGCCGCCCGGGCCGACGCCGGGGAACCGGCCGCCAAGGAACCGCCCAAGGTCGAACTGGTGCTGGACGTCAGCGGGTCCATGCGGGCCCGCGACATCGACGGCCAGTCCCGGATGGCCGCCGCGAAGCAGGCGTTCAACGAGGTGCTCGACGCCGTGCCCGACGAGGTGCGGCTCGGCATCCGCACCCTCGGCGCCGACTACCCGGGCAAGGACCGGAAGGAGGGCTGCAAGGACACCCGGCAGCTCTACCCCGTCGGCCCGCTCGACCGTACGGAGGCCAAGGCCGCCGTCGCGACGCTCACCCCGACCGGCTGGACGCCCATCGGGCCCGCGCTGCTCGGCGCCGCGAAGGACCTGGAGGGCGGCGACGCCACCCGCCGGATCGTCCTCATCACCGACGGCGAGGACACCTGCGCGCCCCTCGACCCGTGCCAGGTCGCCCGGGAGATCGCCGCCAAGGGCATCCACCTCACCATCGACACGCTCGGCCTCGTCCCGGACGCCAAGACCCGCGCCCAGCTGATCTGCATCGCCGAGGCCACCGGCGGCACGTACACCTCCGTCCAGCACACCGACGAACTGTCGGACAGAGTGAGCCAGTTGGTGGACCGCGCCGCCAAGCCGGTGCTCACGCCCGTCGCCACCGAGGGCGCCGACGGCTGCGCCAAGGCGCCCGTCCTCCAGCCGGGCCTGTACACCGACCGCGAGACGTTCGGCCAGCACCGCTGGTACCGCGTCGAGGTGCTGCCGGGCCAGGAACTGCGCGCCTCGGTGAGCGTCGCCGCCGACCGCGCTGTCCACCGCGACTACGGCGTCCTGCTGCGGGCCTCCACCCTCGCCGGGCGCGAGATCGTGCGCGGCGAGGCCGCAGGTGACGGCCGTACCGACGTCATATCGACGGGCCTGCGCTACCCGAAGGCCGACATCGGGGGCGCCGACACCGACGGGGACACCAAGCCCGCCGCCGAGACGGTCTGCCTGCGCGTCAGCAACTCCTTCTCCGCCCCCTCCGGCGTCAAGACCACGCCAGGCCTGCCCGTCGAGCTGAGCGTCGCCGTCGTCGACGGCCCCAGCGACGCGGGGGACACCGCCTTCTTCGGCCTCGGCCGGGGCTGGTGGATGCTCGGCGCGCTCGTCGTCGCCGGGTTCCTCACCGGACTGCTGTGGGGCTGGATCTCGCGCTGGCGCGTCACCGTCTGGAGGACCAACTGATGCGTACCGTACGGACCTCGCGCACCGCCGCAACCGCCGCCCTGCTCGCCGGGGCGGCCCTGCTGGGCGGTCTCGCCGTACCGGGCACGGCCGCCGCCGCGAGCCCCACGCCCACCACGGCCGCGACGGACGGTGAGGCGCCCGCGCCGACCGAGGCCGGTACGTCGTTCCGCGCGGCCACCGCCGTCAGCCCCGGCCAGCGCGCCACCGCCCAGGCGTCCACGGGCGACTACCTGTACTGGCAGTTCCCCGCCGACACGGGAGACCGGGCCACCGTCCGCGCCACGGTCACCCTGCCCGAGACGTCCGCCCGCAGCGCCGCCGCGACCTGGCGGATCGACGTGTACGACGGGCTGCGCCGCCGTCAGGCGTGCACCCACGGAAGCGACGCGCGGGCCCTCGCGGCGGACGCCCGCACGGTCACGCTCACCTGCCACCTGCCCACCGTGCGCGGCTGGGCCGAGCCGTGGTCGAACGACCCGCTGCCCGGCGCGTACTACGTGCGCCTCACCGCCACCCGCCTCGCCGCGACCGACATCGGCCTGCCCTTCGACGCGGCGCTCGACGTCTCCGCCGAGGACGCGGGCGCCGCCGCGGACGTGGACGGCCGCCTGTCCGAGCCGCTGGTCCAGGGCTCGTCGGCGACCGTGGAGCCCGAGGACGGCTGGGCGTCCGGCTGGTGGTCGGCGCGCTGGCTGTGGACGGCCACCGGAGCCGCGCTCGCCGCCCTGGCCGGCATCTGGGGCTACACCCTGACCCGTGGCAACGGCCGCCCGGGGGTGCCCGGCAGGCCGTGACCACACGGCACGGACACGGGGCGGCGGCCGGGCACCTCACGGACCCGGCCGCCGCTTCCGTACCCGGCCCTCAGCGGTACAGCGCCTCGACCTCCGACGCGTACAGCTTCTCGATCGCGCGCCGCTTCAGCTTCAGCGACGGGGTCAGCAGCCCCTGCTCCTCGCTGAACGGGTGCGCCAGTATCCGGAAGGTGCGGATCGACTCGGCGTGCGAGACCAGCGTGTTCGCGGCGATGACCGCCCGGCGGATCTCCTTCTCCAGCGCCGGGTCGCGGACCAGCTCCGACGCGGGCATCGGGCCCCGCCGCTGCATGGCGAGCCAGTGCTCGACCGCCTCCGGGTCGAGGGTGACCAGCGCCGCGATGTACGGCCGGTCGTTGCCGACCACGACACACTGCGCGACCAGCGGATGCGACCGTACGCGGTCCTCCAGCGCGAGCGGCGCCACGCTCTTGCCGCTCGTCGTCACCAGGATCTCCTTCTTCCGCCCGGTGATCGTCAGATAGCCGTCCCCGTCCAGCGACCCCAGGTCCCCGGTGGCGAGCCAGCCGTCACGCAGCACCGCGTCCCCTGCGGCCGGGTCGTTCAGGTACCCGGAGAAGACGTGCGGGCCGCGCAGCCACACCTCGCCGTCGTCCGCGATCCGCACCGACGTGCCCGGCACGGGCCGCCCCACCGTGCCGTACCGGGTCCGCTCCGGCGGGTTCGCGGTCGCCGCCGACGACGTCTCCGTCAGCCCGTACCCCTCGTACACGGTGATGCCCGCGCCCGCGAAGAACAGCCCCGTACGCCGGTCCATCGCCGAGCCGCCCGACATGGCGTGCCGCACCCGCCCGCCGAACGCCTCGCGCACCTTCGCGTACACGACCTTGTCGAAGAACTGGTGCCGCACCCGCAGCGCCGCCGAAGGGCCGGGGCCCAGCCTGAAGTCCCGGTCCTCCCGCGCCTCCGCGTACCGCACGGCCACCTCGACCGCCCGCTCGAAGACGCCGCCCTTCCCCTCTGCCTCCGCGCGGCGCCGCGCGGAGGCGAGGACCTTCTCGAAGACGTACGGCACGGCCAGCACGAACGTCGGCCGGAACGCCGCCAGGTCCGGCAGCAGCGCGCCCGCCGCCAGCTGCGGCTGGTGGCCCAGCTTCACCCGGCCCCGCACCGCCGAGACCTCCACCATGCGGCCGAAGACATGCGCGAGCGGCAGGAACAGCAGCGTGGACGCCTCCTCGCCCGGCTTGGAGCGGAACACCGGCTCCCAGCGGCGCAGCAGCGTGTCCGACTCGAACATGAAGTTGCCGTGCGTCAGCACGCACCCCTTGGGGCGGCCGGTCGTCCCGGAGGTGTAGATGACGGTGGCGACGGACTCCGGGGTGACCGCCCGCCGGTGCCGGTGCACCACCTCGTCGTCGATCCGCGCGCCCGCCGCTACCAGCTCGTCCACCGCCCCCGTGTCGAGCTGCCACAGCCGCTTGAGGTGCGGCAGGCGGTCCACGACGGAGCCGACCGTCATCGCGTGGTCCTCGTGCTCGACCACGCACGCGCTGACCCCCGCGTCGTGGAGCATCCAGTGCACCTGGTCGGCGGATGACGTCGGGTACACGGGCACGGGCTGCGCGCCGACGGTCCACAGTGCGAAGTCGAACAGCGTCCACTCGTAGCGCGTACGGGACATGATCGCGACCCGGTCCCCGAACCGCACGCCGTGCGCGAGGAGCCCCTTGGCGAGGGCCAGCACCTCGTCCCTGAACGCCCCCGACGTGACGTCGCGCCACACCCCGGACGCGTCCTTCCGGCCGAGGGCCACCCGGCCGGGCTCGCTCCCGGCGTGGTCGAACACGGCGTCGGCCAGCCCGCCGACCAGCGGAGCCGCCGCCAGGGGCGGGACTGTCAACTCGCGCAATGGCCTGCTCCTTGTGGCGCTCAGCACAGCGGAGAGTGACGGTACCGGACGGAGAGTTCCGGCGGGAGCGTCTTCGTGAAGTCTGGACACATGTCATCTCCACTGGTCAGACCGGTGCGCACATGGTCACGGGGGCCGGGAGAGAGGCGGGCCGCCGACTGCCCGGCCGACGGCGACAGGGGAATCTCCACCGAATCCGTACGCCACGGCCACAGGAGGGATGGCCGAAGAGCGCCGGTGCGCCGCGGGCCGTACCGCCTGCCGCCGCGCACCCACTCTCGCCGGGCAAGATCACGGCGGCTACGGTGAGGGCCATGCCCGTACCCGTGCCCGTGCCACCCACCCGGTCCTTCCCGCCCCCGCGCCTTCCCGGAGGGGCGCGGTGACGCGCGGCTGGATACGTCCCGGGGCGTCCCGGCCGTGCTCGCTCGTCGTGTGCCGGGGCTGCTGCTGCGGTGACCCGCGCAAGAACCCGGGCACGGACCACGCGGGCCAGCTGGAGCGGCTGCGGCAGGCCGCGGCGGCGTCCGGCGGGAGGCTCGCCGTCCGTACGAGCGACTGCCTCGGCCCGTGCGGCCAGGCCAACGTCGTGGTCGTCCAGCCGTCCACCGAGGCCCGGCGGCGGGGCGCCCGCGCGGCGTGGATCGGCTGGGCGCTGGACGACGACTGCCTGGACGACATCCTGGCGTGGGTGGAGGCGGGCGGGCCGGGCATGGCCGAGCCCCCGGCGACGCTCACCCTCCAGATGATCGACCCCCCGACGCAGGCCGGCAGCCGATCCCGCTAGCGCGGGCACGGGCGGCGGCGGGACGGCACGTACGGGGGAGGGGCCGGGGGCGTACGGACGGCGGCCACGGCCCGTACGCGGCGACGACCGGGGGTCAGCCCGCCACCAGAGGACCGCCGTCCGAGGCCAGCAGCCGCTCCTCCCCCGCGTACACGTTCATCGACCCGCCCCGCAGGAATCCGACCAGCGTCAGCCCGGTCTCGGCGGCCAGGTCCACGGCGAGCGACGACGGCGCCGACACGGCCGCCAGCACCGGGACGCCCGCCATCACCGCCTTCTGCGCCAGCTCGAACGACGCGCGGCCCGACACCATCAGCACCGTCCCGCCCAGCGGCAGCCGCCCCTCCCGCAGGGCCCTCCCGACGACCTTGTCCACGGCGTTGTGCCGCCCCACGTCCTCCCGTACGTCGATCAGCTCACCCGACGGGGAGAACAGGGCCGCCGCGTGCAGCCCGCCGGTCCGCTCGAACACCTGCTGCGCGGCCCGCAGCCGGTCCGGCAGCGCGGCTAGCACGTCCACCCCGACCCGTACCGGCGGGCCGTCCGCGAGCGTGAACCGGGCGGTCGTGCGCACCGCGTCCAGGCTGGCCTTGCCGCACAGCCCGCACGAAGACGTCGTGTAGACGTTCCGCTCCAGCGTGATGTCCGGCACCGGCACGCCCGGCGCGAGCCGCACGTCCACCACGTTGTACGTGTTGCCGCCGTCGTCACGGGCGCCCGCGCAGTACGCGATGTTCCGCACGTCGTCCGCCGAGCCGAGCACGCCCTCGCTGACCAGGAACCCGGCGGCGAGCGTGAAGTCGTCGCCCGGCGTGCGCATGGTGACGGCGAGGGGCTTGCCGTTCAGGCGGATCTCCAGGGGTTCCTCCGCGACGAGCGTGTCCGGCCGGGCGGACACGGCCCCGTCCCGCACGCGGATGACGCGCCGCCGTTCCGTGACCCGTCCCATGTGCCCCGTCCCCTCGTCCTGTCCGTACCAGTACTGCCCGGAAGGCCATTGTCGTCCACGGCGCAACCCACGAACCGGTAGGCGGCGATGTGGCGGACCCTCCAAGAGGCGGGCGTGAATGCTGTGGGATCACGCGACGGGTTACCCATGAGTCGCTGACCAGACTTGGGGCTCTTGACCACCACCCACCAACCAGCCGAGGGGGTCCCCGGGCATGACGGGCACTCGTATCGCCGCGCTCGGGCACTACCAGCCCGCCAAGGTACTCACCAACGACGACGTGGCGAAGCTGGTGGACACCAGCGACGAGTGGATCCGCAGCCGCGTCGGCATCCGCACCCGCCACATGGCGGGGCCGGACGAGCCGGTGGACGAGATGGCCGCCCACGCCGCCGCGAAGGCCCTGGCCTCCGCGGGCCTGATGCCGACGGACATCGACCTCGTCCTGGTGGCCACGTCCACGGCGATCGACCGCTCCCCGAACATGGCCGCGCGCGTCGCCGCCCGCCTCGGCATGGGCTCCCCGGCCACGATGGACCTGAACGTCGTGTGCGCCGGGTTCACCCACGCCCTGGCCACCGCCGACCACGCGGTTCGGGCCGGCTCGGCGCGCCGCGCGCTGGTCATCGGGGCGGACAAGATGACGGAGATCACCGACTGGACGGACCGCACGACGTGCGTCCTGGTCGGCGACGGGGCGGGCGCGGCGGTCGTGGAGGCCGCCCCCGACGGCGCCCCGGGCATCGGCCCGGTCCTGTGGGGATCCGTCCCGGAGATGGGTCACGCCGTACGCATCGAGGGCACCCCGCCGCGCTTCGCCCAGGAGGGCCAGACGGTCTACCGCTGGGCCACCACCCAACTCCCGCCCATCGCCCGCCAGGTCTGCGAACGCGCGGGGATCGCCCCGGAGGACCTGGCGGCGGTGGTGCTGCACCAGGCGAACCTCCGCATCATCGAACCGCTCGCCCGTCGCATGGGCGCGGTCAACGCGGTCGTTGCCCGCGACGTCACGGAGTCCGGCAACACCTCGGCGGCGTCCATCCCGATGGCCCTGTCGAAGCTGGTCGCCCGAGGCGACGTACCCCCCGGCTCCCCGGCGCTCCTCTTCGGCTTCGGCGGCAACCTGTCGTACGCAGGCCAGGTGATCTACACCCCGTAGCGGCCGCCCTCACGCTCCGTAGCCACGCCGCAAACCGCCCGGGCACCCCACCTGACCACGGGATATGAGGGTGAAGGGCACCTCAAACCCCTGGTAGAGTTATCCATGTCGCCGCGGGGAACACCCCGGAAGCGACAAACACACCTAGTCCGGGTGGCGGAATGGCAGACGCGCTAGCTTGAGGTGCTAGTGCCCTTTATCGGGCGTGGGGGTTCAAGTCCCCCCTCGGACACTCACAGCAACAGGTCCCGTCCTTCAGGCCGGGGCCTTTCTGCTGTCCCGGCACTTCGACGGGGCGCGGCGCGGCTCCGACCACGCTCGCGCCCGCCGTCAGGCGCCCGAGAGCGGGGCGGTGGTGATGCGGGCGGTCCAGGCTTCGGGGCGGGCGACCGCACTCGGACCAGGCCAGGGGGCGGCGTGGTCGTGGAGACCCCGGATCAGGGCGGTGACGTGGGCCGTGGCGGCGGAGCTGGCCTCCAGCGGGGGCGCCGTGGGCGGTACGTCGGGGAGTCGGCCGCAGACCGTGCCGTCGTCCGCCGCGAGGCCGAAGCGCCAGCCGTCCGGGGGCGCCGGCAGGTCGAGGGGCCTCGGCGGGCCGAAGCGGCCGCTGCTTCCTCTGTCGTCTCACCGTGAGACCCTCCCCTGGCCTCTTCCCCTCCGGCGTCCGGCGCCTACGGGAACGCCCGGGTGCGCCGGGCGGCGGCTGGTCGCGCCGATGACCGTCAGTTGCGTTGATCCGTAGGGCGGTCGGCCGTCACCAGGTAGTAGTCGAGGAGGCCGTCACGGTACGAGCGGAGGAAGTCGCGCGGCCAGGACACGCCCAGGTGGAGGCCCTCCAGGTACCGGTCGAGACCCGGCCACACGGACGCTCCGAGCGACACCGCCCGTACGTCCGCCAGTCCCGCGGCCGCCAGCGCGCCGGTCAGCGCCCCCACCGGGCGAGCCACGTCGAGACCGGACGCGAAGCTGTCGAGCCGTACGGCCAGCTCCCGCGCCGCCTCCGGGCGCGTCTCGTCGCCCGGTACGAAGAACGACGCCACCGCCGCACGGCCGCCGGGCCGCAGCACGCGGGCGCACCCGCGCGCGAACGCCTCCAGGTCGCGGAAGTGCTGGGCGGCCTCCACCGAGTACACCTGGTCGAACTCGGCGTCATCGAACGGCATCCGCTCGGCCGCGCCCCGCACCAGCCGCAGTCGCCAGGGTGTCCCCGCGAGCAGCGCGGCGTTGGCACGGCGGGCCCGGTCCAGTTGGTCCGGGTGGATGTCCATCCCGGTCACCGAGTCGTACGGGTACTCCTCCAGGGCCAGCGCGCAGCCGACGCCCAGCCCGCACCCCACCTCCAGTGCCCGGCCCCGCCGCCGCCCGTTCCCGTCGGGTCCCAGCGCGTCCAGGACCCGCCGGTACAACTGCCGTTCGCTGCGCACCCGGTCCTCGACGGTGAGCGGGCCGTCCGGACGGATGCCGTCCCAGTAGCCGAAGTTGATGAATCCGCCCCGGAACACGGGCGCCGAGCTGAGGTCGTCCGGCCCGTACACCGCGCGCACCGCCGAAGGGACGGCCCCCGGCCGGGTCTCCTCCGTGTCGTCAGCCGTCATGTGTCCACCATGCCCGCCGCACCTGTCACGAACCCCAGTTGACGATCGACGCGGTGCGGTCGCCCCAGCCGAAGCGGGACAGGTCCGGGGTCGTGCAGCCCTTCGGGGCGAAGAACTCGTTGCCCTGCCAGTCGAAGGCGTCGAACAGCGACACGTCGAAACGGCACCAGCTCAGCGACGAGATCACGTCGTTCCAGTTCCGTGTGCCGAGGAAGCCGCGCGACAGCCGGCTCAGGTTGGGGTAGCCCAGTCCCGGGCCGAGGCACTTCACGTCGCCCTGTTCACCGGCGTCCTCGAAGAAGCACACGCGCGCGTCGAGGGCGGTCGGGTTCGAGACGCAGATCTTCTCGAAGGAGGCACGAGCCCGTTCCGCCTGCTCCGGGGTCAGTTCCTCGTACGCGGTGTCCACCCGGCGTACCGCCTCCAGCATCAAAGCGCGGTCGGTGAACGCCGCCAGGACCGTGTCGTTACCGCGCCCGAGCGGGGTCAGGTGCAGGGGCCCCGCCAGGTCGGCGTGCATCCGCTCCTCGTCCTCGACGGGTTCCCCGTCCAGGACCAGCGGCACCGCCGCCTCGAACAGCCGGACGAGGCCCAGCGGGGCCCGGTCGGCGAACAGGTCCCGCGCGGCGGTCGGGGACAGCGGCTGAGGCTCCTCGTCCGGTGCGGTGCCCTCCTGCGGGCCCGCCGCACGGTCCGTGCGCTCGCCGGTCCGGTCGATGCCGTCGATGTCCCGGTGCGCCATGGCCGCCCACCTCCGTCCCTCCGTCCCGTCCAGGCTATGCCCGCCCGCCCGACCGCGCCTGTGGACATGGAGGCCTGCCCGTAGGGGGTTTCCGGCGCGCCCGTCGTCGGGGCCGGTCTACCCGCGGGTACCGGTCTCGGCCGTATCCGTAGGGGCCCGCTTCCTCCCGTATACGGAGCCTCTGCCGCGCCCGTGCTCCCGGCGCCCGTAAGGGAGGGCCCTTGGGGGCCGGCGCACCGCACCCGTAGGGGGCCGGGTCCGTTCCGTACGGGATCCTCGTGCTCAGCCGCCCGGCGCCGTCCCCTCGACGCGGGCCGCCAGTGCGTCGAAATAGCCCCGGCTCACGGCGGCCGGGTCCACCCTCTCCGGGTCCAGCAGCCACAGCAGACGGACGCCCTCCAGGAACGCCGCCGCCTCCGCCGCCAGAATCTCCACCGGCAGGTCCGCGCGTGCCGAACCGTCCGCGACGGCCCGCCGGAACACCTCCGCCAGCCGCGCCCGCAGCGCCCTGTTGCGGTCGCGGAACCAGATGTGCAGCGCCGCGCCCGGCTCCAGGTTCTCCGCGGTCAGCGTCGTGTGCAGCGCGGCCAGCTCCCGCTCGGCGGCCGCCGTGTGCTCCACGTCCCGTACGAGCCAGTCGAACGCCTCCCGTACGGTCGGCCGCGCCGCCGGGGTGGCGGACAGCCGCTCCAGGGCCCGCCGGTCCGCCTCCTCCAGTACGGCCCGCAGCAGGCCGTCCTTGCTGCCGAAGTGGTGGATCAGGGCGGACGCGGTGACCCCGGCGCGCTCGGCGACGGCGGCGACGCCCGTGCCCCGTACACCGTTCCGCGCGAAGAGCGCGATCGCCGCATCGACCATCGCGCGGCGCCGCTCCACGCCCCGCCTCTGCACCTGTCCCTTGACCCCTGCCATGCGGAACAGGTTGCCGGGGCGCCTTCCTCCGCGTCCAGCCGGGACGGAACCCGCCCGCCGCCCTCGGGACGGCGTCTGGAACGCTGGCTCGACGCGGCCGGAAATCGATGGCGCGCGCCCCACCGCCGCCATTAGCTTGAATGACCATGCAGGAAAATGAGCGCGGGACCGAGAAGGACCGCTTCGCGGGGGTCGAGCGCATGGTGCCGGCCGGGGAACTCCAGCTCTGGACCGAGGAGTTCGGCGACCCGGACGACCCGGCGGTACTGCTCGTGATGGGCGCCGGCGCCCAGGGCGTGCAGTGGAACGACGGGTTCGTACGGAGGCTCGTCGCAGGTGGCCGCCGCGTCATCCGCTACGACCACCGGGACGCGGGCCGCTCCTCCACCGTCGACTTCGCCACCCGTCCGTACACGGTCGCCGACATGGCTGCCGACGCGCTCGCCGTGCTCGACGGCCTCGGCGTCGAACGGGCCCACTTCGTCGGCGCCTCCCTCGGCGGTGTCATCGCGCAGCGGCTCGCCGCGACCCACCCCGACCGGATGCTGACCCTCACCGCCCTCGCCTCGACGCCGCTCGGCACCGACATGGCCGACATCGTAAGCCGCGCGATGACCGGCCAGCCGTCCCTCCCGGGCCAACTGCCGCCGCCCACCCCCGAACTGCTCGCCCTGCTCGCCTCGGCGCCGCCGCGCGCCACGAGCCTGGAGGGGCACATCGCCTCGCGGATGCCCCTGTGGCGCCTTCTCCACGGGCCCGAACTGCCCTTCGACGAGGAGGAGTACCGGGCGATGGAGACGCGCGTGTACGAGCGGGCGCGTGACCTGTCCGCCGCCCTCAACCACACGCTCGCCGGGGCGGCCGGTTTCGGTGCCGCCGAGGTACTGGCCGGTGTGGCGGTACCGGTCCTCGTGCTCCACGGCACGGCCGACCCGATGTTCCCCTTCGCGCACGGCGAGGCCCTGGCCGCCGCGATACCCGGCGCCCGGCTCGTCCCCCTGCCGGGCATGGGCCACACCCTCCCGTCCCTCCTGGACGGCCGACTGGCCGAGGAAGTCCTGCGGCACACGAAGTGAGCCGGGGAGGGGGCCGGGGAACCCAAGGGGCCGTGGGGTCGCGTGGTCTGTGGGCGGGCACGGGGGGCGGCCGGGAGACCGGTGACGGGAGGCGGGTGCGGCGGGCAGGGAGCCACGATGAGGTGATAAACCGGATATGTCCGACCCTCCCGCGCCCCCGCGCCGCCGCCCCACCGAAGGAGATCCGAAGCGATGAGCGACGACCTTCCCGAAGGCGCCCCCGGCCCCGCGCCCCACGACCCCTACGGGAGCCCGGTGCCCCACCCTGACGCGGGCCCCGCTCTCGGCCCCGACACGGCGCCCCTGCCCGGCCCCGCCCCGATCGTCGTGCTCGGCGTCGTCCCGGCCGACCCGCCGTACCGCGTGGTGGAGATCAGGGGCGATGTCGTCGGCACCGCCCACGACCTGGTGGACGTGATCAGGATCGCCCACCAGGCGGGGCTGACCCATGTGGACCTGGACGACCCGGCCGTCGTCCGGTGGGTCGGCGGCGGCAAGTACCACTGGGTGCCGCGCACCTGACGCGACCGGCGCGGAAACCAGGGGCGGGGCGGCGCCGGGGCGTGTGAGGATCGCGGTATGCGAGAGACGGGGGACATACGGATCGACGCCGTCCCGATGGGCGCGACCGACCACGACGGCCGCGTCCGGGTGACGGCCGGGGGGCGGATCGGGGTCTGGGCGGACGACCGGGTCGACGTGTACGAGCGCGAGGCGTTCCTCGCCGGTGCGCGCGAGGCGGTCGCCGGGTGGGCGCTGCCGCCCGGAGCGCGGGTGGAGCCGACCGCCGACGGCGGGTTCGTCGTGGCGGAGGCGTCCCGCGTACGGGCCGTCACCGGCGACGGGGAGACGCGCTGGGAGCTGCCGCACGACGCGTGGCACGGCGGCCGCCGCCCGCCCGGCGCGCCCGGGGCCCCGGCGCCCAGCCCGTGCGGTCGGTTCGTCGCGGCGACGGTGCCCACCCTGCTGCCCGAGGAGCACGCGGGGCGGGCGATCCTGCGGTACGACGAGCCCAAGCTCGCCTACGGCCGGGACCGCCTGCTCCTCCTGGACGCGCGGACCGGGGCCGTCCTGGCCGAGCGGCCGGTCGCGGCCGTGTCCGGGGCGGCGGACCTGAAGTGGCGCGCCGACGGGGCGGTGCTGGCGGCGTCGTTCTGGACGGCCTGGTACAGCTGGGCCGGGTACTGGATGGAGCCCGCGCCCGGGGCGCTGCGCGTCCTCGGGGCGGGCGGGGACCGCCACCAGGTCGTCGCGTTCGTCCCCGGCTCGTCGCGGGTGGTGACCCTGCGCCGCGCCGAGTTCATGAGCCTGGACGACGAACGGTACGAACTGGCCCTGTACGACGCGGGCGACCCGTCGCCGCGCGCCGAACTGGACCTGAACGACCTGTCGTGGGACGTCGAGAACGACGACTTCACGCACGCGTACGCCATCGACGCCCGCCACCTCCTCCTCACCGGGGACTGGGCGCCCCGGGGAGGTGCGGTCGAGCCGACGCACTGGCTGCTCGCAGCCGACTCGCTGCGCCCCCTGGGCCGGCTGCGCTACCCCCGCGCGGTCGGCGACGGCACGTGGCTCACCCACGACTCCGGGCACCTCCACCGCTGGCGGCTCGGCTTGAGCGGCGAGCCGCCGACGGCGGACGGGATCAGGGCGCGGCGGTGAGGTGCGCCTCGGTGGCCCTCTTGTCGATGCCGAGGCCGCTGAACAGCCCGTCGCCGTTCTCGTACTCCAGCTGGGCGAGCAGCAGGTGCTCGGGGCCGACGTACTGGTGCCCGAGGCGCAGGGCCTCGCGGAACGCCAGCTCCAGGACCTTCTTGGCCGCCTGGTCGTACGGAACCAGGGACGGCGGCTCGTCGGCGGCCGGGGGCAGCGCGCCGGTCGCGGCACTCCGTACGGCGTCCGGTGTCACCCCCTGCGCGGCGATCGCCCGCACGGCGGCCGTCTCAGGCTCGCTCAGCAGGCCCAGGACCAGGTGGGGGAGGCCCAGCTCGGCGCTGCGGGCCTCCTGCGCGGCGGTGTGACCGGCGACGACGACGTTCCGGGCGGCCTCGTCGAACCGGCTGAACCCCTGGCTCGGGTCGAGCTCCGTCGGCTCGCCCGGGTCCTTCGGCACGAACCGCTTCTGCGCCGCCTGCCGGGTCACGCCCATGCTGCGGCCGATGTCCGTCCACGACGCGCCGGAGCTGCGCGCCTGGTCCACGAAGTGCCCGATCAGGTGGTCGGCCACGTCGCCCAGGTGGTCGGCGGCGATGACGGCGCTGGAGAGCTGGTCGAGCGTGTCGTCGTGGGTGCTCTTGATGGCGTGGATGAGGTCGTCGAGGCGCACGGGGACGGTGACGTTCTCGCGTTTCGTCATGCGTCAACCGTAGGTTGACGCTCCCCGAAACGTCAACCGTCAGTTGACACGTATGCGCTTCGGGCCGGTCGCGGTCGTCGGGCGTCGGCTGACGGGTTCCGGGTGGTGTCAGGTGAGGGCGAACCGGAGCTCCGGCCGCTCCCAGGTCACCTTCGGCGGAGCCGGGGGAGCCGTGCCCACCCGTTCGGCGCCCATCCGCCGGTAGAACCGCTCGGCCGGAGGGTGCGACACGACCCGCACCTCCGTGAGGCCGGCCGCCCTCGCCTGATCGAGCATGTGGTCGAGCAGCAGTCGTCCGATGCCAACGCCCTGCGCCTCGTCCGCCACGAACGCCAGGTCCAGCTCCGCCGGGTGCAGGATCAGCGCGTAGAACCCGAGCAGCCGGGCGCCGTCCACGGCCGCGAAGACCTCGTGGCGGCGGATGTACTCCGGCGTGACCTGGTACCCGGCGACCATCGGGGCGTACATCCCCCGGTACGCGCCGGACCCCTGGACCATCGAGCTGAGGTGCGCCGCGTCCTGTGCGGTGGCGCGCCTGATCGTCATGGGCTGCATGGCGGCAGTATAGGGGTGAAGTGAGGTAGCGCCTCTTACTTGGGTGGGTCGTTCGCGGTCGTCGGCCCGGATCGCGTGCGGACCGCGTCCGCGTGTGCCGGACGGAGGGGTGCGTGCGGGTGATGCCCGCTGACGCGTTGTCGGAGGTGCCCGCTACAGTGCCGGTGCGCATGCGTGTTCGAGCGCGTGTGGCGGAGCGGAGGGGAAGGCCATGCACACGCGACTCAGGGATCTGGCCGGGGAGTTGGCGGTACTCCTGTGGCGGGAGCACACGCTGTACCGCGAGCGGTCGGGCGGTGTCGTCATCCGGGGCGAGCACGTACGGCGGTGGATCAGCCTGTCGCCCCGAGGCACCCGCGACGACGTGCTCATCCGGGCGGGCCGCATCCTCGACGGCGGCACCACCGCGCCCGCCCGCTCCGAGGTGGTCGTGAGTCTCTCCGCAGGCCGTGACGAACTGGCCGCCGTCTGCCGCCGCCTGCTGGCCGAGGCGGCCGCCGACGCCGAGCCGTCCAGGGCGGTACGGGCCGAACCCGCCCGCGCCAGTGGCCGCACCGGGCGGCGCGGCGGCCGCGGCAGGGACGGCGGTGACGGCGCCCCCGGGGGCCGTACGGGCAAGTCGCGCGCGGGCAAAGGCCGTTCGCGGCACACGAGCCTGACGTCCTGGCTGATCCTCCTGGGCGTGATGGCCCTCGTCGGCGTGTACGCCTACCACGTCTCCGCCGCGTACCGCTGACCCGGCGCCCGCCTGCCGTCCGCTGCCCGCCTGCGCCCGTCGCCTAGTGCCGGCCAGGCGCGTGCCGTCGGCGACCCCGCGGCCCGGTCGCGGGCGGCGGCGCGGTGCTGGAGCGGACCACCAGCTCCGTCGGCAGCTCCACCGGTAACCCGTCCGGTGGCTCGTCCGCGGCCGACCGCACCAGCAGGGCCAGCCCGGCCGCGGCCATCCCGTCCAGCGGCCGCCGTACGGTCGTCAGTCCCGGCACCGCCCACCGGGCCTCGGGCAGGTCGCCGTACCCCACCACGGCCATGTCGTCCGGCACGCGCAGGCCCCGCTCGGCGAGCGCCTCGTACACGCCCGGCGCCCACGCGTCCGAGCCGACGCACACGGCGGTCGGCGGCTCGGGCAGGTCCAGCAGTTCCAGCGTCCGCAGCCGCGCCCACCCCCTGTCCGGCCAGGCACGCCCGAGCGCCTCCGCCGGGTCCTCCGGCGCGACCGGCCCCGTACGGCCCCGGCTCCGTGTGCCGCCCGCGCCCGCGTCGGCTGTCCCCGGCCCCGTACGGCCTCCCGTCCCGCCGGGCCCCGCGCAACCCGGCCCCGTACGGCCTCCCGTCCCGCCCGGCCCCGCCGCGTCGGGCCCCGCGCAACCGGGCCCCGGTCCGCCCGCCCCCGTACAGCCCGGTCCGCCAGGCCCCGCGTCACCTCGACCCGCCAAGTCGGCTGCCGCGCCCGCGCTGTGCCCGCCCGGCCGTGTGCAGCAGCCCTGGGACCCGGTCGAGTCCGGCGCCTCGCCCGAGCCTTCCGCGTCCCGCCCCCCGCGCGTGTCCGCGTCCCGGTCGCCCGGCCCCGGGTGGCGTACGTACTCGGGGCGGGCCCGCAGGCCGGCCGCCGCGAGCGCCTCCCGCCAGCCCGCCAGCCACGCGGACCCTGACCGTCCCGGCGCGTGCCCCGCGACCGCCGCGACGCGCTCGTGACCGAGCTCCAGCAGGTGCTCCGCCGCCGCGCGCCCGCCCGTCCGGTCCGCCGCGCCGACCCACACCGTGCCCGGCGGCGGCTCCTCGCCGGGGTCCACCAGCACGTACGGCACCCGGTGCCGGTTCAGCCAGGCGGCCTGGGCCGAGCTCGGGCCGTCCCCGTGGAACAGCACCCCGGCCGTGCCCCTGGCGACCAGCCGGTCCAGCCGGTCGCGCCCCAGGTGCCGGCCCGCCGACACGACGACCTCCAGGCCCTCCGCGTGCGCGGCCCGCTCCACCCCGCGCACCACCGCGGCGCCCGGGCCGTCCATCGCCGACAGCACCAGGTCCACCATGCCGTGCGGGCCCGTCGGCCCCGACCGGCGGCGCCGTACGTAACCGAGCCGGTCCAGCACCTCGTTGACCCGGCGGCGGGTCTCGGGCGCCACGTCGTCCCGGCCGTTGACGACCTTCGAGGCGGTCGGCACCGACACGCCCGCTTCCCGGGCGACCACCGCCAACGTGGGCCCGGCGGCGCTCGCCGCACGCGTCATGGCGATCCTCCGACGGTCGCAGTAAGCGCTTCCTATCCGCTTCACACCCTAGGCGCGGCCCAAGTCGCCGGGAAGACCCGTGCGTTGGCCGTGATCGCTTTTCACGCGCGTCCGGTGCTACCCCCGCAGCCGCTCCGCCACGGCGGCGATCGCGTCCGGGCCGACCCGGCAGCAGCCGCCGATCAGCCGCGCCCCCGCCGCCCGCCACTCCTCCGCCCGGTCGGCCGAGAACGTGCACGGGCCGTACCAGCCGCCCGCCGCCGCGTCCCACGCCTCGCCGCTGTTCGGGTACACGACCACCGGCTTGCCCGTCACCCGCGCCGCCACCTCCACCGCCCGCGGCGCGTCCCCGGGGGCGCAGCAGTTCACCCCGGCCGCGACGATCTCGTCCGCGTCGGCCAGCAGCCCGAACGCCTCCTCCAGCGGCTGGCCCGCCCGTGTCCGCTCCCCGCTGACGGTGTACGACAGCCAGGCCGGTACGCCCAGGCCGCGCACCGCCCGCAGCAGGGCCCGCGCCTCGTCGGCGTCCGGCACGGTCTCCAGAGCCAGGATGTCGGGCCCGGCCGCCGCCATGGCCTCCAGGCGCGGCCGGTGGAACGCCTCCAGGGCGGCGACGCCCAGCCCGTACCGGCCCCGGTACTCCGACCCGTCGGCGAGCATCGCCCCGTACGGCCCGGCGGACGCGGCCACCCACAGCGGCCGTGCCACCCCCGCCCCGCGTGCCTGGCGGGCAGCTTCGCGGGCCAGGTCCACACTGAGCGCCAGCAGCCGGGCGGCGCGGTCGTGGCCGATGCCCCGGCGGGCGAACCCCTCGAAGGTGGCCTGGTAACCGGCGGTCGTCACCACGTCGGCCCCGGCCTCGTAGTACGCCCGGTGCGCCGCGACCAGCGCCTCCGGTTCCTCGGCGAGCAGCCGGGCCGACCACAGGTCGTCGCCGAGGTCGTACCCGGCGGCCTCCAGCTGGTTGGAGAGCCCGCCGTCGAGCACGAGCGCGGCGGCGGGGGAGGCGAGGACGTCGGCGAGCGGGGGAGCGGCGGTCGTCATGCCCGTGACCGTAGACGAACCCGCCCCCACGCACCCGCGGAGCCCGCCCGCACACGCGTGAAGGCCGACGCGCACGCCGGTGCGGCCGTGTCAGAGGCGCGACCCCACGTCCGGCACCGTCCACGCCGGGGCCGTGCCGGTGAGCTGGCAGACCATGAGGTACAGGGGGATGGGCGGGGTGTAAGGGGACGTCGCGCCCAGCCGCCGCATCAGGCGCGGGCGCCGGTCGGGGACGTAACCGCCGGGCGCGTAGCAGGCGGGCAGCGGCCAGCGCAGGTCCGCGTCCGAACCGGCCGGGACGAGCCACCACCACCAGTCGGAGTCGGCGAACACGCATCCGTTGCCCGGCAGCCTGCTCAGCAGCCGCATCCCGTGCCGCGCGGGCACGCCGACCGCGTCGCAGCCCAGCGTGGCGGGCAGGTGCGGCGGCGGGGTCAGCTGGACCTCGCCGAGCGACTCCTCGCGGGGCGCGCCGTCCCCCCGGCGGCCGTGCGGTGCCGTCCCGCCGTGCGGGACGTGCGCGGACAGCAGGGACACCATCGACCTCAGCATGGTTCCGCCGTGTCGTGGACCAGCTCCGCCCAGACGACACGCCCCGCCCCGTGCCGCGTGTCGTGGCTGCCCCAGGCGCTGCACATGGCGTCCACGAGCAGCAGCCCCCGGCCGCACTCCTCCCGGTCCGCCGTGCGCAGCCGCGGCCCGGTCACCCGGCAGCCCTCGTCGTGGACGGCGATCCGCACGTGCTCGCCCCGGTCGCGCAGCTCGCACACGACGCGGCCGCTCGCGGTGTGGACGACGGCGTTGGTGAACAGCTCGGAGACGACCAGCTCGGCCGTGTCGCGCACGTCGCCGGCCAGGCCCCACATCGTGAGGCGCTCCACGACGAGCCGGCGGGCCCTGGCGACGGACTCGGCTCGGGCGGGCAGCTCGAACGCGAAGCGGCGGACGTCCGGCGTGTGGACCGGGAAGGCGTGCGCGTAGGGGCGCGGGGTCAGCGGCAGGCCCTGGGGCTGTGTACTGGGGGTCACCGGTCGAGCGGCTATGAGCTGGGGGGTGAGCGCATTACCAGGTGCCACGACCGATTCCTCACATGGGAGCGGCGCCGTACGCCGCATCTCCCCGGGGCAGAGCGCGCGGCAGCCGCGTGAACTGGTTCACCGACTGGTTCATCGGAATACTTTCCTCCCGTCGAGGACACTTGGCAAGAGGCACTGTGAAAATTGCAGAGTGCTGTGTTCTCTCTGGCCGTCACATGGCACACTCAACGAAAAAGCGCGTGGGAGGTCAGAAGTGAGCGAGCCGCGGTCCGCCCCCACGGTGGGACAGGTCGTACTGGGCAGGAGACTCCAGGATCTTCGGGAGCGGGCGGGGCTGAAGCGGGAGGAAGCCGCCAAGGTCCTGCACGTGGCCCCGGCGACCGTCCGCCGGATGGAGACGGCCGAAGTGGCCCTCAAGATCCCCTATGTGCAGCTGCTCCTCCAGGCGTACGGGGTCGATCCCGACGAGGCGGCCGGTTTCGTACGGCTCGCCGAGGACGCCAACAAGCCCGGCTGGTGGCAGCGGTTCCACGACGTGCTGCCCGGCTGGTTCAGCATGTACGTCAGCCTGGAGGGCGCCGCGAGCCTCATCCGCGCCTACGAACCGCACTTCGTCCCCGGGCTCCTCCAGACCGAGGACTACGCCAGGGCCGTGCTGCGCGCGGGCGCCGTCGGCCAGGTCAGCCCCGAGGACATCGAGCGCCATGTCGCGCTGCGGATGGAGCGGCAGGGGCTGCTCACGCGCGACGACGCCCCGAAGTTCTGGGTCATCATGGACGAGACGGTGCTGCGGCGCCGCCCGCCCGGCACCGGTCCCGCGCTCATGCGCGCCCAGCTCGACCGGCTGGCCGAAGCGGCGGAACTGCCTCATGTCACCCTGCAGGTGGCCGAGTTCGCCACGGGGCACCACCCCGGCACGTACGGCCCCTTCGTCCTCTTCCGGTTCGCCGTGCCCGAACTGCCGGACATGGTCTACAGCGAGTACCTGACCGGCGCCGTCTACCTCGACGCGCGCCCCGAGGTGGCCTCCCACCTCGAGGTCATGGACCGCATGGCGGCGCAGGCCGCCACCGCACAACGCACGAAGGAAATCCTCCGGGCTTTCCGCAAGGAGCTGTGAATGGTTCGCATATACAACGGCATGCCCGCCGCCGACCTCGGCGCCGAGGGGTGGCACAAGCCGTGGAGCGGCGGCAACGGCGGCAACTGCATCGAGGCCATGAAGCTGGCCGACGGCAGGGTCGCGGTGCGCCAGTCCGCCGATCCGGACGGCCCCGCCCTCATCTACACCCCCGGGGAGATCGCCGCCTTCATCCAGGGCGCCAAGTCCGGACAGGCCGACTTCCTCCTCACCTGACCCACAGTCATACAGTGTCGTCCGTCACGGTGTTGCCACGCGGCGCACCCGCGCGCACCGGAACGCCCGAGACGCCGAGCATGTACCGACCCCGACCCTGGAGCAGCCGATGACCGGGAACGACACCGCCACCGACGGCGTACCCACCGCAGGTGGCGTACGGATCGACACGAGCAAGCCGCATCCCGCCCGGATGTACGACTGGTTCCTCGGCGGCAAGGACAACTACCCGGTCGACGAGGAGATGGCCCGCCAGCTCCTCACCATCGACGCCCGCGGCCGCGACATGGCCCGCGTGAACCGGGCGTTCATGCACCGCGCGACCCGCTGGCTCGGCAAGGCGGGCGTCCGCCAGTACCTGGACATCGGCACCGGGATCCCCACCGAGCCCAACCTCCACCAGATAGCCCAGCAGGTCGCGCCCGATTCCCGGATCGTCTACTGCGACAACGACCCGATCGTCCTCGCCCACGCCGAGGCGCTGCTGCGCTCCACGCCGGAGGGCGCCACCGCGTACATCCAGGCCGACGCCCGCGACCCGCGGACCATCCTGGAACGCGCGGGCGACGTCCTCGACTTCACGCAGCCCATCGCGCTGTCCATGCTGGCGCTGCTCCACTTCGTGGACGACGAGGACGGCGCGTACGAGCTGGTGGCCCGGCTGGTCGAGCGGCTCGCGCCGGGCAGCTACGTCGTCCTGTCGCACGTCACCAGCGAGTTCGACCCGGACGGCGCCGCGAAGGCCCGCGCCATGTACCAGAAGCGCGGTCTCACCCTGCGGCCCCGCACCCGCGAGGAGCTGACCCGCTTCTTCGACGGCCTGGAGCTGGTCGAGCCGGGTGTGACGCTCACCGCCGACTGGCACCCGGAGCTGGGCGAGCCCATCCCGGTCGCCGGGGACGAACCCATCCCGGGGTACGCGGGCGTCGCCCGCAAGCCGTGACCCAGCCGTCCAGGCCGCAAGCCTCCCGCCGACCCGGCCGCGCCCCCGCACAGGAGCGCGGCCGGACGGCCCGCCGAACCAGCCGAGCCGGGACCGCGCGGCCGACGGCGCGTCAGGCCAGGTAGGCGAGCCCCGGGTGCTCCGCGCGGTACGCGTCCAGCAGCCGCCGCGCGACGGCCACCGAATCGACCAGCGGGTGCAGGGCGAACGCCTTCACCGCCGCCTCACGCGACCCGCTCTCCGCCGCCGCGAGCACCTCCCGCTCCACCGCCTTCACCGCGGCCACCAGACCCAGCGCGTGGTACGGCAGCGGCGCCACCGACACCGGATGGGCTCCGTTCGCGTCCACCAGGCACGGCACCTCCACCACCGCGTCCGCGTCGAGCCCCGGCAGCGCCGACCGGTTGCGGACGTTCAGGATCAGCGTGGCCCGCTCGTCGCGCGCGACGGCCCGCATCAGCGCGAGCGCCACCCGCTCGTACCCGCCGGGCTCCAGGTCCTCCGCCGCGCGGCCCCCCGTGTCCCCGGCCGCCTCCCGGTTCGCGGCCATGTACGTGGCCTCCCGCTCCGCGAGGGCGCGCCGCCACGCGTCCAGGGCCCGCACCTCGGGGCGGGCGGCCGCCGCGTAGAACCCGGCCTGCTGGTCGCGCAGGTACGCCCCGCGCGTCCGCCCGGCGTCCCGGTAGGCGCGTACGGTCTCGCGGTTGGCGTAGTAGTAGTGCAGGTACTCGTTGGGGACCGCCCCCAGCGACCGCAGCCACGCGGCGCCGAACAGCCGGCCCTCCTCGAACGAGCCGAGCGCCTCCTCGTCCGCCAGCAGCCCCGGCAGCAGGTCCCGCCCGTCCACCCGCAGCCCGCGCAGCCAGCCCAGGTGGTTGAGGCCCGCGTAGTCCACCCACACCCGGTCCGGGTCGGCGCCCGCCACCCGCGCCACGCGGCGGCCCAGGCCCACCGGCGAGTCGCAGATGCCCACGACCCGGTCGCCCAGCACCCGCGCCATCGCCTCCGTCACCAGGCCCGCGGGATTGGTGAAGTTGATGACCCAGGCGTCCGGCGCCAGCCGCGCCACGCGCCGGGCGATGTCCACGGCCACCGGCACGGTCCGCAGCCCGTACGCGATGCCGCCCGCGCCGACCGTCTCCTGGCCCAGCACCCCCTCGGCGAGCGCCACCCGCTCGTCGGCTGCCCGGCCCGCGAGACCCCCGACGCGGATCGCGGAGAACACGAAGTCGGCGCCGCGCAGCGCCTCTTCCAGGTCGGTCGTCACGGTCACGCGCGGCGCGTCGGGGACGGCCTCCGCCTGATCGGCCAGCACCCGGCCGATCGCCGCCAGCCGGGCGCCGTCCACGTCGTGCAGGACGACCCGGGTGACCCGGCCCTCGCCCCGGTCGGCCAGCAGCGCCCGGTACACCAGCGGCACCCGGAACCCGCCGCCGCCCAGAATCGTCAGCCTCATGCCCCGTACGCTACTGCCTCCCCCGTCAGCCCAGGTCGAGCGCGTTCGGCAGGCCCATCCGGTACCGGACCAGATCGTGCCGCTTCAGCGCCTCCAGCTCCGGCGGACGGAACAGGGAGCGGACCGCGCAGCGCGGCGCCGTCGAACCGGTCCGGTCCAGCAGGGCGTTGACGGCCTGCCGGGCCGAGGCGTTGGCGCCCTCCATGGTCGCCAGGTCGATGTCGACGGCCACGTAGTCACCGGCGAGGAAGAAGTTCGGCACCCGCGTCGCCGCGTCCGGCCGGTTGTGGAACGTGCCCACCGGGTGGATCAGCAGCTCGTCCTCGTTGGTCGGGTTCGGCGTGCCGAGACCGTCCACGCCCGGGTCCAGGAACCACGAGTGCAGCGCCCCGTCCTTCAGCGCCGGGCTCCCCGTGTCGTTGAGCGCGGCCTTCAGCTGCGCCCACACCTCCCGCGCCACCTGCTCGCGGGTGCACTGCTTGGCCGTCTTCCCGTACAGGACGCCGGGCCGGTCCCACTCGGAGATGTCGACCGACAGGCAGTCCACCACCGTGCCGTCGCCGTACGTGCCCGCGAAGTCCCCGCCCGTCCAGTGGTGGGCCTGGGCGATGGCCGTCAGCGACCACGGCGAGTCGACGCAGTTCACATGGCCCCGCACCAGCGGCGGGCGCTCGGTCAGATAGAACTGGATGCCCGTCATCCAGTCGGTGCGCAGCCGGTCGCACCGGGCGAGCCGGGGGTCGGCCGCCCGCAGCGCGGCGCCCCAGGTGCGGCGGGCGTGCTCCACCGGCAGGGCGCTGACGTAGTGGTCCGCCGTGACCGCGTGGCGGGCGCCGTCCGGGCCCTCGACCAGCGCGGCGGTGATCCCGCCGTCCCGGTACCGCATCTCCCGCAGCGTCCAGCCCACCCTGAACTCCACCCCCACGGAGCGCAAGTGCGCGACCCACGGGTCGATCCACGCCTCGTTCGTCGGCGCGTTGAGGATGCGGTCCGGCGGGCCGTCCGCGCCCCGGCCGAGCGCGTTGAGGACGAACGCCTCCCCGAGGGTGCCGACCGTGCGGGTGCTGGCCTCCTCCGCCTTGGTGGCGACGATGTTGCGGGTGACGCCGACGGCGAGGACGCGCTGGTAGTCGGCGGACATGCGGGCGGCGCGGGTGAACTCCCACCACGGGACGCGCTCCCACTGCCCGTCGCGCCGCTCCTGGCAGCTCGTCAGGAAGACGAGCGCCCGGTTCACGAAGTACGCCACCTCGTGCGCGGGCAGATGCGCGGCAGTGTCGAGCAGGGCGGTCAGGGCGCGGCGCAGCTCGTCGAGGGTGAGCGCCTCCGGGCGGTGGCCGGGCCATGGGATGGGGAAGCGCAGGTCCTCGCGGCCCGTGCGGGCCATCATCATCTCGCGGGGCGCCACCAGGTTGTCGTACACGCCGTTCGCGTTGCCCGGGTAGGGGATGCGCCGCATCGTGTCCGGCAGGTTGTGGTAGATGCCGGGGATGAAGCGGAAGCCGTGCTCGGCCGGGAGGGGGCGGCGCCCGCCCCTGGCGCTGCCGGGGACGTCCATGCTGCGCGCCTTGCCGCCGAGGGCGCGGCGCTCGTACACGGTGACGTGGAAGCCCCGTTCGGCCAGTTCGTGCGCGGCCGTCAGCCCGGCGACGCCGCCGCCGAGCACGGCGACCGTTCCCGGCGCCTCGGCGCCCGCGAGGCGGGGCGCGGCCGCGCGGGCGGTGCCGGTGCCGGCCAGCCCCGTGCCGGTGACGGCGGCCGCGCCCGCCACGAACGTGCGTCGTGTCGTACCCGTACGGTCCATGCTGCCCCTCTTACCTGTCGGCAACCAGGCGCAGGAGGATAGGGGCGGCTTCCGGGACCCGGAAGCGTCGTGCGGCGCGGGCCGCACACAATGGCCGGAAGCCGCCCCGGGCACAATGGCCCCATGTCGCGACGCAAGCCCCGCCCGAAGTCCCCCGCAGCACCCGCCCGGGTCCAGGCCCACGCCGTCCGGCCGGAGGGGCCCTGCCCCTGCGGGCCGCCCGACGCGTACGCGGAGTGCTGCGGCCGGTTCCACACGGGCGCGGCGACCGCCCCCACGGCCGAGCGGCTCATGCGGTCCCGCTACAGCGCCTTCGTGGTGCACGACGAGCCGTACCTGCTGCGCACCTGGGCGCCGGCCACCCGGCCGCGCTCGGTGGACTTCGACCCGGACACGCGGTGGACGGGCCTGGAGATCGAGGGCACGGCCGACGGCACCCTGTTCCACACGACCGGCACGGTCACCTTCACCGCCCGCTACACCCACCGGGGCGAGCCGGGGGCCCTGCGGGAGCGCAGCCGCTTCGAGAAGGCGGACGGGCGGTGGGTGTACGTGGACGGCACCTTCGACGAGGACTGACCGTCAGACGATCCCGCCGCCGGGGCGGAGCACCAGACCCGGGTTGTACGCGGCGAGGATCTTGTTCGCGCGGGCCAGCGCCGCGAGCGCGTGCTCCCGGTCGGCCTGGTCCTCCTGGCACATCGGACCCCGGAAGCGGCGCACCTCGCGGGCCGCGCACTCGGCGTCGATCTCCGCCTGCAGGACGCCCGTCGGCATGCAGGAACCGATCAGGGCGGCGACGTGGTCGGGGATCGGGACGGGGAAGAGACGCGACACGGTCACGTGAGGTCCTTTACTGCTGTCCTGCTTCTGGCAGGCGCCGGGTGCGGGGTGTACCCCTCCATGGTGACGGCTCCCGGGCCCCGGTCTTCCCCCGGGTCTGTATCCGTCCTGCAACCGTTCCGGCGTTTCCCGGCCCCCCGAGGGGTACCCGCACCGGCCGGAGGTGATCGCATGCCCGAGCCAGGCAGCAAGAAGTACGACATCCACCGCGCCCGGCTCCGCAAGGAGGCCGAGGACCGCGGCGTCTGACGACCAGGAGGCCAACGACGAGGCCAACGCCACCTCGCAGAGGTCGCCCGGATGGCGCTCCCGAGGGCCCCGCACCGAACGGGGACGCGGCCCGAAGGGCGAGCGCGAGGGGGAGTGACCCCCCGGCGGGGACGAGAACGCGGGGCGCGGGCCCGTCGCGGACCCGCGCCCCGCGCCTGGCCCTCGCCGCCCAGCAGCCGTGCCGTCCAGGCCCTGCACCCACGCCGCCCCCCGTCTCCGCGCCCGCGGCTCAGGGCCCCGACAGCACCTCGTCCAGGTCGTACGACACGGGCTCCTCCAGCTGCGCGTAGCCGCAGCTCTCCGGCGTGCGGTCCGGGCGCCACCGCCGGAACTGGGCCGTGTGCCGGAACCGGTCGCCCTCCATGTGGTCGTACCCGACCTCGCAGACCCGCTCGGGGCGCAGCGGCACCCACGACAGGTCCTTCTTGCCCGACCAGCGGCTCGGCGCCCCCGGCAGCCGGGCGCTCTCGTGCGCGGCGGCGTCCGCCCAGGACGCCCAGGGGTGCCCGTCCGGCGGGACCATGACCAGCGGGGCGAGCTCGTCGACCAGCTCCCGCCGCCGCGCGGCCGTGAACGCGGCGCACACCCCGACGTGCTGGAGCGTGCCCCCCTCGTCGTACAGGCCGAGCAGCAGCGAACCGACGACGGGGCCGGTCTTGTGCAGCCGGTACCCGGCCACCACCACGTCCGCCGTCCGCTCGTGCTTGATCTTGTACATGAGCCGCGCGTCCGGCCGGTAGCGCAGGTCCAGCGGCTTGGCGATCACCCCGTCGAGCCCGGCGCCCTCGTACTGCTCGAACCACCGCTCCGCCACGGCCGCGTCGGTCGTCGCGGGCGCCACGTGCACCGGCGGCCGCACGTCGCCGAGTACCCGCTCCAGCGCCGCCCGCCGCTCCGTCAGCGGCTCGTCCATCAGGGACGCGTCGTCCAGTGCCAGCAGGTCGAAGGCGACGAACCGCGCCGGGGTCCGCCCGGCCAGCATCCGCACCCGCGAGTCCGCCGGGTGGATGCGCTCGGTCAGCCGGTCGAAGTCCAGCCGCCCGCCGTGCGCGATGACGATCTCACCGTCCACCACGCACCGCTCGGGCAGCCGCTCCCGCGCGGCGTCCACCAGCTCGGGGAAGTAGCGGGTCAGCGGCTTGCCCGTACGGCTGCCGATCACCACCTCGTCCCCGTCGCGGTGGACGATCGCGCGGAAGCCGTCCCACTTCGCCTCGTAGTGCATCCCCGGCGGGATCTTCTTCACGCTCTTGGCGAGCATCGGTTTCACGGGCGGCATCACCGGCAGGTCCATGGCACGATTCTGCGCCCGGATCATCCCGATATGCGCGTTGTGCGTGCTCCGCCTACCGTGGCGCCCATGGGAGAAGCGGTGGAGCTGGAGGCCGGCGGGCGGACCGTGCGCCTGTCCAACCCGGACAAGGTGTACTTCCCGGAGCGCGGGTTCACGAAGCTGGACGTCGCCCGGTACTTCCTCGCCGTCGGCGACGGCATCACCCGGGCGCTGCGCGACCGGCCCACCACCCTGGAGCGCTTCCCGGACGGGGTCGGCGGCGAGTCGTTCTTCCAGAAACGCGCCCCCAAGAACCTCCCCGACTGGATCACCACCGCCCACATCGCCTTCCCCAGCGGCCGCTCCGCCGACGAGATCCGCCCCACCGAGATCGCCGCGGTCCTGTGGGCCGCCAACCTCGGCACCCTCACCTTCCACCCCTGGCCGGTACGCGGCGACGCCACCGACCACCCCGACGAGCTGCGCATCGACCTCGACCCGCAGCCCGGCACGGGCTTCGCCGACGCCGTCCGCGCCGCCCACGGACTGCGCGCCCTCCTCGACGAGTACGGGCTGCGCGGCTGGCCCAAGACGTCCGGCGGGCGCGGCCTGCACGTCTTCGTGCCGATCGAGCCGCGCTGGACGTTCACCGGGGTGCGCCGCGCCGCCATCGCCGTCGGCCGCGAACTGGAGCGCCGCATGCCCGGCAAGGTCACCACCGCCTGGTGGAAGGAGCAGCGCGGCGAGCGGATCTTCGTGGACTACAACCAGACGGCCCGCGACCGCACCATCGCCTCCGCCTACTCCGTACGCCCCCGTCCCCACGCCCCCGTCTCGGCGCCGCTGCGCTGGGAGGAGCTCGACGCGGCCGACCCGCGCGACTTCGACCTGATCACCATGCCCGCCCGGTACGCCGAGCAGGGTGACGTCCACGCCGACATGGACGACCACGCCTTCGGTCTGGAGGGCCTGCTGGAACTCGCCGAGCGCGACGAGCGGGACCACGGGCTGGGCGACCTGCCGTACCCGCCGGACTACCCCAAGATGCCCGGAGAGCCCAAGCGCGTGCAGCCGAGCCGCGCGAAGAAGGAGTGACACACCCATGCTGACCACCCGTTTCGTCACCGGGTCCCCGATCTGGGTGGACCTCGGCGCGCCCGACATCGACGGGGCGCACGCGTTCTACCGGGCTCTGTTCGGCTGGGAGTTCACACCGGGCGACCCCGAGTTCGGCGGCTACGGGATGTTCACCAGGGACGGCCGGACGGTCGCGGGCGGCATGACCGTCCCGCCCGAGCAGGGCCCGGCCGCCTGGACGCTTTATTTCCGCACCCCCGACGCGGAGGCCGCGGCGACCGCCGTGCGCGCGGGCGGCGGCAGCGTCGCCCTCGACCCGATGCGGGTCGGCGACCTCGGCCGGATGGCCCTGTTCACCGACCCCACCGGGGCGGGTTTCGGTGTGTGGGAGCCCGGCAGGACCCGGGGCCTCGACACGGTGGGCGAACCGGGCGCGCTGTACTGGACGGAGCTGTACACCCCGGACCCCGTCGCCGACCTGTCGTTCTACGACATGGTCTTCGGCACGGAGGCCCACACCGCCACCGGCGGCGAGGGAGGCGGATACACGCTGCTCCAGCCGTCCGGGACCGGCCTCGCCTCGATGGACGACGCGTTCGGCGCCGTCGTGCCGCTCGCGGACGACCCGTCGGAGGCCGCGGGCGGGCCGTCGTGGACGCCGTACTTCGCGGTGGACGACCTCGACGCGGCCGTCGCGGAGGCCGAGCGCGGCGGCGGCAAGGTCCGCAAGGGCCCCGCCGACCTGCCGGGCATCGGCCGCTGCGCCAAGCTCACCGACCCGTACGGGGCCCGCTTCGCCGTCCTGGGGCAAACGCGCCAGACGGGGTGACACGCCTGGCCGGGGAACCCCTTGTCCTGTCACCGTGCGCGGGACCATCCTGACGGGGAGCGACCGCTCCACGGGCGTTGATCCGTTGTTGACGGGTCGTTTATCGGCGTGGGGCAGCGTGGTCCGCATGCCGACCCACATCATCGAAGAGCGCCCCGTCCGCCGCACGGATGACCGCGTCGCGGCCCGCCGGGAGGAGCGCCCCCTGTACCGCGCGGACGACCGTCCGGCGGCCCGCACGGAGGAGCGCTCCCCGCTCCGTACGCTGGACCGCCCCGCCGAGCGGCCCGCGCTCGCCCCGGCCGAGGCCGAGCTGTCCTGGCAGGAGAGCGCCCTGTGCGCCCAGACCGGGCCCGAGCTGTTCTTCCCCGAGCCGGGCTCCTCCACCCGCGAGGCGAAGTTCCTCTGCGGGCTCTGCGACATCCGCGAGGCATGCCTGGAGTACGCGCTCACGCACGACGAGCGGTTCGGCGTGTGGGGCGGGCTCTCCGAGCAGGAGCGGTACGAGCTCAAGCGGCGGCGCGCCGGCCGCCGCTGAGCGCCGTGCCGGCGGCCGTCAGCCCGCGGCGCGGGCCGCCATCCGGGCCTTGCGCGCGGCGAGCTTCTCGTCGAACTTCGCCGCCTCCGTGTCCAGCCCGTTCATGTACAGGCCGAGCTCCTCCTGCGCCTTGAGACCCTCCGGGCCGAGCCCGTCGATCTCCAGCACCTTCAGGAAGCGCAGCACCGGCTGGAGCACGTCGTCGTGGTGGATGCGCAGGTTGTAGATCTCGCCGATGGCCATCCGGGCCGCCGCCCGCTCGAAGCCCGGCATGCCGTGCCCGGGCATCCGGAAGTTGACCACCACGTCCCGCACCGCGCACATCGTGAGGTCCGGGGCCAGCTCGAACGCCGCGCCCAGCAGGTTCCGGTAGAAGACCATGTGCAGGTTCTCGTCCAGCGCGATGCGCGCCAGCATCCGGTCGCACACCGGGTCGCCCGACTGATGGCCCGTGTTGCGGTGCGAGATCCGCGTCGCCAGCTCCTGGAACGCCACGTACGCCACCGAGTGCAGCATCGAGTGCCGGTTGTCCGACTCGAAGCCCTCGCTCATGTGGGCCATCCGGAACTGCTCCAGCTTGTCCGGGTCCACCGCGCGCGACGTGAGCAGGTAGTCCCGCATCACGATGCCGTGGCGCCCCTCCTCGGCGGTCCAGCGGTGCACCCAGGTGCCCCAGGCGCCGTCCCGGCCGAAGAGGGTGGCGATCTCGTGGTGGTAGCTCGGCAGGTTGTCCTCCGTGAGCAGGTTCACCACCAGGGCGATCCGGCCCACGTCGGACACCTTCGACTGCTGCGGCTCCCACGCCTCCCCGTCCTCGAAGAGGCCGGGGAAGTTCCGGCCGTCCGACCAGGGGACGTACTCGTGCGGCATCCAGTCCTTGGCGACCTTGAGGTGGCGGTTCAGCTCCTTCTCGACCACCTCTTCCAACGCGTACAGCAGCCGGGCATCAGTCCACTCCGCCGAACTGCCGAGGTGAGGAGAGGTAAGGGTCACGGGGGCTCCTGGAGAAACAGATCATTACCTACGGGCTCGTAGGTTACGAGACCGTAGGTTAAGCAGGCCGTAAGGCCCCCGCCAAGCCCATCCGCGCCGCTGTCCCCTTACGTTCCGTTATGGGAGGAGGTGAGGGCGTCGAGATCGAGCCTGCGTGTGATGCCGATCGCCTCCAGGAACGGCACGTCGTGGCTGGCCACGAGCAGCGCCCCCTCGTACGCCTCCAGCGCCTGGACGAGGCTCCGCACGCTCGCCATGTCCAGGTTGTTCGTCGGCTCGTCCAGCATCAGCAGCTGCGGCGCGGGCTCGGCCAGCAGCAGCGCCGCCAGCGTCGCCCTGAACCGCTCGCCGCCCGACAGGGTCCCCGCCCGCTGGTCGGCCTTCGCGCCCCGGAACAGGAACCGAGCGAGGCGCGCCCGGACGCGGTTCGGCGTGGCGTCGGGCGCGAACCGCGCCACGTTCTCCACCACGGTCAGCTCGTCGTCCAGCACGTCGAGGCGCTGCGGCAGGAAGCGGTGCGGTACGCGGACGAGCGCCTCGCCCGCGACCGGCTCCAGTTCCCCGGCGACCGTCCGCAGCAGCGTGGACTTGCCCGACCCGTTCCGCCCCACCAGGGCGACCCGCTCCGGCCCGCGCACCTCGAAGTCGCCGTCAAGCCGCGCCCCGTGGCGCAGGGTCAGGTCCCGCAGGAGCAGCACGCCCCGGCCCGGCGGCACGGCCGTGTACGGCAGCTCCACCCGGATCGCGTCGTCGTCCCGTACGGCCTCCACGGCCTCGTCCAGCCGCTCCCGCGCCTGCTCCAGACGCTGGGCGTGCACCGCGCGGTGCTTGCCCGCCGAGACCTGCGCGGCCCGCTTCAGGGCGCCCGCCACGATGGGCGGCACCGCCTTGTTCGCGGCCTGCTTATCGCCGTACCTCTTCCGCTTCGCCAGCTTCACCTGCGCTTCCGCCATCTCCCGCCGCTGTCTGCGCACATCGGACTCGGCGGCGCGGACCATCCGCTCGGCCGCCTCCTGCTCGGCGGCGACGGCCTCCTCGTACGCGGAGTACGGACCGCCGTACCAGGTGACCTCGCCGTCGCGCAGCTCCGCGACGCGGTCCACCCGCTCCAGCAGCTCCCGGTCGTGGCTGACCACGACGAGGACGCCCTGCCAGGCGTCCACCGCCGCGTAGAGGCGGCGCCGGGCGTGGAGGTCGAGGTTGTTCGTCGGCTCGTCCAGCAGCAGGACCGCGGGGCGCGCCAGGAGCAGCGCGGCGAGCCGCAGCAGAACGCACTCGCCGCCCGACAGTTCCCGGGTGGTGCGGTCGAGGCCGACCCGCTCCAGGCCGAGCTGGTCGAGCATGGCACGGGCCCGCTCCTCCACGTCCCAGTCGTCGCCGACGGCCGTGAAGTGCTCCTCGCGTACGTCGCCGGACTCGATGGCGTGCAGGGCGGCCCGCGTCGCGGCGATGCCGAGCGCCTCGTCCACCCGCAGCGCCGTGTCCAGCGCGGCGTCCTGCGGGAGGTAGCCGATGTCCCCCGCGGCGCGGACCGTCCCCGAGACCGGGGGCAGCTCTCCCCCGAGCAGCTTCAACAGGGTGGACTTGCCCGACCCGTTGCGGCCGATGAGGCCGGTGCGGCCGGGGCCGACCGCGAGGTTCAGCCCGTCGAGGACGGGGGTGCCGTCGGGCCAGGCGAAGGTGAGGCCGGCACAGGAGAGGGCGGGGTGGGCGTGGGGAAAAGACATGAGTGTCTCCCGGTTGCGTGAGAAGGGTTCGGGGCAACGGGTGAGACACCGGGTGGACGACCGGGGCGGGCTGCGGCACACCGCGGGGCACGGCGCCCTCGGGGAGGGGCGGTGCGGCAGGGCGGGGGACGGGCTCGTAAGCCGAGGTCGTACACGGGCGGCACGCACGGCACGCGAAGGCGCGCGGGGTGCGGCGGCACGGTGTCTCAAGACCTCAGACGAGCAATGTCCTGCTCCGATCGACGGCAATGGGGCCGAGGAGAACGCTAGGACGGGCCGGGGAGGGACGGCAAACGATTTACGGCGGCACGGCGGCACGGCGGCACGGCGGCGCGGGGGGTATGACAGGGCGGCGGTACGAGGGTGCGACGGCGCGGCGACCGGTGCAGGTCAGCGGGCGTCGCGCAGCAGCAGGGCCAGGTCCCGGTCGAGGTCGAGGAAGAGGTGCTCGCACCCGGAGGGGACCACGTGCCGGGTGCGGCGCAGGAAGCGGCGGATCTCGCCGGTGCGGAGGTGGACCATGGCGACGCCTTCGACGGCGTGGAACTCCACCACCGTCCGGTCGTGGCCGAACGGCCTCATCCGCACGTCACCGACTCCGGCGGGCCCCTCGGCCCCCGCCGCGAGCAGGTCGCGGGAGAACTCCCACACCGCCTCCACCCCTTCGAGGGTCGCCGCGGCGGGGAAGGCCATCCGGACGGCGAACGGGTCGGCGGGGTCGTAGCGCAGGACGACCGGGACCACGTCCATGCGGGGCGCGGACGCGACGAGGCGGGCTTGCAGGGCCTGTTCGATGACGGTGGACACGTCCGGCTCCCTCGTAGATCTCCCGGTTCACGGGAGAGGACGGCGAATCCGGCCACGGCGTGCACTCTGAGCCACTGTGACCTGTGCCACGGAGGTGGTCTGGACGGGGCCGTGGGCGGGCAGTACGTTCCGGCGGCATGGGAGCCATGGGGAAGACGAGGCGGTCGGTGTCGCTGGTGCTGTGCGGGGCGGCCGTGGCCGCGACCGCGCTCCTGACCGGCCCGGAGGCACGGGCGGAGCAGCCGCGGACGTCCGGGGAGGGCGCGGCCGCCGAGGCGCGGGGGAGCGCGCTGTCCTGGGAGCCGTCGGTGACCGGCAGTACGGCGAGGTTCCGCGGTCTGGCCGCCGTGGACCGCGACACGGCGTGGCTCGCCGGGTCGCGCGGCACGGTCCTGCGCACCGCCGACGGCGGCCGCACCTGGCGGGACGTCTCGCCGCCGGGCGCGGGGGAGCTGGAGTTCCGGGACGTCGAGGCGTTCGACGGGCGGCGCGCGGTGGTGCTGGCCATCGGCGAGGGCGAGGCGTCCCGCATCCTGCGCACCGAGGACGGCGGCGCCACCTGGACGGAGACGTTCCGCAACCCCGACCCGCGCGCCTTCTACGACTGCGTGGCCTTCTTCGACCGCCGACACGGCCTCGCCATGAGCGACCCCGTCGACGGCAGGTTCCGCATCCTGTCCACGGCGGACGGCGGCCGCACCTGGCGCGTCCTGCCCGACGCCGGAATGCCGCCGGCGCTGCCCGGCGAGGCCGGGTTCGCGGCGAGCGGCCAGTGCCTGGTGACCGCCGGGCCGCGCGATGTGTGGCTGGCGACCGGCGGCGGGGCGGCAGGCCGGGTGCTGCACTCCGCCGACCGGGGCCTGACCTGGCGGGAGGCCGACGCGACGATACCGGCGGGCGACCCGGCGCGCGGCGTGTTCGGGCTCGCCTTCCGGGACCGCGCGCACGGCATCGCCGTCGGCGGCGACTACCGCGCCGACCAGCCGTCGGCGCGGGCCGCCGCCCTCACCGGGGACGGCGGCCGCACCTGGCGCCCGTCCGTCATGTCGCCGCCCGCCTACCGCTCCGGCGTGGCCTGGCTGCCGCACAGCCGGTCGGCGGCGCTCGCGGTGGGCCCGACCGGCACGGACCTCACCACCGACGGCGGCCGCACCTGGCGGACCTTCGACACCGGCCCGTACGACACGGTCACCTGCACGCCCGACTTCTCCTGCTGGGCGTCGGGCGCGCAGGGCCGCGCGGCGCGCCTCGTCGTGCGCGGAGACGCCGCACCGGGGAACGCCGCACCGGGGAGGCCGTAGCGGGAAACGCCGTACCGGGGCGCGCCGACGGGACCGGGGCGGCGCCCTGGCGGGGCCCCGGTCCCGTACAGCGGTGCCGTCGGCACGGCGGTCCGGGGGCTCCCGGCTCTCTCGGGTAGACGTGGGGGATGTTCTTCGACTCCTGGTACGACACGCTGCGCGTGGCGGTCATGGCCGTGTGCGCCTACGCGGCGCTGCTCCTGGTGGTGCGCCTGTCGGGCAAGCGCACCCTGGCCAAGATGAACGCCTTCGACCTGGTGGTCACCGTGGCCCTGGGCTCGACCCTGGCCACCATCCTCCTCACCCGCGACGTCGCACTCGCGGAGGGAGCGCTCGCCCTGGCGCTACTGGTGTCCCTCCAGTTCGTCAGCGCCAGGGCCGCGGTGCGCTCCCGTTCGTTCCGGCGCCTGATCAAGTCCGAGCCGACGCTGCTGCTGAGCGACGGGCGCATGCTTCCCGAGGCGATGGCCCGTCAGCGGGTCACCGAGGGCGAGGTGCGCCAGGCCATCCGCGCCCACGGGATCGGCGCGGTCGAGGACGTCACCGCGGTGGTACTGGAGACCGACGGCAGCTTCAGCGTGCTCAGCCGGTCCCGGAGCGGCTCCGGCAGCTCCCTTGAGGACGTCACGGCCGGCTGACGGCAGCTCAGGCGGCCCGCGAAGTCGCGGCGTCCGCGCGGCCCGGCACGTGCGCCCGGTGCGCGGGGCCCGGTGGGCCCCGGCACCCGTGCCCGGCGTGGCACGGCTCCCCGGCGGCGGTCCGGGGGCCGTTCGGGTGCGCCCCGGTGGCGGTCCGGGGCGGCGTCCGTTCGGGTGCGGGCGGGGCGGGGGAGGTACGCCGTGACCGCCGCGGGGCACCCGCACGTACATGCTCGACATCCTGCTCACCACGTCCGGTGCCCTGGCCCTGGTCGTGGCCGCGCTCTCGAAGCCCATCGAACGGGCGCCGCTGACCGCCCCCCTGCTGGGTCTGGTGACCGGTGTCGCCCTCGGCCCCGCGGGACTCGACGTCATCGGCCTGCCCACCGTGGTGGAGGGGCACGGGGACCTGCACGAGGCGTGCCGACTCCTCCTGGCCGTATCGGTGATGGCCGTGGCCCTGCGCTACCCGTTCCGCGACGTGCGGGCGCGCGTCCGGCCCGTGGCGCTGCTGCTGGTCGTCGCGATGGCCGGGATGGCACTGACGACCACGGCGCTGTCGGCCGTCGTTCTGGGCACCGGCCTCGGCGCGGCGGCGTTGCTTGGCGCGGCCCTGTGCCCCACCGATCCCGTACTGGCCGCCAGCGCCGTCACCGGCGAGCCGGCGGAAGGGACCGTCGGGGAACGGACCCGGCAGCTGCTCTCCCTCGAGTCGGGCGCCAACGACGGCCTGGCCCTGGCCC
The DNA here is from genome assembly GCF_000478605.2 of Streptomyces thermolilacinus SPC6. Lineage (GTDB taxonomy): Bacteria > Actinomycetota > Actinomycetes > Streptomycetales > Streptomycetaceae > Streptomyces > Streptomyces thermolilacinus. Next base: position 634,654 of record NZ_ASHX02000001.1, on the reverse strand, counting down.
TGGTGGTCGCCGCGATCGCGGTCAGCGGGCCCCTGAGCGGGGGCGCGGCAGCCCTGGACGCCCTGTGGCAGATCGCGGGCGCCACGCTGCTGGGAGCGGCGGCCGGCTGGCTGGGCGGCGCGGTGCTGCGGGGCGCCGAGAGGCACCGCACTCTGCAGCCGGGCCCGCTGCTCCTCTACACCCTGATGCTGGCCCTGCTGGTGCTGGGCCTGTCGGGGCTGCTGCGGGTCGACGGCGTGCTGGCGGTCTTCGTCGCCGGTCTCGCCTTCAACGCGGTCAGTTCGGTGGACGAGCGGGCGGACGAGAACCAGGTCGACGAGGCGATCAACCGCTTCGCCGTCCTGCCGTTGTTCGTCGTGTTCGGCGCCATGATCCCGTGGCGTGAGTGGGGCGAGCTGGGATGGTGGCGCGGCCTGCTGCTCGTCCTGGCCGTGCTGGTGCTGCGCCGCCTGCCGGTCGTACTGGCCCTGAAACGCCCGCTGTCCCTGCCGTGGCGCGACGCGCTCTTCCTGGGCTGGTACGGGCCCATCGGCGTGTCCGCCCTGTTCTACCTGACCATGGAGGCGCACCGGCTCGGCGCCGATCCCCGGGTGCTGGCCGCCGGGACGCTGGTCGTCGCCGCCAGCACCGTCATTCACGGCGTCACCACCGCACCCGGGCTCAAGGCGTACGGCGCGGCGGCCCGGCGGGCGAAGGCTACCGCAGGCGACGCGGGGTGACCCGGCCGTCGGCCGTCGGCCAGTCGCGGGCCCGGCCGCCCGGGCCCGCGACGATGGTGACGGGGCGTCGGCGCGGGTAGGCGTACCGCGGTCGCGCTCTCCCCGAGTGGGTCAGGGGGCGGAGGCCGACACCCGCGGGCGCCGGGAGTACGGGAAATCGACAACGGGAGCATGCCAGGTGGTACTCGTCATCGTCTTCGGAGCGGCGTTGCTGGTCGCGGTACTGCTGTCCGGGCTGGCCGCCAGGTCCGTGCTCTCCACCTCACTGCTGTTCCTGGTGGGCGGCGCGATCGTCAGCGACGGGTTCCTCGGCCTCATCCACATCAACGCGTCGAGCGACATCGTCCGCGTGACCGCCGACCTGGCGCTGTTCGCGGTGCTGTTCACGGACGGCATGCACGTCTCCTTCCCCGCACTCCGCCGCGCCTGGCGCAACCCGGCCCGCGCGCTGGGCCTCGGCATGCCGCTGGCATTCCTCGGGGTGGCCCTGCTGACGCACTTCCTGGTGGGTCTGGACTGGACGACGTCCTTCCTGGTCGGCGCGGTGCTGGCGCCCACCGACCCGGTGTTCGCCTCGGCCATCGTCGGCCGCGAGGAGGTCCCCGCCCGGCTGCGGCAGCTGCTCAACATCGAAAGCGGCGTCAACGACGGGCTGGCGCTGCCGTTCGTCCTCGTCTTCATCGCGGCCGCCGCGCCCGCCGGTCACGCCGAGGACGTCGGGTTCGCCTCGATCGCCGGGGAACTCTTCCTCGGGCTGCTGTTCGGCGTGGCCCTGCCGCTGCTGGTGCACTGGCTGGTCCGCTTCCGGCTGCTGGGCGCCGAACCCCGGCTCCAGCCCCTGCTGCCGCTGGCCGTCGGGATCATCCTGTACGCCGCCTGCCACCTCACCCACGCCAACCCCTACCTGGCCGCCTTCTCCGCGGGCTCGGTGATCGCCGCACTCGCGCCCGAGGCGAAGGAGGCCTTCGAGCCGCTGGGGGAGGCCCTGGCGGAGCTGGCCAAGTTCGCGGCGCTGCTCGTCTTCGGCGCCCTGCTGACTCCGCACCTCTTCGGCGAGCTGTCGATCGGCGGCTACGCGGTGGCGGTCCTGGCCATCGTCCTCATCCGCCCGGCCTCGCTGCTGCTGTCCCTGGTGGGCACCGACTTCGACCGCAAGGAGAAGCTCACCGCCGCCTGGTTCGGCCCCAAGGGATTCGCCTCGGTGGTCTACGGACTGCTCGTGCTCCAGGCGGGCATCCCGCAGGGCGAGGAGGCGTTCACCCTGATCGCCGTCACCATCGCCTTCTCGATCGTCGCGCACAGCAGCACCGACGTGCCGATCGCACGGATCTTCGACGTGGAGGAGCTGATCGGACTCCCCGACGACGACCCCGCGTCACGGCACGGGCGACGCCCCCACGACCGAGGGAAAGCCTAAGCTGACAGCCACTATGACAATTCTCGAAACGCCCGCCGACTGGCCCGCCGACGAGGCCGCGGCCCTGGCCGTGCAGGACGCCCTGCGCGCCCGCGTGGTGCTGGACGAGCCGGGGCCCCCGGTCGGTACGGGCCTCGTGACCGGCGTCGACGTGGCGTACGACGACGAACGCGACCTCGTCGCCGCGGCCGCCGTCGTGCTGGACGCCCGCACCCTCGACGTGGTCGACCGGGCCACCGCCGTCGGCCGGGTGTCCTTCCCGTACGTGCCGGGCCTCCTGGCCTTCCGTGAACTGCCCGCCGTCCTCGCGGCGCTGGGCGCCCTGACGGCCGGCCCCGGCCTCGTCGTGTGCGACGGCTACGGGCAGGCGCACCCGCGCCGCTTCGGCCTCGCCAGCCACCTGGGCGTCCTCACCGGCCTGCCGGTGCTCGGCGTCGCCAAGAACCCGTTCACCTTCACGTACGAGCAGCCCGGCCCCGCCCGCGGCGCCACCAGCCCGCTGATGGCCGGCACCGAGGAGGTGGGGCGCGCGGTGCGCACCCGCGACGACGTGAAGCCGGTCTTCGTGTCGGCCGGACACCGCGTCACCCTGGACGACGCCTGCGCCCACACCCTGGCGCTGACGCCCCGTTACCGGCTGCCGGAAACGACCCGGCACGCCGACGCCCTGTGCCGCCGCGCCCTGCGCGAGGCCACCCTCGGAGAAGGGAGCGCCGTATGATCGGCCGCCTCCAGTGCGTGGTCGTGGACTGCTCCGACCCGCTCCGCCTCGCCCGGTTCTACGAGGGCGTCATCGGCGGGAGCGTGAACCTGCCCGACCCCCGCTGGACCCTGGACGACGACTGGGCGACCCTGCACACGGACGACGGGCGCGTGCTCGCCTTCCAGCGGGCCGCCGACCACCGCCCGCCCCGCTGGCCGGACCCGCAGCACCCCCAGCGGTTCCACCTCGACGTGGGCGTGGACGACCTGGCGCGGGCCCGCGACGAGGCGGTGGCGCTGGGCGCCTCGGTGCTGGACGAGGGCGAGCCGGGGCGGAGCTGGATCGTCTGCGCCGACCCGGCGGGTCACCCCTTCTGCCTCGTACGGGAGTGAGCGCGGCCGGGCGGTGCGCGCGGCCGGGAGTGGGCGCGGCCAGGCGGTGCGCGCGGCCGGGAGTGGGCGCGGCCAGGCGGTGGGCGCGGCCAGGCGGTGAGCAGAGCCGGGTGGTGAGCGGCCGGGGTCTCCCGAACCGCCCCGCACGCCTCAGCGCGCGTCCGCCACCCGGAAGCGGATGCCCGCCGCGCGCAGCCGCTCCAGCAGCGCGTCGCCCATCGCGACGGCCGTCGTCACCTGCCCCGCGACCGGCGGCAGGCTCTCGTCCAGGGCGAGGCACAGCGCCGACTCGGCGAGCATCTTCGCCGTCTCGTCGTAGCCCGGGTCGCCGCCCGACACCTCGGCGCACACCCGCCGCCCGCCGCCCTCGCCGACGAACCGCACCCGGAACCAGCTGCGCCGCCTGCGCTCCGCGTCCGGGCCGCTGCCCGGCTCGTAACGCTCCATCAGCCACCGCCGCGCCGACGGCACCTGCGCCAGCGCGAAGCCCGCGCCGACGGCCGCCGCGCCGCCCAGCGCCATCGGCAGCGTCCGCACCGCCGCGTAGTGCCGGTACCGGAAGTCCGGGCCGTACGCGGGCAGCGCCGCCGCCGACCGGGCCACCACGCGCGGGTCCAGCGTCGGCAGCGGCAGCGCCCACGCGCCGGTCTCCCTGCTGAACCGGGGCCCGCCCAGCGGCGCCCGGGCCCGCCGCCCCACCTGCCTCGGCTCGTGCAGCCGCCGCTCCCGCGCCGCCCGCGCCATGTGCCGGGCCCGGCCCATCGCGGTGAGCGCGGAGGCGAACGTGCCGCCCGAGAAGAAGGCGTTCGTGCGGACGAACCCGTCCACGCGCAGCGGCACGTCGCGCGGCAGGTGCCGCACGGTGAAGTAGACGCCCAGGTCGTGCGGGACCGAGTCGAAGCCGCAGGCGTGCACCAGCCGCGCACCCGTCTCCCGCGCCCGCGCGTCATGGCGTACGTACATCAGATCGACGAACTCCGGCTCGCCCGTCAGATCGACGTAGTCCGTGCCCGCCCCCGCGCAGGCGGCGACCAGCGGTTCGCCGTACCAGACGTACGGGCCGACCGTCGACGCGACGACCCGCGCCGACTCCGCCAGGTCCCGCAGCGCGGCGGCGTCGCCCGCGTCGGCGACCAGCAGCGGCACTTCGGCGCACGACGGATGGTCGGCGGCGAGCCGGCCGCGCAGCCGCTCCAGCCGCCCCCGGTCCCGCCCGGCGAGCGCCCAGCGGCAGCCCGCCGGGGCGTGTGCGGCGAGATACCGGGCGGTGAGCTCCCCGACGAACCCGGTCGCCCCGAAGAGAACCACGTCAAACGCCCGTGCCGTGCCGTCCCGCGTGTCCATCCGGTCCTCCGCCGCTGCTCTGGTGGGCTGGTCCACGTCACGCAGAGGCTAGCCCCCGCCCCTGCCGTCGTCCCGCCGGGGAGCCGCGGGGGCTCGGGAGCCGCCCGGGGCCGCCCGGTTGCCCGCGCCCGGCGGGGGAGCCCGGGAGCCTTTCGCGCGGCCCGCCCGAAGGGGGTTGTGCACAGTGGAACACGTTCTTAACATCATCACTGTTACAGCGGAAGTGTCACAGTGGCGTGGCGAGGGGGCCGGATGACGGCGACGACAGGGACCGGCCCGCTCCGCGGGGTGCGCGTGGTCGAGCTGGCCGGTATCGGCCCCGGCCCGTACGCGGCCATGCTGCTGGCCGACCTCGGAGCCGACGTGGTGCGCGTGGACCGGCCCGGCGGCGCCGGTATCGGCATCGACCCCGCGTACGACCTCACCAACCGCAACAAGCGCTCCGTCCTGGTCGACCTCAAGGCCGACGACGGGCCCGCGACCGTCCTCGACCTGGCCGAACGCGCCGACATCCTCATCGAGGGCTACCGCCCCGGCGTCGCCGAACGGCTCGGCGTCGGCCCCCGCGAGTGCCTCGCCCGCAACCCGCGCCTCGTGTACGGGCGGATGACCGGCTGGGGTCAGGACGGGCCGCTCGCGCCGCGCGCCGGGCACGACATCACGTACATCGCCCTCACCGGCACGCTCTCCATGATCGGCGAGCCCGGCGGGCCGCCGACCGTCCCCGCCAACCTGCTCGGCGACTACGCGGGCGGCTCCCTCTACCTCGTCGTCGGCGTCCTCGCGGCCCTCCACCACGCCCGTGCCGAGGGCGGCACCGGGCAGGTCGTGGACGCCGCCATCACCGACGGCGCCGCCCACCTCGCCACAATGATCCACGGCATGCTCGCCGCGGGCGCCTGGCAGGACCGGCGCGGCGCCAACCTCCTCGACGGCAGCTGCCCCTTCTACGGCACGTACGAGACCTCCGACGGCGGCCACATGGCGGTCGGCGCGCTGGAGCAGCGGTTCTTCGACGAGTTCGCCCGCCTCCTCGGCCTGGACGCGGACACCGCCGCCGCCCGCCACGACCCGGCCCGCTGGGACGAGCTGCGCTCGGCCGTCGCCGCCCGGTTCCGCACCCGCACCCGCGCCGAGTGGACCGCCCTGTTCGAGGACACCGACGCCTGCGTGGCCCCGGTCCTGTCGCTGCGCGAGGCCCCCGGCCACCCGCACCTCGCCGCCCGGTCCACGTTCACCGCGCACGGCGGCGTCATCCAGCCCGCGCCCGCGCCCCGCTTCTCCGCCACCCCCGGCTCCGTACGCCGCCCGCCCGCGCGGCCCGGCGCCGACGCCGACGAGGTGGCCCGCGACTGGGACGTGCCCAGCGTCCACCCCACCCCCAGGAGGCCGAGTTGAAGCGCCGGATCTTCCAGGCGGAGCACGACGCGTTCCGCGACACCGTCCGCACCTTCCTCGCCAAGGAGGTCCTGCCGCACTACGAGCGGTGGGAGAAGGAAGGCGTCGTCGCGCGCGAGGCGTGGCTCGCCGCCGGGCGGCAGGGCCTCCTCGGCCTCGCCGTGCCCGAGGAGTACGGGGGCGGCGGCAACCCCGACTTCCGCTACGCCGCCGTGCTCGCCGAGGAGTTCACCCGCGCCGGAGCGCCCGGCCTCGCCATCGGCCTGCACAACGACATCATCGGCCCGTACCTGGTGAACCTCGGGACCGAGGAGCAGAAACGCCGCTGGCTGCCCGGATTCTGCACCGGCGAGACGATCACCGCCATCGCCATGACCGAGCCCGGCGCGGGCTCCGACCTCCAGGGCATCCGCGCCACCGCCGAGGACCGCGGTGACCACTGGCTGCTCAACGGCTCCAAGACGTTCATCTCCAACGGCATCCTCGCCGACCTGGTCGTCGTCGTCGCGAGGACCACCCCCGAGGGCGGCGCCCACGGCCTGTCCCTCCTCGTCGTGGAACGCGGCATGCCCGGCTTCGAGCGCGGCCGGAACCTCGACAAGATCGGCCAGAAGGCCCAGGACACCGCCGAACTGTTCTTCCACGACGTGCGCGTCCCCAAGGAGAACCTGCTCGGCGAGGTCAACGGCGCGTTCGTCCACCTGATGACCCACCTCGCGCAGGAGCGCCTCGCCATCGCCGTCGCCGCGGCGGCCGGAGCCGAGCACCTGCTGGAGATCACCACCGCGTACGTCAAGGAGCGCGAGGCGTTCGGGCGGCCCCTCGCCAAGCTCCAGCACGTCCGCTTCGAGATCGCCGAGCTGGCCACCGAGTGCGCCGTCACCCGCGCCTTCGTGGACCGCTGCGTCGAGGACCACGCGGACGGCGGGGGACTCGACGCCGTCCACGCCTCCATGGCCAAGTGGTGGGCGACCGAGCTCCAGAAGCGGGCCGCGGACCGCTGCCTCCAGCTCCACGGCGGGTACGGCTATATGAGCGAATACCCCGTCGCCCGCGCGTTCACCGACGGGCGGATCCAGACCATCTACGGCGGCACGACCGAGATCATGAAGGAGATCATCGGCCGTTCGCTGCTCGGCTGAACCACCACGGACGGCTGAACCACCACCGACGTTGAAGCGATCCCCGCGACGCGAAAGGCTCGACCAGTGACCACCGAAGCGTATGTGTACGAAGCGATCCGCACCCCGCGCGGGCGCGGCAAGGCCAACGGCTCCCTCCACGGCACCAAGCCCATCGACCTCGTCGTCGGCCTCGTGCGGGAGATGTGCGCCCGGCTGCCCGGCCTCGACCCGGCCGCCGTGGACGACGTCGTCCTCGGCGTCGTCTCGCCGCTCGGCGACCAGGGCTCCGACATCGCCAAGATCGCGGCCATCGCCGCCGGACTGCCCGACACGGTCGCGGGCGTCCAGCAGAACCGCTACTGCGCCTCCGGCCTCGAAGCGGTCAACACGGCCGCCATGAAGGTCCGCTCCGGCTGGGAGGACCTCGTCCTCGCGGGCGGCGTCGAGTCGATGTCCCGCGTCCCGATGGGCTCCGACGGCGGCGCGTGGATGTCCGACCCGATGACCAACCACGAGACCCGGTTCGTCCCGCAGGGCATCAGCGCCGACCTCATCGCCACCCTGGAGGGCTTCTCCCGCCGCGACGTGGACGAGTACGCCGCCCTCTCCCAGGAGCGTGCCGCCACCGCCTGGAAGGAAGGCCGCTTCGACCGGTCCGTCGTCCCCGTCAGGGACCGCAACGGCCTCGTCGTCCTCGACCACGACGAGCACATGCGCCCCGGCACCACCGCCGACAGCCTCGCCTCGCTCAAGCCGTCGTTCGCCGCCATGGGCGAGATGGGCGGCTTCGACGCCGTGGCCCTCCAGAAGTACCACTGGGTCGAGAAGATCGACCACGTCCACCACGCGGGCAACTCCTCCGGCATCGTGGACGGCGCCGCCCTCGTCGCCGTCGGCTCCCGCGAAGTCGGGGAGCGGTACGGGCTGACGCCACGCGCCCGGATCGTCTCCGCCGCCGTCTCCGGCTCCGAGCCCACCATCATGCTGACCGGCCCCGCCCCCGCCAGCCGCAAGGCCCTCGCGAAGGCCGGGCTCACCATCGACGACATCGACCTCGTCGAGATCAACGAGGCGTTCGCCGCGGTCGTCCTGCGCTACGCCCGCGACATGGGCCTGCCTCTCGACAAGGTCAACGTCAACGGCGGGGCCATCGCGCTCGGCCACCCCCTCGGCGCCACCGGCGCGATGATCCTCGGCACCCTCGTGGACGAGCTGGAGCGCCAGGACAAGCGGTACGGCCTCGCGACGCTCTGCGTCGGCGGCGGCATGGGCATCGCCACCGTCGTCGAACGCCTCTGACCGCCGTCCCGCCGTTCCGCCCTGTCCCGCCCTGTCCCACCCTGTCCGGCCCGTCCCGCCCCTCCCGCCGACCCGTAACGGCCCGTAACGGAAGAAGCATCCATGACCGCCATGCCGACGCGCTCCACCATCCGCTGGGAGCAGGACGAGACCGGGATCGTCACCCTCGTCCTCGACGACCCCGAGCAGTCCGCGAACACGATGAACGAGGCGTTCCGCGCCTCCATCGCCGCCGTCGCCGACCGGGCGGAGGCCGAGAAGGACTCCATCCGCGGCATCGTCTACACCTCCGCCAAGAAGACCTTCTTCGCGGGCGGTGACCTGGGCGACCTGATCAAGGCCGGCCCCGAGGACGCCCAGCGGGTCTTCGAAGCGGCCAACGGCATCAAGCGCTCCCTGCGCCGGATCGAGACCCTCGGCAAGCCCGTCGTCGCCGCGCTGAACGGCGCCGCCCTCGGCGGGGGATACGAGATCGCCCTCGCCTCCCACCACCGCATCGCCCTCGACGCGCCCGGTTCAAGGATCGGCCTGCCGGAGGTCACCCTCGGCCTGCTCCCCGGAGGCGGCGGAGTCACCCGCACAGTACGGCTCATGGGCATCACGGACGCCCTGCTGAAGGTCCTCCTCCAGGGCACCCAGTACCCGCCCCGCCGCGCCCTGGAGAACGGCCTCGTCCACGAGGTCGCCGAGACCCACGAGGAGATGCTCGCCAAGGCCCGCGCGTTCATCGACGCGAACCCCGAGTCCCGCCAGCCCTGGGACGAGCCCGGCCACAAGATCCCCGGCGGTACGCCCGCGCACCCCAAGTTCGCCGCGAACCTGCCCGCCTTCCCCGCGAACCTGAAGAAGCAGCTGAACGGCGCCCCCTTCCCGGCCCCGCGCAACATCCTCGCGGCGGCCGTCGAGGGCGCCCAGGTGGACTTCGAGACGGCGCTCGTCGTGGAGTCCCGCTACTTCACCGAGCTGGTGACCGGTCAGACCGCGAAGAACATGATCCAGGCGTTCTTCTTCGACCTCCAGGCCGTCAACGCGGGCCGCAGCCGCCCCCAGGGCGTCGAGCCGCGCACCGTCCGCAAGGCCGCCGTACTCGGCGCCGGGATGATGGGCGCCGGAATCGCCTACGCCTGCGCCAAGGCCGGTATCGAGGTCGTCCTCAAGGACGTCACCGAGGAGGCCGCGGCGAAGGGCAAGGCGTACTCGGAGAAGCTCTGCGCCAAGGCGGTCGAGCGGGGCCGCACCACCCGCGAGAAGGCCGACGCGCTACTGGCTCGCATCCGGCCCACCGCCGACGTGGCCGACCTGGCCGGCTGCGACGCCGTCATCGAGGCCGTGTTCGAGGACACGGCGCTCAAGCACAAGGTGTTCCAGGAGGTCCAGGGCGTCGTCACGCCCGACGCGCTGCTGTGCTCCAACACCTCCACGCTGCCCATCACCGTCCTCGCCGAGGGCGTGGAGCGGCAGGCGGACTTCATCGGCCTGCACTTCTTCTCGCCGGTGGACAAGATGCCGCTGGTCGAGATCATCAGGGGCGAGCGGACCGGCGACGAGGCGCTGGCACGCGCCTTCGACCTGGTGCGGCAGATCGCCAAGACGCCGATCGTCGTCAACGACTCGCGCGGCTTCTTCACCTCGCGGGTCATCGGCCAGTTCATCCACGAGGGCGTAGCCATGGTGGGCGAGGGCGTCGAACCCGCCTCGGTCGAGCAGGCGGCGGCCCAGGCGGGCTACCCGGCGAAGGTGCTCTCCCTGATGGACGAGCTGACCCTGACGCTGCCCCGCGAGATCCGCAACGAGACGCGGCGCGCGGTGGAGGAGGCGGGCGGCACCTGGCGCACCCACCCGGCGGAGGCCGTCATCGACCGCATGGTGGACGCGTTCGGCCGCCCCGGCCGCAGCGGCGGCGCCGGGTTCTACGAGTACGAGGAGGGCCGCCGCACCCGCCTGTGGCCAGGGCTGCGGGAGCACTTCACCAAGCCGGACGCGGCGATCCCGTTCGAGGACATGAAGGAGCGGATGCTGTTCTCCGAGGCGCTCGACTCGGTGCGCTGCCTGGAGGAGGGCGTCCTCACGTCGGTCGCCGACGCCAACATCGGCTCGGTGATGGGCATCGGCTTCCCCGCCTGGACGGGCGGCGTCCTCCAGTACATCAACGGCTACGAGGGCGGCCTGCCGGGCTTCGTCGCCCGCGCCCGCGAGCTGGCCGAGCGGTACGGCGAGCGCTTCGAACCGCCCGCGCTGCTGCTGGAGAAGGCGGAGCGGGGCGAGACCTTCACCGACTGAGGCCCGGCGGGAGGACGCGCCTCCGTCCCGGGCCCGGCGATCCCGGGGCGGGCCGCAGGGGGCGCGTCCTCCCGCTCGGCTGGGGCGTCCCGGCCGGGCCTGCCTCAGTCGGCGGGCTCCCCTCGGTCGGCGGGGGCGCGGAAGGCGGCGCGCAGTTCGTCGGTCAGGGAGCGCTGGAAGGCCGTCACCAGGGCCTGGACCACCAGGGGCCGCATGTGGGCGGACAGGGACTTCATCGCCTTCACGCGCCGTGGGTCCTCCGGGTCCGGCTCCCGCTCCCGGTACGGGTTCCACACCTCGTCGCGGAACAGCCGGGTCAGCTCCTGCGCGGCCTCGCGGGTGTGCTCCACCAGCACCTCGCGGGCGGCCACGATGGTGGCGTGCGGGATCGGCACGTCCAGCAGTTGCAGGCCGAGCCGCAGCAGCCCGAGGTCCACGCGGAGGGTGCCGTCCTCGTCCGGGCCGGTCAGCACGTCCATCGCGGCCAGCAGGTCCATGTCCGCGTCGGTCAGCTCCCGCCCGGCCCGCCGCTCCAGCTCGGTCCGCGTCAGGTGCTCCACGCTGTCCGGCGACCAGGTCGCGACGAGCGCCCGGTGGATGGCCAGATCGTGGGCGTTGACGTCCGCGGGGAGCTGTTCCAGGTACCGCTCGATCGCGGCGAGCGTCATGCCCTGGTGCTGGAGCTCCTCGATGAGCGCCAGCCGCGCCAGGTGCTCGGGCCCGTAGCGGCCGACGCGGCGGGGTCCGATGACGGGCGGCGGCAGCAGTCCGCGCGTGCTGTAGAAGCGGATCGTGCGGACGGTGACACCCGCGCGCGCGGCGAGCTCGTCCACGGTGAACGCCTGCGCTTGCGTCTCGGTCGCCACGGTGTCCTCGTTTCCCTGTGGTGTCGCACTGCTGCAACAGTATTGCTGTCTCACCACCACTGTGAAAGCCGCCGGGGCGGCCGATATCCAGAGGCCCGTTGTCAGTGCCCGCCCTTACGGTGAGGGACATGACGGGAACGGGGATTCGGTACACGAAGGGCGACGCGACGGCCCCGCAGGGGAAGGGCGTCAAGATCATCGCGCATGTCTGCAACGACCTGGGCGGCTGGGGCAAGGGGTTCGTCGTCGCCCTGTCGCGCCGCTGGCCCGAGCCGGAGGCGGCCTACCGCCGCTGGCACCGGGAGCGCGCGGGCAACGACTTCGGCCTCGGCGCCGTGCGGTGCGTGCGGGTGGGGCCGTATCTGTGGGTGGCCAACATGGTGGGGCAGCGGGGGATACGGACGGGCAGCAAGGGCGTCCCGGTGCGGTACGAGGCGATCGACGCCGCGCTGCACGCGCTGGCAGACAAGGCCGAGGAGCTGGGCGCGTCCGTCCACATGCCGCGCATCGGCTGCGGCCTCGCGGGCGGCCGCTGGTCCCGCGTCGAGCCCCTCATAGCCGAGCGCCTGGTGGCGCGCGGCATCCCGGTCACGGTGTACGACCACGACGGGTGAGTGGCGGGGCCGAGGGCGTCGGGTGGTGCAGTGGCGGTCACCGGCGGCGGGGAGGCCGGAGAAGCGGGGGGCTGTTCGGCGTAGGGGCGTGGGCCGAAAAGGGTTTGCCGCCCTCGACGCGAGGTGGTCGGCTGGCCGCCATGGACCATGACGAGGTACGGGAGCTGTTCGACCGGCGGATGCGCCGTGAGGCGCCCGCGGACGGGCCCGGATGCCGGGTCGAGCGGGTCGGGGACGTCGTCCGGCAGACCGGCCCGCCGGAGGCGTGGAACGGCGTCCTGTGGAGCGGCCTCACGGATGCCACGGCGGACGCCGCCATCGCCGAGCAGATCCGCCACTTCACCGCCCTGGGGCAAGAGTTCGAGTGGAAGCTGTACGCGCACGACGAGCCGCACGACCTCGGCGCCCGCCTTCGCGCCGCCGGGTTCACGGCAGGTCCCCGCGAAGCCCTGATGGTCGCCGAGGCCGACCGGATCGCCGCGCTCGGCTCGGCCCCGCCCGACGGCGTGGAGCTGGTGCCGGTGAAGGACGCCGCCGGGGTGGACCTCATGGCCGAGGTCCACGACCGCGCGTTCGCCACGGACGGCACCCGGCTGCGCCGGTGGCTGGTCCGGCAGCTCGCCGAGGCCCCCGGCACGGTCGTCGCCGTCGTCGCCGTGGCGGACGGCCGGCCGGTCAGCTCGGCGCGCATGGAGCTGGTGCCCGGCACGGGCTTCGCCGGACTCTGGGGCGGCGGCACCGTGCCCGAGTGGCGCGGGCGCGGACTGTACCGCTCCCTCGTCGCCCACCGGGCCCGGATCGCCGCCGCCCGCGGCTGCCGCTGGCTCCAGGTGGACGCCTCCGACGACAGCCGGCCGATCCTGAGCCGCCTCGGCTTCGCGACGCTGTCCACCACGACGCCGTACGACTACCGGCCCGAGCCCCGCCCCCACTACTGCGCGGAGGCGACCACCGGGTAGTGGTCCGACAGGTTGGTGTAGGTGTACGAGGTGCCCCAGCTCGACACGGTCCAGGGGGCGCTCCGCTCCTTGATCACCAGGTTCGTCCAGCCGGCCGGGCGGGCGTGCCCGGCGCGGTGCAGCACGTAGTCCAGGTCCTCGCGCGGGTCGTCCGGGTACCGCTCGGCGGCGATCGAGTTGTCCGCCGTGTCGAAGGAGTACGGGTGGCCGGTGCGGGCCGAGTCGGCGAGGCCCGCGTTGGCGAGCATCGTCGCGTACTCCGGGGTGTGCGAGTCCACGTTGAAGTCGCCCGCCACGATGACCTGCTCCGACGCCGGGATGTTCTTGGCGTCCAGGAAGGCGTCCATCGCCTTGAACTGCCGCGCCCGCGTCTGCGCGGCCTCGCCCGCCGAGCAGCCCGGGTCGGTGGACTGGGCGTGCGTGCCGACCACGTGGACGCGCTGCCCGTTCACGTTCAGCACGGTGTACACGAAGCCCTTGTTGGAGTACCAGTCCGCGCCGCACGCGTCCTTGTAGACGTACTGCTCCTTGCGCACGATCGGCCACTTGCTCAGGACCGTCACGCCGCCGTCCTCCGGCGTGGTCGAGGAGTACGCCCCGCCCGTCGCGTCCCAGCCGGACGTGGAGCGGCCCATGACGGGCGTGCGGTACGGGTACTGCGCGGCGGCGTTGCTCAGCAGCGCGTCGGAGGCGGTGTTGTCGAACGCCTCCTGGACCACCACCACGTCGTTGCCCTGGAAGAACGGCGCCGCCGGGATGGCCTTGGCCCGGTGGTCCTGGCCCCAGTTCGGGTACAGGTTCCGACTGAACAGGAACACGTTGTACGTCAGGACCTTCAGGCTCGGCGTGGCCTCGGCCGCGGCGGTGGCGGCACCCGCGGACGGCGCCGAGGCCGCCAGCGACACGGCGGCGAGCGCCGCGGAGACGGCGGCGGACAGGACGGCGCGCGGAGCGCGGCGGAGCACGGAACGCGGCTGGGGCTGGGGCACGGCAACTCCCTTGTGGGGGCGGGCTGTCGAACGGGGCGCCGCACATCAAATCAGCCGCGGTTACTCTCGGGTAGACAACGGATGGAGGAGATCTTGCGGAGATCGGGCAGCCCGGCGAAGAATTCCCACCCGAGGGCCGGGGCCCCCGCGAGACCCTCCACCGACGCGCCTCGCATACTGGAAGTCCGGCGAACGGGACCCCGAAGCCGGGAGTGGCCGGCGCCCAGGCCGACGCCCGAGCCGGTACCGGCCGCCGTCGATCCTCGGACCGCCACCACACCCCTCACACCCCCACCCCGGCACCTCGCAGAATCCGGAGCAGCGTCCATGACCCAGGCCCACGACCACCCCGCACCGCCGCCCCCCGGCGGGGTCCTGTGGAGCCTCACCGGAGACATCCGCGCGCTGCTCATGCTGCCCGCCGCGCTGGTCCTCCAGGTCGCCCACCCGGCCGTCGGCGCCGGAGTGGACGAGCACTCCGTCTTCCGCACCGACCCCTGGGGCCGTGCGGAACGCTCCCTGCGCTCCCTCCAGCTGTGGGTGTACGGCGGGGAGGCCGCCGTCGAGGAGGGCCGCCGCCTGCGCCGCCTCCACCGCACGATCCAGGGCACCGACACCCGCGGCCGCCCGTACCACGCCCTCACCCCCGCGAACTACGCCTGGGTCCACGCCACCGGCTTCCCCGTCCACCGGTACGCCGCCCGCTACCTCGTCCGCCCCATGACCGACGAGCAGGAGCGGGCGTTCTACGCCGAGTGGCTCCAGGTCGGCCGCGTCCTCGGCATCCATGACCGTGACATGCCGCAGACGATCGAGGAGTTCTGGCCGTACTACGAGAAGGTCCTCGCCGACGAGGTCGAGATGACCGCCGTCGTCCGCGACCTGCTCGCCACGGACGTCCCGCTCCCGACGCCCGCCCGCGGCCCCTTGCCGCTGAGGCTCCTGCTGGGCGCCCTGTGGCCGCTGCTGTGGCCCGGATTCGCTCGCTTCCGCGCGTTCCTCGCCGTGGGCTTCCTGCCGCCCGAGGCGCGCGCGGCGATCGGCGTGGACTGGACGGACGAGCAGGAGCGGAGGCTGCGCCGCCTCGCCCGGGTCGTGCGGCTGGTCGTGCCCGCACTCCCCGAGCGGCTGCGCTACCTCCCGCTCGCCCGCGAGGCCCGCCGCGCCCACCGCGTCGGCAGGGCGGCCCGGCCGAGCTGACCGGCCCGGCCGAGCTGACCGGACCGCCCGGCTGACCGGACCGCCCGGCCGACCGGCGGCCCCTCGACGCGCCGCCTTCAGTCCGGCAGCCCACCCCGCGCGATGACGTCCGCGTACCAGCGGGCGCTGTCCTTCGGGGTGCGCCGCTGCGAGGCGAAGTCGACGTGCACGATGCCGAACCGCTTGCTGTAGCCGTACGCCCACTCGAAGTTGTCCAGCAGCGACCACAGGAAGTACCCGCGCACGTCCGCGCCGTCCTCGATGGCCCGGTGCACCGCCGTCAGGTGCTGGTGCAGGTACGCCACCCGCTCGGGGTCGTGCACCGCGCCGGACGGGTCGGCGTAGTCGTCGTACGCCGCCCCGTTCTCGGTGATCACCAGCGGGACGTGCGGCAGCTCGTCGCGCAGCCGCGTCAGCAGCTCGTACAGGCCGTCCGCGTCCACCGGCCAGTCCATCGCCGTGCGCGGCCCCGGCGCGGGCTCGAACCGCACATGCCCCTCGGCGCCCGGCCACGGCGACGGGCCCTCGTGGGTGCCGGCCGTGACGACGGTGGGGGAGTAGTAGTTGATGCCCAGCGAGTCGATGGGCGTGGCCGCCGCCGCCAGGTCGCCGTCCTTCACGAACGACCAGTCCGTCAGCGCCGCCGTGTCCGCGACCAGGTCGTCGGGCAGCCGCCCGAGGAACACCGGGTCCAGGAAGACGCGGTTGCCGAGCGCGTCGATCCGGCGTGCCGCGTCCCGGTCCGCCTCCGACCCGGTCAGCGGCCGCACCGCGTGCAGGTTCAGCGTCAGCGACACCTCCGCCGAGCCGGGCAGCGCCGCCCGCAGCGCCCGTACGGCCAGGCCGTGCCCCAGGTTGAAGTGGTGCGCGGCGCGCAGGGACGCGGCCGGGTCCTTACGGCCCGGGGCGTGCACCCCGGAGGCGTACCCGAGGAACGCGGCGCACCACGGCTCGTTCAGCGTCGTCCAGGTGGCCACCCGGTCGCCCAGCGCGTCCGCCATCAGCGCGGCGTACTCGGCGAACCGCTCGGCCGTGTCCCGGTGCGGCCAGCCGCCCGCGTCCTCCAGCTCCTGCGGCAGGTCCCAGTGGTAGAGCGTGGCGACCGGCCTGATGCCCGCCCCGCGCAGCTCGTCCACCAGCCGCCGGTAGAAGTCCAGGCCCTTGGTCGCGGCAGGGCCGCGTCCGCCGGGCTGCACCCGGGACCAGGAGACGGAGAAGCGGTAGTCGGTGACGCCGAGGTCCCGCATCAGGGCGACGTCCTCGGCGATCCGGTGGTAGTGGTCGGCCGCGATGTCGCCCGTGTCGCCGTTGCGGACCTTGCCGGGGACGCGGCTGAAGGTGTCCCAGATGGACGGGGTGCGGCCGTCCTCGGCGGCGGCGCCCTCGATCTGGTAGGCGGCGGTGGCCGTGCCCCAGCGGAAGCCGGGAGGGAAGGCGAGCCCCGTCGCGGGACGGAGCCGTGCGTCGACAGCGGTCATGAGGAGGGAACTCCCAACGATCGGTAGGGATCAGTACGAACAAAAAGGAGGGGGGGTCAGCCCTTGACCGCGCCCTGCATGATGCCGCCGACGATCTGCCGGCCCAGCAGGCCGAACACGAGCAGCACGGGCAGCGTGCCCAGCAGCGTGCCCGCCATGATCACGGACTGGTCGTGGACATAGCCGCCGCCGAGCTGGCGCAGCGCGACCTGCACGGTCGGGTTCTGCGAGGACAGGGCGACGATGGGCCAGAAGAAGTCGTTCCACGCGGCCATGAACGTCAGCAGTCCGAGCACGGCCATGCCGGGCCGGGCGATGGGCACCACGATCGACCAGAAGATCCGCGCGGACGAGGCGCCGTCCACCCGGGCCGCCTCGATCAGCTCGTCCGGCAGCGCCTGCACCAGGAACTGCCGCATGAAGAACACGCCGAACGCCGAGACGAGGCCCGGGAGGATCACAGACTGGAGCTGGTTCACCCACTGGAGTTCGGCGATCACCATGAACAGCGGGATCACCCCGAGCTGCGGCGGGATCATCATCGTGCCCACCGTGACCGCGAGGAGCGCGCCCCGGCCGCGGAAGCGCAGCTTGGCGAAGGCGAACCCGGCGAGCGTGCAGCACAGCACCGTGCCGACGGTGATCGACCCGGACACGATCAGCGAGTTGACCAGCGCCGTGCCGATGTCGGCCTCCTCCGTCACCGCCTCGATGTTGCGGAGCAGGTTCGGGCCCGGCAGCAGCGCCGGCGGCACCTGCGCCAGGTCGGCGTTGGAGCGGCTGGCGGCGACGATCGTCCAGTAGAACGGGAAGGCCGAGACGAGGACGGCCACGATGAGGATCGCGTACGCGACCTTGCCGCCGTGCAGCGTGCGCCCCGCGCGCGTGGTCATCGCCCGGCCTCCTTGCGGGAACGGCGGCGCGCGAGCAGGGCGTTGGCCCCCACGAGCACCACGATGAGCAGGAACATCACCCAGGCGATGGCCGCGGCCCGGCCCAGGTGGAAGAAGCCCCAGCCCTGCTCGTACATGTACAGGCCGAGCGTCTGGTACTGGTGCGAGATGCCGCCGGAGACGGACCCCTCGTAGAGCAGCGGCTCACCGAACAGCTGCGTGGCGCCGATGGTGGACACGACGACGGTGAAGACGATCGTCGGCCGCAGTCCGGGCAGGGTGACGTGCAGGAACTGCCGCCAGCGGGACGCGCCGTCCATCTCGGCGGCCTCGTACAGCTCGCTCGGGATGGACTGCATGCCGGCCAGGTAGATCAGCGCGTTGTAGCCGGTCCAGCGCCAGATGACGATGGTGGAGACGGCGATCTGCGAGGCGACCGTGCCGGTCTGCCAGTCCACCGGGCCGACGCCGACCAGCCCGAGGGCGTAGTTGACCAGCCCGAAGTCACGGCCGAACAGCTGCGCGAAGACGAGTGTCGCGGCGGCGACGGAGGTGGCGTACGGCAGGAGCATCGCCGTGCGGAAGAACGTCCGGCCGCGCAGCTTGTAGTTGAGCAGGTGCGCGAGGCCCAGCGCCATCACCAGCTGGGGGACCGTGGACAGCACACCGATGGTGAACGTGTTGCGCAGCGAGATCCAGAAGAACTCGTCGGTGAACAGCGCCGCGTAGTTGCCGAGCCCGCGCCACTCCATGTCGCCTGGGGTCTGGAGCTCCACCCGGTAGAGCGACACGAACGCGGTGTAGAGCAGCGGGAAGAGGCCGAAGGCGGCGAAGAGGGTGAAGAACGGGGCGATGTAGGCGTACGGCGAGACGGTCGCCCAGGCGCGGCGCACCGCCGAGGGCCGGGCGGCCTCGGCGGCCTTGTCGGGGGGCGGGTTCGGCGGTGCGCCGGTGCCCGCCGGAGCGGTCAGGGTCACGGTGCGGCCCTTCGGGAGGTCGTGGGGCGGTACTTCACAAGGTGACGGGCTGGTACGTCACGAGGCGACGCGGTAGTGCGTCACGGGGTGACGGGCTGGGGTGCCAGGGGGTGACGGGCAGGTAGGCCACGGGGTGACGGGCTGTGGTTCACGGGTTGACGGGGGCGCGGTACGGGGCGGGGTCCCCGTTCCGTACCGGGCGGGGACCCGCCGGACGGGCAGCGTCCGGCGGGGCCGGTGGCCGCGTCAGCCCATGACGTTGTCCACGCCCTTCTTGGCGTTGGCCCACGCCTTGTCCGGGGCGGTGCCCTTGCGCTCCACCTCGCTCAGCGCGTTGGTGATCTGGTCGGCGACGTTCTTGTCGTGCACGCCGAGGACCTGCACCGGCGCCTCCTTCGCCGCGTCACCGAAGATCTTGCCGATGGGGGCGTTCGAGAAGTACGGGTCCTTCGCGTCGGCGACCTTGGCGATGGCGCCGGTCGAGGAGGGGAAGTTGCCCTGCTTCTCGAAGAGCTTGGCCTGCTGCTCGGGCGCCGTCAGCCACTTGACCAGCTCGTACGCCTCCTTCTTGTGCTTGGCCGCGCGCGGCACCGCCAGGTACGAGCCGCCCCAG
Source organism: Streptomyces thermolilacinus SPC6 (assembly GCF_000478605.2). GTDB lineage: Bacteria > Actinomycetota > Actinomycetes > Streptomycetales > Streptomycetaceae > Streptomyces > Streptomyces thermolilacinus. The sequence goes on along the minus strand of NZ_ASHX02000001.1, from coordinate 615,389 downwards.
TTGCCCGCGCCCCCGGGGAGCTTGGCGATGTCCCACTTGCCCTTGCCCGCGTCGCCCGCCTGGCCCTTGATGTAGCCGAGCATCCAGGCGGGGCACGGGATGGTCGCGAACGACCCGGCGGCGAACGCCTGGTTCCACTGCGGCGACCACTGGTCGAGCTTGGCGCTCAGCCCCGCCGCGGCGGCCTCGGTCGCGGCGTCCCAGGCGGCCTTGACGGCCGGGTTGTTCTCGTAGATCAGCTTGCCGGAGGCGTCGTAGTACCGCTCCTCCTCCTGGCCGATCATGATCGTGTAGAGGCTGCCCACGCTGTCCAGCCAGGCGCTCTTGCCGGGGGCCTTCGCCTTGTACTGCTTGCCCAGCTCCAGGTAGCCGTCCCAGGTGGCCCACTTCTTGGCGAGCTCCTCGCGGTCCGTGGGCAGCCCGGCCTGCTTGAACAGGTCGGTGCGGTAGCACATGGCCTCCGGGCCCACGTCCGTGCCCAGGCCCAGCACCTTGCCGTCCTTGGTGGTGGCCGCCGACCACTTGGCCTCGGCGAACTGGTCCTTGAGGTCGTTCGCGCCGTACTTGGCGAGGTCCTCGAACTTGTCGGCCTGCTGCTGCGTGACGGACGCGATGCGGCCCACCTCGATGCCCTGCACGTCGGCGAGGCCGCCACCGCCCGCGAGCCGGGTCTGGAGGGACTTCCAGTAGTCCTGCTCGTCCTCCGTGTCGGTCTGCTTGATCGTGACGCCGGGGTGGAGCTTCTCGTACTCGGCGTACAGCCCGGCCTCCTTGTAGCCGAACGAGCCGAACAGATCGACGGTGATCGTGACCTTGCCGCCCGCCGCGTCGGACGAGGTGTCCGACGCGCCGGACCCGCAGGCGGCGAGCATGGCTCCGGTGAGCGCGACCGCACCGAGTCGGACGGCGGCCCTTCTGGCGGCTCGGGCGATGGGCATGAGAAGCCTCCCTTGGCTTCGATCGAGCGGTGAACCATTCGTTGAGAGCGCTCTCACAAATGTGGGGGGAGCGTGCCCCGGCGGGGCCTGCCGCGTCAAGACTCGAACGGATAACGGCTGTGCGGCACACCAACTACCGGCCCTGTCGCCTGTATTGACAGTCATGTTTCAGGAGTTTTACGTTCCAGGCACTTGAGAGCGCTCTCGACCAGCTCTCCCGCCACCCTCACCACTGAGGTGAATCCCCCATGAGAACCCCCCGCTCAGGCGTCGTCGCCCTGGCCGCGGCCCTGGCGGCCGTCGGCCTCACCGGCCCCGCCGCCTCCCCCGCTGCCGCCGCCACCGTCCCGGTCGGCGCCGGCAGCTACTCCGACACCCGGCCGCCCGGCACCACGGGCCCGACCACCAACACCGGAACCCCCGTCACGCCCAAGGTCACCCCGGCCGCCCAGGGCAAACCGGTCCCCACCAACGACTGGTGGTCGTCCCTCGCCTTCCAGCGCTACGGCGACAACCCGTACTCCACCCCCATGTACGGCCATCCGCTCACCTACCAGGCCACCGCCGCGGGCCTCGACATCGGCTACCCGACCACGCCCGCGATCGTCGGCGAGGGACGGCAGTACGAGTTCGCCCACAAGCGCGACCTCACCCTCGGTCTGACCGGCCTCAACGCCCCCGACACCAAGGCCGACGCCTGGTCCGACTGGACCGTCACCCCGTACTGGTCCGACGGCGCCCGCACCCTGCGCGCCACCATCGGCCACGGCCTGCCCTTCGTGTACGCCAAGGGCACCGGCGGCGACGCCCGCGTCACCACCGCCACCGCGCCGACCGTCTTCGCCGACCAGGGCAACGTCCTCGGCATCACCGTCGCGGGCCACCACTACGCCCTGTTCGCGCCGACCGGCGCCGACTGGACGGTCTCCGGCTCCACCGTCACGGCGGGCCTGGCCGGCAAGGACTACTTCTCGCTCGCCGTCCTGCCCTCCACGAGCGCGCTGGCCACGTACAAGAAGTACGCGTACAGCTTCGTCACCGGCTCCCAGGCGTCCTGGAGCACGAGCGGCGGCACCGTCCGGGCCACCTACACGCTCACCACCCAGCCGCAGGAGGGCACCGAGACCGGCACCCTGCAGGCCCTGTACCGCCACCAGTGGCTCCACACGACGGACCCGCTCACGGCGTACACGTACGTCTCGCCGCGCGGCACCATGAAGGTCCGCGAGTCCCGCACCTTCACCACCAGCCAGCGCACCGCGCCCGTGCTGCCCGCGCTCCCCAAGGCGTCCGGCACCGACGCGGCCCGGCTGCGCGGCTACCTGAACGAGGTGGTGAACGCCGCCGACCCGTTCTCCGGCGCCACCGACACGTACTGGACGGGCAAGGCCCTCGGGCGGCTCGCCCAGCTCGTCCCGGTCGCCGAGCAGATCGGCGACACGGCCGTCCGCGACCGGCTCCTCGGGCTGCTGAAGGGCCGCCTCCAGGAGTGGTTCACGGCCGGAGGCGCCTCCGAGTTCAGCTACGACCGCACCTGGCGCACCCTGATCGGCTACCCCGCCTCGTACGGCAGCGACAGCGAGCTGAACGACCACCACTTCCACTACTCGTACTACGTGTACGCGGCGGCCGTCGTCGCCCAGTACGACCCCGCCTGGGCCGCCGACTCGGCGTGGGGCGGCATGGTGAAGACCCTCGTCCGGGACGCCGCCAACCCCAGCCGCACCGACTCCGCCTTCCCGTTCCTGCGCGGCTTCGACGTGTACGCCGGGCACAGCTGGGCCTCCGGCCACCAGGGCTTCGCCGCGGGCAACAACCAGGAGTCCTCGTCGGAGTCCACCAACCTCAGCGCGGGCCTGATCCTGTGGGGCTCCGCGACCGGCGACACCGCCCTGCGCGACCTCGGCGTCTACCTCCTCACCACCGAGTCGGAGGCGATCAGCCAGTACTGGTTCGACGCCGACCAGCAGGTCTTCCCCGCCGCCTTCGGCCATGACACGGTCGGCATGGTGTGGGGGAGCGGCGGCGCGTACTCGACCTGGTGGACCGCCAACCCCGAGGAGATCCACGGCATCAACGTCCTCCCGGTGACCGGCGGCTCCCTGCACCTCGCCGCCCGCAAGGACGCCATCCGCCGCAACATCGCCGAGATGGAGCGCCAGAACGGCGGCCCGGCCGTCGAGTGGCGCGACATCCTGTGGGAGTTCCAGTCGCTGGCCGACCCGGCGGCCGCCAAGTCCAAGTGGGACGCGCAGCACGCCGCGTACACCCCGGAGCAGGGCGAGTCGAAGGCCCACACGTACCACTGGCTGACCACCCTGGACACGCTGGGCGCGCCCGACCCGTCGATCACGGGCGACCTGCCCACGTCGGCGGTCTTCACCAAGGGCACGGTACGGACGTACGCCGCCCACAACCACGGCTCCACCGCCCGTACCGTCACCTTCTCCGACGGCGCGAAGCTCACCGTCCCCGCCCGCTCCACGGCCACCGGCACCGGCACCGGCGGCACGGACCCGGGCGAGCCGGGGCCGTCCACCGGCAACACGTTCCAGCTGCGCTCCGGCGGCACGCTCACCACGGCCACCGGCGGGACGGCGGGCGCCGACACGATCGCCTCGGCCTCCGGCGGCAACCACGACGGCACCCCGCACCTGCCGCTCGTCTACGAGGCGAAGGGCGTCAACGGCACGCTCAGGCCCGGCGCGACCACCGCGTTCCGCCTCCAGGTGGACGCGGGCACCAACGTGGCGCTCGGCCAGCAGGCGCGGATCAGCTACGACCTGACGGGCGACGGCACGTTCGACCGCACGGAGACGTACCACTACTTCGCGACGGACCCCGTCACGGGCTGGGAGGAGTACAACCAGACGCGCGGCCTGAAGTCGGCCACCGGCACCCTCGGAGACCTGCGCGGCGGCACCGTCCGCCTGGAGGTCTGGCACGCCATCGGCAACGGCACGGCCCGCCTCCAGACGGGCACGGACCGCTCGGTCCTGGTCATCCCCTACGCGTAGGGCTCAGACGGGGCGTTACCTCGGACGCGCGTCACCCCGACCACGCGTGAGGTCCGCCCCGAGGCCGTACGAGGTGTGAGCCCGCGCCCGGCGGGCGTGCCGAGGTGCTCCCGGCGCGGCCCGCCCGGCGCGCGGCTCACGCGGACGCCCGGCGGACGAGTTCCGTCGGGGTGATCACCGACCCCGGGGCGGCTGCCGCCGCTCCGGGGTCGCCGTCCTGGTGGAGGGCGCGCATCAGGAGCCGCACCATCAGGCGGCCCATGCCCTCGATGTCCTGGCGGACCGTCGTCAGCGGCGGGTCCGTCGCCTCGGCCACCGACGCCATGTCGTCGAAGCCCACCAGCGCCACGTCCTCCGGCACCCGCAGCCCGCGCTCGCGCAGCACCCGCAGGGCGCCCGACGCCATCAGGTCGTTGCCCGCGAACACCGCGTCCAGGCGCGGGCGGCGCTCCAGCAGCTCCGCCATCGCCCGGGCACCGCTCTCCACCGTGAAGTCGCCCTGCGCCACCAGGTCCGGGTCGGCGTCCAGCAGCACGTCCCGGTACCCGGCCAGCCGGTCCGTCGCCGAGGTCTGGTCGCGCGGGCCCGCGATGTGCGCGATCCGCTGGCGGCCCTGGCCCAGCAGGTACCGCACGGCCTCCCGCGCGCCGCCCCGGTTGTCGGCGTCCACGTACGGCACGGCCAGTTCGCCGGTCGCGCCCGGCCAGCCCGGCCGCCCGCCGAACACGGTCGGCACCTGTACGCGGCGCACGATGGACGGCAGCTCGTCGTCGTCGTGCACCGAGAACGCCAGCGCGCCGTCCACATGGCCGCCGCCCAGGTAGCGGGCGATCCGCTCGTAGTCGCCCGGGCCCTCCACCCACAGCAGCACCAGCTGCGAGTCGTGGGCGGTCAGCTCGCGGCTGATGCCGCGCACCTGCTGCTCGAAGAACGGGTCGGAGAAGACACGGAACTCCGGCTCGGCGATGATCACCGCGACGGCGCCGTTGCGCCGGGTGACCAGCGTCCGGGCGGCGTGGTTCGGGATGTACCCCAGCTCCTCGACGGCCCGGCGCACCCGTTCCACCAGGGGCTGGCGCACCCCCGCCCCGCCGTTCACGACGCGGGACACCGTCGCCCGGGACACCCCGGCGCGGGCCGCGACGGCTTCGAGCGTGGGACGCGTTGCCGGGCTCGGATCGGGCAAGGCGGACTCCTCAGGGCGGCTGCGGCGGGGCGTACACCAGTCAGAATATCCGGTTCCCGGCTAACTGAGAGCGCTCTCACCCGCCCCCCGGAGCCGCCCGCACGCGCGGAGGCGGCACGGGGCACGGGCCTCCGCCCACGCACGCGTGTGCGAAAACCCGGATGCCTCACCGCACACCCCTTTGGGACGATGCGCGGATGGCTCACCCTCTCGCCTCCCTGGTCGTCCGGCACACCCACCGACTGCCCGTCCCGTCCGGACCTGAAGGGCGCGGCGAGGTCGCGGCGCGCCAGTTCGACGCGGCGCTGATGTCCGCGGGGTTCAAACTGTCGGCGGCGCTGCTGGAGCGGCTGTCGGGGCTGTCCGACGAGACGGTCGTCGCCACGGCCACACCGGTGCTCGACTGCGTCCGGGCGATGGTCGGCGACCACGTCGAGCACAACGCGTACTTCCGCGACTTCCCCGCCAACGTCCCCGACACGCTCGACTTCTGGGCACGGTGCGTACGCGAGGCCCTCAGCGACGACGCCTCGCGCCCCGGCACGCTCGCCCGGCTGCGCGCCGGTGTGGTCGACCTGCTGTCCCTCCCGTCGTACGGCAGGCCGCAGCACACGTACGCCGAGCTGCTCGCCGCCCACGACGAGCTGATCGCCGCCGCGGGCGACCGGGTGACCGTACTGCACCCGGGCGGCCCCGCCGAGGACGAGGTCGCCGCCCTGTACCTGGCCCTCGCCGGCAGCACGACGCCGCTGGGCGACGAGGGCCTGCGCGACCTGTACGCCCTCGCCGAGCACTGCGCCGACGGCCCGCAGCCGGAGACGGCCCCGGTCCGCGAGAACCGCGCCGTCGTCAACGCCGCCCGGCTCACGGCGGGCCACGAGCCCGTGCTGGACACCGTCACCGACGTCCTCCGCCTGGCCTGCGCCCTCTCCGGCGGTGACGTGACGCTGACGGAGCCGACCCGCTTCCGGGCGCTGTCCCGGCCGGTGCGCCGCGCCCTGCTCGCCGGGCTCGACGCGGTGGTCGCGGCCGCCCCCGCCAAGCTCGCCGACGTCCTGGCGCACCGCGAGCCGTTCAAGCGCCTCGGCGAGCGCCTCCACCCGCACGAGTACCCGCGCTGGCCGCACGCCGCCGACGTGTTCGCCGTCGCCCGGGGCGAGAAGGAGGCACGGACCCTCGAAGGCCGCGTCGAGGAGTTGCTCGGCGCGGACGACGTGACCGGCGCGGCGCGGCTCCTGACGGCCGCCCCCGGCATGCTGCTGCGCTCCCTGGACCGCCTGCTGCGCGTGTGCCGCACCCAGGAGGACCGCGACGCCGTCGTGGCCGCCGCCGAGCGGGTCCTGCCGAAGGTCTCCGGCCGGGTCCTGCTGTCGGTCCGCGAGCACCTGCACCACCGCGCCCGGGACACCGGCGGCAGCCGCGTCTTCGTCAACCGGGGCGGGCGCGCCCGGGTCGTGGCCGACACCCGCGCGCCCGTGCCGCCGACCGACGTCGCGCGCCTGGTCGCCGCACTGGACGAGGAGACCCGCCGCCGCCTGCCCGACCCCGGGCACCTGCTGATCGACCCGGACGTCCTGGACGTCGCGCTCCCGCTCAGCGGCAGGGCGACGACCGGCGGCTTCGGCGTGCTGCCCCGGGGCTCGCTGACGCCCGTCCGGGGCGAACTGCTGCGCTTCTTCGTCCACTGGAAGCAGCGGCGCCGACGCACCGACTACGACCTGTCGGCGCTGATGCTCGACGCCGGATACGAGACCGACCGCTGGCTCTCGTACACCGCCCTGAAGCAGTTCGAGGGCGTGCACTCCGGTGACGTCACGGAAGCCCCCGACGGGGCCTCGGAGTTCATCGACCTGCGCCTGGGCGCCGTGCGCGGGGCCTTCATCGTCCCGCAGGTCCACATCTACTCGGGGGAGGGCTTCGACGAGGCGGAGGAGTCGTTCTTCGGGTTCATGCTGCGCGAGGAGGCGCAGAAGGGCCGCCCCTTCGAGGCGCGTACGGTACGCATGAAGTCGGAGCTGCGCGGGCCTGGCCGGGTCGCGCTGCCGCTGGTGTTCCTGCGCGGGGACGACGGCCGCTGGCACGCCAAGTGGCTCCACCTGTACCTGCGGGGCGCCCCGGCCGCCAACCGGGTCGAGGAGAACCAGCTGTCGGTCGCCACGCTGGTGCGCGGCATCGTCGAGCGCGACCACCTCACGGTCCGGTACCTCACCGGCCTGATGGCCGACCGCGCCACGGCCACCACGCTGTGGGGCGGCACGGTCCCGGACGGCCCCGTCACGTACATCGGCCTGGAGCGCCCGGACGGACTGCACCCGGACTCGCTGGTGATCACCCCGGAGAATCTGCGCGCGCTGATCCCGGGCTGACTGCTAGCGTGGAGCGCGGCGAGGCCATGGAGGGGCTTCCTTCTCCATTCCTTTCCTGAATCCAGTTCCTCCGCTTTCCTCGCCGCCGACATCACGCCGAGGTGCCCGATGGGGCACCCCGGCGTAGTCGTTCCCCGGCGTCGGCCGGACCGGGCACTCCGGGCACTCCGGGCCGGTCCGGCGGTCCAGGGCTGCTCCGGCGGTCCAGGCCCGGTCCCGCGGACTCGGCCCGGTCCGGCGGTTCCGGCCCGGTCAGTGCCCCCGCCCCCAGGTCGGAGCGGGGGAGGCGGCGCCTAGGCTTTGGCCATGCTGCTCGTACACGGCGGGAGAGCCGAAGCCGACGATCCCGGACTGCGCACGGGCGGAGTGCCCCTCGTCCCGGACGGGTTCGTCTGGCCGAAGTGCCGCGAGTGCGGCGGCCCGATGCTGTTCTTCGCGCATCTGCCCCTCGAACCGGGCGTGATCGCGGTCTTCCTCTGCCAGAACAACCCGGGCATGTGCGACGACTGGGACGCCACCGCCGGTGCCAACCGCGCCTTCGTGTTCCGAGGCCCGCTGTCGGCGGCCACCGTCCCCGCCGAGGGCGAGACCCTCCTCGGTGCGGTGACCGCCCTGCGCCCCCGCCCGGCCGACACCCCGACCGAGGAACCGGTGCTCGGGTGGCTGGGTGACGAACCCCACTGGCTCCAAGGCGACGAGACTCCCGCCTGTCCCTCCTGCACCACCCGTATGACGTTCACGGCCGAGCTGGAGGAAGGAGCCGAGTTCGAGACCTCGGCCAACTTCGGCGGAGGCGGCCTCGGCTACGTCTTCCACTGCCGTCCCTGCGGCGAGGCCGCCTTCCTCTGGCAGCGATGAAGGCGGCCTCCCGCAACCGGCAGGACCGGACCTAGTCGTGGCCGTGGCCGTGGTCACTGTGGTCGCCGTGGTCACTGTGGTCGTGGACCGTGTTCGTCGCGGCGATCTTGGCCCAGGACTTCGGCGGGGCCGCCGGGGCCGGAGCCGCCGTACGGGCCGAGGCGGAAGCGCCGGACCGCTCCGCCGCCGGAACGGGCGCCGTCGCGGGCTTCGACGGCTGGTACAGCCACGTGTCGAACAGCGCGTCCAGCTCCTTGCCGGACTCCCGCTCCGCGTACGAGACGAAGTCCGCGACATCGGCGTTTCCGTGGGCCCGCTCCGTCGGCCAGCCCTTGAGGAGACGGAAGAAGTCCTCGTCGCCCAGCTCGTTGCGCAGCGCCTGGAGCGCCAGCGCGCCCCGGTCGTAGACCGCCAGGTGGAACTGGTTCTCCGGGCCCGGGTCGCCCGGCTTGACCGTCCAGAACGGGTCGCCCGCCGGACGCGAGGCGTACACCCAGTCCGCCAGCTCCTGCGCGGTGCCCTCGCCCTCCCGCTCGGACCACAGCCACTGGCTGTACCGGGCGAAGCCCTCGTTGATCCAGATGTCCTTCCAGCCCTTCACGGAGACGCTGTCGCCGTACCACTGGTGGGCCAGCTCGTGGACGACGACCGACACGTTGGAGCCGTTCGCGAACTGGCGCGGGCTGTAGAACGGCCGGGTCTGCGTCTCCAGCGCGTACCCGCTGCGCACGTTCGGCACGTATCCGCCGAGCGCGTTGAACGGGTAGGGCCCGAAGATCTCCTCCAGCCACTCGGCGACCTCGACGGTCCGCTCGATGCTCGCCCGCGCCGCCCCGGCGTTCGCCCCGAGGTCCTTGCTGTACGCGTTGACGACGGGCAGCCCGTTCGCGGTCGTGTCGGTGGTGACGTCGAACCTGCCGACCGCCAGCGTCGCCAGGTACGTGGCCTGCGGCTTGTCGGACCGCCAGTTGTAGCGGGTCCAGCCGAGCCGGGAGCTCTGCGACTGGAGGACGCCGTTGCTGATGGCCTGCGTGCCGTCCGGGACGGCGACGGACACGTCGAAGGTCGCCTTGTCGAGCGGGTGGTCGTTGGACGGGAACCACCAGACGGCCGATTCGGGCTGCTGCGCGGCCACCCCGCCGTCCGGGGTGCGGTGCCACGCGGTCCAGCCGTCGATCTTCACCTCGGACGGCTTGCCCGAGTACCGCACGACGACCGAAACCGGTCGGTCCTTCGGCAGCGGAACCGCCGGAGTGACCTCCAGTTCCTGCGCGCCCGTCGCCTTGAACGCCGCCTTCCGGCCGTTCACCCGGACGTCCAGCGCCTTCAGGCCGAGGTCCAGGTTGAAGCGGGACAGGTTCTGCGTCGGGGTGGCGAGGATCGTCGCCGTGCCCTCCAGCAGGTCCGTGGACGGCTGGTACTTCAGCCGCAGGTCGTAGTGCGTGACGTCGTACCCGCCATTGCCGCTGGCCGGGTAGTAGGGGTCGCCGATACCCGGTGCCCCGGGCACGAAGTCGGCGGCCGATGCCGGGATCGCCAGCAGCAGGGAGGCCGCGATCGCGCCCGGGACGATCAGTCTGCGGTGCACGTATGACTCTCCAAGTCGTAGGAACATCGGACGGTCTGAACGCTATTCAGCTCGGTCCGCTGGGTCATGTCCATGGCGCGCGCCGTCACACGATCGCCATCCGGCCGACATGAACCCCACCCGGCCCGTCTCGTCCCCTCCACCGCACTTGTCCCGCAATCGTCCTCTTTCTGGCGGCAGATCACGGCAGTACCGTCCGCCCATGCCGACACGCACGCGGAGAACCCCCTCCCACGCTCCCGGCTCGGCCCGGGCGGCGGCGACGCCCCTCACGAGCAGGACCCGGCACGACTCCCGCTCCCGCCAGGGAGCCCCGCTCCACGGCACCGTCCCCGACCGGCCGTCCCGCCACGCCGGCGGCCCGGAGGCGCGCACCCGCTGCCGGACCGTGCGGCGCGCCACCCGAGGCCGCCGCGCGTCACCGGTGGCAGACTCCAGCGTCGCCACCCCCGCCCCGCCCCTCCGCGCCGGTGCGGACGACCCGCGCCCGCCGCGTACCGAACCGCCGATCCCGGGAGCCGCCCGATGAGCCTCCGCCCCCTCCGCCTCCGACGCCCCCTCCGACGTTCCCTCCGCCACCCCCGCGCCCTGGCCGCCCTCACCGCGTGCGCCGCCGCCCTCACCCTGTCGGCGGGCCCCGCCCAGGCCGCCCCGGACACGGCCACCGGCCCCCAGCCGCCCGGCACGGGCTTCGAGACGAGCGGCGGAGCCCGCTGGACCGGCCAGGACGAGGAGCAGCGCTTCCTCACCGCCGTCGACCGGGGCAGCGACCGGGCGTCCCTCACCACCCTGGGCACCACCCGCCAGGGCCGCCCGCTCCAGCTCGTCCGCGTCGGCGCCGCCCCCACGGCGGCCACCACCACCGTCCTCCTCGTGTGCGGCCAGCACGGTGACGAACCGTCGGGCCGCGAGGCCTGCCTCACCACCCTCCGGGACCTCGCCCACGCCCGCGACCCGCACACCCTCCGGTTCCTCGCCCGCACCACCGTCCTCGCCATCCCCACCGCCAACCCGGACGGCCGCGCCGCGAACACCCGCCACAACGCCGACGGCGTCGACGTCAACCGCGACCACCTCGCCCTGCGCACGGCCGAGGCCCGCGCCGTCGCCCGCGTGCTGCGCGACCACCGCCCGCACGTCGTCCTCGACCTCCACGAGTACAGCGCCACACCGCCGTACTACGTGAAGGACCTCCTCGCGCTGTGGCCGCGCAACCTCAACACGAGCCCCGGCGTCCACGGCGAGGCCCGCACCCTCTCCGAGGCGTACGTCCGGCCCGCCGCCGAACGCGCGGGCCTCACCAGCGGCCTCTACGGCATCTGGACCGACCCGGTCACCGGTGAACCGGTCCGCCAGGTCGCGGGCGACGGCCAGGAGCGCATCCTCCGCAACACGACCGGCGTCAAACACGCGGTCGGCCTCCTCGTGGAGACCCGCGAGAACGCGCTCACCGACGGCGGCGACCCGGTGCGCGAGAACCGGCGCCGCGTGGACAGCCAGCTCGCCGCGCTCGACGGCGCCTTCGCGTACGTCACCGAGCGGCGCGCCCGCATCACCGCGGCCACCGCCGCCGCCCGCACGGCCGGGTACGCCGACCGGGGCCCGGTCCTGCTGGGCGGCGCCGACAACGACCCGGCCGAACCCGCCGAGACCCTCCAGAACCCGCCCTGCGGCTACCGCCTCGGCCTCGCCCAGTACGCCGAGTGGTCCGACGAGCTGGCCCTCCACGGCGTCCGCGCCGTCCCGGACGCCACGGGCGCGTTCGTCCCGCTCCGCCAGCCCCTGCGCGCCCTGGTCCCCCTCCTCCTGGACGCCCGCGCCGCGTACCACCTCACGAAGGGGGAACCGGTATCCCACTGCTGACCGCCCGGGGCGGGGCGCCCACCACGATCAGGGGCCCCGCCCCCGCGCCCGGCACGGGGGCGGGGGCCGCCGCGAACCACGGCCCCGCCACCTGGCCTAGGATCGGCGTCCTGATGACTGCCACCCTCGTCGCCAAGAACCTCGCCGCCGGACACGCCGAGCGCTCCCTCTTCTCCGGGCTCGACCTCGTCGTCGCGCCCGGCGACGTGATCGGCCTCGTCGGCGTCAACGGCGCCGGCAAGTCCACGCTCCTGCGCCTCCTCGCCGGGCTCGACACCCCCGAGGACGGCGAGGTCCACCTGTCGCCGCGCACCGCCACCGTCGGCCACCTGCCGCAGGAGCCCGAGCGGCGGCCGGGGGAGACCGTACGGGACTTCCTCGCCCGCCGTACGGGCGTCGCCGAGGCGCAGGCGGCGATGGACGCGGCGACACAGGGCCTGGTCGAGGGGGCGCCCGGAGCCGACGACGCGTACGCGGCCACGCTGGAGCGCTGGCTCGCCCTCGGCGGCGCCGACCTGGACGAGCGGGCCGAGGAGACCGCCGCCGCACTGGGCCTCACCGTGGGCCTCGACCAGCCGATGACCGCCCTCTCCGGCGGCCAGGCGGCCCGCGCAGGACTCGCCTCGCTGCTGCTCTCCCGCTACGACGTGTTCCTCCTGGACGAGCCGACCAACGACCTCGACCTGGACGGCCTGGAGCGGCTGGAGATTTTCGTACGGGGCCTGCGCGCGGGAACGGTCGTCATCAGCCACGACCGCGAGTTCCTCGCCCGCACCGCCACCAAGGTCCTCGAACTCGACCTCGCCCAGCACAGGACCGCCCTCTACGGCGGCGGCTACGACGCCTACCTGGAGGAGCGGGAGACGGCCCGCCGCCACGCCCGCGAGGACTACGAGGAGTACGCCGACAAGAAGGCCGCCCTGGAGGGCCGCGCGCAGATGCAGCGCTCCTGGATGGACAAGGGCGTCAAGAACGCCCGCCGCAAGGCGGGCGACAACGACAAGCTCGGCCGCAAGTTCCGCAGCGAGGCCAGCGAGAAGCAGGCCGCGAAGGCCCGGCAGACGCAGCGGATGATCGAGCGCCTGGACACGGTGGAGGAGCCCCGCAAGGAGTGGGAGCTGCGCATGGAGATCGCCGCCGCGCCCCGCTCGGGCGCCGTCGTGGCGACCCTGCGCGACGCCGAGGTCCGGCGCGGCGGCTTCACCTTCGGCCCGGTGACCCTCCAGGTGGACTGGGCCGACCGGATCGCGATCACCGGCGCCAACGGGTCGGGCAAGTCCACCCTGCTCGCCGCGCTCCTCGGCCGCCTCCCGCTGGACGCCGGGCACGCGGCGCTCGGCTCCGGCGTCGTCGTCGGCGAGGTCGACCAGGCGCGCGGGCTGTTCCACGGCGAGGAGACGCTGCTGGACGCGTTCTGCGCGGCCGTCCCCGACACCGAACCGGCGGAGGTCCGCACCCTCCTGGCCAAGTTCGGCCTGAAGGCCGCGCACGTGCTGCGCCCCGCGACGACGCTCTCACCGGGGGAGCGGACCCGCGCCGCCCTCGCCCTCCTCCAGGGCCGGGGCGTGAACCTGCTGGTCCTGGACGAGCCGACCAACCACCTGGACCTCCCCGCGATCGAACAGCTGGAGTCCGCCCTCGACGCGTACACCGGCACCCTGCTCCTGGTCACCCACGACCGCCGCATGCTCGACACGGTCCACGTCACCCGCCGCGTGGAGGTGGCGGACGGCAAGGTCACCGAGGTCTGACCGGGGCGTCCCCGCGAAACCGGGCGCTACGGGCGGTCTTCCGGCTCCTCGTACGTGTCGAACGTGCTGTACGCCTCGTCGTCGGGCGTCGCCCCCCGGACGCGGTCCTTCTCGTCCGGGGCGTTCGCGTCACGGTCGTCGCGCTTCTTCCCGCCGGCCGCGCGCCGGGCCTCCTCGTGGTGCTTGCGGACCTCTTCGGGCTTGTCGCCGATCTGGTTCATGGCGCTCTCCGTCTCCGTAGCCGAAGGTCTGGTGACCCGGCCAGACTCACACGCCCCGCCCCCGCCCGCACGTCGGCACAGAAGCGCCACCGGGGCGGGCAGGGAAACCCCCGCGCGCCCCGGTACGGTCCTACGGCCTCACGGCAGCCCCGGCAGTCCCACGGCTCCGCGCCGCCGCGAGCCTCAGCGGCGCCCCCTGCCACCGCCGGAGCGGCCGGAGCCACCCGAACCGCCCGGGCCACCGGACCCGCCGCCCAGCAGGCCCGCCTTCCGCAGGGCGTCCGCCATCGCGCTGTTCGCGGGCGCCGCGGCCTGCCGGTCGCCGCCCCGGCCGCCACCGCCGCGCCGCTCCTGGCCGCCGCCGGTGCCACCGGTACCGCCGCCGCCCTGGCGCTGCTGCGGCGGGCGGGCGCCCCGTTCCCGGCGCGGCCGATCGTCCGGGGTACGGCCCGCGGCCTCGTCGTCCAGGCGCAGCGTCAGCGAGATCCGCTTGCGCGGCACGTCCACGTCCAGGACCTTCACCTTCACCACGTCACCCGGCTTCACCACCTCGCGCGGGTCCTTGACGAAGTTCCGCGACATGGCCGACACGTGCACCAGACCGTCCTGGTGCACGCCGACGTCCACGAACGCGCCGAAGGCCGCCACATTGGTGACGACGCCCTCCAGCACCATCCCGGCCGCCAGGTCGCCGATCTTCTCGACGCCCTCCTTGAACGTCGCCGTGCGGAACGCCGGACGCGGGTCGCGGCCCGGCTTCTCCAGCTCCCGCAGGATGTCCGTCACGGTCGGCAGACCGAACTTCTCGTCGACGAAGTCGTCCGGCCGCAGCGACCGCAGCACGCCCGTGTTGCCGATCAGCGCCGCGACCTCGCCGCCGGTCGTCTTCACCATCCGCCGCACCACCGGGTACGCCTCCGGGTGCACCGCCGAGGCGTCCAGCGGGTCGTCGCCGCCCCGGATGCGCAGGAAGCCCGCGCACTGCTCGTACGCCTTCGGGCCGAGGCGCGGCACGTCCTTCAGCGCCCGCCGCGACCGGAACGGGCCGTTGGCGTCCCGGTACGCCACGATGTTCTCGGCGAGTCCCGAGCCGATGCCCGAAACGCGCGAGAGCAGCGGCGCCGAGGCAGTGTTGACGTCCACGCCGACACCGTTCACACAGTCCTCGACGACCGCGTCGAGCGACCGGGACAGCTTCACCTCGGACAGGTCGTGCTGGTACTGGCCCACTCCGATCGACTTCGGGTCGATCTTCACCAGCTCGGCGAGCGGGTCCTGCAGCCGCCGCGCGATCGACACGGCGCCGCGCAGCGACACGTCGAGGCCGGGAAGCTCCTGCGAGGCGAACGCCGACGCCGAGTACACCGAGGCACCCGCCTCCGACACCATCACCTTCGTCAGGTTCAGCTCGGGGTGGCGGGCGATCAGGTCGGCGGCGAGCTTGTCCGTCTCGCGCGACGCCGTGCCGTTGCCGATGGCGACCAGCTCGACGGAGTGCTCCTTCGCGAGCCGCGCCAGCGTCGCCAGCGACGCGTCCCACTTGTTCTGCGGCACGTGCGGGTAGACCGTGTCCGTCGCGACGACCTTGCCGGTCCCGTCCACCACGGCCACCTTGACGCCCGTGCGGTAGCCGGGGTCGAGCCCCAGCGTCGCGCGCGTCCCGGCGGGCGCGGCCAGCAGCAGGTCCCGCAGGTTCGCGGCGAACACCCGCACGGCCTCGTCCTCGGCGGCCGTGCGCAGTCGCAGCCGCAGGTCGATGCCGAGGTGCACCAGCACGCGGGTGCGCCACGCCCAGCGCACCGTGTCCGCCAGCCACTTGTCGGCCGGGCGGCCACGGTCGGCGATCCCGAACCGCCGGGCGATCATGCCCTCGTACGTGGACGGGCCCTCGACCGGCTCCTCCGGCTCCAGGACCAGCTCCAGCACGTCCTCCTTCTCGCCGCGCAGCATCGCCAGCACGCGGTGCGAGGGCAGCTCGGTGAACGGCTCCGCGAAGTCGAAGTAGTCGGCGAACTTGGCGCCCGCCTCCTCCTTGCCCTCGCGGACCTTCGCCACCAGCCGGCCGCGCGTCCACATCCGCTCGCGCAGCTCACCGATCAGGTCGGCGTCCTCCGAGAACCGCTCGGTGAGGATCGCCCGCGCGCCCTCCAGCGCGGCCCCCGGGTCCGCGACGCCCTTGTCCGGGTCCACGAACGCGGCGGCGGCCGCCAGCGGCTCCACCCCCGGGTCGGCGAGCAGCCCGTCCGCGAGCGGTTCGAGACCGGCCTCACGGGCGATCTGCGCCTTGGTGCGCCGCTTCGGCTTGAACGGCAGGTAGATGTCCTCCAGGCGGGCCTTCGTGTCGGCCTCCCGGATGCGCGCCTCCAGCTCCTCGGTCAGCTTGCCCTGCTCCCGTACGGAGTCGAGGATCGCGGCGCGCCGGTCCTCCAGCTCCCGCAGGTACCGCAGCCGCTCGTCCAGGGTGCGCAGCTGCGCGTCGTCGAGCGTCCCGGTCGCTTCCTTGCGGTAACGCGCGATGAACGGCACGGTCGAGCCGCCGTCCAGCAGCTCCACGGCCGCCCTGACCTGCCGCTCCCGTACGCCGAGCTCCTCGGCGATCCTGCCTTCAATGGACGTCGTCACGGTGTGTCCCGACCCGCCTTCCGTGCCTTCAGGTTGCCGTCGCATTCTGCCTGGCCGGGGCGGGATGTGTCGCATTCCCGGCACGCCGGGCCGCGCCCGCGTGCCCGGCCCGCGCCGGGCACGCGGCGGTCGGGTCAGCCCCGCCCGGTGAGGTCGCGGGGGAAGGCGCCCGCGGCGGCGGCCGTCGCGAGGAAGCGCTTGGCCAGCTCGGTGAGCCGTTCGACTCCGGCCGCGCCGAGACGGGCGTAGGGCGCCGTGTCCATCCGGTCCGTGTGGTCCTCGACCTCCTCGCGCAGGGCCGCGCCCGCCTCCGTGAGCGCTCCCCCCTCGTCCATCAGGCCGCGGTCGCGCAGCCGCTCCACGGCGGCGTCCCAGTCGGCCTGCTCCCAGCCGCGCGAGGCGAGCACCCAGCGCGGCGAGACGCCCGTGCCTGTCGCGGTGTGGCTGACGACGGCCTCCAGCGGGTCCAGCCCGGCGCTGAGCAGGGCGGCCAGGTGCGCGTCCCCCCGGTGCTCGCGCAGCAGCGTCGCCGCGTGCCAGTACGCGAGGTGCGGGGCGTCCGGCACCGGCAGGTCGGCGTGCGCCGCGTACAGGGGCCGGGCGTGCCGGGCGCACGCCTCGGTGGCGCGCAGGGCCAGCTCGGCCGCCTCCGCCAGCTCGGCCGAGTCCACCGCGTCGCCGAGCAGCCGCCGTACGGTCCGGTCGACCGCGCGCAGCCGCGCCGCGAGCACGTCCGCCGGGGAAGCGGTCTCCCAGACGGCGGGCAGGTGCCGGGCTATGAGGGCGTGGTCGAAGTTGTAGAACGTCCCGGCCACCGCTCCCGCGCCGACCGCGCCCATCGCGGCGGCGCGCCCCGCGAAGTAGGCGGCGTGCGGATCGGTGACGCCGACACCGGCCAGCTCCTCGCCGAACTCGGGGGAGAAGTAGACCGTCGAGTGGAAGAGGTTCACCGGGTGGTGGCAGCGGCGCACGGCGCGCGGCGGGAGAGTCGTCGTCATGCCGCACACGTTACCGACTGGTCGGTACGGAGCGAAGGATTCCGCTCCGGTCCTGTGCGGGCAGCTCCGGTCCGGTCCTGGCCGAGTGTGGGCGGTTCAGCCCCGGTAGGTGAACACGGGCGCCCGCCGCTCCAGGAACGCGGCCACGCCCTCCGCCTGGTCGCCGCTCTTGCGCGCCTCCTCCGCCCAGTGCGCGTCTCGGTCGGTCGCCCCGGCGGCGAACTCCTTGGCGGCGGCCTGCGTCAGCGGCGACCGCGACAGCAGGACCGTCACGAACTCCGCCACCCTGCCGTCCAGCTCCCCGGCGGGCAGCAGCTCGTCCACCAGGCCCGTGCGCAGCGCCCGCCGGTCGTCGATCAGCTCGGCGGAGAACAGCAGGTACTTCGCGGTCGCGGGACCCACGAGCGAGACCAGCCGCCGGGTGGACGCGGCAGGGTAGACGATGCCGAGCTTCGCGGGTGTCACCCCGAACCGCGCGCCCTCCTCCGCGAACCGCAGGTCGCAGGCGGCGGCGAGCTGGCACCCGCCGCCCACGCAGTAGCCGCGCACCGCGGCGAGCGTCGGCCGGGGGAAGGCGGCCAGGGCCTCCTCCGCCCGCAGCGCCAGCGACGGCTGCCGGTCGTCCGGCTCCCGCAGCGTGGAGATGTCGGCCCCGGCGCAGAACGTGTCGCCGTCGCCGGTCAGGACCAGCGCCCGTACGTCCCGGTCGGCGGCCAGCTCCTCCAGCAGCTCGGGCAGGGCCCGCCACATGGCGGCCGTCATGGCGTTGCGCTTGGCCGGATTGCTGATGACGACGGTCGCGACCCCGTCCGTGACGCGGTGCAGCAGCTGCGGCTCCATGCGCCGGATGCTATCCGGGCGCCCGCGCGCCCCGGCCGGGAAGGGCGCGCTGCGGCGGCCGTACCGGGAGGGGCGCGGGGAGAACGGGCCCCTCAGAAGGCATCCAGATCCCGTCGAATTCGCAAAGAAGATCACCGAAAGCGGGCGATCTCTGTCGATGGTTGGTCAGTTCCAGTCACCTTCCCGGAGCGTCGGCCCCGGGGCCAACACTCGATCCGTGGCGACAATCGAGCACGAGAGTGGGAGCCGGACCATGGAGAGCCGCGGAAGCGTCCCGGCCCGGCCGCTGTCGTACGAAGGGGTCTGGCGCTTCACCGCACCCGCGGTGGACGCCTCCGTACCGCAGGCCCGGCACGCCGTCCGGGACCTGCTGAGACGTCAGGGCGTCCCGGCCGCCGATGACGTCGTCGAGGGCCTGCTGCTGATCGTCTCCGAGCTGGTGACCAACGCCGTGCGGCACGCGGCGCTGCTCTCCCCGCAGGTCGCGGTGGAGGTCGCGGTCGGCGCCGAGTGGGTGCGGGTCGCCGTCGAGGACAACCACCCGTACCGGCCGAAGGCGCTGGAGGCCGACTCCGGCAGGACCGGCGGCCGCGGGCTGCTCCTGGTCCGCGAGATCACCCGCGAGGCCGGAGGCGCCTGCGACGTGGAGCACACCGCGAGCGGCGGCAAGATCATCTGGGCCGCCCTGCCCCTGTGACCCGGCCCCGCGAGCCCGTCATGCCCCGCACCACCGGGCCCGAGCGCCCCGCACCACCGCACCCGTCCCCGCCCCGGCTGCCCGCCGCCCCACACGCGGACGCCCCCGGCCGCGTACGACCGGGGGCGCGCCACCGGGATCGCCCGGGCGGCAGGGGTTCACCAGCCGCCCGTCGCCCCCGTCAGCTCCCTGATGGCGGGACGCGCCGCGTCCAGGACGGTCATGAACCACGCCGAGAACGGCACCGACGCGTGCCGCTCCGCCAGCTCCCGCGCCGTCACGAAGGCGGTCTCCTCGACCTCCTGGGGGTCCGGCCGCAGCGGAGCCTGCACCATTCCGACGAACAGGTGGTTGTACTCCTGCTCCACCAGGCCCGACACCGGGTCCGGGTGGTTGTAGCGGACCGTGCCCGCCTCGGCCATCAGCGACGGCGAAACGCCCAGCTCCTCCGACACCCGCCGCGCCGCCGCGGTGAACGGCGCCTCACCCGGGTACGGGTGCCCGCAGCAGGTGTTCGACCAGACGCCGGGGGAGTGGTACTTGCCGAGCGCCCGGCGCTGGAGCAGCAGCCGCCCCTCCTCGTCGAAGAGGAACACCGAGAAGGCCCGGTGCAGCCGACCGGGCGCCTGATGCGCCGACAGCTTCTCGGCGGTGCCGATGGTGGTGCCGTTCTCATCGACCAGCTCCAGCATGATCGACGGTGCGGCTCCGCTCGGCGCGCTGGTCGCCGCGGTGGCGGGTGTGGTCGGCATAACCATCCTTCGCATCGGTTTCTCGGCCCTGTGGGGCAATCCTCAGTCTGCCGTACGGAATCCGCTCGCCGGGACACCGCTTCCGCGTCCGCCCGGTCGAACGTGTACGCCGGTCAGACGCCGAACGCGGCCGGATAGGTGATCGTGCCCGCGGGCACCGCGGCCCGGTCGTCGAGCCGGAGCGCCATCATCACCTCGTCCGGCACGTCGAAGGACGGCCGGATCCCGTACCGCGACGCCGGTACGAAACCGAAGCGCGGGTAGTACTCCGGGTGGCCGAGCACCAGCACCAGCGGTTCGCCCGCCAGCCGCGCCGCCTCCAGCACCGCCCGGACGACCGCCTGGCCGGCGCCGCGGCGCTGGTGCTCCGGGGCGACGGCGACCGGGGCGAGCGCCGCCGCGGGGGCGTCCCCGACCCGGCAGCGGGTGATCAGCGCGTACGCCGCGACCGACCCGTCCGGCGCCTCGGCGACGTACGAGAGACCCGGCAGCCAGGCGTCGGGGTCGGCGCGCAGCGCGTCCACGAGGTCCGCCTCGGCGGGCGTCTCGAAGGCGGCCGCGTTCACGGCGTGGACGGCGGCGCGGTCGGTGTCCGTCTCGGGACGGGTCCGCCAGCGTGGCCGGGCGGAGGAGGAGAAAGGAGAGGCGGTGGTACGGGAGAAGTCGTCGTGGGACAACGTGGAAACCCCTTGGACGGGCGGGTCCCCGGCCGGTCTGTTCAGCCGGACACCCGGGAGCCGGAGTGAGAACGCAGCTCGTCGCCGCCGAGCGCGGCGCTGACCAGGGCGGTCATCGACCTCAGCTCCTCTCCCGGGATCGTCGCGGGTGTCTCCCGCGCGAGAGCCTAACAGCCGGGTGATCAGTGGCACAGGCCCGGCTCGTGCGCCGCGTGCCCGCTCGGCTCCAGCTGGAACGTGCAGTGCTCCACGTCGAAATGGCCCACCAGGCACTCCTGGAGCGCGTGCAGCATCTTCTCGTGGCCCGCCCCGTCGAGCACGCTCGGCTCCACGACCACATGCGCCGACAGCACCGGCATCCCGGACGTGATCGTCCACGCGTGCAGGTCGTGGACGTCCTCCACCCCGGGCAGGTCCAGCAGATGCCTGCGCACCTCCGTCATGTCCACGCCCTTCGGCGCCGACTCCAGCAGTACGTCCAGCGTCTCCCTCAGCAGCTTCACCGTGCGCGGCACGATCATCACGGCGATCACCAGCGACGCGATCGGGTCCGCCGCCTGCCAGCCCGTGGCCAGGATCACCCCGGCCGCCACCAGCACCGTCACCGAGCCCAGGGCGTCCGCCAGCACCTCCAGATAGGCGCCGCGCACATTGAGGCTCTCCTTCTGCCCGCGCACGAGCAGGGAGAGCGACACCATGTTCGCGACCAGGCCGACCAGGGCGAAGACGATCGCGAGACCGCCCTTCGTCTCCGCCGGTGTGACGAACCGCTGCACCGCCTCGAACAGCACGTACCCGCCGGCCCCCAGCAGCAGCAGGCAGTTCGCCAGCGCCGCCAGGATCTCCGCGCGGGCGTAGCCGTACGTCCGGTTCGCGGTCGCCGGACGGTTCGCCATGCGGATCGCGAACAGCGCCATCGCGAGGCCCACCGCGTCGGTCGCCATGTGGGTCGCGTCGGCGATCAGGGCGAGCGAGTCGGCGAGGACACCGCCGACGATCTCCACGACCATCACGGACAGCGTGATCGTCAGCGCCACCCGCAGCCGCCAGCGGTGCGCGGCGCCCGCCGTACCGGACGGCGGCGGCCCTCCGTGCGTGTGCCCGTGGTTGTGCCCAGCCCCCATGAGTCGCCTCCCGATCAGCTCCGTGACTGCGTTCCGCGCCGCCAGTCAACTACGGGTGGGGGGTATGGGCAAGCTGAGGTTGAACACCGTTGTCATTGCCTCTGACCTGGGCTTTCACGCTCCGGCCGACAGGCGCGCCCGTCTCGCCCGGAGTCGTACGGTCCGCTTCTTCCGCGGGCGGCCCCGACCTGGGGTTTGTGGGCCGAGCCGATGATCGAGGATGATGAGCCCGCCCCCGGGCCGGGCGCCGCCGTCCACGCCAAACCTCGGTGAACTGCGCCTTCCGTCCATCCGATAGCCTCTGCCGACGTGCCGCCGCCCCCGACGGGGCCGAGCCGCCGCGCCCCAGCAGCTGTCAGCTCCAAGGAGTGAGTTCGTCTGTCGACCGCCATCCTCACCGGTCCTCCGGTACCCGGATCGCCGCTCGAGGGCGATCTGCGGTCGCTGGGCTTCGAGGTCCGCACCGCCGCGGACCCGCGCGAGACCGCCGCGCTGCTCGCCGCCGTACCGGCCGGTGAACGCGTCGCCGTCGTGGACCCCCGCTTCGTCGGCCACCAGCACGCGCTGCGGCTCGCCCTGACCGACCCCCGCTTCCCGGCGGGCGCGGCCCCGGGTGCCCTCACGGCCCAGCCCGAGGCCCGCCCCGCCCTGAACAGCGCCCTGGCGGCCCTGTCCGAAGGGCCGGGGGAGGGCGACCCGCTCCCCGACGCGCTCGCCGCCGCCCTGGAGGCCGACGGCGTCGCCGTGCACCGCCCCGAGCTCGGCTCGCTCGTCGCCGCCGTGCCGGCCAGCCCGCAGGCCCGCAAGGAGACCCGCGACGCCGTCGCCGCCGTCGACGACGAGGCCGTACGCCTCCGCTCCGCCGTGAAGTCCCGCGACGGGTTCTTCACCACCTTCTTCGTCAGCCCGTACTCGCGCTACCTCGCCCGCTGGTGCGCCCGCCGGGGCCTCACGCCCAACCAGGTCACCACCGCCTCGCTGCTCACCGCCCTCGTCGCGGCCGGCTGCGCGGCGACCGGCACCCGCGGCGGCTTCGTCGCGGCCGGGCTGCTGCTCCTGTTCTCCTTCGTCCTGGACTGCACCGACGGGCAGCTCGCCCGCTACTCCCTGCAGTACTCGACACTCGGCGCGTGGCTCGACGCCACCTTCGACCGGGCCAAGGAGTACGCCTACTACGCGGGACTCGCCCTCGGTGCGGCACGCGGCGGCGACGACGTGTGGGCGCTCGCCCTCGGCGCGATGGTCCTCCAGACCTGCCGGCACGTCGTGGACTTCTCCTTCAACGAGGCCAACCACGACGCCACCGGCAACACCAGCCCCACCGCCGCCCTCTCCGACCGGCTCGACAGCGTCGGCTGGACGGTCTGGCTGCGCCGCATGATCGTCCTGCCCATCGGCGAGCGCTGGGCGATGATCGCGGTCCTCACCGCCGTCACCACCCCCCGCGTCGTCTTCTACGCGCTGCTCGTCGGCTGCGCCTTCGCCGCCTGCTACACCACCGCCGGACGCGTCCTGCGCTCCCTCACCCGCAAGGCGCGCCGCACCGACCGCGCCGCCCGCGCCCTCGCGGACCTCGCCGACAGCGGAGCCCTCGCGGAGGCCGCCGCCAAGGCGCTGCGCCCCGTGGCCCGCCCGCTCGGCGGCCGCACCCCGTACGCCGTCGTCGGCGCCGCCGCGCTGCTGGCCGCCGCCTGCGCCGCCCCGCTCGACGGCCCCCTCGTCGTCCTCGCCGCCGTCCTGTACGCCGTGGCCTCCGGCGCCGCCGTCGCCCGCCCCCTCAAGGGCGCCCTCGACTGGCTCGTACCGCCCGTCCTGCGCGCCGCCGAGTACGTCACCGTCCTCGTCCTGGCCGCCCGAGCGGACGCCCCCGGGGCCCTTCCGGCGGCGTTCGGGCTGGTCGCGGCCGTCGCCTACCATCACTACGACACGGTGTACCGCATCCGCGGCGGCACCGGCGCGCCGCCCGCCTGGCTGGTGCGGACGCTCGGCGGCCAGGAGGGGCGCACGCTGCTGGTGGCCGTCCTCGCCGCACTCCTCGCGACGGGAGGCGGCGACGGCTTCACCCTGGCGCTCACCGCCCTGGCCGGCGCCGTGGCGCTGGTGGGGCTCGCGGAGTCCATCCACTTCTGGGTGTCCTCCGGAGCACCCGCCGTACACGACGAAGGAGAACCCGCATGATCGGCCTCGTACTGGCAGCCGGTGCCGGACGGCGTCTGCGCCCCTACACCGACACCCTTCCGAAGGCTCTCGTGCCGGTGGACGGCGACAAGACCGTCCTCGACCTCACCCTCGCCAACTTCGCGGAGGTCGGCCTCACCGAGGCCGCGATCGTCGTCGGCTACCGCAAGGAGGCCGTGTACGAGCGCAAGGCCGCCCTGGAGGCCGCGTACGGGCTGAAGCTCACCCTCGTCGAGAACGACAAGGCCGAGGAGTGGAACAACGCCTACTCCCTGTGGTGCGCCCGTGACGTGCTGCGCGAGGGCGTCATCCTCGCCAACGGCGACACGGTCCACCCCGTCTCCGTCGAGCACACCCTCCTGGCGGCGCGCGGCGGCGACAAGCGGATCATCCTCGCCCTCGACACGGTGAAGTCCCTCGCCGACGAGGAGATGAAGGTCATCACCGAGGACGGCCTCGGTGTCCGCCGCATCACCAAGCTCATGGACCCGGCCACCGCCACCGGCGAGTACATCGGCGTCACCCTCATCGAGCCCGAGGCCGCCGACGACCTCGCCGACGCGCTGAAGGCCACCTTCGAGCGCGACCCCGACCTGTACTACGAGGACGGCTACCAGGAGCTCGTCCACCGCGGCTTCCGGATCGACGTGGCTCCCATCGGAGAGGTCCGCTGGGTGGAGATCGACAACCACGACGACCTCGCGAAGGGCCGTGAGATCGCGTGCCTGTACTGACCCGGCTCATCCCCTCGCCGGTCGTCGTCGACATCAGCGACGGCGCGATGGACAAGCTGGCCGCTCTCCTCGCCGACCAGCGGATCTCCGCGTCCGGCAAGCTCGCCATGGCCATCAGCAACGGCTCAGGCCGCGCCCTGCGCGAGAAGCTGGAACCGCTGCTGCCCGACGCCCACTGGTACACGGTCGACGACGGCACCATCGACTCCGCCGTCCGCCTCGCCGACGCCATCCGCGGCAAGCGGTACGACGCCGTCGTCGGCGTCGGCGGCGGCAAGATCATCGACGTGACCAAGTACGCCGCCGCGCGCGTCGGCCTGCCCATGGTCGCCGTCGCGACGAACCTCTCCCACGACGGCATCTGCTCGCCGGTGTCCACGCTCGACAACGACAACGGCCGCGGCTCGTACGGCGTGCCCTCGCCGATCGCGATGGTCGTCGACCTGGACGTGATCCGCGAGGCCCCGCAGCGGTTCGTCCGCTCCGGCATCGGCGACGCCCTGTCCAACATCTCGGCCATCGCCGACTGGGAGCTGTCCCACCGGGTCACCGGCGAGCCCGTCGACGGGCTCGCCGCCGCCATGGCCCGCACCGCCGGTGAGTCCGTGCTCCGCCACCCCGGCGGCGTCGGTGACGACGAGTTCCTCGTGGTCCTCGCGGAGGCCCTGCTCCTCACCGGCATCGCCATGTCGATCAGCGGCGACACCCGCCCCGCGTCCGGCGCCTGCCACGAGATCAGCCACGCCTTCGACCTGCTGCACCCCCGGCGCGCCGCGCTCCACGGCGAGCAGGTCGGCCTCGGCGCCGCCTTCGCGATGCACCTGCGCGGCGCCCACGACCAGGCGGGCCTCTTCGCGGACGTGCTCCGCCGCCACGGCCTGCCGGTGCTGCCCCAGGACATCGGCTTCACCGCCGACGAGTTCGTCGCGGCCGTCGCCTACGCGCCGCAGACCCGCCCGGGACGGTTCACGATCCTGGAACACCTCGACCTGTCCACCGACCAGATCAGGGACGCGTACGCCGACTATGCAAAAACCATCGGTAGCTGAGCTCCGCCCCGTCGTCCACCCGCCGGGTGTGAAGGACCGGCGCAGCGGCGAGCACTGGGGCGGCCGCCTCTACATGCGCGAGGTCTCGCTGCGCGTGACCCGTCACCTGGTCACGACGAAGGTCACGCCGAACCAGCTCACGTACGTGATGACGGTCGCCGGCGCGCTGGCCGCCCCGGCGCTCCTCATCCCCGGCATCCCCGGGGCGCTGCTCGGCGTGCTCATGGTGCAGTTGTACCTGCTGCTCGACTGCGTCGACGGCGAGGTCGCCCGCTGGAAGAAGCAGTTCTCCCTGGGCGGTGTCTACCTCGACCGTGTCGGCGCCTACCTGTGCGACGCGGCCGTGCTGGTCGGCTTCGGCCTGCGCGCCGCCGACCTGTGGGGGAGCGGGCGCATCGACTGGCTGTGGGCGTTCCTCGGCACGCTCGCCGCGCTCGGAGCCGTACTGATCAAGGCGGAGACCGACCTGGTCGCCGTCGCCCGGCACCAGGGCGGGCTGCCGCCGGTGAAGGAGGCGGCGTCCGAGCCGCGCTCGTCCGGTCTGGCGCTGGCCCGCCGCGCCGCCGCCGCGATCAAGTTCCACCGGCTCCCCCTCGGCATCGAGGCCAGCTTGCTGATCCTGGTCCTCGCCGTCGCCGACACGGTCCGCGGCGACCTGTTCTTCAGCCGCCTCGGTGTCGCCGTCCTCGCCGGGATCGCGCTGCTCCAGACGCTGCTGCACCTCGTGTCGATCCTCGCGTCCAGCAGGCTGAGGTGACGGACATGAAACTCGGTGCCGTCATCATCACCATGGGCGACCGCCCCGACGACCTGAACGCCCTGATCGAGTCCGTCGCCCGCCAGGCCGGCGAGCCGGTCGAGGTCGTCGTCGTCGGCAACGGCGCCCCCGTCCGGGGCGTCCCCGGCTGGGTCCGCAGCGTCGACCTGCCCGAGAACCTGGGCATCCCCGGCGGCCGCAACGTCGGCATCGAGGCGTTCGGGCCGAACGGCTCCGACGTGGACGTGCTGCTGTTCCTCGACGACGACGGGCTGCTGCCCAACAAGGACACCGCCCAGCTCATCCGCGAGGCGTTCACCGCCGACCCGCGGCTCGGCATCGTCAGCTTCCGCATCGCCGACCCGGACACCGGAGTCACCCAGCGGCGGCACGTGCCCCGGCTGCGGGCCTCCGACCCGATGCGGTCCTCCCGCGTGACGACGTTCCTCGGCGGCGCCAGCGCCGTACGGACCAAGGTCATCGAGCAGGTCGGGCCGCTGCCCGGCGAGTTCTTCTACGCGCACGAGGAGACCGACCTCGCCTGGCGCGCCCTGGACGCGGGCTGGATGATCGACTACCGGTCGGACATGGTGCTCCACCACCCCACGACCGCCCCGTCCCGGCACGCCGTCTACCACCGGATGGTGGCGCGGAACCGGGTCTGGCTGGCCCGCCGCAACCTGCCCGCGCCGCTGGTCCCGGTGTACGTCGGGGTATGGCTGCTGCTCACCCTGCTGAGGCGCCCGTCGGGGCCCGCGCTGAAGGCGTGGTTCGGGGGCTTCAAGGAGGGCTGGACGACGCCCTGCGGGCCCCGGCGCCCCATGCGGTGGCGTACGGTGTGGCGCCTCACGCGACTGGGCCGGCCGCCCGTCATCTGACAAGCTCGGACCCGGCGGCACGGTGTCCGGAAAGGGACGCCACCCTGACCGGACACCGCGCCGCACCCCTTCCGCCCCCGCACCGTGAACACGAAAGTTTCGACCTGTGAGTGAGACAACCCACGACCGAGCGGTCGCCGTGAGTGTCCCGCCCTCGCCCGACGACGGCCTGACGCCGGCTGAGCTGGCGGCCAAGTACGGCCTGTCGGTGAGCGGCGCCCGGCCGGGCCTCGCGGAGTACGTCCGGCAGCTGTGGGGACGGCGTCACTTCATCCTGACGTTCTCCCGGGCGAAGCTCACGGCCCAGTACAGCCAGGCCCGCCTCGGCCAGCTGTGGCAGGTGGCCACGCCGCTGCTGAACGCCGCGGTGTACTTCGCGATCTTCGGCCTGATCCTGGACGCCGGCCGGGGCATGGACAAGCAGGTCTACGTCCCGTTCCTGGTGACGGGCGTCTTCGTGTTCATGTTCACGCAGACCTCCGTGATGTCCGGCGTGAAGTCGATCTCCGGGAACCTGGGCCTGGTGCGGGCGCTGCACTTCCCGCGCGCCTCGCTGCCCATCTCGCTCGCGCTCCAGCAGCTTCAGCAGCTGCTGTACTCGATGCTGGTGCTGTTCGTCATCGTGGCGGTGTTCGGCAGCTACCCGTCGCTCGCCTGGCTGCTGATCGTGCCCGCGCTGGCGCTGCAGTTCATGTTCAACACGGGCCTCGCGATGATCATGGCGCGGCTCGGCAGCAGGACGCCCGACCTGGCGCAGCTCATGCCGTTCATCATGCGGACGTGGATGTACGCGTCCGGCGTGATGTTCTCCATCCCGATCATGCTGCGGGACAAGCCCGCGTGGATCGCGGACGTCCTGATGTACAACCCGGCGGCCGTGTACATGGACCTCATCCGCTTCGCGCTGATCGAGGGCTACACCTCCGACAACCTGCCCGACCACGTCTGGGCGGCCGCGGTGCTGTGGGCGGTCGTCGTCGGCGTCGCCGGGTTCGTGTTCTTCTGGAAGGCTGAGGAGCGGTACGGCCGTGGCTGACGACATCGACGGCGCCCGCCCGACCGGGCCGCGCATCCCCACCGTGATCGCCGACGACGTGCACATCGTGTACCGGGTCAACGGCGGCGGCTCCGCGGGCAAGGGCAGCGCCACGGCGGCACTCAGCCGCATCCTGCGCCGCGACAAGGGCGAGAGCCGGGGCGTTCGGAAGGTCCACGCCGTGCGCGGCGTCTCCTTCACCGCGTACCGGGGCGAGGCCATCGGCCTCATCGGCACCAACGGCTCGGGGAAGTCCACCCTGCTGCGGGCCATCGCCGGCCTGCTGCCCACCGAGCGGGGCAAGGTCTACACCGACGGCCAGCCCTCGCTCCTCGGCGTCAACGCCGCCCTCATGGGTGACCTGACCGGTGAGCGCAATGTGATCCTCGGCGGCCTCGCGATGGGCATGTCCCGCGAGGAGATCAAGGAGCGCTACCAGGACATCGTCGACTTCTCGGGCATCAACGAGAAGGGCGACTTCATCACCCTGCCCATGCGGACGTACTCCTCCGGCATGGGAGCCCGGCTCCGCTTCGCCATCGCCGCCGCCAAGAACCACGACGTCCTGATGATCGACGAGGCGCTGGCGACGGGTGACCGCAAGTTCCAGATCCGCTCCGAGGAGCGCATCCGCGAGCTCCGCAAGGAGGCCGGCACGGTCTTCCTGGTGAGCCACAGCAACAAGTCGATCCGCGACACGTGTGACCGGGTGCTGTGGCTGGAAAAGGGCGAGCTGCTGATGGACGGGCCGACCGACGAGGTCCTCCGGGCGTACGAGAAGGAGACCGGCCGCTAGTCGCCCGCCTCTCCGTCGAACCGCACGCCACGCCAGCGGGGCCCGGCCGGGCACAGCGGTCCGGGCCCCGTGTCACGGGTGTGCGTGCCGCGAGCCGGACGGGGCCGTACGGGGCGAACGACGTAAGCTGTACCGGTTCTTTCACGCCACGTGTGGTGATAGTTCCAGAGGACCGGCGGCGTGTCCGAAATAGGATGTTTTGGGTGCGCGGTGTAGAACGGGAGACGTGACGGCCATGACGGAGAATCCCCAGCCGACCCCAGGGTCGCGGCTGACCGAGGGTCCCGCCGTCCCCGAGCGGAGCGGCCGACGGCGACGGGTGTCCGGCAGGTGACCCCCGACGCCCCCGCGCGTACGACTCTCGACAAGGCCACGGACGAGAACTTCCCCGTGGCCCCCTTCTTCCTGCCCCGGGCGTGGCGTGCCGACCTGATGGCCCTCTACGGCTTCGCCCGCCTGGTGGACGACATCGGCGACGGCGACCTCGCCCCCGGCGGCGCCGACGCCCGCCTCCTCGGCGCCCGCCCCGACGACGGCCCCGAAGCGCTCCTCGACGCCCTGGAGGCCGAGCTGCTGCGCCTCTTCGAGGACGACGGCGGGACGTACGGTGGCGCGCCCGGAGGCACCGCCCACCCGCTGCTCGCCTCCGTCCGCGCCACCGTCCGCCGCCACGACCTCGCGCCCGAGCCGTTCCTCGCGCTCATCGAGGCCAACCGGCAGGACCAGCGCGTCCGCCGCTACACCACCTACGACGACCTCCTCGCGTACTGCGAGCTGTCCGCCAACCCCGTCGGGCGGCTCGTCCTCGCGATCAGCGGCACCTCCACCCCCGAGCGCGTCCGCCGCTCCGACGCGATCTGCACCGCCCTCCAGATCGTCGAGCACCTCCAGGACGTCGCCGAGGACCTCCGCCGCGACCGGATCTACCTCCCCGCCGACGACATGGCCCGCTTCCGCGTCACCGAGGCCGACCTCGCCCGCCCCACCGCCAACGCCTCCGTCCGCGCCCTCGTCGCGTACGAGGCGGAGCGCGCCCGCGCCCTGCTGGACGAGGGCGCCCCGCTCGTCGGCAGCGTCCACGGCAGGCTCAGGCTCCTCCTCGCCGGTTTCGTCGCGGGCGGCCACGCCGCCCTCGACGCCATCAGGGCCGCCCGGTACGACGTGCTCCCCGGACCGCCCCGAGCCCCCAGACACCGCCTGCTCCGCCGCGCCGGAGCGGTGTGGCGAGCAGCGCGCGGAGAGGGGTGACCACCACCGTGGACACGACGATCCAGATGTCCCCGCACGTCCAGGCCGCGTACAGCTACTGCGAGGCCGTCACCGCGCGGCAGGCCAGGAACTTCGCGTACGGCATCCGCCTCCTCCCGGCCGAGAAGCGGCAGGCCATGTCGGCGCTGTACGCGTTCTCGCGGCGCGTGGACGACATCGGCGACGGCACCCTCGGGCCCGACGCCAAGCAGAGCCGCCTCGAAGCCGCCCGCGACGTGCTCGGCCGCATCCGGCGCGGCGCCGTCGCGGAGGACGACACGGACCCCGTGGCCGTCGCCCTCGCCGACTCGGCCCGCCGCTTCCCGCTGCCGCTGGAGGGCCTCGACGAGCTGATCGACGGCGTGCTGATGGACGTGCGCGGCCGGACGTACGAGACATGGGACGACCTGAAGGCGTACTGCCGCTGCGTCGCCGGTGCCATCGGACGCCTCTCCCTCGGCGTGTTCGGTACGACTCCGGGGGCGCGCGACGCCGCCCGCGCCCCCCAGTACGCCGACACGCTCGGTCTCGCGCTCCAGCTCACCAACATCCTGCGCGACCTGCGCGAGGACGCCGCCAACGGGCGCAGCTACCTGCCCGCCGAGGAGCTCGCCAAGTTCGGCTGCTCCGGCGGCTTCCACACCGCCACCCCGCCGCCGGACGCCGACTTCACCGGCCTCGTCCACCACGAGGTGCGCCGCGCCCGTGCCCTGTTCGCCGAGGGCTACCGGCTGCTGCCCCTGCTCGACCGGCGCAGCGGCGCCTGCGTGGCCGCCATGGCCGGGATCTACCGCCGCCTCCTCGACCGCATCGAGCGCGACCCCGGTGCCGTACTGCGCGGCCGTGTCTCGCTGCCCGGCCGGGAGAAGGCGTACGTCGCCGTGCGCGGCCTGTCGGGGCTCGACACCCGCACGGTCACCCGCCGCACCGAAAGGACCCGCCCGTGACCCCTCGCCACGCTCGCGGCCGTCCCGGGAGGCGCCCATGAGCGGCCACCACGCCGTCGTCGTCGGCGGCGGCCTCGCCGGGGCGACCGCCGCGCTGCGCCTCGCCGACGCCGGACTGCGGGTCACGCTGCTGGAGGGCCGCCCCCGCCTCGGCGGACTGGCGTTCTCGTTCCGCCGCGGCGACCTCACCGTGGACAACGGCCAGCACGTGTACATGCGCTGCTGCACCGCGTACCGCTGGTTCCTCGACCGGGTCGGCGGCACGGACCTCGCGCCCGTCCAGGACCGGCTCGACGTGCCCGTCCTGGACGTCGGCCACCCGCGCGGCCCCCGCCTCGGACGGCTCCGCCGCAGCGCCCTGCCCGTACCCCTGCACCTGGCGGCCAGCCTCGCCGCGTACCCGCACCTGTCCGTCGCCGAGCGTCTGGCGGTCGGCCGCGCCGCGCTCGCCCTGAAGGGCCTCGACCCCGCCGACCCCGCGCTCGACGCCACCGACTTCGCCGCCTGGCTCGCCCGGCGCGGCCAGACCCGCCGCGCCGTGGAGGCCCTGTGGGACCTCGTCGGCGTCGCCACCCTCAACGCCACCGCCGCGCGCTCCTCCCTCGCCCTGGCCGCCATGGTCTTCAAGACCGGGCTGCTCTCCGAGCCGGGCGCCGCCGACATCGGCTGGGCCCGCGTCCCCCTCGGGCACCTCCACGACACCCTCGTCCGCAAGGCCCTCGAAGCACGCGGCGTACGGATCGCCGTCCGCACCAAGGTCACCGCCGTCACCCCCGCCGACGGCGGCCGCTGGGTCGTCGACGTACCCGGCGACTGTCTGGAGGCCGACACCGTCGTCCTCGCCGTACCGCAGCGCGAGGCCCACGACCTCCTCCCGCCCGGCGCGCTCGACTCGCCCGGCGACCTCCTGCGGATCGGCACCGCCCCCATCCTCAACCTCCACGTCCTGTACGACCGTCCGGTCCTGCGCCGCCCGTTCTTCGCCGCGCTCGGATCACCCGTTCAGTGGGTCTTCGACCGCACGGAGGCCTCCGGCCTCACCGGCGGCGGCCAGTACCTGGCCGTGTCCCAGTCGGCCGCCGAGGCGGAGATCGACGCGCCCGTGGCCGAACTGCGCGACCGCTACCTGCCGGAACTCCGGCGACTGCTGCCTCCCGCGCGGCGCGCCGAGGTGACGGACTTCTTCGTCACCCGGGAGCGCACGGCGACATTCGCGCCCGCGCCCGGCGTCGCCCGGTTCCGCCCCGGTGCCCGAACTCGCGTGCCTGGCCTGTATCTTGCGGGCGCGTGGACCGCCACCGGCTGGCCCGCGACCATGGAAGGAGCGGTACGCAGCGGTTTCACCGCGGCTGCCGCCGCTCTCTCGGCCCTCGGCCGCCCCCACGTCCACCCGCTCGAGGAGGCGGCATGAGACCGAGTACAGGAAACAGAGGAGAGACCGTGCCGACAGTGCCCCCGGCGAACCCCGCCGTCGACGCAGCGGAGGTCGCCGCGCTGCTGGACCGCGGGCGGACCCTGTCCACCCCCGTGCTGCGCGCGGCCGTGGACCGGCTGGCGAAGCCCATGGACACCGTCGCCGCCTACCACTTCGGCTGGATCGACGCTCTCGGGCGGCCCGCCGACGGGGACGGCGGCAAGGCCGTCCGACCGGCGCTCGCGCTGTTGTCCGCGGAGGCGGCGGGCGCCCCGCCGGAGACGGGCATCCCCGGTGCCGTCGCCGTGGAGCTCGTCCACAATTTCTCGCTGCTGCACGACGACCTGATGGACGGCGACGAGCAGCGGCGCCACCGCGACACGGTGTGGAAGGTGCACGGTCCCGCCCAGGCGATCCTCGTCGGCGACGCGCTGTTCGCCCTCGCCAACGAGCTGCTGCTCGAACTCGGCACGGTCGAGGCCGGCCGCGCCACCCGCCGACTGACCGTCGCCACACGGAAGCTGATCGACGGTCAGGCCCAGGACATCTCGTACGAGCACCGCGAGCGGGTCACCGTCGAGGAGTGCCTGGAGATGGAGGGCAACAAGACGGGCGCCCTGCTCGCCTGCTCCGCCTCCATCGGCGCGGTGCTCGGCGGCGCCGACGACGCCACCGCCGACGCCCTGGAGGCGTACGGCCACCACCTCGGCCTCGCCTTCCAGGCCGTCGACGACCTGCTCGGCATCTGGGGCGACCCGGAGTCCACGGGCAAGCAGACCTGGAGCGACCTGCGCCAGCGCAAGAAGTCCCTGCCCGTCGTCGCCGCGCTCGCCGCGGGCGGCCCCGCGTCCGAGCGGCTCGGCGAGCTGCTCACCGCCGACGCCAAGAGCCAGGACTTCGACTCTTTCTCCGAGGAGGAGTTCGCCACCCGAGCCGCCCTCATCGAGGAGGCGGGCGGCCGCGACTGGACCGCCGACGAGGCCCGCAGGCAGCACGCCGTCGCCATCGAGGCCCTGGACCGCGTGGACATGCCCGCGCGGGTGCGGGCCCAGCTCACCGCGCTCGCCGACTTCGTGGTCGTACGGAAGCGATGACCGCGACCGCCGCCGCGCGCACGCCCCGGGCCCTGACCGCGCCCGGGGCATCGCCGACCCGTCCCGGGAGCCCGATCCGGCACATATGACGTCGCGGTCGCCGGCCGGTGCCGTACGCCACGCGCGCGTACGGCACCGGCCGACGGCAGACCCGAAGCAGCAGCACGACCACTGCACGAAGGGGAAGCCATGACAGCGACGACCGACGGAAGCGCCGGGACCGCGGGCCCCGCGACGACCGCGACCGCCGAACTCCACGACACCGCGACGACCACCCACGTCCCGGCCGCCACCGCCTCCGGACCGGCCACGACTACCGCCGTCGCGCCGGGCAGCGCGTCCGCCGCCGCCGCCGCCGCCACTGCCACCGCCACCGCCACGGCCACCGTCACCGCGCCCGCTCCCGCATCGGCCGCCACGGTCACCGAGCCGGCCGTGGACCTCGCCACCGCGGCGGAGACCGCGATGCGCCGCGCCGTCGACCACCTCCTCGCCCGGCAGGACGCCGAGGGCTGGTGGAAGGGCGACCTGGAGACCAACGTCACCATGGACGCCGAGGATTTGCTGCTGCGCCAGTTCCTCGGCATCCGCGACGACGCGACCACCGAGGCCGCCGCCCTCTTCATCCGCGGCGAGCAGCGCGACGACGGCACCTGGGCCACCTTCCACGGCGGGCCCGGCGAACTCTCCACCACCATCGAGGCGTACGTCGCGCTGCGCCTCGCCGGGGACCCGCCCGACGCCCCGCACATGGTCCGCGCCGCCGCCTGGGTCCGCGACCGGGGCGGCATCGCGGCCGCCCGCGTCTTCACCCGCATCTGGCTGGCCCTCTTCGGCTGGTGGAAGTGGGACGACCTGCCGGAACTGCCGCCCGAGATGATCTACCTGCCGCACTGGTTCCCGCTGAACATCTACGACTTCGGCCAGTGGGCCCGGCAGACGATCGTGCCGCTCACCATCGTCTCCGGCAAGCGCCCCGTGCGCCCCGCGCCGTTCGCGCTCGACGAGCTTCACACCGACCCGCGCCGCCCCAGCCCGCCGCGCCCCCTCGCCCCGGCGGGCACCTGGGACGGCCTTTTCCAGCGTCTCGACAGGGCCCTGCACCACTACCGCCGCATCGCGCCGCGCCCCCTGCGCCGGGCCGCGATGAACGCCGCCGCCCGCTGGATCGTCGAACGGCAGGAGAACGACGGCTGCTGGGGCGGCATCCAGCCGCCCGCCGTGTACTCGCTGATCGCCCTCCACCTCCTCGGCTACGACCTCGGGCACCCCGTGATGCGCGCCGGACTCGACTCCCTGGACCGGTTCGCCGTCCGGCGCGAGGACGGCGCCCGCATGATCGAGGCGTGCCAGTCGCCCGTCTGGGACACCTGCCTCGCCACCATCGCCCTCGCCGACGCCGGGCTCCCGGCCGACCACCCGGCCCTCGTCAGGGCCGCCGACTGGCTGCTCGCCGAGCAGGTCGTACGGCCCGGCGACTGGGCCGTGCGCAGGCCCCATCTGCCGCCGGGCGGCTGGGCGTTCGAGTTCCACAACGACACGTACCCCGACATCGACGACACCGCCGAGGTGATCCTCGCGCTGCGCCGGGTGCGCCACCCCGACCCGGACCGGGTGGACGCGGCCGTCGAGCGCGGCGCCCGCTGGACCCTCGGCATGCAGTGCCGCGACGGCGCCTGGGGCGCGTTCGACGCCGACAACACGAGCCCCTTCCCCAACCGCCTGCCGTTCTGCGACTTCGGCGAGGTCATCGACCCGCCGTCCGCTGACGTCACCGCCCATGTCGTGGAGATGCTCGCCCACGAGGGCCGCGCACAGGACCCGCGCACCCGCCGGGGCGTCGCCTGGCTGCTCGCCGAACAGGACCCGCGCGGCTCCTGGTTCGGCCGCTGGGGCGTCAACCACGTGTACGGAACGGGCTCCGTCGTGCCCGCGCTCACCGCCGCCGGGCTGCCCGCCACGCACCCGGCGATCCGGCGGGCCGTCGCCTGGCTGGAGTCCGTGCAGAACGAGGACGGCGGCTGGGGCGAGGACCTCCGTTCGTACCGTGACGAGGAGTGGGTCGGCCGGGGCGCCTCCACCGCCTCGCAGACCGCCTGGGCGCTCATGGCGCTGCTCGCGGCGGGGGAGCGGGAGTCGGCCGCCGTGGCGCGTGGCGTGGCGTGGCTGGCCGGTACGCAGCGCGAGGACGGCTCCTGGGACGAGCCGCACTTCACCGGTACGGGCTTCCCCTGGGACTTCTCCATCAACTACCACCTCTACCGGCAGGTGTTCCCGCTCACCGCGCTCGGCCGGTACGTCCACGGGGAACCGTCCGTCGGCAAGGGGCGCTGAGTGCCCGCCGGACCGGCACCGTCATCCGGCCCCGCCGATCGCCCGCCCCGGCCGGAGCCGGCCGGCCAGCATCCCGCCGCCGCGCCGGCCGGCCGGGCGTCCGCCGCCGAGCACTCCGCCGCGCCGCCCGGCCCGCCGACCGCCGCGCCGCCCGGCCCGCCGACCGCCGCGCCGCCGCTGCTGGTCGCCTGCGCGCTCGGCATCGAGCACCTCGCCCTGCGCAGCGGCCGGGCGGCGGGCGGTGCGGCGGGCCGGGCGACATTGCTGCGCACCGGCATGGGCCCCGAGCAGGCCCGCCGCGCGGTGGCCGACGCCCTGCGCGGCGGCCCGCTGCGCACCGCCGCCGTGATCGCGTCCGGCTTCTGCGCCGGGCTCGCCCCCGGGATGCACCCGGGGGACCTGGTCGTCGCCGACGAGACGCGCGGCCCGCACGGCGCGACCCCCTGCACGGCCCCGGAGACGCTCGTGGCGGCACTGGCGCGAGCGCTGCCCGGCAGGACGGTCCACAGAGGGCCGCTGACCGGCTCCGACCACGTCGTACGCGGTCAGGAACGGGCCGCCCTGCGCGCCACCGGGGCCCTGGCGGTGGACATGGAGTCCGCCGCGACGCTGAGCGCCGCGCTCGCCGCGGGGTCCCGGCCGGTTGCCGCCGTCCGGGTGGTCGTGGACGCCCCGGAGCACGAACTGGTCCGAATCGGCACAGTACGCGGTGGAATAGCAGCCTTCCGTGTTCTTCGTGCCGTCCTACCCGCGTTCCACGAATGGCACCGTTCCTTGCTGCTCTCCTGGAGGTGAGCCAGATGGCCATGCCGCTCCGCCAGACCGTCCGGGTCGGGACCTATCTGCTCGGACAGAAGCTCCGCAGGCGCGAGAAGTTCCCCCTCATCGTCGAACTGGAGCCGCTCTACGCCTGCAACCTCAAGTGCGAGGGCTGCGGCAAGATCCAGCACCCGGCCGGTGTCCTGAAGCAGCGCATGCCGGTCGCCCAGGCGGTCGGAGCGGTCCTGGAGTCCGGGGCGCCCATGGTCTCCATCGCCGGCGGCGAGCCGCTGATGCACCCGCAGATCCACGAGATCACCCGGCAGCTCGTCGCCCGCCGCAAGTACGTCTTCCTCTGCACCAACGCGCTGCTGCTGCGCAAGAGGCTGGACGACTTCACCCCCTCCCCCTATTTCGCCTTCGCCGTCCACATCGACGGACTGCGCGAGCGCCATGACGAATCCGTCGCCAAGGAAGGCGTGTTCGACGAGGCCGTCGCCGCCATCAAGGAGGCGAAGCGCCGCGGATTCCGCGTCACCACCAACTCCACCTTCTTCAACACCGACACGCCCCAGACCGTCATCGAGGTCCTCGACTTCCTCAACGACGAGCTGCGCGTGGACGAAATGATGATCTCGCCCGCCTACGCCTACGAGAAGGCGCCCGACCAGGAGCACTTCCTCGGCGTCGAGCAGACCCGCGAACTGTTCAGGAAGGCGTTCGCGGGCGGCAACCGGCGCCGCTGGCGCCTCAACCACTCGCCGCTGTTCCTCGACTTCCTCGAGGGCAAGGCCGACTTCCCCTGCACCGCCTGGGCCATCCCCAACTACAGCCTCTTCGGCTGGCAGCGGCCGTGCTACCTGATGAGCGACGGATACGTCCCCACCTACCGCGAGCTGGTCGAGGACACCGACTGGGACAAGTACGGCCGCGGCAAGGACCCGCGGTGCGCCAACTGCATGGCCCACTGCGGCTACGAGCCGACCGCCGTCCTCGCCACCATGGGCTCCCTGCGCGAATCCCTGCGCGCCGCCCGCGAGGCCGTGCCCGGCCGGACGGCCTGACCAGGAGTGCGCGCATGAGCACCGGCTTCGACCTGCGCAAACTTCTCGCGGACCGCGCCGACGAGCGGTACGAACTCCACGCCCGGCACCTCAACCACCAACTGCCGCGCATGCTCCACGCGATCGGCTTCGACAAGATGTACGAGCGCGCGGAGGGCGCCCACTTCTGGGACGCCGAGGGTCACGACTACCTCGACATGCTCGCCGGGTTCGGCGTCATGGGCCTGGGCCGCCACCACCCCGTGGTCCGCCGCGCCCTGCACGACGTCCTCGACCTGGACCTGCCCGACCTCACCCGCTTCGACTGCGCGCCGCTGCCCGGCCTCCTCGCCGAGCGGCTGCTCGCCCACTCGCCCCACCTCGACCGGGTCTACTTCGGCAACAGCGGCACCGAGGCGGTGGAGACCGCCCTCAAGTTCGCCCGCCGCGCCACCGGCCGCCCCCGCGTCCTGTACTGCTCCCACGCCTTCCACGGGCTCACCACAGGCGCGCTCTCCGTCAACGGCGAGGGCTGCTTCCGCGACGGCTTCGCCCCGCTGCTGCCCGACACGGCCATCGAGCTGGGCGATCTCGACGCCCTCGACCGGGAGCTGCGACGCGGCGACGTGGCCGCCCTGATCGTGGAGCCCATCCAGGGCAAGGGCGTCCACGAGGCCCCGCCCGGCTTCCTGCGCGCCGCCCAGGACCTGCTGCACAGGCGGGGCGCCCTGCTCGTCGCCGACGAGGTGCAGACCGGCCTCGGCCGCACCGGTGACTTCTACGCCTACCAGCACGAGCAGGGGGTCGAACCCGACCTCGTGTGCGTCGCCAAGGCCCTGTCCGGTGGATACGTGCCGGTCAGCGCCACGCTCGGCAAGGACTGGATCTTCAAGAAGGTCTACTCCTCCATGGACCGCGTCGTCGTCCACTCGGCGAGCTTCGGCGCCAACGCCCAGGCCATGGCCGCGGGTCTCGCCGTCCTCGCAGTCCTGGAGGACGAGGACGTGGTCGGCAACGCCCGCCGCGTCGGCGCCCTGCTGAAGTCCCGGCTCGCCGGGCTCGGGGACCGGTACGAGATGCTCCGCGAGGTGCGCGGGCGCGGCCTGATGATCGGCATCGAGTTCGGCAGGCCCGCCTCACTGGCGCTGCGCGGACGCTGGACGATGCTCCAGACCGCCCGCAGGGGACTCTTCGCGCAGATGGTGGCGGTCCCGCTGCTCCAGCGGCACCGCATCCTCACCCAGGTCTCCGGCGACCGCCTCGAAGTGATCAAACTGATCCCGCCGCTGATCATCGACGAGGACGACGTCGAGCGGTTCGTCACCGCCTTCACCGAGGTGATGGACGAGGCGCACAGCGGCGGTGGACTGATCTGGGACTTCGGGCGCACCCTGGTCAAGCAGGCGGTCGCCAACCGGTGACTTTTGCCCCAGGGGCAAGAAAATTGCCCCTGGGGAAAATTCCTGGCGCAATGGTCCCATGACGACCGTCGAAGGAGAGCCGGCCGACGGCCTGCCGGACGTAGCGCCCCAGCTGCGCGCCCTGCGCCGCCGCAGGGGCCTGACCCTGGAG
Organism: Streptomyces thermolilacinus SPC6; assembly: GCF_000478605.2. GTDB lineage: Bacteria > Actinomycetota > Actinomycetes > Streptomycetales > Streptomycetaceae > Streptomyces > Streptomyces thermolilacinus. Next base: position 576,052 of record NZ_ASHX02000001.1, on the reverse strand, counting down.
GCGGCCGCCCGGCGTGCCGGGCTCTCCCCGGCGCACCTGTCCCGCCTGGAGACGGGCCGCCGCCAGCCCTCGCTGCCGATGCTGCTCGGACTCGCCCGCACCTACGGTACGACCGTGTCGGAGCTGCTGGGCGAGGTGGCCCCGGCCACGGACCCGGTGGTCCGCGCGGGCCGCGCCGAACCGGTCGAGGCGGGCGGCTGGACGTACCACCAGGCGGGTGCGGCGGGCCGGGCCATGCAGGCGCTGCGCGTCGAGGTCCCGTACACGGGTCTGCGCGACGCGGTCCGGGTCCATCCGGGGGAGGAGTGGCTGTACGTGCTCGCCGGGCGCGTACGGCTGGCGCTCGGCGACGCCGTGCACGTCCTCGATCCGGGCGACAGCGCGCACTTCGACTCGCTCACCCCGCACCGCATCGCCGCGGCCGCCCCGGGCGGCGCCGAGCTGCTGTTCGTCCACACCCTCATGCAGAGCTCCGCCGCCGACCTGTGCCTCGGTGACGGCCCCGCCCAGCGCCACTGAGCCGAACCGAGAGGTACGCCATGTCCGAGCCGGAGAACCCGAACCCGATCCCCAGCACCCAGGAGCGGTGGATCAACCGCAACCTCGTCATACGGCTGTTCGCCTACCTGGTCGCGGGCCACCTCTTCGCGGCCTTCCTGTACCTGCTGTTCATGCTGGGCGGCCAGAACCAGTAGCCGGGGCCAGGGCGGCCCGCCCCGGCTGTCCCGGCCGCTCCAGCCGCTTCCGTCTGTCCCAGCCCGGCTCCGGCTCGGCCGTCCCAGGCGCCTCAGCCGTCGAGCAGGCGGGCGCGCAGCCGGTCGCGGGTCTCGCCGGTCAGGCCGAGCCCGTCGGCCAGGTACCGCTCGGTGGAGCCCCAGCGCTCCTCGATCGTCGCGTACGCCGTGTGCAGGTACTCGGCGCGCGCGTCGAACAGCGGGCTGAGCAGCTCCATCACCTCGGCGGACATCCCCGCGGGCGACGAGTCGCTGCGGTGGACCTTGTAGCGGCGGTGCGGGTCGTTCGACTTCAGGTAGTCCGCCTCGATCGCCTCGCGCTCCACGCCCACCGCCAGCAGGACGACCGCTATCGACAGACCGGCGCGGTCCTTGCCCGCCGCGCAGTGCATCAGCGCGGGCACGCTCTCGGAGGCGAGGGCGTGCAGGACGCGGCTGTGCTCGGCGGTGCGCTCCGCGATGATCGAGCGGTACGCGGCCCGCATGCGCGCCGCCGCCTTGCCGTCGCCCAGCAGCTGCCGCAGCTGGTCCAGGTCCCCGTTGCGGACCATCGTCCAGAACTCGGCGCCGTCGGCCGGGTCGGTCAGCGGGATGTTGACGTTCCGCACACCCGGCAGCTCCACGTCGGGGCCTTCCAGCGCCTGGTCGGCGGCGTTGCGGAAGTCGAACACGGTGTGCAGCCCCAGGGACGCCAGGAACGCCGCGTCCTCCTCCGTCGCGTGCGCCAGGTGCCCGCTCCGGAACAGCGCCCCCGGACGCACGCGGCGCCCGTCCACGGTCGGCAGCCCGCCCACGTCACGGAAATTGCGCACGCCGGTCAGCTCCGGCTCGGCGGTCGACGGGAAGGGCGGCAGCTGCGTCACGGGGGCTCCTCCGTGTCTGGCGTCGGCGACGTCCCGCCGACGAGGTGGCGATCCGACGATACGACACGCTTCCCCAGGCAGGGCAGCCCGACGCGTCTCCCCGTACCGGTCCGCCCCACCCCCGCGCGCCCGGCGTCCGGCCCTCGCCCGCACCCCCCTTCACCGCCCTCGGACGCCCACCCGGACACCCTCCCGCCCCCCGCCCGCGCGGGCTGCCTTCGACCCGCCCCAGGTGACTACCTCCCGCTTGAGGGGCAGTTGGGTAACTGATCACTTAAGGGTGTTTCTGTCGCTTCTGTCCGTATTGATCCGCTACGTCATAACACGCCCTGGAAACAAGGGAGATGGCCGTCGGCGCGTGAGCAGCGTCATAAAGGTGACGGACCGTGGCCGACGGCGCCCCGTAAAAGCCCTGTACCGCACGGGAATTCATGATCCGTAATCCACGGAGTGTGACCACAATTCCCCGGCGAATTCCACGCGGCGAATGCGCCGGCGCAACCATCCGCTTGTTCCCGTCGTCCCCACTCGTTTACGGTCCCGTTCCAGCCGGGCGGATCGCCGAATCCTGCCGCCGCCCCGGAATTCGCACCCATCCAACGTGTGGCAGGAGCGGGGGAACCAGGTAGTTCGCCGTGCGGGAATTCCCGTACGGCTAGGGGTGAAGTCGCGTCAACCACGCGGCCGGACAGCTCCAGTCCGAACCCGACAGCTCACCTCGCAGGCGCCGGAGAGGAATTCGCCATGCCCGCAAAGGGTAAGCACCGCCGTACCAAGTCCAACCCGCTCACCCGCGGCTTCGTCGCCGCCGGTACGGGTGGCGCCGCCATCGCCCTCCCCCTCCTCGGTGCGACCGGCGCGCACGCCGCCGCCCCCGCCGCGGCACCGGCCGCCGCCCCCGCGCAGACGGCCGCCGTCGCGTCCGTCGCCGAGACCGCCAAGCCCGCCCCGCGCGTCTACACCGTCGTCGCCGGCGACTACCTGGCGAAGATCGCCCACGACAAGAACGTCAAGGGCGGCTGGAAGAAGCTGTACGCCGACAACCGCGAGGCCATCGGCGACGACCCGGCGCTCATCCACCCGGGCCTGAAGCTCACCCTCGGCGCCAAGAGCACCGCCAAGAGCCCCGCGAAGGCCGACGACACGCGGGGCGAGCGCGCCTCCCGCTCCGCCGCCAAGACCCAGGCCCCCGCCAAGGCGAAGCCCGCCGCCGAGACCCCGGCCCCGGTTCGCGAGCAGGCCCCCGCGCAGAGCGGCTCCGGCTTCACCGCCCCCGTCTCCGCCGGTGTCACCACCCCGTACCGCGCCTCCGGCTCCATGTGGTCCTCCGGCTACCACACCGGTGTGGACTTCGCCGCCTCCTCCGGCACCTCCGTCAAGGCCGTGGGTCCGGGCACCGTCGTCTCCGCCGGCTGGAGCGGCGCGTACGGCAACGAGGTCGTCATCAAGCACGCCGACGGCAACTACTCGCAGTACGCCCACCTCTCGTCCCTCTCCGTCTCCGCGGGCCAGTCGGTCGGCGGCGGCCAGCAGATCGGCCTGTCCGGCTCCACGGGCAACTCCTCCGGTCCGCACCTGCACTTCGAGATCCGCACCGCCCCCGGCTACGGCTCGGACATCGACCCGCTGGCCTACCTCCGCGGCCACGGCGTCAGCATCTGACCCATAACGCACCAAACCGCCACGGCCCGGTCCCCGAAAGGGTGCCGGGCCGTCGCGCGGTGGCGGAGATCACGCGCCGTCAACCCCTCCTTACGGTCGCGTAGGTCACATCTCGGGGTGGATGATGTGCGGCCGTGGCAGACGATTCGACGATGGGGGAGAACGACGTGATCGGGTCGTACACGGCGATCGGCGACAGCTTCACCGAGGGTGTCGGGGACCCCGGCCCGGACGGGCGGTTCGTCGGCTGGGCCGACCGGCTCGCGGTCCTGCTGGCGGACCGGCTCCCGGAGCACCAGGAGTTCCGGTACGCCAACCTCGCCGTACGCGGCAGGCTGCTCGACCAGATCGTGGCCGAGCAGGTGCCCCGCGCCAAGGAACTCGCGCCGGACCTGGTGACGTTCTGCGCGGGCGGCAACGACATCATCCGGCCCGGCAGCGACCCCGACGACGTGGCCGAGCGCTTCGAACGCGCGGTCGCCGACCTGAGGTCCGTCATCAGCACCGTCGTGGTGACCACCGGCTTCGACACGCGGGGCGTGCCGGTCCTGCGGCACCTGCGCGGCAAGGTCGCCACGTACAACGGCCACGTCCGCGCCATCGCCGACCGGTACGGCTGCCCGGTCCTGGACCTGTGGTCGCTCCGCACCGTCCAGGACCGCCGCGCCTGGGACGAGGACCGGCTCCACCTGTCGCCCGAGGGCCACACCCGGGTCGCGCTGCGCGCCGCCCAGGTCCTCGGCATCGAGGTGCCGGCCGACCCCGACCAGCCGTGGCCGCCGCTCCCGCCGCGCGGCACGCTGGAGGTCCGGCGCGACGACATCCACTGGGCCCGCGAGTACCTCGTGCCCTGGATCGGCCGCCGCCTGCGCGGCGAGAGCTCCGGCGACCGGATCTCCGCCAAGCGCCCGGACCTCCTCCCCTTGTAGACCGGGCGCCACCGGACCTCCCCTCCGCCCCGCGGGCCCGCCCCGCCGCGGGCAGGAGTTCCGCACGGCGGAACGGGTGGGCGCAGCGGAGGCGGCCCGCAGGCAAGGCACAGGGGCGTGGCCTGCGGGGGAACCGGGGCGCGGGAACCGAAGGCGGGGCGGGGGCGTTGTCGTACCGTCCGCTCATAATGGAGGGACCCGAGCCCACTGGAGGTGCTGTGACCGGCGACGACGCCCGAGGGCGCCTGCGAACCCGGCTCCGCTCCCTGCGCCCCCCCGCCTTCGGCGCGGACGCCACCGGCGAGAGACTGGACCGCATCCGCCGCTCGCCGAACTTCGCGGACGGCGCCTTCCGCAACCCGGGTGCCACCCGCCACCGCCCCTCCGGCTCGGCCGCGGAGTTCGCGAGGACGTACTTCGCCAAGGAGCAGCGCGTCCGCCGCGCCCCCGCCCGCCCCGTACCGCTCCATCCGCTCACCGCGGCCGACCTGGCCCGGCCCCCGGCCTCCGGGCTGCGCGTCACCTGGATGGGCCACTCCAGCGTGCTCGCCGAGATCGACGGCGCGCGGGTCCTGTTCGACCCGGTGTGGGGCGACCGCTGCTCCCCCTTCTCCTTCGCGGGCCCCAAGCGGCTGCACCCGGTCCCGCTGCCGCTCACCGCGCTCGGCCCGGTCGATGCCGTCGTGATCTCCCACGACCACTACGACCACCTCGACCTGCCCACCATCCGCGCCCTCGCCGGTACGGACACGCTGTTCGCCGTCCCGCTCGGCGTCGGCGCCCACCTGGAGCACTGGGGCGTGCCCGCCTCCCGCATCCGGGAGCTGGACTGGAACGAGACCGCCGAGGTCCGGGACATACGGCTCACCGCCACCCCGGCCCGCCACTTCTGCGGCCGCGGGCTGCGCAACCAGCAGCACACGCTCTGGGCGTCCTGGGCCGTCGCGGGCCCCGAGCACCGCGTCTACCACAGCGGCGACACCGGGTACTTCCCCGGGTTCCGCCACATCGGCGCGGAGCACGGCCCGTTCGACACGACCATGATCCAGATCGGTGCGTACTCGGACTTCTGGCCCGACATCCACATGACCCCCGCCGAGGGCATGCGCGCCCACCTCGACCTCCAGGGCGGCGCCCCCTCGGGCGTGATGCTGCCCATCCACTGGGCCACGTTCAACCTGGCGCCGCACCCCTGGGAGGAGCCCGGCGAGGGCACCGTGACCGCCGCCGCCGAAACCGGCTCGCGCATCGCCCTGCCCCGCCCCGGCGAGCCGTTCGAACCCACCACGGCCACCGTGCCCGACACCCCTTGGTGGCGTACCGTCGCCCGCCCGGCAGTCCATCCGGGGCGTCCCCCGAAGGAGGCGGAACGGGCGCCGGACGAGGCCCGCCCGGTGGTCTGAACCCGGCGCGAGCGCGGTGACGCCGGGCGAGGCCGCAGGCCGTCCGGTCACCCATGGGGAGGGCGACACGCGGGCGCGTCGCAGTCCAGCGGCGGGCGGCTCAGCACCCGCGGCGCCACCACGGAGACCGGTGCCGCCGAGACGGCCGAAGAGACGCGCCACCAGGGGGAAACCGAGCCCGTGGACGTGCACGCACGCGCCCCCGCGCGGCGGTGATGTCCTGGGGCCTGCTCGGTCCTCCCGCTCGGCGTGCCTCACCGACCGCTGCCGGTACCACTACACGGCCAGCCCGCGGACAAGCAGCAGGAGCCCCTCACAAGTCTCCGTCCGCCGACGGAGCGGGCGCCGTGCCCGCCCAGCTCGCGGACTTTCTCCCCGACGGCTTCCTGCGGCCGGTGACGCCGGTCGCCGCGCTCACCGCCGACGGGGTGTTCCAGGCGGACGGCGGGAACTGCCCGCCCGCGCCGTCGTGGTGGCGACGGAGCCGGCGGCGGCCGCGGCGCGACTGCCGCCAGGACGGGCCGTCCCGGACGGCGGACCGTAGCCACCTGCCACCACGCCGCGGCGCGCTTGCCGATGACCGAACCCACACTGGTGGTGGAGGCTCCGCCCGTCCTGAACACCTGTGTGCTCACCGGGACAGCACCCACGTGCGCCCCGCCGGGCACCGCGTCGGCCTCCACCTCCGTGCTCGGCACGGGCCGGCCGGGAGGGGCCCAGGCGGTGTCGCGGCGCCTGGCCGAGCTGTACGGCACCGACACGAGCGGCTGGCAGCAGGTCGCCGCGTACACCGTCGAGGATGCCCTGCCCGCCATGGTGCCGCCGTGGCCCCTGAGCCGCACCATCCGTGTCGCGGCGGGCGGATGCGTCTGCGGGGACCACCGCGCGACCGGCAGCGTCCGGGGCGCGCCGGCCTCGGGCACCCGCGCCGCCGGGAGGTCCTCGCCGACCTGGCGTCCGGGTGACGGTCGGCCGCGTCGCGCGAGCCGCGTCCGCGGGCGGCCGACGCCCGGAACACATCATGGAGACAAGTGCCCCACCTGTGAAGGCGACCACCCCCGAGACCGGGAGCGGACAGTGAGACTCGACGGCGCACGCGTGCTGGTGGCCGGTGCCACCGGCGTCCTCGGCGGTGCCCTCACCGCCGAACTGGCCGTCCGGGGGGCGCGACCGGCGCTCGCCGGACGCGACCCGGACCGCCTCGCCCGGGCGGCCAGGGCGTACCCGGGTGCCCCGATCGCCGTTTTCGACGCGTACGACCCGGCCTCGTGCGCCCGCGCCGTGCACCACGCGGCGACGGCGCTGGGCGGGCTCGACGCCACCGTGACCGCCTTCGGCTCGGTGGCCTTCGGCCGGGCGGCGGAAGTCGGCGACGAGATCGCCGAGCACCTGTCGGCCGTCAACACCCTCGCGCCCGCCGCCTTCTTCCGCGCCGCGCTCACCGTCATGGGGCCCGGTTCGCTCATCGCCGCCTTCACCGGCGTCGTCGCGGAGCGCCCGCAGGCCGGGATGGCCGACTACTGCGCCTCCAAGGCCGCGCTGAGTGCTTGGCTGCTCGCCGTGCGCCGCGAGGCACGAAGCGCCGGCATCCGCGTTCTGGACATCAGGCCCGGACACCTCGACACCGGTTTCGCCGACCGTCCCGTCGCGGGCACGGCCCCGCCGATGCCGGCGGGAGGGGACCCGCACCGCGTGGTGGCGGCCGTCGCCGACGCGATGGAGGCGGACGCGGAACTGCTGCGCACCGCTCCGGACGGGACGCCCCTCGTCGAGCGGCGCGCCAGGTGAGCCGGGACCACCCCGCGCCCGGTCCGGTCCGTGACGTGGTGATCATCGGCGCGGGTGCGGCCGGACTCAGCCTCGCGCACCTCCTGGCGCAGTCCGCGTCCCCCACGGTCACGCTCGTGGAGCCCCCTGACGGGCCGCTGCGGCCCCCGGAACGGACCTGGTGCTACTGGGACCGCGGCACCGGCCACCTCGACGAAGCGGTCAGCGCCTCCTGGCCGCTGCTGCGCGTCCACGGCACCGACGGCCGCGCGACCACCGTGGACCCGTCGCCGCTGACGTACCGCATGCTCAGGTCCACGGACTTCGAACGGCTGGTGCGCTCCCGGCTCGCCCGCTCCCCGAACGTACACGTCGTGCGTGCGACGGCGGACACGGTGCGCCACACGGCCGACGGAGCGGAGGTGCGTTGCACGGACCCCGACGGCCGGACGCTGGCTCTCCGCACGCGCCATGTCTTCGACTCCCGTCCGGTACGCACCCCGCCTCCCGCCCGGACCAGGCTGCTGCAACACTTCCGCGGCTGGTTCGTGCGCACCGGTACGCACCGGTTCGACCCCTCGGTCGCCGACCTGATGGACTTCCGGGTGCCGCAACCGCGTCACGGGCTCGCCTTCGGCTACGTCCTGCCCCTGGCACCGGATCGGGCGCTCGTCGAGTACACCGAGTTCTCCCGGACCGCGCTGACCACAGAGGCGTACGAGGCCGCGCTGACCGGCTACTGCCACGACGTCCTGCGGCTCGGCCCGTTCACCGTCGAGTCGGCGGAACAGGGCGTCATCCCCATGACCGACGCGCGTTTCCCCCGCCGTACGGGACCCTGCGTGTTCCGGATCGGGACCGCGGGCGGCGCCACCCGCCCGGCGACCGGGTACACCTTCGCCACCGTGCAGCGGCAGAGCCGGGCCATCGCCGCCGCCCTGCGCGCCGGCCGCGCGGTCGTGCCCCCGCCCCACGGCAGGCGGGCGCTCGCCATGGACGCCGTCCTGCTGCGGGCCCTGGACACCGGGCGGATCGACGGCCCGGACTTCTTCACGAGCCTGTTCCGCCGCGTACCGCCGGAGCGGCTGCTGCGCTTCCTCGACGGCGCCACCTCCCCCGCGGAGGAGTGGGGCATCGGCCTGAGCACCCCCGTCGGCCCCATGCTCCGCACCGCCCTCGAACTGCCCTTCCTGCCCCGCCGCCCGGCATCCGCAGGCCCACCCACCGGAGAGAAGCCCCGATGACGCTGCTGCGCGACCACGACCTGGCACGCGCCTTCGACCACGCCGCGCACACCCGCGACCGCCTCACCGCCCCCAACCCCGGCCACCGCGCCGGCCTCCTCCGCTCGGCGCGCCGCCTCCGGCTGCCCCGCGACGGGGCACGGCTCCATGTCCTGGACCCCGGTTGCGGTACCGGCGCCTCCACCGAGACCCTCCTGCGGGCCGCGCCGCGCGCCCGGACCACCGCCATCGACGCCTCGGCGGGGAGGCTGCGGCGCGCACCGGTCAAGCGGTGGCCCCGCGACGTGGGCTTCCGGCACTCGACCGCCGAGCGGGCGGCGACGGCGGGGGAGGGGCCGTACGACACGGTGTTCGCCGCCTACCCCTTCCGCGACGTCACCGACCCGGACCGCGTCCTCCGCGTCGTCCGCTCGCTGCCGCGACCGGGCGGCCGTCTCGCCGTCCACGAGTACAGCCTCAGCGGCCGACCCGTCCACCGCGCCCTGCGGCCGGCCGTCTGCCGCGGCGTGATCCTCCCCGCGGGCACACTCACTGGTGACCGCGCCCTCTACCGGCACCTGTGGCGAAGCGTCCTCGACTTCGACACCGTCCCCGCCTTCACCGCGCGCCCGGCCGACGTGGGGCTCACCGGCGTACGTGCCGTTCCCGCGGCCGGCCCGCAGACCGGCGTCGTCCACCCCGTCCCGGCGCGCCGCGATGCCGCCACGGACGGGGAGGGCGCCCGGTGAGCGCCTCCCGGCGGACGGCCCGGCGGGGCCGCGACCGCAAGGCGGAGGTCATCATGCCCCCGCCCGGCCGGGATCGCTTCACGCCCGGCGACGCACCCGGCGTCGCCGTGGCCGGCGGCGGGATCGCCGGGCTGGCCGCGGCCACCCTGCTCGCCGAACGCGGCGCCCGCGTCACCCTCTACGAACGGGAGGCGACGCTCGGCGGACGTCTCGCCGGGTGGCGGACCCGCCTGGCCGACGGCTCCCCGGTGACCATGAGCCGCGGCTTCCACGCCTTCTTCCGCCAGTACTACAACCTGCGCGGACTGCTGCGGAGGACCGATCCCGGGCTCGACCGCCTCCGCCCGCTGCCGGACTACCCGCTGCGGCACAGCGGCGGGCTGACCGACAGCTTCGCCCGCGTCCCGCGCACCCCACCGCTCAGCGCGCTCGGCTTCGTCGCCCTCAGCCCGACCTTCGGCCGGCGCGACCTCGCCCGCATGGACGCCCGTGCGGCGCTGCCGCTCCTCGACGTCCGCGTACCCGAGGTCTATGACCGTTTCGACGACATGAGCGCGACGGCGTTCCTGGAACAGGTCCGCTTTCCCGAAGCAGCGCACCACCTGGCCTTCGAGGTGTTCTCGCGCAGCTTCTTCGCCGACCCCCGCGAACTGTCCGCCGCCGAACTGATCCTGATGTTCCACGTCTACTTCCTCGGCTCCGCCGAGGGCCTGCTCTTCGACGTGCCGGACGAGCCCTTCCCGCAGGCCCTGTGGGAGCCGCTCGGCGACTACCTCCAGCGCCTCGGGGCGGACATCCGCACCGGCACGCCCGTGCGCGAGGTCCGCCCCGAAGGCGACGGGCTTGTGCGGGTGCGGACCGACGACGCCGTGGACGGCCACGACGCCGCTGTCCTCGCCCTCGACCCGGGAGCGCTGCGCGCGGTGGTCGCCGCGTCCCCGGCCCTCGGCACCCCGGCCTGGCGGGACGACATCGCCGCCCTGACGACCGCCCCGCCGTTCCTCGTCTCCCGGCTGTGGCTCGACCGGCCCGTCCGCGTCGACCGCCCCGGGTTCCTCGGCACCAGCGGCTACGACGGCCTCGACAACGTCAGCGTCCTCGACCGCTACGAGGGGGAGGCCGCGCGCTGGGCCACCAGGACGGGCGGCTCCGTGGTGGAACTGCACGCCTACGCCGTGGCCGCCGGGGAGGAGCCCAAGGACGTGCAGGACCGGCTCCTCGGCGCACTGCGCCGCGTCTACCCGGAGACCCGCGAGGCGCGGATCGTGGACGCCCGGCACGAGTGGCGCGCGGACTGCCCGTCCTTCCCCGTCGGCTCCTCCGCGCGGCGGCCCGCTGTACGGACGCCCCACCCGAACGTGATGCTGGCCGGTGACGCGATCCGCTGCGACCTGCCGGTGGCCCTGATGGAACGCGCCGCCACCACCGGGTTCCTGGCGGCCGGGGCCCTGCTCGCGAACCGGGGCGTCCGCGGACAGGTGCTGTGGACGGTGCCGCGAGCAGGCCGCTCAGCCGCCCTGCGGGCGCTCGCCGGGTTCGGCCGCCGCTGAACGCCGGGTTCGCGCGCACCGCCGTGCCGGTGGGACGACGGCACGGCGGTGCGGCAGGGGCAGCGCCCGTACCGGACGGACCGTACGCCGCGGGGGCGTACGCCGCGTACGGCTTCGTCCCGCCGTGCCGCCGGAGCGCCTATCCCGGGAACCGGCCCGTGTTGCGCAGCTCCCAGCGCCGCTCCGCGTACGCCAGGTCGTCGCGCCACAGCCGGCCGGCCGCTCGACGCATCAACGGGCGCAGCACGGGCGCAGCGGCTCGCGCCAGCGCGAACCCACGCCGGTCCGAGGCGGCGACGACCGCTTCGACGACGGCGGTCCGGGGCCGCAGCGCCGACTTGCCGGTCACGGGCGTGGCATGCGTCTCCACCACTGACGTGCTGCCTTCCCCCTCGGTGATGCGCATGACGACCGTGCGGGGCTCCGGGGCGGTGAACTCCGCCCGCACCGGGACCACCAGACGACCGGTCACCCGGAAGGAGACATCCACGACGAAGACGTCGTCCTCCTCCCCGCGGGGTGGCCGGGCCACCGTCAGGTCCACGAACGAGTACGGGTGGAACCACGAGCCGTGCCACGGGTCGAGCCGGTTGGCGATCACGTCCTCGGGCTCGCACCGCCCGATGGCGGTGAAGACGGCGTCCACCCCGCTGCCGGCTCGTGGACGCGCCGGCACCACCGGACGCTCCGACGGCTCCTCCCCGCCGACCGCGTCGAGCCGGACCCACACGAGGACCCCGTCATCGTGCACCGGATACGGGTCCCACCCGGCGAAGGAGCCGCCGTCCAGCGCCAGTCCGTGCCAGTGGCACACCAGCGTCCCGCACACCACCCGGCCGTCCCGCAGGGGAGCCCCCAGGTGCGGGCAGGCGCCGGGGCCCGCGTGCAGCTCGCCGGACCCCGACCGCCACAGCACGACCTCGACACCGCCCGCCGTCCTGCCGACAGGTCCACCGTCGGTCCGCACCTCGCGGGACGCGCCGACGACGTACCAGTTGCCGGAAGGACGTGCCGAGGCCCGCTTGAGCGCGTCGGCGATCAGAGCGGGGCGCGCCTCCCGCCACGTCGGCGCCTGCGTCGCCCAGTCCCGCCGGGGGCGCCGCCGCAGGGGCGGGGTCCACCTGGTGCGGTCCGCTCGGTCACTCACCTGACGGGTCCTTTCCGCTGGAGGGCTCCGCCGCTCGTGCGGGTGGCGCTCGGTCCGGTACGGGCACGCCGGTGAGCCCGTGCGAGCTGTACGACTCCGGCGGCGGCCGTGGCCGCGCGGCGCCGACGGGACACCACAGCACGGCGGTGCAGCACCGTGTACCCCTGGTCCGCGATCGCGTCGAGGATGGCGCCGTAGAGGGTGAACGCGGCGCGGATGCACGGGCGGGTGCGCGGGTCGAGCATGCCGATGCCCGGCTCCGCGGTCCGGTACACCGCTCGGGTCAGGGCTTCCGCCGCGACGAGGGCCGCGCGGATGCGCGGGTCGGTGCGGCCCGTGCGGCGGCTCCACTCCAGCAGCGGCCGGTCCACGCCGTGGGCGGCGAGCAGGTCCGCCGGAAGATAGACGCGCCCCCGGTCCAGGTCCTCGCCCACGTCCCGCAGGAAGTTGGTGAGCTGGAACGCCACGCCGAGCGCCGCCGCGTGCGGGGCCGCCTCCTCCCGCGGGACGACGGTGCCGAGGACGGGCAGCATCTGCAGGCCGATCACCGCGGCCGAGCCGTGCATGTAGGCCCGCAGGTCGGCGTAGGTCGGGTAGTCCGTGACGTGCAGGTCGCTGCGCATCGATGCCAGGAAGTCCGCGAACAGTTTGTGCTCGACGGCGTACCGCTCGGCGGTGTCGGCGACGGCCCGGACCACCGGCTCGTCGCTCTCGCCGGTGCGCAGCCCCCGGGCGAGGTCGCTCTCCAGGCGCCGCAGCAGCCGGTCGCGCTCGCCGGGTGTCAGGCGCCGGTCCAGGTCGTCCACGATGTCGTCCGCCCAGCGGGCGAAACCGTACAGCGCGTGCACGGCGGACCGGCGTTCCACCGGCATCAGCCGGGTGGCCAGGAAGTAGCTCTTGCCGTGGCGGGCGTTGAGCAGTCGGCACTCGGAGTAGGCGGCGCGCAGGGCCGGGTCGGTGATGCCCGCGGCGTCCAGTTCACGACGGCTCATGGACGCCTTCCACGACCGGTACGACGGGCCCGGCGGCCCCGCGCCGCACGGGACGGGGCCGCGCGCGGCGGGGTGCCGCGCCGGTGACGCGGGCGGCGGCGAGCTTGCCGCTGATGAGCACCGTCGGCACCCCGACGCCGGGCGTGGTGCCGCAGCCCGCCAGCACGACGTTCTCCACCCCGCGCACCAGATTGCGCGGGCGGAACGGGCCGGTCTGGGCGAATGTGTGCGCCACCGAGAAGGGGCCGCCGGCCGCGTGCCCCTGCCCCTCCCAGTCGAGCGGCGTCACCAGCAGCTCCTCCTCGACGCTGTCCCCGAATCCGTCGAGCCCCCGCCGCTCCAGCTCGGCGACGAGGCCGTCGCGGTAGCGCGGGCCCAGATCACGCCACTGCGGGCCGGAGGGGCCCACATCCGTGTTCGGGCAGGGGGCGAGGACGTAGTGCAGGTGCCTGCCGGGCGGGGCCAGACCGGGATCGTGCGTGGTCGGCCGGGTGATCAGGAGGGACGGGTCACTCATCAGGCGCCCCGCGCGGGTCAGTTCGTCGAAGGTCCGCTCCCAGGCCGCGCCGAAGGAGAGGGTGTGGTGGGCGAGGCCGGGCCAGGTGCGGTCGGTACCGGCGTGCAGGATGACGGCGGACGGCGAGTGCCGAAGCCGCACCGGACGGTTCGGGGCACGCCCCAGGAGGCGGTGCGCCGCGGGCAGCTCGCAGGTCAGCACCACGGCGTCACACGCGATCCGCTCGCCCGACGCCAGCCGTACGGCACGGACCCGGCCTCCCGAGCGCTCCAGCGCGGTCGCCTCGGCCGACCAGCGGAAGTCGGCGCCCGCCCCCGCCGCCGCTTCCGCCATCCCGCGGGGCAGCGCGTGCATACCGCCACGGGGAAACCAGACGCCGGCCACGGTGTCCATGTAGGCGATCACCGCGTACGCCGCCAGGGCCCTCGCGGGGGCGACCCCCGCGTACAGGGCCTGGAAGGAGAAGACCCTGCGCAGGCGCGGGTCGGTGAGGAAGCGGCCGATGCGCCGGTCCAGTCGGCCGAAACCGCCCAGTGCCGCCAGACGGGCCAGGTCCGGGTGCAGCAGCTGGAAGGGCGAGTCGAAGTTCGTGTCGATGAACCGGCGCATCTGGGCCCGGTACAGCCGCTCCAGCCACTGCCGCAGCTCCCGGTAGCCGGCCGCCTCGGCCGGCCCGGCGAACCGCCTGACCTCGGCCTCCATCGCGTCGCCTTCGGTGTGCACGTCCAGTGAGCTGCCGTCCGCGAACCACGCCCGGTAGGCGGGGTGGAGGGCCGTCAGCGTGACGTGCCGGGCGAGGCTGTCGCCCACCGCGGCGAACGCCTCGTCGGCCAGGTGCGGCATGGTCAGGACGGTGGGCCCGGTGTCGATCTCGTAGCCGGCCACGCTGACGCGGCCCGCCCGGCCCCCCGGCCCGCTGTCGCGTTCGACCACGGTCACCCGGCGGCCGGCACCCAGCAGATGCAGCGCGCACGCGAGCCCGGAGAGCCCGGCGCCCACCACGACCACGTGATCCGTCGGCCCCGGTACCGTCCTCACGCCGCCTCCCCGGCACACCCGGCCCCGGCCCCGCAAGCCCGTTCGACGAGTGCCGAGAACTCCCGTCGGACGGACGGTTCCGCGCCGGTCCGGTCGAAGTGCCGCAGGCTCGCCGCGGCCAGCTCCGCGATCTTCGACTCGACGACCGCCCGCGCCCCGGTGCGCTCCAGCGCCGCACGTGTCCGCTGCACGTCGTCGTCGGACACGGACGGCCCACGTGGGGCGAGCAGGTTCGCCGCCTCCCGGTCACCACAGGCCTCGGCGAGCCCGCGCCCGACGGCGAACAGGTAGGTGGGCTTTCGCGTACGCAGGTCCTCGTCGGCCGGTTTGCCCGTCAGCGCCGGGTCTCCGAAGGTGCCGAGGAGATCGTCGCGGAGCTGGAAGGCCAGACCGGCACTCCGCCCGGCGGAACGCAGCGCGTCCAGGACGGGGGCGTCCGCCCCGGCCAGGGACGCGCCCAGCGCCAGGGGCCGCTCGACGGTGTACAGGGCGCTCTTCAGCGTGGCGACCACCACCGCGTCCGCGACACCGGACGCGCCGGTCGCCTGCGCGCGGATGTCCCGGTACTGACCGGCGACCATCTCCCCGCGCATCGCCTGCCACTCGCGGTACAGCCGGGGGCCGTGCGGCGAGCGGAGAGCCGTCTCGGTCAGCAGGTCGTCCGCCCAGGCCAGTGCCAGGTCTCCGGCGAGCACGGCCGCGGAGGTCGCGAACGCCTCGGCCGGGCCGACCATGCGCGCGGCCTTGTGCAGACGGGCGAACTCCACGTGCACGGCCGGTCCGCCGCGCCGCAGCGGTGATCCATCCATCACGTCGTCGTGGACGAGGGCGCACGCCTGGACGAGTTCGAGCGCGGCACCCGTCCTCAGGACCGGTGCCGCACACCCTGATCCGCCGGCGGCCCGCCACCCGCACCACGCGAACGCCGTGCGCAGCCGCTTCCCGCCGCGCAGGACCAGCGCCCCCACACGTTCGGCGACCTCACGCGCGAACACCCGGTCCGTGTCCCGGGTCCGGCGCAGATTCTCGTCGAGGACGCGCCGGAGCTCCGTCTCCACGGCCCGTGCCACGTCGCGGGCTGTGAGCGGACGGCCGGCCGGCCTGACCGGTTCGGCCGCGGTGGGCCACGGTCCCAGCATGCACAACCCCTTCTCCCTGCCGGTCACCTGCACATCAGCGCTTCGGACGGCTGCGCTCGGACGGATGCGGTGATTCCTGCCCCGTCCGCGGGCGCTCCGGATGACTGTCACGCCATCGGACCAGTGAGGCACTGTCCTGGCGGTGTGTCGCCTCCGGTGCGCGGAGGGCCGCGAGGCCGCCCGAGGGGTCAGTCGCGGCCGCGTGCGCGCCGGAAGCGCGCCAGCCCGTCGGAGAGCGCGACCAGCGGCCCGGGGTGGCCGACGCGGGCCCGCCGGCCCGCCGGAAGGCGCCACGGTTCGCGCACGAAGCCGTCGCCACGCCGCGAAGCTCGGGCACCCACCGCCGTACCCGTAGGTGCCCCGAGGGTCGAAACGCCTGCCCCTCACGACCGGGTTGCCCCGCCCCGTGGCACCGGGCGGGGCCCTCCACACGATCACTCCGGCCGTGTCGCGCGGAACGGACGCACATCACCCACATGACCGCGCGCCCGTCACGGGAGGCCGCCCACCACCTCCGACCAGCGCGTTCCGGGTGCGGCACGCGGTCAGCCACCGCCCGGAAAGACGGTCTGATCGGCTTGGCCACCGGCGCCGAGCAGTCCGGTCGCCTCGAACGGCCGGGCGGCCTCGATACGCGGCAGCTCCCGCCGGGACACCATCGTCACCACCGCGGGCATCGCGGCGCGCACCAGCTGCGCCGACCGCAGCCAGCGGGGTACGTAGACCGACGGGCGGCGCCGCTCGATCGCGGTGACCAGCCGGTCGGCCACGTACCCGACGGGGTACACCCGGCGTGCCGGCGGTGGCATGTGGCCGCGGAGTTCGCGCAGCACCGTGTACTGGTCCGCGTCGCGGATCATGTCGGTGTCCGTCCAGTTGATGTAGGCGATACCGACTCCCACCCGCCGGTGGGCGACCTCGGCCCGCAGCGCCTGAGCGAACGACTCGACGCCTGCCTTCGAGGCGCAGTACGCGCTCATCATCGGCGCCGCGCCGATGGAGGCGAGCGACGCCACCTGGAGGAAGAAGCCGGACGTCTCGAACAGGTCGCCGATGAACGTACGGGCGGTCGCCGCACTGCCCACGAGGTTCACCTCGATCACCCTGCGCCACACCGCGGGGTCGGACTCGGCGAACGGGCCGCCCTCGGCCACGCCCGCGTTGGCGACCACCACGGAGGGAGGACCGAACCGCGCCCGGATCTCCTCGGCGGACCGCGCCAGGCCGGCGTCGTCCGTGACATCGACCTCCCAGCACGCGCACTCGCCCGGGAGCAAGTCCCTGACCCGCGCCAGTGTCCGTTCCTCGCGCCCGAGCAGCGCCACCCGCGCTCCCCGGACGGACAGCTCCCGCGCCATCGCGGCTCCGAGTCCGCGTGCCGCTCCCGTGACGACCGCGGTCCGTCCGCGCAGCGGGCTCTCGACGACCGGCATGGCACGGCTCCTCTCCGCGGCGGCGTACTCCCGCTCACCGTAAGCACGGGCCGCCCCGACGGCATGTCGGCGGCTTCCCGTACCGAGCCTGACCGGCTCCGACGCGGCCGGACGGCGCACCTCACCGCCGCGCTCACCCCTTCGGCCGCCGACCGCCGCGGGGTTCCGCATGGCGCCCCGCCGCCCGTTGCCCACCGCCTGGCCGGTCCCCGGACCGTCGGTGATATCGGGCGGCCGTGCGACCCCTCATACCAGAGCGGGACGCTCTACGGGCAAGTTTGACGACAGCCCACCGCACATGAACCGTGGGCGACTACCGTGTGTGGCCGGTGATCAACGGTGGGCTCATCGGACGAGCGGCCCGACCTCCGCCATCCGATGCCCCACGCCCGTTTGGCGCCGAAACACGCCGATTCCCTGGGACCCACGTACCAAGGACACTGATGTCTCCACTTCGCGCACCCGCCGCGCGGCCCGACCGCCGAGAGGGCGGCGGGCGGCACGGCCGGTCAGGCGCCCGCCCCCTGGCGCAGCACGGCAGGCCGAAGCCCGCGACGCCCCCGCCGGACGCCCGCATACGACCCCGACTCCTGCGCGCCGCCGTGCCGCCGGCCGCCGTGGCCGCGCTCGGCGGCGCCGGAGCGGTCGTGTTCACCCTGTACTCCACCGGAGCCCGGCCGACCGCCGCGCTCTGGACGGTCCTCGGCTGCGCCGCCGCCCTCGCGGTGGCCGCCGTGACCGCCGCCTGGCTCGACGCCGACCGCGCCGCCCGCTCCGTACTGGACCGCTGCAACGACCTGCGCCGCACCACCGCGCACGCACAGAACGAACTGCGCGGCGTCGTCGAGCAGTTGCGCAGGGGCGAGCGGCCACCGGCCCGGCAGATCCCGCCACCCGGGCCCACGGGCGACGACCTCGACCTGCTCGCCCATGAGCTCGGCCGCGCCCAGGACGCCGCCGTCGCGGCCGTCGTCCAGGCGTCCCAGCTCTCCAGCAGCCTCCGCAACGAACAGAAGGTCGAGGTCTTCGTCAACCTCGCCCGCCGCCTCCAGTCCCTCGTCCACCGCGAGATCCAGCTGCTGGACGAGCTGGAGAACGCCGTCGAGGACCCCGAGCTGCTCAAGGGCCTCTTCCACGTCGATCACCTGGCGACCCGCATCCGCCGCCACGCCGAGAACCTCGCCGTGCTCGGCGGCGCCATCGCCCGCCGCCAGTGGTCCAACCCGGTCAGCATGACCGAGGTGCTGCGCTCCTCCATCGCCGAGGTCGAGCAGTACCCGCGCGTCAAACTGGTCCCGCCGATCGACGGCACCCTGCGCGGCCACGCCGTCGCCGACGTCATCCACCTCCTCGCCGAACTCGTCGAGAACGCCACGCTGTACTCCGCCCCGCACACGACGGTTTTGCTGCGCGCCCAGTACGTCACGGCCGGGCTCGCCGTCGAGGTGGAGGACCGCGGCCTGGGCATGCCCGTCGCCGAGCAGGAGAAGATGAACGCCCTGCTCTGCGACCCGGACCAGGTCAACGTGGCGCACCTGCTCCAGGACGGCCGGATCGGCCTGTACGTCGTCTCGGCCCTGGCCCGCAGGCACGGCATCGCCGTACGGCTCCAGTCCAACATCTACGGCGGGGTGCAGGCCGTCCTGGTCGTCCCGCAGGAGCTCCTGGGCGCCGACCCGGCCAACCCGCACCAGGCCGGCCGCCCGCAAACCGGCACGTCCGGCGACGCGGCGCGAACCGCGCCCGGCACGTCCGTGGCGGCCGACGCCCTGCCGGCCGGTGCCATGCCCTCCGGTGCCGCGCGGGCGGCGATCCCCGCCCCGTACGACGCCCACCAGGCCCACGACGCCCACGACCCCGTACGGGCACCGGTCGCGGCGGACGGGGGCGACCGCCTGCCGCGCCAGCCACGCCACGCGGCCCCGGCGCGTGCGGCCGGGCCGCAGCCCGCGCCCCTCCCCGTACGCGGCGGTGAACGCCCCGACCGGCAGCCCCACTCGCCGCACGGGCCCGAAGGCGCAAGCGCGGCGCACCAGGACCCGGCGCAGGGCGGCCAGGGCCGGTACGCCACCGAACCGGCGCGGCACCGCCCCGGCCACGGGGACCGCGCGCCGCTGCCGGAACCGGCCGCCCGCCAGGACCACGCGGGGCCCGAGCCCGTCCGGCCCGACGCCGCGCCGCCCCAGCCCCAGCCCGCCGCGTCGCCCGGCCCCGTACCCCCGCACTCGGCCGGCGGCCACCCGGAACCGGCCGCGAACCCCCCGGCCGCGCCGCACCTGCCCGCCCAACTGCCCCGGCACGCACCGGAAGTCCCCGCACCACCGGCCGCCCAGGCCCCGGCGCAGCCCGCCCCGCAGCCCGCCCAGGCACAGTCGCCGCCCGCCGAGGGGGACGCCCCGGCCCCGGTGCCCGGCCAGGACGGGCGCCCCCGGCTGCCGAAGCGGCGCGCCCAGGAGCACCTCGTGCCGCAGTTGCGCGACGAGCCGGTACGGCGCCGCCACGACGACGTCCCCCTGCACGACCCGGGGCTGATGGCGGCGTTCCAGCGCGGCATCGGCCTGGCGGAGTCCATGCCGCCGTCGTCCCCGCCCCCCGCGGCCCCCCAGGCCGCGACGCCCCACGCCCTGCCGTCCCCGGCGCCGCTCCCGGTGCCGGACGCGTCACGGGACCGGGCCGGAACCCCGGTACGGGCCCGGACCGCCCCGCCCCTCGGCCCCGCCGAACCGCAGCGACACGACGAAGCGCACAAGGAGTAGATGCACCATGGTGAGCGATGTGCCCGGCGGCCACGCCCCCGACCTCGACTGGCTCCTCGCGGGCCTGGTCCAGCGGGTCCCGTACACCCGCAGCGCGGTTCTGCTCTCCTCGGACGGCCTGGTGAAATCGGTGCACGGCCTCGACCCGGACAGCGCCGACCACATGGCGGCCCTCGCCTCCGGGCTCCATTCGCTCGGCCGCAGCGCCGGGGCCCGCTTCGGCGACGGTGACGAGGTCCGCCAGGTCGTCGTGGAGCTCGACAACACGCTGCTGTTCGTCTCCACCGCCGGCTCCGGCACCTGCCTCGCCGTCGTCGCGGGCCGCGAGACGGACGCCGCCGTCCTCGGGTACGAGATGACGATGCTGGTCAAGAGCGTACGGCCGTACCTGGTCACCCCGGCCAGGCACGCGACCGCCGCCCCCGGCACCCCGGGGCGCTGAGCCGTGCCGTACCGACAGGACAGGCCGTGGCTCGACGACGCGGCCGGCCGCCTCATCCGCCCGTACACCGTGAGCGGCGGCCGCACCCGGCCGACCGCCGCCCTCGACCTGCTGTCGCTCGTCATGGCTACGGGGGCGCCGCCTCCGGCGCCGCTCGGCCCAGAGCACACGACGGCGCTCCGCCTGTGCGACGGGCCGACATCGGTCGCGGAGATCGCCGCGCACCTGCGGTTACCCGCGGTCGTCACCAAGGTCCTGCTCTCCGACCTGGTGGACTGCGGCGCGCTGACCGCGCGGGCGCCCCGCCGCCACCACGACACGACCGACCGTTCCCTGCTGGAGGCAGTGCTCGATGGCCTACGACGACGGCTCTGAACGCGGGGCCGAGACCGAGGACGTGTTCCCGACCGCCCTGAAGATCCTCGTCGCGGGGGGCTTCGGCGTCGGCAAGACCACCTTCGTCGGCGCGGTGAGCGAGATCGACCCGCTCAGCACGGAGGAGGTGCTCACCCAGGTGAGCGCCGCCACCGACCGGCTGGACGGCATCGAGTCGAAGACCACCACCACCGTCGCGATGGACTTCGGCCGCCTCACCCTCGACCCGCGCCATGTGCTGTACCTGTTCGGCACCCCCGGACAGGAGCGCTTCTGGTTCATGTGGGACGAGCTGTCCGAGGGGGCGCTCGGCGCGGTCGTCCTCGCCGACACGCGCCGCCTCCAGGACTCGTTCTCGGCCGTGGACTTCTTCGAGCGCCGCGGCATCCGCTTCGTCGTCGCCGTCAACGAGTTCGACGGCGCCTACCGCTACGACCCCGAGGAGGTACGCGCCGCCATCGACCTCCGGCCGGAGGTACCGGTCGTGCTGTGCGACGCCCGGATCGCCGTCTCCGGTATCGAGACCCTCGTCACCCTGGTCCAGCACCTGCTGGCCACCAACCCGGCCCCGGCACCGGCGCCGAGCTACGGAGCACCCGCATGACCTACGACCCGACCGGACACCTCCTCCTCACGCCCGTCGACCAGGAGGCGCCCGCCCGAGTGCGGCGGCTGCGCGAGCTGGGCCTGGGGGAGCGCCCCGACCCCGCGTTCGACGCGTTCGCCGACCGGCTCGCCGAGGTGACCGGCGCGCCGTACTCGATGGTCAACTTCATCGACGAGAACCGGCAGTTCTTCGCGGGCCTGCACACCCCGACGGGCACGCACTCGGGCACCCACTCCGGCGCGGACCTCGCCGCCCACGGCACCGTCAGCCGCTACATGGCCCGCGACCACGGCTACTGCCCGCACGTGGTGGTGCGCCGCAAGGCCCTGGTCCTGGAGGACGTGTGCGACTACCCGCGGTTCGCCGGGAACCCGGTCGTGGACGAGATCGGCATCCGCTCGTACCTGGGCGCGCCGCTCATCGACCGCACGGGCACGACCCTCGGCACGATCTGCGTCGTGGACACCGAGCCGCGGCCGTGGGGCCGGGCGGGGCTGGAGACGATCAAGTCGCTCGCGGCGGAGCTGGTGGAGCAGATCCACCGCCGGGAGGACGGCCGCATCTGACGCCCGGGCCGCGTCGCGTCCATTCCGTCCCGCCGTCCCCGAGGGTGTTCGTACGCCCCCTCGGGGACGCCGCGTCTCACGGGACGGGTTCCCTCCGCACGGCATCGGTGAGCCGCTCGGACCACTGCCCCTTCGCCGTGCCGAGCGCCACCTCCGCGAGCCGCAGCAGCTGGACGTCCGAGGTCCCGGCCGGGGCGAACATGTGGTGGGCGTCCCGCAGATACCGCTCGATCGGCCGGTCCGTGAACAGCCCGGCGGCCGCGTGAATCTCCATCGCGTTGCGCGCCGAGTCCATCGCCCATTCGACGTTGACGAGCTTCGCGTTCATCAACTCGGCGTCACAGGGCAGCCCTTGGTCCAGCAGGTGCACGGCGTGATACGCGGTGAGACGCGCCGTCATCAGCCGCGACTGGAGCTGGCCCAGCTTGAGCTTCACCGAGGGCAGGGCGTGCAGGGGCTCGCCGTACCGGTGCCGCTCCTCGCAGAAGCGGGCGGTCTCCTCCAGGATCGCCTGGTGCAGGCCGAGGGAGACGGCGGTCAGGTTGGCCCGCCCGTAGAGCACGCTGGAGGAGTACGCGACGGCCAGCCCGTCGCCCTCCTCGCCGAGCCGGTTGGCGGCGGGGACCCGACAGCCCTCGAAGAGCAGCTCGCCGAAGCTGAAGCCGTGCAGTCCCATCGTCGGCTTCTCGGCGCAGACCCGCAGGCCCGGCCGGTCGGCCTCCACCAGGAAGGCGGTGAGTCCCTTCGAGCCTGGGCCGGTGCGCACGACGACGCCGTGCAGATCGCCGACATGGCTGTTGCCGACGAACACCTTGCGGCCGTTGAGGACGTAGTCGTCGCCGTCGCGCACGGCGGTGGCGGCCATGCCGAGGACATGGCCGCCGGACTCCGGCTCGGTCACGGCGATGGTCGGCAGGCACTCGCCGGCGGCTATGAGCGGCAGCCACGTCTTCTTCTGCTCGTCGCTCCCGAAGTGAACGATCTTCGCGACACCCAGCTGGGACGCCTGCACCATGGCGCCCATCGCCGCGCTCACCCGGGACAGCTCCTCGATGATGATGGTCTTGCCGAGGTGGCCGACGCCCATGCCGCCGAGCTCCGTGCCGATCGTCGCGCCCAGCCAGCCCTGGCGGGCTATGAGCCGGGACAGCTCGTGGTGCACGGACCGGGTCGCCTCCATGGCGGAAATCCTTGGTCTGACCTCGGCCTCGGCGAACTCCCTCACCTGTTGTCTCAGTTGGTGGTGCGGCCGACCGGCGAAGTAGCCGTCCATGCGAGCGCTCCTCTGCGAAACGCCTGCCCGCGCGGTTGTTCGAGCAGGTGGTGCATCGGTAGTGGTCCCGTCCCGAGCAGGCAGACACCCCATGGTGTTGATCTCCCGGGAGCGGTTCAACAAGGTCGTGAACAATGTCTGAAACGCGATTTGTTGACGTTCGTTGAGGACTGTGCATGGTGTCGTGCCGTCTGGCCAGCCCCCCGAAGGCATTCCCGCCGTGCGTTCGTGTGCCACATGCCAGCGGCAAGGAAGGGGCGACGACGCCCCTGCGAGAGGTCCCGCCCCTCCGGCCCCCGGCCCCACCAGCCCCCGAGCCCGCCATGGCACCCGAGCGCACCAGCCGTCACCGAGTACTTCCGCAGCGTTAACCAATGGCCGAAGACCAGTCCAGCGCCCGGAGGCGCCAGGGGGCGCGCAGAACATCTCGCACGCCCCCTGTGCGCGCCCCTCGCGCCCTGACACGCGCCCCTCGCCAAAGCGGTTAGTGATCACCACCCGGAGTGCGGTATTGTTCTCATGCACGCCGGGCCGGGGGAAACTCCAGGTCAGACGGGCAACGGGACGTGGCGCAGCTTGGTAGCGCACTTGACTGGGGGTCAAGGGGTCGCAGGTTCAAATCCTGTCGTCCCGACTTTGCGAAGTCGCAGATCGAGGGGCCGTTTCGGAGAGATCCGAAACGGCCCCTCGACCGTTTTGGGGGACCAGTCGGACCAGTCGGACCAGTCGGACCAGTAGGACGAGCCGGGGATCAACGTGCCCGACCGGTCAGCGCGCGATGACGGCCGGGTCCGGCAGGGACCCAAGGGGGACGCCGGCGTCCGCTCACCAGGTCGGCCCGGTGTGGCGGAGACCGTGGCGCCGCGGGTGCCGACCACCAGCGCGTGGTCCATGGGCTTCTGCCGCCGGTCCGGCACACGCGGCGGCTGGCGCCACGTGGCGCCGGGCGGAACGGGCATCCCCTCAAGGGGCTTTCGGGACTGCTCGAAGCGCTGCCGGTGCCGCGGAATCGGCACAGCGCGGGCCGCCCCGGTGGACGTTCCGAGTCGGCCCGCGCCTCTGAGGCCGGTCAGACCGGGGCCGCGACGGGTTCCGGCTCGGCCGGGGCCGCGGGGCGGGCCGCCAGGTACCGCTCGGCGTCGAGGGCGGCGGCCGCACCGGTGCCCGCGGCGGTGATGGCCTGGCGGTAGGTGTGGTCGACGACGTCACCGGCGGCGAACACGCCGGGAAGATTCGTACGCGTCGAAGGGGAGGCCACCGTGACGTAGCCCTCGGCGTCGAGGTGGAGCCGGCCGGTGAAGAGCTCGGTGCGCGGATCCTGGCCGATGGCGATGAACAGACCGGTGACGTCCAGGTCGCGGGTGGCACCGGTGAGGACGTCCCGCAGGACGACGCCGCCCAGCACGCCGTCGGTCTCCTTGATCTCGGCGATCTCGCTGTCGAGGACGAAGGAGATCTTGTCGTCGGCGAAGGCCCGGTCCTGCATGACCTTCGACGCGCGCAGGGTGGAGCGGCGGTGGACGACGGTGACCGACCTCGCGAATCGGGTGAGGAAGGTGGCTTCCTCCATGGCGGTGTCGCCGCCGCCGACCACGACGATGTCGCGATCGCGGAAGAAGAATCCGTCGCAGGTCGCGCACCAGGACACGCCCCGCCCCGAGAGCTCCTCTTCCTTCGGGAGGCCGAGCTTGCGGTAGCCGGAGCCGGTCGCGACGATCACCGTCCGGGCGCGGTGGACGGTGCCGGCCGAGTCGGTGAGGACCTTGACATCGCCGGTCAGGTCGACGGAGACGATGTCGTCGTCGATCATTTCGGCGCCGAACCTCTCGGCCTGCGCCCGCATGTTCTCCATCAGGGCGGGTCCGTCGACACCGTCGGGGAAGCCGGGGAAGTTCTCCACCTCGGTCGTCGTCGTGAGTGACCCGCCGACGAAGACGGAGCTGCCGAACAGCAGGGGCTCGAGCTGGGCGCGGGCGGTGTAGAGGGCGGCGGTGTATCCGGCGGGGCCGGAGCCGATGATGACGACCTCGCGCACGTCGCGCGGCTCCGTCACGGGGTTCACGCCTCCTGCTTGGCGTCGATCTCCGCGATCAGGGCCTCGATGCGGGTCTTGATCTCGTCGCGGATGGGGCGTACGGACTCGACGCCCTTGCCTGCGGGGTCTTCGAGGGCCCAGTCGAGGTACTTCTTGCCGGGGAAGACCGGGCAGGCGTCGCCGCAGCCCATCGTGATGACGTAGTCCGACGCCTGGACGGCCTCGGTGGTGAGGATCTTCGGCTTGGCGGCGGAGATGTCGATGCCGACTTCCTTCATCGCCTCGACAGCGGCGGGGTTCACCCGGTCGCCGGGGACGGAACCGGCGGAGCGGACCTCGACGCGGTCGCCCGCGAGGTGGGAGAGGAAACCGGCGGCCATCTGCGAACGGCCGGCGTTGTGCACGCAGACGAACAGCACGGAGGCGAGCGGAGCGGAGGACATGCGTTCTTCCTTCACGAGGTGAGTGGCAGAGGGTGCGGGGGATCAGGTGCTCGGCGCACCGGCGAGCGGGTCGGTGATGCGGCGGTCGATGGCGTCGCGGATCCGGCGGACGACCGCGATCGGGGTGCCGTCGGGGTCGGCTACGGGCCAGTCCAGGGAGCGGCGGCCGGGCACGGCGAGGCAGGTGTCACCGCAGCCCATGTGAGGATCATGTCCGCCCTGTACGCCCTCGTCGGTCAGCGGCCGGGGGAACGCGTCGGCCGTGTCGCTGCCCGCCTCGGTGAGGCCTGCGCGATGTGCGGCTCGATCCACGACCAGGCGCGTGGTCACCGCGGCGGTGCCGGGCAGGCTCCGGCCGGAGTCGGTGGGCAGGCCCTGCGCGGTCTCGGGCGCGAAGCGGCCGATGTGCTGGGCGGGCAGCCGGGCCGCACCGGCGGCCGGGCGCTCAGCGGGAAGGGCGGGGGCAGGAGCGGCGGACATGGAAGGACCCTTTCGACGGGCCATGGGTCATCCCCGGCTGGTATCAGCACCGGGTGATGTGACAGTATCAGCCCATGATGACGTCAGTCGACACTGACCTGATCCGGGTGCTGGCCGACCCGCTCAGGCTCCGGATCGTGACCCTGCTCGCCCGCGAGACGCTGTGCACCACCCACCTCGTCGAGGAGACCGGTGCCAAGCAGACCAACCTCTCCAACCACCTGAGAGTCCTGCGCGAGGCCGGGGTCGTCGAGACCGAGCCGTGCGGACGCTTCACCTACTACAAGCTGCGCCCCGACGTCATCGCCCAGCTCGCCGGGCAGTTCGCCGACCTCGCCGAACGAGCCCGTGCCGCCGCCGACAACAAAAGGGCCTGCCCGTGACCCGCACCGAAGCGCCCGCGACGACCCAGGTAGCATCCGTCGTCGCCAAGCTCTCCACGCTCGACCGCTACCTCGCCGTGTGGATCCTCATCGCCATGGCCGTCGGCCTCGGGCTCGGGCGGGTGATCCCCGGACTGAACGACGCGCTGGCGAAGGTGGAGATCGGAGGCATCTCGCTGCCGATCGCCCTCGGTCTGCTGATCATGATGTACCCGGTCCTCGCCAAGGTCCGCTACGACAAGCTCGACGCCGTCACCGGGGACCGGAAACTGATGATCTCCTCCCTGGTCATCAACTGGGTCCTCGGCCCCGCGGTGATGTTCGCCCTGGCGTGGATCTTCCTGCCGGACCTGCCCGAGTACCGCACCGGCCTGATCATCGTCGGTCTGGCCCGCTGCATCGCCATGGTGATCATCTGGAACGACCTGGCCTGCGGCGACCGCGAGGCCGCCGCCGTCCTCGTCGCGCTGAACTCGGTCTTCCAGGTCATGGCGTTCGGCCTGCTCGGCTGGTTCTACCTCGACCTGCTGCCCGGCTGGCTGGGCCTCGGCGACGGCGAGCACCTGGACATCTCCATGTGGAAGATCGCGGCGAACGTGGTCGTCTTCCTGGGCGTCCCGCTGCTGGCCGGCTTCCTGACCCGCCGGATCGGCGAGCGGAAGATGGGCCGCGAGAGCTACGAGCGGAAGTTCCTGCCGAAGATCGGGCCGTGGGCGCTGTACGGGCTGCTGTTCACGATCGTCATCCTCTTCGCCCTGCAGGGCAGGACCATCACCTCGCAGCCGCTGGACGTGGCGCGCATCGCCCTGCCGCTGCTCGTGTACTTCGCGGTGATGTGGTTCGGCACCTTCGCGCTCGGCAAGGCGATCGGTCTCGCCTACGACCGCACCGCCACCCTCGCCTTCACGGCCGCCGGCAACAACTTCGAGCTGGCCATCGCGGTCGCCATCGCGACCTTCGGCGTCACCTCCGGCCAGGCCCTCTCGGGCGTGGTCGGCCCGCTCATCGAGGTCCCGGTGCTCGTGGCGCTGGTGTACGTCTCGCTGGCCTGGCGGCGGAAGTTCACGGCCGCGCAGCCGGGTTCATGACGCGGTACGTGGACGTGGTGGTGGTCGGCGGCGGCCAAGCGGGAATCGCCGCCGGCTATCACCTGCGCCGCCAGGGTCTGGACTTCACGATCCTCGACGCCGCTCCGGCGCCGGGCGGGGCCTGGCAGCACATGTGGGACTCGCTGCGTCTCTTCTCCCCGGCGGAACACTCCTCGCTGCCCGGTCGGCTCATGCCCGTGCAGGCCGGTGAGACCTACCCGGACGCCGGGCACGTGGTGGACTATCTCTCCGACTACGAGAAGCGCTACGGCCTGCCCGTGCAGCACGGCACCCGTGTGAACGCCGTACGTCGCGACGGCGACCGGCTCCTGGTCGAGGCGGACACCGGTGCCTTCCGGGCCCGGGCGGTGATCAGTGCGACCGGCACCTGGTCGCGGCCGTTCCTTCCCGCTGTCCCCGGCCGCGAGGTGTTCGCCGGGCGACAGCTCCACACGGTGGGCTACCGCTGTCCGGCCGACTTCACCGGGCAGCACGTGATCGTGGTCGGCGGCGGGAACTCCGGCGCGCAGATCGCCGCCGACCTGGCCCTCGACGGCCGCGTCGAGGTCACGTGGGCGACCCGGCGCCCGCCCCGTTTCCTGCCGGACGACATCGACGGCCGCGCTCTGTTCGATGTCGCCACCGCCCGCCGCCGCGCCCTCGACACCGGCCGCGCCGACACGGGCGGGGTCGCCTCACTCGGGGACGTCGTCGCCGTCCCGCCCGTCCGCGCCGCACGCGACGCCGGACTCCTGCGAGCCCGGCCGATGTTCAGCCGACTCACCACCACCGGCCTCCAGTGGGCGGACGGCAGCAGGACCGAGGCGGACGCCGTCATCTGGTGTACCGGCTTCCGGCCCGCCCTGGCCCACCTCGCCCCGCTCGGCCTGCGCGGCCCGCACGGCCGTGTCCCGACGGTCGGCACCCGGGCGGTCGGCGAGCCCCGCCTGCACCTGCTCGGCTACGGCGACTGGACCGGCCCGGCCTCCGCCACCCTCATCGGCGTCGGCCGCCCCGCCCGCGACGCCGCCCACCGGATCGCGCGTCAGCTGGAGACCTGACCCCGCGACCCGGACGGCGCGGTGTCATGCCCGACCCGGCTTCCTCAGCGTGCGCGGCTGAGCCGGGACAGGACGTGCGCGGCGTCGCGCCCGACGCCGCGCAGGGTGTCAGCAGGTCATGCGGCAGTTCGCGGGCGGTCGCGAGCTGACCGTCGGGGAGATCGCCGAGCGATGCGGCCTCAAGCCCTCGACCGTGTCCGAGCATCTCAGCCTGCTGCGCCGCGGCGGCCTGGTTCTCTCCCGCGAGGAGGGCAAGCAGGTGTTCTACCGCGCCGACGGCGCCACCATGGCGAGCCGCCTGGACGCGCTCAGGAGTACCTGCTGCGCTGCTGCCCGCCCGGATGCGGCGGCTGACGGCAGGCCCGCCTCGGGGCAGTGGGCGGGCGCGCGGGTCGAGCAGGGCGGACATGGCCGCCACCACGGACGGAGGGACCTGGTGGTAGACCCAGGTGCCGCGCCGCTCCGAAGTCGGCAGGCCGGCCTCGCGCAGCTTCCTCAGGTGATGGGAGACGCAGCACGGCACCGCGCCGCCGTCCTCCAGGACGGGACGCTCGGCGGGCTCTGATTTCGACATGTGTCTATGTTGACACTCGTCGATACAGGTGGCAAGCTCCGGGTATCGACAGGCATCGAAGCAAGGAGTCGTCGTGACCAGCGCCCTCCGTACCGTGCTTTCCGCGGCCCGGGCCCGCCGCACCGCCCGCCACCTGGCCCGCGTCAGTTTCTGCGACAGCTGCGCCCAGGTCGGCGACCGCGCCGCCCGTGCGGCCGAACGCCGCCGGCACCACCAGCTGACCGCCCTCGCCCACGCACCCCGCTGACCCCCTTCGCCCACAAGGAGACCGAGCATCATGAGCACCCAGCAGCTCCCCGTCGTCGTCATCGGAGCGGGCCCCACGGGCCTGGCCGCTGCCTCCCACCTCGTCGAGCGCGGTATCGAGCCTCTGGTCCTGGAAGCGGGACCGGCCGCCGCCTCCGCGGTCCGGGAGTGGAGCCACGTGCGCCTGTTCTCCACCTGGGGCGAACTCGTCGACCCGGCCGCCGAGAAGCTCCTCGCCCCTACCGGCTGGGCAAGGCCCGACCCGGCCGCCTACCCCTCCGGCGGCGACTGGGCCGACCTCTACCTGCAGCCGCTCGCCGACGTCCTGGGCGACCGCGTCCGCGTCGGTGCGACTGTCACCGGCGTGTCCCGGGCCGGCCGGGACCGGATCGTGGACGCCGACCGGGAGCAGCAGCCGTTCGTCGTGCACCTCGCCGATGCCGACGGCCGAGAGGACCGCGTCCTCGCCCGCGCGGTCGTCGATGCCTCCGGTACCTGGGCCACGCCGTCCCCGGCGGGCGGCAGCGGCCTGCCGGCCCTCGGTGAGAAGGCCGCCGCGGACCGGATCACCTACCGTGTCCCGGACCTGAAGGACCCGGCTGTCCGGGCCCGGCACGCGGGCAAGCGCACTGCCGTGATCGGCTCCGGCGCCTCGGCCTTCACCGCCCTCGCGTACCTGGCCGACCTCGCCAAGTCGGTCGACGGCGCGGGCACGAAGGGGGTGTGGATCCTGCGCCGGGGCATCTCGGGCTCCACCTTCGGCGGCGGCGAAGCCGACCAGCTCCCGGCGCGCGGCGCGCTGGGCCTGGCGGCGAAGGCCGCCGTCGACGAGGGCCACGCCGACGCGGTCACCGGCTTCCGCACCGAGGCGATCGAGCGCGACGGCGACGGCCGCCTGATCCTGGTCGGTGAGGACGGCCGCCGCCTGGACCCGGTCGACGAGGTGATCGTGCTGACCGGCTTCCGCCCCGACGTGTCCTTCCTGGGCGAGCTGCGCCTCGGCCTAGACGAACGCCTCCAGGCGCCGATCGCGCTCGCGCCGCTGATCGACCCCAACCAGCACTCCTGCGGCACCGTCTACCCCCACGGCCACCGCGAGCTCTCCCACCCCGAAACCGGCGTGTACCTGGTCGGGATGAAGTCCTACGGCCGCGCCCCGACCTTCCTGGCGATGACCGGCTACGAGCAAGTCCGCTCCGTTGCCGCCGCGATCGCCGGTGACCTCGAGTCCGCCGACCGCGTCGAGCTCACCCTTCCCGAGACCGGGGTCTGCGGCGGCGCCGGCCTGTTCGACGCTCCCGACGCCCAGAAGGCGGACGGCTGCTGCGCGCCCACCCCGCAGCTCGTCCAGCTCGGCGCCCCCGCCGCGATCGGGGCGGCGGCCGATCGGGCCCCGGCGGGTGGCTGCTGCGGCTCGTGACCGACCCGGACACCCGCGAGGGCGGGGTCGCGACCGGAACAGGGGAGCGGTCGCGGCCTCGCGCCGCCCTGCCCGCCCTCTGTGCCACGCAGATCACTGGTTGGGGCGTCGTCTTCTACGCGTTCCCCGTCCTCAATCCGCAGATCACCGCCGCGACCGGCTGGCCGGCCGGGGCGACCACCGCGGCGTTCTCCCTCGCTCTCGTCGTCTCCGCCCTCGCCGGAATCCGCGTCGGCCGCATCCTGGACCGCCGCGGCCCCCGCACCGTCATGACCGTCGGTTCGGTGCTCGGCGTCATCAGCCTGCTCATCGTGGCCTCGGCCCCCGACGTCCCGGTCTTCGTCACCGGCTGGGCGCTGGCCGGACTCGCGATGGCCGCCACCTTCTACCAGCCCGCGTTCGCCGCCCTCACCCGCTGGTGGGCCCCCGATCACGTGCGCGCCCTGACGATCGTCACCCTCGCGGGCGGGCTCGCCTCCACCGTCTTCGCGCCACTGACCGCGGCCCTCGCCGATCACCTGTCCTGGCGCCACACCTACCTCGTGCTCGCCGGCATCCTCGCCGTCGTCACCATCCCCGCCCACGCCCTGGCCCTGCGCGCACCCTGGCCTGACGCGTCAACCAGCCCTGCGCACCGGGCCGAAGGCCCCGAAGGCACTGAAGGCGCCGCGCGCAGCCGGCCGTTCCTGCTGCTCGCCGCCGCCTTCACCCTGTCCGGCTTCGCGATGTACGCCGTCGTCGTCGCCCTCGTCCCCCTTCTCCTGGAACGCGGGTACACCACCAGCCAGGCCGCCTGGGCCCTCGGCCTCGGTGGCGCCGGACAGACCCTCGGCCGCGCCCTGTACGCCACCCTCGCCCGACGTACCACCGCCACGGCCCGCACGACGATCCTCATCGCGCTCGGCGGCCTCACCACAGCCGCCCTGGCCGCCGTACCCGGCCCCTACGCCCTGCTCGTCGCCCTGTCCGTCGCGGCCGGAACGGTCCGCGGCAACCTCACCCTGCTCCAGGCCACCGCCATCACCGACCGCTGGGGCGCCACCCACTACGGCCGCCTCTCCGGACTGCTCGCGGCGCCCGTGACCGCCGCCGCGGCTCTGGCCCCCTTCGTGGGAGCCGCCCTGGTGGCACCCCTCGGCGGTTACGAACACCTTTTCGGCGTCCTGGCCGTCACATCCCTGGCCGCCGCCTTCCTGACGCCGTGGACCATACGTACGGCCGGGCACCCCGGGCGGCCCGGCACCTCGGCCACCGGCCCGCGCGCGGTGAGGCCGGGGCCCGGCCGTACGGACGGGCCCCGGCGGCCCGGGTGGGGCCGGCGGCGACAGGGGGCGGGTCAGGCGCGGCCGGTCAGCTCGTACCCGGCGTCATCGACCGCCGAGGCGATCGCGGCCTCGTCGGGCTCGCCGATGGTGGTGACGGTGACCAGGCCGTTCGCCACATCGACGGAGACGGAGACCACGGCCTCCAGGGCGCCGAGGGACCGGGTGACGGCGCTCTCGCAGTGACCGCACGTCATACCGGACACGCGGAACGCGATGACGGTCGTGTCCGCGACGGTGACTGCGGTCGTGGACGTGGGGGCGCCGGTGGAGCAGCTGCCGTCAGGAGTACAGCAGGACGAGGACGACGACATGAGAGCCTCCTTGGTTGTGGAATGCCGGATCCTGGATACCCCTCAGGGGTATCCGACTGGGTCCCTGTATACCCCCCGTGCGTATTTCCCGCAAGCCGCCGACCCGGCTTGACTCAGTACCCCCTGGGGGTATTGTGAGGTGCAGTGAGTCGCAGTGAGCGCCTACCTGCCCTACGGGAGAGCAGCCATGAACACCGGAGTGAAGATCACCGCCTTCGCCGCCGCGCTTGCCGCGACCTTCGGGGCCGCCTACGGGCTCGGCACGGCCGTCGGGCCCGTGGACGAACCGAAGGCGGTACACACGGAGCACGCCGCCCCGACGAAGGCGGGGGACGGCGGGCACGCGAGTCATGACGAGGCGGGTCAGGGCGCCGCGGCGGGTGGCCTCCAGGTCTCCGAGGGCGGGTACACACTGGCTCTGGAGACCCCGCGCGTCGCGGCCGGGCGGAGCGTGGTGAGGTTCTCGATCCAGGACGGCAGCGGCCGCAAGGTCACCGCGTACAAGACCGAACACGGCAAGGAGCTGCACCTCATCGTCGCCTCGCGCGACCTGACGGTCTACCGCCACCTGCACCCCGTGCGGGCCGCTGACGGGACCTGGTCCACCGAGGTCGATCTGCCGGTGGGGGGCGGGTACAAGGCGTTCGCCGACTTCACCCCTGCGGCCAATGGCGCCAAGGGCCTCACGCTGGGCGTCGACCTCTCGGTGGCGGGGACGTACACGCCCCGGCCGCTGCCCGCCGCCGCGAAGACCGCGGAGGTGGACGGGTACCGGGTCACGCTCGACGGGACACCGGTGCCTGGCAGGCCGAGCGAGCTGAAGCTGACGGTCGGCAAGGGCGGGAAGCCGGTCACCGACCTGGAGCCGTACCTGGGGGCGTACGGGCATCTCGTCGCCCTGCGCGAGGGTGACCTCGCCTACCTGCACGTCCACCCCAACAAGGGCGGCCCGGGGCCCGAGGTCTCCTTCACGGCCACGGCTCCGAGCCCCGGCGCGTACCGGCTCTTCCTCGACTTCCAGCACGACGGCACGGTGCGTACGGCCGCCTTCACCGTCCATGCGGGCGGCACCGCCCCGGCCGCCAGGGCGCCGGGCGACCACACGCACTGACGCCCTGGCGCGCGCCCGCGCGGTCAGGGCGATCACCCCCCTCCCAGGCGCCGAGCGCATCACCTGTACCGTCACCGTCGACTGAGCCACGGCGAAGCGGCCAGAGGCGTCGAGACGCCGAGGCCCCGCCATGTACGACGACGCCCCGTATTCCCGCCGGGAGGCGGCCGTCCTCGTACGGGAGTGGCTGCGGGCGGAGCCGGACTCGGAGGCGGGAACGCCGCCGACGACACCGCGGTCACGTGGCCGCGGTGCTGTCGCGACCATCCGCGAACCGAAGAAGCCGACGCGGGCACGGGCCCGAGTACGTGACCGAGAGGAACCGGTCCCCGTATGGCGGCGGCCCGCCGGGCGGCCGCAAGGCCGTGCGCGTGGTCGAACCGGGCAAGGCCGAGCCGCGACGCCGGCCCGTCCATCCGGATGATCCGGTAACCCGAATTCCTGGGGGCAAGAGGTCGCGGGATGCACATCCTGTCGCCCCGGCTTGTGGCAGTCGTTGGTCGGGAGGCCGTTCCGGAGAGATCCGAAACGGCCTCCCGGCGTTTGGGCGGGGGGACGGTCGCGAGCCGCGCGGGTTCAGATCATCGTTCGTATGTATTCAAGAATGCTTGCGCGTCCTGAGTTATTGCCTTCCGAATATTCCCGACGCCTTCCTGATAAAGGCGGCCGCAGAGGCATTGCTGTGTAATATCCCACCCAATCGTAAGGCTCCGGGCGATCGATAGCGCCCGGTAAGCCGCGGCTCTCTCCGACAGGAACCACCTCTCGATGAAGCTGAAAATGATCTCAGCGGACAAGTGCCGCTCCAAGTGCCGCTCCTTGTCCGGATGGCTTGCCACCGGCCTCGCCGGAACGGTTGCCGCTGTGATGGTCGCCGTCACGCCGTCCCCGGCACTGGCCATCGCCACCCCCGTCCCCCTGGGCACGGCCGCGAGTTTCTCGGTTCTGGCCGGTTCGGAAGTCACCAACACCGGCCCCACCGTGCTCAGCCAGGATCTCGGGGTGAGCCCGGGTACCGCCATCTCCGGATTCCCTCCGGGCCAGGTGCTCGGCACCGTGCACGCGGCGGATCAGGTGGCGAACAACGCGAAGAGTGATCTGGTCACGGCGTACAACAATGCCGCCAGCCAGGCCACGGATTTCGCTCTCGCGGCGGGAATCGGTAACGGCGACACCCTGCTTCCCGGCGTCTACACCGCGGTGTCCGGCGTCGGGCTCACCGGCGACCTGGTCCTGGACGCCGGCGGAAACCCGAACGCGGTCTGGGTGTTCCAGATCCCCGAAGCCCTGACGACGGCTTCCTCCAGCAGGGTGCTGCTCACCAACGGCGCCTCGGCGTGCAACGTGTACTGGCAGATCGGAAGCTCGGCCACCCTCGGTACGAATTCCACCTTCGTGGGCACCATCATGGCCCTGACCTCGATCAGCGTGACCACCGGAACGAACATCCAGGGTCGTGCGCTGGCCCGCAACGGCGCCGTGACGCTCGACAACAACCGGATCTTCCCGGGTGACTGCTCGACCACGACGACCGGGACGACGAACGGTACGACGACCGGGACGACGAACGGCACCACGACGGGCACCACCACCGGGACGACGACCGGCGCGACGACCGGGACGACCGTGGGTCTGATCGGCGGTGGCCTCCTGGGCGGACCGCTCGTCACCGGCGGGGGAACCGTGGGAACGACCTCCGGCAACATCGCGGGCAACACCGCCGGCAACAACGTCACCTCCGGCAACACCTCGGGCAACATCGCCGGGAACCTCATCGGCGGCATGGGTGACAAGCCCGGTGGTCCCGGTCACGGGGACGACCACGGCAAGGGCGACAGGCCCGGCGGTCCCGGTCACGGGGACGACCACGGCAAGGGCGACAGGCCCGGCGGTCCCGGTCGCGGGGACGACCACGGCAAGGGCGACAAGCCCGGTGGTCCCGGTCAGGGGAAGGACCACGGCAAGGGTGGTCAGCCGGACGAGGGCCACGGCAAGCAGCCCGGCGGCAACTACGGCTACGGCGACGCGCCGAAGCCGTAGCAGCACCACGGCGACAACGGCTGACGGGAAGTTTGCGGACGGCGCGTTCTCCGGATGACGGCGTGCGGCGAAATCTCAACGATTTCGCCGCGCGCCGCCGGGCGTCTCCGCTGGATCAGTCGTCTTTGACAGCTGGATGAAGGCAAGGTGGACGGTGTCGAGCCGAATCGAACCGGCGGAAGTGCGGGAAGGCGAGCAGATCCATTCGGGCTCGCCGGGTGAAAGGGATAGTGGATCGGAGCCGTCCCGGAAGCGGAGTGCGGGTGCGCGAGTGCTGGAAGTGGCGCTCCGCGCGACCGTGTTCCTCTGCCTGGCGGTCACCCTGATCCACCTCGTTCTCGTCTTTTTTCATGTGGCACCCGCCAATCCCGTCTCCAGGAAGTACGGCAAACAGATCGACGCGTGGGTGTATCCCCTCTTCGAGCAGAATTGGCGGCTTTTCGCACCCAACCCCGACTCCGTCAACCGTCAGATCCTGGCCAGAACCGCACACGCCGGCTCCGGTGGGGCGATGCGGGTCGGCCCGTGGTTCGATCTGACGGCCGTTGACGAGGCCGGGATCAAGCACCAGGCATTTCCCAGCCACACCGCCCAGAACCTGTTGCGCCGCGCGTGGACTTCCTATGTCGAAACACACGGGGAGGGAGACACGGCGCGTTCGGAACGGGCCGTGATGATGCGGGATTACCTGAGCAACATCGCTGCGGACCGCGTGGCCCAGCACTACGACGACGACGCTTTCGACTTCATTCAGCTCCGCGTCGTCACGCTCCCCGTCCCGGAATCCGGAGCCGACAGCGCCCCGAAGCCGGTCGAGAACCGTCTCCTGCCCTGGTGGAAGGTCACTCCTCATGGGAAATGAGCCGACGCGCGAGACACCCGCCGCCGCGGAAGCGGCGGGCCCGACGACGGGACGAGCCGCACCGGCCGAAGGCCCGGAACGACCCGGGCTCCGCCTCCGGGACGGCGCTCTCTGGACGCTCGTCACCAACCGGCCGGTATCCCTGTACGCCACGTCCGTGCTGCGCATCGGGTACGGGCTGCTCTACCTGGTCTTCCTGCTGCGCGAATTCCCCCACCGTCACCAGATCTGGGGCCCGGACTCACCGTGGACCCCCGCACTGGCGGCGCAGCTCTCCGAGCAGACGGGCTGGCAGAGCTTCTTGCTGCTGTCCGACAGCCGCGCGTACTTCGAGCTGTGCTACGCGGCGGCTCTCCTGACGTCCGCGCTGTTCATGCTGGGCTGGCGGACCCGTGCCATGTCCGTCCTCTTCGCCGTCGTCGTGACCTCCTTCCACGCGCGGTCCATCTTCATGACGGACGGGGGAGACAACCTCGTTCTCCTGATGTCCCTCTACCTCGTGCTCACCGCGTGCGGGCGGCGCTGGTCCCTCGACGCGCGCAGAACGCGGAGGAAGGCGACGCGTGCCCCGCACACGCCGAAGCGCGTGAAGAGCCCTTCCGGGCAGCGGTTCCGGGACGCCCGCGACACCCTGACCACGGTGGTGCACAACTGCGGTGTCTTCGTCATCGCCGCGCAGGTCTGCTTCCTGTACGGATCGGCCGGCCTGTACAAGGTCCAGGGCTCCTTCTGGGCCGACGGCACCGCTCTCCACTACGTGCTGCACCTTCGGCTCTTCCAGCCGTGGCCCGCGCTCTCGCACTTCCTCGACCAGTACCCGCTCGCGATCGCGGCCATCAGCTACCTGACCGTCCTCACGCAGGTCGCCTTCCCCTTCGTCCTGTTCGGCAGGCTCAAGTACCCCGTCCTCGCCCTGCTGCTGGCCACGCATCTCGGCATCGCCGTGCTGCTGGGGCTGCCGGTCTTCTCGGGCGCCATGATCATCGCGGACGCGGTCTTCCTGCCGGACCGCTTCTACACCTCCCTGCCGCGCCTTGGACGACGTACCGCGCGGCGGTTCGGAGTACGGCTGCCGACGCCCCGGCGAGAACACGGAGCCGGTCAATCCGTGCCCGCGCAGGGCAGACAAGGGGCGCACGCCCCGGGACCGCGCTAGCGAGCCGAGGTCAGCCGCCGGGGCAGTCGCTGGAGTCGCCGCCGCTGCGGCAGCCGGTGAAGCCGGTCGGGGCGGGGACGGGCCTGTTCCGCTCGTCCTCGTGCCGCTGGAGCGCCACGCCGCCGAACACCACGACAGCGATCAGTACGCCCGTCACGAGCTGGGAGACGACCGTCACCGTGGCGCGCGCCCGCGCGGCCAGGGCGGCGGCCAGCAGCACCAGACCGCCGAGGACCGCGACGGCGGGGAGGTAGTCCCAGAGGGTGAAGGGCTTTCGGGAGGCCTGCGGGTCGAGCTCGAAGTGGTCGAGGAACGGCCACACGAGCAGGATCGCCGCCAGGGCCACCAGCTCCAGCACGACCAGCGCACAGGACGTCGCGATGTCCGCGCCCCGGCCGCCCTTCGCGCGGCGGGGCGTCGGGGCGGGGTCCGGGGCGACCGGCGACGCCGATGGCGGCTTTCTCATCCCAGTACCGTGCCCCCGCCACGGCGTTGGCACATGAGTACGTGTACTCACCCGGCACCACCCGTCGGCCGGACCGGGCCGAGCGGTCGGGTGGGCCGACGGCACCACCGGCTGAACGGGCCCGCCGCCAGCGGAGGATGATCAGTGGCGCTGAGGTGACACGGGCGGGGAGGCGGGGGTACGCGCATGGGAGCGGTGGGGGCTCTGGAGAAGCTGGCGCCGGTGGTGCTGGCCTTCGGGTGCGGGGTGCTCCTCGCACGGCGGAAGGTGGTCCCGGCCGACAGCTCCAAGGTCTTCGCCGACTACGCGTTCCTCTTCGCGGTGCCGTGCTTCCTGTTCGGCAACATCTACCGCAGCGACCTGGCCGCCCTGTTCGACTGGCGGGCGATCACCGGCTACGCGGCCGCGACCGGCGCCGCCGTCGTCCTGGCGGGCGCCGTGGCCTGGGCGTTCGGTGTGCGCGACCCGCGCGGCGTGGCCCTGCGCATCATGGCGGCCGTCCAGGTCAACACGGCGTACTTCGCCGTCCCGGTCTTCATCATGCTGTTCGGGAACGCGGCACCGGTCTTCCCCGTCCTGCTCTTCCAGGTCTGCGTGCTGTCCCTGGTCATCATCGCGATCATGGAGCTGGGCCGGGCCGACCGCGCCGGAGGCCCCGGCCGACGGCTCGGCTCGGCCGTCGTCGCCTCCCTGGCCACCCCGGTCGTGATCGCCTGCAACGCGGGCATCGTGCTCAACCTGCTCGCCGTGCGCGTGCCGGAGGTCGTCCTCGACAGCTCCGCGTTCGTCGGCCAGAGCGCCTCGCCCGTGGCGCTGTTCGCCCTCGGGCTGCACCTCGGCGGAACGGGGCTGAAGGTCCGCGACACGACCGCGGAGGAGATGTGGCTCGTCGCCTTCAAATGCGTGGCGTTCCCGCTGCTCGCCTTCGCCGTGTGCCGCTACGGCTTCGGGGTGGACGGCGACTGGCTGCACCACCTGGTCCTGATCGCCGCGATGCCCGCCCCGCAGAACCTGTTCGTCTTCGCCCAGCGCTACGAGGTGAGCGTGGACCTGTCCGCCGCGCTCGTCGTCAAGAGCTCGGTCGTCGCGCTGCTCCTGCTGCCGCTGTGGACCCAGTGGGTGGCGTACGCCGGGTGAGGGGCGCCGGGCACTACGGGCCGGAGGCCCGGGAGGCGGGGCTCAGCCCTCGAACGTCGCCACCGTGTCGAGGCCCGCTTCCCGCAGCGACCGCCGTACGCCGCGGTGCGCGCCGCGCACATGCAGCACGGCCGGGGTGTCGCGGACCGTGGCCGCGCGGAGCAGCGCGTACGCGCAGGGCAGGTCCAGGCGGGTCAGCCCGTGCATGCGCAGCTCCCACTCGGCCGCGTCCCGCAGGCGCGGGTCCCCGAGCTTCTCCTCCAGCGGGCCCACCGCGTGCGCCTCCAGCTCCCCGGAGAACACCAGGACGGCCCGTCCTCCCACGGCCGACTCGATCACCAAGGGCGGCGCCTGCCGCGAGGCGGGGCGCCCCGTGCCGTCGGCTGTCACCACGACCTCCTCGCCGTCGGGCTCCTCTTGCCCTTCCATCGTCCCCCAAGAACGGCCACCGCGCCCGGGCCTCCCGGGACGGTCAGTGGACGCGGGCGACCAGCAGCGCCACGTCGTCGTGCACCTCCGGGTCCCGCATGGCCTCCAGTACCTCGTCGCACACCGCGTCCAGCGACCGGCCGCCCGTGTCCCGCAGCAGGGCGAGCAGCCGCTCCAGGCGCGTGTCGATGGACTGGCTCCGCACCTCGACCAGGCCGTCCGTGTACAGCACCAGCCGGTCGCCCGCGCCCAGGGCGACCGTCGTCGTGTCGAACGGCACCCCGCCGACGCCCAGCGGCACCCCGGTCGGCAGGCCGACGAGCCGGGGCGGACCGTCCGGGGGGACGCGCACCGGAGGCAGGTGGCCCGCGTTGGAGACCCGGAACTCCCGGCGGCGCGGGTCGTACACCCCGTACACGCAGGTCGCCGTCGAGTCCCGCAGGCCCGTCGTGCTGCGGTCCACATGGCGCAGCAGCTCCGCCGGGTCCAGGTCCAGGTCCGCGAGCGCCCGGGTCGTCGTGCGCAGCTGGCCCATGGTGGTGGCCGCCGAGACACCGCTGCCCATGACGTCGCCCACGACCAGCGCCGTCTTGTCGTCGGCGAGCGGGATCACGTCGAACCAGTCGCCGCCGACCTCCCCGGCCGCGCCCGCCGGTGCGTAGCGGTGCGCGAGGTCCAGGCCGGGGCGCGGCTCCGGGGCGTGGGGGAGGAGGGAGCGCTGGAGGGTGAGCACCGTGTCGTGCTCCCGCTGGTAGGAGCGGGCGTTGTCCACGGCGACGGCCGCGCGCCCCGCCAGCTCCCGCGCCAGGACCAGGTCGTCCTCGTCGAACGGCTCCGGAGCGCGGGTGCGGCGCAGCGTCAGGGCGCCCAGCACGGTGCCCCGCGCGGTCAGCGGCACCACCAGGTACGAGCGGAGGCCCTCCCGCGCCAGGTCGTCCGGGGTCTCGCCGCCGCGCACGAGGCGCGGCAGGTCGGCGGCGGCGACCCGGCGGACGAGATACGGCTCGCCCGTCGCGACACACCGCGCGACCAGGCCCTCGTCGTCCGCCTCGTACGGAACGGCGTGCCCGCCCGCACGGCCGTCCCGCGCGCCCGCCGGGGCGGTGGCCAACGGGCGGAACAGCCTCCTTCGCGCCGTGGCCGTCCCGGGCGCGCCGGGCTCCCCGGGCGTACGGAGCACCGCGTCCAGCACGTCCACGGCGGCCGCGTCGGCGAGGTCCGGCACCATGAGGTCGGCCAGTTCACGGGCGGTGCGCTCCAGGTCGAGCGACGTCCCCACCCGCACCGACGCGTCGGCGACCATGGCGAGCCGCTGCCGGGCGCGGGCCGCCTCGGTCGCCGCGCCGTGCCGGTCCGTGATGTCCACGACGGACACCGCCAGGCCCAGCACCTTGCCGTTGCCGGCCTCCAGCCGGTAGTACGACACCGACCAGGCGTGGTCCTGCTCCGGGTCCGCCGGGGCGCGCCCCACCAGGGTCTGGTCGACCAGCGGCGCGCCCGTGCGCAGCACCCGGCGCAGCGCCGACTCGACGGGCGCCACATCGAGGAACGACAGCGTCTCGCGCAGGGTGCGGCCGGTGTGCTCCTCGGCGGGGACGCCGGTCAACCGGGCCAGCGCCGGGTTCACCGACAGGAACCGCAGGTTCGTGTCCAGTACGGCGAGCCCGATCGGGGACTGCGCGACCAGCCGGGTGGACAGCGCCACGTCCCGCTCCACGGCGCGCAGCGTGGACTGGTCGGTGGCCAGGCCCAGCGCGTACAGGTCGCCGCTCTCACCGCGCAGCCGCATGTTGCGGAACTCCAGCAGCCGCGTGCCGCCGTCCTTGTGCCGCACCGGGAACACCCCGGCCCAGCTCAGCCCCTCGTGCATGACCTGCGCGAACAGGTCCACGACCAGGCCGAAGTGCTCCTCGCGGACCAGCAGCCGCGCCGCGAACCGGCCGAGCGCCTCCTGCGCCGTGTACCCGAACACGTCCTCGGCCTGCGGGCTCCACAGGACGATCCGCCCCTGGTCGTCCAGCACGACGGCGGCGACGTTCAGTATGTCCAGGAGCCCCCCGGGCGGCGAGGCCCTGACATCGTCCCGCGCCCCGGCCCCGGGCGGTACGCCCTGCCCGGGCGGCGCGTCCCGCTCCGGTGGCGGTGGCGTGCCCGTGGCAGGGGGGACGGCCGCAGGGTCACCGTCGCCGGGGGTCGGGTGCCGGGCATCCATCGCGTTCACCACCTGGGCCGCTTCCACGGCTGCCGCGCCGTCGCACCATCCTCCCCGCAGCCGCGCCGCCCCGCACGTTCACCGGGCGGCGGGTGGCCCCGTCACCACGACGTCGGCGGGGCGCAGCAGCTGGCCGCCCACCCGGTACCCGGGGCGCACCACCTCCGCGCACACCGGCCGCTCCACGCCGTCCGACACCCGGTACGCGACCGCCTCGTGGACGCGCGGATCGAACGGCTCGCCCGGCGCGCCGAACGCCGCGAGCCCCAGCGCGGCCAGCTCGTCCTCCAGCTGTCGCGCCACGCGCAGGAACCCGCCCGTCAGCTCCCCGTTCCGACCCGCCTCCGCGACGGCGTCCAGGACGGGCAGCAGCCGGGCCAGGACGTTCGCCACGGCGATCTCACGGACGGCGAGGCGGTCGCGGTGGACCCGGCCGCGGTAGTTGTCGTACTCCGCCTTGAGCCGCTGGAGGTCACGCGTCCGCTCGCCCAGCGCCGCCGCCACGGCCACCACCCCGCCGCCACCCGCGCCGGTCGCGGAGCCCGCGCCACCGGGTCCCGCGCCCCTCGCGGAGCCCGGGCCGGTGGTGTGACCGGCGGGCGGGGCGCTCGACGAGGGCGGGGCGCCGGAGCGACCCGTGGTGTCCGGCGCCTCCGTGCCCCGCCGGGCACTGTTCGCACCGCCCGCGGCACTCGGAGCCGTACTCCTGACATCGTCACCGGCGACGCCGTGAGGTGACCCGGACGGGCCGGTGCGGTCCGACGGCGGCGGGGCCAGCATCAGGCGCCGGTCCCGGCGGCTCTCGACGCGGAAGCGTTCCCGCCTCATCCGGCGCCTCCCCGCCGCGCCCGGTCGTCGTCGTCCACGATCTCCGCGTCCACCACCTCGTCCTCGTCCCGTGCCCCGTTACCAGGGCCGCCGCCGGGGCCTTCGGCGGACGCCCCCGCCGC
This sequence comes from Streptomyces thermolilacinus SPC6, assembly GCF_000478605.2. Classification (GTDB taxonomy): domain Bacteria; phylum Actinomycetota; class Actinomycetes; order Streptomycetales; family Streptomycetaceae; genus Streptomyces; species Streptomyces thermolilacinus. Next base: position 533,158 of record NZ_ASHX02000001.1, on the reverse strand, counting down.
GCCGCTCTGCGCGTACATGGCCTGGCCGAGCTTCTGGGAGACGGCCGCGACCTTCTCCGTCGCGGTGCGGATCCGCGCGGTGTCCTCGCCCTTCAGCTTCTCCTTCAGGTCGTTCACCGCCTCCTCGACCTCGGACTTGATCTCGCCCGGCACCTTGTCGGCGTTGTCGGTGAGGAACTTCTCCGTCTGGTAGACGAGCTGTTCGCCCTGGTTACGGGTCTCGGCGGCCTCCCGGCGCGTACGGTCCTCCTCGGCGTGGCGCTCCGCCTCGCGGACCATCCGGTCGATGTCGTCCTTGGGGAGCGAGGAGCCGCCGGTGACGGTCATCTTCTGCTCCTTGCCGGTGCCGAGGTCCTTCGCCGTGACGTGCATGATGCCGTTGGCGTCGATGTCGAAGGACACCTCGATCTGCGGGACGCCGCGCGGCGCCGGGGGCAGACCGGTCAGCTCGAACATGCCGAGCTTCTTGTTGTACGCGGCGATCTCGCGCTCGCCCTGGTAGACCTGGATCTGCACCGACGGCTGGTTGTCCTCGGCCGTGGTGAAGATCTCCGAGCGCTTCGTCGGGATCGTCGTGTTGCGCTCGATGAGCTTGGTCATGATGCCGCCCTTGGTCTCGATGCCGAGGGACAGCGGGGTCACGTCGAGGAGCAGGACGTCCTTGACCTCACCCTTGAGGACACCGGCCTGGAGCGAGGCGCCGATCGCGACGACCTCGTCCGGGTTCACACCCTTGTTGGCCTCCTTGCCGCCGGTCAGCTCCTTCACCAGCTCCGTCACGGCGGGCATGCGGGTGGAACCGCCCACGAGGATGACGTGGTCGATCTCGGAGACCTTGATGCCCGCGTCCTTGATCGCGTTCTGGAACGGGATCTTGCAGCGTTCCAGCAGGTCGGCGGTCAGCTGCTGGAACTGGGCGCGGGTCAGCTTCTCGTCCAGGTGCAGCGGCCCCTCCGCCGAGGCGCTCAGATACGGCAGATTGACCGAGGTCTCCGTGGCGGCGGACAGCTCGATCTTCGCCTTCTCGGCCGCCTCGCGCAGGCGCTGCGTCGCCATCCGGTCCTTGGACAGGTCGATCCCGTACGCGTTCTTGAAGCGGGTCGCCAGGTGCTCCACGACCCGCTGGTCCCAGTCGTCGCCGCCCAGGTGCGTGTCGCCGTTGGTGGCCTTCACCTCGACCACGCCGTCGCCGATCTCCAGGAGCGACACGTCGAAGGTGCCGCCGCCGAGGTCGAAGACGAGGATCGTCTGGTCGTTCTCCTTGTCCAGCCCGTACGCCAGCGCCGCCGCCGTCGGCTCGTTGATGATCCGCAGGACGTTCAGGCCCGCGATCTCACCGGCCTCCTTGGTGGCGGTGCGCTGGGAGTCGTTGAAATACGCCGGGACCGTGATCACGGCGTCCCTCACGTCCTCGCCCAGATATCCCTCGGCGTCCCGCTTCAGCTTCTGGAGGACGCGTGCCGAGATCTCCTGCGCGGTGTACCGCCTGCCGTCGATGTCGCCCTTCTCGGGGAAGTGCCAGCCCGCCTCGCCCATGTGCCGTTTCACGGACCGGACCGTGCGGTCCACGTTGGTGACGGCCTGGCGCTTGGCCACCTCGCCCACCAGTACGTCGCCGTTCTTGGCGAAGCCCACCACGGACGGCGTGGTGCGGGCGCCCTCCGTATTGGTGATGACGGTGGGCTCACCGCCCTCCAGGACGCTGACCACCGAGTTCGTCGTACCGAGGTCGATTCCCACTGCGCGTGCCATCGCGACACCCCTCAGCTCGTCCCTCTCGGCGGGGAGAGGGAGATCTTGGAGAATGTATCGAGGTCCATTTCAGGATATGCCCGGTTCGCGGCGTCGGCGGTCGGCGCGGCACGGCGCCGCGGCGAGGGGCCCCGCTCGGGGGAACGGCGGCGGGCCGCGCCGGACTGGTGTCCGGCGCGGCCCGCGCACGTGGTCGGCGGATGACCGCCGGGCGTCAGCCCAGCGTCGCCAGCGCCTGGTTGAAGGTGCTCGACGGGCGCATGACCGCCGCCGCCTTCTCCGGGTCGGGCTGGTAGTAGCCGCCGATGTCGGCCGGCTCGCCCTGCACCGCGATGAGCTCCTCGACGATCGTGCCCTCCTGCTCGGTGAGGGTCTTCGCGAGCGGCGCGAACGCCTCCGCGAGCGCGGTGTCGTCGGTCTGCCGCGCCAGCTCCTGCGCCCAGTACAGGGCCAGGTAGAAGTGGCTGCCGCGGTTGTCGATGCCGCCGAGACGGCGGGTCGGCGACTTGTCCTCGTTGAGGAACGTCGCCGTGGCGCGGTCCAGCGTGTCGGCCAGCACCTTCGCCCGGGGGTTGTCCGTGACCTGCGACAGGTGCTCGAAGCTGACGGCCAGCGCGAGGAACTCGCCCAGGCTGTCCCAGCGCAGGTAGTTCTCCTTGACCAGCTGCTGGACGTGCTTCGGGGCGGAGCCGCCCGCGCCCGTCTCGAACAGGCCGCCACCGTTCATCAGCGGGACGACCGACAGCATCTTGGCGCTCGTGCCGAGCTCCAGGATCGGGAACAGGTCGGTCAGGTAGTCGCGCAGCACGTTGCCGGTGACGGAGATGGTGTTCTCGCCCCGGCGGATGCGCTCCAGGGAGAACTTGGTCGCCTCGACCGGCGACATGATCTCGATCCGGAGGCCCTCGGTGTCGTGCTCCGGCAGGTACGCCTTGACCTTCTCGATGAGGCGCGCGTCGTGGGCGCGGCCCTCGTCCAGCCAGAAGACGGCCGGGTCGCCGGTGGCGCGGGCGCGGGTGACGGCCAGCTTCACCCAGTCCTTGATCGGCGCGTCCTTGGTCTGGCACATGCGGAAGATGTCGCCGCGGCCCACCCGCTGCTCCAGGACGACCTGGCCGGCCTGGTTCACGACGCGGACCGTGCCGGGCGCCGCGATCTCGAAGGTCTTGTCGTGGCTGCCGTACTCCTCGGCCTTCTGCGCCATGAGGCCGACGTTCGGGACGGAGCCCATGGTCGCCGGGTCGAAGGCGCCGTTCGCACGGCAGTCCTCGATGACGGCCTGGTACACGCCGGAGTAGCTGCTGTCCGGGAGGACCGCGAGCGTGTCGGCCTCCTGGCCGTCCGGGCCCCACATGTGGCCCGAGGTGCGGATCATGGCCGGCATGGACGCGTCCACGATGACGTCGCTCGGTACGTGAAGGTTGGTGATCCCGCGGTCCGAGTCGACCATCGCGAGCGCCGGGCCCTCGGCGATCTCCGCGTCGAAGGACGCCTTGATCTCGTCGCCCTGCGGCAGGGCGTCCAGGCCCTTCAGGATCGTGCCCAGGCCGTCGTTCGGGCTCAGGCCCGCGCCGGCGAGCACGTCACCGTACGCGGCGAAGGTCTTCGGGAAGAACGCGCGGACCACGTGACCGAAGATGATCGGGTCCGAGACCTTCATCATCGTCGCCTTCAGGTGGACGGAGAACAGCACGCCCTCGGCCTTGGCGCGGGCCACCTGGTCGGCGAGGAACGCGCGCAGCGACTCCACGCGCATCACCGACGCGTCCACGACCTCGCCCGCCAGCACCGGCACGGACTCGCGCAGCACGGTCGTCGAGCCGTCCTCACCGGCCAGCTCGATGCGCAGCGTGCCGTCCTCGGCGATCACCGTGGACTTCTCGGTGGACCGGAAGTCGTCGGTGCCCATCGTGGCGACGTTCGTCTTGGAGTCGGCCGTCCAGGCGCCCATGCGGTGCGGGTGCGCCTTGGCGTAGTTCTTGACCGAGGCGGGGGCGCGGCGGTCCGAGTTGCCCTCGCGCAGGACCGGGTTGACGGCGCTGCCCTTGACCTTGTCGTACCGGGCGCGGATCTCGCGCTCCTCGTCGGTCTTCGGGTCGTCCGGGTAGTCCGGGAGGGCGTAGCCCTTCTCCTGGAGCTCCGCGACGGCGGCCTTCAGCTGCGGGATCGACGCCGAGATGTTCGGCAGCTTGATGATGTTGGCGCCGGGCGTCTTGGCCAGCTCACCGAGCTCGGCCAGGGCGTCCTCGATCCGCTGCCCCTCCTGGAGGTGCTCCGGGAAGGAGGCGATGATCCGCCCGGCCAGCGAGATGTCGCGGGTCTCGACGCTGACGCCGGCCGTCGAGGCGTACGCCTGGACCACGGGCAGGAACGAGTACGTCGCCAGGGCCGGGGCCTCGTCAGTGTGGGTGTAGATGATGGTCGAGTCAGTCACCGGGTGCTCCGCTCCACGTCTGTAACATTGCTCGACATCAAGATATCTCGTGACCGACCCCCTCTCGACAGACCCCCTCCCACGGATTTCGCGGCGGCTGCCCCAAAGCGGCCACACAGGTCTGGACCAGAGTCTTGCCTCGTCGGTGCCGGGCGGCGAAGCTGCCGCCATGGACCTCGAGTTGCGGCATCTGAAGACGGTGCGGGCGATAGCCGACGCGGGCAGCCTCACCAAGGCCGCCACCGCGCTCGGACTGGCCCAGCCCGCCCTCAGCGCCCAGCTCAAGCGGATCGAGCGGGCACTGGGAGGCGCGCTGTTCGAACGCGGGCGGCACGGCGTACGGGCCACGCCCCTCGGCGAGCTCGTCCTGGAGCGGGCGCGGATCGTGCTGCCCGCCGTCAGCGAGCTCCAGCGCGACGCCGTACGGTTCGCCAGCGGCGCGGCGGGCGGCGCGGGCAGCCGCTACCGGCTCGGCGGCACCCACGGCCCGCTCCTCGGCGCCCTCGTGGACCGGCTCGCCGCCAGCCACCCGCGCGCCGCCGTCACCACCCACACCTCGTGGTCCGAGCGGGAGATCGCCGCCGCCGTCACCGAGGGCCGCCTCGACTACGCGCTCATCGGCACCTGCGGCACCAGCGCCCCGCCCGAGGACGACCGGCTGACCTGGCGGGAGATCGCCACCGACCCCGTCTTCGTCATGCTTCCCACCGGCCACCCGCTCGCCGCCCGCGACCAGGTGGACCTGACCGACCTCGCCGACGCCGCCTGGGCCGACGTACCCGGCGACGGCTGCTTCGCCGACTGCTTCCACGCCGCCTGCGCCCGCGCGGGCTTCACCCCGGCCCGCGTGTACGAGACGGACACGGCGTCCTGCGTCCACCTCGTCCAGGTCGGCCGCGCCGTCGGCCTGTGCCGCGCCACGTTCCCCGACACGGCCGGGCTCGTCACCCGGCCCCTCACCGGCACCCCCCTCGTGTGGCGCCACCTCATCGGCTGGCACCCCGACACCCCCGCCGGCCTCGCCGCCCCGTCGGTCGTCGCCCACGCGCGAGCCGCGCACGCCGAGGCGGCCGCGCGCAGCCGCAGTTACGCCGCCTGGAGGGCGTCGGCGCTCCCATAACGCCGAACAGAGGGAAAAACGACATCTTCTGAGGGCCGCTCGGCAACACCTACGGTTTCGGAACCCCCACCGAACCCGAGGAGAACACCCGATGCTCCACAGACACGCCGGAGCCGCGTTCGCCGCCGCGGCCGCCGTCGGCGCGCTCGTGCTCACCGCGCTCCCCGGCGCGGCGGCCGCGACGCCCGCACCGCCCGCCGCGACCCCGTCGGCGGCCGTCAGCATGGGCGCCGACAAGACGTCCCCCGAGGTACTGGCCGCGATGCAGCGGGACTTGGGGCTGAGCGCGTCCCAGGCCCAGCGCCGCCTGGTCAACGAGGCCGAGGCCGGAGCCGTCGCCGGACGCCTCGGCGGCACCCTCGGCGCTGACTACGCGGGCGCCTGGGTGCAGGGCGCCGAGTCGGCGACCCTCACCGTCGCCACCACGGACCCCGCCGACGCCTCCGCGATCCGCGCCGCGGGCGCCGAAGCCCGGGTGGTCCGCCACACCCTGGCCCGCCTCGACGCCGCCAAGTCCGCCCTCGACCGGGCCGCCGCCCGCGTCAACACCCGGGACGTGCCCGTCTGGTACGTGGACGTGCGCACCAACTCCGTCACCGTCAACGCCGTCAAGCGGGCCGCAGCGGAGGCGTTCCTGAAGACCGCGGCCGTCGACCGGTCCCTCGTCCGCGTCGAGACGTCCGCCGAACGGCCGCGCGCCCTCTACGACATCCGGGGCGGCGACGCGTACTACATGGGCGGCGGCCGCTGCTCGGTCGGCTTCGCCATCACCAAGGGCACCCAGCACGGCTTCGCCACCGCCGGGCACTGCGGGCGCGTGGGCACCGCCACCAGCGGCTTCAACCAGGTCGCCCAGGGCACCTTCCAGGGCTCCAGCTTCCCGGGCCGCGACATGGCGTGGGTGGCGGCCAACAGCAACTGGCGCTCCACCCCGTACGTCAAGGGCGCGAGCGGCCAGAACGTCCAGGTCACCGGCTCCACGCAGGCCGTCGTCGGCGCGTCGGTCTGCCGCTCCGGGTCCACCACCGGCTGGCACTGCGGGACGGTCCAGCAGCACAACACGAGCGTCACCTACCCGGAGGGCACGGTCAGCGGCGTGACCCGCACGTCCGTGTGCGCCGAGCCGGGCGACTCGGGCGGCTCGTACATCTCGGGCAGCCAGGCCCAGGGCGTCACCTCCGGTGGCTCCGGCAACTGCCGCACGGGCGGCACGACGTACCACCAGCCGATCAACCCGCTGCTCCAGACGTACGCGCTGACGCTCACCACGACGACCGACCCGGGCCCGGGGCCGGGTGAGCCTCCGGGCGAGCCGGGCGGCACGTGGGCGGCGGGCACGGTGTACAACGCCGGCGCCCAGGTCACGTACGGCGGCGCCACCTACCGCTGCCTCCAGACGCACCAGGCCCAGGTCGGCTGGGAGCCGCCGAACACCCCGGCGCTCTGGCAGCGGGTGTAGCCGCGGCCCCTGGCCGAAACGTCACGCCAGGCGGGGTGCCCGGGCCACAGGGGGCGGCCGCGGCCCCACGTCCTCCGGACCCGGCCCCCTGATCCTCCGGCCCACCCGGCCCCCGCCACCCCGCACCCCCGAGCCTGCCCGGCGGGGGTGCGGGCCTCTGCCCCGGCCCGGCCCGCCCGGTGCCGGGGGCAGCGCTGTGGTGCTTTCGGGGGCCGCCTCCCGGTGGTGCGGGGGAGGGGCTGGAGCGGGGCCGGGGCTCCCCGGGTCGTCCGGTCGGGCGGTGGGCGTTGCCGGGGCGTCGGCGCCGGGGGAGGCTGGGGGCGTGAGTCGTTCCGTGTCCCGAATCCGGCTGCGGCGAGTGTACGAGCCTCCCGGGCCCCGCGACGGCGTGCGGGTGCTCGTGGACCGGCTGTGGCCGCGCGGGCTGGCCAAGGCGGAGGCGCGGATCGACGAGTGGCCCAAGTCCCTCACACCGTCGACGGAGCTGCGCCGCTGGTTCCACGCGGCGGACGGGGAGCCGGACGAGTCGTTCGAGGAGTTCCGCCGCCGGTACGAGGCCGAGCTCGCCGAACCCGCCGCCGCCGAGGCCCTCGACCGTGTCCGGGAGCTCGCCCGGAAGGGCCCGCTCACGCTGCTCACGGCCGCCAAGGACCCGGAGCGCGGCCACGCCGCCGTGCTGCGCGACCTGCTCGGCGGCGCGTGACCGTACCGCCGGGTGCGGGCACCGCACGTTTCCGGCCGATCTCCGGCGCGCCCGCCCTAACGCCCGGTCAGGCGCGGTGCCTCCACGACCGGGTCCACCACCACCGCGCCCGGACCGGAACCCCCGGCAGGGCCCGTACCCCTGCTCCGGTCGCCGCCGGGACCCGGGCCGCCGTCCACGCCCCCGCCCAGCCGTTCCGCCAGGCCGCGCGCCCACCTCACGAGGCCGTCCACGTCGATCCCGTACGGCCCCGAAGCCCCGCCCTCGTCCGACCCGGGCCTCGCTGCCCCGGTCTCGTACGACCCAGGTGCCGACGCCTCGGCCCCGCCCCCGTAGGGGACGATCCGGTCCGCGCCGCGCAGCAGCAGCCGCGCGCCGCCCGAGGCGTTCCCGCGCGCCGCGTGGGTCAGCCCCACCGCCAGTTGCGCCAGGCCCCGCCACAGCTCGCGTTCCTCCCCGCGCCCCGCGTCGCCGCACGCTTTCCAGGCGTCCTCCAGCACCTCGTGGGCGTGGAACGGCAGCCCCGCGTCCAGCAGCCGCTGCGCCTCCCGCAGGCTCTCCTCGGGCGGGCGCTCCACACCCTCGGGCTGCCGCTCCACACCCGGCGACCCGTAGGGGAGCGGCCGGCCCAGCCCGTCCCTGGGCCGCGCGTTACGGGCGCGCCCCTCCACGTCACGGTCCCTGCGAGCCCTGTCCATCCGCCCATTGTCCCCGCACCGGGCCCGCGCGTGCCCGCCTGCGCCCGGACGGCCCGAATCGTCCCCTCTCCGAGGCGCGGCCGACTACCCTTGCTCTCGAACGTACATACGAGAAAGGGGGAGCGGATGCTGCCGTCCAGGGCGGAACACCGGCTGTCCGCACCGCTGCTGGAGCGGGAGCGCGAACTGGCCGTCGCCGCGCACGCCGTGGACGCGCTGACCGGCCAGAACGCCACCGGGGGACTGCTCGTCTTCCGGGGCGAGGCCGGCATCGGCAAGACGTCCCTGCTCGCGGAGATCGGCCGCCGCGCCGCGGGCCGCTGCTCCGTCCTGTCCGGCAAGGGCGGCGAGACGCTCACGTCCGTGCCGTTCCACGTACTGCGCCAGCTCCTCGTACCGGCCCTCCTGCCCCTGTCCGAGGAACGCCTGCGGCAGCTGTTCGGCGACCGCTTCGAGCTCACCGCGCCCGCCCTCGGCCTGGCCGCGCCGAGCTCGCCCCTCGCCGACCCGCAGGGCGTACGGGACGGCCTCGACCGGGTCGTCACCAGCCTCGCCGAACAGCGGCGCGACCAGCCACTCGTCGTCCTCGTGGACGACGCGCACTGGGCGGACGCCGAGTCGCTGCACTGGCTCGCCGAGTTCGCCGGACGCCTGCCCGGCCTGCCCCTGCTGATCGTCCTCGCCCACCGCGCCGACGCGTCCGCCGAACGGGGCGAGCCCGCCGCGACCCTGCTGCGCCGCGTCGCCGCGCAGGCCAGGCTCACCACCACGCTGCACGCCCTCACCGAGGACGCCACCGCCGACCTGGCCCGCGCCGCGCTCGGCGACCGCACCGACGACCCGTTCTGCCACGAGGTGTGGGCGGTCACCGGCGGCAACCCGTACGAGACCGTCGAGCTCCTCGCGACCGTACGGGACAGGAGTCTGGAGCCCGTCGCCCGCTCCGCCGGCCGGCTGCGCGACCTGGGCGCGTCGGCGCGCGGCAGCGGACTGGTCGCCCGCCTCCACGCGCTCGGCACCGCCGCCACCCGGTTCGCCTGGGCGGCCGCCGTCCTGGGCACCGAGATCCCGCTGCGGCTCGCCGCCACCCTGGCGGGCATGCCCGCCGACGAGGCCGCCGACTGCGCCGCCCGACTCCGCGAGGCCCGCATCGTCACCGGCTCCGACCCGCTGGAGTTCGCCCACCCGCTGGTCGCGACCGCCGTGTACCGCTCCATACCCGCCGCCACCCGCACCGCCATGCACGGACAGGCCGCCTGGGCCGTCACCCGCGAGGGCCTCGGCGCGGCCGCCGCGTCCCGCCACCTCCTGGAGGTCCACCCGGACGACGACCCCGACCTGGTCGAGCAGCTCCGCGAGGCCGCCCGCGAGCACCTGGCCGTCGGCGCGCCCGACGCGGCCCGCCGCTGCCTGGAACGCGCCCTCCAGGAGCCCCCACCACCCGAGGCGTACGCCGAGGTGCTGTACGAACTGGGCTGCGCCGCCCTCCTCACCTCACCGGCCGCCACCGTCGCCCACCTGCGCTCCGCGCTCGGACTGCCCGGCCTCGACCCGGCCCTGCGCGCCGACGCCACCTGGCGCCTCGGCCAGGCCCTCGCCCACAGCAACCAGCTGGCCGAGGCGTCCGCCACCGTCGCCGCCGAAGCCGCCCGCACCCCGCCCGGCCGCGCCCGCACCCGTCTGGAGGCGGCCCACTTCATGTACGAGTCGTTCCGCGCCGCCGAGGACGACCCGCACGGCCGCTCCCGGCGCCTCGCCGCGCTCGCCGACGGCCTCCCCGGCACCGACGACGCCGAACGGGCCCTGCTCTCCCTGCGCGCCTTCGACGCGATGCTGCGCGGCGAGGACGCCGCCCACGTCCTCGCTCTGTGCGGCCGCGCCCTCCTCGACGGCCGCCCCGCACCCGGGGTGAGCTGGACCGACACCGAGTGGGGCTTTGAGACACCCGCCATGATCGGCATCGCGTACGCATTCACCGACCGGCCCGGCCGCGCCCGCGCCCTGTTCGAGGAGGCCGTCCGCGCGTACGAGATATCCGGCTGGAGCGGCGCCCACCTCGCCTTCGCGCACACCCTGCTGGGCCTCGCCCACCGCCGCGCGGGCGACCTGCCCCGTGCCGAGTCGTTCCTCCGCGAGGGGCTGCGCCTCGCCGACCGTGCGGGCCGGGGCCTGGCCGTGCAGTGGGACGCCGTGTGCCTCCTGGTGGACACGCTCCTGGCGCGGGGCAGGACCGGGGAGGCCCGCGAACTGGCCGACGCGTACGCCTTCGGCCCGCCCTGGCCCAGCGCCATGGTCCTGCCCGACGGCCCCTGCGTACGAGGGCGGCTCCTCCTCGCGGAGGGCAGGACCCGTGAGGCGGCCGAGGAACTGGAGGCGGCGGGCCACGCCCTGGAGGCACGCGGCCGGCACAACGGCGTCTGGGCGCCCTGGGCCTGCGACCTGGCGCGCGCCCTCGCCGCCGACGACCCGGACCGGGCGGCCGCCCACGCGGACCTCGCCCGCGCCCACGCGGAACGCTTCGGCACCGGCACCGCCCTCGGGGAAGCCCTCCGCTGCGCCGCCCTGTTCGCCGCCCCCGACGAGGCGCGCGCCCTCCTGGCGGACGCGGTGCGCCACCTGGAGGCGTCACCGTCCGCGTACGAACGCGCCCTGGCCCGCCGCGACCTCGGCGTCGCCCTCGGCTCCCGTGACGAGCTGGCCCGCGCGGCGGACCTGGCCGCGGCCTGCGGCGCCGACGCCCTGGCCGCCCTGACCCGCCGGGCGCTTTCGGACCTGCCCGCGCGGTGAGGTAATGTTCTCTTGCGCGCTCACCCGGCGAGACCGGGCCGAAGCGCATCGGGACGTGGCGCAGCTTGGTAGCGCACTTGACTGGGGGTCAAGGGGTCGCAGGTTCAAATCCTGTCGTCCCGACTCGCGAGAGTCGCAGGCCAGGGGCCGTTTCAGAGAAATCTGGAACGGCCCCTTGGCCGTTTCCGGGGACCACTTGGGGACCGGTCCGCCGCGACCGTCGGCGGGCGGCCACGACGGGGCTCGGTTGGTGACCACGCGCTACGCGCGGTGGCGCTGGGGCCAAGGGGTCGCAGGTTCACATCCTCCCGATGGTGCGGAAACGCGGGCCGGAGGCCGCGTGCCCGTTCGTGGCCGGCGTTTTCGGCCGCGTCGTGACCGGCGCCCCCGAGGCCGTGTGCGGGACGGGGATGTCCGGCGGCGGAGGGGGCACACGTGCACACGGTGCTCGCACCCGCGCGGCCGGGCATGCCATCGGCAGCGCACACGTGGGCGGGCGGACGACGGCAGGTGACAACGGGACGCAGGGAGCGCAGGGATGAAAGTCCGCTCGTGGCCGATCCGATGGGACAACAGGCTCACCGCCCACGTGGTGGCCGGACGCTACCGGCTCGACGACCTGCTGGGTCGTGGCGGCGCTGCCGATGTGTACGAGGGCGTGGACCTGCGCCTGCGCCGACCGGTCGCGGTGAAGGTGTTCCGCCCGGGCGGTGCAGCCGACACGGAGGAGCGGTTCGACGGCGAGGGCCGGCTGCTGGCGCAGCTGCAGCACCCCGGCCTGATCACGGTGTATGACTGCGGCCGGGACGACGGAACGCCCTACTTGGTGATGGAGCTGGTCAGGGGCACGACTCTGCGCCGGCGGATCGCCACGGGCCCGCTGGCGCCCGCCGAGGCGGGCCGGATCGGAGCCGCGCTGGCCTCGACGCTGGCCCATGTGCACGAGGCCGGAGTCGTCCACCGCGACGTCAAGCCCGCGAACATCCTGCTGGACGAGGCGGGCGCTCCCCGCCTGACGGACTTCGGCATCTCCAGGCTGCTCGGCACCACGGCCCGGACCGTCCCGGGCGCCTTGGTGGGGACCGCCGCCTACATGGCCCCGGAGCAGGTGCTGGGCCGGGGCGCCGGGCCGGCGGCGGACATCTACAGCCTGGGACTGGTGCTCATCGAGTCGATCAAGGGTGAACTGGAGTACGACGGGGCGCCGCTGGAGGCCGCGATGGCCCGGCTGCACCGGCCGCCGGTCATTCCGCCGGAGACACCGGCGGCGGTCGTCGGACTGCTGGAAGCCATGACCGACGCGGACGAGAGCCGCCGGCCGGACGCCCGGGCCTGTGTGCGCGCCCTGGCCGCCTTGGCACCGGAGGATCCCGCGGGGGCGGCCGACGCCCCCGCGGGATCCTCCGTGCTCGCGGCTCCGCCCATGAGCGGCGAGGACGGCGCCGACGAGCGGAATCCGGACACGCTGAGGTCGAACGGGGCGGGCGCGGCGGTGGAGGTCGCCGAGGCCGCCGTCCCTGCACACGGCGGGCCGGTGCCCGCACGATCCTCTTCCGGCCGGCCCGCCGCGCGCCGGGCCGGCCGGAACCTGCTGACCGCCGGCGCGGCACTGACCGTTCTGGGCGTCGGACTGGCCGGTTCGGTGGGCGGGCCGTCCGCCGAGGCGGAGAACGCCGCCTCCGTTCCGCCCAGCCCCGCCGTGTCCGTTCCGCCTAGCCCCGCCGCGACCGAGCCGGCGCCCTCGACCACCTCGCCCGCTCCGCCCACCGGAGCCGCCCCCGTCTCCGCGCCCGCGCCGCGCTCCCCCTCGTACACCGGGGACCGGGGGGCCGCCGGCTCCGAGGGTGCGGCGGTCGACAGCGGTACGCCGTCGGCTCCCGGCGTCCCGGAGCAGCGGCGCCGTGCGACCGGTCCCGGAGCAGCCGGGCCGGCCCCCCAGAAGGGCGAGGCGCGGCAGGAGAAGCCGAAGCCGGCCAAGGGCAGGCACGCGCGGTGACACCGCTGCGGCTCTCGGCGCTCACGCCGCCTGACCGAGCACCAGACGGTCGACTCGCCGACTGCCTGGCCGGGGCGGTGGCGGCCGGGTTGCGGCAAACCCTGAAGGGAGCGGTGGTGTCATGACGATCGGTATACCCGCGAAGGGCTCGGCCCCGATCGGCGCGAGCACAGAGCGTACGCCAGGACCGTGGCCCGTACACCGGTCGCCGTCTGGGGGGACGACCTCACCGACTGGGCGGCGGCGCCGACGTACTACGCGGTGCTGGTCGACCTCGTCGCCGTCCGCCAGCACCGCACTTGCACCAACCTGCACCCCCTGACGAACTCGACCTACAGCAGCGAACTCCTCACCACCCGCCTCGGCGCCCCGAACATCCGCGGCCCGCCCGTCTGGACCGACGCCAACGGCCGGCACTGGATTCACCCCGCACAGCACACCCCACGCACCCAGCTCCCCCGCCGCGTCCGGCCGGATGACCGAGACACGATCCGCAGACTCATGAGCCGCGCCATCCCCATCCCCAAGAAATGGATCTCCATGGGTCGACCCGGCGGTCTCACCGTCGATCCCGCCACCCACATCCCGGGCGGCGGGGCAAAGACGCGCGCTCCGTGACACCGGGCTCCTGCCCCACAGTCGGGCAGCAGGCGGATACATCGGCGGGAACAAGACCATCAAACTGCGCCTGACCACCGGACTCTCCAGGGACTGACCGGTCCGGAACCGGGAGCCCGGCCCTGTTGGTGTTGGAGAACGGTCCCCGCTCAACTGCGACGCGAGCGGAACCCGTTCTTCAACACCGGCCGGGCCGCCAGCAGCGCGTGCGCCAATTGGCAGTCGCCTTCCGGGCCGATCGGGGCTCCAGGGCATCCCTGATGCCTCTGCAGGCATGCGGAGAGGTGCGACCCCGGGACGGCTTGAGGTCCTCGCACAGGCACTCGGCTGGACAATGACCGTTCTCCGGGGACCATCTGGGGACCAACGTGCTCGACCGGAGTCGGCGCGCGACGACGATCGGACCCGGCAGGGACCGAGGTGCGCGCCTTCACGCTGAGGGGGCGGTGGGCGCGGCGCCGACGGCGGTGATCCGGCGGAGGTCCGGGTGCGGACGGCGCTGCTTGGTGGTGAGCGGTTCGTGCGAGCCCTTCACACCTGCTGACCTGCGACTGCTCATGACAAAAGAGGTTCGGTCTCCTCCTTCAGCGGGATTTCATCGGCTTCACAGCGGCTCAGGGCAGGGTTGGCGACGTTGCACCGGGGCCGTACCGTTCCCCGGCCTCGCTCGATGAGGACGCACACGCGCTTTCCGCGCACGTCCCTCCGAACACCGTCATCCCGCCCGGCCACGCCGGTGGATCCAGGTCGGGATGACACCGGCTAGCGACCCTGCATCGGACCGAAGAAGAACTCCATGACCAGTCCCGCTCCCCGCAGTCCCTACGGCCCCGACGCCACAGCTCACGGCGACGGAGTCCCGGCCCGTCGCGCACCTCGGGTGCGGAGACCGCGCCGCCCGCTCCTGGCCACCGCGTTCATCATCTATGCCCTGCTGGTCGGCCTGGTGCTGACGGGTGGGGTGCTCTACCTCATGTACACGACCTGGGTGTGGATGCAGGACGCCCCGCCCGGGAGCGACCGGGGCATCGGCGGTGTCGTCGGCCTGTTCATCTGCTGCGTGGGGCTGCTGTTCGGCCTGACCATTCTCGTCGGCGGGATCGGCTCACTCATCAAGGCGGACTTCGGTCCCTCCCTCGTGAGTTTCGGGTGCAATCCGCTCCTCGTCCTTTCGCTGCTGGCCGTGGGCAGAGGACTGATCATGTGGGAGCCGAGCTCCCACGACTGGCGCCTGCAGATGAGTGGATTCGCGACTGCCGCGGTGGTGCTGGGCATGGGGTCGGTGCTGTACAAGGCGCCGTCGACGCGTGAGTACTTCGGGATGTGACCGGACCGGGTTCGACAGCGATCCCCTGTGATCTGAACGTGGCCTGCCGACGGCCGGTCTTCGGCCACCGCTCCTCCGCTGCCGGGCCGCCTTCAAGAGCTCTTCCCCGCGCGGCCTCCCGTTTCCCTCGCACCGAAAGGCGTAAGCCCGCTCATGACATCCGCTTCCCACGCACGCACGACAAAGATTCTGAAGGTTCTCCTCTGGGCCGGCCTGGGAGTCGCCTTGTGGGGCGGCGTCGCGTGGTGGACCAACCACGACGAAGCCGGGAAATGCGGTGACGACATGATGCGGCCTGGTGACGTGTGCAACACCATCAGTTCGCGGGGCGGGAGTTCGGCGACGTACGAAGAGGCCCTGCGGAACCATCAGGACCTCCTCCTGCTCGACAAGGCGCTCACCGGGGGCGGCGCCGCGGTGTTCGTCCTGTCCGCGGCCGGCCTGGTCCTGGTGACGTTCACCCGAGGGGGCAGGGGGGCATAGCCGCTGTCCTGCCGAGCGGATGGCCTGCGTCGGGGGCGGCCTCGACGAGCTGCGGGCCGAGGACCATGGCGGGTGGCGGGCCTGGTCGTGACGTCGGTCACCTCGGCCTTGTCCGTTGCGCGGCGGGGGCCGGGCCATGGGAGGACCTCCACCTGGGACGCCACGGTGACCGGCTCCGGCACCAGGTGGACCCCCAGGAACCTCTTCTACAACGGAAGCCTCGCCCGGCGCCAGGTCTCCTTCGGCTTCAACGGCACCGGCACCGGCGGCGCAAGCCCCACCGGCTGCACCTCGACGGCGCCCCCTGCGACGGCTCCGGAACCCCGGGAGACACCCCGATCGCCGACCGTATGGTGATCAGCCCGACCACCGCGAAAACCCACGTCAACCGGGCCATGACCAAGCTCCGCACCCGCGACCGCGCCCAACTCGTCGTCCCTGCCTACGAGTCCGGCCTGGTCGTCCCGCGCGGAGCGTCTAGCCCCGCGACCCGTGGCTTTCCCTACCCGCCCGTGGAGCCGTCTGCCATGGGTCCCCCTGCGCATCGCCCCTGCGGGACCAGGACCCGGGACCGGGGCCGCGAGGTCAGGGCTGCGACCCGGGGGCGGCGCGGGCGGAACTAGGGCCGTAGGACGGACGGGGTACGGAAGCTCCTGTCTCCGGGCCGAGGCGGCCGTGGGCCCGGCCGCCGTAGCGTCGTCGCCATGAAGATCGGAATTCTCGGAACAGGCAATGTGGGACGCGCCCTGGCCGGCGCGTGGGCGCGCGCCGGGCACGAGGTCGTCCTCGGGTCGCGGCGGGCCGAAGACGCGGGCGCGGTCGCCGAGTTGACGGCGGCGGTGGAGGGCGCACGGGTCGTGGACCCCGCGTCCGCCGTCGCTGCGGCCGACGTGGTGGTCAACGCGACGCCCGGCACGGCCTCCGTGCCGCTGCTCGCCCGGATCGGCGCGCCGGCGCTGGCCGGGAAGGTGCTGCTCGACGTGGCGGTCGGCTTCACCGAGGACAACGACCTCTCCCACTTGGGGGAGAGCCTCGGCGAGGAGATCCAGCGGACGTTCCCGGGCGCACGGGTCGTCAAGACGCTTTGCACCATCGACCAACAGCTCATGATCGACCCGGCTTCCGTCGAGGGCCCGAGCACGGTGTTCCTATCGGGCGACGACGCCGAGGCCAAGCGCGTGGTCGGCGCGCTCCTGAACGACCTCGGCTGGCCGCGGGAGTCGCTCCTCGACCTGGGCGGCATCGCGACGGCCCGCGGCCAGGGAGCACTACAGCCTGCTGTTCATCGGCATCGCGAACGCCATCGGCTCGTACGGCTTCGGCATCCGCGTGGTCCCCTCGGTCCGCGACTAGCGGCCGCCACCCCCTGCTGCACGGCGGTCGCGGGCCGCGTCCGAGCGGTACGGCGTTCCGGTGCGGCGGCCCCGTTTCGTGCCGTACGGCCTCGGCGCGGCGGCCGTGTGCGAGGCGTACGGACTCGGGTGCGGCGGCCGGGTTCGTGGCGTACGGCCGCCGCACCGGGGTGGCGCGTGGCGGGTCAGGACTCGGTGGGGGTCCAGCCGCCCAGCCAGTCCACGACCTCCTGGCCGGCCGCCTGCGCCGGGGTCAGGTGCGGCCGGTCGGCGCTCGCCGGTGCCCGCGCCGGGCCCGGAGTTGCGGTACTCGGCGAAGCGGGCACCCTTCCACGGGAAGCCGCTCATGTCGGTCCACGGCGCCGTCCTGACCGCGTCGCTGAGCGTCGTGTCCCGCACGGTGACCTGCGGGTGCAGCGTCGCGTCGCCGCCCGCGTACCAGGGCCGGCCGAGGTGGAACGTGCGAGGCGCCACGTCGCCGTTGACCACGGACCGGTTGATGAGGAAGCCCTTGCGGTTCGCGGGGGTGCTGGGCGCGGCGATGTACCCGGCGGACGTGCCGTTCCAGCGCTTCTTGAGCGTCAGGACCGACTTGTCGATCACGGCGGTGGCGCGGCCGAAGACGAAGTCCACGTTGCCCGTGATGTACGAGCCGGTGACGTACACCCGGCCGAGCCGGTCCTTCGCGGCGGTGTCCAGCAGCAGCGTGTCCTGGTCTCCCTCGACGATGATCCGGTCGAGGAGGACCCGGTCGGCCGCCGTGCGCAGGGCGACGGCCTGGTGGCCGCTGAAATGCTGGTTCCGCGCCTCGTCGAAGTCGTTGGCGATCGTCAGGTTGCGGGCCTGGAAGTCGTCGGCCTCCACGGCCACGGTGGCGCTGCCCCCGGCGCCGTACGTGCCCGAACCGTCCGGCTTCGGCGTGCCCGACGCGTTGCCGTAGACGATGACCGTGTCCTTGCGGCTGCCGCCGGAGCCCTGGATGGTGACGTGCGGCTTGTTCGCCGGGACCTTCACCGTCTCGCGGTACGTGCCGGGCGCGACGGAGATGACCACCCTTGACGGGTTGTTCGCCGGTACGGCGTCCACGGCCTTCTGCACGCTGGTGAACCGGGCCCCGCTCTTCGCGACGGTGAGGGTACTCGCGGCGGCGGCCGGTGCCGCCGCCGTCGCCGCCGTGCCGATGGACGCCCTCGGCCCGGCGCCCGCCTTCAGCAGCGCGGGCACCGCGTCGGCGCGGTCCGGCGTGTACGCGTACGACGCCCTCGGGTCGAACGCCGCGCCGCCGCCGCTCTCGTTGCGGCCGCTCGTACCCGAGAAGACGTTGCCGCGCTGGACGAGCGCGGCGGTGGCGTCCCGGATGACGGGGTTGCGCACGCCCTGGAAGTAGCTGTTCTCCAGCACCATCCGGGTCTTCCCGCGCGCGTAGTTGCCGTACGCGGAGGTGATGCGCGTGCCCGGCGTGTCCTCCAGGTAGTTGTTGTAGAGGTGCGCGCGGGCGGCGTTGTCCGTGGACGGGTTGCGCTGCTCGGTCTCGCGCAGCCAGTTGTGGTGGATCGTGATGTCGGTGACGGTATTCGGGGTCCAGCCGATGCCGAAGGTCTTGTTGTTGTGGCTCATCCGGTTCCACGACACGGTCACGTACGTGCTGTCCTTGCGCACGTCGATGAGGCCGTCCGCCATGTTCCGCAGGTCGTTGTGGCCGATCCACACATGGTGGGCGCCGTCCATCTGCACGGCGTCGAAGTCGTGGTCCTTGTCGTTCCAGACGCCCTGGTAGGAGTCGCGGATCGTCAGGTTGCGGATGATGACGTTGTGGACGCCCGGGCCGAGGAAGAAGCCGCCGCCCACGATGTGCCCGCTGGTGCCGGACCCGACGATCGTCTTGTCGGACGCGACCCGGATCTCCTTGCCCACCGGGTCCATCGTGATCGTCCCGGCGACGACGATGACGTACGGCTCGGCGGCGGTCGCGTACTTCTCCAGGTCCGCGAGCGTCCTCACGGTCACCGTCCGGCCGCCCCGGCCGCCGTACGTCCCGTTCTGCCCGAGCGCGTGGACCGAGGCGAACCCGTCGGCCGCCTCGCTCGCCCAGGCGGGTGCCGCCGCTGTCGCGGCGTCGGCGGACGGCCGGCCGTCACCGCCGAAGACGCCGAAAGCCCCTCCGTAGGCGAGGGCACCGGCGGCGGCGAGGGCGAGGGGGACACCGGCGACGAGGGCCGTCCTGCGCCTGCGGTGCCGCGCCCGGCCACGTGTTTCCGTCATGTACTGCTCCGATACCGCGTCGGGGATGTGCTGCTCGCGCGGAAGGCCGAGCACGGAGCAGTCGCCGCGGCGGCGCGGAAGGTTGCCGCCCTCGTCGCATCCCGTGCCACACGCGCACGGAACGAGTGGGGAGCCCGGGCGGAACGACGTCAGTGCAGGTCCGCCCGGAAGGGGTGGCGGTGGTCGGCGGGGCAGGTGAACACGCGCGGCTCTCCCCACCGGCCGACGACGACACCGGTCTCGTCGTCGCTGGCCACGGTGAACAGGAGCGTCATGGCCGTGCCACAGCCACCGCAGGAGAACACGGCGGGGTGCGACAGGTGCCAGGTCGGCCGGCCGCCGAGTTTCCACCCGGCGAGGCGGGTGATGGCGTCACCACCGTCGCCGGTCGCGCGGACCAGTTCCTCCAGCCGAGGACGCAGCTGCGCGGGCAGCTCCTCACGGAACGGCAGGTCGGTCACGTGCTCGGCGGTGACGGCGCACGCACGGGGCAGGTAGCAGTCCTCGTCGTACCGCGAGGGTGGGGGCGGGCTCGTCAACCGGCTGGTCGCGTCGGCTGCCCGCCGCCATCGCAGCTCCAGTACGGGGCTGGCGTCGGCCTGGCCCAGTGCTCGTTGGGGCACCAGAGGATCTGCAAGAGGTCGATGCCGACGGGCCACCAGGGTCCGGGCACGTCGCGCCGGAAGATCTGTGCGAGCGGGACCATGGCCGTCGCGGCCGCGCCGTCAGGGCTGTTCACATCGGGCAGGGAGCACTCGGGCCACGGTTCGTCACCCGGCCACAGCAGTGGCCCGCCGATCGAGCTGTCGCAGCGGTCCGGCCGCGCACGCTCGGGATGGAGTACGGCCGCGTCACGCGCGTGGGGCGAGTTCGGGAAGCACGGCGAGTACCGCCTCGATCGTCGGTCGGGCAGTGCGGGTCATCGTGTCTTCCCATCGGCCGGTCGGGGATCGCTCGCAGCAAGGCAGGCTGTGACAGCGGTCCCCGCTCGCGGATCATGAGCGAGCCGGGCGGGTCTGCG
Source organism: Streptomyces thermolilacinus SPC6 (assembly GCF_000478605.2). GTDB lineage: Bacteria > Actinomycetota > Actinomycetes > Streptomycetales > Streptomycetaceae > Streptomyces > Streptomyces thermolilacinus. The sequence goes on along the minus strand of NZ_ASHX02000001.1, from coordinate 513,146 downwards.
CGGGCGGGTGCCCGGGTGGGGCTACTCGGGTGCCCTGGCCCGTAGCCATGTCGACCATGACGTGGTGCCGCGTCGGCCCGACGGGCAGGTCAGGTCGCGGGCCGCGCGGACCGCCCGCTCCGGGACCGGCAGCCGTACGGTACGGACCGGCCGCACCCGGAACCGCCGCCACTGGTCCACCAGTTCCTCCAGCGAGAGCACCTCCGGGCCGCCGAAGTCCTCGCACTGCCCGCCCGGCCCCGCCTCGACCCGCTCCGCGACGTACGCGGCGAAGTCGGCCGTATCGACCGGCTGCGTCTCCAGGTCCGCCGGCACCGGAAGCACCGGCATCCGCGCCGCCCTGCCCAGCATCCGGTCGGCCAGCCAGTGGAACTGCGTCGCCCGCAGCACCGACCACGGCACGCCCCCGGCCCGTACCAGCCGCTCCGCCTCCCGCTTCACCCGCAGGTACGGCAGCCGCGACCGGTCCACCCCGACGATCGACACGTACACGAGGTGACCGGCTCCCGCCCGCGCGGCCTCGTCCAGCAGGCGGCGCGTGCCGAACACGTCCACGTCCCCCGGCGTCCGCACCAGGTCGGCGGGGAGCGGGTAGCCGCGCCGCGCGGCCGGTGACCAGGTGGCGGCGTGCACGACGGTACGGACACCCGCCACGGCCTTTGCGACCCCGGCGCCCGTGGCCAGATCGCCCCGCACCCACTCCACGTCCGGGTCGTCACCCCGGGACCTGGCGAGCACCCGCACCCGGTGGCCGGGCTTCAGCAGCCGCACCAGATCCCGCCCCAGGTGCCCGGTCCCGCCCGTGACCAGCACGGTCTCCATCGCCCACACCTCCGTACCGAGTCCCGGCCCCTGCCGGGCCGCCGACCGTACGCCGCCGGGCCGCTGTCCGTACGGCGCACCGGTCGTATGCCGTCGGGCCGCTGTCCGCCCGCTGCCGGTCGGAGGCGGGCCGTTGTCCGTCCGACTGTGCCACCGCGTCCGGGGCCCGGCACGCCGCGGATGCCCAACGGGGCGGTACGGCGCGGCACGGGGACGACGCGGGGCGGTACGGGGCCGGTACGCGGCGGTACAGGACCCGGTACGGGGCGGCTCTGCGCCGATCGGGCGGCGGCGCCGCGTGGCTGGTGGCCGCGTGGCGAACCCGGGTACGAGAACCGGGGTACGAGAGTCGGGCGGTCGGCGTGTCGTCGTACCGGCACGTCGGCTTGACGTACGCGAGCGGAGGACGTTCCTTGCCCGGTCACCCCCGAGACGCCGGACCGAGCGCCACCGGGCCCCGTACGGGAGGCCCCGGAGCGGGCTCGGCGCGCACGCCCATCGGCGACTACGGGCTGCTCTCCGACCGGCACAGTGCCGCCCTCGTCAGCCGTACGGGCGCGGTCGACTGGCTGTGCTTCCCCCGCTTCGACAGCGCCGCCGTGTTCGCCGCCCTCCTCGACGACCGCGCCGGGACCTGGACGATCCGTCCGCGCGGCCCGGCGGACAGCACTCGCGCGTACGTCGGCGACAGCATGGTCCTGCGCACCACCTTCACCACCCCCACCGGCACGCTCGCCCTCACCGACGCCCTCGCCACCGGACCGGGCGACGACCCGCACCGGCTCGGCGCCCACGCGCCGCACGTGCTCATCCGCTCCGTGACCTGCACCGCCGGCACGGCCGACATCACGGTCACCTGCCGGCCCCGGCCCGAGTACGGGCTCGTCGCCCCGCTGCTGACCGTGTGCGACGGCGGCGTCCTCGCCCGGGGCGGCCCCGCCGTCCTCGCCCTGACCAGCCCCGTGCCGCTCGACGCGGACGGCGAAGAGGCGACCGGCACCGCCACCCTCCGGGCCGGCGACACCCTGAGCTTCGCGCTGCACTGGGCGCCGCTCGGCGGGCCCGAGCCGCGCGTGTGGGGCCAGGACGAGCTGGCCGCCGAACTGGCGCACACGCTCGCCGCCTGGGAGGCGTGGTCCCGTACCCACCAGGCGTACACGGGCCCCTGGAAGGAGCAGGTGCACCGCTCCGGCCGCGTCCTCCAGGCCCTGTCGTACCAGCCGACCGGTGCCGTCGTCGCCGCGCCGACCACCTCGCTGCCCGAGGACCCCGGCGGCGTGCGGAACTGGGACTACCGCTACGCCTGGGTGCGCGACGCCGCGTTCACGATGGACGCCCTGTGGGTGGCGGCCTGCCCGGACGAGGCCGACGAGTTCTTCTCGTTCATGGCGGCCGCCGCGGCCTCCGGCTGGTCCCGCGCCCACCTCCAGATCGTGTACGGGGTGGGCGGCGAGCACGACCTGACGGAACGGGAACTGCCGCACCTGGCGGGCTGGGCGGCCAGCAGGCCGGTGCGCGTCGGCAACGACGCCTGGCGGCAGCCGCAGCTCGACGTGTACGGCGAGCTGCTCGACACGGCCGCCCGCTTCGAGGAGCAGCTGCGCTCCCGGCCGCCGCTGTGCGCGTTCCTGGCCGGACTGGCGGACGCCGCCGCGGAGGCGTGGCGCGAGCCGGACCACGGCATCTGGGAGATCCGCGGCGAGCCCCGTCACTTCCTGTACTCGAAGCTGATGTGCTGGGTCGCCCTCGACCGCGCGGTGCGGCTCGCGGGCAGCCTGACCGGTGACGGTGACGGTGACGGTGACGGTGGAGGCGGGGGTGGCGGGGGTGGCGGTGACCGGCTGGGCGTGGGCGGGCGCGCCGAGCGGTGGCGCGCCGCCCGTGACGAGGTGCGCGACGCGATCCTGGCCCATGGCTGGAACCCGGCCGTCGGCGCGTACACCCAGTCCTTCGGCGCCGACGACCTCGACGCCTCGGCCCTGATGCTGTCCCTCACCGGCTTCCTGCCCGCCGACGACCCGCGTGTCCTCGCCACCGTCGACGCCGTGGACGCCCGGCTCACGGACGCCCGCGGTCTGGTACGCCGCTACCGCACCGCGGCCGGCGTCGACGGGCTGGCCGGGGAGGAGGGCAGCTTCCTGCTGTGCACGTTCTGGCTCGCCCAGGCGCAGGCGCTGGCCGGGCGCGCCGACCGTGCCCGCGCGGTGTTCGAGCGGGCCGCCGCCCACGCCAACGACCTGGGGCTTCTCGCCGAGCAGGTCCACCCCCGCACGGGCGAACCGCTCGGCAACTTCCCGCAGGCGTTCAGCCACATCGGCCTGGTCAACGCCGCGTGGGCCATCGCCCGGGCGGAGGGCACGGCCGGGTAGCGGCACCGGCCCCCGTACCGGGGTCGCGTCGTGCCGGTCGGTACGGCCGTACCTGTCGGTCGCGTCGTGCCGGTTTCGCCCGGCCCGGGAGCGGTAGCCGGGAGGGAGACCCCGAGGCGGAGGACCGCCACCCGTAGGGGTTCGTACGACTCGCGGGGAGAGGAGGCGTCCACGTGACCGATCCGCGCACCACCGTCGTCGTCATCACCCACAACCGGCGCGACGAACTGCTCCGCACCCTCGACCGGACCGTGCGGCTGCCCGAACGGCCGCCCGTGATCGTCGTGGACAACGCCTCCACGGACGGCACCGCCGACGCCGTGGCCCGCCGGTACCCGGACGTCACGCTGCTCACCCCGGGCACCAACCTCGGCGCCGTCGGCAGGAACCTCGCCGTACGCCGCGCCGACACCCCGTACATCGCGTTCTGCGACGACGACTCCTGGTGGGAGCCGGGGGCACTGGCCCGCGGCTCCGACGTGCTGGACCGGCACGAGCGGCTGGCCGCCGTGACCGGCCGCATCCTCGTGGAGCCGGGCGGCCGGGAGGACCCGATCGTCGCCGAGCTGCGCGACTCGCCGGTCCCGGGCCCGGACTGGCTGCCGGGCCCCGCGCTCGGGTCGTTCCTCGCGGCTGCCACCGTCATGCGCCGCGACGCCTTCCTCGCGGCGGGCGGCTTCCACGAGCGGCTGTGGCTCGGCGGTGAGGAGGAGCTGCTGGCCACGGACCTCGCGACGCTCGGCTGGTGGCTCGCGTACGTCTCCGGTCTCACCGTCCACCACGCCCCGTCCAAGGCGCGCGACGCGACGAAACGCCGCGTCGACGGGCTGCGCAACACGCTGTGGTTCTGCTGGCTGCGCCGCCCGGCCGGGCCCGCCCTGCGCAGGACGCTGCACCTGGCCCGCACGGTGCCCCGTGACCGCGCGTCGGTCAGGGCCTTCGCCGCCGCCGCGGCGGGACTGCCGTGGGTGCTGCGGGAGCGGCGCGTCGTACCCCCGCCCGTGGAGGCGCGGCTGAGGACCCTGGCGAAGGCACAGCGCGAGTCCACGGCCCGCCGCTACATCGGCTGACCTGCGGCCCCGCCGGAATCTCCGAGCGGATGTCCGGCGCCCAGAGGGAGGAAGACCGTGAACTGTTACGAGTGCGACCGGCCGAACCCGGCCGTCGCGGTGTGCCGGTTCTGCGGCGCCGGACTGTGCCGCGATCACGTGCGGATACGGGGCGAGGAACTGCACGAGACCGTCGGCCCGGGCCCTTCCCAGTCCGTCCGCGGCCGCCGCATGCTGTGCGGCGTGTGCGCCGACGTACCGGACAGCCGCGGCAGCAGCCCCCTCGACGGGGGCGGACTGCTGGACGCCGGGGGCGGGCCATGACGAGCGCGGCACCGTCCGGTGCCTCCGACGGCGCGGCGGGTCCGGGCGGACGCCCTGCCGCACACCGGGCCCGGGTCGCTGGACCCCCTGATGGAGCGGATCGGTGACGCCCGCTACGTACTGATCGGGGAGGCGTCGCACGGGACGGCCGAGTTCTACCGCTGGCCGGCCGAGCCGACGCGGCGGCTCGTCGAGGAGCGCGGGGTGTCGTTCGTCGCCGTGGAGGGCGACTGGCCCGACCGCCTGGCCGCGCACCGCGCCGTCACCGCCGCGCCGGGCGCCCCGGACGACCCCCGCGAGGCGCTGGAGGGCTTCCACCGCTGGCCCGCGTGGATGTGGGCCAACACGGACGTGGCCGACTTCGCGCGGTGGCTGCGGGAGTACAACGCCCGGCTGCCCGCCGAACGGCGCGTCGGGTTCTTCGGCCTGGACGTTACAAGCCTGTGGGAGTCCCTGCACGCCGTGCTCGGCCATCTGCGGCGGCACGACCCGGACCGGGTGGGGGCCGCGCTGGAGGCGTACCGGTGCTTCGAGCCGTACGCGCGGGACCCGCAGGAGTACGCCCGGCCGACCCGGCTCGTCCCGCGCCCGGCTGCGGGCCCGAAGTGCTGTCGCTGCTGGTGGATCGTCTTCCCCGGCACCGGGACGTGGACCGGCACCGGGACCGGCACCGCAACGTGGACCGGCACCGGGACCGGCACGGCGCGTGACAGCGGCTGGACCGCCGCCGAGCGGGACCACCGGGCGATCGGCGTCGTCTACCGCGCCGCGCGGGAACGCTGGGGCAACTACGTGCCGATGATCCCCGCCGACCGGTACGACGCCTTCCTGTACCTCGACGGGACCACCGCGCTGACCCCGCTGCGTACCGCCGCCCCGCCGGACACCCACGAGGAGGAGAGCTGGCCCACCGGCATGTGAGCGCCGGTCACCTGGGCCGCCGGGGGTTCGGCAGGTCCTGGGGGAGCGGCTCCAGCGGATCGTCCGGCCCCGCCACGACCCACGCCACCCCGCCCGCCAGGATCGACGGCCCCGCGTGGTGAGGGCGCCGCCGTGTCAGCCGGGCGCTCACATACGCGTCCGGGTCCGCTACGGGCAGCCGCAGCGCCCCGGCCAGCTCGCGACCCCTCCGGTTGCCGCCCACCACCAGCACGCCCTCCTCGCGGAGCAGTACCGCCGCCTCCCGGACCGTGCGGGCGCTGTCGCGGCGCCGCGTCACGGGCCGCAGGGCAGCCTCGGTCACCTGCCGCTCCCGCACCCGCCGGAACAGCGCCACCGTACGCTCCACGGCGGACGCGGGCGCCAGGATCGCGGTCCGGTCCTCGTCGCGCAGGCGCAGCAGCAGGTTCTCCCGCAGCGGCGCGGCGCGGTGCAGCCACAGCACGGCCATGCGCGCCTCGGGCGTCAGCGGCGACGGCGCGTCCCGGTGCACCGGCGCGACCGTCATGCCCGGGCGTATCCGCAACAGCCCCGCCGACCAGCGGGCGTGCTCTTCGTCGGCCCGGATGACCAGTCCGATGTCGCCGTACTCGGACGGGCGGAACGCCCAGCTGTTGCCCTCCAGCGAGAGCTTCAGCCGGTACGGCGTGGGCGCCGGGAACTCCGCGCGCAGCGCCCGAGCCAGCCGTCCGGCGAGCACCTCCCGCTCCCGCTCGTCCAGCTCGGCCGGGTCGTAGCGGCCCGTCAGCTCCGCGTCGAGCACGGAGTCGATGGACTCCCGCACGGCGGCGGCCATCAGGCGTCCGTCCGGGTCGATGTCGCTGAACTCCCGCGCCACCATGAGTAGTTCGGCATCGTACGCGGAGAGGTCGATGTGCGGGGTGAGGACGACGCACACGACCCGCCCGTTCGTCACGACCTCGCGCGCGAGGAACCGCCCCGCCACCAGCCCGGCCGCGTCCTGGCCACCGAGCCGTTCGAACACCTCGGGCGAGACGCACAGGGTGGGGTGCAAGGGGAAGTTCCCCGACAGTTCGCGGAACTCCTGCGCGTGCGCCATCGTCACCGCGAGCCGGACGTTCAGGTCCGATGCGTCGATCCGTCCGTCCCGCTCCGGTACGTCCCCCGTGTGCACGGCGAGGCGCGCGGCGGGCCTCCCGCCCGCCGCCTCCAACTCGTCCGGCAGCCGCTGCGCCAGGCCGACGAGCAGCGAATCGAGCGGCACCGAGGGTGGCAGGAGCACCACACAGTGGTCGCCTGTGGTCAGCAACCGGTAGTCGGCCCGCCCTATGGCACCGTCGTCCCTCAGCGAGGTGAGGGTGAGCGACAGGGCCTGGCCGGCCGCGACGAGGTCACCGCCCGCCTCCATCACCACGATGGTGCGCGGCCCGTCCGGCCCGGCTTCGGCCTCCGGCTGCGCGGCCGCCGCGAGGAGGCGCCGGGCCACCTCCCGGTCGGCCTCCCACTCGGGTCCGCCGCCCTCGAGGTGGCCGAGCGCCGCCCGTGCCGCCGCCTGAGCCTCGGACGGGCGCCCCAGCGCGTTCAGCGTCCGCGCCATCCGGCTCAGGACCAGGCCCTCGGCACGGCGGTCCCCGCCCTCCGTGCGGTACTGGGCGAACAACGCCTCCTGCGCGGTCAGCAGTTCCCGGTGCCGCCCGGCCGTGGCCAGCGCTTCCTCCAGCGTCAGCAGGCCGCGCCGCATCAGCGGGTGGGGCACCGAGTCCCGATGGCTGCCGAGCGCCTCCAGGACCGTCCGCAGCACCTCCTCGGTCCGGCCGAGCCGGGTGAGGACCGACGCCAGTTCGAGAGCGGCCGTCGCCACGCCGAAGCGGTCGCCGTCCGCGCGGTACGCGTCGAGCGCCCGCCTCAGGAACGCCTCCGCCTCTTCCAGCCGGCCGCGCTCCCACGCCAGTCGCCCGGCCAGCTGGTTCGCGGGGCCGCGCAGTGCGAGGTCCTCGTCCCATGCGCCGGCCGGCAGCACGGCGAACGTCGAGGCGGCCTCGTCGGTCTCCCCTGCGGTGTACTGTGCCGATGCCAGGGCGACCACGGCCCGGACCGCCGACCGCTCGGCTCCCGTGGACGCCGCCGCGATCAGCGCCCTCGCGGCGTCCCTGAACCGGGAGCGGTACGGGGTCGAGGCGCCACGGACGTGGAGCAGCAGGAGCAGGTCGGCGAAGTGGTTCGGCAGCTCCGCCGACGCGTCGGTCTCGGTCGCCATCGCCAGCGCGTTGGCCAGCCACACGTGCGAAGGCCCGTCGTGGGCGGCGTCGGCCGCTCTCACCCCCAGGTTCTCCGCCAGGGCGGAGCCGGGACGGTCCTCGTCGTGGAGCGCGGCGGCAGCGGCGAGGTAGTGGCGTACGAGCCGCGTGACGGCGATGGCCGTCCGGGCGTCGTGCGGCCGCCTGGCGAGGACGTGGCGCCGGATGTCCTCCGGCACCCGGTACACCCCGGCGCCCCGCCGGTCCAGCAGCCCGTGGCGCGCCAGCCGACCGAGCATCGTGTGGGCGGCCTGACGGTCGCCGAGGAACGCCCACGCCTCAGTACGGGTCAGCTCACCGGTCGGCACGCGCGCGAGGAGGGCCAGCGCCTCGTACTCGGGGGGCGGGAGATGGCGAAGCCGCAAGTCGAGGACGGTTTCCCCGGCCGATGCCGCAGGGTCGGTGGGAAGCGCGTCGATCAGCCGGGACAGTTCGGGCAGCGGCGGCGCGGAACCCGAGGCGATCCAGGAGCCGATGAGGCGGAGCGTGCGCGGGCTCCTTGTGCGCCGGACCGACGTCCTCGTCCAGAACACGCTGCCGACCGCCAGCCGACGAAGCGCGTCCCCCTCCCGTGCGCTGTTCAGGCCGCCCCAGACGGCGATCACCTCTGCGGCTTCGGTCTCCGACAACGGCCCCAGCCGGTACCCGTGCCGGACGTGTTCCTGCTTCGTGGTGGCGAGCACGGAGCACTCCGGAGTCACGGGCAGCAGGGCCTCCCAGCGAGCGGGGTCGGGCACATCGTCCAGGACGAGCAGCAAACGCCGCCCGGCGACCGCCTCCGCCAGCTTGTCGGCCAGCTCCTCGGCGGTGCGCGGCCCCGGGCCCGGAGCTGCGCCCATGTCGGTGAGCAACTGGTGCAGCGCGGCCTCGGGCGGTACGGGGTGCCGGCCGGAACCCCGCAGGTCCACGAAGTACCGCTCACCGTGGAAGGGGAACGCCACGTGCAGCGCCAGCGCCGTCAGGCCCGCGCCTGGTGTGCCCTCGTCGGCAGTCGCCCACACGATGCCCGCGGCCGGGTCCGAGAGCCGACGAAGCAGCGTATCGACCGCATCCCACCGCCCTATGAAGAACGTGGGCAGCGGGGGGAACATGCCCGCAGCGTCGGCCTCCTCGTCCCCCGTTCCGTGGCCCTGGTGCGCCTCCGTCCCCTCGTCGTCCCGCCCCGGCTCCTGGGACTCCTCCCCGGGCACCGACAGCCCCAGCAGCTCCAGCGTCTGCCGGGAGGCGCGGGCGAACGCCTCGTGTCCGGCGGGCAGTTCGCGGGGGCCCGACGCGTCGTACGCGACCGAGCGCAGCGCCGGCCGTCCGTCGCCGCGGGAGGACACGTGCCGGTCGAGGGCCTGGTGGACCCGCCACGCCTCGTGCGCGGGCAGCCGCTCCCGCAGCACCGCCCTGACCTCCTCGGGCAGGACGAGCTCCAGCGAGCCGTCGTCGCCGTCGGCGCTCTGCCCCAGTTCGAACAGCCCGCTCGTCACGGCCTCCGCCACGTCGGCGGTCGTGGCGTCCGGGACCAGCTCCCGGCGGATCACGTGCAGCAGCCGCAGACTGAGCCGGTCGAACGGCGCGCACAGCACCGCCAGCCGCACCGCGCGGGGCGAGGCCGTACGGAGGAAGGCCCGCGCCACCGTGCCGGGGGACGACGGCAGGGCGCGCGGCCGGGGCGGGCCGGGCAGGCGCCCGCCGGGCGGTACGAGCACGGCCGTGCAGCCCTCGGGGGCGCCGCGCATCGCCGCCCGCGACCAGCGGTCCAGCGAGTGCGGCGACAGCGACAGCACCGGGATCGGCAGCCACACGCCGTCCCCGGCGGCCCCGTCGCGGGCCTCCCCGTCACGGGCCGCCCCACCACCGGTTGCCCCGTCACGGGGCGTGCCGCCCGGAGCGGCGAGGTCCAGCAGCGGGGGCGCCTCGTGGGGCAGGCGGCTGCGGTGGGCGCCGGGCGCGGCGGGCGCGAACCTGACCGTGGGGAGGTTCAGCCCGCCGCGCCGCCACAGCTTCGTCGGGAGCGGGTTCAGCAACGCGGTGGGGGTGCCGGCCGCCCACTCCCGCAGCAGCCGCCACACCGCCGGTCCGCGCCACGCCTCGGCCACGCGGTCCGACACGACGACGACCAGCCTCCGCCCGTCCGCCTGCCGCAACTGGCCCGGCCCCTGCGGCCTCCCCGCCTCGTCGAACAGCAGGTCCCGCACCTGGAGCGTGCGGAAGGCGCCCAGCCGGTCCAGGACACCGGTGAAGTCGTCGAGGGTCTCCTCCCACACGCGCATGTTGGGGGAGCGGTCCACGACCAGCGTCAGGTCGAACCACCGTTCCGGAGCGGCCGAGAACACCGGGATCAGCTCGCCGCTGCGGGCGTAGCCGTCCACGGTCGCGTCGATGTCCAGCGCGCCGCGCCGCCCTTCCGGCCACGGGCGCTTCCACGGCCGCAGCGCCCGCGTCACCTCCAGCGCCCGGGGCAGGCCCGTGGCGCGGGGCGCCGCGACGGCATGGCCGCGCACCCGCGTACCGGCGCCCGGCAGCCGCTCGTGCAGGGGCCGCGCCGCCTCAGCGGGCCGTGCCCCGGACGCTCCGGGAACGACCGGGTCGGCTGTCCCCGGCACCGGCTCGCGCGCGGGAGCGGTGTCCTCGTCGCTCGGCGCGGGCACGTCGCCCCTCGGCGTCGGCACCGGCGGGCCGGTCGGCGACGGTGGGTCCGACCGGTCCCGCGCCATCGCGGCGGCCAGCCACAGCGCCTCCGCCAGCGCCGTACCGTCGAGCCCGCCCGGCGGCCCGGCCCCGCCGTCCGCCGCCGGGTCCAGGTGCGGGACGGCCACGCGCAGCGCGGCCAGCACCCGGCCCAGTGCCTCAGGCACGGGACAGCTCCCGCAACAGCAGATCCACCACGGCCTGCCGCCGCTCGCCGTCCGGGGCGCCTTCCCCGGTCAGCAGGTGCACGGCGTTGAGCAGCTGGTCCACGGCGAGGCTCTCCCCGGCCGTGAGCCGCTCCACGAACGCGCCCACCAGCTCCCCGGCCGCCGCCGACTCCGCCACGTCGGCGCCCAGGTGCGCGGCGACGACTCTGAGCAGGGTCTCCGGTGTCGGCATCGGCATGGTGAAGCGGATGCAGCGGCGCAGGAACGCCGCCGGGAAGTCCCGCTCGCCGTTGCTGGTCATCACGATGAACGGGAACTCCGTGCACGGCACCCGGCCCCGCGTCACCTCGTGGTGCGCGTCGCCGCCCCACTCCCGGACGGCCACCACGTCCCTGCCGTACCGGGCCAGCTCCGGGATCTCGAACTCGCCCCGCTCCAGCACGTCCAGCAGATCGCTCGGCAGGTCCAGGTCGCTCTTGTCGATCTCGTCGATGAGCAGCGCCCTGGGCCGCTCCGACGGCAGCAGCGCCGTACCGAGCGGACCCATCCGCAGGAACGGCGCGATGTCGTCGCCGCCGTCCGGCCCCTCCAGCCGCTGCGCGTGGATCCTGCCCAGCGCGTCGTACCGGTAGAGGGCGTCCGACAGACCGCTCCGGGACGTGATGTGCCAGCGCAGTACGGGGCCGAGCGCCAGCTCCGCCGCGACCTGCTCGATCACCGTGGACTTGCCCGACCCGGCGGGGCCGGTCAACAGCAGCGGGCGGCGCAGCAGCAACGCGGCGTTCACCGCCTCCACCAGGCCCGGCGGAGGGACGAACTGCTCGTGCAGGGACCTGCGGGGGAACACCCGCCAGGGCGGCGGCGGAGCCAGCTCCACCCGCTCGCGCGGCGCGGTGCCCGTTCCCGCGTAGAAAGGCTGCCAGGTCATGCGGGACTCTCCCCATCCGTCGTGAACTGTTCGAACCACCGGCAGAACTCCAGCCATTCGGCGTCGTCCCACACCGCGCGGAGCGGAGCCAGATGCCCACGGCCCGGCCGGTCGGCGCCCGAGTGGCCGCAGCCGCTCCACCGGTCCCGGTAGGCGCGGCAGAACTCGCCGGGCAGCAGATGCCAGTGCGCGTCCAGGTAGCGACGCGCCTCCACCGGGACGCGGTGCGTCTCGTCGTCCGGCCACAGCACGATCGGGGAGGACGCCAGCAGCGTCTCCAGCATGTCGCTCAGGTGCGTCGGCCGGTGCTCCAGCGCCACCCCGCGCGTGCGCGGCCCGCCGAGCAGCCGGTCGCGCAGCTCCCGCACCTGCCGCGTCTCCGTCTCGCCGAGCCACTCCAGCCGGGTGCCGTCGGGGCATTCCGCCATGGCGCGCAGCGTCCTGCGCGCCCGGTCGTTGATCCACCACAGGTGGTCGGGCGGCTGGATACGGTCGCTCCACCGCAGGACCACATCGTGCTCGGCGCCCAGCCGCATCCCGAAGTCGGTCTCCTCCGGCCGCCACCGCACCAGCAGCGGCGCGGGCGCCGCGACCTCCACCCGGCGCAGCGGTGCGTCCACCGCGGCGGCCAGTCGCGACGCCCACCGCAGCGCCGCACCCAACTGCCGCTCCACACCGGCCCGGTCCGGGCCGCACGCGAACTCCTCACGGTCCCGCACCTCGCCGCCGTCCAGCAGCCACGCCGCCAGCGACTCCGGCCACTCGTCGCCGACCGCCGCGTGGAGGCTCACCACCAGCCGCAGCCGCATGTCACGCGTCCGGTCGGCGAGCCGCTCGAACGCGTCGTTCAGGTCGATCACCGCGCCGAGGCCCGCCGCCCAGCCGCGCACCGCGGGCGTATCCGGGGCCACGCCCGTCCCGTGCGCCAGCAGCGCCACGAAGTCCACCAGCGGCGCCATCCGCCGCTGACCCGCCAACGGCGCCCGCAGCAGCAGGTACTCGATAACATCCCGCAACAGGTCCGTGCCCGACGACGCGGGCGGCGACTCCACGGGCCCGGGGCACGCCGTGGAGAACGTGCGCCGCAGCAGGCCCGACGTGAGCGGCGCGCCCGGCCAGGAGCCGAGCAGCGCGACGGTCCGCAGTGCGGCGTCCAGGGCGTCCAGCACGTCGAGCGCCCACGCCCGCGCGGGTGACGGCGCCGCCGCGGCGACCTCGGCCCGTACGGCATGGAGGTCCTGGGCCGCCGTCACGGGCCCGGTGTGCGGCGACTCGTCCACCGCCGCCACCGCCCTGGCCAGCTCCTCCGCGCCCACCCGGCCCAGCAGCGCTCCCGCGGCCGCCGGGTGCCGGCTGTTGCGCGCCAGCCACAGCGGGCCGGGACCGAACCGCGCCCCGTCGAACTCGGCCCGCAGGATCGCCTGCCCCACCGTGCCTCCGTCGTCCCGCACGGCCTCCACGACCGCGTCCGGCGCCAGCGTCTCGCCCGCCGAGGCGAGCCCCTCCTGGAGGACCTTCACCAGCGTCCGGCTGAAGCGCAGCCCGTACGCCTCCTCCGCCGCGCCCGAACCCATCAGGAGCGACAGCCGCGTGTCGCCCTGCCGGATGCCGTTGGAGACCGACTTCAGATCCGGCACGGCGTTCCCCGCGTGGCAGGTGTCGACGATGGCGATGACCCCGGCCAGGCCCTGTGTGTCCAGCGCCTGCGCCAGCAGCGACCCCACGTCCACCGCCGTCAGCGGCGACTCCGCCCGCGAGTCGCTCGCCATGAAGTACAGCCCCGTACCGGCGGCCATCCCGTGGCCCAGCAGCGCCACGACCAGCACCGCGCCGACGTCGCCCGCGCCGAGCGCCGCCGCCCGGACCGCCGCCTCCACGTCCGCCCGCGTCACCCGGTCGCCGCACAGCAGCGACACACCGCCCGGCGGGTCCTTCTCACAGCCGCCCGCCCACGGCGCCGTCAGCGTGCCGTGCAGCGCACGTGCCGCGTCCTCCAGCCCGTCCAGCAGCCCCAGATCGGGGCACTGCGCCCCGATCACCAGGGCATGCCGCGGGCCGGTCATGACCTCGTGGCGGAGGTCAGAGCCTCGACGAGCGGACCCGCCACGGCGGCCTGCGCCAGGTACTTGGCCGCCGGGTGCACCCACGCGCCGTCCGAATCGACCCGGCTGCTCACCGGCCGTACCGACGAGGCGTTCGGCCGCACGAAGTCCTCCAGCCGGGGCCGGGCGGCCACGATGTCGTCGCGGTCCCAGAAGTTCAGCCACCGCCCCACACAGGCGGGAGCGGACACCGGCCGCGGACGCACCCGGGGCAGCACCGCCGTCCTCGTCCCCAACGGCGACCCCAGCGTGACCAGCAGCGGCACCTCACCCCGGTGCGCGTGCAGGGTCTCCAGGGCGACGACCGTGCCCAGCGAGTGCGCCACCACCACCGTCGGCCCGTCCCCGTCCAGACAGTCGGCCACTCTCCGGCGGATGCGGGTGTCCAGCGTCACCCCGTCATCGCCGGTCTCCGCCCGGTTGAGGTACCGGGCGACCTGGCCGAGCATGCCCGCCGTGACCCGGGCGCTCAGCCAGCCGCCCGCCGACCGCAGCCCGGGCAGCGCCAGCAGCGTCGTCAGCGCGTTCGCCACATGCCTGCCGGGCGCCCCGATGCCCTGCGCGCCGCCCGGCGGGGCCAGTTGGGTGCGGGCGTGGCGCAGCACCCTTGCCTCGTGCGGCGCCAGCTCCGGGTCGGCCAGCCGCTCGTCCACGGCTTCGAGGAGCAGCTCCGCGACCAGCTCCTCGTCGTCACGCCCCGCCGGAGACCCGGCCGCGACGCCCGCGCCCTGCGCCCCGGCCGTATGGAACAGGTCGCCGTAGTACGCGAACCGCGCGTCGGCGGCCCAGCCGCCCGTCAGACCGGACACACTGCCCGCATGACCCGCCGCGCGGGCCCCGTGCGCGGCCGCGCGTAACCACTCCTGAAGGTCCGCCATGGCATCGCGGGGACCCCCGATGCCATGGACGAACACCAGACGAGGCTTCATCGCCCCCCCTTCGTCGTCGCCCCCGATCGAGAACGATCTTTTCGCGTACGGACGAAGACCAGCAACCCCTGTGGAAAACCCCCTGTGGACAACGTCGTTCGCCCGCACGGGGGCGCACTACGACGTCCCCCCGGCCTGGTGTCGTCCCGCCTACCGGGCCGTCGCCGCCCCGCTCAGCTCCCCGTACAGCTCCGCGCCCGTCCAGCGGCGTGCGCCACCCGGTGCGGCCGCCTCCGCCTCCCGCACCAGCTCGACCAGGCGCGCGTTCACCGGGGCGCGCAGACCGTGCCGGGCGGCCAGGGCCACGACCTCCCCCTGCAACGAGTCGATCTCCGTCGGCCGGCCGCGCTCCAGGTCCTCCCACATGGACGACCTGGCCTGCGCGTCCACCCGCAGCGACGCCGCCGCCACCCGCCGGAACACCCCGTCCGGCAGACGCAGCACCCAGGGCGTGAACGACGCAGGGACGGGACCCAGCCGCGCCGGAACGACCCCCTCCGCCCGGTACGCCGCCAGCGCCTCCTCCTGGCACAGCGCCAGGCACCGCCGGAACGCCCGCGTCCCCAACTGGTCGCGCAGGGGCAGCCCCGACAGGGCGTTCACCGCGTTGTTCAGGTTCATCAGCAGCTTCGCGTACTGCACCCGCCGCATGTCACCGCGCTGCTCGACCTCCAGCCCCGCCCGCCGCAGCGCCGCCACCAGGGCGCCCGCGTCCGGCACGTCGTCCACCATCAGCGCGCCCGCCGTGCCCTGGTGGAAGGCGGCGGGGCCGCTGCGCACCACGTTGTACGGGACCATGCCCGCCAGCACCGAAGTGCCCGCCGGCAGGGCCGACCGCAGCACCTCCGGGTTCCGCAGGCCGTTCTGGAAGCTCACCACGACCGTGTGCGCGCCCAGGTGCGGGCCGATCACCTCGGCCGCCTCACGCGTCGCCCCGGACTTCACGGTGACCAGCACGTAGTCGGCTCCCGACACGTCCGGTGCCGCACTCGACGCCCGCAGCAGCGCCGGGGGCACGCGCGCGTCCGGGCGGCCGCCGCCCGTCAGCCGCAGGCCCCGTTCCCGTACGGTCTCCATCGCGGCGGGGCGGCCGATCAGGGTCACCTCGCAGACGGCGGCGAGGAGGCCGCCCAGGTGGCAGCCGATGCTGCCCGCGCCGAACACGGCGATCTTCAGTGGCATGCGGCCAGTGTGGCCGCCGCGCGCACGGCCGTCGAGAGCCCCGTATCCGCACGGGCAGCCTGCCCCTGGCCCGCGCCGCCTGCCGCGCGTCCACAACGGCCGGGCCCGCGCCTCCGCCGGTGGGGCCCTCCTCCACCGGTCAGGCCGTACTGGTGGAGCCCGCGCGCGTGCCGGCCGGGCTCGCGGCCGTCAGACTCCGTCAGCCTCCGGGGCCGGGCGTCGGTGGGCGGGGGGAGCGGGGCGGGTGTGGATGAACAGTTCCTGCCGCCGGGGCGGCGAAGCCCGGTGCTCGGGCACCGGCAGCTCGTACCGCACCGGCCGCCGGTGGTCCGCCATCTGCCGGTCGGCGTTGTACACCCGGCCGAACTTCCACAGCATGCGCGCGAAGTTGGTCTGCCCGCGCAGCAGGTTCCGGCCCAGCACCCCCATGGCGCCCACCGCGTTGCGCAGCCCCAGGTGCTTGCGGTTGAGGACCGCCTGGGTGCGGACCAGTTCCCGGTAGAACTCCTCCAGCGGCAGCTTCGTCGGGACGACGGCGTGCTGGATGTCGAACAGCCGGTAGTCCCGCGTCGTCAGCTGCCGCGCCTCCGTGTGCCAGATCTCCGTCCCCGGATACGGCGTCATCACCGTCAGGTGCACGATCTCCGGCACGCTCATCGCGAACTCCCGGACGACGCGGAACCTTTCCTTGTCCCACGCCGGGTCCACGATCAGGTTGATGGCCACCATGATGCCCATCCGCCGTGCCGCCTCCAGCGCGCGGAAGTTGTCGTCCGGGCTGACCCGCTTCCGGTACAGGTCCAGGCCCTCGGCGTCGATGGCCTCCATGCCCAGGAACATGTACCGCAGTCCCAGCCGGGTCCAGCGTTCGAACACCTCCGGGTTGCGCAGCAGCACGTCGCTGCGGGTCTCCAGGTAGTACCGCTTTCTGATCCGGCGCCGTTCCAGGGCGGCCGCGATGCCGTCGCCGTGCTCCGGTTTGATGAACGCCACGTCGTCCACGATGAAGACGTTCGGCTCCCGGATCGACGCCATCTCCTCGGCCGCCGCCTCCGGCGACGACTTGCGGTAGCTGCGCCCGTAGAACGTCCACGCCGAACAGAACGAGCAGTCCCACGGGCAGCCGCGGGTGAACTCGATCGACGCGCACGGGTCCAGCTCCCCGATGAAGTAACGGTTCCGCTTGCGCATCAGGTCGCGCGCCGGGCGCGGCCGGTCCAGGCTGTCCAGCAGCTTCGGCGCGGGCCCGCGCCCCTCCGCCGACACGACCCCCGGCACGGTGCCCAGCCCCCCGTCCCGCGCCGCCTCCAGCAGCGGCGCGACGGCCGGTTCGCCCTCACCGCGTACGACGGCGTCCACCGCGCCCTCCGCCTGCCGCAGCACGTGCTCGGCGATGAACGACACGCTGTGCCCGCCGAAGAAGACGAAGCAGCCGGGAGAGGCCGCCTTGGCGCGCCGGGCGATCTCGATGGCCTCCGGGATGTTCGCCAGGTAGTTGAGGGAGATCCCCAGCGCCTCCGGCGCGAACGACCGCAGCTCCGCGTCGAGCACGGAGCGCGACAGCACCTGGAGGTCCACCACCCGCACCTGGTGCCCGGCGTCCCGCGCCGCGGCCGCCACCCGTTCCAGGCCCAGCGGCTCCAGCCGGAGGAAGATCTCCGAGTACATCAGGGCACTCGGGTGGACGAGCAGCACGCGCATGGGGGTCTCCAGCCGGACGGCGACGGGGATCTAGCGGGTTCGGGTCCTGCGGGTCGGGGTTCTGCGGTCTCGGTGCGTCGGTCGTGGTGCTCGCGCGGGTCGTCTCAGCCGTACCGCCGCCACACCAGGTGGACGGCGAAGTTCACCTCCGCTGTGCCCTTCGCGACGACGACGCCGCTCTCGCCGCCCACCTTCAGGCCGAAGTCCACCGCCGCCTCCTCCGGCCCCAGGCGGCGCAGCGTGTCGAACACCTTCGCCAGGGCCGGGCCCAGCTGGTCGAGGGCCTCCTGGAGCGACACCCGCGCCCGGGCCGCGACCGACTCGCCGGGGAAGCCCTCCGGCTCCACCGGCAGCAGGTCGTCGTCCACCTCGAAGACGGCCGTGCCGTCCTCTCCGTCGCCCACCTCGATCGTGATCAGCTGTGCCACGCGGCCAGCCTCGCCCAGCCGCGCGGACACCGCACGCCGAGCCGTCCGGAGGGACCACCCCGACCCACCCGACGGCTTATGCGAAAACGGCGCCTCGCGCGTAAGGGGCCGCTCGTACGGCCGGTTCGGGCGGCGCCCCGCGCGCGTGGGGACGGGGACGATCGCCGTCCGGGAAAACCTCCCGCGACATTCTCGGAAGAAGTGTTGTCGCCGCCGCCGCGCCCGATCTCCCCTTCGCCGGACCACAGCCGGCAGCCCTTGCAGGAGAGCAGAGAGCGGAGTTTCCGTGCAGCAGCACCCCCGAGACCCCCAGGAACGTCCCGGCCGTACGCGGCAGGAGGCGGGCCGTCACGGCCGGCGTCGCCGTTCCGGCGGCCGCAGGGCCGCAGCGGCGCAGCACCGCCACGCCCGGCGGCGCTGGACCTACCAGGGCATCGGCACCGTCGTCGCCGGTACGGTCGCCGTCGCGGCGGTGGCGGCCGGCACGTTCGTCCTCGGCGGCACCGGGGACGACAGCGGCGGTTCCCTGGCCAGCCGTACGGTCGCGCCCGTACCGTCCCTCGACGGCGGCGCGACAGGCACCCCGGCCCCCACCGCGACCACGGGCGCGGGCATACCCAGCGCCCTGCCGTCCGCGTCCGCCGCACCGTCGGCGAGCGCCCGCCCCGCGACCGCCACCCCGGCGCCCACCAAGTCCGCCGCGGCCTCGCCCGCCGCGCGCGCCACGACCCCCCGGAAGCGCCCGTCCGCCGCGCCGGACACGGCCACCACGCGCGCGGACGGCGCGGAGCCGTACCGGTCCCGTGCCTCCCAGTCCGGAGGTTCCGGCGGCCGGGGCGACCACATCAGCCGTGTCATCGAGCTCGCCAACGCCGAACGCGCCAAGGCGGGCTGCCCCGCCCTCCGCGCCAACAGCCTCCTCCAGAGGGCCGCGCAGGGTCACGCCGACGACATGGCCGCCCGCGACTACTACGAGCACGACACCCCCGAGGGGCTCAGCGCGGGCGACCGGATCGAGGCGGCGGGCTACCGCTGGAGCACCTGGGCCGAGAACATCCACCGGGGCCCCGGCGACCCCGCCACGGCCGTGCGCGACTGGATGAAGAGTCCCGGCCACCGCGCGAACATCCTCAACTGCGCCTTCCGCGACATCGGCGTCGGCGTGAACATGCGGTCCAACGGCCCCTGGTGGGTGCAGAACTTCGGCGCGTCCGCGTAACGGGCCGCGCCGAGGCTCACGCGGGGCCGGCCAGGGTCTGCACCCACACGGTGCCCTCCGGCCCCGGCACCGCCGCCACACCCGTGTCCCGGTAGTGGCAGCCCAGCATGTTGTCCTGATGGATCGACCCGTCCATCCAGTCCTCGACGACCACCGCCGGGTCCTCGGTCCCCTGGTGCAGGTTCTCCGCCCACGCGCCCGCCCGGTACCCGGCGTCGGCCATCCGCGTGTCCGCGTGGCGGCCCTCCGGGTCGGCGTGGGCGAAGTAGCCCCGCGCCACCATGTCGCGCGCGTGGGCGCGGGCCGCCGCCGTCAGCCGGGGGTCCAGGCGCAGCGGGGCGCAGCCCGCCTCGGCGCGCCGCGTGTTCACCAGAGCGGTCAGCCGCTGCGCCGTGTCCGGCTCGGCCGTCCGGGTGGCGGTGGGCGTCGGCCGCGGCGTCACGGAGACCGTGGGGCTCGGGGGAGCGGTCGGCGACGGGGAGGGCGAGGGCGTACGGGACGGGGTCGGCGCAGCGGACGGCGTCACCGGCGCGGCGTGGCCCCTCGGCGGCGGCCCGTCAGGCACGGGCGCGGGCGCGTCGGGCGTCACCGGCCACAGCGCGGCCAACAGCGCGCCGCCCACGACCAGGCCCCCGACCGCGGCGGGCACCCGCCAGCGAGCCGCGCCCCCGGCCGGGCCCGCCAGGCCCTGCGCCGCGCCCGTTCCTGCCCCGTCCGCGACGGGGACCGCCCCACCCTGCGTACCGGTTCCTGCGGCGCCCTCCACCGAACCGTCCACGCCGTGCGCACCGGCCGGGTCGCCTGCGGGTCCGCCCACGCCGTACTCGCCGCCGGCAGGGCCGCCCGCGCCGGAACCGCCCGCCTCCGCGCGCGTAGTCCCCGACAAGGCGGCCACGGACACCCCGTCGGCCGCCGTCGCCGCCGTACTCTCCGCGGCCGCCTCGCCCGGCCCGCCCCACGCCGCTGCCCGCGTCCCGTCGGCCGCCATCGCCATCGCCGCCGTACCGTCCGCCGCGCCCGCCCCCGTGTCCCACGCCGCTCCCGTCGCGCCCGCCGCCCCGTCGGTGACCGCGCCTGTCGCGCCGTCAGGCAGTCCCGTGGACGCCGCCGTCACGGCCATCGCGCCGCCCCCCACGCCGGGGACCGGCGGGAACCCGGACAGCGGGACGACCAGGGCGAGGCCCGCCAGCAGGCCCTCGGCCGGTATCAGGTCCGCCCAGTGGCCGCCGCAGGCCCGGCAGCCACGGGCGTGCCGGGCCACGCGCTTGCGCCACACCGGCGCCGGACGCCCGTCCCAGTCCTCCGTCAGCCGCGCCAGCGCCCCGCACCGGGGCTTCGCCGCCAGGGCGCGCACCACCACCCGGCCCGTCTCCAGCTGGGCCTTCATCCGCTGCACCCGCACCGCCGCGTGCCGGGCCGGGACGCCCAGCGCCTCCGCCAGCTCCGCGCGCGTGAGCCCGCCCGACGCCTCCTGCCACCACAGGGAGAGCAGCGCCCGGTCGTCCTCGTCCAGCCACCGGGTCGCCTCGGCGACCTCCCGCCGCTGCCCGGACAGGCCGAGCCGCAGGATCGTCAGGTCCACGAAGTCGCCGGACGGGTCGGGCCGCTCCGTGACCCGTTCCAGCGTCGCCACCGGCGCCTGCTGGCGGTCGTTCCAGCGGCGGCGTATCTGGTTCATCGCGATGGCGACCAGCCACGACCGGAACCGGGACGGTTCGCGCAGCCCGCCGAGACCGTCCAGCGCCCGGAACATCGTGTCCTGCACGACGTCGTCGACGTCCGCGTGACCGTCCAGCGCACGCCCCACCACGTTGTAGACCAGCGGCAGATAGTCCTCGACGAGCTGCTCGCGCGCCCGGCCGTCGCCCGCCCGCGCCGCGCTCACCAGCTCCGGTATGTGCTCGCTGTCCCTGTGCATGACCTGCCTCGCCGTCGTCGCGTACGTCCTGTCGTAGGGGGGACCCGACGGCGCGGCCCCGACAACAGAAAACAGCCGGACCTTAACGATCCCGGCCCTCCGCCGAAACTTTCGAACCCCTGGGCGACCCTCACGGGCTCTTGCCGAGCGAGGCGCGGGCAACTTACGTTCCCCATGAAACCGTCCACGTCCTTGTCCGAGTCCATGTCCGGGCCCAGGCCCCCGGCTTCCGGAGTCCGCATGCCGCTGAACGTGCCCGCCGGTTCACACCTGCTGTTCCAGGGCGACTCCATCACCGACGGCGACCGCGACCGCAGCCCGCACACCCACGCCAACGCCGCTCTCGGCCACGGGTACGTGTACCTGGTCGCCGCGCGCGCCGCGGCCCGGGCACCCGGCCACCGCTGGCGGTTCACCAACCGGGGCGTGAGCGGCGACAAGGTCACCGACCTGGCCGCCCGCTGGCAGGCGGACGCGCTCGACATGGCCCCCGACGTCCTGTCCGTCCTCATCGGCGTCAACGACGCCTGGCGCGTCGTGGACGGCGAATCCGACGACCTCGACGCCGACGGCTTCCGCACCGTGTACGACGCGCTTCTCACCCGCACCCGCCTGGCGCTGCCGGACACCCGCCTGCTGCTGTGCGAACCGTTCAGCCTGCCCGGCGGCGCCGACGCCGACTTCGACGCCGCGCTCGCCGCGCAGGTGCAGCTGAGGCAGAAGGCGGTCGTCGAGCTCGCCGCCGCCCACGGCGCGGAACTCGTACGGCTCCAGCCGGTTTTCGACGAGGCCGCGCGCCGCGCGCCCGCCACCCACTGGATCTTCGACGGTGTGCACCCCACCCCCGCGGGCCACCAGCTGCTCGCCGACACGTGGGTCAGCGCCGCTGGAGCCGGGCCGCACGCGCGCTGATGTCGGGGAGCTTCGCGTACAGCGCCGCGCCCGGGCAGCGGGTCGCGTAGCCGTCCATGTGGCCGCTGACGACGGGCAGCACGGCCGTCGTGCCCTCCGCGAAACGCGACTCGTCGCTGGTGGAGACGAGAGTGACCGTGCCGCGCGGATCGGCCCCGGCGGGGTCCAGCTTCCAGGCGACCAGCCGGGCGATCGCGTCGAGCATCGGCTCGGGCACCTCCGCGCCCGCGGAGAACGTGCCGATCGCCGCGATTCCGACCGTCCCCTCGTTGAGGCCCTTGGTGTGGGCGCCGATGACGGCCCGGTCGACGCCGCCCGCGCGGCCCTCGTAGATGGTGCCGCACGCGTCGACCAGGAAGTTGTACCCGATGTCGTCCCAGTCCCTGCCGTACGCGTGCCCCGCGTACAGGTCCCGCAGCGTCGCGGGGACGCTGCGGCAGTCGTAGCCGTTCGGGGTGCTCGTGTGGTGGATGACCGCGGCCCGTACCGCGGGCGCGTACCGGGCGGCGGGCGCCGTCGACACGGCCTCCGCGTGCCACGCCGTACGGGGCACGATGGCGGGCCGGGGCCCTTGGTGACGGGCCGCGCGCTGCGGGGACGTGCTCCGCGACTCCGACGCGCCGGGCCCCGACGGGCCGGACGACTGGCCCAGCACCAGACTGGTCGCCACCAGCGAGCCGAGGACGGCCAGCGACGTGGCGGCGCGGGCTTTGCGGGTCCGCGGCAGCCGCATGCTCCCCGCCTCCTGACGCGTCCGGCCGCCCCGCGGCCGTGGTCTTCCTCCTCGTCGTCACCATCGTCGCCAACGAGGCCGTGAGCCGCGCGCCGGAGTGCTCCGTACGGGAGCGCTCGGGCGATTGTCAGTGCCGCGTCCTACGGTTTTTCCCAGTGGGACTCGCGGGACAGGCCGAGGGTCCGCCCTGGGGAGGGGTCTGTCAGTCATGTCTGCTGCCGTGTCCGTGGAGACGACGTACCTGGAGCTGTCGCAGGACGGCGGGGGTGCGCACAAGTTCTACGAGGTGACCGTCGAGGGCCAGACGGTGACGCTGCGGTACGGGCGGATCGGTGCCGCCGGCCAGACCCAGACGTCCACGTTCGCGACGGTGGAGAAGGCGCGCGCCGCCGCGGCGAAGAAGGTGGGGGAGAAGGTCCGCAAGGGGTACGCCCCGGCCGTCCCGGGCCAGCGGGCCCCGCGCGCGGTGACCCGCCGACAGGTGGCGTCGGCCCCGTCCACGGCCCGCGCGGTCGCGCCGGTGCTGTGGCGGTTCCGTACGGGTTCGGCGGCGTTCGGCATCCACGTGGACGACGAGCGCTGCTGGGTCGGGAACCAGGCGGGTGACGTCTACACGCTGGACCACGACGGCGCGGTCCACGCCCGCTTCAGCCTCCCCGACGGGGTGAAGTGCCTGGTCGCGGACGACTTCTGGATCTACGCGGGCTGTGACGACGGCCGCGTGTACGACCTGTCGTCGAAGCTGCCGTTCGCCGCGTACGACATCGCGGCGGACGTCGACATCTTCTGGCTCGACATCCACGAGGGCGTGCTGAACGTGTCGGACCGCGACGGCCGGCTCACCGTCATCGACCACGAGGACGAGCATCAGTGGGCGCGCCGCAGCCAGGGCGAGCACGCCTGGATGATCCGCGCCGACGACCGGGCCGTCTACCACGGCCACCACCGGGGCGTGACGGCGTACGCGCCCGACGGCGGCGGCGAGCTGTGGCACACGCAGACGAAGGGCGGCGTCCTGTTCGGCTGGCAGGAGGACACGGCCGTGTACGCGGGCACCGCGCACCGCGTCGTGCAGCGGCTGGCGAAGGACGACGGCCGGATCGAGGCGACGTACACCTGCGACAGCGCCGTGTACTCCTGCGCCACCTCGCCGGGCGGCCGTTTCGTCTTCGCCGGTGACGCCGCGTCGTCCGTGTACTGCTTCGACCGCGACGGCACGCGCCTGTGGAAGCTCGGCACGGGCGGCGGCTCAGCCCTGTCGATGCAGTACCGGGACGAGCGGCTCTACCTGGTGACGACGGACGGCTCGCTGGTCTGCGTGGACGCGAGCGAGGCGGCGATCCAGGCCGCCCAGCGGGGCACGGTCCCGGTCGCCCGGGACGTGAAGCTCGCCGCCGCCCTGCCGACGTACGCCCCGGCGACCGCCGCGGCCTCGGTGGCGACCGTGACGGACGCCCCGGCGGGTTCGGTCGTCGTGGAGTGCGTCCAGAGCGGCGGCAGGCTCCGGGTGCACGTCGTGTCCGAGGGCTACGAGCCGTCGTGGAACGTCCAGTTCCCGCGCGCGATACGGGAGCCCGGCGCGCGGTACGTGGTGGACGCCCTGCACCCGGCGGCGGGCGGCTTCTACCGGGTGCGCGGCGACATCAGGCGGCTGCGGTGACCGGGGCGGGCGCCGCGTTCGAAGCCGCCACCGGGGACGGGCCGCCGCTTCCCGGCCCGGAGGCGGACCCGGCGGCGGCCGAGCGGCGCGCCAACGAGGTGCGGGTCGCGTACGAGGGTCTGCTCCAGATCCGGCGGCTCACCAACACCGGGGGCGGCGACCCCAGGGCCGTACCGGCCCCTTGGGAGCGCAACCAGCCGGTCAGGGCGGTCGCCCTGGCGCTGGAGGCGGCCGGTGTCCCGCCGTCCGCGCTGGACGCCGAGGGCCGGAGGGTCAGGACCGGGTACCGGGCCGGCCCCGGCGAGCGGCCCGGGCAGGTGCGGGTGGAGTGGGTGGGCCCGCCGGGCAGCGGCGCCGCCCAGGAGGAGGACACCGCCCTCGCGCGCTGCGCGCGGGCGCTGGAGCGGCTCGGCTGGGAGGCGCTGCTGTACCGGGGGCCGCGACGCCGCCGCCATCTGGAGGTCGAGCCGATACCGGCCCCCGGCTGACCGGGGGCCGAGGCTCGGTGCCGGGCCGAGGCGGGCCCGGCCCGGGGCTCAGGCCGGGCGTTCAACGGCTGAGCGTTCAGGGAGCGGGCGCTCGAAGGTGAACACTCGGCGATCGGGCGCTCGGAGGTGAACACTCGCGCCGGGCGCGCGGAGGGCGAACGGTCAGCGGCGAGGCGTTCGGAGACCGGACGCTCAGGCGATGGACGCCGACACGATGGCGGAGACCGCGAGGTTGCAGGAGGCTGTCACCCACACCGCCGGGTGTGGCTCCGGTTCGACCAGCAGCGCACCCAGACGGCCCGGAGTGATCCAGTCCACCACGAGGAACGCCACCGCCATCATCACCAGGCCCAGCAGCCCGAACACGGCGGTCGACACGAGGCCCTTGGCGAAGTCGTCGTACGTGGACCAGATGGAGGTGAAGACGATGCCGCCGATGCCGAGCAGCGCCGAGCTCAGCAGCAGGGCGCCGTTGCGGTTGCGCTGCTCCCAGATGAGCCGCCGGAGGTTGCCGGGCGTCAGCACGTCCATCAGGACTATCCCGAGGATCAGCAGGATCAGGCCGAGCCCGCCGTAAGCGGCGGCCCGCCCGAGTCCGTTGACGATGTCGATCATGGTGAGCCGGCTCCCCGTTGCAGAAGGTGATCATGAGTGATCGCGGTCAAGGCGACGAAAATGTAGCGCACCGCCGTGGCGCCCCCCCACGCGCGCGGGCAGGGGGAACGCCCGTGACCCGTATGGACGCGCCACCCGGCGCGCGGCGCCCACTGCCGCGCACAGTGGTACGGGCAGGCGGCCGGGTACGCGTCCCGCCGCCCCGTGCCCCGACAGCCCCGACGCCTGGAGGGACGACCGGATGGCGCTCGACGTGACGGCGGAGCGGCTGATCCCGCTGCCCCGCGACCGGGTGGCCGGCTACGCGATGGACTGGCGGCACGACGCCGTGTGGACGCAGGGCATCCGCGAGGCGCGGCTCACGCGCGCGGCGGACCGGGGCGGTTTCGGGCCCGGCGCCGAGGTGACGCGCACGGCGTACTTCCTCGGCAAGCGGATCGACTACGTCCTGCGCGTCGCCGCTTACGAGCCCTCCCGGCTGCTCGACATGGTGTCGGTGGCCGGGCCGCTGCCGATGCACGTCACGTACACGTTCGACCTCCACCCGCGCGGCACCCTCGCCCGCATCCGGGTACGGGGCGACGCCGCCGCGCACTACCGGCTCGCCGCACCGCTCATGGCGTGGAAGGTCCGCTCGTCACTCCGCAAGGACCTGCGGGACCTGGAGCGGGTACTGACGAGCAGTCCCCCCTGACCCCGGCACACCGCTACGCCCACGACCGACGAAAGGCCCAGCCCCACATGAGCAGCACGACCGACCGCCGCCCGCTGTCGTTCCTCGTCATGACCGGCTCCCGGCGGGCCGACTCGTTCAACACGAAGCTCGCCCGGCTGGCCGTGGACGCCGTCGAGGCCAACGGCGCGTCCGCCGCGTTCGCCACCATCAGGGATTTCGAAGTGCCCGACTACGACGGCGACGCCGAGCGCAGCGACGGCATCCCGCCCGGCGCCGAGCGGTTCCGGGAACGGCTCAACGACGTGGACGCCCTGGTCATCGCGTCGCCCGAGTACAACGCCTCGGTGCCCGGCGTCGTGAAGAACCTCATCGACTGGGCGTCCCGCTTCCGCCCGCAGCCCTTCAACGAACTCCAGGTGCTCCTCCTGTCGGCCTCGCCGTCGATGGTCGGCGGCAACCGCGGCCTGTGGGCCCTGCGCGTCCCGCTGGAACACCTCGGCGCCCGCGTCTACCCCGACATGTTCTCCCTGGCCGCCGCCCACACCCAGCTCGGCGAGGACGGCCGGATCGCCGACGAGACCCTCCGGGAGCGCTTCGAGGCGAACATCGTCAACTTCATGAACCTGGTCGAGGCCGCCACGCACTACCCGTGCGTCAAGAAGGCCTGGGTCGAGTACCTCGGCGAACGCCCCGACCCGGCGTTCGACCGCATCCAGGCGGAGACCCGTTAGCCCCGGTCCTCCTCGTCGTGCGGCGGTTCCTCCAGCAGCCGCTGCACGGCCCGGTGGGCGTCCACGAGGAGCGAGCCGTACAGCCCCATCCACTCAGGGTCGTCGACACCCCGCCCCCCCAGGAGCCGCCGCAGGTCCCCGTGCGCGGCCTCCGCCTCCGCGACGGCCCGCCGAAGCCGCGCCCGCGCCTCCCGCGAGTCCTCCGTGACGACGTGCCCGAACGCCTCCACGGCGGCGGCCACGCGCTCCAGCAGCCGCGCGTACCGGGCCGCCACGTCCTCCTCCGGGCGCGGCCTGGCGGTGCTGTCGTCGGCGGCCTCCAGGAGGGTGTGCGCCAGGTCGCGCGTGTAGCGGGCGAGCTCCTCGAGGACGTACACCGTGTGGGCGTACGTCCCGCTCCGGCGCAGCAGCCGGGCGCGGCGGGGCGCGGCCGGGTTGAGCCGGGCGCTCTCCTCGGTCCAGGCCAGCGCCTCCCGCGCCTCGCCCACCAGCTCGGTGACCCGCCGCGCCCGCCGGTCCCACTCGCGGGCGTCCCCGTGGTCCCAGGCGCCGCCCAGCCCCCGGGCGATGCCGGCCAGGCACTCCGACGCAGCGTCGGCGGCGGTGCGCAGCGCGTTGTGGCTGTCGCGCAGGTACACCGGGGGCAGGATCAGCATGTTGACGGCCACCCCGACCCCCGCGCCCAGCAGCGACTCCAGCAGCCGCGCCACGGCCTGGTCGACGCTCGGGTCGCCGGTGGTGAGCGTGAAGAGGGCCGCCGTGGCGCCGTAGATCCCCTGGTCACCGAGCTTGCGCCAGTTGCCGACCAGCAGCGTGACGGGGAGGACCAGCACCATGGCGAGCGTCGGATCGCCCACGGCCATGCCCGTGAGGGTCGCGAGGGTCGTGCCCAGGGCGATCGCGCCGAACTGCTCCAGGCTTTCCGTCATCGACCGGTACACCGTCGTCCGTACCAGCGCGACCGCCACCCACGGGGCGATGAACGGCATCGGCGCCCGCAGCACCTGGCTCGCGATGATCCACGCGACCAGGGCCGCCAGCGCGGCCTTGAGCGACTGGACGGCCAGGTCGCGCTCGCGCCCGGGGCCCGCGCAGGCCCGCCGTACGGCGCCCGCCGTCGACAGTGCCTCGGCGCGCAGGGCTTCGGGGAGGTGGTGCCAGGGTTTCGCCATCCGGTGCATGTGCCACGAAGCGCCCGCCCGCACACCTCCCGCCGCGCTGCGGCTGCGCGCCCCGGCCGGGCCCGCCACGCTGGAGGGATGGAGCCCAGGCTGATCACGTTCGGGCACGGCACGGCCCCGCGCCAGCGCATCGTGGAACTGCTGAGGGGCGCGGACGTAGGCACCCTGGTGGACGTGCGCACCGCGCCGGGCAGCCGCCGCGACCCGGACGTGTCCCGCGCCCGGCTCGCCGAGTGGCTGCCGGACAGCGGCATCGCGTACCGGTGGGAGCAGGACCTCGGAGGGTTCCGCAAGCCGCCCGCCGACAGCCCGGACGTCGTCTGGCGCAACACGTCCTTCCGGGGCTACGCCGCCCACACCCGCACACCCGGGTTCGTCGCCGCCATGGACCGGCTGACCGGCGCGACGGAGGCGGGCCGTACGGCGGTGATGTGCGGCGAGGCGGTGTGGTGGCGCTGCCACCGGCGGCTCATCGCCGACTTCGCCGTCCTCGCGCGGGCCACGCCGACGGCCCATCTGATGCACGACGGGCGGCTGACGCCCCACTCGCCCACGCCGGGCGCACGGCTCCGGGACGACGGGCTCCTCGTCTACGACGATCTCGCGGCGGCGGGGGAGTAGGCACCTGGTACCGGGCCGCAGCCCCCGGCAGCAGCGCGCGTAGCACCCGGCTCCGCGCCGAAGAGGCCCGGCAGCGCGTCACGAAGCCGGCTTGGGCCCGAGGGGCCCGGCTCCGCGCCGACGACACCCGGTTCCACGCCCGAGACACCCGGCTCCGCCCCGCACGGCGCGCCGAGGACCCCGGCGGGCACGGCCGACCGACTCCGCCCGGTTGCCTCACTCCCCGTCCAGGGCGATGACCACCTTCACGTCGTCCTCGCGCGCCGCGAACGCCTCGCGGAAACGCTCCAGCGGCACCCGCCGGGTGACCAGGCCGTCCAGCCAGGTCCC
Organism: Streptomyces thermolilacinus SPC6; assembly: GCF_000478605.2. Lineage (GTDB taxonomy): Bacteria > Actinomycetota > Actinomycetes > Streptomycetales > Streptomycetaceae > Streptomyces > Streptomyces thermolilacinus. The sequence continues at coordinate 484,185 of NZ_ASHX02000001.1, read as the reverse complement.
GTCGGCCCGCGCCAGGACGTCGGCGGCCTCCCGGTAGTGGTCGAGGTTGGCGTTCACCGAGCCGACCACCACGTCGTTCTCCAGCACCAGGTCCCGGTTGACCATCCCGGCGTCCACCGTGATGTGCCGACCGGCGGAGGACACGCCGGTCAGGCACAGGACGCCGTACGGGGTGGTGCCCGACATCGCCGCGAACACGACCCGCGCCGCGCCGGTCGCCTCGATCACCACGTCGGGCCGCACCGTGTCCAGCACGTCCGCCACGTCACCGCTGTGGTACGTCGCGCCGAGCTCCCGTACGAGCGCGGGCTTCGGGCCCCGGTCCACGCGGTCCAGGACGTGCGTCTCCAGGCCCCGCTGCACCCCGGTCAGCGCGGCGAGCAGACCGATCGGCCCCGCCCCGGTCACCAGGGCGCGCCGGGGCTCGAACCACGAGCGGGCGCCCACCAGGTCCACCTGCCGCCACGCCTTGGCCACGACGGACGTGGGCTCCAGCAGCGTCCCCACCCGCTCCAGGCGCCGATCGAGCGTGACGGCGTAGTCGCTCTCCACGGTCCAGTACTCGGCGCCGTACCCGTCGAGCTCCTTGATGCCGCGCTCCCGGTAGCGGCCGTTGCGGCACATGTCGAAGTGGCCGCGCGCGCAGGCCCCGCACGGCTCCGGGTCGGGGCGCCGGACCACGCCGACCACCAGGTCGCCCGGCGAGAAGCCGCTCCCGGGCGGCGCCTGCTCCACCCGGCCCAGCGACTCGTGCCCGGCCACCATCCAGTCGCGCCCGGCGGGCGCGGTGCCGTACTGGCCGTCGGCGATCTCCCGGTCCGTGCCGCACACCCCCAGCGCCAGGCCCCGCACCAGCAGTTCGCCGGGGCCGGGGGAGGGGTGCGGCAGCTCCCGCACCTTCATCGAGGCGTTCGGTCCTGGCCGGACGGTCAGCGCGCGCATGGGCATCACTCCGTTCCACATCAAGGGGTGGGGAACTGCGGTGGCGGCCGGTTTCCACCGCGTACGAGAGCGGCGTCACCCACGGTACGGAGGCGGGGCCCGCGCCGCTCACGGGAGACCACCGCGCACCTCACGGCGCGGCCCGGGACAGCGCCAGGCCCGATCCGATCAGCCTGCGCAGCGCGATCACCGCGGCGGCCGTCAGGATGCCGTCCCACGCCGGGTCCCCGGCCAGCCGCAGCAGACCGGCGGCGGTCAGGAAGTCGAGCAGCACGCCCAGCGCGCGGCGGGCCTCACGGGTGATCCGGTAGGCGGCCGCGGCGGAGACGAGTCCCGCGCCGGTGAGCAGCACGGCGGCGGCCTGGAGCCAGGCGTTCACGACGGCGTCCCCTGCGCGGGCCGCTCCAGCGGGGCGGCCTCCTCGCCGCGCGCGATCTCCGCGCGCTCCTGCGCGATCTCGCGGCCGAGAAAGTAGTTGAGCGCGGTACGGATGGCCGCGATCGCCGCCAGCTGCCCGATCTCGGTGAAGCTCGGCGCGACCGCCGTGCGCAGCACGTCCCCGGCGAGCTGGAACTCCAGGCCCAGCACCAGGAAACGCCCCAGGCTCAGCCGGATGCGGTTGAAACCGGCCACCCTGTCGCGGCCCCGCAGGCCCGCCTTGACGAACTGGACGAACGCCCAGGCGGCGCCCAGGAAGATGATCAGCGCTCCGGCGGCCTCCACGAGGCGGACCAGGACCCCGATGGCGTCGCGGAGCGTCGATTCGGGCAGGAGTTCCACCGACACGATCATGGCAGCCAGGTACCCCGACGGCTCCGCGCCGATGCCCGGCGTGGTCCACCCGGCGCACCGGCCGTACGCGGCGCACCCGGCGCACCCGACTGGCCGGGCACGTGCGACGACATCTGCGGCCGGCCTGCCGTACGCGGCCCGGCGGCCCCACTTGGCCCGCTCCTCCCGCGCCAGGCGGTTCCGGCGCCGCTCACGCTGCCGCCCTCACGATGGCGCCTCGCGACCCAGCCCTCACGACGCAGCCCTCACGGCGGCGAGCGCCAGCACGGTCGTCTCCTCCTGGGTGCCCTCGACCGACACGACGGCGCCCGGTTCCTCCGGGCCCAGCGGCTCCAGGGCGGCGAACTGCGAGCGCAGCAGGCTCGCCGGCATGAAGTGGCCGCGCCGGGCGGCGATGCGCTCGGCGATCAGCTCGGCCGGACCGTGCAGATGGACGAAGAAGACCTGCGGTGACACGACGGTCAGCCGGTCCCGGTACCTCCGCTTGAGAGCCGAGCAGGTGATCACCCCGCCGTGCTCGACGTGCGCGCCGAGCCACGCGGCGACGCGCTCCAGCCACGGCGCCCGGTCCTCATCGGTCAGGGGCGCGCCCGCCTCCATCTTGGCGATGTTGTCCGGCGGGTGGAGGTCGTCCCCCTCCTCGTACGGCACGCCCAGCCGCTCGGCCAGGGCCCGGCCGATGGTGGACTTGCCGGAGCCGGACACTCCCACCACGACGACCAGCGGAAACGCGCGATCCGGCATGTCCCTCCCAGCTCCGTGTCCATGTCCTGGCCGCGCCCGAGTACCCGCGGGGAACGCCTCGTACGCGACGGGATTGAGCCGCCCCGACCGGGTCACCCGGCGGGAGTACGGCACGAACGGCACGTACGGCACGAACGGCACGTACGGCACGAACGGCACGAAGAGAGGAGCGGCCATGAGCGGGACGGAAGGCCACGAGACCCCGCTGGAACGGGTCACGGGTGAGAAGGACGTCCACCCGGAGGAGGAGCGCGAGCGCGGCCGCCCGGACGAGCGGCGCGAGCGCGGAGCCGAGGAGACGGAGCAGGGCGGCGGAGAAGCCCGGCGGGGAGGTATCGAGGGCGGCGGCTGGGACGCGGAGTCGTAGCGACGCGTGCGCCCATCGCACACCGGGACACGGGCGGCACGGGCGGCATGGACGGTTCGGGCGGTATGGGCGGTACGGGGCGCCCGCCGATCCGCTGGGCCCGTCGCACGACCGAAACCGGCGGCGGAACGGCCGGCCGGATCAGGTCCGCTCGAATCAGACGCATTCATACACATCGGCCGCATTCATACACATATGACCGGGCAATGATCCGTTGTGGTCATTCCCGTTCATGATGCGAACCCGGCGCGGCGGGTCCCCTGGGTGACGTACGCGCTGATCGTCGCCAACGTCGTCGTCTTCCTGCGCACACCCGGCGTCGCCGGCTCGCTGACGGGGGACACCGGACTGGCGCAGCTGTGCCGGCTGGAGTCGTTCCTCGACCAGTGGGCGGCCGTGCCGCGCGAGCTGATCCACGACCGGATGTCCCGGCTGGTGCCCACCGGGCAGGTGGGTGTCGGGCCGTCCGGCCCCGGCTGCGTGGTGGCCCCGCCGGACTACGACAAGTCGCCGCCGCTGTCCGTCCTCACGGCGATGTTCCTGCACGGCGGCTGGGCGCACCTGATCGGCAACATGCTCTTCCTCTGGGTGTTCGGCGACAACGTCGAGGACCGCCTCGGCAAGGCGCGCTACCTGCTGTTCTACGGCCTGTGCGGCTACGCCGCCACGTACGGCTTCGCCCTCGCCGACCCGGACTCGCCCACCCCGCTGATCGGCGCCTCGGGCGCGGTCGCCGGGGTGCTCGGCGCGTACCTGGTGCTCTACCCCCGCGCCCGGGTGTGGGCGCTGGTGCCGTTCCTGATCCTGCTGCCGCTGCGGCTGCCCGCGTGGTCGGTGCTCGGGCTGTGGTTCGTCCTCCAGGCGGTGTTCTCGTACGGGGCGGGCGTCTCCGGCGCGGGCACCGTGGCGTACCTGGCGCATGTCGTCGGCTTCGCCGTCGGGATGCTGTGCGCCTGGCCGCTGCGCCGCGGCACGCCACCGCCGCCGGACCCGCCGCGACCGCTGTGGGGCCCGCAGGCGAGGCCGGGCCCGACGTGGCCGGGGCGGCCGAGGCGGCCGGGCCAGGGCTGGTGACGGCGGGCACCGCCGCCCGTACCTGAGCGGCACCGCCGCCCGTACCGCCGCTGGCGCCGACCCCGGGCCCGGGGATGTCAGCCGATCGGATGACCGGGACGCGCGCGCTCGGGTGGAGGCTGGTGACACGGCGCGCGAACGCCGCTCCGGCGCCCTGCCGGGGGACCCCGACCGGACCCCGACCACGCACACCACGCAGACCACGCACACGAGACGCCACACGACCGACTCGGAGCCACAGGCCCACCCATGCACAGGTACAGCCGACAGACCACGGCAACGCTCGCCGCGCTGGCCGCCGCCGCGGTGCTGCTCACCGGTTGCAGCCCGGCACCGCCCGCGCCCTCGCCGCAGCGCCCCCAGGCGTCCACGGCCCCGGCGACACCCGCCCCCACGACACCCGCCCCTCCGACACCACGTACCGCGACACCCTCCGCCGCCCCGGACGCCACCCTCCTGGTCACGGACTTCGGCGCGGACACCGTCACGTTCGTGGACGCGTCCCGGCGGGGCGCGGCCGCCGACCTGGGGTCGGTCCGCGTGGGCACGGCCCCGTACGGGATCGCGCTCGGCGTCGACGGAACGGCCTGGGTGGCGACGGCGGAGGGCGTCGCGGCCGTGGACACCCGCGCCCGCGTGCGCACCGCGCTCATCCCGTACGCGACCGACACGGGTCCGGTGACGACCGGGGAGTACCGGGGCGGCGGCATGGGCATCGCGCTGTCCCCGGACGGCAGGCGGGTCTACGTCGGCGTGAACGTCCCCGGCGGCGACGGCGCGCTGGAGGTGATCGACACCGCGCGGCGGGCGGTCGTCGGGACGGTGCCGGTCGGCCGCCGCCCGTTCGACGTGGACGTGTCACGGGACGGCCGCCATGTGTACGCCACCAACCACGACTCCTTCGACGTCACGGTCGTCGCCACCGACGACTGGTCGGCCCGCCGCGTCGAAGTGGCCCCGTACGGCACGGAGGGCGGCCTCGACTCCTGGCTGAAACCGCACTACACCGTCGTACGCCGCTCCGACGGCGCCCTCCTGCTGCCGTTCGAGGGGGAGCGGCTCGCGGTGGTGGACCCCGCGACCGGCCGCGTACGGATCGAGCGCATGACCGCCGACACCCATCAGCACGGCGCCGCGGTCGCGGACGACGGCACGCTGTACGTGGTCGGCACGGGGCCGATCGACCCGTCCGCGGACGCGGGCCCGTCCCTGACCATCCGCACTCCCGCCGGACGCGAACGGCTCGTCCCGCTGGACGGGCCCCACGAGAACGTCGCGCTGTCGGCCGACGGCACCACCGCGTACGTCTCCGGAGGCTTCACCCGCGACGGCTACTGGAACGGCCTCAGCGTCGTCGACGCGGCCACGGGCCGGGTCACCCGCGTCCCCGTCGGCGAACGCCCCCTGGGCATCGCGGTCCTCTGAACCGCCCGGCACTCCGGCCGCGAACGAAGCGCGGGCGCGGCCTCCTCGACGCGGGGCCCGCCGGGCGGCACAGTGGGAAGGCGCGTGAACGGCCAGGGGGAGGATTCGTGACGGGTGGCGTACTGCGGCTCGACCCGGTGGAGCGGCTCTCGGTGCAGGTGACACTCCATCCGGGGGGAACCGTCTTCTCCGTACTGAAGGACGTCTTCAGGGCGCCGCCCGAGCGGGTTCCCGCCCAGTGGCGCACGGCCCTGCGGATGGCGGTGCCGACCCGCGCCCTCGACGCGGTGCGGCCGGTGTTCGCCCAGGGCGGCTGCTACATGCCGGACGGCCTGGCCCTCATCGCCGACCTGACGGCCTCCAACCTCGCGGAGGTCGGCGCCGGACTCCGCGCCCTCGACCCGCACCGCGCGGCCGCCGAGGTGTCCGCGCACTACGACGGGACCCCGCCGCCGGTCTGGCGGGGCCTGATCGACGACCCGCGCGGCTTCCTCACGGCGTACACGCTGGTCGTGGAGGCCGTCGCGCAGGCCCTCGCCCCGAGGTGGCGCAGGGCCGAGCCGCTGCTGTCGCGGGAGACCGAGCGGGTCGGCGCCGCCGTCGTCACCGGCGCGGTGGACGCCCTGCTCGGCACGCTGCCCGCCCCGGTCCGCTACCAGGAGGGCCGGATGCTGCTCACCCACCGCTGCGGGATCGAGGCGCTGGAGGGCCGTCCCCTCGTGCTGATGCCGCTCGTGGCCGGGTACAGCTCGGGCATGTACGGCGTGGACCGCGACGACGCGGTGTGGTTCGCCTACCCGGTGCCCGGCCTGGGCCACCTGGCCACCACCGGCACGCCCGGCGACGCGGCGCCCGCCGACGGCGACCCGCTGGGCCTGGTGCTGGGGCCGGTGAGGTCGCGGATCCTGCGGCGCCTGCCCTACCGGCCCACGCTCGGCCGACTGAGCCGGGAACTGTCGCTGAGCCCCAGCACACTGACGTACCACTGCGACCAGCTGGCGGCGGCGGGCCTCCTCCACCGCCAACGCCAGGGCCGCCAGGTCGTCGTCAGTGCCACCCCCCGCGGCACGGCCCTGACGGAACTCCTCACCGGCATCCGCGACAACTGAAGCGTCGTCCAGGTCGCTCACGGTCGTATATCCGACGAGCTGGCGCGAAGGCCCTTGCGTGCGGGCCCCGTCGCCTCGCTAGTCCTCCAGCCGGACCGGCATCAGGATGGAGAGGCCGTCCTCGTCGTCAGGGCGGCGGATCGCGAGCGGGGTGGTGGGGGCGTCGACTTCCAGGAGCAGCCGGTCACGGGCCCCCGCGGCCAGCGCCTCCAGCAGGAAGCCACGGTTGACCGCCACGCGGTCCGGACCGTCGTCGTCGTGCGGGACGAGCGTCACCGTGCCGTCGTCCGCCACCCTGAGCACGCTCAGATCAGGTATGCCGCCGTCGCCGGAACGTACGGGTCCTGTCTCCAGCGCCCTGCGGAACGCGGTCACCTCCACGAGAGCGCGGCGCCCGCCGGGCGCGGGCAGCAGACGACGGTAGTCGGGGAAGTCGTGGTCGAGGCAGTTACCGGACACCTGGCGGTCCCCGGCCTCCAGCGTCACGCGGCCACCGTCCGCGGACAGCCTTACGTCCCCGTCGCCGTGCAGCAGCGCCCGCATCGCGTCGGCGAGCGGCGAGGGCACGATGACCTGGACCCGCTCCCCGTCGTGCCCGGCGACAGCGGCCCGCGCCACGGCCATGCGGTACCGGTCGGTCGCCACGGTCCGGAGGCTCGCGCCCTCGATGTCCAGGAGCACCCCGCCCAGCATCGGCAGCTCAGGGGCGGAACCGACGGCGAAGCGGACCGAGTCCAGCGCGGCGGCCAGTTCGGGCGCGGCGGCGGACAGTTGGACGGCAACGGTGAGCGGCGATGTCATCTGGTTCTCCCTGTGGTCGAGTACTTCCCGGAGCGCGGAGAACTCGCCGCGGGCGTCGGACAGCCCGTGTTCGAGTCGGCGAAGATGTGCGTCGAGCAGCTGCCGTACGAGGCCGGTGTCCGCGCCGGACCAGCCGGCCAGCACCAGCCGGATGTCCGCCAGCGGCATCCCGGCGCGACGCAACCGCGCCAGGAGACGGGCCTCCTCGACCTGCTCGGGCCCGTACCAGCGGTAGCCGCTGTCCGGGGCCACCCAGGCGGGGACCAGCACACCGGCCCGGTCGTAGAATCGCAGGGCACTCACGCCCAGACCGCTGTCCCGGGCCATCTCGCCGATGCTGCGCATGTCGTTCTCCACACCCGGAACTCTGGTCCCTGCACAAGGTCGAGGGTCAACCCGCCGCAGCAGGACGCCGGTCCCTCCGCGGCGGCCCCGGTCCGTGGGCCATGCCCCACGCAGTCGGCCGTAACGGTTCCACAAGCCGCGGTCCTCTTCCGCCAGTCGGCTCCCGGGCAGCGGGCGAGCCCCTCCATCCCCGTGGCGGCGGCGGGGATCACGCCCACCCTCTTGCGGGCTCTCCGGGCGGACCCGCCTCCTGGACGTGCCGCGGGCTCTATCCTCATGGGTCACCGGTGTGGTGAGGGGGCATCTGCTGAATGATTACCAGTCCGTTCGGTCCCGCCGCGGACCGGCCGCGCGGTGAGGACCATGACCTGCCGGCCCAGACCCTCAAGAAGCTGAAGGCGGCCCAGGAGCTCGTCGAGGACCTGAGGGGGCTCGTCGAGGCGGGCGAGAAGGAGGCCGTACGGCTTCGGCGGGCCCTGGAGAGGGAGCGCGAGGCGCGGCGGGCGGCGGAGAGCCGTCTGGCTCAGGCCCGTGAGGCCGTCGCCGCGGAGCTGAGGCGGCGGGCCCCCGCTCCAGGGCCCGGTCTTTTGGAGCCGCCCGCGCAACCGCCCCCGCCACCGGACCTGGCCGAGCTGCGCAGGCGGCTGGAGGACAGCGAGGCGGAGCGGGCGACGCTCGCCGCCATGGTCGCCGAGAGCGAAGCGGAACGGGACGCGGCGCTGCGCGCGCGGGACGCCACCATCGCCCGGCTCCAACCCCGGCAGGAGGGGGAGGAGACCTCCGACGCGCGGGCCCTGAAGACGCGGCTGGAGGCGACGACGTTCGAAGGCGTCCTGGGGCGGGCCGGACGGTTCTGCCCGTCACTCGTCATCACCGCCGACCCCGACGAGGCGAGGAAGCTCGAGCACCATCAGAAGGCCGCGCAGTGGCGAGGACGGCTGGCGGACACCCTGGCCACCATGCAGATGTACGCCGAGGCGAAGAACCTGGCACGGGCCCGCGGCGGCAACTGCGGCCCCGAGCTGGCCAATTTCAGGGCGTACTGCGCGAGCCAGCCGTCCCCGCTGCTCAGCGACAAGAAGGTCGCGCTCAACGAGGGCCAGCTCGCCAGCACCAGCCCGCGCGGCCGTGCCGAGCGGACGTTCCGCGTGCCCCGGCAGATAGCGTCGTCCGGCACGGCCGTCATGGTGGAGCACATCCGGATCGGCGACGGCTCACCACCGGCTCCCCGGCTCCACTTCCTGGACGACACGGACAGCAGCGGCCTGATCGTCATCGGGTTCCTCGGCGACCACCGGTACAACGCCAGCACCAACTGACGCCGCTGCCCGTACGCGCGCCGCACCCGTACGCCCGTGGGCGGCATCAGCCGGTACGCCTGGCCGTGTCGGCGGCGCGCCCGGTTCCCCCGCCCGTCGCGGTCAGCCCAGGCCGGCCAGCAGGTTGTTGCACGCCTCTTCGCAGCTGCGGCACGCCTCGGCGCACACGCGGCAGTGCTCGTGCATGTCCGCGTGGCTCTCGCACTCGTCCGCGCACGCCTTGCAGACCGTCGCGCACGCCTGAAGGACCGCCCGGGTGATGTTGGCGTCGTAGCCGGTGTGGCGGGACAGCACCGCCGCGGTGGCGTTGCAGATGTCCGCGCAGTCCATGTCCGTACGGATGCACTTGGTCAGGTCGCCCACCATGCCCTCCGACAGGCAGGCGTCCGCGCAGGCCGTACACGCCTGAGCGCACTTGACGCACTCCTCGATGCACCTGGCCATGGCTTCCGTGTCCACCCCGCCCAGGTCCGCCGGGTAGGTGTTCAGCATGTCCTCGACCGTCGTCATCACGACCCTCTCTTTCCGTGCCTCGCCCGCGCTGGACGGCTTCTGCCCCGCTCAGGGGGCATGCGGACGCATGGGGACGAGTAACACCCGCGCGTGAGGGCAAACCAGGAGTTCACCTGGTCCCGGGCCGGAGGGAGGCCCCACCGGGACGGGGCCCCACCGCGCCCGCGCCGAAGAAGGCGCACCGCCCACAGCACTGCGCGCACCGCCAGTCCGTCCGCCGTCCCGCACGTCCCGGCCGTTCCGACGAGGCCCCTGGGGGAGTCGCTCCGGCCCTTCCCAGCGCGGCTTCGGCGCACTAATTTGTCAGTTGACTTTACGAAACGGTCGGCGACTACCTCCGGAACACGATGATGACTACGCACCCCCACCAGCCCCGCCCACCCGTCTCCGAGCCCTTCGGCCTGCTGCCCGACGGCACGGAGGTACGCCGCTGGAGGCTGGAGAACGGCGGAACGCGCCTCGCCGTGCTGAGCCTCGGCGGCATCGTGCAGTCCCTGGAGACACCCGACCGCGACGGCCGGTACACGAACGTGTCGTTGGGCTTCGACACCCTCGAGGGCTATCTCGCCTCGCGCTCCTACCTCGGCGCCCTGGTGGGCCGCTACGGGAACCGGATCGCCCGCGGGCGCTTCGACCTGGACGGCACACGTCACCGCCTGTCCGTCGCGGACGGAGAGCACACCCTGCACGGCGGCGCCCGGGGGTTCGACCAGTACAACTGGACGGTCCACGGGTTCACCGAGGACACCGACGCGGGTCTCGTCCTCACCCTCGTCAGCCCCCACGGCGACATGGGCTTCCCCGGCACCCTGCGGGTCCGGGTCGTCTACACGCTCACCGAGGGAGGCGACTGGCGCATCGACTACCAGGCCGTCACGGACCGGCCCACGGTGGTCAACCTGACGAGTCACGTCTACTGGAACCTCGGCGGGGAGTCCGCCGGGCCCGTCCACGACCACGAACTGTCCATAGCGGGCTCCCACATCACGCCGGTCGACGCGGAGCTGATCCCCACAGGCCGGCCGGGCCCGGTCACCGGGACGCCGTTCGACTTCCGTACGGCCAGGCCGATCGGGCCCGGACTGCGGGCCGACGCCCCCCAGCTCCGCCACGCGGGGGGCTACGACCACAACTGGGTTCTCGACAAGGGCGTCACCGCCGCCCCGGAGCCCGCCGCCGTGCTCCGCGAACCCGTCTCGGGCCGCGTCCTGCGCATCGCGACCACGGAGCCCGGCATCCAGTTCTACTCCGGCAACTTCCTCGACGGCAGCGCGACGGGAAGCGGCGGCCGCCCCTACGGCCGCGGCGACGGACTCTGCCTGGAGACCCAGCACTTCCCCGACTCGCCCAACCGCCCCGAGTTCCCCAGCACGGTCCTGCGGCCCGGGGAGACCTACCGGTCCGCGACCGTTCACTCCTTCACCACCCTCTGACGGCGGCTCTCCACCGGCGCGGCGGGCGCGCCGTTCGCGCCCCAAGGCGCGCCGGAAGGCCGGGGAGGCCGTACGCATCCGCCGTGACCCACGGCCGACGGGCAACGCTGCCGGCCGCGCCCCCGATGTGACACCCCAACGCCACGAGGACGGACATGAGCGGCACCATCACCAACTGGGCCGGGAACATCACCTTCGGAGCGCGGCGCCTCGCGGCTCCCGCCTCCGTCGAGGAACTGCGGGAGCTGGTGGCCGGTTCCCGGGCCGTGCGCGCGCTGGGCACCCGCCACTCCTTCAACACGATCGCCGACACGGCCGGGGACCTGGTCTCCACGGCACGCCTGCCCCGCGTACTCGACATCGACCCGCGGGCCCGCGCCGTCACGGTGAGCGGCGGGACCCGCTTCGGCGAGATGACCGGCGCCCTCCACGAAGCCGGGTTCGCCCTGCACAACCTCGGCTCCCTGCCGCACATCTCCGTCGCCGGCGCCTGTGCGACCGGCACCCACGGGTCGGGCGACGGCAACGGGACGATCGCCTCCGCCGTACGGGCCGTCACATACGTCTGCGCCGGCGGCGAACTGGTGACGACCCGACGGGGCGACGAGGACTTCGCCGGGTCCGTCGTCGCGCTCGGCGCCCTCGGTGTCGTCACCGAGCTGACCCTCGACCTGGTGCCCGCCTTCGACGTGCAGCAGCGGGTCTACGAGGGGCTGCCCCTGACGGCGCTCCGGGAGAACTTCGACGAGGTGATGTCCGCCGCGTACAGCGTCAGCCTCTTCACCCGCTGGCAGGGCGGTGCGATCGACCAGGTCTGGCTCAAGCGACGCGTGGAGGGGAGCGGCCCGGCCGCCGGAGCCGACCGCTGGTTCGGCGCCCGGCGCGCGGGCGGGCCGCGGCATCCCGTGCCCGGCATGGCGGCCGACGCCTGTACCCCGCAAGGGGGTCTGCCGGGCCCGTCCCCGCTGCGGCTGCCGCACTTCCGGCTGGAGCACACGCCGAGCAGCGGCGACGAGTTGCAGTCCGAGTACTTCGTCGCCCGCGAGGACGCCGTCGCGGCCTTCGACGCCCTGCACGCCGTCCGCGAGTCGTTCGCGCCCCACCTGCGGGTGGGGGAGATCCGGAGCGTGGCCGGGGACGACCTGTGGCTCAGCCCCGCGCACCGGCGGGACTCGGTGGCCTTCCACTTCACCTGGCTGCCCGACCCCGAGGGCGTGGGCGGGGCCCTCAAGGTGATCGAGGAGGCCCTGACGCCCTTCGCCGCGCGTCCGCACTGGGGCAAGCTCTTCATGACGGAGCCCGAGGCGCTGTGCGGCCTGTACCCCGAGTACGGGCGTTTCGCGGAGCTGATGAAGCTGCGGGACCCCGAAGGGGTGTTCCGCAACGACTTCATCGGCCGCCTTTTCGCTCTCTGACGCCGGCCGCCAGGTCACGGCGCTCCCGCGCTCGCGGGCGCGCGGCGGAACGCGGTGGTGCGACCACCCGCTGGGTGATCGCACCACGGTCGGGGCCGCAGGCCGCCTACATGCCGAGCGCCAGACGGTGGTACGCCTGGTTCCACCGCAGGTCGCGCCTGAACTGCCGGGGGGTGGTCGTCTCGTCGATGAGGGCCAGCTCCACCTTCAGCATCTCGGCGAGGTCGTCCAGGTGCTCCGAGGTGAGCGCCGTGCTCAGGACGGTGTGGTGCGGCCCGCCCGCCATGAGCCAGGACTCCGTGGACGTACGGAGATCGGGCCGGGGCCGCCAGACGGCGCGGGCGACCGGCAGCGCGGGCAGCGGGTGGGGCGGCGCGACGACCTCGACCTCGTTCGCCACCAGGCGGAAGCGGTCGCCGAGGTCGCTCAGGCCGACGACGACGGCGCTGCCGGGGGCCGCGTCGAACACCAGCCGGACCGGGTCCTCGCGGCCGCCGATGCCCAGCGGGTGGATCTCGCAGGCGGGCGTGTCACCGGCGATGGACGGGCACACCTCCAGCATGTGGGCGCCGAGGATGAGCTCGTTGCCGGGCGTCAGGTCGTACGTGTAGTCCTCCATGAAGGAGGTGCCGCCGGGGAGGCCGTCGGCGGCGACCTTGAGAGCGCGCAGCAGGACGGCGGTCTTCCAGTCGCCCTCGCCGCCGAAGCCGTGGCCCTGGGCCATGAGGCGCTGCACGGCGAGGCCGGGAAGCTGGCGCAGACCGCCGAGGTCCTCGAAGTTGGTGGTGAAGGCCCTGAAGCCGCCCTCGGTGAGGAAGGTCCGCAGGCCCGCCTCGATCCGCGCCGCGTACCGCAGGGATTCGTGGCGTTCGCCGCCCGGCCGCAGCTGCGGCGCCAGACGGTAGACGTCGCCGTACTCCTCGACGAGGGCGGTGACCTCGCCGTCGTCCGCCGAGTCCACCACCTCGACCAGGTCGTTGACGCCGTAGGTGTTGACGGATACGCCGAAGCGGAGCTGCGCCTCGACCTTGTCGCCCTCGGTGACGGCGACGTCGCGCATGTTGTCGCCGAAGCGGGCGACCCTGAGGGTGGCCAGCTCGGCGCGGGCGGACGCGGCGCGCGCCCAGGTCACGATGCGCTGAGCCGTCGCCGGGTCGGTGATGTGACCGGCCACCGTCTTGCGCGGCACGCCGACGCGGCCCTGGATGTGGCCGAACTCGCGATCGCCGTGCGCCGCCTGGTTGAGGTTCATGAAGTCCATGTCGATGGTGTCCCAGGGCAGGGCCACGTTCGACTGGGTGTGCAGGTGCAGCAGCGGCTTGCGCAGGGCGTCCAGACCGGCGATCCACATCTTCGCGGGGGAGAAGGTGTGCATCCACGCGATGAGCCCCGCACACCGGTCGTCGCCGTTGGCGTCCAGGCAGACGCGCCGGATGGCGGCGGCGTCGGTCAGCACGGGCTTCCACACGACCCGTACGGGCAGACCCGCCGTACCGGCCAGCGTGGCGGCTATCCGCTCGGACTGCTCCGCGACCTGCTTCAGGGTCTCCTCCCCGTACAGCCCTTGGCTGCCGGTGAGGAACCAGACTTCACGGACGGGGGGATTGTGGCTGGGCACGTGGGCTCCTGGGAAGAGAGACGATGAGATCCGGTGCCGGCCGCGGCTGACACGGCCGGCGGGGGGTGGGGTCAGCCGGCGGTGAGCGCCTTGTTGCGCAGGGCCCTCAGCCGGTGCAGCGGGCCGTCCGGCCCGAAGTGGTCGTGCAGGAGCCGGTACTCCGCGAACAGCGCGTCGTACGCGTCGGCGCGTGACGGGTCCGGCACGTACACGTCCCGCTCGAGACGCCCCATGGCGGCCGTCGCGGTGCGCACGTCGGGGTGCGCCCCGGCGGCGACGGCGGCGTGGATGGCCGAGCCGAGCGCGGGGCCCTGCCGGGACGCCGCGAGGGACACCGGGCGGCGCAGGACGTCCGCGTAGATCTGCATGAGCAGCTCGTTCCTGGCCAGTCCACCGGCGACGATGAACTCGGTGACCGGTACGCCGCCGTTCTCCAGCGTCTCGACGATGACGCGGGTGCCGAAGGCCGTGGCCTCCAGCATGGCGCGGTAGAGGTCCTCGGGGCGGGTGGCGAGGGTGAGGCCCGCGACGACGCCGGAGAGGTGGTGGTCGACGAGGACGGAGCGGTTGCCGTTCAGCCAGTCCAGGGCGACCAGGCCGTGACCGCCGACCGGCTGGGCGGCGGCCTTGCGGGTGAGCAGGGCGTGCAGGTCCTCACCCCGCTCCTCGGCCTCGTCGTGGTACTCCCTCGGGACGCCCTGGCGCAGCACCCAGGCGAAGATGTCGCCGACCGCGCTCTGTCCCGCCTCGTATCCGTACGCGCCTTCCACGATGCCGCCGTTGACGACCCCGCAGATGCCAGGGACCTCGGCGAGTACGGGCGCGTTGACGACATGGCAGGTGGAGGTGCCCATGATGGCCAGGAGCCGCCCGTTCTCCACGGCCTGCGCCGCGGCGGCGGTGACGTGGGCGTCGACGTTGCCCGCCGCGACGGCGATGCCGGGGCGGAGCCCGGTCCACTCGGCCGCCTGCGCGCTGAGCGAGCCGACGCGGGAGCCGAGCGGGGACAGGGGGAAGTCGAGCCGGGTGCGGACGAAGTCCGTGAACCGGGGGTTCAGCGCCGCCAGGTAGTCGTCGCCGGGGTAGCCGCCGTCCTGGTGGATGCCCTTGTACCCGGCGGTGCAGGCGTTGCGGGACTCGGCGCCGGTCAGCTGCCAGACGATCCAGTCGGCCGCCTCGATCCAGCGGGCGCAGGCGTCGTAGACCTCCGGGTCCTCCTCCAGGACCTGGAGGGCCTTCGCGAACTGCCACTCGGCGGAGATCCTGCCGCCGTACCGGCCGATCCACTTCTCGCCCCGGGCGTGCGCGACGTCGTTGATCCGGTCGGCCTGGGCCTGGGCGGCGTGGTGCTTCCACAGTTTGGGCCACGCGTGCGGGCGGTCCGCGAGAGCCGTCTGCGCCAGCGGGGTTCCGTCCGCCAGCGTGGGCAGCACCGTGCAGGCGGTGAAGTCCGTGGCGATGCCGATGACGTCGGCCGGGTCGATGCCGGCCGCCGCGACGGCCGCGGGGACGGCCCGGCGCAGCACCTCGCGCCAGTCCTCGGGGTGCTGCAGGGCCCAGTCCGGCGGCAGTTGCGCCCCGGTGCCGGGGAGGCGCTCGTCGATCACCCCGTGCGCGTACTCGTGCACCGCGGAGGCCAGTTCATGACCGTCGCGTACCCGCACCACCACGGCGCGGCCCGACAGGGTGCCGTAGTCGACACCCACGGTGTACCGCTCGCGGTCGTCGGAAGGAGGGGCAGCGACGTGTGAGGGGGACGAGGGGGAGGTCACCGGCTTGCCTTTCGAGAAGCCGTACGGCGGCGGACGGGCCGGGAGGCGGGCGGGGTCCGCGGGCCGACGGGCATGGTCGGTCTGCCCCCGAAGTGTGAGCGCTAACAATCCCACAACGCAAGAGGTGTGCAGCGATGAACGTTCCGTGGGGCGCGCTCGGGCGGAGGGTTGGCGCCCGGTTGGGAATCCGCAGCGTAGGCGAGGAATGCGCGAGGTTTGACCGCAGGCCGGCGCGGGTGGGTCCGGCCTGTGGCGGGCGTCCGGCGGGGGTCACGAAAATGTAACGTACGCAAAGGGCTTGAGAACCGTTCTTGTGAGCGCCCACAATTCAGCGGCGTTCCCCTTGTCGAAGAGGATCGTCGCCGTCCTCAGGTTTGGGCCGTGTTCGGCGGTCACCGGGCCGCCTCGGGCGGTCGTACCACCGCAGTGCCGACAGGTCTCCGGGTCGTGCGCACTGCGCTTCCGTGTCATCGAAAGGACAACCGTCATGGCTCGCAGAGCTGCTGTTCTCGCCGTCAGCGTCGCCCTTCTCGCCTCCTCGGTGCTGACCGCATGTTCCACCCAGGCCCCCGCCTCCGGCACCGACGGGTCCGGCCGGGGCGACTCCGACGGCAAGATCACCCTCGGCTTCGCGCAGGTGGGAGCCGAGAGCGGCTGGCGCACCGCCAACACCAAGTCCGTCCAGGAGTCGGCCGAGAAGGCCGGGATCACCCTCAAGTTCTCCGACGCGCAGCAGAAGCAGGAGAACCAGATCAAGGCGATCCGCACCTTCATCCAGCAGAAGGTGGACGTCATCGCCTTCTCGCCGGTGGTCGAGTCCGGCTGGGACACGGTCCTCAGGGAGGCGAAGGACGCCGGTATCCCGGTGGTCCTCACCGACCGCGCCGTGGACACCAAGGACCCCTCGCTCTACAAGTCCTTCCTGGGCTCCGACTTCGTCAAGGAGGGCAGGTCCGCGGGCGAGTGGCTGACCGCCGAGTACGCCAAGGAGAACGGCCCGGTCAACATCGTCGAGCTCCAGGGCACCACCGGCTCGGCGCCCGCCAACGACCGCAAGGCGGGCTTCGCCGAGGTCATCAAGGGCGACGACAAGTTCAAGATCGTTGCCTCCCAGTCGGGCGACTTCACCCGGGCCAAGGGCAAGGAGGTCATGCAGGCCTTCCTGAAGTCCCACAAGGACATCGACGTGCTCTACGCCCACAACGACGACATGGCGCTCGGCGCCATCCAGGCCATCGAGGCCGCGGGCAAGAAGCCGGGCGAGGACATCAAGGTCATCTCCATCGACGGCATCAAGGACGCCTTCGTCGCCATGAACCAAGGCAAGATCAACGTCGTGGTGGAGTGCAACCCGCTCCTCGGCGACCAGCTGATGGACCTCGTCAAGAAGGTCGCCGCCGGGGAGAACGTGCCGACCCGCGTGGAGGTCGAGGAAGGCGTCTTCACCCAGGACCAGGCCGCCGAGGCGCTGCCGTCCCGCAAGTACTGACGGCACGGCGATCCGGGCGCCGGAGCGACGCTCCGGCCCCTGCTTCGACCCCCCATGAGAGGAGGGCGGATGGCCGCCCCACCCACCCCACGGAATCCGACCGCGGACGACCGGCAGCCGGTCCTCCAGGCTCGGGGCATCCGCAAGGAGTTCCCGGGCGTACTCGCCCTGGACGACGTCGCCCTGCGGCTCTTTCCCGGCGAAGTACACGCCCTGATGGGCGAGAACGGCGCCGGGAAGTCCACCCTGATCAAGGTGCTCACCGGCGTCCACCCGGCCGACGGCGGCACCATCCTCGTGGACGGCACGCCGCACTCCTTCGGAGATCCGCTCCAGGCGCAGCAGGCCGGCATCAGCACCGTCTACCAGGAGGTGAACCTCTGCCCGAACCTCTCGGTCGCGGAGAACATCCTCATCGGACGCGAACCGCGCAGGTTCGGCCTGATCCACTGGTCCGCGCTGCGGCGCCGCGCCACCGAACTGCTCACCGAGCTTGAACTCGGCCTCGACGTCTCCAGCCCGCTCGGCTCGCACTCGCTGGCGGTGCAGCAGCTCATCGCCATCGTCCGCGCCGTGGACGTGTCGGCGAAGGTCCTCGTCCTGGACGAGCCGACCTCCAGCCTCGACCGCGACGAGGTCGAGCAGCTGTTCACCCTGGTACGGCGGCTGCGGGACAGGGGAGTGGCCATCCTGTTCGTCACGCACTTCCTGGACCAGGTCTTCGACATCTGCGACCGCGTCACCATCCTGCGCAACGGCCGCCTGGAGGGCGAGTACACCATCGGGGAACTCACCCCCGTCACCCTGGTGCAGCGCATGATCGGCGGCGCCCTCGCCACCCTCGACGAACTGTCCGGCCAGGCACAGCGGCAGGCGGCCGAGCGGGCGGCGGGCGAGCCCTTCATCGAGGCCCGCGGACTGGCGCGCGCCGGGTCCGTCGAACCGTACGACCTCGACGTCCACGCCGGTGAGGTCATCGGACTGGCCGGCCTCCTGGGATCGGGACGCACCGAGACCGCCCGGCTGCTGTTCGGCGCGGACAGCGCCGACGCCGGCCAGGTGAAGGTGGAGGGCGCCACGGTCTCCCTGCGCACCCCCCGCCACGCCATCGCGCACAAGATCGCCTTCTGCTCGGAGAACCGCAAGTCCGAGGGGATCATCGGGGAACTGACCGTCCGCGAGAACATCGTGCTCGCCCTCCAGGCGGCCCGAGGCTGGACCAGACCGCTGTCCCGGAGCACCCAGGACGAGCTGGCCCGCACCTGGATCGAGGCACTGGACATCCGCCCGGCCGACCCCGAGGCGCAGGTGCGCAACCTCAGCGGAGGAAACCAGCAGAAGGTCCTCCTGGCGCGCTGGCTCCTGACCGAGCCCCGGCTGCTCATCCTCGACGAGCCCACCCGCGGCATCGACATCGGCGCCAAGGCCGAGATCCAGAAGCTCGTCGCCCGCCTCGCCGCCGACGGCACCGCCGTGCTGTTCGTCTCCGCGGAACTCGAGGAGGTACTGCGCCTCAGCCACCGCGTCGCGGTGCTCAGGGACCACCGGATGGTGGCCACCCTGACCAACGACGACAGCGTCACCCCCGATCGCATTCTGAGCACCATCGCCACCGGAACGGACTCATGACCTCCCAGCGCTCCAAGGCCACAGCGGCCGGCGGCCTGGGCAAGCGGCTGGCGGGCCACCCCCTGCTGTGGCCCTCGCTCGTCCTGCTCGCCCTGCTGCTCGGCAACGCCCTGTTCACCGACGGCTTCCTCAGCGTCGGCGTACGGGACGGCCATCTCTACGGCAGCCTCATCGACATCGCGCAGCTCGGTGCCCCGCTCGTCCTGGTGGCGCTCGGCATGACGATGGTGATCGCCACCCGTGGCATCGACCTGTCGGTCGGTTCGACCGTCGCCATCGCCGGCGCGCTCGCCTGCCAGTACATCGCCACCTCGGCCCGCCCCGACAGCGTCGTCACCGTGCTCACCGCCACCGCCGTCGCCCTCGGCGTGGCGCTGGTCCTGGGCCTCGTCAACGGACTGCTGGTGGCGCGGGTGGGTGTGCAGCCCATCGTGGCCACGCTGATCCTGATGGTCGCGGGCCGCGGCGTGGCCCAGCTGATCACCGACGGCCAGATCATCACCGTGAACAGCGGCGCCTATCACATGATCGGCGGAGGGTACTGGTTCACCTTCCCCTTCGCGGTCCTGCTGGCGGGCGTCGTCGTGGCGCTCACCGCCGTCCTCACCCGCCGCACCGCACTGGGGCTGCTGATCGAGTCGGTGGGCGGCAACCCCGCGGCCAGCCGACTGGTGGGCATCCGCGCCGCGGGCCTGCTCGCGCTGGTCTACGTGTTCAGCGCGCTGTGCGCCGCCGTGGCGGGCCTCATGATCAGCTCGAACGTCTCCAGCGCCGACGGCAACAACGCGGGACTGTGGATCGAGCTCGACGCCATCCTCGCCGTGGTCATCGGCGGCACCGCGCTGACCGGCGGACGCTTCTCCCTCGGCGGCACCGTCCTGGGCGCGCTGATCATCCAGACCCTCTCCACGACCGTCTACACCCTCGGCGTGCCGCCCGAGACCACGCTCGTCTTCAAGGCGTTCGTCGTCATCGCGGTCTGCCTCGTCCAGTCCCCGGCCTTCCGGGCGAAGGTGCTGCGCCGCCGCAGGACCGCTCCACCGCCCACCCCCACCACGGCGGGCGCCGCCCCGCAGCAGCAGGAGGCAGGCGCATGAGCTCCGGCATCGCGAACGCCGCCGCGCGTCTCACCCGGCCCGTGTCCGGCTCCGTGCCGTCGCGGCACCGGACCCGTCTCCCCCTGATCGTGACCGCCGTCCTGCTGGTGGCGATGTTCGCCGTCGGCTCGGTGCGCTACGAGGGGTTCCTGTCGGCCCAGGTCGTCCTGAACCTGCTGATCGACAACGGCTTCCTCCTGGTCGTCGCCATCGGCGCGACCTTCGTCATCCTCACCGGCGGCATCGACCTGTCGGTCGGTTCCATGATCGCCCTGTCCACGATGACGACCGCCTGGATGGTCGAGCAGCAGGGCTGGCCGCTGGCCACCGCCGTCCCCCTGGTCCTGATGATCGGCGCGGGCAGCGGCGCCCTGATGGGCTGGATCATCCACACCTTCGAGATCCAGCCGTTCATCGTCACCCTGGCCGGCATGTTCCTCGCCCGCGGCCTCTGCTACATGATCAGCACCGAGTCGATCACCATCAACGATCCGACGACCGTGCGGATAGCGCAGACCCGGCTGTACGGGCCGGGTGGGCTGTTCGTCTCCGTCTCCGTGGTGATCGCCCTGGCCGTGCTGCTGATCGCGTTCGTGGTCCTGCACCACACCCGGTTCGGCCGCGGCGTCTACGCGGTGGGCGGCAACGAGTCCTCCGCGCGGCTCATGGGCCTGCCGGTCGGTTCCATCAAGGTGGCCGTCTACGCGATCAGCGGTCTGTGCTCCGCCCTCGCCGGCCTGCTGCTGACCTTCTACATGCTCTCCGGCTACCCGCTGCACGCCATGGGCATGGAGCTCGACGCGATCGCCGCGACCGTCATCGGCGGCACTCTGCTGACCGGCGGCTCCGGATTCGTCCTCGGCACCGCCCTCGGCGTACTGGTGCTGGGCATGATCCAGACGGTCATCAACTTCCAGGGCACGCTCAGCTCCTGGTGGACCCGCATCGTCATCGGTGTCCTGCTGTTCGTCTTCATCGTGTTCCAGCGCCTGATGACCGGCAGACGCCCCGCCGCCGACTGAGCCGTCCCACCGCTCGCGCGTGCCCGACGAGATGGGCGCGGGGCACGCGCGAGCGTGACGGCGTGACTTCCCGACGGGCCGACCTCCGAGGAACAGGTGCATGACACACACAGACGAACTCGTCGGACATCCGGCCGTGACGCGCACGGCCGACGCCCGGGCGGGCACGAGCCGCCCGGTCCGCACGGCCGACAGGGCGACGGGGGAGCGGTGGAGGTTCGGCTTCCCCGGCGGGATCTCGGCGGAGGTCCGTACGCTCGGCGCCCGACTGCACTCCCTGGTCGTGCCCGACCGCTGGGGACACGGCGCGGACGTGGTGCTCGCCGCACGTGACAGCGAGGCCGTCCGGGGCGCCGCGCGCTGCTTCGGCGCGACGGTCGGGCGCTGCGCGGGCCGGATCGTCCGAGGGCGGCTCGCCATCGGCGACACCGTCCACCAACTCGACACGCAGGAGGACGGACACACGACGAACGGCGGTCCCCACGGGTTCGACGGGCGACTGTGGCGCTGCGAGCCGTTCCACTCCGCCCACCGCACCGGCGTCCGTCTGTTCCTCCACAGCCCCGACGGCGACCAGGGGTTTCCCGGCGCGCTCGACGCCCAGGTCACCTACACCCTGGACCGCGACGACAACCTGACGCTGTCGTACCAGGCGGTGGCCGACGCGCCGACGGCCGTGGACCTCGCCAACCACGTGTACTGGAACCTGGAGGGACACAACCGGGGCAACGTCCTGGCCCACCACCTGCGGGTGGACGCGTCCCAGTACGTGCCGCTCGCCGCGGGACGCCTGCCCCTCGGCTCGTACCGCCCCGTCAACGCCTCACCGTTCGACCTGCGCCGGGCGCGCAGGCTCTCGGACGTCCTGACCTCCGCCGACCCCCAACTCGCCCTGGCGGCCGGGGGGATCGACCACGACTGGGTCCTCCACGGCGGAGCAGGACGGGACCGGCCGCGCCGGGCGGCCCTTCTGTACGCTCCCCTGTCGGGGCGATGCCTGGAGGTGCACACCACCGAACCGGCGCTCCGGGTCCGGACCGGGCACGGCCTGTCCGGTGGCGTGATCGGAAAGACCGGCCGCCCCTACCGCGTCCATGCCGGGGTGGTGCTCCAGCCCCGGCGTCTTCCCGCGCTGCCGGAAGGGGCCGTCGACGCGTACGCCCTCCTGCGGCCCGGAGAGGTGTACCGGTCCACCACGATCTTCAGCTTCCGCAGGATCGGAGCGTAGGACTCAGCACGCAGGAGACCGGCCCCGTGACAGGGGCCGGTCTCCTGCGTGCTCCCACCGGTGGATGGCATCTTTCCATTGCCCGCTCCGCCGGCCGGTGGGCGCTCTGCCCTGCCGCCGGTGTACGCCGGTACCGCCGGGCCGGGGGAGGGGTGATGGCCGTGGGGGGACCCGGGCATCGCTTCCCCCGCACCCCTCCCGGCTCTCCGTCAGGGGACCCGTCAGTCCTCGGCCGCCGTCCTGCGGCGGGCGGTGCTGGCCCGGACGATGAGCTCCGGGGCGATCGTCAGATGGTCGGTGCCGGACGCGGTGCCCTCGATGTGGCTCATGAGCAGCTCGATGCTGCTGCGGCCCAGCGACCGGAAGTCCTGGCGGACCGTGGTGAGCGGCGGCGGGAAGAACTCCGCCTCCGGGGTGTCGTCGAAGCCCGCGACGGCCACGTCCGCCGGGGTGCGCAAGCCCACCTCGCGGAAGGCCCGCAGCACGCCCAGGGCCATGTGGTCGTTCGCCACGAACACCGCGGTGAGCCCGCTCCCGTGCCCGCCCGCCGCCAGCGCCCGTCCGGCGAGCTGCTGACCGGCCTGGTAACCGGACAGCGGGCTCCAGTCGCCGCGCAGCACGGGAGGCACCTCGGCTCCGGCGTCCCGCAGGGCGCTCTCCCAGCCGGCCGTACGGCCCTCGCTCTCCAGCCAGTCGGCGGGGCCGGCCACATGCCAGACGGTGGAGTGCCCCGCGGCGAGGAGGTGTTCCGTGACCATGCGCGCCCCGAGGTACTGATCGACCGATACGCCCGGCAGGTCCAGCGCGTGGCCGCCCTCGACGGTGACCACGGGGCACGGGGCCTCCAGCCTCGTCAGGGACCGGACGGCGTCACGCTGGGGGGTGATGGCGATGACCCCTTCCACGCCCCAGGCGGTGAGATGCCGCATCGCCTCGGTGAGCGTGGTGTCCGTGAGCGTGCGCAGGGTGACGGCGGAGGTCAGATAGCCCCGTTCCCGTGCGGCCTCCTGAACGCCGAAGAGCGTGCTGGCGGGGCCGTGCAGCGTCGTGTTCACGGCGATGACGCCCAGCGTGTGCGTCCTGCGGGTGGCGAGGGCGCGAGCCGCCGAGTTCCGGCGGTAGCCCAGCTGCTCGATGACCTCCATGACCGCGGAGCGGGTCTTGGCGCTGACGTTGGGGTGGCCGCTGAGCACCCGTGAGACGGTCTGGTGGGAGACACCGGCGACGCGTGCCACGTCCGCCATGGTGGGAGCTCTGGAGACGTCCGGGAGCTGGGTCAATCCTCTCCCCTCCTGTTCGTTGTACGGCCCCTCCTCAAGGTACCGCCTCACGTCGGCGCCCCGAGGCCGGATCTTCGGCGGGAGGGCCCGGGTGTGATCTTCCTCGGCGCGCGTTGATGTGTGCGCTCACATCATGCAGCGGGTGATGTGGGGAGGGTAGGGGCGAGTTTGGGGTCAGCTCTTGAGTTGCGGCTATGTTAGCGCGCACAATTCGCAGGGGTCGCGTTGCGTCTGTCGCGTGGGCGGCCAGGCGATCCGTCCCTTTTTCAGCCCACTCGTGCACGGTCGCAGGCTCCTGCGGGACGGAGTTCCGGGGCGCCGCTGCCGACGACGGAAAGACGGTGAGAGCGTAGTGAGCGAGTCCCTCTCCTTCGGGGACCTCCGCCGGGAGGTTCTGGCGGCCAACCTGCGGATACCGGAGGCCGGTCTGGCCACCCTCACCTGGGGGAACGTGAGCGGCGTCGATCGCGATGCCGGGGTCTTCGTCATCAAGCCGTCCGGCGTCTCGTACGCGGACCTCAGCGCGGAGGACCTGGTCGTGGTCTCCCTGGAGGACGGGCGGGTCGTCGAGGGGCACCTCAAACCGTCCACCGACACCGAGACGCACCGGTGCCTGTACCGCGCCTTTCCCCACATCGGGGGCGTCACGCACACGCACTCGACGCACGCGGTCGCCTTCGCGCAGGCGCGCCGCCCGATCCCCGTGCTCGGGACCACCCACGCGGACACCTTCAACGGCCCGGTCCCGGTCACGGAGGACCTCACAGCCGAACAGTGCGCGCGCGACTACGAGTACAACACGGGCCAGGTGATCGTGGCTCTCCTCGAAGGGGACGCCCGCCGGGCCGAGGAGGTGCCCGGTGCGCTCGTCTCGCGGCACGGCCCGTTCACCTGGGGGGCCACCGCGACGGCCTCGCTGGAGAACGCCATCGTCTGCGAGGCGGTCGCCGAGATGGCGCTGCACACCCTGGCGCTGTACGCGCCCGGCGGTCACCCCGAGCCTCCCCGGCACCTGCTCGACCGGCACTTCACCCGCAAGCACGGACCGGACGCGTACTACGGCAACCCCGCTCCGGCGGCCGTCCGCTGAGCGGGCGGTCCCCACCGCGTCCGCCCCCGGCTCATCCCCACCGCCCGCGCCCGGACGACCGGCTGCGGGACCGACGGAACGCCGGGCTTCGGCGTCCCGTGCCACGAGCACCGCGCCCGCCCCGCCCCGTCCCGCCGTCCCAGCGAACGCGTGGTGACGCACGCGCGTGTCACCGGCCGCGACAGTGGCACGGCGACCCGCATCCGCGACGGCTCCGAACCGGTGCGTCCGGCTCGACCGGCGCCCCCGCGAAACCGCGCGACCCGCTCGACCCGCGCTCGACCGGATCGCCCTGCTCGACCGCCGCCGCGTGACACCGGCGACGCCGTGACACCGGCGACGCCGCGTCACCAACAACACCTCGCCTCCGGTCCCGCGCCCGAGCGGGCACCGGCCCCTCCGCACCCCTCCGTCCCCCAAGGAGCGATTCATGACGTCCGCACCCACCCGCCGAGCCGTCCTCGGCGTGATCACCGGCTCCGCCGCGGCCGCCTTCACCGGCGCCGCGACCGGCAGCGCCCACGCCGCCGCCCCGGCGCGGCCCGGCGCGCCCGTGCCCGCCCCCGCGTTCCCGGCCGGGCGCGCGTCGGTCGCGTCGCCCGCCGTGACGTACACCAACAGCATCGCCGAGCAGCGCGCCGACCCGCACATCGTCAAGCACACCGACGGCTACTACTACTTCACGGCCACCGTGCCGGCGTACGACCGCATCGTGCTGCGCCGCGCCACCACGATCCAGGGGCTCGCATCGGCCGCCGAGCGGACCATCTGGACCCGGCACACCAGCGGCGCGATGGGTGCGCACATCTGGGCGCCGGAGATCCACTTCATCGGCGGCAGGTGGTACGTCTACTTCGCCGCCGGTGACGCCGAGGACGTCTGGCGCATCCGGCCGTACGTCCTGGAGTGCGCCGCAGCCAACCCGGTGACGGGCACGTGGACGGAGAAGGGCCGGATCGCCCTCCCGCTCGACTCCTTCTCCCTGGACGCCACGACCTTCGTGGTGAACGGGACGCGGTACCTCTCCTGGGCGCAGCACGACCCGGCCGCCGGCCCCGGCACCAACCTGTACCTCGCGCGGATGTCGAACCCGTGGACGATCAGCGGCACCCCGGTCATGCTCAGCCGTCCGACCGCCTGGTGGGAGACGGCCGGCCACATGGTCAACGAGGGCCCGGCCGTGATCCAGCGCAACGGCAGGGTCTTCATGACCTTCTCGGCCAGCGCCACCGACGCCAACTACTGCATGGGCATGCTGACCGCGTCCGCGTCCGCCGACCTGATGAACGCGGCGTCGTGGACGAAGACGGCCTCCCCGGTCTTCAGCAGCAACGCCGCCACCGGCCAGTACGGCCCCGGACACAATCAGTTCACGGTCTCCGAGGACGGCAAGTCGGACATCCTCGTGTACCACGACCGCGGCTACAAGGACATCAGCGGCGACCCGCTCAACGACCCCAACCGCCGCACCCGGGTCCAGAAGATCTACTGGAAGGCCGACGGCACCCCCGACTTCGGCATTCCGGTCGCCGACGGCCTCACCCCGGTCAGGCTGTCCTCGCACAACTTCCCCGACCGGTTCATCAGCCACCAAGGCTTCCGCGCCAGGATCGACGCGGACGGCTCCCCGCTCGCCGACTCGCAGTTCCGTGTCGTCCCCGGCCTCGCCGGTGGGGGCACCGTCTCCCTGGAGTCGGCCTCCCACCCCGGCCACTTCCTGCGCCACCGGAACTTCGAGGTGTGGGTGGAGAAGAACGACGGTACGGCGCTGTTCCGCGCCGACGCGTCCTGGGCCGCACGGGCGGGGCTCGCCGATCCCCGCGGGCTGTCGTACGAGTCGTACAACTTCCCCGGCCGCTACCTCCGCCACCACCAGTACCTGCTCCAGGTACAGGCGGTCGGCACGGCGACCGACCGGGCCGACGCCACGTTCCACGCCCAGTGAGCCGCACCCCCTGACGCGTCCCCGCGCGGACGCACCGACGGCGGCGAGCCCCGGACCCTCGACGGTCCGGGGCTCGCTCGCGTCGGTCGTCGGCCCGCTAACCCCGCTTGATCCGCAGGAACGTGACCGAGTTCGCCGGGAAGGTGTACGTGAACTTCCCCGACACTCCGGAGAAGGTCGAACCGACCGGCACGACGGCCGCGTCCGACTCGGTGTTGACGGCGTCCGGGTCACCGGCCAGCGTGGTGACGTGGGCCTGGGAGGAGACCCGCAGGCCACCCAGGTCGATGGCCGTACGGGCGGCCGAGTCCTGGGCGTTGACGACCTTGACGATCAGGTCACCGGTGCGCGCGTCCTCGGTGACGACCTGGCGGAACGGCTCGGCCTGCTTGTCGTCGGTGAACCTGTCCCACAGCACGCCGTCCATGTAGAGGCTCACCTGCCGGCCGCGGACCTTGACCTCCAGGTCGTAGGTGCGGCCGGTCTCGATCGTGCCGGGCTTGGAGATGAGGGTGGACTTGCCGCCCGCCACGGCGCGTTCGACGGCGGACTGCGTGTTGTTCCAGCCGCCGAGGTTCCACCAGTAGTAGTTGCCGGTGTCCTTCACACCGAAGGCGACGAGGAAGCCCTCCCTGCCGGACTTCTTGGTTGCCTTCACCTTCAGGTCGTAGTCGTGCCAGGCCGGGTCGCCGGCGGTGACCAGGGTGTTCTCGGCGGCCGCGTCGGTCTGGACGTACTGGCCGTTCTGGACGCTCCAGCTGCCGACGCCGTGGTGCGTCCACTTCGAGGCGTCACCGGAGAAGTCGTCGCTGAGCAGCGTGCGGCCGTCGGCGGCCGTGACCCGGACATCGTCGTACGCGGCGCTCGTCGCCCAGGTGGACAGGCCGACCGCGCCGCTGATCGGCACGCTGACCCCCGGGGTGCCGGTCGCCGTGGAGGGGACGACCCTGTCGCCGACGTTGTTCATGAACAGCTTCTGGACCTCGTAGTTCACCGAGCCCCATGAGGCGCGGTTGTTGAACCAGATCATGTCCGGCCGCCACTGCGTGGCCGCCTCGTTGGCGAGCAGCGGGGCGTAGCTGGCGAGCTTGACGACATCCGCGTTGCGTTCCAGGCCGGTCATGAACGCGGCCTCGGCCAGGGCGTTGCGCCAGCCGTTGCCCTGGGAGGCGTACTCGCCGAGGAAGACCTTGGGGCCCTGGCGGTCGTAGGAGTCGTAGCGGTTGTTGTTCTGGAGGAACCACTCGGGGCTGTTGTAGTAGTGCTCGTCGACCATGGCGACCTTGCCCTCGCGGTTCAGCCGCCACGCGGTGTCGAAGACCGTGCCCTCGTCGTCCGGCCCGGAGTTGGAGACGACGGTGATGCCCGGGTGCTTCGCCTCGATCGCGGTGCGGAACTTCTGGAACCGGGAGTAGAACTCGTGCGGCAGGTTCTCCTCGTTGCCGACCTGGATGTGGGTCAGCCCGAACGGCTCGGGGTGGCCCATCTGCGCGCGGACCTTGCCCCAGGTGGAGGTCGCCGGGCCGTTGGCGAACTCGATGAGGTCGAGGGCGTCCTGGATGTGCCGCTGGAGCAGGGCGTCGTCGTTGGTGGCGCGGTTCTGGCCGCAGCCGGTCACCAGGGCGGGGACGACGGGCAGGGGCATCGCGCCGATGTCCTCGGAGAAGCGGAAGTACTCGTAGTAGCCGAGGCCGTAGGACTGGTTGTAGCCCCAGAAGTTGGCGTTGGTGGCGCGCTGCTCGACCGGGCCGACGGTGTCCTTCCACTGGTAGGCCCGCTTGCGCTGCCAGCCGGATGCCGCGCTGTAGTCCTCCATGGAGCCGGTGTTGACGAGGCAGCCGCCGGGGAAGCGCACGAATCCGGGCCTGAGCGCCTCGATCTTCTCGGCGAGGTCCTTGCGCAGGCCGTTCGGCTGGTTCTTGTACGTGTCCCGGGGGAAGAGGGACACCATGTCCAGGGCGGCGGCCCGCGCGGAGGCGACCGTGAGGCGGCCGCGGCTGCTGGTACGGCCGGCGGTGAACGTGGCGGTGTACTTCTTCCAGCCACCCGAAACGGCGACCTCACGTGCGGAGGCGAGGGTGCCGGCGGCGTCCTGGAGGCCCACGGTGAGGGTGGTTCCGGCCTCGGCGCGCGCCCACACCGAGAAGTCGTACTGCTTGCCCTGCTCGACCCGGATGCCGGTGTTGTAGCCGGAGTTGGTGACGGCCGAACCGGCGGCCAGCGAAAGGTAGTTGCGGTTGCGTTCGTTGAGGCGGCCCGCGTCGTCCACGACCCGGGCCGTGCCCCTGACGGCCCAGGAGGTGAGCGGGGTGTACGAGGTGTTGTCGGCGGTGGAGTACTCGAAGGAGCGGTTCTGTACCAGTTCGGCGTACAGACCGCCGTCGGCGGCGCGGTTGATGTCCTCGAAGAAGATCCCGTACATCGTGTCGTCGATCGCCGCGCCCCGGGCGCCGGGGTTCAAGGTGATCGTGTAGTCGGTCACGCTCTCGGCCTGCGCCGGGACGGGCAGCATGACGGAAGCGGTGAGGAGGGCGGTGACGCCCAGACCGCGTGTGAAGCGGTTGCGTGGCATGGAGGCTCCACGGCTCTGGCGTTCGAGATATCGGACGCGAGTCGGAAAGGGGATCGGCAAGATAGGGAGAGGGGTGCCACGGATCAACGGGCTGAACGTCAATGGCTGATAGGTGGCGGGTTGGCCGAAAAGAGGCATCGCCTGCGTGCTTCTGGCGGCGGGGCCATCCAATGGAAGACGGTAATCATTTTCATGTAGGGTGACGCCATCCCTTCCCACATGGAGTTCTCATGGCTGTCCCCAAGCGCAAGATGTCCCGCAGCAACACCCGTCACCGGCGTGCGCAGTGGAAGGCGAGCGTGCCCCAGCTGGTGTCCGTCACGGTCGACGGCTCGTCCTACCTGGTGCCGCAGAGGCTGGCCAAGGCGTACGAGCGCGGCCTGCTGCGGCCGGAGGGGTGACTGCCGTGACCGACGGACGCCTCCCGGTGACCGTGCTGTCGGGCTTTCTCGGCGCCGGCAAGACCACCCTGCTCAACCATGTGCTCGGCAACCGCGACGGTCTGCGCGTCGCGGTGATCGTCAACGACATGAGCGAGATCAACATCGACGCAGCCCTGGTGCGGGGCGGTGAGGCCGCGCTGTCCCGGACCGAGGAGCGCCTGGTCGAGATGACCAACGGGTGCATCTGCTGCACCCTGCGGGACGATCTGCTGGAGGAGGTGGACCGGCTGGCCCGCGAAGGGCGCTTCGACTACCTGCTGATCGAGTCGAGCGGGATCTCCGAGCCGATGCCGGTCGCCGCGACCTTCGCCTTTCCCCGCGACGACGGCGCGACCCTGGGCGACCTGGCCCGCCTGGACACGATGGTCACGGTCGTCGACGCGGCCAACTTCCTTCCCGAACTGGAGGGGGGCGACGGTCTCGCCGAGCGAGGACTGGACCAGTACGAGGGCGACGAGCGCACCGTCAGCGACCTGCTGATGGACCAGATCGAGTTCGCCGACGTCATCGTCGTCAACAAGCTCGACCTCGTCGGGGAACAGGACGCCATCCGGCTGCGCGCCGCGCTGGCACGGCTGAACCCGGCGGCCCGGATCGTCCCCGCGACCCACGGCCGGGTGGCCGCGGCGGACATCCTCGGCACGGGGCTGTTCGATCTCGAACGGGCGCAGCAGGCACCCGGCTGGGTGATGGAGCTCAACGGCGACCACGTCCCGGAGACCGAGGAGTACGGCATCTCCTCCATGGTCTACCGCGCCGACCGGCCGTTCCACCCGGGCAGGCTGTGGGAGTTCGTCACCCACGGGCTCGACGGCGGCGCCTTCGGCCGGGTCCTGCGCTCCAAGGGGTTCTTCTGGCTGGCCAGCCGCCCCCGTGTGACGGGCCTGTGGTCCCAAGCCGGGTCGGTGGCCCGCTTCGAGCCCTCCGGCGCCCGCGACCACGACACCACCCAGGGACAGGAGCTGGTGTTCATCGGCACCCGGCTCGACGTCCCCGCGCTGCGCGCCGCGCTCGACGCGTGCCTGACGGCCGACGGTGAAGCGGCCTGGCGCGACGACCCTTTCCCGGCCTGGGAGACCTCCGGGATCGACGACGCCTGCGAGCACGAGCACCACGCCGCCGCGTCGGCGGGCGTGTGAGACCCCGGGCCGGGCGGTGGTCGCAGCCACGGCACCGCCCGGCCCGGCAAGCGGCCTGTCCGGCCGGGGCGTCGGGCATGGGCCATGGTTACCGGCCGTGCATCCGCTGAGCTTGGCGGATTTTCGCCTTGTGCTCGATCGACGGACGCCCCTTTCATCGTGTACTTAGGTTAGGCTAACCTCTGCGACGTGCAAGTAGCTGGTGAAGAGCCCCCCGCGCCCGTCCGCCCCCGTGGTCATGAACTGTCGGCCACGCGCGTCACCGTGGCGTACGAAGGCGTGGATGTCGTACACGACGCCTCGATGACGCTGCGGCCAGGCGAAGTGACCGTCCTGGTCGGGCCGAACGGCAGCGGCAAGTCCACGCTCCTGCGCACCATCGCGCGCCTGCAACGGCCCAGGACCGCCACCCTCGTCATCGACGCCGACACCGACGGCCTCGCGCTGAACCCCCGCGAGTTCTCACGCCGCGTGGCGCTGCTGAGCCAAGGACGTCCCACACCCAGCGGGCTGACGGTTCGCGACGTGGTCGAATTCGGCCGCTACCCGTACCGGGGCCGCTGGGGCAAGGGCGACCCGGGTGGTCGTACGGCGGTGGACCGCGCGCTCGCCCTGACGGGCGTCACGGAACTCGCCGACCGGGGCGTCGAGCACCTCTCCGGAGGGCAGCTGCAGCGGGTCTGGCTGGCCGGCTGCCTCGCGCAGGAGACCGGCGTCCTGCTCCTCGACGAGCCGACCACCTACCTCGACCTGCGGTACCAGGTCGAACTGCTCGACCTCATGCGTGACCTGGCCGACGACCACGGGATCGCCGTCGGCGCCGTCCTGCACGACCTGGACCAGGCCGCGGCCGTCGGCGACCGGATCGTCCTGCTCCACGCCGGGCGCGTCGTCGCCGACGGCCTCCCCGAAGAAGTCCTGACGGCCGAGCGGCTGACCGAGACGTACGGCATACGCATCGACGTCGGCCGCGACCCCCTCACCGGACGGCTCCGCACCCGCGCGATCGGCCGCCACCACACGCGAAGCGAAAGGCTCAGCACCCTCTCATGAGACGACACCTCCTCACCGCCGCGGCCCTCACCGCGGCAGCCCTCACCCTGACCGCCTGCGGCACCACCGAGCCCGCCGCCGACGACGACAAGGCGGAGAAGCCCGCCGAGAAGATCACCCTCACCGACGCCTCCGGCCGGAAGGTCGAACTCGACGGCCCCGCCGAGAAGGTCGTCGGCACCGAGTGGCACGAGGTCGAGCTGCTGGTCTCGCTGGGCGTGGACCCGGTCGGCGTCGCCGACGTCAAGGGCTACAAGACCTGGGACTCCGCCGTCCCGTTGAAGAACGTGCCGAAGGACATCGGCACCCGCGGCGAGCCCAGCATGGACACGATCGCCGCCCTCAAGCCCGACCTCATCGTCGCCAGCACCGACCTTCCGCCGGCCGCCGTCAAGCAGCTGCGCGAGGTCGCCCCGGTGATCGAGGTCAAGTCCGCCGACGCGGCCGACCCGATCGGCCGGATGAACAAGAACCTCGACCTGCTCGCCCGGGCCACCGGCACCACCGCGAAGGCCGACGAGATCAAGAAGACGTTCGACGCGAAGCTCGAGGAGGGCAAGAAGGCCCTCGCCGCCGCCGGTCTCGCCGGGGCGAAGTACGCCTTCGCCGACGGGTACGTCGTGTCCAACCAGACCTCGATACGGCCCTTCACCAGCGGCTCGCTCATCGGCGCCGTCAACGAGCGGCTCGGCCTCCGGAACGACTGGACGGTCAAGGGCGACCCGGCGTACGGCCTCGGCAGCACCGACGTCGAGGGCCTGACCAAGCTCAGCGACGACGTCCACTTCGCGTACATCGGCAACGACGGCGACAAGAACAGCACGCCCTTCACCGGCACCCTCGCCCAGGACAAGGTGTGGACCTCCCTGCCGTTCGTGAGGAAGGGCAACGTGCACCGGCTGCCCGACGGCATCTGGATGTTCGGCGGGCCCGAGTCGATGAACAAGTACATCGACTCCGTCGTCGCCGAACTGACGAAGAGGTAGGACCATGGCCGTCACCGCGACAACCCCCGCCACCACCCTTCCGTCGGCGGCCACGTCCCGGACGGGCGCGGCCGCGGTGACGGCCGCACTGCTCCTCCTCGTCACGGGCCTCGCCCTCGTGGGCATCACCCAGGGCACCGCGTCCGTCGGCGCGACCGAGGTGTGGAAGGCCCTCACCGGCCGTGCCGACCCCACCGACGCGTCCGTCGTCATCGCCTCCCGGCTGCCGAGGATGACGGCCGGACTGCTCGTCGGGGTCGTCCTCGGCATGTCGGGCGCCGCCCTCCAGGCGGTCAGCCGCAACGTCCTCGCCTCACCCGACACCCTCGCCGTCAACGCGGGCTCCTACTTCGCCCTCGGCCTGGCCGCCGCCACCGGTGTCTCGCTGCCGCTGCTCGCGTCCTCCGGCATCGCCTTCGCGGGCGGGCTCGCCGCGGCGGCCGTCGTGCTGGGCCTGTCCGGCCTGGGCACCGGCACCGTCCGCCTCGTCCTCGCCGGCAGCGCGCTCACCCTCGGCCTCACCGCCCTCACCGAGGGGCTCATCCTCCTCTTCCCCCACGAGACGGAGGGCGTCTACCACTGGAACCAGGGCAGCATCGCCCAGAACGGCTTCGACGGCATCCTCCAGATGGCGCCCATCGGTGTCGTCGGCCTCGCCGGACTGCTGCTCCTGGCCCGCAGGATCGACGTCCTGGGACTCGGCGACGAGGCCGCCCGGGGCCTCGGCGTCCCGGTCCGCGCCACCCGCGTGACCGCGGTCGTGCTCGCGGCACTGCTCGCCACGTGCGCCGTCACCCTGGCCGGTCCCGTCGGCTTCATCGGCCTGTGCGCCCCGGCCCTCGTACGCCCCCTCGCCCGCCGGTTCCGCGGCTTCGCCCGGACCCGCGTCGGCATCCCGGCCGCGGGCCTCGTCGGCGCGGCGCTCGTGCTCGGCGCGGACGTGCTGCTGCGCGCCCTCGTACCGGCGGACACGGCGGTCGCCGTGCCGACCGGTGTCGTCACCAGCCTCGTCGGCGCCGTCTTCGTCATCGCCATGGCGGCACGGCTCCGGGACACCGCGGGCGTCGCCGCCGACCGGCTCCGCATCCGCAGCCGGGCCGTCTTCCTCACCACCACCGTCGTCCTGGCCGCCGTGTTCGTCGGCGTGACCATCGCCGCAGTCCTGCTGGGAGACGCCAAGCTCCTCCTGGGCGACGTGACCAACTGGGCGCTCGGCCGGGCCGGGCAGACCGTCTCCTTCGTCCTGGACACCCGCGTGCCGAGGGTCATCGCGGCGCTGCTCGCGGGCGCGGCACTCGCCCTGGCGGGCACCATGGTCCAGGCCGTGACCCGCAACCCCCTCGCCGAGCCCGGCATCATGGGCGTCTCCGGCGGCGCCGCGCTCGGAGCCGTGCTCCTCGTGACGACGGTTCCCGTGGCCGGTTCGTGGAGCGTGGCCGCTGCGGCTTTCGCGGGCGCCGCGACGGCCTCCGCCCTGCTGTTCGGGCTGGCCGCGCGGAGCGGTTTCCAGCAGACCAGACTCGTCCTCGTCGGATTCGCCATCCACACCGGCACGGCCGCCCTGGTCAGCCTGCTCATCATCCTCACCGACCCGTTCAACGCGACAAAGGCCCTCACCTGGCTGTCCGGCTCCACCTACGGGCGGACCCTGCCCGACGTGGCCCCTCTCGCGGTCGCCGTGGCGGTCGGCGTGGCCGTCGCGGCCGCCCGGCGCACCGAACTCGACCTCGTCTCCCTCGACGAGGACACCCCGCGGCTGCTCGGCCTCGCCCTGGGACGCGGCCGCCTCGGCTTCCTCACCCTGAGCGTCCTGCTCAGCGCCACGGCCGTGGCCGCCGCGGGCACCATCAGCTTCGTCGGACTCGTCGCCCCGCACGCGGCCCGCGCCCTCGTGGGCCGGCAGCACGCCCGCGTCGTGCCGGTGGCGGTCCTCCTCGGCGCCGTCCTCGTGTGCGCCGCGGACCTGGTGGGCCGCACCGTGATCGCCCCGGCCCAGCTCGGCGCGGGCCTCATGACCGCCGTGATCGGCACGCCGTACTTCCTGTACCTGCTGGTGCGCAGCCGCCGGTAGGGGACAGCCGCTCGCTTCCTCGCCGCCCGTACGGACGGCGAGGAGGCATCGGCCGACGCACCGGGCAAGGCGGCGGCGGTCGAACGTCCCCGGGGAGGAGCGCGCCCAGCGGGGTGACATGCTTCGGAGGTACACCCCCTCGGCTCGACCGGCCCGACGGCGAGGGCGACTTCGTCAACGGCCGTACGGACAAGGCTTCCCACAGTGATCTCCCCAACGCGTACAGCGTCCGTCTTCCGCCGTAGCAGGGCCGGTGCCGTGGTCGCGGCGGCCGCGCTGCTCGCTCTCGCCACGGGCTGCGGCTCGGGCACCGGCGAGTCGTCGGGCCGTACGACGAGTCACCCGGTGCACGACACGAGTATCACCGCCGCACCTGGCGAGCGCTTCACGCTCACCGTCAGCCAGAACGCCTCCACCCGCGAGTACTGGTACCTGGTCGGCCCCGAGCCGGACAGTTCGGTGCTCGTCAGCCACGGCCAGGCGTACGCGCCGGACTCCGGCGACGAGCCCGCGCCCGGTTCCGGCCGCCCGCTCACCTTCACCTTCGAGGCCAAGGGCAAGGGGACCACCCGGTTCACGCTGCTGCACTGCACCTTCACCACCTGCCGGGACAACACCTCCAGCACGCCCCCCGGGACGACCGCGCCCTCCACCACCCCGGCCACGGGGGCGGCCACCCCGTCCCAGGCCCCCGAGCGCATCACCTACACCGTCACCGTCGGCTGAGCCCCAGCGGACCGGACCGCTCGTCGGCGGGTACGAGGGGCGGGACGGCCGAGGGCAGGGGCATGGGGGCCCTTCCGCGCGGGAACGGCTCGCGGCCGGAGGC
This sequence comes from Streptomyces thermolilacinus SPC6, assembly GCF_000478605.2. GTDB lineage: Bacteria > Actinomycetota > Actinomycetes > Streptomycetales > Streptomycetaceae > Streptomyces > Streptomyces thermolilacinus. The sequence continues at coordinate 448,643 of NZ_ASHX02000001.1, read as the reverse complement.
GCACCTGAGGGTCAGCAGTCCGCACGGTCGGCGAGCCGCTCGTGCGCCAGGGCGATGTCCGTGCGGGACGCCACGTCCAGCTTCCGCATGATGCGGGCGACATGGTGTTCCACGGTCCGGGTGGACAGGACCAGGCTCTCGGCGATCTCGCGGTTCGCCCGCCCCTGGGCGACGAGCCTCGCCACCTCCTCCTCCCGCGGGGAGAGCCGGTCGCCGTAGCCCAGACGGCCCCGGCGGTGGGTGGTGACGACGTCGTGGCGGCGCAGCAGCCGGTGGCAGCGGGCCACGTCCCAGCGGGCGCCGAGGCCCTGGTACGCGGTGATCGCCCCCTGGACGGTCGCCTCGGCGTCCGCGTGCCCGGCCTGGAACAGGCACCGCCCCCGGGCCTCCGCCGCGCCCGCCGCGTCGAAGGGGCGTCCGAGCCGCCGCCACTCGGCCTCGGCCCGGGCCAGCAGCGCCGCGGCCGCGCCGAAGCGGCCCTCCGCCTCCGCGAGCAGGGCCCGGCACACCGTCAGCGCCGCCCCGGCGGCGGGGGCGTCGCGGCCCGCGGTCCCCGCCGCGAAGTCCTCGACGAGCCGGTGCGCCCGCTCGCTCTGGCCGCTGCCGTGCAGCGCCTCGACGGAGGTGGGCACGACCTCCGTGGCCCACACCCATCCACCGGTCCGGTCCAGGTGGTGCAGGGCCGTCTCCACGGCGTCCCCCGCCTGCCCGGGGCGTCCCGCCTCCAGGTGGAGCCGCGCGGTGGCGGCGGCGGACGCGGTGAGGATGAACCCGGTGTCGTAGCGGGTGAGCCGGGCGGCCTCGGCGAGGTCCCGGCGCGCGGTGGGCACGTCGCCGTGGACGTGCAGCGCGGTCAGACCGCGCACCAGCATCGCCTCGGCGGTCAGGTCGGGGATCTCCTCGTACGCCAGGGTGACGCGGTCGGCGGCCTCGCGCAGTCCCTCCCACCGCCCCTCGTGCCAGCCGATGACCAGCCGGGCGGTGTGCGTGAGCCCCTCCAGGTACGGGCTGGACGTGGCCTCGAGCCCGGCGGCGGCCCGGTCCAGGAACGCGCGGGCCCGCCCGGTGTACCCGAGGGCGACCGTCGCGTGCGCCAGGTTGGCCCACCCCCGGGCGTGCTGCGCCGCCTCCAGGGCCGAGGCGGCGGGGCGGTCCAGCGCGTCGGCGGCGGCCCACGCCCGTGCGTCGCCCAGCAGCATCAGGGCGGTGGCGCGGTTCGCGGCGACCGCCGCCCGGGTCGCGGGGTCCGTCACCGCGCGGGCCGCCGGCTCGACCCGCTCCAGCCATGCCCGATGACGGCTGACCGGCCACCCCTTGATGGAGGGAATGGCCGCCACGGACATCGCGCGGGCGGCGGTCTGCGGGTCGCTCTCCTCCAGATCGGGCAGGGCGCGGGCGATCTCGTTGAGGCTGTCCAGGGGCGTCGCGCCCTGGTTGCGCAGCACGACGCTCAGATGGAGCCTGATCTCGCCGCGCAGCCGGGGCGGCGGGTCGTCCTCCTCCAGGACCCGCCGGACGGCGCTCACCACATCGTCCCCGGCGCGCGCGAGCTGGGCGGTACGGGCGAGTTTCACGGCGGTACGGACACGGGCCCCGACTCCACGCGGCGTCCCGCTGCTCCTGCCCGCCTGGTCGGCGAGCGACGGACGGGGCTGCTCGGTGACCGCCCGGGTGTAGAGCGCGGTCGCGGCGGCGTAGTCGCCCCGGGCGGCGGCCCGGTCGGCGGCCGCCACCAGGTACCGCAGGGCGTCCCGCGTCCGACCGGCCTCCTGGTGCAGGCGGGCCAGGTCGGCCAGCGGCAGCGGCCCGCCCGCCCGGCGCAGGGCCCGGGCGGCGCGCAGGGCGAGGCGTTCCAGCCGGGGCCCGGCGATCCGCTCGTGCACCGCGTCGCGGTCCAGGGCGTGCCGGAACCGCGTGTGCCGCCCGTCGGCGCTGAGCACCGCGCGGCGTGCGGCGAGCGCCACGGCCCGTTCCGCGTCGTCGGCGGTCACCCCCGCCACCTCGGCGAGTACGTCCAGGGCGACCGGCCGGTCGAGGACGGCGGCCGCCTCCACGACCCGGTCGGCCGTCCCGTCGAGGGGGCCGCGCCGCCGGGCCATGTCCCGGCGGACCGCCGCCGGGACGCCGACCGCGCGCACGTCCGCCACACCGACCGTACGGCTGTGACCGCCGGAAGCGGCCGGACCGCCCTGCCCCGCCTCCCGCAGCAGCGCCTCCACCGCGGCGGGCAGCCCGCCCGTACGCGTGTGCACCAGTTCGGCGAGCTCCGGTCCGGCCGCGCGCCCCCCGAGCCACCGCCGGACGTACTCCCTGGTCTCCCCGGGGCTCCACGGCCGCAGCGCGACCTCCTCGACCCGTACCCGGGGGTGGGCGCGGACGCCGAGGACCGGCAGGCCGGGGGCCGCGCGCTCGGTCACGACCAGCCGGAGCGACGGCGGCATCTCCGCCGTGAGCCGGTGCAGCACGTCCAGGGTGCGGGCGTCCGCCGCGTGCACGTCCTCCACGACCAGTACCGCAGGACCGAGCGCCGCCAGCAGGGCCCGGACGCCACGTGCCAAGAGTCCGTCGCGCAGGGCCGGTTCGGGCAGCGGAGGGGGTGGCGGCAGCCGGTCCGCCAGCTCGGGGACGACCGTCCCGACGACGCCGGTCACCGGTGGCAGGCAGGCGCCGGGCCGGTACGGAAGCCCGGCGAGGGCGTCGGTCACCGCCGCGAGGGGTGCGTGCTCCGTCGTGTCGGGGCAGGTTCCGCGCAGGTGCGTCAGTCCGGTGCACACGGGGTCGGCCAGCAGCTCGTCCACCAGGCGGGACGCGCCGACCCCCGCCTCGCCCCGTACGACCACCACGCACGGCCCCTGCGCGAGCACCGCCCGCAGGAGGCGCACCTCGGCGTCCCGCCCGACCAGCCCGACGGCCCCGACGCCACCGGCGGACGCTACGGACCCGAAACGGCCGCCGGGGAGTCCGGCGGGCGTGCCGAAGTCGGCGGGAAGGGCCGGGCCGGGGCTGTCGGGGCGGGCGGAGCGTCCGGTACCGGCGGGGCTGTCCACTGGCTCCTCCTCCATGCCGTCCGTTCCCTCCACATCGGTCCCGGAGTCCGTCGCGCCGTCCACCGGCCACCGTCCACCGCCGCTCGGCCACGGCGGGGTCCCGTGCGGCCGGGTGGTGGGTGGTCTACCGGCTCACGTCCACCGGTGCAATAGGGGTCCACCACCTAGCGAATCCCCGTCAGGCCCCGGCTCGTGGACCGGGGGAGAGGACGCGTGTCCGGCGCGCCGCCCGGCTCCACTTTTTGGGTAGCGCTACGGATTGCTCGGTCCCCGCCGTCGAGCCGAAGCTTCAGCGGTCGGACGACGTCGTCCGCCCCGCGTCCCGACGGGCCCGCTGACAGGGCCCGGCGCGGGCACCGGCTGCCCCCCACGCGGCCGTACGACGTCGCTCCGACCCGGCGCCACGCGGGGGACCCCCGTACGGCCCGGTCCGGCGCCGCACGGGTCCCTTCCGTGCGGCGCCACCTCACCGCCCGCGGACGTCAGGCGACGGACGGCGCGGACCGGGGTCCTGCGTCCGGACGCCGGGCTCCGGTCTCGGAAGGCCGCTCGGCGCCGACGCCGCACGCCGGTCCGTTCGGCGCTCGGCAGGAGGGATGAAAGGCACCAGGCTTTGTCATGCCTATGCCATTTCATTCGGTCTCGCCGCCCCCGGACCCGCGACCCGCACCACCCCCGGACCAGGCAGGTCCGGACCGCTCTCAAGGGAGAAACCATGGAGTTCGACGCTCGCGCCGTACGGCGGCTGCTCGCCGTCGGTGCCAGTGCCGCCCTGCTCGTCGGCGCCGCCACCACCGCCGGGGCCGCCGAAACCGCGCCCGTACCGCCCGGCGGCGAGGGCCGGATCGTCGGCGCGGACCGCCCCGGGGCCGTGGAGGGGGCGTACATCGTCACCTTCGCCGACTCGGTGGCCCTCACCGACATACCCGCCTCCGCGAAGGCCCTGGCCAAGCGGCACGGGGGCAGCGTGACCCACACGTACACCGCCGCCCTGCGCGGCTTCGCCGTCACGATGTCCGAGGAGCGGGCGAAGCGGCTGGCCGCCGACCCGTCCGTCGCCCGGGTGGAGGCCGACGGCGTCGCGTACGCGGCCGACACGCAGACCGACCCGCCGTCCTGGGGCCTGGACCGCATCGACCAGCGCTCACTGCCCACGGACTCCCGCTACACGTACGCCACCACCGCGTCCAACGTCACCGCGTACGTCCTGGACTCCGGCGTCCGGCTCAGCCACCGGGACTTCGGCGGCCGCGCGGTCAGCGGGTACGACTTCATCGACAACGACTCCAACGCCTCCGACTGCCACGGACACGGCACGCACGTCGCCGGTACGGTCGGCGGCAGCTCGTTCGGCGTGGCCAAGGGCGTCAAGATCGTCAGCGTACGAGTGCTGAACTGCCAGGGGAACTCCGGCAGCAGCTGGGCGCCGGTCCTCGCGGGCATCGACTGGGTCACCAGGAACGCGGCCAAGCCCGCGGTGGCCAACATGAGCATCGGCGGCGGACGGAACCAGTCCGTCAACGACGCGGTCGCGGCCTCCATCTCCTCCGGCGTCACCTGGGTCGTCGCGGCGGGCAACAACAACGCCGACGCCTGCCAGTACTCCCCGGCCTCCACCCCGTCGGCCATCACCGTCGGCGCCACCAACAGCAGGGACGCCCGCGCCACCGGATGGAACAACGGCCAGGGCTCCAACTACGGCTCCTGCCTGGACGTCTTCGCCCCGGGCGACTCCATCGTCTCCACGTCCCACACGGGCGACACCGCGTCCCGGCCGGACAGCGGCACCTCCATGGCGTCCCCGCACACGGCGGGCGCGGCGGCCCTGATCCTCTCCGCCAACCCGACGTGGACCCCCGCCCAGGTCCTCGACCGGCTGGTGGCCGACGCCACCGCCGACAAGGTCACCGACGCGCGTACGGGCTCCCCGAACCGCCTGCTCCACACCGGCTCCGGCGACACCGCCCCGCCGCCCACCGGACCGCGCTTCGAGAACACCGGCGACTACACGATCCGCGACCACGCGACCGTCGAGTCCCCCCTCGCGGTGACCGGCGTCAGCGGCAACGCCCCGGCGGACCTGTCCGTCACCGTGGACATCCGGCACACCTACCGCGGTGACCTGCGCGTGGAGCTGGTCGCCCCCGACGGCTCCGCGTACCTGCTGAAGGACTACAACAGCAACGACAGCGCCGACCACGTCCAGGCCACGTACACGGTCGACGCCTCCTCCGAGGCCGCGAACGGCACATGGAGACTGCGGGTCAGCGACAACTGGACCAACGACACCGGCTACATCAACGCCTGGTCGCTCCAGTTCTGAGCCGCCGGGCCCCAGGCGCCGGCCGCCCCCACTCACCCGGGGACGGCCGGCGCCGCTGCCCGGCGGGCCGTCAGGGCCGCAGGGTGAGCGGGACGGTGACGGTGTCCACCAGGCGCCCCTCCTCCGGGGAGTCCCAGAGGGCGGTCAGGGTCCCGGCGCTCTCGCGCGCGGTCCGGAAGGCGAGGGTCAGGTCGAACGTCCCGCGGGTGCCGGTGCCCGAGGAGGCCATGCCGTGCGCCTGCGCCGCCGTGCGCCCGGCCGCGTCGGTGAGCCGCAGGCCGAAGGCGGCCTCGAAGGTGTTCGCGGTGCCCCGCACCCTGACCGGGCTGCGGACGGTGTCGCCGATCATCGGCGACTCCACGAGCACGGCGGGCACGAGGTCCGCGAAGTCGGCCCTGCCGAGCGGCCGGGAGACGTCGACGCCCTCGCCGCCGAAGCGGCTCACCGGCTCGCCGTCCAGCGCGAACCGCACCGACGTCACGGCGGGGAAGCGCGTGGCCGTGAAGACGACCTGGGCGAGCCGGGCGCGCGCCGACAGCGCCCCGCCCCCGTCGTCGTACCGGCCGGTCAGGTCGACGGTCGCGACGCCGCCGCGCACGGCGAGGGACCTCAGTTCCGTCCCGGCGGGGATCGCAGTCGTCCGGCCGTGCGCGCGTTCGAAGCGGCTCGGTCCCGCGAGCAGCGCGCGCAGGGCACCCGCGGCCGTGGCGGGGCCGGTCACGGTGCGGGGAGCGGGCGACACCCGCTCGCCGTGCAGGAAGTAGACGCCGGCCCGCACCTGCCCGCCTTCCCGGGGCGGTGCGGTGGCCTGGCCCGGAGGCGAGGACGGGGACGGGGGCGGGGACGTACGGTCCGGTGACCGGGAACCGGGCGCCGGCGGGACGGCGGCGGTGGCGGAGGGAGCCGAGGGGCCCGAGGGGGCGGCCGTCGTGGTGCGGGGCGCCTGCCCGGGCGCCGTACCGCCGCCGTCCGAGCCGCCGCCCGCCACGCACGCGGAGAGCGCGAGCACGAGGGCCAGCGCGGACGCGAGCGGCGCCCCGCGCGATCGCCGGGCCGGTGTGAGTGCCGTACGGATCCGTAACGCCATGGCAGTCCCCTCCACCCTTCGGGAGACATCTGCGCGCCTCCACGGGGAAGGAACGACTACCCCGGTACACGCCCGCAGTAGCCCCTTTCCGCCCCTCCTCATCCGAAATCGGCCGATCGCGGCACCTGCACCCGCTTGCTCCCCGGCCGCACCACCACCCGCCCGTACCGCCGCAGTGCCCTGGCGTGCCGTCAGGGACGCGCGGGTCCGGCCAGGTGGGGGCGCCCCGCCGGGTCATGCCCCTCGGCGTCCGGGCGGTGATGGAGCGTCAGGAGCCGCAGCGCGTCAGCGGAGCCGGAGTCGTCCGGAGTGTAGATCTCCAGGCGGTGGTCGGGGCTGTCGGGCTGGAGCCAGACCTGGTAAGTGACGCTCGCGGCGCCGACCGTGGGGTGCCGCAGTCGCATGTTCCCGACGGTGCAGTCGGCGACCTCTCCGGCTGCCCACATCCTCGCGAAGTCGTCGCTGCGCATGGAGAGCTCTCCGATCAGTTCCGCCAGCCGTGCGTCGGTGGGGTACCGGCCCGCGGTGAGCCGGAGGTAGGCGACATGGACGTGGGCGAGTTCCTCCCAGTTGCGGTACAGGTCGCGGGTGAGCGGGTCGAGGAAGAACATCCGGGGAACGGAGGGACGTCGCGTCGGCTCCCGCGGGGCATGGAAGTCGATGTGCTCGGCGATGAGCGCGTGGCCCGTGCGGTTCCACGCGAGCACGTCGCCGCGGCGGCCCAGCACGATCGCCGGTGTCGCTTCGTCGAGGGACTCCAGGAGCGCGAGGACCCGTGGGTGCGGTGTCTCCGGGCGTGGTTCGCGGAGCCCCAGGGCGGAGCGCTGGCGGGCGAGGTTGTGCAGGTGGACCCGTTCGATCTCATCGAGTCGCAGCACCCGTGCGAGGGCGTCGAGGACCTGCTCGGACGCGGTCTCCGCCTGACCCTGCTCCAGGCGTGTGTAGTACCCCGCGCTCACTCCCGCGAGCTGTGCGAGCTCTTCGCGTCGCAGCCCCGGGACTCTGCGGGTGGCCCCGTATGTGCGCAGCCCGATCTCGGCGGGCTTGACCCGGTCACGGCGGCTCTTCAAAAACGTTCCAAGGCTCTCCACGCCTTGAGGGTAGGCCGCCCGGTCACCCCGGTGGGTATACCTGCCGGGTGTACCCACCGCATGGGGATGGCTGCCGCGCGGCCCGTGCGTGACGGTCGTGGCATGTCCGAACAGCACACGCACAACCCGCCCGCCCGACGCGCCTGGCTCGGCCTGCTGGTGATCCTCGGGCCGGTGCTCCTGGTCGCCATGGACGGGTCGATCCTGTTCCTGGCGATGCCCCGGGTCAGCCAGGCACTCACGCCGACCGCGGACCAGGCCCTGTGGATCCTGGACATCTACGGCTTCGCCGTCGGCTCCCTGCTCATCGCGTTCGGCGGTATCGGAGACCGATACGGCCGGCTGAAGCTGCTCATGCTCGGCGCGACGGTCTTCGGCATCGGGTCCGCGGCAGCGGCCTTCGCCCCCACCCCCGAGCTCCTCATCGCCGCCCGTGCCCTCATGGGGGTGGCCGGGTCGACTCTCCTGCCCTCGGCGCTGGCCGTGCTGAGCGAACTGTTCGGTGACCCGCGCCGACGGGCGCGGGCCATCGGCGTCTTCGCCGCGGCGTTCGCCGCCGGGTTCGCCATCGGTCCGATCGTCGGCGGCGTCCTGCTGGAGCGGTTCTGGTGGGGCTCGGTCTTCCTGGTCAACCTGCCCGTCATCGCCCTGTTCCTGGTCTTCGCGCCGGTCCTGCTCGGCGAGGTCCGCGCGACTCGGCCGGGGCGGGTCGACGCGCTCAGTGTCGCCACCTCCGCGGGCGGCCTCCTGCTCACGGTCTACGGTCTCAAGCACGCCGCGGCCGAGGGCCTCTCCGCCGTCCCCGTCCTCGCGGGACTGGCCGGAGCGGCGTCGCTCACGTGGTTCGCTCTCCGACAGCGGCGCCTCGAGCACCCGCTGATGGACTTCTCGCTCTTCCGCGACCGCGTCTTCACGGTCGCCGTCATCACCGGCCTGCTGCCGTTGGCCGCGTGGTCGGCGACCGCCTACCTGACAGGCGTCTACCTCCAGTCCGTCCTCGGACTGCCGGTCCTGCACGCCGCGCTCCTCGCGCTGCCCGGAGCCGTGGTGCTCACCGTCACGTGCGTCGTCACACCGATCGTGGTCGACCGCGTCGGCAGGCGCACCGCTCTGATCACCTGTCACTTCTCCGTCGCGGCGGGTCTGCTGCTCCTGCTGCCGGTCACGATCACCGGCGGAACCGGCTGGTACGTCGCTTCCACGGTCGTCGCGGGCGTCGGCTACGGCATCTCCTTCGCCGTGGTCGCCGACACCGCCGTCGGCGCCGTCCCCGCGGAGCGAGCGGGCTCGGCGGGGGCGATCGCCGAGACCAGCAACGAGATCGGCAACGCTCTCGGCATCGCGCTCCTCGGCTCGCTCGCCGCGCTGGTCTTCCGGATCCAGGGGCCCGGCCTCGCGCCCACCCTCGACGGGACACTCCAGCTGCCGGGACTGGCGCCGTCCGTCGTCGAGGGCGCGGAGTCGGCCTTCGTCACCGGCCTGCACGCGGCCGCCGCCGCGGCGAGCCTCCTGCACCTGGCGCTCGGTGTCCTCGCGCTGCGCCGTCTCACCGGGCCGACGACACCGAAGGGACCCGCTGACGCCCCTTCCCGGGACCTCGTGGTGGGTGGGGAGGTCCGGGGGTAGGCGGGGTGCCGGCCGGGCCGGGCGGGAGCGGCCGCCCGGCCCGGCCGGCGGGGTGTCAGGCGCAGGCGCTCCCGTTGAGGGCGAAGGCCGTGGGGGAGCCACTCGTGTCGGTGCCTGTCCCCTGGACTCCGAAACTCACGGTCGCACCAGGGGCGATCGCCCGGTTCCAGTCGGCGTGGCGGGCGCTGACGGCGTTGCCGCTCTGGGTGACGGTCGCGTTCCAGGCGCCGGTGACCCGCTGGCCGCCCGGATGGGTCCAGGTCAGCTCCCAGCCGTCAACCGCGGCCGACCCGGTGTTCCGGACGGTGACGGTCGCGGTGAAGCCGGTGCTCCACACGTTGTCCACCGTGTAGGTCACCGCGCAGGCCGCGGTGGGCGGTTCGGCGGTGGTCGTCCGCTCGGCTGCGTAGGCGGCGAGCCAGGCCAGCGGGGCGTTCCAGTTGATCGCCACCTCGTTGGTGGAGTACGAGTCGACGTGGTCGATGTAGCAGGCGGCGGGAGCGCAGCCGGTGAGCCTCTCCCGCGCCACCGGGTCCTGGAGCGCGCTGTTGGGGCCGCCGGCGAGCGACCCGGCCGGCGGGCGGGGCAGGGAGGCGTCCAGCTGGTGTGCCCAGAAGCGGTGGTGCTGGTTCTGCGCGAACGTCTCGCCGTAGCCGGTCACGTACGACAGGCCGAGGGCGTTGCGGCCCAGCAGGTAGTCCAGCGTCTCCAGCGCACCGGCGCGGTAGCGCCCGTCGCCCGTCAGCTCGGCGGCGACGGCCATGACGACCGCGTCGTTGGCGACCTCGCCGTTCGAGCCCCAGAAGTACCCGTCGGCCGGGACGGGCACCGCGTAGCCCTGCGCGGCCATCCTGGACAGGTAGCCGTCGGCGGCCGCCGTCACCGAGGCCCGGACGCGCGCCACGTCGGACGCGGGCAGCCCGTTCGGGACGGTGGCCAGAACGAGACGGCCCAGCGCGGCCGTGTCGGCCCAGCCGAAGCCGTACGGGCTGAAGGCGTCGGCGGCGGTGTGCCAGGGCGAGGAGGCGACCGCGTCCCGGTACGCGCTCTCGCCGGTCGTCGCGTACAGCTCGGCGGCCGCCCAGTAGAACTCGTCAGTGACGCGCGTGTCCGCGTAGGCACCGCCGCCCGTGCTGTCCGACTCCGGCGCGTAGAGGGCGGGGGTGGCCCGCGCCGCGGTCCAGGCGCGGCGGGCGGTGGACAGGCAGCGGTCGGCGTACGCGGAGTCGTACGGGCGGAAGACCCGGGCGCACTGCGCGGTGGCCGCCGCGAGGTTCAGCGTGGCGGCGGTGGACGGGCGGTGCAGTTCGCGGGGCTGGGCGTCCCGCTCGGGGCGCGTCGGCATGCCGGTCCACTCCGCGTCATGGATCTTGTGGAAGGCCATGCCCGCGTACGGCTTGCCCTCGGGCACCTGCATGCGCATCAGGAAGTCCAGCTCCCAGCGCGCCTCGTCCAGGACGTCCGGCGTCCCGTTGCCGCGCTCGGGGACGCGCAGGGTCGAGTCGCCGAGCGCCGCCTCCTTGCCCGAGCGTTTGGCCCGTTCGAAGGAGTTGACGACCAGCCAGGTGGACAGGCCGCCGTTGACCACGTACTTGCCGTGGTCACCGGCGTCGTACCAGCCGCCCCTGACGTCCCGGGTGTAGTCGCACACGGTGGCCTGGCAGGGGACGGAGGTGTCGCCCTTGTTGGGCGCGACGCCGAGGTGCCCGGCCGGGCGGGCGTAGGCGGAGCCGACCAGGGAGGCGTCGATGGCGATGCCGCTGCGCTGGTGGTGGAAGAACGCCATCGAGTCGGCGCGCAGCGTGTCGTAGAGGTCCGCGCGGATGTCGAAGGGCGCGCTGCCGCTGCCGTCCACCGTCAGGACGTATCCCGAACCCGTGCTCCGGTACGAGGAGAAGTCGGCCACGTGGACGGACTGCCCGGAGGGGGCGTCCGCGCCGCGCGGGTCCGTCGGTCCGGAGGCGACGACCGTGCCGGACGCGTCGCGCAGCCGCCAGGTGAGGGCTTGCGTCGCCGTGGTGACGACGGTGGCGCGCTTCGGACCGTCCGGCAGATAGCCGACCTGGTTGACGCGTACGGCCGTGGTGGCCGCCGCGGCGGCGGGCGCCCCCGCGGCGGCCGGTGCGGTCATGAGACCGCCGAGGAGGAGGGCGCCCGTCAGCAGGGCGGTGAGGAGGCGCGGCGGGCGTTGCGGTGGGGGAGTGGTGGGGGGCATGAGCGACTCCTGTGTCAGCGGGGTGAGGTGGTCCGGGCGAGCGGGCCCATCGGCCAGGGGAGGCGGAGGCAGTCGCCTCGGGCGCCGGGGTCCATGCCCTGGTGGACGTACTGGTGGGTGCCGTTCAGGTCGCTTCACCGCACGATGTCCGCCGTACCGCGGGCTTTCGCCCGGAGGGTCGAAATGTTTTGCGCATGCCAAGCCTCCCTCCTGGCTGGTCCTGTTGCGAACAAGGGACTGGGAGCGCTCCCAAGCGTTGGAACAGGGAACGGCGGTCGATCGGCCGGGGAACTGGAGCGCACAGTAGTGACACCCTCCCTCACCGTCAACGGGCGCGTTCGGCCCGGCCGGAAGTCGGCTTCGTGGCCGAATTCGCCACGCTGCGACGGCAGGGGAAGGTGCGTCCTCGTCCCGCGCGGCACCGGCCGGGGCGCCGCAGTCGTCGGTGGCCGGGCTCAAACCTCAGCCGACATGCGACTGGCGCGTCGGCGCCGAGAGCTTCGCGCACCGACTCAAAACCATTGAGGCGCGAAGGCGGGAGGCGAAGCATTCATCGCCGGCGGAACCCGCCCCTGGAGACCGTGACGATGAACATCCCGTCCCGCCTGCGGCACCGCCTGACCGTCCGGGCGCCGAGCCGGTCAGCCCCCGGCGCACGGGCGGACCGTGAACCGGGCGTGCAGCCGCCGGTGGTGGTCCACCCGCCGCACCGGACCGGTCAGCGTCAACCGGGCGGTCAGCCGAGGCTCCGTGCTGGAGGCGCTCAGCCTCAGTTCCAGCTCTCCCGGCTCCACGACGCGCCGCCCGGTCCTGCCGGTGAACGAGGCGAGGTCCGCGGGGACCTCCACGTGGACCCGCTTCCTCTCACCGGGGGCCAGGTCGAGACGTACGTACCCGATGAGCCGCTGCGCGGGCTGCACCACGGAGGCCACCGGGTCGTGCAGATACAGCTGGACGACTTCGGTGCCGGAGCGGTCGCCGGTGTTCGCCACGGTCAGCGCGAGCCGCACCGCGCCGTCCGTGGGGACCTCGGCCTCTTCGACCACCAGGTCGTCCCACGCGAAGACGGTGTACGTCAGCCCGTGCCCGAAGCCGAAGGCCGGGGTCGGGTCGATGCTGGACACCTCGCTGGTGTGGCCCAGCCGGGAGGCCAGATAGGTGGAGGGCTGGACGCCGGGACGGCGCGGCACGCTGACGGGCAGCCGGCCGCTCGGACCGGTCCGGCCGCTGAGGACGGAGGCGATCGCGGCCGTACCCGCCTCACCGGGGAAGAACGCCTGGAGGACGGCAGCGGACTCGTCGGCCGCACGGCCCAGCGCGTAGGGCCGGCCCGCCAGCAGGGTCGTGACGACCGGTGTCCCCGTGTCGAGGAGGGCGTCCAGCAGCCGCTGCTGAGCCCCGGGGAGCACGAGGGACTCCGCGTCGCAGCCCTCACCGCTGGTGCCCCGCCCGAAGAGCCCGGCGCGGTCGCCCAGGGCCGCCACGACGACGTCGGCGCGGCGGGCGAGCGCGAGCGCCTCGGCGAAGCCCTCCGTGTCGCCGTCGTCGACGCCGGTCCCGCGCGCCACGAGGACCTCGGCGTCGGGGAACTCGGCCACGAGCGCGTCGCGCAGCGTGGGCAGGTCGATGCCGAGCGGGGTGCCGGGGTGCTGACCGCCGACGTGGACGGGGAAGGAGTAGCAGCCGAGGACGGCCGTGGGAGCCTCGGAGTTGGGGCCGATCAGCGCGATCCTCCGGGGAGTTCCCGGGCTCAGCGGCAGGATGCCGTCGTTGCGGAGCAGGACGACGGCCTGCTCCGCGACACGGGCGGCCAGCTGCCGGTTGGCGGCCGTGTCCAGATCGACCGTGCCCCGCAGGGTCTCGGGGTCCGCGGTGGTGTCGGCGTCGCGCAGGGCCGGGGGGACCGGGCTCCAGTCGGGGTCGAGCAGCCCGAGCCGGGTCTTCTGGAGGAGGACCCGCCTGACCGCACGGTCCACGTCCCCTTCCGCCACGTGTCCCCGCCGGACCGCGTCCAGGAGGGGCGTGCCGAAGGCCTTGACGGTGGGCAGTTCCACGTCGACACCGGCCGTGAGGGCCGCCCCGGCCGCCTCGCCGAGTGTTCCGGCGACGCCGTGCAGGGTCTTCAGGAACGTGATGCCGAAGTAGTCGGCAACAACGGTGCCGGTGAAGCCCCAGGTCTCCCGCAGGAGCCCGGTGAGCAGCCGCTCGTCGGCGGCCGAGGGAACGCCGTCGGTGTCGGTGTAGGCGTGCATCACCGACCGCGCGCCGCCCTCCCGGACCGCCATCTCGAACGGCGGCAGGATCACGTCGGCCAGCTCCCTGGCGCCCATGCCGACCGGGGCGAGGTTGCGCCCCGCACGGGACGCGGAGTAACCGGCGAAGTGCTTGAGGGTGGCGACGACACCGGAGGACTCCAGCCCCTGGACGTAGGCGGTGGCGATCGTCCCGACGAGGTACGGGTCCTCGCCGATGGTCTCCTCGACGCGCCCCCAGCGGACGTCGCGTACGACGTCGAGGACGGGGGCGAGCCCCTGGTGGACTCCGACCGCGCGCAGGTCGCGGCCGATGGCGGCGGCCATCTCCCGTACGAGCCGGGGGTTGAAGGTCGCCCCCCACGAGAGGGGCACCGGGTAGGCGGTGGCGCCCCAGGCCGCGAAGCCCGCGAGGCACTCCTCGTGGGCGACGGCCGGGATGCCGAAGCGGTTCGCGGCGCTGATCCGCGCCTGCGTCCGCATCAGGGAGAGGGCGCCGAGCGCGGGATCGACGGGGATGGTTCCGAAGGGCCGGGTGAGCTGGCCGAGACCGTCGGGAAGCAGCTCGTCGAGGTCGACCGGCTCCTCCATGTCGTGCTGGTGCGGCGCGACCTCGGCGCCCTCGTCGGACGCCCCGACCCACACGCCGTAGAGCTGGGCGATCTTCTCCTTCAGAGTCATCTCGCGGATCAGCGCCTCGACACGCTCCTCGGCGCTCACCGCGGGGTCGCGCCAGACGGGGTACGGGGCTGGGGGCGGGGTGGCCACGGTGTCGGTCACTTTCCTCCGACTCCCATCAGCCCCTGCACGAGGGCCCGGCGGGCGAACAGGTAGACGAGCAGGATGGGCAGCATCGACAGGACGACGGCCGCGAGGAGGCCGGGGATGTCGACGCCGTGTTCCGTCTGGAAGTCGTAGAGACCCATGGTGATGACCTTGTTCTCCGAGGACTGGGTGAGGACGAGCGGGAAGAGGAAGCCGTTCCACGCCTGGAGCGAGGCGAACACGACGACGGTGGACAGACCGCCCTTCGCCAGAGGCAGCACGAGCTGGAAGAAGACCCGCCCGGGCGAGGCCCCGTCGACGGTCATCGCCTCGTACAGCTCGGGCGTGATGTCCCGCATGACGCCGGAGAGGATCAGGGCGCAGACGGGCATGGCGAACGCGGCGGTCGGCAGGATGACGCCGAGCAGGTTGTCGTAGAGGCCGGCCTCGTTGATCAGGTAGAACACCGGGACGATCACGGCCTGGGACGGGATGGCCAGGCCGAGAAGGAACAGCCGGAAGACCCGGCCGGTGGCCTTGCCGTCGCTTCTCACGATTGCGTACGCCAGGGGCGGTACCAGGAGCAGGACGATGCCGACCACGCAGACCGTGACGATCGCCGTGTTGAGGAAGTACTGCGCGAAGCCGGTGTTCAGGTCGTCGACGTAGTTGTCGAGGGTGAAGCGCTCGGGGAAGGACAGCGGGCCGTTCGCCGCGTAGTCCGCCCGGGTCTGGAAGGTGGCGACCAGCATGACGTACAGCGGCAGGCCGACCAGGAACAGCCAGATCAGCGCGCCGAAACCGGCCAGGTAGTTGGGGCGGCGCCGCATCACACGCCCTCCATGGTGCTGCGCATCCTGTCGTACCCGGTCAGGCGGACCAGGATCAGGGAGACGAGGGTGGCGACGAGGACGAGGAGCAGCGCGATCGCGGAGGCCGCTCCGAAGTCGAAGCTCTTGAAGGCCTTCTGGTACATGTAGTAGGCGCTGTTGGTGGTGTCGGTGCCGGGTCCGCCCTGGGTGAGGATCAGGATGGTGTCGAAGGTCGTGAGCCCGCCGACCACCATGAGGATCATCGACGTCACGATCGTGTTGCGCAGTTGCGGCAGGGTGATGTGGAAGAACTGGCGGACCCTGCCCGCGCCGTCGATCTGGGCGGCCTGGTAGAGCACTTCGGGTACGGCCCGCGCGGCGCCCTGGTAGATCAGGGTGTGCAGGGGGGTGAACTGCCAGGTGCTGACGAAGACGAGGACGCCGAGGGCGCCGGCCTGCGTGCCGAGGAGGTTGCCGTCGCCGAACAGCCACCTCGCCTGTGAGGGGATGCCGAAGTTGGGGTCGAGTACGGCGCGCCACAGGACGGAGACGGCGGTGATGGACAGCAGGAGCGGGACGAAGTAGACGGCGGAGAGGACGGCACGGTTGCGCTGCCGCCCGGCGGCCCAGACGCCGAGCAGGATGCTGATCGGCGTCTGGACGACGACGCCGAGGACGGTGAGCAGCAGGCTCAGCCAGAGGCTCTTCACCATCACGGGGTCGTCGAGCAGCCGGCTCCAGTTCTCCAGACCGGCGAACTCCGGGGAGCCGAGGCCGTTCCAGCGGGCGAAGGACAGCACGACGACGAGGACGAGCGGCACGAGGGCGAACAGGCCGAAGAAGACGGCGGCGGGCGCCGCCCAGGCGAAGCCCGGACGGCCCACTCCGGTCGCGGGGCGGCCGCGGCGCCCGGGCCGACCGGTCTTCGCGGCGCCGTCCACGGCCGTGGCTGCGGGTGTGGCGGTGGTCATGTCAGGCATCCCCGGTCAGGCGGCGGGCAGGCTCTGCATCGCGGCGATGAAGGCGTCAGGGCCCGACTGCCCGTTGAAGAACTGCTGGACGGCCTGGTAGATGGTGGTGGTGGCCGCCGGGGGGTAGGCCTGGTCCCAGGAGAGCTGGAAGACGGGGGCCTTCTTCACCAGGTCGTACTGGTACGTCGAGTAGGCCGGGTTGGCGGACCCGTCCAGGAACTCGGGGGTGTTGGTGGTGGTGGGCAGGTTGCCGATGCCGAGCTGGCTCTTGACGAACTCGTCGGAGTACATGAGCTTCAGGAACTCGGCCACGGCCTCGGGGTGCCTGGTCCTCTTCAGTACCGAGTAGAAGTTGTTGGGGTTGCCGACGAGGTTGTCCGGGTCGCCCTTGCCGCCCTCGACGGTGGGGAAGGTGCCGTAGCCGAGGTCGTTCCGGACGAAGTCCGGGTAGGCCTCCTGGAGGGTGGAGTACTCCCAGGAGCCCATGAGTTCGAAGGCGGCCTTGCCGGTGGCGAGGAGGGCGGGGGAACCGCCGTCGGTGAACTTGACCGAGTCGTAGTTGGTGCCGAACGCGCCCGCGTCGATCAGCTCCCTGAGCATGCCGAGGGCCTTCCTGCTGTCGGCGCTCGCCCAGACGCTCTTGTCCCCGTTCACCGCCTTCCGGAAGTGGCCGGGCCCGGCCACACGGTCGTAGACGTACTGGAACCACATCTGGGTGGGCCACTTGTCGCCGCCGCCGAGGGCGATGGGAATGACGCCCTTGGCCTTGAGGACCTTGACGGCCGCCAGGAGTTCGTCCCAGGTGCGCGGCGGGGTGACACCGGCGTCCGCGAGGACCTTCTTGTTGCTGAACAGCAGCACCGGCTGGGTGCCGCGCATGGGGACGCCGTAGGGTTTGCCGTTCACGACCGCGGTGTCCATGACGGAGGGCAGGAAGCGCGACGTGAGGCCGGGGTCCTTGGCGATGAAGTCGTCGAGCGGCATCAGCAGGCCCGCGTCCACGTACGGCTTGATGCTGCCGCCGCCCCAGTTGAAGAACACGTCCGGCGCCTGCTTGCCGCTGATGATCGTCTGAAGTTTCGCCTGGTAGTCGGCGCCGGGGATCGTGTCGAGGACCGCCTTGACCTTCGAGGTCTTGTTGAAGGTGTCCACGAGCCGCTTCTCCACCTTGTTGGCGGCGTCGCCGTACACCAGGACGCGGATCGTGTCCGAGCCGCCCGCGGTGGCATCGCCCGAGCCGCCGCAGGCCGTCAGGGACAGCGTCATCGCCAGCGACGCCCCACCGACGAGAGCCGTTCTCAGCAGCCTTGCGTGGCGCTTCATCGCCTCCCCTTTCGAAAGTGTTTCGGTCTCATTGCCGAAACTTCATGGAGTCGGACGCTAGAGTCGGCGCGCTGAGCGGGTCAACCCTCCGGAAGCGCGTTATCGAAGCGTGACCGTGTGGGTGCCAGGAGCGGTGCTTTATGCTGCTCGGATGCGAGATGGCGAGGAGAACCGGCGGATCACGCTCGCTGAGGTGGCGCAGCAGGCCGGAGTGTCGCTTTCGACAGTTTCGAAAGTCCTCAACGGCCGACAGGACGTGTCACCGGCCACGCGGGGGAAGGTCGAGCGGCTCCTCGAGGCGCACGCGTACCGGCGGACCACCCGCGTCGCCCGGGAGGCGCCCCTCATCGAACTCGTCTTCCACGAGCTCGACAGCGTGTGGTCGATGGAGCTGATCCGAGGGGTGGAGAACCTCGCCAAGGCCCACCGCGCGAGCGTCGTACTGACCGAGAGCGGCACCCGGCACGCCCCGGGCCCGGAGTGGATCGAAGGCGTGCTGCGGCGCCGGCCGATCGGTGTGGTGCTGGTGTTCTCCTCGCTTCCCGACGCCGTCAAGCGGCAGCTCGACGCGCGGTCCATCCCCTTCGTGATCGTGGACCCGGCGGGGGACCCCGAACCGGACGTCCCGTCCGTCGGGTCCGCGAACTGGTCGGGCGGTGTCGTCGCGACCCGTCACCTCATCGACCTGGGGCATCGCCGCATCGGCATCGTCACAGGCCCCGAGGACATGCTGTGCTCCCTCGCCCGGCTCGACGGCTACCGCTCCGCCCTGAGCATGGCCGGCCTGGACCACGACGCCTCCCTCGTCCGATTCGGCGACTTCCACGTCGAGGGCGGCTACGCGCGGGCGATGGAGCTGCTGCGGATGCCGGACCGCCCCACGGCCGTCTTCGCCGGAAGCGACTTGCAGGCGCTCGGCGTCATGGAGGCGGCCCGCGTGTGCGGGCTGCGCGTACCCGAAGACCTGTCCGTCGTCGGGTACGACGACGTGATGATCGCGCGATGGTCGAGCCCGCCGCTCACCACGGTCCACCAGCCGCTGCGCGAGATGGGCGAGGAAGCGGTGCAGATGCTCCTCCGCCTGCGGGCCGGGGAGCCGTCGGTGACGCGTATGGAGCTCACGACCAGTCTCGTCGTCCGGAAGAGCACGGCCCCACCGCCCACGCGGCCGACGACGCCCGCGCGCCCCGCCCGCGCACGGCGCTGACCCGCGAATAGCCCGGTGTGGGGGACCGGAAACCCGCGGTCTGCTCCCCTCTCCGTCGTGTGCCGCACCACCGTTGCCCTGCCGTGCGGGGCGTGCTGGGACCGTCCCCTCCAGGGTGGATGGACTCCACCCGCTGCCGGAGGAGGTCCACGGAGGCCCGACCGCGGGAGCGGGCCGCCCGCGAGTCCCCTTCGCCTTCGCCTGCGCGGCGCGCCCGCGAGCCCCTCGGTCTGCGGCGCGCAGGCGGAGGCGTGAACGACGCCAGAAAGGGTAAAAATAGGACAAATGGCGCATTGATGGCCTACGTCTCCGTGGAGCCGCAGTGGCCAGGAGGATGCCATGGATCCTTGGCTGATCTGGTTGATCGCCGCAGGGGTGCTGGCGGTGGCGGAGATCTTCACTCTCACCGCCGCGCTCGGGCTCCTGGGTGCGGCAGCGCTGGTCACGGCAGGAGTCGCCGCGACGGGAGTTCCGCTGCCCTTGCAGCTCCTGGTCTTCACCGTCCTGGCCTCGGTCAGCCTGCTCTTCGTGCGTCCCGTCGCGGCGCGCCACCTGTTCGGGCCTCCGGCGGGGCGGTTCGGCGTGGACGCGCTGGTGGGCAGCTCCGCCTATGTCGTCTCCGAGGTGACGGGCGTGGGCGGCAGGGTCCGCATCGGCGGCGAGGAATGGACGGCCCGCGCCTATGACGAAACGCTGGTGATCCCTCCGGGCACGACCGTCGACGTCATGGAGATCAGCGGCGCCACCGCCGTCGTCTACCCCCGGGAGTGAGCGATGGAAGTCTCCGGTCTTCTCGTAGCCGGCGTGATCGTCGCGCTGATCGCCGTCTTCACCGTGGTGCGGGCGGTACGCATCGTCCCGCAGGCGCGCGCTCGCAACGTCGAACGTCTCGGCCGATACCGGCGCACGCTGAGGCCGGGTCTCAACCTCGTCATCCCCTACATCGACCGGGTGTACCCGGTCATCGACCTGAGGGAACAGGTCGTCTCGTTCAGGCCGCAGCCGGTGATCACCGAGGACAACCTCGTCGTCGAGATCGACACGGTCCTGTACTTCCAGGTCACGGACCCCCGGGCGGCCGCCTACGAGATCGCCGACTTCCTGCAGGGCGTCGAACAGCTCACCGTCACCACTCTGCGCAACGTCGTGGGTTCCATGGACCTGGAGAAGACCCTCACCTCGCGCGACACCATCAACAACCAGCTCCGCGGCGTGCTCGACGAGGCGACCGGCAAATGGGGGCTGAGGGTCAACCGGGTGGAGATCAAGGCCATCGACCCTCCGCAGTCCATCAAGGACGCGATGGAGAAGCAGATGCGTGCCGAGCGCGACAAGAGGGCGGCGATCCTCGGAGCAGAGGGGCAACGGCAGTCGCAGATCCTCACCGCCGAGGGCGACAAGCAGTCCGCCGTCCTCCGGGCGGAGGGCAACCGTACCGCCGAGATCCTCAAGGCCGAGGGCCAGTCCCGGGCCATCGACGAGGTGTTCCAGGCCGTACACCGCAACGACCCCGACCCCAAGCTGCTCGCCTACCAGTACATGCAGATGCTGCCTCAGCTCGCCCAAGGGGGCGGCAGTACCTTCTGGGTGATCCCCAGCGAGGTCACGTCCGCCCTTCAGGGCGTGTCCCGCGCCTTCAGCGAGGTGCTGCCCCAGTCGCCGGCCACACGTGAGACGTCCTCGGAGGACAGGGCGGCCGCCCAGGCCGCCGACGACGCGGCGCAGGCCGCGGAAGCCGCCGCCGCGGCCCTCGCCGACGCGGCCGAGGCCGACCCCGACGCCCGTCCCCTCGCCGACGGCAGTCGGCGAGAACCGGACCGGGAGTGACCATCGGCCGCTGTCGGGCATGACACCGCGTCGGTCTGGTCATCGTGAGCCAGCAAGCGGCCGGGCGTCCGAGAGGCGAGAGCGCGCCCTGAGCCCTGGCCTGGTGGTCAGGGCTCAGCGGACGCCGCCGGGCAGGCGGGCGTCGTCGGCAGCGGCGCCCGCCCGGCAAGAGTGACCGTGATCACGGGTGCCGTGGGGGGGTGCGCTGCGTACGCTTGTGCAGTCGTCGTGGCGCTCCGGCAGTCGGCAGTCGTCCGGCGACGCGTCGCAAGGTCCGCGGCTGGTCGGCATGCGGTCCGGGGACCTGGGGAATGCTGCCGGGCGCGTGACTCGTTGTAGAGTAGGGAAACCGCCCTTGACCTGCACAAACGCAGGCAGGGAGCCTCGATCCAGGAGTACCTCGATGATGCGTACGATGTTCAAGTCGAAGATCCACCGCGCCACGGTGACGCAGGCGGACCTGCACTACGTGGGCTCCGTCACCATCGACGCCGATCTCATGGACGCCGCCGACCTGCTCCCCGGCGAACTCGTCCACATCGTCGACATCGACAACGGCGCCCGGCTGGAGACGTACGTCATCGAGGGGGAGCGCGGGTCCGGGGTCATCGGCATCAACGGCGCCGCCGCGCACCTCGTCCACCCCGGCGACCTGGTCATCCTCATCAGCTACGCCCAGGTCGACGACGCCGAGGCCCGTACGCTCGTGCCGCGCGTCGTCCATGTCGACGCCGCCAACCGCATCGTGGAGCTCGGCTCCGACGCCTCCGCCCCGGTGCCGGGCACCGACACGGCGCGCAGCCCGCACGCCGTACCGGCCGCTCGCTGAGCCCGGCGCGCAAGGGCCCCGGCGCGGGGCGCGGTCCCGTAGGTACGGGTTCCTAGGTACGGGTTCGTCGGTACGGGCGCTTCGGCATGGTTCCCGCGCGCGGGGGAACGCGCAGCGCGAGACCCTCGACAGGGAGTGACGCCGTCTCCAGGGAGAGGCCATGACCGAGCCGCGACCCGACCCCGTGCCGCCCATGCCCGACCCGGCTCCCGCGCCGGAGCCGCCGCCCGCGCCGGGGCCCGTACCGACTCCGCCGCCGCACCCCGCGCCGGGTCCGGTGCCCACCCCGGACCCCGTGCCGAGGCCGCCCGGGCCCGACCCGGTGCCCGACCCCGACCCGTCCCCCGGACCCGTCAGCTGACCAGGCGCCCGCCCGGCGGCTGACCGGCCGGACCCGGCCTTCCGGCAGGCCGCGACGGGCCGTCCCGGAGCCGTACGCGCGCGTGGGTGCGCCGTGCGGGCGTACCCGCGCGGCGGTACGAGATCCCCGTACCGCGCTCCGCCCCGCTGCCGTGGCATCCGGTCACGTACGGGACGGTCCGCGCCCCCTGCGCCCTGTGCGCCCCCTTGTCACGCCCCGGCGCCCACCTCTAGCTTGGGCCGCTGCTGACCTGTGCACAGGGGGGAACCGCCATGGCCGTACGGGGACGACACCGCCGGCAGCCGCCGAGCCGTCTCAACCGCGCCTCGTTAACCGTCACGATCGGCAGCGCCCTGCCGCTGATCGGCGCCGGAACCGCCCACGCCGCGTCCGTGGACGTATGGGAGAAGGTCGCCGCCTGCGAGTCCACCAGCCGCTGGCAGACCAACACCGGCAACGGCCACTACGGCGGACTCCAGTTCACCCAGTCCACCTGGGAGGCGTACGGCGGCACCCGCTACGCGCCCCGCGCCGACCTGGCCACCAGGGACCAGCAGATCGCCGTCGCCGAGAAGGTGCTCAAGGGCCAGGGGCCCCGCGCCTGGCCGACCTGCTCCGAACGCGCCGGGCTCACCCGCGGCGGAGAGGCGCCCGCCGTCCGCACCGGGACGCGCGACGACCGCGGCGACCGCGCCGACCGGCCGGTCACGCCGACCACCATCCCCAACCAGCGGCGTGAGAGCTACACCGTCGCCCGGGGCGACTCGCTGTCCCGCATCGCCGCCGACGAGCGCGTCCCCGGCGGCTGGCAGCGGCTGTACGCGCAGAACCGCATGGTCATCGGGGACGACCCGGACCTGATCTTCCCCGGGCAGAAGCTCACCCTCCGCGTCTCGGCCCCGGCCGAGCCCAAGCCGGGAACCGCTCACGGTGCCAAGCCCGGCGCTCGCTCCGGCACCAGCGCCCCGGGCGAGCCCACGGCGGGCCCGGCGGACAAGGACGGGGAGAACCGGTCCACCCCTTGGACCCGGACGAAGCCCAGGACCGAGGGCGACGACCGCGCCAAGCCCGCGCCGCGCCAGGAGACCAGGCCCGCCGCCCGGCAGCCAAAGGCCCAGGAACCGGCCGCCAAGCCCCGCGTCCAGCCCGCCGCCAAGCCCAAGGACCGGCAGCCCGCCGCCAAGCCGAGACCGCGGCAGGCCCCCGCCGAGCCGCAGGCCCGGCCCGCCGTCTCCAAGCCCCGCACCGGCGGCCTCAGCGCGCCCGTCGACTCCGCGCCCGGCACCCGGTACGGCAAGGCCGGGTCGTCGTGGTCCTCCGGCTACCACACGGGCGTGGACTTTCCCGTGCCCACCGGCACCTCCGTGAAGGCCGTCGCATCGGGCCGCGTCGTCTCCGCCGGGTGGGCCGGGGCGTACGGCTACCAGATCGTGCTGCGGCACGACGACGGCAAGTACAGCCAGTACGCCCACCTCTCCGCCCTCAACGTGCGCGCCGGGCAGACCGTCAGCAGCGGCCAGCGCATCGCGCGGTCCGGCTCCACCGGCAACAGCACGGGACCGCACCTGCACTTCGAGGTGCGCACCGGCCCCGGCTACGGCTCCGACATCGACCCGCTCGCCTACCTGAGGAGGGGCGGGGTCGGGCTCTGACCCGCGCGCCCCGCCCGGCCCCGCACCACTACCGTGGTGCCCGGCCGGGCGGCACCAGGGGAGGGGCGAGGGATGGACGCTGAGGCGCGGGGGCTCACGGCCGCCGAACTGCGGGGCCTGGGCCACGTGGGCGGGTTCTTCGTCCTGCCCGCCGAGCCGCCTGGCCCCGGCCCGTACGCCCCGCTCGCCGACGCGTACGCGGCCCCGCGCGGCCCGTCACCGGCCACCGGCCAGCAGGGCACCGCACCCACCACCGCCCCGCACGCCCCCGCGGGCCCGGCCCTCGCCCCGCCGCTCGCCCAGCGGGTCGCCCGGGTCGCGGACCGGTTGGGCACGTCCGAGTACCGGGTCGCCGCGTCCCTCACCCAGCTCGGGCTCGCCGCGCGCCTCTGGTCGGTGACCCTCGGCGCGGCCGCGCTGTACGGCGCCGTCCCGGACGTGTCGCCCGCCACGCTCCACTGGGACCCGACGCGCTCCACGCCCGACGACCTGTGGTGGTCCGGCACCGCCACCCGCCCCGGGACCGCGCCGGAGCTGCGGCGCGTCGTCCAGGACGGCCACCTGGCCCCGCTCGCGGACGCCCTGCGGGCCGCCGGACCCGTGTCGGCGCGGCTCCTGTGGGGCAACGCCGGGTCCGCGCTGGGCGGCGCGCTGCGCGAGCTGACCCGCTGGGCGCACCGCCACGGCCGCCCCGACGTCGCCGAGCGCGCCGCCGCGCTCACCACGGAACTGCTCGACGGCCCGGACCTCGCCGGGACCGTCCGCCCGCCCGCGCTGCGGCGCCGTACCTGCTGCCTGTACTACCGCACCCCGGGCGGTGGGCTGTGCGGCGACTGCGTGTTCGACGCGCCGCCCCGAAGCGCCCCCTGAAGGCCGGGTTTGGCGGGCGGGGCCCCGGCTCCGTAAAGTGCCACTTTTGGAACGTGGCAAACGAGTGATCGAGGAACGGCAGCGGCCATGACGGTGACAGAAGACAACCACGCGTACGGGCCGGGCATCGACCCCGAGCGTCTGGCCGTCTGCCTGAGCGTGCTCGACGAGCTCGACAAGCTGGAGATCGACCACCCGGACGCGATCGCCGTCCGGCGCGCCACGGCCGGTATCTACCGGACCGTCAAGCAGCGCCGCCGCCAGGAGCGCCGGGCCGCCAAGACGGCGCACGACCGGGCGGTCACCGAGGCCACCGCGACCGGCTCCGCCGAGCGCATCGACGACGAGACGCAGGGCCTGCTGCCCAGCTCCTCCGCCGCCGGTGAGATCGCGGGCATCCTCCAGCGCCCCCGGTCCTGCTACATCTGCAAGGACCGGTACGTCCAGGTGGACGCGTTCTACCACCAGCTCTGCCCGTCGTGCGCGACCGAGAACCGGGCCCGCCGCGACGCCCGCACCGACCTCACCGGCCGCCGCGCGCTGCTCACCGGCGGCCGCGCCAAGATCGGCATGTACATCGCGCTGCGGTTGCTGCGCGACGGCGCGCACACGACGGTGACGACGCGCTTCCCGAACGACGCGGTCCGCCGCTTCAAGGCGCAGCCGGACAGCGACGAGTGGATCCACCGGCTGAAGATCGTCGGCATCGACCTGCGCGACCCGGCACAGGTCGTCGCCCTCGCGGACTCCGTCGCGGCGGCCGGGCCGCTCGACATCCTGATCAACAACGCCGCGCAGACCGTGCGCCGCTCCCGCCAGGCGTACAGCGAGCTGGTCGCCGCCGAGTCGGCGCCGCTGCCCGCCGGTGAGCTGCCCGCGGCGGAGGTCATCGGCACGTTCGGCAGCGGCGCCGTCGAGAGCGTGGCCGCCCTGCCGTCCGCGCGCGGCGGCGACACGCTGACCGCACAGGACGTCACCGACCTCGCGCTGGTGAGCGGCTCGGCGACCCCGGCGCGGATCGCCGCGGGCACGGCCATCGACGCGGGCGGCCTGGTGCCCGACCTGGCGCCCGTGAACAGCTGGATCCAGACCGTCGAGCAGGTGGACCCGGTGGAGCTGCTGGAGGTGCAGCTCTGCAACTCGACCGCGCCGTTCATCCTGATCAGCCGCCTGCGCCCGGCGATGGCCGCGTCCACCGCCCGCCGCAAGTACGTGGTGAACGTCTCCGCGATGGAGGGCGTCTTCAGCCGGGGCTACAAGGGCGCGGGGCACCCGCACACCAACATGGCGAAGGCCGCGCTCAACATGCTGACGCGCACCAGCGCGCAGGAGATGTTCGACGCGGACGGCATCCTGATGACGGCCGTGGACACGGGCTGGATCACCGACGAGCGGCCGCACCCGGACAAGATGCGGCTGGCCGAGGCCGGGTTCCACGCCCCGCTCGACCTGGTCGACGGCGCGGCGCGGGTGTACGACCCGATCGTGCGGGGCGAGGCGGGCGAGGACCTGTACGGCTGCTTCCTGAAGGACTACGCACCCGGAAAGTGGTGACATACGACAGCCGTTGACGACACGGAGTGCCCCCCTATGGGGCACTCCGGGCCACTGTGTCCGGATCTCGACGATGTGACGCGTTCCATCGAGCGCGGGCGCGCTCATTTGGTTACTCTGAGGCGACGGTCGGCCGGCCGGGATTCACGAACTCCCTGGGGCCGACCGCGGGACTGGTCCGCACCGAGGGCCGCGGTCCCGTCCGGAGACCGGCGCCACCGCGACCGAACGGCAGCACATCGTCCCCCAGGTTCGCGACACGAAGGAGTGCGCGGTGACACCAGATGCGACCACGCAGGAGAAGCCGGCGGATTCGCCCGCCCGGTCCACCCGTTCGGATCAGCTCGGCAGCCTCGAGGTGTGGGCCCGCTCGGCCCCGATCCGGCTCGCCGGGTACGAGGACGACCTCGCGGAGCCGCACATCCTGCCCAGCGTCGATTGAGCGCCGGCTGCGCCGACCGGCTGAGCCCCGTGCCCCCGGCCTTCAGGACGGGGGGCACGGGGCTTCCCCGTCCGGTGCCGACACGGGAGAGCACACCGGACGGTGCTGCCTCGGCGGGGCAGACCGCCGGGCCGAACGTCATCGGCATCCGCTCGGCCCGGCTCACTGCCGCTGAAAGTTAGCGGAGACCACTCGCGCCCACCAGCTTTGACCAGGGCTTCACGCACTGCTCCGAAGCCCGCGCCGCCGCCCCGGCGCCGTCGCCCGCGCGGCCGAAGCCCGCGTGCCCCGTGTCCGCCCCCGTCAGTGCCGTCCGCCCGCGCGTGGCGCCGTCCTGTCCAGCCGGGTCGGCGGCAGGAAGTCGCGCACCGGGGTGCGGTGCCACCACGCGCCCGTCTCCCGCAGCTCCCGCCAGGTCGTGAACCGGTACCGGTACAGCCGCGCCCTGATCAGCGCCGGGGGAGCGTCGGGGAACGGGTTGTGCCGCAGCAGCCGCAGCGTGTCCCGGTCCCCTTCCAGGAGCCGCTCCACGAACGGCCCGAACCACTCGGCCGCGTACGCCGGGGACAGCGCGGCGAACCACATCAGCCAGTCGAGCCGCAGATGGTACGGGGCGAACTGGCGCGGCAGCCGCCGTACGTCCCCGGGCTTGCCCCTGAACTCGTACTCCCGCCACACCGTGCCCTCGCGGGCCACCGGTTCGTCGGTGCCCTCGACGACGATCTCGTACCGCACCCGGCCGACCGTGCCGAAGGCGCCGTACGTGTTGACCAGGTGCAGCGGGTCGAAGGAGCGGTTCATCGCCTGGTGCCGGGAGAGCAGGTTGCGTACCGGCCGCACGCTCAGGACCAGGACGAGGACGGTCACGGCGGTGACGAGCACGGCGTACCAGAGGGGCGGACCCGGCAGGTCCGGCGCGGCGGCCACGAGGGTGCCGTCGACGGCGGACAGGGCGAGCACGATGGTGATCCAGTTCAGCCACGAGAAGTTCCCGGACAGCACCAGCCACAGCTGGGTCACCGCGATCAGCCCGGCCGCGACGGTCGCCACGGGCTGCGGGGTGAACAGCAGGAACGGGACGATCAGCTGCGTGACGTGGTTCGCGGCCGTCTCCACCTTGTGCAGGGGGCGCGGCAGGTGGTGGAAGAACCAGCTCAGCGGCCCCGGCATCGGCTGCGTCTCGTGGTGGTGGTACAGGCAGGTCAGGTCCCGCCAGCACCGGTCACCGCGCAGCTTGATCAGCCCCGCCCCGAACTCGACCCGGAACACCAGCCACCGCAGCAGCCACATCAGCAGCACGGGCGGGGCGGTCTCGTCGTTGCCGAGGAACACGGCGAGGAAACCGGCCTCCAGCAGCAGCGACTCCCAGCCGAAGCCGTACCAGGTCTGGCCGACGTTCACGATCGACAGGTACAGCCCCCACAGCACCGCCCACATCAGCATGGACACGGCCAGCGGCACCGCGTCCCCCGCTCCGGCCACCAGCGCCAGGGCGAGCGCGGCGCCCGTCCAGGCGCACAGCGCGAAGAACCGGTCGGAGTAGTGCAGCCGGAACAGGCTGGGCGCCCGGCGCGCCGGGACCCGTCGCAGGTACTCCGGTACGGGGGTCATGCCGCGCTCGCCGATCAGCGCCCTGAACTGGAGCGCGGCGCACAGGAACGCGACCAGGTAGATCCCGGCGAGGCCCCGCTGGAAGAGCAGGCGGCCCAGCCAGTAGTCGGACGAGGCGAACCAGGCGAACGGCTCCATCCCCTCCAGTATCAGCCGCGCGCGAGCCTCCGCACGGTGCGGCCGAGGCGGCGGGCGTACCACCGCTGGGCGACGGGCACGAGCGGCCCGGCGAGCCGCGTGTACCAGCGGGCGGGGCGGCTGAACGCGGTGACGGTGAACCAGACGGAGCCGTCGGGCGCCTGCTCCACGACGAAGGACTCCTCGCCGGTCTCGGGGTGGCCGGTGAGGGTGCCGTACGCGAAGCCGGTGCGGGTCTCCTCGTACGCCGTCCACACGACCTCGCACGGCACGCCGTACTCCAGCGGGCCCGCGCCGATCGAGACGCGCACGCGCACCCCCGGCTCCGCGCGGTCCGCGTCGGCCCGCAGGCGGGCGCCGGACGCGCGGTGCATCCGCCACGAGGTGACGGCCGTGCCCGCCGCCTCGAAGGCGTCCCGGCCGTGGCCGACCAGGGCGCGGTGGCGCAGGTGGTGGTAGCCGTCGGGGAGGGCGTCGGGGGTGCGGGTGGCACCGACCTCCTGATAGGTGAAGCGGGCGGGGCGCTCGGGGGCGGTACGCCCGAGGCGGTGGACGAGCGGGGTCATGAGGGGCTCCTCGGCGGTGTGGAGGTCGTACGGGGGAGGGGGCGGACCGTCAGTCGGGCCGGGTGCGGGGGCGAGGACGGTCGGGCCGGGCTGTCAGGCGGTCGGGTACGGGGGCGGCGGTACGAGACGGTCGGGCCGGGCCGTACGGGGAGCGGCCGTCGGGCGGGCGGACACGGGCGGCGGGTACGAGGACGGTCGGTCAGGCCGTACGGGCGCGGGGGGCCGCTCCGGTCCGGCGGGGCAGCCGGCGCCAGGCCAGCAGCGAGCAGAGCGCGAAGCCCAGCGCGTTGGCGACGCCGTGGGTCGCGGCCATCCACGCGAGGCTCGGGTGCGGCAGCCCGGTCGCCTCGCCCACCGCCCAGCTCAGCGCCAGCAGCATGGTCGCCACCAGCACGGCGGCGGAGACGGCGAGCAGGGCGCGGGTGAGCCGGTCACCGGTCCCCGCCCGGACCTCGCGCCAGGTGAGCAGCCCGACGGCCCACATCCCGGCGGTCAGCACGACGGCCCCGGCCAGCTCGGCCCAGTCGTCGATGAAGTACCCCAGCAGCACCAGCAGCGTGCCGAGCGGGACGCTCAGCGCGGCGAACGCGGCCGAGCGACGGCCCGGCGCGGCTCCGTGCACCAGCCCGGCGACGAGCGCGGCGGCGAACCCGGCGAAGTGGAAGTGCGGCACGGTCAGGTCCAGGATCTCCAGCGTGAATCCGAACAGCGGGTACCCCCACCGCTCGGCGACCAGCGCGGTCGCGGCCACGGCGGGGCTGACCAGGGCGGTGGCGAGCGCGACCTCGGCGGGCGCGAGGGACCGGTTCGCCGCGACGCGCCGGGGCGCGGACAGCGCAAGCAGGAGCGTACCGGCCGCGTAGCAGCAGGCCAGGGCGGTGGCCAGGGCGCCGCGCGGCAGCCACAGCGACACCGCGCCCGGTACGGCGAACAGCGGCCAGAGCCGTACGGCCGTGCCCGCCTGCGGCACGTCCGCCAGCCGCAGCCCCATCGGGACGATGACGAGCATGCCGAGCATCACGACCAGATCGACCAGCACCTCCATCGCGACGCACCCCCTCTCCTGGTTTGAACGTGTTCAAGGAACTCGGTGTGGAGCGTAGCGCTCACACTTGAACATGTTCAAGTCCAGGCGGGGTGCCCCCGGGAGGCGGAGCCCCGGTTGCGGGTGGCCTCCCGGTCCGGCAGACATGAAGGGACTTGTCCGGTCCAGCTCGGTGGAAAGGCGGGAGATGCGCGTGCGTCCACCCACACGCCGCCCCTCGGTACGTCTCCGTCGTCCCCCCGTGGCCATGGTGTCGCTGGCGGCCCTCGCCGGGCTGCTCGCCACCGGCTGCGGCGGCGACGACCCCCGCCCCGCCGCCCGCCCCACCGCGACGGCCGACGCCGTACCCCTGCTCCAGGCCGCCGCCGAACCGGGCCCGCACCCCTTCACCGCCTCCACCGTCCTGACGGCCGACCGCGCCGCCGCGCGCACCTCCCCGTCCCCCACCGCGCCCGCGGGCCCCTCCGCGTCGGCGT
The DNA here is from genome assembly GCF_000478605.2 of Streptomyces thermolilacinus SPC6. Taxonomy (GTDB): domain Bacteria; phylum Actinomycetota; class Actinomycetes; order Streptomycetales; family Streptomycetaceae; genus Streptomyces; species Streptomyces thermolilacinus. The sequence goes on along the minus strand of NZ_ASHX02000001.1, from coordinate 418,553 downwards.
CCGCCCCCGCGGGGCCCCGCAGGGTGGACGGCGCGACACCGGGCCTGTACGGCGGTACGCACTCCCTGCCCAGCTGCGACGTGGACCAGCAGGCGCGGTTCCTCACCGCCGACGAGGCCAAGGCCCGCGCCTTCGCCCAGGCCGCCGGGGTCACCCCCGGCGGGCTCGGCACCTGGCTGCGCGGGCTCACGCCCGTGATGCTCCGCGCCGACACCCGCGTGACCGGCCACGGGTACCGCGACGGCGCGGCCGTCCCGTACCAGAGCGTCCTCCAGGCGGGCACCGCCGTCCTCGTGGACGAGTACGGCGCGCCCCGCGTCCGCTGCGCCGCGGGCAACCCGCTGCGCACCCCCACCGACGTGCCGCACGCCACCGCGTACCGGGGCGAGCCCTGGCCCGCCTTCAGGTCCGAACGGATCGTGCTGGTCAGCCCGACGCAACGGGCCCTCGACAGCATCCTCCTCGTCAACGTCTTCAACGACACCTGGCTCGAACGCAAGGCCGGCACCCGCGGCGACCAGGACCGCAAGCCCGAGGTGCCCCCGGCGTACGAGGCCGCGCGGCACGTGGTGGACGCGCCGGTGCCGGACGCCGCCCGCGCGGGCGCGGTCGCCGGTCCCGCCGCCCCGCGCGCGACCCCCGGCCGCCCGTCCCCGGCCGTCCCGCCGCCCCCGCCCTCCCGTGGCGAGGCCCCCGCCGCGCCGCGGTCGTCCGGCTCGCCGGACCAGCCCTCCGCGCCGGAGCGCCCCGCCCCGCCGCCCGCGCCCGAACGGCCGTCCGCTCCGGAGCCGGTGGTGCCCGACGGACCCGCGGAGCCCGAGGGCGCGGCGCCGGACGCGCCCGGGGGTGACGTCCTGTACGGGCCGCTGCCCGACCCGGCGGCGGAGGAATGAGGGCCCAGGGTGTCCAGGGCGTCCCCGGAGCAGCGCCCCCAACGGTCGATAAACCCGACAAATGATGGCAGAGTGGCTCCATGGTTGATCCGGCAGCGGATGCCCTGTCGCTTCCCGAGGACTGGCCCGCCCACCCGGATCTGAGCCTGTCCCTCAACCGCATGGGCAGCTTCGACTGGGACCTCGACACCGGGCTCATGCACATGGACGCGGTCGCCCTCGACCTCTTCGACATGGACCCCGCCGAGTACGACGGGCGGCCCGAGAGCCTCGGACCGAGGGTCCCGCCCGGCGAGTCCGTACGCCTCGACGGCATGGTCTCGCAGGCCCTGAAGAACGGCAGCAGCCACTACGGTGCCTACTTCCGCGTCCGCACCCGCGAGGGCACCCTGCGCTGGACCCACACCCAGGGGTTCATCCGCCGCGACGGCGGCGGCCGCCCGCACCGGATCATCGGCATCGTTCGCGACGCCACCCAGGAGCTGGCCGAGTCCACCACCCGCATGGAGGTGGACGCCGAGCGCCGCCGCCGGACCAGCGTCGTGGAGTCCACCACCGCCGCCCTCGCCCACGCCCGCACCGTCCAGGACGTCATCGACGTGCTGATCGACTCCCACGGCCTGGAGCACCTCGGCGCGACCAGCGTCGTCATGGGCCTGCTGGAGGCGGGCGGACGCATCCACCTCGTCGCCGACGGACCGCGCGGCTCCTTCGTGCCCGGCACCCGCTACACGCGCGTGGACGAGGAGTACCCGATGAGCGAGGTCGTCCGCACCCTCGCGCCCCGTTTCATCGAGTCGCCCGAGGACTTCGCCTCCTCGTACCCCATCCTCTGGCCGCACATCACCGACCTGGGGGTCACCTCGGCCGCCTACCTGCCCCTCATCGCCCAGGCACGCCCCATCGGCGCCATGGGGCTGCTCTACAGCGGCAAGAACGGCTTCACGCCCGACGAGCGGGACGTCCTCGTCGCCCTGGGCAGCAGCATCGCGCAGAGCCTCCAGCGGGCCATGCTGTTCGAGCAGGAGCACGACCTGGCGGAGGGCCTCCAGCAGGCCATGCTCCCGCGCCGCATCCCCGACATCCCCGGCGCGCAGATCGCCGTCCGCTACCGGGCGGCCCGCCTCGGCCGGGACATCGGCGGCGACTGGTACGACGTCATCCCCCTGCCCAACGGCCGGGTCGGCGCCGTCATCGGGGACGTACAAGGCCACGACACCCACGCCGCCGCCGTCATGGGCCAGCTCCGGATCGTGCTGCGCGCCTACGCCGCCGAGGGCCACAGCCCCGCCACCGTCATGGCCCGCGCCTCGGTCTTCCTCCGCGAACTGGACACCGACCGCTTCGCCACCTGCACCTACATGGAGGTGGACCTGGCGACCGGCGTCGTCCAGGTCGTACGGGCCGGCCATGTCGATCCGCTGCTGCGCGACACGGACGGCGACTGCCGCCGGGTGTGCGTGCAGGGCGCGCTGCCGCTCGGCCTGTCCGCCGAGTTCGGCGCCCTCGACTACCCGGTCAGCGTCCTCGAACTGGACCCGGGCCAGACCCTCGTCCTGTACACCGACGGCCTCGTCGAGCAGCCCGGCGCCGACCTGGACGAGGGCCTGCGCTGGCTCACCGACCGGGTCCGCACCGGCCCGGCCGACCTCCAGACGCTCGCCGACCAGCTGTGCGACGCCGTGGGGGACCGGGGCGGCGACGACGACGTGGCGATCCTGCTGCTGCGCCGCCGGGTCGGCTACTCCCCGCAGGGAGGCGGCAAGCTGCAGCAGCACGTCGCCCAGAACGACCCCGAGGCGCTGCGCGCCGCCCGCCACATGATCCGCGCCGCCGTACGGGCCTGGGGCGCGGGGGAGCGGGCCGACGAGATCGAACTGGCCGCCGACGAACTGGTCACCAACGCGCTGCTGCACACCGACGGCGGGGCCGTCGTCACCCTGCGGATGCTCACCGGGCACGAGCGGCGGCTCCGTGTCGAGGTCGAGGACCGCTCCAGCGTCCTGCCGCGCCGCCGCGACGCGGACACCAGCGGCGTGTCGGGGCGTGGACTGCTGCTCGTGGACCAGCTCGCCGACGTGTGGGGCGTCGAGTCGCGCGGCGGCGGGAAGTGCGTGTGGTGCGAGTTCGGGGTCCCCGGCCGCTCGGGCGAGACCCGCGAGATCCGGCCGGGCTTCGGCGTGGTCGGCCCCGCGGGCGAGGCGGGCAGCCGGATATGGCGGTGCTGAACGGCGTACGGGTCGCGGGGACGGCGTACGGGCCTCGGCGCGCGTACGGCTCGTGACGCGTACGTCTCCTCGCAGGGCGCAAGGCGTGCGGGTGTGGCGGGCGCGCGGGCTCGCCCCGCGGGGCCGCTCGGTGAGGCGGGTCGGCGTCTCCTGCGGCAGGCTTGAACCATGCCCGAACTGCCCGAGGTCGAAGCGCTCCGCGAGTTCCTCGACGTCCACCTCACCGGCAAGGAGATCGCCCGCGTCCTGCCCGTCGCGATCAGCGTGCTCAAGACGTACGACCCGCCCCTGACCGCCCTCGAAGGGGCGACGGTCACCGCCGTCGGCCGGCACGGCAAGTACCTGGACATCACCGCCGACGGCCTCCACCTGCTGATCCACCTGGCCCGCGCGGGCTGGCTCCAGTGGCGCGACGCGCTGCCGCCGGGCCCGCCCCGTCCCGGCAAGGGCCCGCTGGCGCTGCGTACCGCGCTGACCGGCGGGGACGGCTTCGACCTGACCGAGGCGGGGACCACCAAGCGGCTCGCCGTGCACCTCGTCCACGACCCGGCGGAGGTCCCGGGCGTGGCCCGGCTGGGCCCCGACCCGCTCGCCGACGACTTCGACCGGGACGCGTTCGCCGCGCTCCTGGCGGGGGAGCGGCGGCAGATCAAGGGCGCCCTGCGCGACCAGGGCCTCATCGCGGGCATCGGCAACGCGTACAGCGACGAGATCCTCCACGCCGCCCGCATGTCGCCGTTCAAGCCCGTCCAGAACCTCAGCGACGAGGAGGTCACCGGGCTGTACGAGGCGCTGCGCACCACCCTCGCGGGCGCGGTCGCCCGCTCGCACGGACTGGAGGCCGGGAAGCTGAAGGCCGAGAAGAAGACCGGGCTGCGCGTCCACGGCCGCACCGGCGAGCCCTGTCCCGTGTGCGGGGACACGATCCGCGAGGTGTCCTTCAGCGACTCGTCCCTCCAGTACTGTCCGACGTGCCAGACCGGCGGCAAGCCGCTGGCCGACCGGCGCCTGTCGCGCCTGCTGAAGTAGCCGCGCGGCCCGCCGCTACCGGCGGCCCGGACGCCGCCCGCCCACCAGCCACCCCGGCACCAGCCACCCCGGCACCCGCCAGTCCCGCACGCACCAGCCCCGCACCCGCCACTCGCGCCGCGCGCCCCGCCCCCGCCCGCGCCGCTCCCCGGCCCGCACGCGCTGACGGAGCCCCACCCCGTCCCCTACGCCCCGGTCCCGCGCCGGCCCGGCACGCCCCGGCCAGACGGGCGCCGCACCGCCCGGCAGCCGCCCCGGCCACGCGGGCACCCGGCGCGGCCACGCGGGCACCCGACCCGGTCCGCTCGGCGTCCGTACCGCCCACGGGGCAGTGCGGCGGGGCGGCGGGGACAGCGGCGTACGGCCCGTCAGCTGCGCCAGTACCGCCGCCACCTCCGCGAACTCCGTCAGCCGCCACGCGCACTCCGCGCACCGCGCCACATGCTCCGCGCAGCACAGCGCGTCGTACGGCTCCAGCGCGTCCAGCGCGTAGGCCCCCACCGCGTCGTGCCGCTCCGGCCGTCCCATCCCCGGTCCCTCGCTCCCGTGCTCGCACCTGCGCGGATCCGTACGTACGGCGGCGGCTTCCCGCTCAACGGGCCCGCGCCTACACTCCGCTGCATGCTGCGCGTACTGGCCGTCGACGACGAGAAGCCCGCCCTGGAGGAGCTGCTCTACCTGCTGCGCTCCGACCCCCGGGTCCGCAGCGCGGAGGGCGCCACCGACGCCACGGAGGCGCTGCGCCGCATCGGCCGGGCGCTGGAGGCCGGCCCGGACGGCGACGACGCCATCGACGTGGTCTTCCTCGACATCCACATGGCCGGGCTGACCGGACTGGACGTGGCGCGGCTGCTCGCCGGCTTCGCGAGGCCCCCGCTGGTCGTGTTCGTCACCGCCCACGAGGGGTTCGCCGTGCAGGCGTTCGACCTGAAGGCGGTGGACTACGTCCTCAAGCCCGTCCGCAGGGAGCGCCTCGCGGAGGCCGTGCGCCGGGTGAGCGACCTGACCGGGCCCGCCCCCGCGGCCCAGGCACCGGCCGAGCAGGTCCCCGTGGAGCTCGGCGGCGTCACCCGGTTCGTGCCCGTGGACGACATCGCGTACGTCGAGGCGCAGGGCGACTACGCGCGGCTGCACACCGACGAGGGCAGCCACCTCGTCCGCATCCCGCTCTCCACCCTGGAGGAGCGCTGGGCGGCGCGCGGCTTCGTCCGGATACACCGCAGCCACCTCGTCGCGCTCGGCCGCATCGACGAACTGCGGCTCGACGGCGGCGCCACGACCGTACGGGTCGGCAGCGCCGAGCTGTCCGTCAGCCGCCGCCACGCCCGCCACCTGCGCGACCTGCTGATGCGGCACGTCCGCGCGTGACGCCCCGGCCCCGCCGGACCGCCCGCGCCGGGCCGGCAGTCGGACGATCCGCAGGTCACGGGTAGGACAATCCGCTTACCCGGCCGGAGGGGATCTGCGTAGACTCCACCCCCCGAGACCCGCTCCGGAACCCCGGACCAGGCCCGCCACCACGGACAACGACCCCCGGGACACCCCAGCCCCACCACCGCACCGACCCCCCGGACGCCGATGCCCCCAGAGCCGCAGCCCGCGACGCGCCGCCCCCGCCGCGAGACCGTCACCGGAGTGCCCCGCTCCCGACGGCGGCCGCCCGGCCACGCGCCCGCCCGTTCCGAGATCAGCGAGCAGACCACCCTCGGGCACACCTACGTCCGGTCCCTGATGCGCAGCCAGCTGCGCGCCGCACTGTGGGCGCTCGGCGCCCTCGCCCTGCTCGTCGGCTCCCTCCCGCTGCTCCTCACCCTGCCCGCGGCGCTCGCCCCCGGCGGCCCCGCCCCGTCCGCCGAGCCGTTCCTGTGGGCGGCGCTCGGCGTGGCCGTCCACCCCGTCCTGTGGCTCGTCGCCCGCTGGTACGTACGCCGGGCCGAGCGCAACGAGCGCGACTTCACCGGCCTCGTCGAGGGCAGGTGAGCCGCGCCGGTGAACCAGACCCACGCGATGGCGGCGGTCGCCGCGGTCGTCGCCGCCACCCTCCTCATCGGCTCCCTCGGCCTGCGGATCTCGCGCACCACCTCCGACTTCTACGTCGCCTCGCGCACCGTCAAGCCCGCCCTGAACGCCGCCGCGATCAGCGGCGAGTACCTGTCGGCGGCCTCCTTCCTCGGCGTCGCCGGGCTGGTGCTCCTCCAGGGCCCCGCCATGCTCTGGTACCCGGTCGGCTACACCGCCGGATACCTGGTGCTGCTCGTCCTCGTCGCCGCACCGCTGCGCCGCTCCGGCGCGTACACGCTCTCCGACTTCGCCGAGGCCCGCCTCGAATCGCCGCACGTCCGCCGCCTCGCCAGCCTCTTCGTCGTCGGGATCGGCTGGCTGTACCTGCTGCCGCAGCTCCAGGGCGCCGGCCTGACCCTGGAGATCCTGACCGGCGCGCCCGACTGGTTTGGCGGCCTCCTCGTCGCCGTCGTCGTCACCGGCGCGGTCGCGGCGGGCGGCATGCGCAGCATCACCTTCGTCCAGGCGTTCCAGTACTGGCTGAAGCTGACCGCGCTGCTCGTGCCCGCGCTGTTCCTGGCAGCCGCGTGGGTGGCGGACGACGCGCCGCGCGCCCGGTTCGACGCGCCCGCCGTCTTCCGCGAGCACACCTCCGTACGCGTGGACGACACGGTCCGCCTCGACCTCGACGCCCCGCTGACCCTCGCCGTCACCGGCACCGTGGACGGCACCCCGTACGACGGCGGGACGGCCACCCTCGGCGAGGGCCTGCACCGCGTCGAGTCCGGTACCGTCCTCGGCTTCCCGCCGGGCGCGCACGTTCCGGAACGGGCCCCCGACCCGGACGACCCGCTCGGCTGGTCCGGCTCCCTGTCCGGCGGCCCCGAGGGGCAGCGGCTCTACGCCACGTACGGTCTGGTCCTCGCCACGTTCCTCGGCACCATGGGCCTGCCGCACGTCGCCGTCCGCTTCTACACGAGCCCCGACGGGCGGGCCGCGCGCCGCACCACCCTCGTCGTCCTCGGCCTGGTCGGCGCGTTCTACCTGCTGCCGCCCGTGTACGGGGCACTCGGCCGGATCTACGCGCCCGAGCTGGCGCTGACCGGCGACGCCGACGCGGCCGTGCTGGTGCTGCCGGACCGGCTGGTCGGCGGGACGGCGGGGGACCTGCTGGGGGCGCTGGTGGCGGGCGGCGCGTTCGCCGCGTTCCTGTCGACGGCGTCCGGGCTCACCATGTCGGTCGCCGGGGTCCTCAGCCAGGACGTGCTGCCCTCGCGCGGCGTGCGGCACTTCCGGCTGGCGACGCCGCTGGCCATGGGCGTGCCGCTGGCGCTGAGCCTCGTCGCGACGAACGTGCCGGTCGCCGACGCGGTGGGGCTCGCCTTCGCCGTGTCAGCGTCGTCGTTCTGCCCGCTGCTCGTGCTGGGCATCTGGTGGCGGCGCCTCACCCCGCCCGGCGCGGTCGCCGGGCTCCTCGGGGGCGGCGGCGCCGCGCTCACGGCCGTCATGGCGACCCGTGCCGGGCTCGCCCCGGACGGCTGGCCGCACACCCTGATGGCGTGGCCCGCCGTGTGGTCCGTACCGCTGGGCTTCCTCACCATGGTGGGCGTCTCGCTCGCCACCCCCCGCCGCATCCCGCCGGGCACCCGGGCGACACTCGCCCGGCTGCACCTGCCCGAGGGGCTGATCGGCCGCCCCAGGACCGACGGGGCCGAGCGGTGACCGGCACGCTGTTCGCCGCGCTCGCCGCCACGGGGGCGCTGCTGCTCGGCGCCGGGTTCGCGCTCGGCCGGCTGGCCGCACGCCGGGAGCGGCGCGACGGCCTCGACCTCGGCACCCCCGTCGAACGTGCCACCTTCCACACCCTGCACACCGCGTCCCTCGCCGCCCCGCCCCTGCGCGCCGGGCTCACCGAGGACACCGCCCGCAAGGCCGCCCGCCGCCTGCGGCCCCTGCTGGGCACCGACGCCCTCGCGCTGACCGACCGCACGGGCGTCCTCGCCTGGGACGGTACGGGCGGCCACCACGCCGAGCAGGTTATGGAGCACGTCGCGGAGGTCCTCGCCTCGGGGCGCGGGCAGAGCGTCCGCGCGGGGTGCGCCGACCCGGGCTGCCCCCTGCGCTGGGCCGTCATCGCGCCGCTGACCGGCGAGGAGGGCGTCGTCGGCGCGCTCGTCGCGTACGGGTCCCACGAGTCCGCCGTCCTGGTGCGCGCCGCGACGGAGGTCGCCCGCTGGGTGTCCGTCCAGCTCGAACTGGCCGAGCTGGACCTGTCCCGGACTCGGCTCATCGAGGCGGAGATCCGCGCCCTGCGCGCCCAGATCTCCCCGCACTTCGTCTACAACTCGCTGGCCGCGATCGCCTCGTTCGTGCGCACCGACCCGGAGCGGGCGCGGGAACTGCTGCTGGAGTTCGCCGACTTCACCCGGTACTCGTTCCGCCGCCACGGCGAGTTCGCGCAGCTCGCCGACGAACTGCGCTCCATCGAGCAGTACCTCGCGCTCGCCGGGGCCCGGTTCGGCGACCGGCTCCAGGTGACCTTGCAGGTGGCGCCGGAGGTGCTGCCGGTGACGCTGCCGTTCCTGTGCCTCCAGCCGCTGGTGGAGAACGCCGTCAAGCACGGCCTGGAGGACTCCCGCACGACGTGCCGGATCACCATCGCCGCCCGGGACGCGGGCGCCGAGGCCGTGGTGACCATCGAGGACGACGGCGTCGGCATGGACCCGGCCGTGCTGCGCGCCATCCTCGCGGGCGAGCGCCCCCAGTCGTCCGGCATCGGGCTGTCCAACGTGGACGAGCGGCTGCGTCAGGTGTACGGCGACGACTACGGCCTCGTGGTGGAGACGGGCGTCGACGCGGGCATGAAGGTCATCGTCCGCGTCCCCAAGTACCGGGCTGGCGTCCACCGCGACGCGCCGTGACCCGCAACCCGGGCGCGGTGCGGGTGCCTGGCGCGCGGGTGGCCTGCGCGGGTCCTACAGCGCTTCCCACGGCGTGCCCGGGTCGGCGCGGCGGCGCTGCCGGTCGGCGCCCGTGCCGTGGGCGAGGACCCGCTCCGCCAGTTCCCGCACCTCGGCCTCGTCGCCGCTCGCCTCCAGCGCGGGCCGCACCCGGTGGAGCAGCGCCCGTACCGCCTCGGCCGCGGGGACGCGCTCGCCGGTCTCGGGGTGCAGGGCGGGGCCGCTCACCCCGTACCGGGCCGCCGTCCACAGGGCGGCGCCCGCCGCGTGGTCGGGCAGCCGGGGCGCCGGGCGGCCCCGTACGACCGCGTGCAGCGCGCTGGTCACCAGGGCGCGGGTCAGCCCGGCCTGGAGGACGGCCTCGTCCACGCTGGGCGTGACGTCCGCCACCCGCACCTCGACGGTCGGCAGATGGTGGGAGGGCCGCGCGAGCCAGTAGGCGTTGGCCGCGCGGGAGGGCAGCACGCCCGTACGGCGCAGGGCGGCCACCGTACGGTCGTACTGCGCGGCGGACGCGAAGCGCGGCGGGATCTGGTGGGTGGGCCAGCGGGACAGGGTGAGCGCGCGCCAGCTCGCGTGGCCTGTGTCGGTGCCCCGGTGGTACGGGGAGTTCGCGGACAGCGCCAGCAGGACGGGCAGCCAGGGCCGCAGGTGGTTCAGGACGGCGACGGCGGACTCCCGGTCGGGCACGCCGACGTGGACGTGGCAGCCGCAGGTCTCCGTCTCGTCGGTGAGCCGCCCGTACAGCCGGGCCATCTGCCGGTAGTGCCGGGTCGGGGTGACCGTCCGGGCCGGGGCGGCCATCGGGGCCGTACCGCTGGCCAGCGGGCGCAGCCCGGCCTTGCGGGCGGCGCTCTCCAGGCGGGCGCGGGAGGCGTTCAGTTCGGCGCGCAGCTCCGCGAGGCCGGTGCACACGCCGGTCGCCGTCTCCGCCATCGACGCCAGCAGCTCCCGCTGGAGGCCCGGGTCCGGTCCGCCGTCCGGCCCGCGTAAGGCCCGGTCGGCGTCCAGGACGTCACCCGCGCCGCCCACCGGGACGCCGTCCACCGCGTCGACGAGGAGGTACTCCTCCTCGACCCCCAGGGTCACCTCGCCAGGCGCGGGCACCGCGACCATCAGGACCACCACCTCCGCCCCAGCCGTACGGACACGTGCTCGGCGCGGCGCCGGCAGGCGCCGGCGGCCCCCCACAGGATGACCGGCGAGACCGCCCCCGGCAACGGTGTGTTTCCGGCCCATCACGGGCCCCGCCCGGACCGGCACCCGGCACCCGCCCGCACCCGGGACCCGCGACCCGTCCGGACCCGTACCGGTCCTGGCGCCCCGGTGCGGCGCGGCTCAGTACAGGTGCAGCGACAGATGGCCGAGCGGCAGGCCCAGCCGCCACGACGGCAGCCACACCCGCGCGGACTCGTCCACCGCGACGCCCGCCGCCGAGGGCGCGGGCAGCGCCCCCAGGTCCGCCGCGAGGAGCTGGGTGTCCTCCAGCAGCCGCCAGGTCTCCAGCGCCAGGGCGAGCCCCGGTTCGCCGTCGCCCTCGCGCTCCCGCCGGGCGGCCAGCCGCGCCCGTACCCACTCCGGCCAGGGGTGGCCGTAGGAGGTGCGGTCCAGCCACTCGTCCAGCTGCTCCTCCGGCGCAGCGCCGTCGCTGAGGTAGACCGTCAGCGCGAGGGTCCGGCGGCCCGCCACGTACTCCAGGGAGCCGGTCTCCACGAGACCGCTCCTTCGCAGCAGCTCATCGGCCAGGTACTCGGCACACAGCCAGTCCATCGGGACGGCCAGGCCGCCCCCGCCGGTGCCGTTCGTGCTCTCGGGCCGCAACGTTCCCACCTTCTCCCGGACGTTCTTCCGCGCGTAACTCGGCCACGCGTCCTCGACGACGAGCCTCCACCGAAAGACGGCGCCGGAGGCCGCTCTTTGCACAACTTGACGGTGTGTTTTCGCATACGTTCCCGTCCGTGCCGTTACGCGTGGGAAGGAACGCATCCGGTGGGGCGCCAGGGGCCACCGGTCTCAGCCACGAGCCCGCCCCGGGCGCGCCGCCGGGCCCCTGCCGCCGGACGGGCGGGAGCGGCTGTACCCGGGCAGGCACCGGCCGAGGGCCCGCAGCGCGTAGTACGAGCGTGACTTGACCGTCCCGGCGGGTATACCGAGCTCCTCCGCCGCCTCGCTGACCGTCAGCCCGTCGAAGTAGATCCGCTCCAGCACGACGCGGTGCGCGGGGCTCAGCCCGGCCACCGCCGCCCGTACGTCGAGCGCGGCGACCGCCGACTCGGTGGCGTCGGCGGGGTCGGGGGTGGAGGCGAGGACCCCGTCGCCGATCTCCGTGGGGCGCGCCATCCGGGAGCGCCGCGCGTCGATCGCCAGCCGTCGGCCGACCGTGAACAGCCAGGGCCGCATCGACTCGTACGGCGCCTCGAACGCCTCGGGGTGCTGCCACGCCCGGACCAGCGTCTCCTGGAGGAGGTCCTCGGCGCGCTGCCGGTCGCCGTGGGTGAGCCCGAGGAGGAAGCTCAGCAGCGCCGGTCCGTGTTCCCGCTGGAGCTCCTCCAAGGCCCGCTCGTCGGTGGTCGTCATGGCCGTCGTCATCGTTCACATCCCTTCCCGCGGCTCTCCAGGACCCACGAGCGGTATCCGAACGCATCCGGCCTCTTCCGGACAGCCGACGCACCGAGGTGTGCGGCGAGCGGTCGCACCGAGCGGCGAATGGTGCGCCGAACGGTCGGCGCAAGGACATGACGCCAATTCGGCGAATTTATCGTATTTGTTCTATTCAATGATTGACTGGGGTTCGTGTCCGGCTGTGGATTCGGGGGGTCCCCTCCACCTGTCCCGAACGCCCAGGAGCCCTCATGTCCCGACGGACGGCCCTCGCCGCCACCGCCCTGCTCGCCGCGGCCACCGCGGCCGCCTGCACGGCCGCCCCCCGCTCGTCCACGCCCGCGCCCCCGGCCGCGCCGTCCGCCAAGGACCCCGCCGTCCGGCCCTTCACGCTCGCCGCGACCGGCGACGTACTTCCGCACGCCTCGGTCATCAGGGCGGCCCGCGCCGACGCGAACGGCGCGGGATACGACTTCCGCCCCATGCTCGCCGGGGTCGCCCCCGTCATCTCCGCCGCCGACCTGGCCATCTGCCACATGGAGACCGTGTACGGCGACGACGGCGGCCCCTTCACCGGCTACCCCTCGTTCAAGTCGCCCCCGCAGGTCGCCGACGCCCTGCGCGCCACCGGCTACGACTCCTGCTCCACCGCCTCCAACCACACCCTCGACGCGGGCCCCGACGGCATCCGCCGCACCCTCGACCACCTCGACCGCGTCGGCATCCGGCACGCGGGCTCGGCCCGCACCGCCGAGGAGGCCAACACGCCCACCCTCCTGGAGGCCGGCGGGGCCCGCGTCGCCCATCTCGCCTACACGTACGGGACGAACGGCATCCCCGTCCCCGAGGACCAGCCCTGGTCGGTCAACCTCATCGACGAGAGCCGCGTCCTCAGCGACGCGCGGGCCGCCCGCGAAGCCGGGGCCGACGTGGTCGTCGTCAGCCTCCACTGGGGCACCGAGTGGCAGACCGCCCCCGACCGGCAGCAGATCGAACTCGGCCGCGCCCTCACCGCCTCCACCACCGCCGGCCGCCCCGACATCGACCTCATCCTCGGCACCCACGCCCATGTCCCCCAGGCGTACGAGAAGGTCAACGGCACCTGGATCGTCTACGGCATGGGCGACCAGATCGCCGGGGCCATGGTCAACCACTCGGGCGCCCACGACCCGCGCGGCAACGAGGGCACCATCGGCCGCTTCACCTTCGCCCCGCCCCGCACCCCCGGTGGCCGCTGGGAGGTCACCCGCGCCGAGTTCGTCCCGCAGTGGTTCGACACGGCCGCCAACCGGGTCATCGACCTGAACGCCGCCGTCACCTCCGGAGACACCGCCCTCGCCCCGGTGCGGGAACGCATCACCAGCGTCGTCCTCAGCCGGGGCGCCGCGGCCCAGGGCCTCGTCCGCGCCACCCGCTAGACGAGGCCCCGGGCCGCTCGTCCCAACGGGTGCTTTCACCCCGCCCGGCCGGTGTCGCACACCTGATCCCGTCGTCGCCCGTGCGGAGCATTGGTCATGAAAAAAGACCAGATGCCTTCCGGGCGGCGGATGGTGCTGCGCATCGCCGCCGCGCTCGGGGCCACCACCACCGTCGGTCTGTTCAGCCTCGACCGGGCGGGCGCGCCCGGCACCACCACCACCGCCCCGCCCGCGCGCCCCGCACCGCCGCGCGCGCCCCGCCCCCCGGCGCCCGCCGCCGGCCCCGTCGCGGGCGCCGCCGGCCGGCCCATGGCCCCGTCCCCGTACCGGCTCCAGCCCATGACCTCGTACGCCCCGCCGCGCTTCCGGCGGGCCCTGCCGCCGGTGCGGCAGCGGCCGTTCCTGCGCGTCTCGGGCGCGGGCAACACGATGGTCCTCAGCTTCGACGACGGGCCCGACCCCCGCTACACCCCGGCCATCCTGAGCACCCTGCGCCAGTACGGGGTGCGCGCCATGTTCTTCGTCTGCGGCGAGATGGCCGTCCACCACCCGGACCTGCTGCGGGAGATGGCCGACGACGGGCACGTGGTGGGCAACCACTCCTGGTCCCACCCGCTGATCCCGAAGCTGCCGCCGTCCCGCATCCGCGCCGAACTCGGCTCGACCAGCGACGTGATCGAGGGGACGCTCGGCTCCGCCCCGCTCTGGTACCGCGCCCCCTACGGCGCCTGGAACCGGCTCTCCTTCGAGATCGGCGCCGAGCTCGGCATGGAGCCGCTGGCCTGGACGGTGGACACCCTCGACTGGCAGGAGCCCGGCACGGCCACCATCGTGGACCGCGTCCTGACCGGGGCCGCTCCCGGCGTCGTCGTGCTCTCCCACGACGCGGGCGGCGACCGCTCGCAGACCGTGCGCGCCCTGCGCGCCTACCTGCCCAGGCTGCTCGACGAGGGGTACCACCTCACCGTGCCCCGCCGCTGACCGGTCCCCGGCGAGGAGCCGGGGGCCGCTGCCGGGCGACGAGCCGGGGGACCACTGCCGGGCCCGCCCTGCCGTACTGGGTCTTCGGACCTCGGCCCGGACCGGCTCACGATCATCCGCACGTCCGACGCGCCCCTCCGGGCGCGGACGCCATCATGCTGGTGGAGTCCCGCCCAGAGGAGCGCATCATGTCGTACCCGGAGCACCTGGAGTACCCGGAAGCCCGCTACCACGGCGACAAGGGGGAGGTGAGCGCGGTCTTCCGCCGGGCCGACAGCCCACCGGACATCTCCTCGCCCGGCGGCACCACCCACTACCTCGCCACCCAGGAGTCGACCGGCGGTGAGTTCGGCCTGTACAAGGTCGAGCTGGGCGCGCGGTCCCCCGGCGCCAGGACGCACTTCCACAAGACGATGTCGGAGTCCTTCTACGTCCTCTCCGGCGAACTGGAGCTGTTCAACGGCGAGAAGTGGGTCACGGGCCGCGCGGGCGACTTCCTGTACGTCCCGGCCGGGGGCCTGCACGCCTTCAGGAACGTGACCGACGAGCCCACGTCCATGCTCATGCTCTTCTCGCCGGGCGCCCCGCGCGAGGAGTACTTCGAGCGGGTCGCGGAGATGGCGCAGCGCGGCGGCGAGGGGCTCAGGCGGTTCCGCACCCGGCACGACAGCTACTTCGTGGAGGACCTGGAGTCCGGGGCGGAGTAGTCCGGGGCAGTGGCCGGGCGCCCGGCGCGGCGAGGCCGGTGGTGCCGAGTGGCGCCGTGGTACCGGTGCGGTCAGCGGGTGGCGACCATGCGGGCGAAGACCACCACGTTGCCGTCGTAGCCGCCCGCGCGCGAGTAGTCGCCGCCGCAGGTGATGACCCGCAGCTCGGGGTGGCCGGTGTCCCCGTAGACGCGTACGCCGGGGAAGTCGTCCTTCGCGTACACCTCGACGCCGTACACCTGGAACACGGCCACCCGCCCGTCGTACCGGGTCACCTCCACCTTCGCGCCCGGCTTGAGCGTGCCCAGCGAGTAGAAGACCGCCGGGCCCGAGTCGTTGTCCACGTGCCCGACGATGACGGACGTGCCGGACTGCCCGGGAGAGATGCCGTTCTGGTACCACCCGGCGAGGTTCGGGTCCTGCGGCGGGGGCGCGCTGATCCAGCCCTCGCTGTCCAGGCCCACGTCGATGACCGGCGCGTCCACCTTCAGCGACTCGATCCGCACCCGGGACGCGGGCGCGTACGACAGCGGGCGCAGCCCGGCCGACGGCTTCGGCGCCGCGACCGTACGCCCCTGCTGCGCCGACACCGCTCCGGCGGGCTGGGGCGGCCCGGACGACACGTCCACCCCGTTCCGCATCATGGCCAGGCCGGTCAGCATGACGAGTGCCAGCGCACCCCACGGCTGGCGTGCCCTGATCACGTCCCAGGCACTTCGGTCCCCGACGCCTCTGCGCTCCAGGCCCATGCTTCTCCCTTCGTGGCCTCTTCCGGCACGGTAAGCACGGATCGTGCGGACGGCGATCACAGAGCGGCGAACGGGTGGTGGCGCGGCGGACGGGTGATGACCCATCCGAGTCATCCCCTGGAGTCAGCTGACGGTCCGTGACCTGCGGATCCATCAGTTCCGTGGACCTCGCCCGGGCGTGTCGGCTCACCGGGGTGGCGCACTGCCGAAATGCGAAGATCGCAACATCCGGTGAGGGTTCGTCATGGAAGGCGCATCCGTCGATTTCCCGGAGCACCGCTTTGGGGGCGTCTTCCGCTGGAGGTTCAACGATGCGTGCTTCACGCGCCCTCGCGGTGGCCGCCACCGCCTGCGCGGTGATCGGGTTCACGGCACCGATCGCCGGCGCCACCGACCGCGACAACCACTCGGGCACGGGTGGCAACGGTGGCCACGGTCCGACGAACGTCACGGTCTCCCCGACCCACGTGCACCAGGGCGGCGCCCTGGCGGTGAGCGTCACGGGCTGCTCCCGCGGCGGCGTCGTGACGTCCAACGCGTTCCCGAAGACGGCCCTCTCGGTCAACACCTCGGGCAACTCGGCCGCCGATCCCCGGATCTACGACCACGCCACTCCCGGCCGCTACAACCTCGCGGTCAGGTGCACCGGCAGCTCGCAGGTCGCCACCGCCTCGTTCACCGTCATCCGCGGCCAGGGAACGGACGGCGGTCTGGGCGGCTCCATGGCGCCCAGCTCCACCGAGATGACCATCGGCGCCTCGATGGTGGGCGCCGCGGCCCTCGGCGGCGCCGTGTTCGTCAGCCGCCGTCGCCGCCTGAGCGGCGGAAAGGTCTGACCGGCCGAACCTCCCGGTCGGCCGTGTACGCCCGTCGCCCCGAGTCCAGGCCAGGACTCGGGGCGACGGGCGTGCGCCACGGGGATGTGACTACTCAGTGGCGGCGGCTCGCCGCCCTGCGGCGCACCACGAACACCGTGCCCGCGGCCGCCGCGGCGACCAGCGCGCCGCCCGCGGCGATCTCCCCGGCGTCCCAGGTGCCGACGCTGCCGCCGAGACCGCCGCGGACGCCCGAGGGCGTGGTGGTGACGGTGGCCGTCCGTGTCACGGTCGGCACCGATGTCGAACTGGTCGTCGCCGACGCGATGGTCAGCTGTGCCGTGCCGGGGGAGCCCCCGGCGCAGGTGAAGGACACGGTGTAGACCGCGCCCCGCCGGGCGTCCCAGTCGACGGTGGCCATGGCCGAACCGCCCGCCGGGATGGTCACGGTGTCGAAGATGCCCGACGACGCCATCGCGGTGCCCGAGCAGCCGGGCGCGGACAGCGTCACGCGGCCGCCCGGGTTGACGGTCGAGGGGGAGACGGCAAACGGGTCCACCGCTGCCGCGGGGGGAGCGGTGAGGGCGAGAGCCGCCGCTCCGAGCAGAGCGGCGGAAGCGGCACCTATCGCACGCATGGAATGAGTCCTCCGGTCCCGAGGGGCAGTGCGGAAACGACTTCCGCGAAAGCTGTGACATGACCCTCTATGTCCGGAACGCTAGAAGCGCCCTACCACACCCGCGACCCCGGACGGGCGAATGGGGCATTCGCTCACCCGGACGGCGCACTTCCGTGTCGGCTCAGTCGCGCAGATGCGGGAAGTGGTGCAGGTACGCCTCCGTCGTGGCCGACACCCCCCGCCCGAACGGCGCGTCGATCGCCCAGATCAGGAACAGCAGGAACGCGATGAGCGCGCTGTACAGGCCCGCGAGCAGCAGTTCCCGGAACGTCCGCCGGATCTGGAGCGCGAAGATCAGGCCCACCGCGACCAGCGCCCCGGTGATCAGCCCGAACCAGACGACCCCGGGCATCGTCGCGCCCGCCGTGTCCGCCCGCTGGCTGCGCGCGTCGTCGGCGGCCGCCACCTGGTCCACCAGCGGCTGGTACGCCTGCGCCTCGTGCTCGTCGGCGGGCCGGTACGAGGCGACCGTGCGCCGCACCTGGAGCAGCAGCGTGTCGCCCCGCGCGGTGACTTCGCCCTGCTCGGCCATGGCCTCCCACTCGGGGCCGACCACGTGCCGCACGTACGTCTCGACATCGGCGGTGATCCGCTGCCGTACGTCGGCGGGCCACACCTCGGAGCGCGCCACCACCTCGTGCAGGGCCTGCGCCTCCTGGCGGACGCTCTCCTGGGCGGCGCTGCGGCCCTCCCAGACACCGGCGATGGCCAGGCCGAGGACGATCGCGTAGACCACACCGATCATCATCGTCATGTACTCCATGACGTCCGGTGTCTCGGTCGGGTCGTCGTCCTCGCCGACGCGGCGGTTGTTGATGACGGCGATGGTGAGGACGACCGCGCATGCGGCGGCCATGGCCAGGGTGAGGACAAGCCATTGCGGCATGGGATTTCCCTCTCGGTCTCAGTGGGAGCGGGGGCGTGGAACGGGACTCAGCGGGAGCGGGGGCGCAGGACGGCCGCGGCGAACACGGCGGGCGCGGTGAGCAGGAGGATCAGCGACACCATGGACGGCCCGCTGTCCGCCTGTTGCCGCCGCAGGCTCCGGTAGCCCGGCAGCGGAAGGGGCCGGGGAGAGGGCCCCGCCGACTGCCACGGGCCGGGCGGGCGGGGCGCGGGCGGCGCGGGCAGGGCGGGCGGCGCGGGAGCGGGCGCGGGGGGTGTGGTGGGGACCGGTACCGACGGGGTCACCGGGGGCACGGGCGGTGCGGGCGCGGGGGACGGCGGGGCCGGTGCCGGGCCCCGCGGGGGAGCGGGGGACTCCGTCGGCGCCTGGGTGGGAGGCGGCGTCGCACCGGGGGGCGGTGTCACGGAAGGCGAAGGCGTCGGTGAGGGGACCGGCGGAGGAGTGGGGGAAGGGGAGGGAGAGGGGGAGGGGGAGGGTGAAGGGGTGGGGGAGGGGGTGCAGCGCGGACCGCCCACGACGACCACCGTGCCGGGACGGCCGCCGGGGCCGGTCGTCGCGTGGGCGCAGCTGTGCGCCGCCGCCGGGGGCGAGAGGGCGGGAGTGAGCACGAGCGGGCACACGAGCGCCGCGCTCGCCAACACCCGTGCGGCCAGGGGTCCGTACACGCCGAGGAACATGATCTGATCAACGACGCGTCGCCCCGCACAGCGCGGTCGTTCCCCCGATGGGGGGACTTCTCGAACGTCTGGTCCCGTCCACGTACCGTTCGGAACTCCCCGGCCCTTGGCAGGACTTCACCGGCTTTCCCGACGGGATGAACACTCCCGCCCCCTCCGCCGTACCTAAGGCCATGAAACGGCGCACCGCGGGCGCCACGAAGAACGGCAAGACGACGGGAGTCGAGATGAGGAACCGGCGCAACACCGCGCTCGCCGCGACCGCGGTGGCGGCCCTGCTGACGCTGACCGCCTGCGGACAGGATCAGGGTGACCGCATCGGCGGCCAGTCCGTGGGCGCCGCCGCCCCCGCCGGGGCCCCGGGCCAGGGCGGTTACGGCAACGGCGGCGGATACGGCGGCGGCTACGGCTCCGACGCCGGGGCTTCGTCCGGCGGGACGGCCCCCACCTCGGCCGCCGGGCAGCTCGGCGTATGGAAGGGCAGCGAGTTCGGGGACGTGCTCATGGACGCCGAGGGGCGCACCCTCTACCGCTTCGACAAGGACACGCCCAACCCGCCCGAGTCCGCCTGCGAGGGCGACTGCGCCAAGACCTGGCCCGTCGTCACCGCCGACGGCGCCAAGGCCCCGGCCGGGGTCGATCCCGCCCTCCTCGGGGTCCTCACCCGCCCCGACGGCACCAAGCAGCTCACCGTGGACGGCTGGCCGATGTACCGGTACGCGAAGGACACCAGGACCGGCGAGGCCAAGGGCCAGGGCGTCGGCGGCACCTGGTTCGCGGCGGCCCCCGACGGCAGGAAGGCCCAGCCCGGCAAGAGCGCCGACGCCCCCGTCCCCGCGGGCTCCGGCTCCGGGGCGGCAGAGGGCGGCGACGAGGCCGGCGAGGAGACGGGCGGCGGCGCGGAGGCGGCGCCCGCCGACCGCGCCGGACTGTCCGTCCGCAAGGACCCCGAGCTCGGCGAGATCGTCGTGGACGCCCAGGGCAGGACCGTCTACCGCTTCACCAAGGACTCCGCCTGGCCCATGAGGACCGCCTGCACCGGCGACTGCCTCAAGAAGTGGCCCATCGTCGCACCCGTCGCCAAGAACGACACCGAGGGCATCACCACCAAGGGCTATGTGACCTTCGAGCGGCCCGACGGCAAGGAGCAGCAGACCATCGACTGCTGGCCCCTCTACACCTTCGCCGGTGACAAGAAGCCCGGCGACACCAACGGTCAGGGCGTGGGCGGCACCTGGTACGCCGTCTCGCCCGACGGAAAGCTGGTCGGAGCGCCCAAGTAGAGTCCCCCACGCGCGACTCCGGCCCGGTCGGCGGCCCGCCCGTCCCTTCCCTCGGGGACCGGCGGGCCGCCCTTCCGTACGCGCACGTGCCGGTGGCCTGTGACGAAGAACGGACCGGATTTTTCCGTTTCCCCTCGCCCTCCCGGCGGGCGATCAGTAGCCTCGGCTCGAACACCGGCCCGCTTCAAGGCCGAACACCGTGGCGACTGTTGGAGATTCGATGGACCGTCCCGCCTGGGCCCCGCCGGGCATCGACCTGTCGGTGCCGAGCGTGTCCCGCATCTACGACTACTACCTGGGCGGCTCCCACAACTTCGAGGTCGACCGCGAAGCGGCCCGCAGGGCCATGGAGTTCCTGCCGGGCCTGCCCAAGATCATGCAGGCGAACCGGGCGTTCATGCGCCGCGCCGTCCGCCACGCCGCCGGGGAGGGCGTCACGCAGTTCCTCGACATCGGCTCCGGCATACCGACGTTCGGCAACGTCCACGAGGTCGCCCAGCAGGCCGACCCCGAGGCGCGCGTCGTGTACGTGGACCACGACCCGGTCGCCGTCGCCCACAGCAAGGCCGTGCTGGAGGGCAACGACCGCGCCGACATCGCCGCCGCCGACCTCCGCAAGCCCCACGACATCCTGCACAGCCCCGAGGTGGCCCGCCTCCTCGACCTGGACCGGCCCGTGGCGCTGCTCCTCGTCGCCGTCCTGCACTTCCTGGAGGACACCGACCGGCCCTACGAGGCGGTCGCCGAGCTCCGCGACGCCCTCGCCCCGGGCAGCCTCATCATCGTCACCCACGCCTCCTTCGACGGCATCCCCGTGCCGCAGGAGCAGGCGGGCGGCACGGTCGGCGTGTACCGCGACATCCGCAGCCCGCTGGTGATGCGCTCCCGCGAGGAGGTCGCCCGCTTCTTCGAGGGCTGCGAGATGGTCGAACCCGGCCTCGTGTCGATGCCGCACTGGCGGCCCGACACCCCGCCCGAGCAGGAGGACCCCTACGCCTTCTCGGGCTTCGCCGGGGTGGGGCGCAAGGGGTGAGCACGTCGGCGCAGGCGTCGGGTTCCCGTGTGGAACCGGACGGCCTGGAGGACAGACTCCAGCGGTTCGCGACGATATGGAGCCGGGCCATCTTCCCGGTCACCGCCACGTCGATGACCCGCACCGAGTTCGAACAGCACCTGCTGCCGCTCGCCCGGACGCTGAGCACCGCCCTGCGCGCCCGGCCCTTCGACGTGGCGCCCGCGCAGGCCGTCGGCGCCGCCCTGATCGCCGCCCACTGCACGGACCCGGACGCCCTGAGCCGTACGCTCGGCGTCGTGGACTCGTATCTGGTGCTGTACTGCGGCACCGGAGCCGACACGCCCGCCGACGACCTGCGGGCCCGCTGCGCCCGCCTCCAGCACGCCCTGGCCGCCGGGTTCGCGCGGGCGCTGCGCGAGCGGACCCTCAGCGAGCAGGAGGCGATCGCCCGGTCCGCGCTCGCCGCCCGCGCCTTCGCCGAACAGGCCCTGCACGCCACGGAGGCCCGCTTCCGCGCCGTCTTCGAGGACGCGGCCATCGGCATCGGCATCGCCGACCTGGAGGGCAACGTCCTCGACGTCAACGGCGCCCTCACCCGCATGTTCGGCGGCCTGGAGCAGATCGTCCGGGGCCGCAAGGTCACCGAGTGGGGCCACCCCGAGGACGCCCCGCACGTGTGGAAGCTGTACGGGGAGCTGGTGCGCGGCGAACGCGACCACTTCCGCGTCGAGAAGCCGTTCTACCGCTCCGACGGCACCGTCCTGTGGACCAACCTGACGGTCTCCCTCCTCCGCGACCCCGAGGGCCGCCCCCAGTACCAGCTCGCCCTCATGGAGGACACGACCGAGCGGCGGCTGCTCAACCTGCGCCTGCGCTACGAGGCCACCCACGACGCGCTGACCGGGCTGCCCAACCGCAGTCTGTTCTCCGAACGCCTGGAGAAGGCCCTCGCGGCGGGCGAGGACACCCGCTTCGGCCTCTGCTACCTCGACCTCGACGGCTTCAAGGCCATCAACGACAGCCTCGGCCACGCCGCGGGGGACCGCCTCCTCGTCGAGGTCGCCGACCGGCTCCAGTCCTGCGCGACCGCGCCCGGCGAGATGGTCGCCCGGCTCGGCGGCGACGAGTTCGTGGCGCTCACCACGGGGCCCGACGTCACCGAGCGGGACACCGAGGAGCTCGCGGGCCGCATCCTGGCCGCCCTTTCCACACCGATCAGCCTCGACGGGCGGGAGATCACCGTACGGGGCAGCATCGGCATCGTGGAGGGCCGCGCGGGCGAACGCGGCCCGGCGGACGTGCTGCGCAGCGCGGACATCACCATGTACCGGGCCAAGTCCGCGGGCGGCAACCGGTACGAGAGGGCCGACCCGGAGGCCGACGCCCGCGCCATCACCCGGCACGGCCTGACCACCGCGCTGCCCGCCGCCCTGGACCGGGGCGAGTTCTTCATCGAATACCAGCCGCTCGTCCACCTCGGCGACGGCACCGTGCACGGCGCGGAGGCCCTGGTCCGCTGGTGCCACCCGCAGCACGGCGTGCTCGGCCCCGACCGGTTCATCCCGCTCGCCGAGCACACCGGCCTCATCGTGCCGCTGGGCCGCTGGGTCCTGGAGGAGGCGGTACGGCAGGCCAGGTTCTGGAAGCATCGCCACGCCGACGGCGGCCCCCTGCGCATCAACGTCAACCTGTCGCCCACCCAGCTCCACCACCCCGGCCTGGTCGCCGACATCACGGACGTGCTGGACCGCTCCGGCCTCGCCCCGGGCGCCCTGTGCCTGGAGGTCACGGAGTCCGCGCTGATCGGCGCCGACGAGGACCTGCTCAAACCGCTGCGGCAACTCTCCGAGATGGGCGTGGACATCGCGCTCGACGACTTCGGCACGGGCTACTCGAACCTCGCCAACCTGCGCCGCCTCCCGGTGAGCGTCCTGAAGCTCGACCGCTCCTTCACCCGCGGCATGCAGCAGCACCCGGCGGACCCGGTGGACATGAAGATCGTGGAGGGCATCGTCTCGCTCGCGCACAGCCTCGAACTCGCCGTCACGGTCGAGGGCGTGGAGACCGCCGCGCAGGCCGAACAGCTGCGCGCCATCGGCTGCGACACGGCCCAGGGCTGGTACTACGCCCGTCCCGGCGCCCCGGACCGCATCCACTCCCTGCTCCTCGCCGACGCGGTGTAGCCGACGCCCCGGTGCGGCCCTGCCCGGCCGCGCCCCCGACGTACGGCCCCAGGTGCCTGCCGGGTACGCCCCCGGGCGCCATCGCGCACGCCCTCACGCGACTGTCGCGCACGGTCCCGGGCCACGCGGTACGGCTCCGGCCGCACCCGCCGTCGCACGAGACGGTACGGCCCCGCGCGCCCGCTCCCGGGCGAACGCGGCCCGGCCCGGCGGCCCCCGGCTCCGCACGGCGCGGCTCGGCCCAGCTCGGCGCGCCCCGGCCGTACGGTCAGCCGCCCACCGTCGAGCGCAGCAGCACCCGCTGGAGCTCCCTGGCCGCGCGCGGCGGCGCCACGTCGCTGCGGTGCGCCAGCGCGATGGTCCGCCGCAGCCCCGGCGGGGCGAGCGCGGTGACCCGCACGTCCCGTCCCGCCCGCGCCGCCACCATGCTCGGCACGACCGCCACGCCCAGACCGGCCCGCACGAAGCCGAGCACGGCGTCCATCTCGCCGCCCTCCACCGAGAACGACGGCTCGAACCCCTCCGCCCGGCACGCCGCGACCGTCAGCTCCCGCAGGTCGTACCCGTGCCGGAACATCACCATCGGCCGCCCCTGGAGGTCCGCGATCCGCACCGGCCGGCGCGGCGCCGGGTCGGCCGCCGACGACACGACGACCAGGTCCTCCTGGAGCAGCTCCACCGTCGTCAGCGCGGGCGACGGCGACGGCAGCGGCAGCACCACCAGGGCCAGGTCCAGCGCCCCGCGCGCCAGGCCCCGCACGAGGTCGTGGGAGCCGCCCTCCTCGATGAACAGCCTGATCCCCGGGTACAGGTCGTGGAACGCCCGCAGCACCTCGGGCAGCAGGCCCGTGCACAGGCTCGGCGTCGCGCCCAGCCGCACCCGCCCGCGCCGCAGCTGGGCCAGCTCCTGCACCTCGTGCCGGGCAGTGTCCGCGTCGGCGAGGATGCGCCGGGCCAGTGGCAGCAGCGCCTCCCCGGCGTCCGTCAGCGCGATGTTGCCGCGCGCCCGGCTGAACAGCTCCGCCCCCAGCTCCTTCTCCAGCGCCCGGATCTGCTGCGACAGCGACGGCTGGGAGACATGGACGCGCTCGGCGGCGCGGGTGAAGTGCCGCGTCTCGGCGACGGCGACGAAGTACACGAGCTGCTGGAACTGCATAAGGCCAGCATAAGCGGGAATGATAGACGTCGCCTATGAAGATCAGCCCGGCCATGTCTTGGACCTCTCAGGCCCTTCGGCCCTAGCGTCGGTCCCATGGCTCTGGCATCGCGGACGCACCCCTCGGGGACGGAGCGGAAACCCTCCCCCTCGCGCCCTCCCCGGCGCACCTTCCTCGGATCGACCGTCGGCAAGAAGGCGGTCATGGCCGTCAGCGGCCTGATCCTCCTCGGCTATCTGGTCGCCCACGTCATGGGCAACCTCAAGGTCTTCTTCGGCCCCGACGAGTTCAACGCGTACGGCCACTGGCTGCGCACCATGGGCGCCCCGGTCCTCCACCACGGGTGGGCGCTGTGGCTCGTCCGGGTGGTGCTCCTCGCCGCCGTGGTCGCCCACGGCGTGTCGGCGTACCAGCTCACCCGGCTCGACCGGAAGGCCCGCCCCGTCCGGTACGTCCACAAGCGGCGCCGGGCGAGCTATGCCACCCGCACCATGCGCTGGGGCGGCGTGATCATCGCCCTGTTCGTCGTGTGGCACCTGCTCGACCTGACGACGCTCACCGTCAACGAGAACGCCCAGCCGGGCCACCCGTACGAGAACGTCGTCGCCACCTTCTCCACCTGGTACGGAAACGTCATCTACCTCGTCGCCATGCTCGCCGTCGGCCTGCACATCCGGCACGGCTTCTGGAGCGCCGCGCAGACCCTCGGCGCGGGCAGCGCCCGCCGCGACCGCGCCCTGAAGGCCATCGCCAACACGCTCGCCCTCGTCCTCACGGCGGGCTTCGTCTCCGTACCCGTCGCCGTCATGACCGGAGTCGTCAGCTGACATGAGCGCCTACACCGCGTACACGACCGGCGAGCCCATCGCCGACACCAAGGCCCCGAAGGGGCGCATCGCCGAGCGCTGGGACACCCGCCGCTTCGAGGCGAAGCTCGTCAACCCCGCCAACCGCCGCAAGCACACCGTCATCGTCGTCGGCACCGGCCTCGCCGGCGGCTCCGCCGGGGCGACCCTCGCCGAACAGGGCTACCACGTCGTCCAGTTCTGCTACCAGGACTCCCCGCGCCGCGCCCACTCCATCGCCGCGCAGGGCGGCATCAACGCCGCCAAGAACTACCGCAACGACGGCGACTCGGTCCACCGCCTCTTCTACGACACGGTCAAGGGCGGCGACTTCCGCGCCCGCGAGTCCAACGTCCACCGCCTGGCGCAGATCTCCGTCCAGATCATCGACCAGTGCGTCGCCCAGGGCGTCCCCTTCGCCCGTGAGTACGGCGGCCTCCTCGACACCCGCTCCTTCGGCGGCGTCCAGGTCTCCCGCACGTTCTACGCCCGCGGCCAGACGGGCCAGCAGCTGCTGCTCGGCGCGTACCAGGCGCTGTCCCGGCAGATCGCCGCGGGCAACGTCGAGATGCGTCCGCGCACCGAGATGCTCGACCTGATTGTCGTGGACGGGCGGGCCCGCGGCATCGTCGCCCGCGACCTGATCACCGGCGAGATCAGCACCCACTTCGCGGACGCGGTGGTCCTGGCGACCGGCGGATACGGCAACGTCTTCTACCTGTCGACCAACGCCATGAACTCCAACGCGACCGCGATCTGGCGGGCCCACCGCCGCGGCGCGTACTTCGCCAACCCCTGCTTCACCCAGATCCACCCCACGTGCATCCCGCGCACCGGCGAC
Organism: Streptomyces thermolilacinus SPC6; assembly: GCF_000478605.2. Lineage (GTDB taxonomy): Bacteria > Actinomycetota > Actinomycetes > Streptomycetales > Streptomycetaceae > Streptomyces > Streptomyces thermolilacinus. The sequence continues at coordinate 392,584 of NZ_ASHX02000001.1, read as the reverse complement.
CACCAGTCGAAGCTGACCCTGATGAGCGAGTCGCTGCGCAACGACGGCCGCATCTGGGTCCCGAAGGCGAAGGGCGACACCCGCCCGCCGAACGAGATCCCCGAGGACGAGCGGGACTACTACCTGGAGCGGATCTACCCGTCGTTCGGCAACCTGGTGCCCCGCGACATCGCGTCGCGCGCCGCGAAGAACGTCTGCGACGAGGGCAGGGGAGTGGGCCCCGGCGGCCAGGGCGTCTACCTGGACTTCGCCGACGCCATCCGCCGCATGGGCCGCGAGAAGGTCGAGGAGAAGTACGGCAACCTCTTCGACATGTACGAGCGGATCACCGCCGAGAACCCGTACGAGGTCCCCATGCGGATCTATCCGGCCGTGCATTACACGATGGGCGGCCTGTGGGTCGACTACGACCTCCAGACCACCGTTCCGGGCCTGTTCGCGATCGGTGAGGCGAACTTCTCCGACCACGGCGCCAACCGGCTCGGTGCCTCCGCACTGATGCAGGGCCTCGCGGACGGCTACTTCGTCCTGCCGTCCACCATCAACGACTACCTGGCCCGCGTCCCCGGCCTGCCGCCCGTCACCGACGAGCACCCGGCGGTCGCCGAAGCGGTCGCGGACACCGAGGACCGGCTGCGGCTGCTGCTCGCCGTCGACGGCGACCGCACCCCGGACTCCTTCCACCGGGAGCTGGGCGAACTGATGTGGGACCACTGCGGCATGGCCCGCAACGAGCGGGGCCTGCGCGAGGCCCTCGAACGCATCCCGCGGATCCGCGAGGAGTTCTGGCGGCGCGTGAGGGTGCCCGGCAGCGGCGAGGAGCTGAACCAGTCGCTGGAGAAGGCCAACCGGATCGTCGACTACCTGGAACTGGCCGAGCTGATGTGCCTGGACGCCCTGCACCGCACCGAGTCCTGCGGCGGCCACTTCCGCGAGGAGTCCCAGACCCCGGACGGCGAGGCCGCCCGCAGGGACGAGGAGTTCTCGTACGCCGCCGCCTGGGAGTTCTCCGGCACCGGCACCGCGCCCGTCCTCCACAAGGAGGACCTCGTCTTCGAGTACGTCCACCCCACCCAGCGGAGCTACGCATGAGGCTCACCCTGCGCGTCTGGCGCCAGAAGAACGCCGACGCCCCCGGCACCATGGCCACGTACGAGGTCGACGGCATCTCCCCGGACATGTCGTTCCTGGAGATGCTCGACACGCTCAACGAGGAGCTGATCCTGCGCGGCGAGGAGCCCGTCGCCTTCGACCACGACTGCCGCGAGGGCATCTGCGGGGCGTGCAGCCTCGTCATCAACGGCGACGCCCACGGCCCCGAGCGCACCACCACCTGCCAGCTCCACATGCGGTCCTTCAAGGACGGCGACACGATCGACGTCGAGCCGTGGCGGGCGGCGGCCTTCCCGGTGGTGAAGGACCTCGTCGTGGACAGGTCGGCGTTCGACCGGATCATCCAGGCCGGCGGGTACGTCAGCGCGCCCACCGGCTCCGCCCCCGAGGCGCACGCCACGCCCGTGCCCAAGGCCGACGCGGACTACGCCTTCGAGCACGCCGAGTGCATCGGCTGCGGCGCCTGCGTCGCGGCCTGCCCCAACGGCTCGGCCATGCTGTTCACCTCCGCGAAGGTCAACCACCTGAACGTCCTGCCGCAGGGCGCGCCCGAGCGGGAGAGCCGGGTGCTGGACATGGTGGCGCGGATGGACGAGGAGGGCTTCGGCGGCTGCACCCTGACCGGCGAGTGCGCCACGGCCTGCCCCAAGGGCATCCCGCTGCCGTCGATCTCGGCCATGAACAAGGAGTGGCTGCGGGCCACCCGGCGCCACAAGGGCTGAACAGCGGCGATCCCGGCTTTGCCGGGCCGGGCGGGCCCGCGGGCGGCCTGCGGCGCGGTGCCCTATCCGGCCGCCCGGTCGCGGGCCCGCGACGCCTCGCGAGCGGCCGGAGCGGGCCCCGCGGCCGGGCGCAGGCCCGCCAGGCGCGCGAGGCGCCGGTAGGAGTCGCGCAGGGCCGCGCGGTCGTATGTGCTCGTCGTCACCAGCAGCTCGTCCGCGCCGGTCAGCGCGGCGACCTCCGCCAGCTCCGCCCGCACCCGGTCCTCCGTCCCGTGGACGTGCCCGCGCAGCCCCGCCTCGAAGAATTCCCGCTGCCGCGCCGTCATCGGCCGGTCCGCAACCGCCTCGGCCGGGGGAAGCGGCGGGAACGTGCCGTGCGTCCGCGCGTACGCCATCGACCAGGACTCCGGCACCAGCAGCCGTGCCGCCTCCTCCTGCGTTCCGGCCACCGCGACCGTCCCCGCCACCACCACATACGGCTCCCCGGCCCACACGGACGGGCGGAAGCCGGAGCGGTACTGGTCGATCGCCTCCAGCACCTTCGCCCGGCCGCTCAGGTCGCCGATCACCAGCGGCAGCCCGGCCGCCGCCGCGATCCCCGCCCCAGCGCCGGTCGCCAGCACGAACGGCGGCACGCGCAGCCCCTCCGACGGCAGCGCCCGCACCCCCGGATGCGCCCCCTGAGTACCCCGGAACCAGCCCAGCAGCTCGTTCAGGCGCTCGGCGAAGTCCTCGGCTTCCTCCTTGCCGTGCCCCAGCGCCCGCCGCACCCCGTCGGTGAACCCGACCGAGCGGCCCACACCCATGTCGATCCGGCCGGGGAACAGCGCCTCCAGCACCCCGAACTGCTCCGCCACCACCAGCGGCCGATGGTTGGGCAGCATCACCCCGCCGGTCCCCACCCGGATGGACGAGGTCGCCCCGGCGACGGCCGCCGCCAGCACCGTGGGCGCCGACCCGGCCACGCCGGGCACCCCGTGGTGCTCGGACACCCAGAACCGGTGGAAGCCCCACGCCTCCGCGTCCCGCGCCAGCCCCACCGTGTCGCGCAGGGCCCCGGCGGCGTCACCGCCCTCCCGGATCCGGGAGCGGTCGAGCACGGACAGGCGCAGCGGCAGCGGGGCGACGGGAGAAGGAGTCACACCCCGTACAACGCGTCCCGCCCCGCCCGATTCCCTACGCTGGCGAGGTGACGACCAACCGCAGGCCCCTGGCCGTGTTCGACCTGGACAACACCCTCTCCGACGCGCGGCACCGGCAGCACTTTTTGGAGCGCGCCCCCCGCGACTGGGACGCCTTCTTCGACGCCGCGCCACAGGACCCGCCGCTCCCGCCGGGCGTCGCCCTGTGCCTGGAGGCGGCGCGGCAGTGTGAGATCCGTTACCTGACCGGGCGCCCGGAGCGCTGCCGGCAGGACAGCCTCGACTGGCTCGCCCGGCACGGTCTGCCCGAGGGCCGCCTGCACATGCGCCGCGACGACGACCGGCGCCCGGCCCGGGTCACCAAGCTGGAGGTGCTGCGCAGGATCGGCCGCGGCCGCGAGGTGCGCATGCTGGTGGACGACGACGAGCTGGTGTGCGAGGCGGCCGAGACGGCCGGGTTCCACGTCGTACGGGCCGACTGGGCGCTCGGCTCGCGGGCGCTCCACCGGGCGCAGGAGAAGGAGGGCCGCACCTGACGGGTCCGGTGCGTGCCCGTACGGGCCCGTGGCGCCGGACAGGGGGAATCGGGCGGGGTGATCAGGATCGCGCCGGGCACGCGCGGCGTCTGAGAGACTGATTGGTATGGACATCGTGCGCAGGAACAACGTGACCGTCACCGGGAACCCGAACGGGCGTGCGGTCGTCCTGGCCCACGGCTTCGGCTGCGACCAGAACATGTGGCGGCTGACCGTGCCCGCGCTGGCCGACGACTACCGCGTGGTGCTGTTCGACTACGTGGGCTCGGGCCGCGCCGAACCGTCCGCGTTCACCGAGGAGCGCTACTGCTCGCTGGACGGCTACGCGCGGGACGTGGTCGAGGTGTGCGAGGCGCTCGACCTGCGCGACGCCGTGTTCGTGGGCCACTCCGTGAGCGCGATGATCGGGGTGCTCGCCGCCCGCGCGGCCCCGGAACGGCTGGGCGCGCTGATCATGGTCGCCCCCTCTCCCCGGTACATCGACGACGAGGGCTACCGGGGCGGGTTCAGCGCCGAGGACATCGACGAGCTGCTGGAGTCGCTCGACCTCAACTACCTCGGCTGGTCGGCGGCGATGGCTCCGCTGATCATGGGCAACCCGGACCGGCCCGAGCTGGGCGAAGAGCTGAAGAACAGCTTCTGCGCCACCGATCCGGACATGGCGCGCGTCTTCGCCCGGACCACGTTCCAGTCGGACTCCCGTGACGACCTGAAGACCGTGACCATCCCGACACTGGTGCTGGAGTGCTCCGACGACATCATCGCCCCGCGCGAGGTCGGTGCCTTCGTCCACCAGGCCGTCCCCGGCTCCACACTGGTGACCCTCGACGCCACCGGGCACTGCCCGCACCTGTCCGCCCCCGCGGCCACCAATGAGGCCATCACCGCCTTCCTCGCAGGCCTGCGGTGATGTGCCGCACGGACCGCGAGCCGGAGCCTGGTAACGCCGAGGCCGGCGGGGGCGCCGACGCGGCGGCCTTCACGGCCCTGCTGGAGGACAGCGCCGAGGATCTGTACGAGAGCGCCCCCTGCGGCTACCTGTCCACCCTGATGGACGGCACCATCGCGAAGATCAACACCACGCTGCTCGACTGGCTCGGCCTCGACCGGAAGACGGTGGTGGGGCGGATGCGCTTCAGCGACCTGCTGACCGTCGGGGGCAAGCTGTACCACGAGACCCACTACGCGCCGCTGCTGCGGATGCAGGGCGAGGTCAGCGGCATAGCCATGGACGTCAAACGGACCGACGGCGAGCGGATCCCCGTGATGGTCTCCTCCGTCGTCAAGTACGGGGCGACCGGTCAGCCGCTGCTCATCCGCACCACCCTCTTCGACGCCCGCGACCGCCGCGCCTACGAGGAGGAGCTCCTGCGCCGCAAGCAGGTCGCCGAACAGGCGCGGAAGCAGGCTGAGGCCGACCGCGCCCGCCTGCAGGAGGCCCTGACCGTGCTGCAGCAGTCGTTGCTGCCCGACATGCTTCCGCCGGTGCCGGGCATGGAGACGGCCGCCTACTACCACACCGCGTCGCCCGAGCGGCTGGGCGGCGACTTCTACGACGTCTTCCCTCTCGGCGGACAGCGCTTCGCCTTCTTCCTGGGCGACGTCTGCGGCAAGGGCCCCCAGGCCGCCGCCGTCACCTCGCTGACCCGCTACACCCTGCGCGCCGCGGCGCTGCACGACCGCGACCCGGTCGCCGCCCTGACGACCCTGAACCAGGTGCTACACGAGCGGTACGCCGGCAGCGGCGACCCGCGCTACTGCACCGCGATCTTCGGCACGCTCGAACCCGGCCCCGAGCCCGGGAGGATCGCCGTCCGTCTCGCCTCAGGCGGCCACCCGCCCGCCGTGGTGCTGCGGGCCGACGGCACGGCAGGCTTTCTGCCGACCCCAGGCGGGCTCCTGGTGGGCGTGCTGCCGTCCGCGCCCTTCACCACCGCCACGACCGTGCTGGAACCCGGCGATACGCTCCTGCTCTACACTGACGGCCTCACCGAGGCCCGCACCGGTGAGGGACGCGTCGACCGGTACGGGGACGAGGGCCTGCTCGCCTTCGCCCTCGACCATGCCGGCGAACCGCCGCACGCCGTCGTCAAGGCACTGACCGATGTGCTGGACGGTTTCGGCCACGGCCTGGACGACGACACCGCACTGCTCGCCCTCGGGGTCGCGGCCACCGGCTCCCGCACGACGAACTGACGATGAGCCAGCTGAGGATCACCACACACGACACCGCGACCGGTCCCGTACTGGCCGTCTCCGGCGAACTCGACTACACCAGCGCCCCGGAGCTGCGCGCCCTGGTCGCCGGCGTCACCCTGCGCCCGGGGCAGCGACTCGTACTCGACCTGCGCGGCATGGAGTTCTGCGACTCCAGCGGCATCACCGCGATGATCGCCGCCCGCGGCCACGCCCTCGACGCCGGGGCGGACATCGCCCTCGCCGCCGTACCGCCCCACACCCTGCGCGTGCTGCGGCTGGTCGGACTCGACCAGGTCTTCACCGTCCAGGCCGACGCCGAGACCGCCGACCACTCCTGACCCCGCGCCGGAACGCCGGACCCCGCCCGGCCACGTCGGACTCGGGGACCGCCGGTCATGCCCGGCCCTGCCCCGGAGCAGCCGACCGCGCCCGACGCCTCCCGTGCGGCGGCCCGCCCGGCGCGGCCGGCGCCCAGCCGCCGACCGCCACGCGTGCCCCGGCCGCGCCGCCCGGCACCTCCCTCGGGGGCCCCGGCGCCGGGCTCTACGCCTCGTCGCCCGCGTCCGGGCCGTCCAGCCGGAAGCCGACCTTCAGCCCCACCTGGTAGTGCGCCACCTTGCCGTCCTCCAGGTGCCCCCGGACCTGCGTCACCTCGAACCAGTCCAGGTTGTGCAGCGTCTGCGCGGCCCGCGCGATCCCGTTGCGGATCGCCTCGTCCACGCCCGTGTGCGAGGTACCCACGATCTCCGTGACGCGATACGTGTGGTGTGACATGGCGGACTCCTCCTCGCCGTGGTGCGCGCGCGCCCGCTGGCGCGCCCCTTCCACGGTGCCCCAGCCCGCCCGGGACCGCGAGGCGGAGCGCACACGGACTTGACCGACCCATTGGTACATACCAAAATCCAGCCATCGCCCGTGCGAACACGTTCGCTCCCCCCACGTCGGGTCCGTCCTCCCTGCACCACAAGCAAAAGGTGACCTACGTGAAGAAGCGCCCGCTGGCCTGTTCCACCGCGCTCGTTTCCAGCCTCGCCCTGGCCGGCTGCGGTCTCGTCCCCGGCCAGGACGGCGGCACGCGGACCGTCACGGTCTGGCTGATGAAGGGCAGCGCGTCCGACGAGTTCCTGAAGCGGTTCACCACCGCGTACGAGAACGAGCACCCCGGCACCCGGCTGGACATCGTCATCCAGGAGTGGACCGGCATCGGCAAGAAGGTCAGCGCCGCCCTGGCGAGCGAGGACGCCCCGGACGTCATCGAGGTCGGCAACACCCAGGTCGCCCAGTACGCCGAGACCGACCTCCTGTACGACCTGACTCTGGAGTCCGTGCGCGACCTCGGCCGCGAGGACTGGATACCCGGCCTGGCGCAGCCCGGCAGCATCGACGGCAGCCAGTTCGGCATCCCCTGGTACGCCGCCAACCGGGTCGTCATCTACCGCAAGGACCTGTTCCGGCAGGCCGGGATCGACGAGCCGCCGAAGACCCGCGAGCAGTGGCTGAAGGACACCGAGAAGATCAACGAGACCGGAGCCCAGGGCATCTACCTCGCAGGACAGGACTGGTACACCCTCTCCGGGTTCATCTGGGACGAGGGCGGCGAACTCGCCGTCGAGAGGAACGGCGAGTGGACCGGCGCGCTCGACAGCCCCCAGGCCGTCAAGGGCATGAAGTTCTACAAGACCCTCCAGTCCCTCGGCGACGGTCCGAAGGACGCCGACGAGGAGAACCCGCCGCAGGCCGAGGTGTTCGCCAAGGGCGACATCGCCCAGATCATCGCCACGCCCAGCGCGGCCGCCGCCATCCAGCAGCACAACCCCGCGCTCGGCTCCCGCCTCGGCTTCTTCCCCATCCCCGGCAAGACCGCCGACAAGCCGGGTGCCGTGTTCACCGGCGGCTCCGACCTGGTCGTCCCCGTGAACGCGGGCGAACGCGCCGCCGCCATCGACGTGGTGACCGCGCTCGCCGGGAAGGAGTGGCAGACCGACTTCGCCCGCACCATGAAGCACGTGCCCAACAAGATCTCCCTCGCCTCGGTCGTCGAGGGCGAGGAGGCCACCGCCGCCATGGCCGCCGGAGCCGCGCGCGGCCGCGCCACCCCCAACTCCCCGAAGTGGGCCGACGTGGAGGCGAACAACCCCATCAAGCCGTACATGACGGCCGTCCTGCGCGGCGAGGACCCCGAGAAGGCCGCCCGCCGCGCCTCCCAGAGCATCACCGAGGCCCTCGCGGGCTGACGGCTCCGGCGGGGGCGAACCGGTCATTCAGCCGCCGCACATCCCCGCTCCGCCGGGCGGTCACGTCCAAGCCAGGCGGCGACGGCACAAGTAGGGGTACGGGCCACCGCACCCCCGCGGCCGCCCGCGCCGCCCGGCCAAGGAGCCTCCATGACCATGACGACCCCGGCCCCGGTCACCTCCGCCCCGCCCGCCCAGGCGCCCGCGCCCCGCTACCGGGTCTCCCTCGCCCGCGAGCAGGACGACGTGCGGGCAGCGCAACGCCTGCGGCACCTCGTCTTCGCGGGGGAGCTGGGCGCCCGCCTCGACGGTCCGGAGCCCGGTCTCGACAGCGACGCCTTCGACGCGTACTGCGACCACCTCCTCGTACGGGACGAGGCCACCGGCGAGGTCGTCGGCACCTACCGCCTCCTCCCGCCCGAGCGGGCCCGCATAGCCGGGCGTCTCTACTCGGACGGCGAGTTCGACCTCGCCCGCCTCGCGCCGCTGCGCGACGACCTCGTGGAGCTCGGCCGCTCCTGCGTGCACCCCGCGCACCGCAACGGCGCCGTCATCTCCCTCATCTGGTCCGGCATCGCCCGCTACATGGCCCGCACCGGCCACAACTGGCTCGCCGGGTGCTGCTCCCTGCCGCTCTCCGACGGCGGCGCCCTCGCCGCCGCCACCTGGGACACCGTCAAGGCCAAGCACCTCGCCCCCGAGGAGTACTGGGTCACCCCGCACCGCCTGTGGTCCCCCGAGGGCGTCACCCGCCCGGCGGGCCGCACCGAACTCCCGCCGCTGCTGCGCGGCTACCTCCGCCTCGGCGCCTGGGTGTGCGGCGCCCCCGCCCACGACCCGGACTTCGGCGTCGCCGACCTGTACGTCCTGCTGTCGCTGCGCCGCACCAACCCCCGCTACCTGCGGCACTTCCTGTCGCTCGGCGGGGAGTGATGAGCGCCTGGCTGCCGACCGCGCCCTGCGTGCCCGAGCGGTGCGCGACCCCCGCGGGCCCGGCGGCAGGGCCGCTCCTGGCCGCCCTGCGCGTGGCCGCCGGGCTCACCGCCGTACTCGCCGGGCTGGCCCTCGCCCCGCTGACCGCCCCGCTCCGCCCGGCCGCCCGCCACCGGCTGACCCGCGTGTGGTGCCGTACCGTCCTGCGGGCCTTCGGCGTCCGGGCGCGCGTCACCGGCGCCCCGCCGCCCCCCGGACCGCTCCTCGTCGTCGCCAACCACGTGTCCTGGCTGGACGTGGTCCTCGTCGCGGCGGTCCTGCCCGGCCGGATGGTCGCCAAGCGGGAGGTGCGCCACTGGCCGCTGCTCGGCCCGCTCGCCGCCCTCGGCGGGACCCTCTTCCTCGACCGGGACCGCCTGCGCGCCCTGCCCGGCGCGGTCCGCGGCCTCGCCCGCGCCCTGGCCGCCGGACACCGCGTCGTCGTCTTCCCGGAGGGCTCCACCTGGTGCGGCCGCGCGCACGGCAGGTTCCGTCCGGCCGCCTTCCAGGCCGCGCTCGACGCGGGCGCCGCCGTCCAGCCCGTACGGATCACCTACCGGCCCGTGGGCCCCGCCGCGTTCGTCGGGGACGACCCGCTGGCCGTGTCGCTGTGGCGGGTCGCGGCGGCCGGGCGGCTCACCGCCGAGATCCGGCTCCTCGCCCCGATCCCGCACGGCGCGCACCCCGACCGCCGCGCCCTCGCCCGCGCCGCCCGGACCGCGGTCTCGGGGCCCACCCCCGCGACCACCTGCCCGGCGACGACGATTCCGGTCGCGACGGCCAGGGGCGCGACGATCCCGTACACGACGGTCCCGCACCGGCCCGCCCCGTACAGGCCGGTACCGGTCCCCGGCGCCCCGCCCGGTCAGACGGCCGTCGCCAGGGACAGCGCGAACCGCCCCGCCTCGTCCGTCCACCACCGCGACAGCTCCATGCCGGCGGCCTCCAGCTCCGCCGCGACACCCTCCTGACGGAACTTCGCCGACACCTCCGTCCGCATCTCCTCACCCGCCGCGAACGGCACCGCGAGGCCCAGCTCCGGGATCTTCACGGTCAGGGCGCGGCGGGCCCGCAGCCGCATCTCGATCCATTCGTTGTCCGGGTCCCAGACGGCGACGTGCTGGAAGTCGTCCGGGTCCACGTCCGCGCCCAGCTCCCGCGCCAGCACCGCCAGGACGTTCTTGTTGAACTCCGCGGTCACCCCCGCCGCGTCGTCGTACGCGGCCACCAGCGTCGCCTCGTCCTTCACCAGGTCCGTGCCGAGCAGCAGCGCGTCCCCCGGTTCCAGCAGGGACCTCACCGACCGCAGGAACACCGCCCGCTGACGCGGCAGCAGATTGCCGAGCGTGCCGCCCAGGAACGCCACGAGCCGGGGCCCCGGCGTACCCGGCAGGGCCAGACCCCGGGTGAAGTCGGCGACCAGGGCGTGCACCCGCAGCCCCGGCAGCTCCTCGGTGAGCGCCCCGGCCGCGCCGGTCAGCGCCGACTCGCTGACGTCCACCGGCACGTAGTCCACCAGGCCCGGCCGCAGCGCCCGCAGCAGGTGCCGGGTCTTCTCCGACGAACCGGAACCCAGCTCCACCAGGGTGCGGGCCCCGGTCGCCCCGGCGATCTCCGCCGCCCGCGCGGCGAGGATCTCCCGTTCGGCGCGGGTCGGGTAGTACTCGGGCAGCCGGGTGATCTCCTCGAACAGCTCGCTGCCCCGCGCGTCGTAGAACCACTTCGGCGGCAGCTCCTTCGGCGTGCGGGTCAGGCCGCTGCGCACGTCGGCGCGCAGGTCGGCGCCGGTCGTGCCGTCGGGCAGGGTGCGGGTCAGCAGGAACGGGCTCACGCGGGGGACTCCTCGAACGGCTCGGCGGCGGGGAGGAAGGCAGGGGGGGGGGGGGGGGGGGCGGGCCGTGACGCCGTCCGCCGTGGCGGTCAGCACCGTCCGGTCCGGCACCTCGCACCAGCCCGGATCGTCGTCGTACGGCTCCGAGGCGACGACCGTGCGGCGGCCCGGCCCGGCCAGGTACCACAGGGTGTCGCCCCACGCGGTCGCGGTGATGGTCGTACCGTCCGTCAGCAGCAGGTTCAGCCGCGACGCGGGCGCGGCCTCCGCCACGTCGCGGACCACCCCGGCGAGCGCGTCGGACGGCGGGTCGCCGCGCCGCAGCCGGTGCAGGATTAGCGCCCACACGAGCGCCGAGTCGTTGCGGGCCTCCAGGGCGAGCAGCTCGGCGGGCGGCAGATTGGCCGCGAGCGCGGCGACCGAGCCGGGCCAGCCCGCCACCGCCCCGTTGTGGCTGAACAGCCAGGGCCCGGAGGCGAAGGGCGCGGCGGCCGCCTCCCCGTCCGCGCCGGGCAGCGTCGCGTCCCGTACGGCGGCCAGCGCCGCGTGCGCGCGCACCACCCGGGCCAGGTCCGCGAACGACGGGTCCGCCCACACGGGCCCCGCCCTGCGATACCGGGCCGGAACGGGGTCGTCCGGCGCGTACCAGCCGACGCCGAACCCGTCCGCGTTGACCGTCCCGTACCGCTGCCTGCGCGGCGCCCACGACTGCCGGTACAGCCCGTGCGCGGGTGCGACCAGAAGCTCCCCGAGCGGCACCGGACCGGCGCCCGCCCAGGCGATGTGACGGCACATCAGCGCCTCACCCCGCGTCCCTGGCCGTGCGGAACCCGGCGAAGATCTGCCGCCGCACCGGAAGGTCCCAGTTGCGGAACGTCCCCCGGCACGCCACCGGCGCCACCGCGAACGACCCGCCCCGCAGCACCTTGTGCTCAGGACCGAAGAACACCTGCGAGTACTCCCGGTACGGGAACGCCACGAACCCGGGGTACGGCAGGAAGTCGCTCGCCGTCCACTCCCACACGTCACCGATCAGCTGCCGTACGCCCAGCGGGGAGGCCCCCGCCGCGTAGGCGCCGGCCGGGGCGGGCCGCAGATGCCGCTGCCCCAGGTTGGCGTGGTCCGGGGACGGCTCGGCGTCGCCCCACGGGTAGCGCCGCGACCGGCCGGACGCGGGGTCGTGCCGGGCGGCCTTCTCCCATTCGGCCTCCGTCGGCAGCCGCCGCCCCGCCCAGCGCGCGTACGCGTCGGCCTCGTACCAGCTGACGTGCAGCACCGGCTCGTCGTCCGGCACGGGCTCCACGACGCCGAAGCGCCGCCGCAGCCACTGCCCGCCCTCGCGGCGCCAGAACAGCGGTGCGCCGATGCCGTGCCGCCGGATCTGCTCCCACCCCTCGGGCGCCCACCAGCGCGGGTCGCGGTAGCCGCCGTCGTCGATGAAGTGCCGGTACGCGCCGCACGTCACCGGCACCGTGTCGAGGAAGAACTCCGGTACGAACCGGACGTGTCCGGGCCGCTCGTTGTCCAGAGCCCACGGCTCGTCGTCGTGCGAGACGCCCATCGTGAACGGCCCGCCCGGTATCCGCACCTCGGCGGGGATCCCGGCCGCGTCGGCGCCGGGGCGCGGCGGCTCGGGCGCGGCCAGCGCCGCGGGTCCTCTGCGGAGCTGATGGGTGATCAGCATCGTCTCGTCGTGCTGCTGCTCGTGCTGGGCGACCATGCCGAACGCGAACGCCGCGTCCACCAGCGGGTCGCCCTCGAACCGTGACCCGCCGAGCACGTCGAGGACCCGGTCGCGGACCTCCGCCGCGTACGCCCGCGCCTCGCGCGGCGGCAGCAGCGGCAGGGACGGGCGGGTCGCGCGGGGATGCTCGAACGCGTCGTACAGCGGGTCCATCTCGGGCCGCAGCGCCGGGCGGCCGCCCACGGCGCGCAGCAGCCACTGCTCCTCCTGGTTGGAGATGTGGGCCAGGTCCCACACGAGCGGCGACATCAACGGGGAGTGCTGGGCGGTCAGTTCGCCGTCGTCCACGCAGTCGGTGAGCAGGGCGGTGCGCGCCCGCGCCGCCGCCAGCGCGTCGTACGCCCGTCGCCGGAGCGTGTCGGGGGAGGCGGTGACGGTCATGTGGACGAGTCCTTCACGGAGTCGGGGCAGGGCGCGGTCTCGGCCGACCGGGGCCGTGGGGGTACGCGACCCGGCCCGGCCGACGGCGACGGCGGCGGTACGGGCACGGGCTCGTCCGGAGGAGCCTGCGCCGGTACGGGCACGGGCCCGGCCGTCCGGGGCGCCGGGGGCCCGGACGACTGTCGCGGCACGGAGACCGGGGCGAGGCGCTGGTCGTCGGCCGGGCAGCGGCGCCGCAGCACGAACCGCTCCTGGAACGCGCCCACGGCGTCCCGTACGGCGGCGGGCGCCCCCGCGCGGGCCAGGGCCCCCAGCGCGAGGGCGAAGCACTCCACGGCCGCCCGGTGCAGCGCGGGCGCCTCGGGGCCGTCCCGGACCGCCGCCCGCCAGTGCGCGTCCCTCGGCGGGGGCAGCGGCCCGGCCGTCTCCGCCAGCGGCAGCAGCACCCCGTACGCAGCCTCGGCCGCCTCCGGGTCGTCGAACAGCGCCGCCGTGACCGCGAGCGGCACCACCCAGCCGTCGTCCCCGGGCTGCGCGTCCAGCATGCGCAGCTCCAGATGGGTGCCCCGGGGCCGTACCGGCGGGAACAGCGTCGTCAGGTGGTAGTCGAGGTCGGCGCGCGTCGGCGCCCGCAGCGCCCCGGAGCGCAGCCACTCACGGAACGTCAGCCCCTCGGGCACCGCCCAGGGCCCCTCGGCCGCGCGGACGCACATCACCGGCGTGTCCAGCACATGCCGCGCCCACGCGCCGCGCGGCTCCCGTCCGGCGGGCGGAGCCGTGCCCCGCAGCGGGTCGATGCCCGCCCACAGCGACTGCCGCGAGGACCGCAGACCGGTCGGACGGCCGTGCAGCGTGGGGGAGTTGGCGAACGTGGCGACGAGCACCGGGCCCAGCAGGTGCGCCAGCCGCCACCGCCGCCGGTAGCCGAGCGGGCCGGGCTCCTCGTACCCGGAGTCCACGCAGACCTGCACGGACGCCGAGTCGCGCATCATCGACCGCCCGGCGCTGCCCCAGCGGTCGAGGTAGACCTCCATCGCGTCGTAGCGCGGCTCGCGCAGCACACGCTCGCGCGTCGGCAGCCACGGGTCGGTGCCGGAGCCGGTGAGGGTGAGTCCGAGACGGGCGAGCGCGGCGCGTACGGCGGAGAGATCGGCCGTGACGGTGGCGACGCACTCGGCGAGCGAGGCGGCGGGCGGCGAGCTGAGCTCCAGCTGTCCACCGGGTTCCACGGTGAGCGACGACGTCAGGTCCAGGGCGCGCAGGGCGGTGAAGGCGGTGTGCAGACGGTCGCGGGGGACGGGCAGGTACGGGCGGTGCAGATCGTGGACGAACCACTCCAGTTCGACCCCGACCGCGCCGGGCGGGCCGGTCTTGAAGCAGATGCACCGAAGCAGGTCCTCGGCCTCGTCCTCGGTCAGCGGCGGACCGCCGTCCGGGAAGGCGCTCGACGGCATGAATCGCTCCTCCTGTCGCGGGACGTACCGTTCCACCTAAGCCACCGTCGCCGAGCGGCACAAGGGTGCCCGCGTGAACGGCACATGCCGGATAAACCCGTTGCGGCCCGCCTGTGTGATCACGAACGATGCGGGGTATGAGCGCACGTCTACGCGGTATCGCGCGGGAGACCGAACAGATCGTCGCGGCGGGCCGGTACCGGACCCCCGCGGGCGAGGTCCGCATCGCCGACCTGGTCGCCAAGGCCGTCGACGGCACCACCCTGCACGGCCCGGACCCCGTCCCCGCCGCCCCGGGGACCGGCCGGAGCACCCGCATCGAGGTCACCGGCGAATCCACCACCGAGGCGGCCCGCCGCCTCGCCGCCGCCGCACCCGACCACTCCGTCGCCGCCTTGAACTTCGCATCCGCCCGCAACCCCGGAGGCGGCTACCTGAACGGCGCCCAGGCGCAGGAGGAGGCCCTGTGCCGCGCCTCCGCCCTGTACGCCACGCTGCTGCGCGCCCCGGAGTACTACGACCACCACCGCGCCGACCGGGATCCGCTCTACACGGACCGGGTCATCCACTCGCCGGGCGTCCCGGTCTTCCGTGACGACCGGGGCGGGCTCCTCGACCGCCCGTACACGGTCGGCTTCCTGACCTCACCGGCGCCCAACGCCGGTGTCGTCCGCGCCCGTACGCCCGAGCGGGCCGACCGCGTACCGGCCGCCCTCGCGTCGCGCGCCGAGCGGGTCCTGGAGACGGCCGTCGCCCACGGCTACCGGCGGATCGTGCTGGGCGCCTGGGGCTGCGGCGTCTTCCGCAACGACCCGGCCGAGGTGGCGGGCGCCTTCCGGGCGCTGCTCACGGGGGACGGGCGGTTCGCGGGGCACTTCGACGAGGTCGTGTTCGGCGTCCTGGACCGGACCCGCGAGCAGCACACGCTGGGCGCGTTCCGCACGGCCTTCGCGACGGCGTAGCCCGTACGGCCCCGCTGCCGGTCCCGGGCCCCGATCCCGGCCCCGGCCCGGCCCCGGCGGCTGTTCCCGGCCACGGTCCCGGCCGTCGCCCCCCGGCGCCCGCATCGGCCACGGTCCCGGCCGTGCACCCGTGCGCCGTGCACCCCTGTGCACACGTGCGCCGTGCACCCGTGCGCCGGGGCTCGGGCACCTGTCGGCACGCCCCTGACGTGCGCCGGGCGCCATACGTCCTTAGCGTCACGACCATGGACACACATCGGCAGCACCCGAAGCGCCTGGAGATCCTCATCGTGCCCGAGCACGCGGAGGGGCGCGACGCCGCGCACCTCGCGGAGGTGGCGATCCGTTCGGCCGTCGTGGAGGCCACCGGTGAGACGGGCGCCTCCGGCTACCCCCGGTACGCGGGCGGTGGCCTCGTCGCGGACGTGGACCCCGGGACCCGCACCGTGGAGGCGCTCCTCGTGGACGGCTCGGAGCTGGACTACGGCCTGTCCGCCCGGGTCCGTGAGCCGGATCCGGAGTGAGGGCGCCGGGCTGCCGTTGACACCGACCGCTCCGGGGCCGGAGACTCGGCGCGTCGGTAGTGAACATTCGTTCACCGTACGTACGCGCGCGTACGGGCCCGTAGGCGCGCACCAGCCTGTGGGAGAGAGCCCCGATGAGCATCCGCGACGTCTACATCGTCGACGCCGTCCGCACCCCGATCGGCAAGTTCGGCGGTGCCCTCTCCTCCGTGCGCCCCGACGACCTCGCCGCGCACGTCGTGCGCGCGCTGGTGGACCGCACGCCGGACCTGGACCCGGCCCGCGTCGACGACGTGTATTTCGGCGACGCGAACGGCGCGGGTGAGGACAACCGCGACGTGGCCCGCATGGCGGTGCTGCTCGCCGGGCTGCCCGTCACGGTGCCCGGTGTGACCGTCAACCGACTGTGCGGCTCCGGCCTCGAAGCGGTCGTGCAGGCCGCCCGCGCCATCGCGCTGGGCGACGCGTCGATCGTCCTGGCGGGCGGCGTCGAGTCGATGTCGCGCGCCCCGTGGGTGCTGCCGAAGCCCGAGCGGGCGTTCCCGGCCGGGCACGAGCAGATGTACTCGACCACGCTGGGCTGGCGCATGGTCAACAAGCGCATGCCGGCCGAGTGGACCGTGTCGCTGGGCGAGGGCGCCGAGCAGGTCGCCGACAAGCACGCCATCAGCCGCGAGCAGCAGGACGCCTTCGCGCTCGCCAGCCACCGCAAGGCCGCGCGGGCGTGGGCGGACGGCCTCTTCGACGGCGAGGTCGTCCCGTACGAGGGTGTGGACCTGGCTCGCGACGAGTGCATCCGCGACACGACGTCCATGGAGGCCCTGGCCAGGCTGAAGCCCGCGTTCCGCGCGGACGGCACGGTGACCGCCGGTAACGCCTCGCCGCTCAACGACGGCGCGGCGGCGCTGCTCCTGGTGGACGAGGAGGGGCTGCGCGCGTGCGGCCGTGAGCCGCTGGCCCGTATCCGCACCTCGGCGGTGACCGGCATCGAGCCGCAGCTGTTCGGTCTGGGCCCGGTGGAGGCCGTCCAGCGGGCCCTGGGCCGCGCGGACCGCACCTTCGCGGACCTGTCGGTGATGGAGCTGAACGAGGCGTTCGCGGCGCAGGCGCTCGGCTGCCTCGCGGAGTGGCCGGAACTGGACCCGGCGGTCGTCAACCCGCGCGGCGGCGCCATCGCGATCGGCCACCCGCTCGGCGCGTCCGGAGCCCGCCTCGCCGGTTCGGTCGCCCACCAGCTCGCGGCGGCCGGCTCGGGCACGGGCGTGGCGGCCCTGTGCATCGGCGTGGGCCAGGGCATCGCGGTGGTCCTGGAGCGGTAGGCCCCGGAAGCCGTGCGGGCCGGACCGGACGGCCCCGAGGCCCGTACAGGACAAGGGGGCCGGGCGGGATCAGTACCCGCCCGGCCCCCTTGCCCGCCGCCACGCCCCCGCTCGGCGGCGCGGGCTCAGTCGTCCCCGCCGGGGGCCTGCTGACCGGCTGCCTTGGCGTCCTCGATGGACTTCTTCACCGCGTCCATGTCCAGCCCCCGGGCCTGCCCGATGAGGTCCTCCAGCACCGGCTCCGGCAGTGCGCCCGGCTGGGCGAACACGGCGACGTTGTCCCGGACGATCATCAGCGTCGGGATCGACTGGATCTCGAAGGCGGCGGCGAGCTCCTGCTCCGCCTCGGTGTTCACCTTGGCGAACACCAGGTCGGGGTGGCGCTCCGACACCGTCTCGAAGACCGGGGCGAACTTGAGGCACGGGCCGCACCAGGAAGCCCAGAAGTCGATCAGGACGAAGTCGTTCTCCGACACGACCTGGTCGAAGTTCTCCTTGGTCAGTTCGATCGTGCTCATGCCGTCCGCCTCTCAGGGGGTTCGTCGGTGCCCCGGACAACGGCGCCCGGGGCATGCCTATTCCCCTGCCCATCGCCAGCCACCCCCGCACCTGCCCACCACTGGCGTGGCGGACACGGGGCGGCTGCCGTGCGCCGGGCCGGGTACCCGGGCCGCATGATGAAACGCGCTCTGTGGCAGGGACTTGTGGCCGGTGCGGTGGGCGGTCTTGTGATGACGCTCGGAGAGAAGGCCGAGCAGCGCCTCACCGGGCGGCCCGACTCGCATGTCCCCGCACGTGTACTGGAACGGCTCACCGGCATGCAGGAGCGGCCCGGCGCACGACCTCCGGCCGTGAACCTGGGCATGCACTTCGGGCAGGCGGCGGCGCTGGGCGTACTGCGCTCCGTGATGGCCCATGCCGGGCTGCGCGGTCCGCTGTCGTCCGCGAAGTTCGCCGTGGTGCGGCTCACCAACGACCAGATCCTGGAGAACGCGACCGGTGTCGGCGCCCCGCCCGCCACCTGGCCCCGCCGGGAACTCGTCGTGGACCTGGCCCACAAGGCCGTCTACGCCTTCGTGACAGGACTTGTCGCCGACGCCCTGGCCGCCCGGAACGGCCCCGGGCCCGGACAGCGCCACGCCGCCGTCCGGCCCGGCCGGCACGCCGACGTCGGGCCGGTCCCGCGGAGGGACGCCTATGGACGGGGCCGGTGACCGGGCTCCAGGGTCCGGGAGCGCCGGGCGTTTCCCCGCGCGGGGAAGGGCTACTCGGTCCGGCATGGAACGATCACTCACGCGTCATCCCGCCGCGCAGGCCGCGCGGCGGCTCCTCCCGTCAGCGGGCGGGCCCGGGCGCATCCTGCGCGGTGTGGACCGGCTGGAGCGGTGGCCCGGCGCCGACCGGCTGATCGACGCCGTGCGGGGCGCCGTCCACGCGGCTCCGCTGGGGCGGGGCCGGGACGTGCTGCACGGGCGCTGGCTGGGCCACCCCGTGCATCCACTGATGGTGCAGGTGCCGCTCGGCACGTGGCTGTCGGCGGCCGTGCTCGACCTGCTGCCCGGCCACCGGCGCGGCGCCCGGACCCTCATCGGGGTGGGCCTGGTGGCGGCCGGGCCTTCGGCGCTGGCCGGGTGGACCGACTGGGCGGACCTGCCGAAGGAGCAGCAGCGGGTGGGCCTGGTGCACGCGGCGTCCAACCTCACGGCCGTCGCCCTGTACGCGTCCTCGTACCTGGCGCGGCGCCGGGGGCAGGTCTGGCGCGGCAAGGCCCTGGGCCTGGCCGGGCTGTCCGTGGTGGCCGTCGGCGGCGCGCTGGGCGGTCACCTCGCCTACCGGCAGGCGGCGGGCGCCAACCACGCCGAGTACGTCCCGCACGTGGTCGGGGAGGGCTGGCACGAGGTCGGCGCACTCGCGGAGTTCCCCGTGGGCCGCCCCGTACGGCGCCTCGTCGGGGAGGTCGAGGTGATGGTGGTCCGCGAGGAGGGCGGCGCCGTCCATGTGCTGGCCGACCGGTGCAGCCACATGGCGGGGCCATTGTCCGAGGGAGACATCGAGGACGGCTGCGTACGGTGCCCCTGGCACGGCAGCCTGTTCCGGCTGGCCGACGGCTGGAACGTCGAGGGCCCGGCCACGGCGCCCCAGCCGTCGTTCGACACTCGCGTGACGGGCGACCGCCTGGAGGTGCGGCTGCGGCGCCCGGGCGATGAGGGGCGCGGCGCCGGTGCCGAGGCCGCGTGAGAGGCGTCGGAACCTCGCGGGTGGCGGTGGCCGCCCCCGCGAGGTCCGAGGAAGGGAGTGAGGGCATGGCCGGCAAAGCGTTGGCGAAAGTGCGGGAGCCGATGACCCCCGAGGTGCGCAGAGCGCTCAGGGAAGGGCAGCGGGACCAGCTCGTGAGCCTGTTGCTGGTGCTCACGGCCGTCGCGCTGTTCGTCGCCCCATGGGTGAACGGCGACCCGATGACCGGCAAGGACGCCCACCGCAATGAGCTGGGCGTCGGCATGATCGTGCTGTTCATCGCGATGGCCCGCTTCAAGTGGCACCTGGGCAGGTGGGCGGATCTGACCGTACTGGCCGCCGGCGCGTGGCTGGTGGCGTCGCCCTGGCTGCTGGGACTGCGCGACACGGTCGTGTTCGCCGACGGTGCGCACGTGTTCCACGTGGCGGCCGGGGGCGTGCTGATCGCCCTGTCGGTCGTCTCGCTGCTGCTGTACAGGGCTTCCACCCCGCGCGGCGGCGCCGGAGGCGGCGCGGGCGGGCGGCACCGCGCGCGCCGCCCCCACACGGCCGGCCGCTGATCGCACGAGAGAGGCGGGGGGTCGGCCAGACGAGGCGGTGACGGGCCGGCCCCCGCCAGGCCCGCCCGCCACCGGGCCACACCCGCCGACCGTGTCACGCTGGGCGACCGCTCCCGGCGGTCGTCCCGCTACTCCTCCCCGGCGACCTTCTCGGTGAGCGCGCTGTACGCGAGCTGGAGCGTGTCCGCCCCGGCGAGCGCGGTCAGTGCCGAGGTGACCGTCCGGGTGGCGCGCGGCCACAGCAGCCCGGCGGCGGTCAGCGTCGTGACGGTCCAGACGCCCAGGCAGAAGGGGCAGGACACGAGCTCGCCCACGGTGTGCGACGCGCCGCCGCGCGGCTCCTCGTGCACCTCGGCGGGCGCCGCCTGCGGCCCCCGGTACTCGGTGAACGGCGCCCGCAGGGGACGCGTCACCGCCCCCTTGCTCACCAGTCGGCTCAGCCGGAAGGCCGCCACCGACGTGAGGGCCAGGTCCCACGGCTCGGTCCGCTCCGGGAGCCCGCGCCCCGAGCGCCGTACGGCCGCCGTCCAGGCCGCCGTGTACACGGCGTAGGCGGCGAGCGCGGCGGCGTGCCCGCCCACCCGGGACGGGTCGTCGTCCCCCCGTACGAGTGCCCTGCGCAGGCGTCCGGCCGCCCGTGTGATCACTTCCGTCATCCTGCTTCCCCGTTCCTCGTCCACCCGCCGGCCCTGCCACGGGTGCCCGCGAGCGGCCCCCGCCAACCCCGCTCCGCCTCGCTTGGGCCGGCTGGGCGAGCGCCGCTGGCCGACCGGGACCCGGCACGGTACGGATGAAGGTGAATCGGCCATACCGTAACGATCACGCCGTTCTTCGTAGAGACGACGTATCTCGGGTACCCGGCCTCCGCTGTGATCCCGCATCCGCGAAGGAACCGTCCATGACGTTCAACCCCCTGGAGCAACGCGGCATCCCGCTGGACCGCCAGATCCGCAACTGGCGCGAGCTGAACGTGCAGCCCATCGACCCCGACCACAGTGACCCCTACACCCGCTGCCGCGTCATCACCATGAACGGCATCGAGGTGGAGGCGATCCTCTTCAGCCACCAGCTGGCCCGCAACACGGTCGACCCCGAGGTGAAGCGGCAGCTGGCGCAGGTCCGCTACATCGAGGCGCAGCAGCAGAAGGCGGTCAACTGGCTGCTGCCGGGCGTGTCCTCGGTGCTGGAGACGACCATCGCGTACGAGCAGGTCGCCGTGGACCTGACCGCCTGGGTGGCGCGGATGGAACCGGACCCGTACCTGAAGCAGGCCTACCAGTTCGGCGTCCTGGAGGACTTCGACCATCTGTACCGGTACGCGAACCTGTACGAGATGATCGAGCACCGCAAGGCCGAGTCGATCGTGGACGGGCTGACCGAGGTCATGCCGGGCCGCCCGACCAAGTTCCACCACCGCGACCCGGTGGACAACGTCCGCGACCCGTACGCCAAGGACCGGACGGATCCGCTGTCGAAGCTGCACGCTCTGACGATCATGTCGGCGGAGCAGCAGACGATGAACTTCTACATGAACACAGGCCCCACCTACATGGAGCCGATCGCCCGGCAGCTCTACCAGGAGATCGGCCTCATCGAGGAGGAGCACGTCACCCACTACGAGTCCCTGGTCGACCCGGGTGAGACCTGGTGGGAGCAGCTCGTCAACCACGAGTACAACGAGTGCTACCTGTACTACTCCTTCATGGAGCAGGAGAGCGACCCCAAGGTGAAGGCGCTGTGGGAGCTGCACCTGAACATGGAGCTGGAGCACCTCCACCTCGCCTGCGACCTGATGCGCCGCCACGACGGCCGCGACCCGGCCGAGGTGCTGGCGCCCGAGCTGCCGAACGTGCTCACCTTCGAGCCGAACAAGGCGTACCTGCGCGAACTCCTCGACACGCAGATGGACCTCACCACCCTCGGCGCCGGTTACGTACGGGAGGCGCACGAGCGGTTCGAGGCGATGCAGGCCCGGCTCAACGGCGACGAGGAGCCGCCCAGCGAGCGGGTCGTCGCCGACCACCGGGAGATGTTCGGCCGCGAGTACCGCCTGGAGACCGAGGGCGAGCACCCCGACCCGGCGATGCGGGAGAAGTGAGGAGAGACGATGGCGAAGACCGCGCCCACCCGCACCACCCCGCACGCCGGTGACGACAACGCGCCGGACGACGACGTCGTGTCGCTGCTGACGCGTCAGCACGGCGACATCCGCAACCTGTTCGACGAGGTGGAGAGCGCATCGGGCGACGAGCGCCGGGACGCGTTCCACCGCCTGGTGCGGCTGCTGGCCGTGCACGAGACGGCGGAGGAGGAGGTCGTGCACCCCTTCGCCCGCCGCGAGCTGCCCGGCGGCGACGGCGTCGTCGAGGAGCGCCTCGCAGAGGAGCGCGAGGCCAAGGAGCTTCTCGCCGCCCTGGAGGACATGGACCCGGACTCCCAGGACTTCGCGGCGCGGCTCCGGGAGCTGCGCGTGGCGGTGCAGGAGCACGCCCGCGCCGAGGAGCGCTACGAGTTCGCCCACATTCGCCGCTGCGGTGACCCGGGCAGGCTTGCGGCGATGGCCCGCGGGGTGAAGGCGGCCGAGGCGATGGCGCCGACCCGCCCCCACCCGGGTGTGGAGTCCGGCGCGGCCAACGCGCTGCTCGGCCCGGTCGCCGCGCTGATGGACCGCACGAGGGACGCAATCCGCTCGGCGATGAACGGCTGACGGGAGAGCTGCGAAGGCCGGTGCGCACCGCCTACACGGCGGCGCGCACCGGCCTTCGGTGGCAGGCCGTCAGGCCACCGTCGACAGAGGGCGGCGTGTAGTGCGGGCGGACGGAGGCGTACGGCCGGGCCCGGAGAACGGGCCGCCCGCGACGGACGCGGTCGAAGACGGACACGGGCGGCGGCGCACGCGGGCGACGACGGGCGGGGGAACGCATGGAGGGAGAGGACGACGGCATGGCGAGCGGAGCGGCCCCGCGACACGGTGGCCCCCCACCCCGGAACATCCCCCGTCCTGGGCGGTCGCTGGCGGTCTTCGCGCTGATCGGCGCCGCGCTGATGGCGGCCGTGGACGAGATCGTCTTCCATCAGATCCTGCACTGGCACCACTTCTTCGACCGCTCCACCCCCGGTGTCGGTCTGCTCTCCGACGGCCTCCTGCACACGGCGGAGGTGATCGCCCTGGTGGCCGGCGGCGCCCTCTACGCGGACCTGCGCCGCTCCGGGTCCCTCTCCCCGCCGCACGCGCGGGCCGGGTTCCTCCTGGGCCTCGGGGGCTTCCAGCTCTTCGACGGGATCGTGGACCACAAGCTGCTGCGCGTGCACCAGATCCGCTACGGAGTCGACGTGACGCCCTACGACTGGGCCTGGAACGGCGCAGGTCTTCTGCTGCTGCTCGCCGGGGCCGTCCTCGCCGTACGGGCCCGCCGCCGCACGGGCGGCGGGGGAGCGGGCGCGTGACACCGGGTGAGGCGGGCACCCACGCGGTTTCCGGAGGGGGCTTCGCCACATCCGCGGCGGCGGCGGCGCTGGCGGCGGCGGCCGTGTACGCCCTGGCCGCGTGGCGGCTGCGGCGGCGCGGTGACGCCTGGCCCTGGCAGCGCGACGGCTCGTTCGCCGCGGGCTGCCTGGCGCTCGCGCACGCCATGCTGCTCCCCGGCCCCGGGGGGCCGTTCACCGCGCACATGGCCCACCATGTCGTCACCGCGATGGCCGCGCCCGTGCTGCTGGTCCTCGGGCGGCCGCTGACGCTGACGCTGCGCTCCCTGCGGCCCGGCCGGGCACGGCGCGGGCTGCTCGCGGTGGCGCGTTCCCGGCCCGTGACGTGGCTCGTCTTCCCGCCCGTGGCGGCGCTGCTGGACATGGGCGGTTTGTGGCTGCTGCACCGCACGCCCCTGCTGGCCGCCGCCCACCACAGGCCGCTGCTCGACGCGGCCGTGCAGTTCCACCTGCTGGCGGCGGGGCTGCTGTTCACGTTCTCCGTTTGCCGACTGGACCCCGTACGCCACCGGTGGGGCCTGGCGGTACGGGGGGTCACCCTGCTCGCGGCGGGCGCGGCGCACGCCGTGCTGGCCAAGACGCTGTACGCGGCGCCGCCGCCCGGTACCGCCTACGAGGGCGCCGACCTGCGGGCCGGCGCCCAGCTCATGTACTACGGCGGCGACCTGGTCGAATGCGCGCTCGCCGCCGTCCTGGCCGTCGAGTGGTACACCCGTCGCGGCCGCGCCGTACGTCCGCGCGGCAGGCCCCGCGCGGCGGTTGTCAGCGCGGGGGGAGGGTGAGGGTCCAGGCCGCGAGGCCGCCGAGGGCGGCGACACCCGCGGCCAGCGTGGCGACCGTGGCGCACAGGAGCCGCCGCCGCAGGTACGCGTACCGCTGCGTGTACTCCTCGCGGAGTTCCGCCGCGCGGCGCGCCACCATCCGCAGCGCCTGGGTGGCCTGGTCGGTGTACGCCTCCGCGTAGCGTTCGGCGACCTCCTCGCGCTCGGCGGTCGTCAGCCACGGCAGCCGCTGGACGAACGCGTCGGCCCGGGTCCGCGCCTCCCGCAGATGGGCTTCGGCGATCAGGTAGCCCTCCAGGCACGCCATGCCCGCGGCGGTGTCGTCGGACCGCGCCCGTCCGTGCGCGCGGCCCCGCATCACTTGCCGTCCTCCCCGGAGACGACCGTGGCGTTGTCCGGGTCCACCACGTCACGCCCCTGGTTCCAGTGGCGGTCCAGGGTGGTGATGTCCGGGTGGTGCAGGTCGAAGGCGGGCGACTCGGAGCGGATGCGCGGCAGGGTGACGAAGTTGTGGCGCGGGGCGGGGCAGGAGGTGGCCCACTCCAGGGACCGCCCGTATCCCCACGGGTCGTCCACGTCGATCCGCT
Source organism: Streptomyces thermolilacinus SPC6 (assembly GCF_000478605.2). Classification (GTDB taxonomy): domain Bacteria; phylum Actinomycetota; class Actinomycetes; order Streptomycetales; family Streptomycetaceae; genus Streptomyces; species Streptomyces thermolilacinus. Next base: position 367,801 of record NZ_ASHX02000001.1, on the reverse strand, counting down.
TGCCGATCCGTGCGGTCTTCCAGACGTTGTAGAGGAACGGCAGCGTGGACAGGCCCAGCAGGAACGCGCCGAACGACGACAGCATGTTCAGCCCGGTGAAACCGTCGGCGGCCAGGTAGTCCGCGTACCGGCGGGGCATGCCCTCGGCGCCCAGCCAGTGCTGCACCAGGAACGTCAGATGGAACCCGACGAACAGCGTCCAGAAGTGGATCTTGCCGAGGCGTTCGTCGAGCATCGTGCCGGTCATCTTCGGCCACCAGAAGTGGAAGCCCGCGAACATCGCGAACACGATCGTGCCGAACAGGACGTAGTGGAAGTGGGCGACCACGAAGTAGGTGTCGGTGACGTGCCAGTCGAGCGGCGGCGAGCCGAGGATGACGCCGGTCAGCCCGCCGAAGAGGAACGTGACGAGGAAGCCGATCGACCACAGCATCGGCGTCTCGAAGCTGAGCGACCCCTTCCACAGGGTGCCGATCCAGTTGAAGAACTTCACCCCGGTCGGCACCGCGATCAGGAACGTCATGAAGGAGAAGAACGGCAGCAGCACCGCCCCGGTCGCGAACATGTGGTGCGCCCACACGGTCGCGGACAGTCCGGTGATGGCGATGGTCGCGCCGACCAGGCCGACGTAGCCGAAGAGGGGCTTGCGGGAGAAGACCGGCAGGATCTCGCTGACGACACCGAAGAACGGCAGCGCCAGGATGTACACCTCCGGATGGCCGAAGAACCAGAAGAGGTGCTGCCACAGCAGCGCACCGCCGTTCTCCGGGGCGAAGACGTGCGAACCGAGCTGCCGGTCCGACTCCAGCACCAGCAGCGCCGCCGCCAGCACGGGGAACGCCAGCAGCACCAGGATCGACGTGAGCAGCACGTTCCAGGTGAAGATCGGCATCCGGAACATCGTCATGCCGGGCGCGCGCATGCAGACGATGGTCGTGATGAAGTTGACCGCGCCGAGGATCGTGCCGAAGCCGGACAGGGCCAGACCCATGATCCACATGTCCGATCCGGGGCTCGGGGAGCGCTCCTCCCGGCTCAGCGGCGTGTACGCGGTCCATCCGAAGTCGGCGGCGCCCTGCGGCTGGAGCAGGCTCGCGACGACGATCAGACCGCCGAAGAGGAACAGCCAGTACGACAGCATGTTCAGCCGCGGGAACGCCACGTCGGGGGCCCCGATCTGCAACGGCATGATCGCATTGGCGAACCCGGCGAACGTCGGCGTCGCGAACAGCAGCAGCATGATCGTGCCGTGCAGTGTGAACGTCTGGTTGTACTGCTCGTTCGAGATCAGCTGCAGTCCCGGCCTGGCCAGCTCCACCCGCAACAGGAGCGCGAGGAGACCGCCGAACAGGAAGAAGGCGAACGAGGTGATCAGGTACAGGTGCCCGATCTTCTTGTGGTCCGTCGTGGTGAGCCAGTCGACGGCGACGCGCCCCATTCCGCGACCCTTCACGGGCACGAGAGTGGGCGGCTCCGTTGATGTGACCATGGTGAATCCCCTCGGTGGCGGGCCGGGTACGCGACCGTCGCCCCTCCCCGTCGCGACCCTACGAACCCTACGGACGCTGCCCGCCCCTGACAGGTGACAGGCCGCCAGGCGGTGGCTATCTCATGCGATCGGGTGCCTCACTGCCTCACGTGCCTCACGAGCCGGGCCGGGCGACCGAGGCCGTCTTGCCCGCCGGAGGGCGCGGCGGCGAGCATCGGGCGGTATGGAACGGGTCTACGACGACGAGCGGCTGGCCGGTGTCTACGAGGGCGGCGACGAGATGCCCGAGGAGTCGCTGCGCGACTGGACGCGGCTGATCGGGTCCTTCGCGCCCCGCCCGGCTCCCGCCGTCGTGGAGGTCGGCGCGGGCACCGGCATGTTCTGCGCGGCCGTGGCCCGTCGGCTGGACGGGGCGAGCGTCGTCGGGATCGACGCGTCCGCCGCGATGCCCGCCCAGGCCCGGCGGGTCAACGCGCATCACGCCGTCCGCTATCTGCTGGGCGCCGCCGAGGCCCTGCCCGCGCGCCACGGCCTGTTCGACCTGGCGCTGCTGTCCCGCGTGATCCACCATCTGCCGGACCGGGTCCGCGTGGCCCGCGAACTGGCCCGCGTGCTGCGCCCCGAGGGTGTGGCCGTCATCCGCACGACGTTCCGAGAGCGGCTGGACGCGCTCGTCTACGACTACTTGCCGCGCCTGCGCGAACAGGACGCCACGAGATTCCCCTCGGAGGCCGAGGTGCTAGGACTTCAGGGCCGCCGGGTTCACCGTCCGGGAGGTCCTCTCCTTCGCCCGCCCGGTCACCCCGGGCCTACGCGGATACCACGCCCGCATGGCGGAACGCCCCCAGTCCAAGTTCACCCGGCTCACCCCCGCCGAGTTCCGGCAGGGCCTGCGCCGCCTGGAGGAGGACGCCCGCCGCGAGGAGGCGACGGGCCCCGTCCCGGTGGCCGAACGCTACGACGTGGCCGTGTTCGCCGTCCCCTGAAGGCCGGTGCGGCGCGGGCTCAGTCGTTCGCGGCCATGAAGGCCAGCATCCGGCGGTTGACCTCGTCCGCGTGGTCGATCTGCGGGCCGTGGCCCGTGTCGGCGACGATCTCCGCCCGGGCGCCCGGGACCAGCCGCGGCACCCGCTCCACCTGCCGGTCGGGGTGGACCAGCAGGCTCCGCCTGCCGAGCACCAGATAGAGCGGGACGCGTACGGTGGACAGCTCCTCGTCGGTCAGCGGCAGCGGCGCCGGGCGCCGGACGCGGTACGCGCGCACCCCCAGCCGGATCATCGCCCGCAGCTCCGGCACCACCAGCACCGGCTGCTCCAGCCACGCCGCGAGGCGTGGCCGCAGCGCCCTCGGCGCGAACGTCGCGAAGAGGCTGACGAAGATCCATACGAAGAACCGCAGCCCCACCCTCTCCAGCCCGCCCGGGTCCAGCAGGGTGACCGAGGCGAGGCGGCCCGGCGCGCGGTGCGCCTGGTTGAGGGCCAGCCACCCGCCGTACGAGGAGCCGGCCAGGTGCACCCGGCCGAGGCCGAGCCCGTCGAGCGTCTCGTCCAGCCACCGGGCGGCGTCCTCCGGCCGGTGCAGCGGCTCGCGCTGGACGCTGCGGCCGGGGTCGCCGGGGGTGTCGATCGCGTACACCACGCGTTCGGCGGAGAGCGCGGGCGTGTTCGGGTACCACATCGCGGAGCAGCTGCCCGCTCCGTGGACCAGGACGACGGGCGTGCGGTCCGCGCCGGCCGGGTCGCCGGGGCCGTACCGGTAGACGTGCGTCGTCCCGAAGCTCGTCTCCACGTCGGTCTCCGCGACGGCCGGCGCCCCGAGCGCGTACACGGCGTCGCACGCGGCGAGGTAGCGCTCGCGCAGCTCGTCGTTCACATAGCGCCCGACGTCCCGGCGGGGGTCGCGGGCGGGGGTGCGGTCAGGCTCGTCGTGACTGTCGCGGGTCCTGGGGTCGGGCACGGTGGTACCTCCGGAGGCATCGCCTGTTCGTGATACGACCGTACCATCATGATGATACGGATGTACCATCAAGGCTGCCGGACAGGACCGTGGACGAGCGGACGAGGGACGAAAGGCGGACACCGATGCCCAAACGCGTCGATCACGCGGAACGGCGCACCGCGATCGCCGAGGCGCTGCTCCGCGTCGCGGGGCGCCGGGGACTGCACGCCGTCGGCATGCGCGACGTGGCCGCCGAAGCCGGGGTGTCGCTGCGGCTGGTGCAGTACTACTTCGAGACCAAGGAGAAGCTGCTGCTGCACGGCCTCCAGCGGCTGGCCGAGCGGTTCGGGCAGCGCGTCGCCACCCGTGTCGCCGCCGAGGGCGACGATCCGGGCCCGCGCGCCACGGTCGAGGCGATCCTGATGGCGGCCCTGCCCACCGACGAGGAGAGCCGCACCTTCCACCTCGTCCACACCTCGTACGCGGTGCTCGCCGTCACCGAACCGGCGCTCGCCGCCCAGCCGTTCCTCACCGATCCGGACGCCGCCGAGGACGCCGTGGCCGCGCTCCTCGACCGCGCCCGGGAAGCCGGCCTCACCCCGCCGGACCTGGACGCCCGGCTGGAGGCGGTCGGCCTGCTCGCCCTGTCGGCGGGGCTGGGCACCAGCGTCCTCGTCGGCCAGCGCACCCCGGGGTCCGCCACCGAGGTCCTGCGCCACCACCTGGACCGGATCTTCCCGCCGGACCAGGCGGAGCAGGCGGAACGGGCCGGACCGGAGGAACGGGCGGAGCGGGCCGGACCCGCGGTGCGGAAGGAGCAGGCGGAACCGGCGGCAGCGCCGGAACCGGCGGCGAGCTGAGGGGCGGGCCCGCGCCGCGACGCGCCCGGCCCGCCCCCGCCCCTGCCGGGCTGCTCCGGGCCTACTGCGCCATCTCGTACGCCCCGGACAGCGCCTCGACGCGCTCCCACACGCGCTCCGAGCGGGCCGTGTCCACGACCGGGCGGCGCACCGCGTCCAGTGCCCAGCGCTGCTGCGCCTCCGTGGCCGAGTCCTTGCCGTGCAGCTCCACGGCGTACCCGGAGAAGTCCCGTACGAGGACCGCGAACAGCTCGTCCAGCACGTCCTCGTCGAGCCCCTTCAGGGCCGCCTGCTCCAGGATCAGCTGCGCGTGCACCACCAGCGCGAAGAGCTGGCCCACCGCGAGCAGCAGGTCCAGGTCACGGCTCTGCTCCTCGTCCGGGGCGGCCGTCGTGACGAACGCGCACAGGGCGTCCGCCTGCTCCCGGAAGCGGCCGATGTTCGGCAGGTGCGCGTAGGCGTCGAACGCGGGCCGCCAGTCGTGGAAGCGGATCGCGCCCAGACCGCGCGCGGGCCCCTGGCGGAACAGGAAGTCGTCGTCGGCTGCGTCGAGCCGGGTCGGCACGGGCGCGTAATCGGCGGGGGCCAGCAGGTGGTTGCGCATGAACTTCAGGATCAGCGCCAGGTTGACGTGGACCGTGCCCTCCAGCTTCGGCAGGCTGCGGATCTCCACGGCCGCCTGCGCGAAGTAGGTGTCCTTCTCGAAGCCCTTGGCGGCGATCACGTCCCACATGAGGTCGATGACCTTCTCGCCCTCGGTGGTGACCTTCATCTTCGTCATCGGGTTGAACAGGAGGTACCGGCGGTCGTCGGGACCGGCGGAGCGGAAGTAGTCCACGGCGCGGTCGCTGAACAGCTTCATGCCGACCAGGCGGACGTACGCGTCGGTCAGCTCGCGCCGCACGTGCGGGAACGCGGTGACGGGACGGCCGTACAGGACGCGGTTGTGCGCGTGCGTGACGGCCTCGTACATCGCGTGCTCGCAGATGCCGATGGACGCGGTGCACAGGTTGAACTTGCCGACGTTGACCGTGTTGAGCGCGGCGTCGAACGCGGCGCGGCCCGTGTGCAGGACGTCCTCGGCGCGCACCGGGTAGCCGTCGAGGCGGAACTCGCTGACGTACTTCGAGGAGTCGACGACGTTCTTCACCAGGTGGTACGCCGGGTGGCGGCTGTCGGCGGCGAAGAAGACGTACCCGTCGGGGCCCTCGACATCGGTGCGGCGGCCGAAGACCGAGACGAGCCCGGCGGCGTTGCCGTTGCCGATGTAGTACTTGGAGCCGGTGGCGCGGAAGCCGCCCTCGCCGTCGGGCTCCAGCAGCATGTCCGTCGAGTAGATGTCCGCGCCGTGGGTCTTCTCGGAGAGGCCGAAGGCGAACACCTCACCCTGGTCGAGCAGTTCGGCGGCGCGGGCGCGGGCGGCGGCGTTGTCGCTCTGCCAGACCGGACCGAGGCCCAGGATGGTGACCTGCCACGCGTACCAGTAGTCGAGGCCGTAGAAGCCGAAGATCTCGTTGAGCGCGGCGATCCGGGCCGTGTCCCAGCGCTTGTCGGCGTGGCCGTCGGCGTCGGCGGCGGGGGTGAGGAAGGTCGCGAACAGCCCCTCCTTCGCCGCGAACGCGAGGAAGTCCGCCAGCCAGGCGCGCGACCGGTAGTCCTCGATCAGCCTGCGCTTGCCCCGCTCCTCGAACCACTCGACGGTCGCGCGCAGCAGTCGTCGCGTCTCGGGGTCGAAGTGCGCCGGGTCGTAGGTGCGCGGGTTGAACAGCAGGGAGTCGGCCATGCCGGTTTCGCCTTTCCGGTTGGGGGACGGGGTGTCCTGAGGTGTACGGGGAGGTCGGTGGTGCGGAGGGGCTCGGCGGCCTTCTTCCGCACCAGGGGGCGCGAGCACGGCGCGCTCGGCTCGGGGGCGGCCGGGCGGCACGGTCGGCGGGTGGCCGGCCGGTGCGGTCGGGACGCGGGATCAGCCGGCGCGGCCGGAGGACGGGGGCCGGCCGGTGCGGTCGGGGGCGGGGGCCAGTCGGTGGAGGGTGGCCAGCACGTCGTCCAGCCAGTCGATCATCATCCGTTCGTACGCGATCCCGCCCCGGAGCACCGCGTGCTGGAGCTCCCGTCCGGGGTCCGGCGGGCCGGGTACGTCGGCGGGGGCGCCGAAGTCGCGGTGCTCGCCCGCCAGGTAGTGGGCGAGCCGGTCCCGGTGCATCCGCTGGTGCCGCTCGACCTCCTGGATCAGCGCGGCCGGGTCGTGGAACGCCGCGCCCCGGATCTTGACGGCCAGGTCGTGGCGGACGCTCTCCGGCTCGATCGGGTCGTGCAGCCACCGCGAGAGCGCCTCGCGGCCCGCGGCGGCGACCGAGTACTCCTTCTTGTCCGGGCGCGTCTTCTGCGGCACGCCCCGCGCGTCGACCCAGCCGTCGGCCTCCATGCGCTTGAGGACGCGGTAGATCTGCTGGTGGGTGGCGGTCCAGAAGTAGCCGATGGACCGCTCGAACCGCCGGGCCAGTTCATAACCGGAGCCGGGCTTCTCCAGGAGGGAGACGAGGATCGCGTGCTCGAGCGCCATGTGGCGATCCTGCTATGCAACTAGTTGCATAGACAAGCCCGGAACGGGCCGGTGAGACACGGCTCACGCGGCGGGCCGGGCGGGCTTTTCACGGCGACTGCTGCGCGAAGTGTTGACGCGTACGTGACATGTCGATGTAGTGGGAGCGCTCCCACTCACTGTTGGTCTCCCCGACCCCCATGGAGCCGTCATGAGAACCGCACGAACCGCCCCACCCGGCTGGTCCCTGCGCGGACTGCTCGCCGCCCTCGTCGGGCTGCTCGTCCTCGCCGTCGCAGGCAGTCCGGCCGCCGCCCAGGCCGCCCCACCCGACGGTACCGGGCAGCCGCCGGGCGCCGCCGTCACCGGACTGCACGTCCAAGACGGCCGCCTGCTGGAGGGCAACGGCAACGACTTCGTCATGCGCGGCGTCAACCACGCCCACACCTGGTACCCGGGGCAGACGCGGTCGCTGGCCGACATCAAGGCGCTCGGCGCCAACACCGTCCGCGTCGTCCTCTCCAACGGCCACCGCTGGACCCGCAACAGCCCCGCCGACGTGGCCGCCGTCATCGACCGGTGCAAGGCCAACCGGCTCATCTGCGTCCTGGAGGTGCACGACACGACCGGGTACGGCGAGGAGCCCGCGGCCGGCACCCTCGACCAGGCCGCCGACTACTGGATCAGCCTCCAGGACGTCCTCGCGGGCCAGGAGGACTACGTCATCGTCAACATCGGCAACGAGCCCTGGGGCAACACCGACCCCGCCGGGTGGACCGCCCCGACGACCGCCGCCATCAAGAAGCTGCGCGCCGCCGGACTCCGCCACACCCTCATGATCGACGCGCCCAACTGGGGCCAGGACTGGCAGGGCGTCATGCGCGCCAACGCCCGGTCCGTGTACGAGGCGGACCCGACCGGGAACCTGCTGTTCTCGATCCACATGTACAGCGTCTTCGACACCGCCGCGGAGATCAACGACTACCTGGAGGCGTTCGTCGACGCCGGGCTGCCGCTGGTCATCGGGGAGTTCGGCGGGCCGCCCGACCAGTGGGGCGACCCGGACGAGGACACGATGCTGGCCGCCGCCGAACGGCTCCGCCTCGGGTACCTGGCCTGGTCGTGGAGCGGCAACACCGACCCCGTCCTCGACCTGGCGATCGGGTTCGACCCCGACCGGCTCAGCGGCTGGGGGGAGCGGATCTTCCACGGCGTCCACGGCATCGGCGAGACCTCCCGCGAGGCCACCGTGTTCGACGGGGGAGCCCCCGGCGACACCCGGCCACCCACCGCGCCCGGCACCCCGGTCGCCTCGGCCGTGACGGCCGCGTCCGCCACGCTCACCTGGCCCGCCGCCACGGACGACGTGGGCGTCACCGGGTACGAGGTCGTCCGCGTCACCGGCGACACGGAGACCCGGGTGGCCGCCTCCACCACCCCCACGGCCACCCTGACCGGGCTCACGGCCGGCACGACGTACACCTTCGCCGTGTACGCCCGTGACGCCGCCGGGAACCGCTCGCCCCGGTCCGCCACCGTGACCGTCACCACCGACGAGGGCGGCGGCACCCCTGGGACGGCGTGCTCGGTCGCGTACCGCGTCGTCAACGAATGGCCCGGCGGCTTCCAGGGCGAGATGACCCTCCGCAACACCGGCACCGCCGCCCTCGGCGGCTGGACGCTCGGCTTCACCTTCCGCGACGGCCAGACCATCACCCACATGTGGGGCGGCTCCGCGACCCAGAGCGGCACCGCGGTGAGCGTCTCCCCGGCGCCCTACACCGCCACCGTCCCCGCGGGCGGCTCGGTCACCCTCGGGTTCACCGGCGGCAAGGGCACCACCAACACCGCGCCGACGGCGTTCACCGTCAACGGCGCGCCCTGCGCCATCGGCTGACCCCGCCCGACGGCCGACAGGCAAGCGCGTGGCCGGAGGCATCGCCCCCGGCCACGCGCCCGTCACCCGGTCCCGCCTTCCCGACCACGCCGGACCTCAGCGGCATCGCCCCGAAGTCGTCGTTCCGGCAGCCGATGCCATGGCCGTCCACCCCGTCCACCAGGCGGATGCCGACCGTGAACGCGCAGGTCAGAGCTTGCGGGTGTCCCGCGGTTCGACGTACGGCTCGGCCGTGGGCGGGTGGCCGTCGGCGATGGCCCGCTGGCGCTCCAGCTCCGCGTTGAACTCCAGGCCGAGCAGGATCGCGATGTTGGAGATCCACAGCCAGATCAGGAACACGATCACGGCGGCCAGGCTGCCGTACGTCTTGTCGTAGCTGGAGAAGTTCGCCACGTACAGGGCGAACAGGGCCGAGGCGGCCATCCAGATCAGCATGGCCAGCAGCCCGCCCGGGAGCACCCAGCGGAAGCTTCGCCGGACGTTCGGGGCGGCCCAGTACAGCAGGGCGATGATCAAACTGAACAGGATCACCATCACGGGCCACTTGGCGATGTTCCACACGGTGATCGCCGTGTCGCCGACACCCAGGATCTCCCCGGTGCGGCGGGCCAGGCTACCGGTGAACACCACACCGACGGCGATCAGCGCCAGCAGGACCACCACGACGAGCGTCACGGCCAGCCGTACGGGAAGCGTCTTCCACACCGGTCGGCCCTCGCCGATGTCGTACACGGCGTTGGACGCCCGCATGAACGCCGCCACGTACCCGGACGCCGACCACAGCGCGACGGCCAGACCGACGGCCAGCGCGAGCCCGGCCTTCCCCTGGCTGCCCTCCAGCTGCTCCAGCACGCTGGTGATCACATCGCGGGCGGCGCCGGGCGCCAGTGTCCCCAGGTTGTCGATGAGCGGCCGGATCGTGGACGTTCCCATCAGGCCGAGGACCGACAGCAGGGCCAGCATGGCGGGGAAGATCGCCAGCACCCCGTAGTAGGTGAGCGCGGCCGCCCAGTCGGTGAGGTTGTCGTCCTTGAACTCCTTGAGGGTGCGCTTCAGCACGGACCCGTAGGAGCGGCCCGGCAGCTGCGCGGGCCCCCGCGCCGGTTCCCGCGGCGCCCCGGGGCCGTCGCCTTCGCGTGCGGGGCGGTCATGGGGCGTGTGCGCGTTCCGGTCCATGAGTGCCTCCTCGCGGTACGCCGTAGGGCTGCCGTACGGGATGCCGCCGGGCCGACCCGGAATCGGGGCCGGCCCGGCGGCATCGGTCAGGGCGTGCCGCGGTCCTGCCCGGAACCCGGCGTGCCGCCGGACCCGGACCCGGAACCGGACCCGCGCACCTCGCCCGCGACGTGCTGACCGGAGTCGCGCGCCTGCTCCTTGAGGTGCGTGGCCTGGTCACGGGCCTGCTCCCCAGTGGTGCGGGCGGCGTCCGCCGCGGTGTCCTTGACCTGCGTGGCGGTCTCCCGGGCCGTCTGCGTGGCGTCCTCCTTCAGCCGCTGCGCCGACTCCACGGCCGCGGCCTTGACCGGCTCGATCATCTCGCCGGCCCGGTCGGAGATACGGCTCACCGCCTGCTGCTCCGACTTCGACTCGGGCAACAGGGACGCGGCGAGCATGCCCGCGCCGAACGCGATCACACCGGCCGCCAGCGGATTGCCCTGCGTCTGCCGCATCGCCTGCTCGGGGGCCTGCTTCACGGCCTCGCCGACCTGCCCGGCGCTCTCCTGCGCGGAGTGCGCCGCGTGGCGCGTACGGTCGGCGGCCGCGCTGCCCGTGTCCGAGGCGACGCCCATGACCCGGGCCCGCAGGCCCGACGCCGCCGAGCGCGCCCGGTCCGTCCGCCTGCGCACCATCCGCTTCGGACTGGTCCGGTCGGCCAGCCGGTCCACGTTCTGCGACAGCCTGTCACGGGTCGCTTCGATGTCGGCCCTCACTTGGTCGGGTGACGTGCCCACTGTGCGTCCTCCTTCAGCGTCTCGATCGTCCGCTCCGGCTTCGGCGACACCTCCCGCATACGGGACCGGCCGAGCATGAAGAGCACGGCCGCGACCACCGCCCACACGGCGGTGACGATGAGCGCGGCCCAGCCGGCGTCCATCACGTTGGCGAGACCGAACACGGCCGCCAGCGACAGGAAGAGGGCCACCATGTACCCGGCGAAGCCCGCGCCGCCGTACATCCCGGCGGCCTTGCCCGCCTTCGTGGCCTCCTCCTGGATCTCTGCCTTCGCCAGCCGGACCTCCTGCCGGAGCAGGTGCTGCACGTCCGCCGTCACGGCGGCCAGCAGCTCACCGGCCGAGCGGTCAGCCGACCGGACCTCCTCCGACGGCGGGGTGTGCGCCCCGCCGCGGGTCCGCGAGTACAAGGTCGCCATGTCACACCACCCGCGGGTATTCCGGGTACTCCGGCAGTTCCGTGCGCGGTGGCGTGCCCGGCGGCAGGGCCGCCTCGCCGGTGTCCGGGGCCGACCGGCGCGCGTCACCGTCGCCGGACTGGACCGCCTTGCCGGCCTTCATCAGCCGCCCGGCCACGAGGCCCGCCAGTACCGCTCCGCCGAGGAAGGCGCCCGGCCGCCTGCGCGCGAAGTCCTGAAGGTCGCCCATCAGGCCGTCCACGCCGTGCTGGTCCAGGTAGTCGGCGGCGCGACGGCCGCCGTCCGCGACCTGGGCGACGACGCCGCGTGCCGGGGAGTCACCCGGCGCGTTGCTCGCCATGCTCTCCAGGTCGTCCGCCCACTGCCGTACGGTCCCGGCGAGCCGTTCCGTCTGGCCCTGGCCCTCCTCGCGTACACGGCCGCGGAGGTCCCGGACGGCGCTGCCCACCTGCTGGCGGGCCTCGCCGGCCACCGCCTTCGCCTGCTCGGCGGCGCTCCCGGCCACTTCGCGGCCCGCCTGACCGGCGCGAGAGGCCGTGGCCGAGGCCTGTTCCTTCGCCACCTCGCCCGATTGCCGAACCCGACCGGCATCAGTCATAAGCCACTCCTCCTTCGGCTGCGGGCCCCCGCGGAGCCGGGACCCGCCGGATTGCGTGTCGGCTCGCGGGTACCACCGAGCGCCGGTGCAAAACAGCGGTCGCCCCGGCTTCCGGTCCCCGCCCCGGCCGGATGGGCGGGAAGGGGAGCGGAAGCCGGGGCGACGGTCCGTGGGTCTGCCAGGCGCGGGCGGGGCGCCGGTGTACGGGGCGGCCGGGCGACCGGTGACGGTTCAACGGTGCCCGGGGGCGTGCCTCGGCCGAGGGACTGCGAGGCGGCCGGGCCCGGACCGAGGGGTGCCGCACCCGCGCCCCAGGAGCCCCGTGCCCGGCCCGCCCCGGTGCCCCTCGGCGCCCGCCGGCGCGGAGCCGTACCACGGGAGCCGTACCTCGCCGCCGGACTCCGAGTGGTACCACGGGAGCCACCCCCCGGCCGCCGGGCGCTGAGCCGTACCGCCCGGGTCCGTACCGTGCCCCCGTCGTGAGCCGTGGCGGGGGCACGGGCGGCGGGGTGGGGCCGTCAGGCCGTGTGGAGGCGGAGGCCGTAGCGGTTGAGGATCTCGTTGACCGGCTGGTGCCAGGTCTGGCCGCCGCCGGAGCAGTTGCCCCAGCCGCCCGAGGTGACGCCCTGGGCCTGGTCACCGCTGATGAACGAGCCGCCGGAGTCGCCCGGCTCGGCGCACACGCTGGTCTTCGTCATCTGGCGCACCGGGCCCTGGCTGTAGTTGACGGTCTCGTTCTTGGTGAGGACGACACCGCAGTGCCAGCGGGTCGTGGACCCGGAGCGGCACACGGACGCGCCGATGGGCGCCTCGGCCGAGCCGCGCACCAGCTGGTCGGGGACGGTGCCCCAGCCCAGGACGACCGGCACGGTCCACCAGCCGCTGCCGACACTCACCCACGCGTAGTCGTTCTCCGGGAACGACGAGCCCTGGAACGTGCCGATGTAGCTGCGGTCCCAGCCGTACACGGCCGCGCCCTGCCCGCCGCAGTGGCCCGCGGTGACGAAGCCGCCGTGCACCGAGAAGCCTATGGAGCAGCGGACGTTGCCCGTGTAGTACGGGTCCCCGCCGACCGTTCCCGCGGCGAAGGTACGGGGCACGTCGCCCGTCGTCCGCACGGTCACGGGACCCGCCTGGCGGGCGTGCGTCAGGAAGGCCCGCACGGCCGCGTCGTCCCGGTGCGTGGCGACGACGTTGACGGCGACCGTGTTCGCCTCCGGGTCCACGTGCCAGCTCGCCACGCCCGCCGGGGCCTTGAGGCGGTCGATGCGGGCCTTGGCGGTGTCGAGCTGCTGTGCCGTGTGGCGTACCACCACGGCGTCGGCGCCGGTCGCCTCGACGGCGGCCCGCCTGGCGGAGTCCGTCACCGCGACGGTGAGCCGGCCCGAGTCGGCCTCGAACCACGAACCCCCGTAGGCGGAGCCCGCGGCCCGCCGCGCCGGCCCCTCGACGCCGCGTGCGGCCGTCTCCGCCCGGAGGCGGTCGGCGGCCTGGGCCTCCGTCAGACCGAGGTCGCGGCGCATGGCGGTGAGCAGGCCGGGGGAGAGGGCTTCGCCGGCACGCGCGGCAGCGGCGCCCCGCCCGTCGGCCGGGGAGGACGCGGAGACGGAGGAGTCCGAAGGGGTGGGGGAGGCGGCGGAGGCGGGGGAGAGGCCGAGGGCCGCCGTGGCGAGGAGCAGCGCGGAGGTGAGCGCGGTGCCCACGAACGTCGTACGTCTCACGGGGGTTCCCTTCCGTCATCGCTAACAGGGATCGGGTGTGGGCAGCCGTTTGAGAGCGCTCTCAAACGGTGCAGGGCAGAGCGTACAGACTTGTGAATGGCAGGTCCATGCCAATGGCGGCGCTTGGCTGGGACCCATCGCTCACCCGTCCCGGCCGCCGTCCCCGGCGGCCGCCTCGCGCTGCGCGCGGATCTCCGCCTGCCGTGCCCGAATCGCCTTCCCGGTGCCCCGCCGCGTCGCGTGGCCCACGCGTACCAGCCCGAACCGGCGCGGGCCGTCAGGTGTTTCTCCAGGTGCCGGGTGTGCTCCCCGTCCCGGGCGGCGCCGTAGGGGCGACCGTGTCCGGGCGGCGGAGCCGTCCTCCGCGACGTACACCCGCCGCGCGCCGTGCTCGTCGGTGAGGTGCGGCGGCAGCGCCTCCGGAGCCGCCCGCGTCGATCTCCGCGAGCGCGATCAGGGCTTAAATTTGCCCATGATTCCAGCGGGAGCGGCTCGCGGCGTCAAGGGTGGTGCGCGCGGGACCTCAGGCCCAAGGGCCGACGAGGCGCCGGCAGTTGGTCGAGGTGCGGACGCGCGGTCCGGCCGGGGCGATCGTCCGGGCGGGGCGGCGATCGTCCGGTGTGGCGCGGCCCGTGCGTACCGGCCGCCACGCGTACCGGCCACCGTGCCCAGCGTTGTCGTCGCGGACCGTGACCGTGGTGCCGGGTGTCCCGCACGCGTCACCGGCCCGTGCCGCGACCGCCCCCGGGCGCACGCCGGGCGGCGGGCGCGCACCGACGGCGGGCCGGGAGGCGCCGCGCCGCGCGGAAGCCGCCGCCGAATTCCTCGCGAAGGATATGATCAACGACCAACGGTGGGCGATTTGCCGGGGGTTGTCGGAGTCGGGTTGGCGTGTCCCCGTGGTGCAGAACTGATAAAACGCCAGTGGTTCACACGAATGGAGTGCCGCCGTCACCCGGATGCCGCGCATCCAGGCGATGAGGGTTGCGTTAGGCGGGATATGGCAGCAACGCTCACCGACAGCTACACCTCCGGTCGCGCCAGAGTTCCCGGCTGGGCGCACAGTTCCGTGGCCATGGGCGCCTTCGTCTTCCTTCCCGCGTCCACCCTTTCCGGGGGCGTGAACGGGAAACTCTGGAACACGGACGAAGCGATCCCCCTCACCTGGTCCGCTCCCGTTCTCGAGGAATTCGTCACCACGATGGAGCGAATCGAGCGCGATTTCTCGTGCTCGTGGAAGAACGCCGATCTGTCACCCGGCAGAGCGGCCGCGGCGGCCGGGAAGCGGGCGGGACTGCACGAGCATGCGTGACTTCGGCGCCGGGGAGTCCTACGGCACCCCCTACGGCTTCCACGACCGCACCGGCACCCAGCCGTGGGCCCCGCTGCCGTCCGAGGGGCCGACCGTCCCGCCGGGCGACCTCGCCGGGTACGGCGGTCCGGGCGGCCTTCTGGACTCCTCCTGGGACCCGGCGGAGGAACTGGCCTCCCTCCTCCAGGACGCCATCGCGGCCGAACGCAACCCCCCTCCGCCGGTGGTCCACCCGCCGGACGACACCCACTACCCGCACGACACCGACTACCCGCGCGACCACGACCGCCTCGCGGGCCTCACGCAGATCACCGCCGATCTGCCCCCGGTCCGCCGTACCGCGGGCCCCGGTCATCGCAAGACCCGCCGGGGCAGCATCAGCTGGGTGCCGACGGTCAGCTACTCCATCGCCGCCGTCGCCGCCGTCCTCGTCTCCATGGTGAGCGTCTTCGGCGGCATCATCGCCTACGACCCGCTCCGCCACATCGCCGAGCCCCGCACCTCCGCCGACGTCGTCAACTGGTGGCCGCTGCTCGTCTACGGGCCGTGGCTCGTGGCCTCCCTGTCCATCCTGCGGGCAGCCGTCCACCAGCGACGCGCCGTCCACTCGTGGGTCGTCGTCCTGCTGTTCTCCTTCACCGCGATGCTCCTCTGCGTCGCCCAGGCCCCCCGTACGCTCACCGACACGGCCGCGGCCGCCCTGCCGACCGTGGCGTCCCTCGCCTGCTTCCACCAGCTGGTCCGCCTCATCACGCTGACCAGGCCGCCCCGCAGGCCCACACGCGGCCGCCGCGTCCTGCGCCCCGGCGCCCGCCCCGGCCGTACGGCCGCCCAGCCCCTCGGGGCCCACCTGCCCCGGCAGTCGCCCCCCGGCAAGCGCGTCCTCTGACCCGCGGGACGCGCGGAACCGGCAGTACGCCGGCACTCCGTTCACCCGCAGAACCGCCAGAACCCGCAGACCCACCACCGGCACCACCCGCAGTCCCCGGCACGCCCGGCACTCCAGCACCCCCCACCGCCGCGGCACGCCCGGCACTCGTACCACTCCGCACCCCTGAGAAACCGGCACCCCTCCCCGCGGCGGCGTCACGGCCGAAGGCCCGGCAGCGGGCCCGCCGACCGGCCGCCCGACGGCCGTCAGGCCGGCCCGGCCGTCAGGCAGCCCCGGTCCGCGCCGCCGCCGCGAGGAGGGCTCGAAGTCCCCGCTCGCGAGCCCCGTCGCACGCGCACCGGGACGCCGGCCCCACCCCCTGCGGTACTACGAAAGGAACACCCCTGTGGACACCACGCTGTGGCTCCTCCTGGCAGGCGCGTCCGCCTGCTCGATGGTGTCGGCGTTCGGCTCGTCCCTACGGATCGGGATGTCCCGGCTCGACGCGGCCGAACTGCGCCGCCGCCGCCACATGATCCAGGTACTGGAAGCCAACGCCCAGCTCATCGCCCGCCACCACGCCGCGCCCGCGGCACCCCCGGACGGCGCGGGTGGCGCCGGACACGAGCCGTCCGCCGTCACCCGCCTGCGCGGACAGCTCGTCCGCGCCTGCCGCTCCGTCTACCTCCGCTTCGGCGGCTGACCTCCCACCCGGCCGGCGTCGTCAACGGGGGACGGCGGGCGCGGGGCCAGGCCGCCGGCCGGGAGCGCGACGACGGCCGCGCCGTGCGAGGACCCGCCATCCCCGGCGCCCTTCCCGGCCCGCGCTTCACCGTCACCGCACATCGCCCGCCCGTACAGCGCTTCGAGCGCGTCGTCGATCGGGTGGTGTTCCGGCGTCCCCGACGAGTCCACTTCGCTCCACCGCATCAGGTTCACCGCGACGGACATCTGCCGCCTGCCGTCGGCCCGCGTCAGGGACACCGTCCCCGCCCCCCAAACCGTCCCGTCGTGGCCCCAGAACGTGCCGCACCCGGTGACGACCTTGTGCAGACCGAGGCCGTACTCGATCGTCGTGCCGTCCAGGGCACGGACCGGGAGGGTGCGCCGCATCTCCGCCAGCGACGACCGGCTGACGATCCGGCCGTCGAGCAACGCGCCGTAGAACCGGTTGAGGTCCTCCATGGTGGACACCAGCCCGGCCCCCATCGTCACCCACGACATGTTGTACACGCTGTAGTCGCGCGGCGGGTCGATCAGCCCCCACAGCCCCTCGTACATCCGCGAGTGCGGCCCCTTGAGGCGCGGCCCGTCCGGAAAGCCGGTGTGGCGCAGCCCGGCCCGCTCGATGACGTTGCGCGTGATGTACTCCTCGGCCCCGACGCCGGTGACGCGCTCCAGGAGCAGGCCGAGGATCTCGTAGTTGGTGTTGGAGTACACCCCCGTCGGGCCTCCGGGCTCCCCGGTGGGAGGCGCCGAGAGCCCCAGCTCGATCAGCCCGGCCGGACGGAACTGCCGGAACCTGTTGTCGTCCAGGCTCCTCGCCGAGACGTCCGGACTCGAAGGGAACCCCAGGAGGGACGGGAACGCGTAGGTGATGTAGTCGGGGATGCCGCTCGTGTGGTTGAGCAGCATCCGCACCGTGATCTTCCTGCCGCGCTCTCCCGGCACCAGGCCCGGCAGATAGCGGGCGATCGGCGCGTCCAGCTCGATCCGGCCCCGGTCGACCTGCTGGAGGACCGCGGCGGCGGTGAACGTCTTGGTGACACTGCCGATGCGCTGCCGCATGCCGGTCGTGACGGGACGGCCGGTCCTGAGGTCGGCGACCCCGGAGGCGCCGTGCCACGTCCGGCCGTCGTCGCGCACCTCGCCGTACACGCCCGGGATCCCCGCGCGGTGCACGGCGTCCATGGCCGACTCCAGCGCCGCGGGATCGAGGCCGCCGGACGGGCGCGCGTCCCCGCCGTCCGCCCCGGCCGTTCTCTGCCCGGCAGCGAAGGCGGCGGGGGCGGCGGCCACCGCGCCCGCGGACACACTCAGCGCGGCCACGCTCGCGCACAGCACCAGTCGGATCTTCACGGCAGGGGTCCTCTCGGGTTCGGCGGTGTTGACGGTGAGGGCGAGGGGCCTGCGCCCCGCGCCGGTCGGGGTCCGCGGATCACGGGGCCAGGGCGCGGCGCAGCGCCGCGCCGACGTCGGCGATCTGACGCTGCGACACCGCGGCGGACATGATCGCCTGCGACCCGTGGAACGTGCCGGGCCACTGGTGCAGGTCCACCGACACGCCCGCCTGGAGCAGACGCAGCGCGTACGCGATGTCCTCGTCGCGGTTGGGGCAGAGCTCCGCCGTGGCGATGTACGCCGGCGGCAGCCCGGACAGGTCGTCGGCGCGCGCCGGTGCGGCGTACGGCGTGGCGGGCGCCGAGCCCAGGTAGTGGCGCCATGACGCCGCCACCTGGTTGCTGTCGCACCAGGGCACATCGGTGAAGTTGCGCCGCGACCACGTCAGCGGCCGGTCGTCGAGACCGGGCTCGTTGAGCAGTTGGAAGCGGATCGGCGGCCCCTGCTCGTCGCGGGCCCGCAGCGCGGTCGCCGCCGCGAGCCCGCCCCCGGCGCTGTGACCGCCGACCGCGATGCGCGCCGGGTCGACGCCGAGCTCGGCGGCGTGCTCGGCGGTCCAGGCCAGTGCGGCGCAGGCGTCGTCCAGGGCGGCCGGGAACCGGTGCTCGGGCGCCAGCCGGTAGGCCACGGAGACCACCACCGCCCCGGAGAGCGAGGCGAGCCGGGCGGCCCACGGGTGCTCCGTGTCCAGGTCGCCGCAGATGCCTCCGCCGCCGTGCAGCCAGACCAGCGCCCCCTGCGCCCGGTGCGGGCGGTAGATCCGCACCGGCACGTCCGGGTCGGCGGGGACGGTGCGGTCCTCGACCTCCATCCGGGACGTGTCGGGCGCCGGCGCGGAGGCCGCACGCTCGGCGAAGATCTTGCGCGCGGCGACCGGGTCGTTCATGTCGAAGTGCGGGAGGAACGGGACGAACGCTTCGAGTTCTGGGTCCATGCCGGCCATCCTCACCGCCGCCGCCCACGGCGGTCACCCGACATCCGTCGCGCATCCCGCCCCGAAGACGCACCGACCGGCGCACCCCCGCCCACCTATCCTTCCTCCATGCAGGCACTGGCCGAACGGCTGTCGGGACTCGACTCGTACGTGGACGGCGCGATCCGCATCGTCGCGTTCTACGACACGCTGATGTGCCGACGGGTGGACCTCCCGGCGCTCGCCCGCGCCTCGGCGGGCCTGGCCGAGTGCGTGGCCGGTATCCGCCTCCACGGTACGGGCCGGACGATCCGCGTCTCGCCCGACGGCGGGGAGGCGTCCGCCCCCTCGGCGCCCGCGTCCACCAGCGTGCCGGTCACCCTGGACGACGAGGAGATCGGCGCGGTGTGGCTCGAACGCCCCGCCCCGGTCGGCCCGTTGGACGAGGTCCTCCTCGACCGGCTCGCCATCGCCGCCGCGGCCGTCGTGGAGCGGTACGGCCCGGCCCGCACCACCATGGCCGACCCCGCCCTCGTCGAACTGGCCGTCAGCTCCGACGCCGACGAGGCGGCCAGGGCCCGGGCGTTACGCCTCCTGGGGTTCGCCGCCGGCCGGCCGGTCCAGGTCGTCGCCGTACGCTCGCCGCTGGCCCTCGACCGGATCGGCGGCCTCGTCTGCCCGGCGGGCCCGGTCAAGGCGGCGCCCCTCGCCGACGTGGGCGTCATCCTGGCCGCCCGAGTGGATTCGGCCCGCTTCCCGGCGGGTGTACGCGCGGGCCTGGGCTCCGCCGACGGCACAGGACCCGCGTGGCGGCAGGCCCGTACCGCCCTCCGCTTCACCACCGCGCGTCAGCCCGTCGTCCGCTACGCCGACCTGGGCGCGCTCGCCCTCCTGGCCGAGATACCCCCCCGACGCCGCACGCGCCAACCCCGACGTGGCAGCGGTCGCCCGTGTCGCCGACGACCCGGAGGACCTGGCGACCCTGGACGCGTACTGCGCCACCGGCTCCCAGCGCCGCGCCGCCGACCTCCTCCACCGGCACCACAGCAGCGTCGCCCGCAGACTCGAACAGATCGCGAAGACCCTCGGCGTCGAACTCACCGGACCCACCGGGCTGACCCGCGCCAGGCTCGCCCTCACCATGTGGCGGCTCCTCGACGACTCCGGCCGCGAACCTCACTGACGCCCCGCCCCCGTCGGGCCTCAACTACCGCTTCCCTACGCCGATTTACGGATGCCGCGGTAGCGCTCCCTCTGGAAAGATCACCCGGGCTGACTCGACCACAGGGGGGTACGGACGGATGACCCGGCGATGGCAGGCACCCGCGGCCGCACGCGCACACGCGGCGGCGGCACTGGCGGCGGCACTGGCGCTCTCGGTCGGCGCCTGCGGCGGCGGGACGAACGGCGGCGAACCGGCGGCGGGCGGATCGGCGCCAGGCGGACCGGCCGCCACGGCCACCCGGCCGGACCCGTCCCGTACGGGGCCCGGTTCCGAGGCGCCCTCGCCGCGCCCGGACGGTACGACGGCCGCGCGGTCCCCGGCCGCGGAGGGCCCCGGGGCGGCGCCCGACCTGGAGGCCGTCGCGCTGAGGAACGGCGACCTCGCCGAGTTCCGGATCGCCGACGTACCGCCCCTCAGGACCGAGCCGCCCGGCGACGTCGCGCCCGCCGCGTGCCGGGTCGTCGCCGACGTACGCCGGGAGGCGTACGAGCCCCGGCCGACCGCGATCGTGCGGCGCTACGCGATCGCGACCGGCGGCGAGCACCTCGGCACGGGCACCCAGGTGAGCCTCGCCGCCACCACCGAGGCCGGGGCCCGCGCGGTGCTCGCCGCGCTGCGGGACGCCGTGCGCGCCTGTGCCGGCGGCTACACCGGCGACGGGCGCGGCACCACCGCCGTCAAGGCGGACACCCCGGTCGACGTCGGCGACGAGGCCGTGGCCTTCACCACGACCGGCCGGGGCACCCCCACGGCGTACACACTGGTCCGCCAGGGCTCCGTACTCGTCCGCTTCGCCGCGTCCTCCGGCAGCGGCGGCGAGCCGCGCACCCCCCTGCCGGTCGTCGTCCAGCAGGTCATGAAGCTCCGCGCGGCCACCGACTAGCCGGACCGGACGGCGGAGGAAGAAGAGGAGGCCCCGCCATGTGGGGATGCCTGGCCCTGGTGCTGGCCGTCGGGATACTCGGGAAGCTGCTGACCTCGCCGCTGACCGTGTCCGACCTGATGGCGGCGCAGTCGCCGCCCCAGCAGCCCGTCTGGTGGGAGTGGGCCGTGCTCGGCGCCGTGTCCGTGCTGACCGCGCTCGCCGTGTCCTGGTCGGCCGGGCGCCGCCGCCCCGGCCGCGCGCTCGCCCTCGCCGTCCGCACGGCGCTGCTGCTGGCGCTGTGCGCCGCCGTGGCGCTGTGGGTCCGCGACCGGGTCGGCACCGACGACTGGACCCTCGGCGCGACCCTGGAGAGCCTCGCCGCCGGGATCACCGCCCTGGTGTTCCGCGGGGTCGTGCGCCGCCGCGAGCGCGGGAGGCCGCTGCCCGGCGAGGTGTGGCTCGCGATGGTGCCGTTCCGCGACAGCGACCAGGCGGCGCGGCACTACTGCGTCGTCCTGCGCCGCCGCCTCGGATACGCCGACGTCCTCCAGATCACCTCGCAGGACAAGGACGGCCGCCGCGGCTACCTGCCCATGCCCAACGGCGCGTGGGACACCGTCTCCGGCAAGCTCCACTGGGTGGAGACCGCGCGGCCGCCGCGCCGCGTCCCCTACCGCGACTTCCTCAAGGACCGGCCGCAGGGCCCCTGCCCCACCCCTACGTGGCGGCAGCTCCGCCACGGCCCCGCTCCGGCCGTACCACGCGCGCCACGTCGCGGTACACCCGCACCCGACGGGTCACGGTGAGCGCCGGTACGTCCCCGACATCGACGCGCCGGTACGCGTTCCCGGGCCCGACCGCCCGCAGGTCGACCACGCGGCGCGCCACCTGGTCGCTGAACGGCAGCCAGTCGCCGACCTGGATCTCGTACGGCATGACATCGAGGGCGAGCGTGTCCGCCGGGGGCCGCGCCACCCCCGCCGCGGGCGCCACCGGAACGTTCCGGTCGGCCGCGCCGGGCGCGGTGGGGGAGACCGTCCACCGGCGCCGTACGGAGAACCGATTCGCCTGAAGGGGCGCGGGGGAGGACGCGCCGCCGTCGGACGTCGGTGCCGGTTGCGGGGTCGGCCAGGGGGTGCCGCCGTCGGAGGGGGAGGGCGGCCACGGCGCGCGGGCCCGGCGCGGGACGCCCTCCCAGGGGTCGGGTCGCGCCGGGGGCGGGGAGTCCGGCCAGGGCTCGGCGGCCCGGCGGGGTGCGGGGTCGCCGCCGTACGTGAACGTCCGCCAGGCACCGTCGGTCTCGGGGCGGTGGGTCAAGGAGTTCCTTTCCGTTGCGGAGCGCCGGGTGCGCGCCGGTCGGCGGCGGCCCCGGCCCGTCGGGGCGGCCGCCGGTCCCGCACTGCCGGAGGGGGAGGAGGCACGGGTGTCCGGGCGGGTCCGTCGCGGGGGGACGACGACGGCCACGGGCCGGGACCGGGCGCTCCCTCGCCCCTCCGGGGGCGGCAACCAGCGTGGCGCGCCCCCGATCGCCGTGTCGCGGATTCGCACGAGATCGGTATCCGGATTCGCGCGGGGCGCGCGTCGGGATCGGTATACGTACGCGGTCACGGCGGCCCTTTGACGGGCGGCTCGTCCACGGGCGGCACCGGGGGATCTGCTTGCGGGACCTGACGCCCAGCTTCGCGAGGATGTGCTCCACATGGGCGTCGGCGGTCCGTTTCGAGATGACCAGCCGCTCGGCGATCTCCCGGTTGGACAGCCCGAGCGCCACCAGCGCGGCCACCTCGCGCTCCCGGGGGGTGAGCGCCCCCGCGCCGGGCGGCGGAGCCGGGCGGGGCACGGGCGGCGCGGAAGGTTCGGGCGGCGCGGGCTCGTCCGGTGCGTGAGCCGGGGCGGCGTCGGCCGGTACGACGGCGTGCGGGAGGACAACGGGGCGCGGGACGACGGCCTGTGCGATGACGACGGCGTGCGGGGCGACGGCGTCGGGCGCGCCCGCGTCCGGGGCTCCCGCGACCCGGGCTCCCGCGTCCGGGGTGTCGCGGCCGGGTACGTCCGGCACGTCCAGGTCCGCCCGTACCGCCGCCAGTACCTCGGGCCCGGTCATCCGCGCCCCCGCCCGGCGAAGCTCCTCGAAGGTCGCCGGGCCGAGGGCCGACCGTGCCCGCCGCCGCGCGGACAGGTGCTCCCGCAGCAGCGGCGGCAGGGTGGCCACCGGGTCGTCCCTCAACCGGTGGGCGTTCTCCGCGTACCCCAGCAGCCACGCCGCCCGCGCGTACCGTCCGTGCCGTGCCGCCAGCCAGGCCAGGACGCGGCAGGCGACCGCGGCGACCAGCGCCTCGCCCACCTCGCAGGCCGCCTCCAGGCCCTGGTGCAGCGGCTCCGCGCTCGCCTCGTACCCGCCCGCGAGCCACAGGACCGCGCCCCGCACGACCAGCGCGGAGGCGGAGAACTGCCGCTCGCCCGCCGCACGGAGGACGTCCAGGCCCCTCGCGCTCAGCTCCAGCGCCCCGGCCGTGTCCCCTAGGGCGGCCCGCAGCAGCGCCTCCTCGTGGTGCACGACCGCGATGCCGAGCACGTCCCCGGCCGCCACGACGCGGCGCCGCGCCGACTCCAGCCGCGCGAGACCGGCCTCCACGTCGCCGCCGAGGGCCGACAGCGCCGCCAGGTACGCGTCGGCGAACAGCTCCACCCGGTCCTCACCCGCGCGCCGTGCCGACTCCCGCGCGGCGGTGAATCGTTCCGCCGCGCTGGCGACGTCGGCGGTCCACAGGGCGAGCGCCCCCGCCGTGAGGAGGCCCCACGCCCGCTCGCCGCACTCCTCCGGCACCAGCGCCAGGCCCTCGTCGATCCAGCACCGCCCCTCCGCCGCCGCCTCCGCCGCCCGCCAGTACGGCCCGAGCCGCGTGGCCAGCCGCAGCCCCCGCACGGCGGTCCCCTCGGAGGCGTACGCGTGGCGCAGCGCGGCCCGCACGTCGGCGCCGCGCTCCCGTACGGCCCGGTGCGACGCCACCTGCGACGGCGTCAGCATCCCGGCCAGGAACCGCCGCCCCAGCTCGCCGTGGAAGTCCAGGTGCCGGTCACGGAGCCGGGCCGCGCACCCGGACCGCTCCAGCAGTTCCGCCCCGAACCGGCGGAACGTGCCCGGCAGCGCGTACCGCGTGCCCTCGTCGTCCACGCGCCGCAGAACCGATTTGTCCACGAGGCCGACGAGCGCCTCCAGCACGTCCTCACGGGCCAGTTCGCCGTCCGCGCACACCGTCTCGGCCGCCGACAGCGCGAACGGTCCCGCGAACACCGACAGCCGCGCCCACAGCAACCGCTCCTCCGGCGTGCACAGCTCGTACGACCAGCCGATCGCCGCCCGCAGGGTCCGGTGCCGTTCCAGGGCGCAGCGGCGGCCCCCGGTCAGCACCTCGAACGGCCGGTCCAGCCGCGCCGCCAGCTCCGCGAGCGGTACGGCGCGCAGCCGCACCGCCGCCAGCTCCAGCGCCAGCGGAAGCCCGTCCAGCCGCTCCACCAGGGCCGTGACCTGCGCCCGGTTGTCCGGCGTGACGGCGAACCCGGGTACGAGCGCCGCCGCGCGCCGCGCGAACAGCTCCACCGCGTCGTCCGTGCCCAGCGGCCTGACCGGCACGCACCGCTCGCCGGGCAGGTCCAGCGGCTGCCGGCTCGCGGCGAGGACGCTCACCCCCTCGGCCTCCCGCAGCAGCACGTCGCTCAGCGCCCCGCACGCGTCGAGGAGGTGCTCGCACGTGTCCAGCACGACCAGCAGCCGCCTGCCCCGCAGACGGTCCACCATCGCGTCGACGGGCGCCGTACCGGAACGTTCCGGCAGCTCCAGCACCCTCGCCAGCGTGGACGTCAGCTCCTCCGGGTCGCTCAGCGACGACAGCTCGGCCAGCCACACCCCGTCGGGGAACCGTTCCCACAGCCGCGCGGCCGCCCGCAGCGCCACCCGGCTCTTGCCCACCCCGCCGGGCCCGGTCAGCGTGACGAGCCGATGCGCGCCCAACTCAGTCGCGACGCGGTCCACTTCACCCGTGCGGCCGACGAAACCGGTGCGTTCCACGGGGAGCTCCCCGCCGCGCCGCTGTCCGTATCCGAAACGCATGCCACCCCCGTAGCGTGTGCCTGCCACCGACCACCCGCCCGCGGCGCGCCACAGCGTATGCAGCCCGAGGACCCGGAACCCCCGCCCGCCACCCAATCCACCCGATCGGGCCAACTCGACGGCAGCACCGGCCCGGCCCCGGAGCGCCCGCGCCGGTCGGGCCGCGGATACGCTTCCACGGCGCGGCAGACGCACGGCAGAACTCGGGGGAGGACCATGAACCGTCCATTGCTGTTCCTCGACGTGGACGGGCCGCTGAACCCCTACGCGGCCCAGCCGGAGAGACGACCCGCCGGGTACACGACCATCCGCGTGCCCCGGGCCCGCGCGGCCGGAGCGGAGGGCGAAGACGCCTGGCGACGGCGGCGCCCGCTGAGGGTCTGGCTCAACCCGGAGCACGGGCCGTCCCTGCTCCGTCTCGGCTACGAGCTGTGCTGGGCCACCACATGGATGGACGACGCCAACCGGTGGATCGGCCCGGTGCTGGGCCTTCCGGAACTGCCCTTCGTCGATTTCGGCGACGCCCTGCACCGAGAACGCCCCGACGGGGTCCACTGGAAGACCGGCGCGCTGGTGGACTACGCCGCAGGGCGGTCCTTCGCCTGGGTGGACGACGAGCAGAGCGGCCCGGACCACGCCTACGTGACCGCCCACCACCGCGGAGCCGGGCTCCTGCACCACGTCAACCCGCGGACCGGCCTGCGCGAGGACGACTTCCGCACCCTCGCCGACTTCGCCCGCGCCCCGGCCACCTCGCAGACCCCCGACTGACCATGTCCCATGCCGGTCATATGACCGGACCGCCATGGTGAGCGACGGTCACGGGAAGGCCCCTCTCGGTGAACGCCCACCACCCTGGATGGCCGTTCACCGGATGGGCCGGCACCCGCCGGGGCACCGCCCCGCCCGGGTTTCAGCGGGCGACCGCCCACCTTGCGCGGGGCAGTGCGGCGCAGGGCGGGGTGGCCGGGGACTCGAAGCCGAGGGGGCGGTGGCCGACGGGGTGTGCGGCGGACGGCCGGGGCGGGCGCCGCACTTGATGTCGTCCAGCAGGCGGCGCAGCGCGTCTGAGCCGTACGGGAGGGGCAGCCGGGTGTCCAGCGACGCCAGGGCCCTGCGCGTACGGTGCCACGCCAGGAGGGGGCGCGCTCCGGGCGCGTACCCCGCCTGGGCCACCGCCAGCGCGGCCAGCTCACCGTCGGCGGCGGCCCGCCGGCGCCCGCGCCGATACGAGCGACGCCGACTCCCGGAAGTGCTCGGCGGCCTGGGCGAGGGCGCCCTCGTGCAGCGCCAGGACGCCCTGCACATGGGTGAGCCGCGCCCGCGCCCCCCGGGGGAAGGGGCACGGGCGCGGCGGTTCGGTGGCGCCGGGCGTCAGAGGCTCCGCGCGGCGCGCCTGGGTGTCGGACGCCTCGCCCGGTGGCACGGGTCCCTGACAGCCCGGCCCGGTGTCAGAGGACCAGTTCGGGCTTGTAGTGGTCCAGCCACAGCGCCAGGTCCACGACCCGCTCCAGGCGCAGCCGGTGGCCCCACTCCAGGCGGTCGGGCGGCGTGTCCAGGCACGGCTTGATCAGCGTCTCGTCGGCCAGCGCCCGCACCTGGTCGCCGGTCAGCGCCTCACGCGCCATGTCCTGGAGACCCCGGTTGTAGTCGGGGTGGTGGGTCGCCGGGTAGTGGTTCTTCGGCCGGTGCAGCACCGAGTCCGGCGCGTACCCGGCACCGGCGGCGCGCAGCAGGCTCTTCTCGCGGCCGTCGAAGCTCTTCAGCGACCACGGCGTGGAGAACGCGTACTCGACCAGCCGGTGGTCGCAGTACGGCACGCGGACCTCCAGGCCCTGCGCCATGCTCAGCCGGTCCTTGCGGTGCAGGAGCTGGCGCAGCCACCGCGTCAGCGACACGTGCTGCATCACCCGCTGCCGGTGCTCCTCCGGCGTCTCGTCGTCCAGGTGCGGCACGGCGGCGAGCGCGGTCCGGTACGTGTCGGCGCGGAACTCCGCGAGCCCGAGCCGAAGTTCGGGGTTCATCGGCATTGCCGCGTCGTCGCCCGTGACCAGCAGCCACGGGAACGTCTCCGCGGCGAGCGCCTTCGGGTTGTGGAACCACGGGTACCCGCCGAACACCTCGTCGGCCGCCTCACCGGACAGGGCGACCGTCGAGTGCTTGCGGATCTCCCCGAACAGCAGGTACAGCGACGTGTCCATGTCGCCCACGCCGATCGGCGAGTCCCGCGCGACGACGACCGCCTTGCGGTGCTCCGGGTCGAGCAGCGCCCGGGGGTCGAGGATCACCGTGCTGTGGTCGGTGCCGATGAACGCCCCCGCCTCGGTGGCGTACGGCGTGTCGTGGCCGGTGCGCAGGACGTCGCCGGTGAACTCCTCCGCCTGGTCGCTGTAGTCCACCGCGTACGAGCGGATGCGCGCGTCACCGCCCTCCCGGCGGCGCAGCTCCTCGGCGAGCAGCCCGGTCAGGACGGTCGAGTCGATACCGCCGGACATGAGGCTGCACAGCGGTACGTCGGCCTCCAGCTGGCTGCGGGCGGCCGATCCGACCAGTTCGCGGACCCGTTCGACGGTGGCGTCCCGGTCGTCCCGGTGCGCGGTTGCCTCCAGCTGCCAGTACCGGCGCTCGCGGACGCCGCCCCGGTCGAGGACGAGCAGCCCGCCGGGCTCCACCTCGCGGACGCCGGACCACACGGTCGGGCCGGTGTTGAACAGCAGGCTGTACGCCTCCCGCAGCCCGTCGGCATCGACCCGCGGCCGGATCTCGGGGTGCGCGAACAGCGCCTTCGGCTCCGACGCGAACGCCACACCGCCGCTGACCTCGGCCCAGAACAGCGGCTTCACGCCCAGCCGGTCGCGCACCAGCAGCAGCCGCTGCTCCCGTTCGTCCCACACGGCGAACGCGAACATGCCCTCCAGATGGTCGGCCATCGCCTCGCCCCACTGGGCGTACGCGCGCAGCACGACCTCCGTGTCGCTGCGCGTGTGGAAGACATGGCCGAGATTCCGCAGCTCGGCGCGCAGCTCGTGGTGGTTGTACACCTCGCCGCTGTACGTGAGGACGACGGCGGGGTCGTCGGGGCGGTCCAGCATCGGCTGGACGCCACCGGCGATGTCGATGACGGCGAGGCGCCGGTGGCCGATCGCGGCCCGCTCACCGACCCACACGCCGCCCGCGTCGGGCCCGCGCGGGGTGAGCGTGGCGGTCATGGCCTCGATGACGGGCGCCTGGGACCGGGCGTCGCGGTGGAACGACACCCAGCCGGTTATTCCGCACATGGGGACTCCTCCTAGGGGCGGGCGCCTGAGCCCGCTTCGGTCGTCTCTGGGGGTACTTCGTCGGCGGCCGTCACGTCGGCCGACGTCATGCGGGCCGACGTCAGGTCGGGGGTCGGCAGGTAGGGGGTCGGCATGTCGGCCGGGTCACGCCGGTCGTCCGGGTGGGTTCTCGGCGGTCCGTACGGCGGTCGTCTCCCCGGTTGCCGCGCCGGTTGCCCCGCCGGTCGTCGCGGCGGGCCTTTCGGCGTGCGGGCCGTCGGCCGCCGGACCGGGCGGCGATCCGGGTGTCGGGCCGGACGCCGGGCCGGGCTCCGCGTCGGTCGTGCCGCCGGGCGGGGGCGGGGCCGGGGCGGGCGGCGGGGTCGTACGGCCCCGGAGGGCGATCAGCGGGACGGCGGCGCACGCGGCGACGGCGGCCAGGGCCAGCCCGGCGCGCACCCCGTCGGCCGGACCCGCCAGGCCCCACGCGGCGGTCGCCAGGGCGGGGCCGACGGTGAAGCCCAGGCTGCGGGCGAGCTGGAGCGTGGCGGCGACGGTGGCGGTGCGCTCGCGGGGCGCGGAGCCCATGACGAGGGCCTGGGTGGGACCGCCGTTGAGGCCCATGCCGACCCCTGCGAGCGCCAGCCGCCACGCGATGTCCGGCAGCGACCAGCCGTCGTCCAGCGGCACCAGCAGGAGCAGCCCCGCGGCGGTGAGGCACGCGCCCACGACGGCCACGGTCCTGGCCCCGTACCGGTCGGCGAGCCGCCCGCCGAGCGGTCCCGCCAATCCCATCCCGAGCGGGAAGGCCAGCAGGGTCAGGCCCGTGGCCGTCGCCGTGAAGCCCGTGTCCCGCTGGAGGTGCAGGGCCGCGACGTAGTGCATCGCCGCGAACGCTGCCGCCAGGCCCAGCACCGCCCCGTGGGCCGGGTACGCGCGCGAGTCCCGCAGCGCGCCGGTCACCGGGCGGCCGCCCGGCCCGCGCAGCCACCACCACAGCGGCGGTACGGCGGCGAGCGCCAGCAGCAGCCAGCCGGGCGCGTCGTACGCGAGGGTCAGCGACACGAGCAGCGCGGTGACCCCGGACGCCACGAGCACGGTGTCGGCCAGCGCCCGGCCGTCCAGGGCGCGCAGCCGTCCGTCCTTCGGCATGGCCCGCCACGCGACCACCAGCGCCAGCAGGCACACCGGGATCTTGACGAGGAACACCGCGCGCCAGCCCAGGTGGTCCAGCAGCAGTCCGCCCACCGCCGGGCCGGTCACGGCGCCCAGCGGGCCCAGCGTCGCGGGGACGCTCATCGCACGCCCGCGTGCCTCGGGCCGTACGGAACGGATCGCCAGCACCGGCATCAGCACGAACAGCACGGCGCCGAAGACCCCTTGGGCGAGCCGCGCGGCGATCAGCCACGACGCCCAGGGCGCGGCGGCAGCGAGGGCGCTGCACAGCGCGAACCCGCCCGCCGCGACGAGCAGCGCGGACCGCTGCCCCACCCCGTCCAGCCACCGCCCGACGGGCAGGAGCAGGGCCACTACGGGGAGTTGGTAACCCAGTACGGCCCACTGGGCGGTCGCCGCCGACACGTCGAGGCTGTCGGAGATGGCCGCGAGCGCGATGTTGACGATGTTCATGTCCAGCATCGCCACGAACGACAGCAGGCCCGCCACCGCCACCAGGAGCCAGCGGTCGACGGGTTCCGGCACGCGACCGGACGGTTCCGAACCGAAACCGTGGTCTGACACCCTCGGCCCTCCCCCCGTAGACGCGGCCGCCAAGTGGCGGCCTCGCTCCAGTAGTCGGTAGCCCTGGGACGCGGGTTCCCGGCGCCTGGGCGGACCGCGCCGATCAGGCCGGAACTCGTATGCGGGCAGGGCTCGTTGCGTATGGCACGCAGCCCTGTGCGGAGGAGGAGCACGGGCGGCCCGCAGGCCCGGGACCGGCACCGAACGGGGCGTGACGGGAGCGGGGGGACCCCTTCCGCCGGCGAGGCCGGAGCGGGACGGGGGCGACGGGATATGGCCGAAGCCCGCCGCCCCGCCGCCCCGCCGCCCCGGCGCCCGGCCACCCCGCCGCCCGCCGCCCGACGACCCCGCCGACCGACCAGCCGCCCCGCCGACCGTGACGGTCGCGTGGCGGCGCAGCGGACGGCGTCGCTGGTCTTACGGGGGAGGGGGAGTCCGTCGGCCACCCGCCCGGCCGGGTGCCGCGCGAGGCGGGGCGAGGGTGGTGTGTTCCGTGGCAGTTCGTACCGTCGTGGCCGACGGCTCCGCGAGGCCGTCGGTGGGGGACGTGCGGGCCGGCAGTCCGAGTCCGTCGGAGGCTGCGGCGTGAGCGGTCGCCGCCCGGCCGAGCATGAGGCCGCCGCCCATGGCCAGGACGGCCACGACGTGCCGCCCGCCGATCCGCGCGGGGGTGCCTGTCATGTGTCGTGCTCCTCTCCGGTCACCGGCCCGGCGCGGCCGGACAGCTGGTGAGGCTCCCAGGAGGGGCGTGCCGCCGTACGGGATTCCCGTCGCGTGTCGCCCGGTTGGCGTACACCACCCCAGGGCTCGGGTGCTCGGGTCGCGTGGAGTACCGGCCTGCCGGGCCCGCTGCGCGCCCGGCAGGCCGGGGAGCGGGACACGGACCTGGTGACCGCGTTCTCCGGCCGGCTGTACCGGGACCTCGCACACCACGGCTACGAGTGCCTCTCGCCGGACGGGTTCGCACGGACGGACGTCTCCGTACGGGCCAAGGCGTTCACCGGCGTGGCATGGGTCCGCGCCCGCCCCCGGCACCCGGACGGCACCCGGAGCCTTCTCCTACCCCGCCTGACCGGCGGGGTAGGGCGCCCCGGTGCGCGGCCCCGCCCGGCGCGCGTAGCCTGGAAGAGGACTCGGGGCCGGTGACTCTCACTGGAGGCGGACGACCATGGCAGGAATCGTCTGCAGAAACTTCGACAACGCCGACGAGACCCGCCCCTTCGAGGGCGGCAAGGGGCGGCTGGAACTGCTGAACACCGAAGGGGGCCCCGTCGGGCGGGCCGTCTTCGAGCCCGGCTGGCGCTGGTCCGAGCACGTCAAGCCGCTCGCGGGGACCGACAGCTGCCAGGCCGCGCACACCGGGTACGTGGTCAGCGGCCGGGTGAAGATCGTCATGGACGACGGCGAGACCGGCGAGGCGGGCCCCGGTGACTTCATCATGATCGAGCCGGGCCACGACGCGTGGGTGGTGGGCGACGAACCCTGCGTCACCCTCGACTGGACCGGCTTCGGCGACTACGCCCGCCCGGGCGCCTGACCGGCACGACCGCCTTCGAGCGTGACACCCCCGGCGCCGCGGCCGCCGAGAAGCATCCCCGGCTCGTCGGGGCGCGGGCGTCCCGCGTGGCACACGAGCCGGGGAGAGTGATCCGCACGCCCCCCGGCTCGCCCCCCCTTGCGGGCGGGCGCGGCCTGGCCGGGTCAGCCGTTGGCGAGCGCCTGGACGCGGTCGTACGCGCCGTTGAAGCGGTTGTGGTCGCCGACGATCGGGCCGGTCGAGGTGTACTGCCACATCGTGTAGTACGGCCACCCGGCGGGGAGTTCACCGACGGTGGTGTTGTACCGGGCGACCCACAGCGGGTTGGTCGAGCCGAAGCCGCCGTAGTTGCCGGTGCACTGCTTCCACCAGCTCGTCGCCGTGTAGATCACCGCGTCGCGGCCCGTGCGGTACTTGTAGCGGGCCAGGAAGTCGCGGATCCAGCTGACCATCCCGGCCTGCGTCTTGCCGTAGCAGGCGGGGCCGTACGGGTTCCACTCGATGTCGAGCGCGCCCGGCAGGGTCTTGCCGTCGCGGGACCAGCCGCCGCCGTTGTCGACGAAGTAGTCGGCCTGGGCGGCGCCGCTCGTCGTGTCGGGCGTCGCGAAGTGGTAGGCGCCCCGGATCATGCCGATGTTGTACGAGCCGTTGTACTGCTGCGGGAAGTACGGGTTCTTGTAGTACGTCCCCTCGGTGGCCTTCACGTACGCCCACTTCACGCCGCTCGTCCACAGGGCCGACCAGTTGACGTTGCCCTGGTGGCTGGAGACGTCCACGCCCTCCGTCTGGGCGGCGTAGGGGTCGGCCGGCGGGATGCCGCCGACGCCGTCGTGGGCGGCGACGCCCACGCCCATGCGGGCGGAGCCGCGCGGCGGCTTGTCGGGCTTGTCGGCGGCGTTCGCCGCTCCGGGGAGGGTGACGAGGAGGGCCAGGACGGCGAGCAGGGCCGTGACCATGGCGGTTCGGGTCGTTCCGGATCTGTGCACGGGCATGGCGTGCCTCCGAAAGTCTGGCGTGGACATGACAGATCGCGGAATCACGCTACGCACGTAGAACGCACCGCGGAAGGGCGGGGCGGAAACGCCGTTGGTCTACGCCTGTGAAGCCGCCGCCAAGCTGCGGCGACGGCCCCTCCGTGGCCGGAACTTTCACGCCCCGCCCGGCCACCGCCACCGCCCGCACCCCTCCCCCCCCCGGGGCCCGCCACGGCCCGGCCCGGCGCGTCCCCGCCACCGCCACCGCCCGCCCCGCGCCTCGCCGCACCCGCGTGACCGCGCCGCCACCGCCTCCCGCGCGCCCCGCCCGGCCACCGCCCCCGCCCGCCCCTGCAGCCCCCCGGCGTCCTACACCCCCGTCGGCGTCCCGTCCGTGAAGGTCTTGCTGCGCATGAGGAACTCGCCGAGGTAGCCGTCGTGCGGGAGTCCGGGGAGCAGGACATCGGTCGGGTGGTCCCCCACGTGGAGGTTCCGGATGCCCGGGTCCTGGAGCAGGCGCCCCACGAGTTCCCGGTCGGACGTGAGAGCGGTCAGCACCAGCGTGTCCCGCAGCGGGGCCAGGCCGTCGGCGCGGCTCCACGGCGCGAACCACACACAGGGGAACGGCATCTCCAGGCGCGCCTGCGGCGCGTCCGAGCGGTCCAGCTGGAACACCGCCGGACGCAGCACCGCGGAGCCGTCGCCGAGGTCGGCGACGACCGTGTCGCCGCCGAGCCACGCCCTCGCCCCGGCCGCCTCGGCGTGGAGGAACTTCTCCAGGCTCCGCGCCGCGTCCAGCTCCCGCACCGGCAGCACCGCCCGGTCGCTCTCCGGCGGCAGGGAGGGCAGGGCGGCCAGCCGGGCGGCGACGGCCTCGGCGACCGGAGCCGGGTCCCCCTCGACGAAGACGGCCGTGGTGTTCGCGCACTCGGCACCGCCCTGCCGGGTCACCGACTGGACGATCGTGTCGAGGTGCCGCGCGGCGTCGGTCTCCGCGGTGATCAGGATCTTCGCCCGTCCCGGCCCGTGCGGCAGCACGGTCGTACTCGCCCGGTACTTGGCCACCACCGCCTCGCCGCCGTAGACCATCGCCAGGTCGGCGCCCTCCACCAGCTCGTCGGCCACGTCGTGGCCGCTCGGCAGGAGTACGACGTGGTCCCGGCCGAACCCGGCCTCGTGCAGGGCGTGGACCACCCGGTGCGCGCTCACCGGTTCGCGTCGCGAGGGCCGTACCGCGACCCGGTAGCCGAGCGCCAGCGCCTCCGCCCACTGTGCGTGGACGCCGGGGTGGTTGCCCGCGGTGAGTACGGCGAACACGTCACCGCGCCGTACCCACGCGGCCGTCGCGGCGCCGCCCGACGCGTCGCGGCTGCCGCGCGGCCTGGCCTGGGCGGCGAAGCCGTACGCGCCGGACAGGCCCGCCGCGAGGGTGCCGGTGGCCTCCCGTACCGTCGGGAGGGGAAGGCCGCTCACCCGCGCGACGGTGTGTTCGTACCGGTCGACGGTCATCCCGCCGAGGGTGGCGGTGGCGAACAGCCGCCCCGCCTCGGCCAGCGCCGCCAGCCGCTCGCCCAGCGGCGGCGTCTCCGCCCGGCGCAGCGCCGCCACGGCGCGCCGCGCGTACAGGCGCGGCACCATGCTGAGCCGCGCGACCGGCCTGCCCGTGACGTCGTGGACGAGATCCGTCTCGTGCGTCCGGTAGGGCCCGGTGGGGCCGAGGGCGTCGAGGTGGAGCAGTTCCGCGGAGCCGGACATCGTCAGTACACCCCCTCGACGACGGTCGTGCCGCCGAAGGCGCTGACCGGCTTGATGCCGGCGACGGCGTCGCCGCCGAAGCCCTCGGCCGGGCGTATCCGGATCGCCGTGTCCCGTTCCAGGTTGTTGGGCAGCAGCATGCTGCGGCTGACGTGGCTCATGACCACCTGGCCGCGTTCGCCGTAGGGCACCGTCCCGCCGGTGCCCGGGTCGACGACCCGCATGCTCACGAAGGGGTACGGCGGGTCGAAGGTGGACGGCTCGTCGGCGGCGAGCCCCGCCCGCTCGTACATTCCGGCGCCGACCATGGTGCTCCCGTAGAAGCCGAGCAGCCGAGCCGCCGGGAACACCTCCTCGCGCAGCAGGCTCCGGGTGTCCACGTCCATCGAGGCGCCGCCCCAGATCAGGGTGTGGACCTTCCGGTTGACCAGCGCGGCCAGCTCCTCGTCGCCGCCCAGCGCCTCCAGGAGCGGCGGCGTGGTGAAGACGACACCGATGTCCTGCGTCCGCAGAATCGTTTCGACCTGGTCGAGTACATGCGCGAGATATCTCTTCGCCTCCTCCGGCCTGCCTTCGGCGACGCACTTCTTGACCCACCGAGGATCGAGGTCCACGGTGAACGGCAGGCCACCGCGGCGGTGCGCCAGCGACCGGCCCATGGGGCCGAACATGTGCGGACCGCTCGGGCCGATCGTCAGCCAGTTGGCCCCCCGGGGGACACCGCGGTCGTCCAGCACCCCGCAGTGCCAGGTGATCAGCTGGTCGTGGAGGTCGGGGAGCCAGGCGATGCGCTTGGGCGCCCCGGTCGTCCCGCCGCTCTCGTACACCTCCAGCGGGATCGGCCCGTCCCCGTAGCCCCGGGGGACGAGGTCCTCCACACGGGCGTCCCGCAGCTCGTCCACGACGTTCGGGAACAGCGCCAGGTCGGCTTCGGTGCGGACGTCCACGCGCGGGTCGAAGTCGAGGCGCTTGGCGCGCTCCAGCCAGAAGCGGGAGCCGGTCCTCGGGTCGAAGTGCCATTCCATGGCGGCGGCGAGCAGGTCCGGCATCGACGGCGGCCGGTCCCAGGGCTGGTCCAGCACCGGCAGCTCGCGGGCGGGAGCGGCGGACGGTCCGCTCCTCCTCCTCGTCGCGAACTCGGTGAGGACCTCGGTCACCGCGTCGGCCACCCGGTCCGCCTCGTCGTCGCTCATCACCAGCGGCGGGCTGATCAGGACCGTGTTCGGGTTGTTGCGGACGATGACCCCGGCGCGCTCCCGGACCAGGGGCGGTACCCGGTCGGCGGGCAGCGGCTCCCCGGTGGCCGGGTCCTGGGCCAGCTCGACGCCGATCATCAGGCCGGTCTGCCGGACCTGGCCGACGACGGGCAGCTCCTCCAGGCGGCGCAGCCGCTCACCGAGCCGGTCGCCGACCCGGGTGGCGGCGGCGAGGAGGTTCTCCCGCTCCAGGATCGCCAGGTTCTCCAGGGCCACCGCGCAGCCGGTGGCGTGGCCGCTGTACGTGTAGCCGCCGACGAACCCCTCGTCGCGGGTGACGACGTCCACCACCTGGCCGGCCACCAGCAGCGCGCCCATCGGGAAGTAGCCCGAGGTCAGCCCCTTGGCGGTGACGATGAAGTCGGGGGTCACGCCCAGCCGTTCGGCGGCGAACCAGTGCCCGGTCCTGCCGTACGCCGTGATGACCTCGTCGAGGATGAGGAGGATGCCGTGCGACGCGAGGAGTTCGCGCACTCGCGGCCAGTAGTCGCCCGGCGGCTCCACCACACCGGCCACGCCGAGGATCGGCTCGCCGATCATGACGGCGATGTTCTCCGCGCCGATATCCTCGATCGTCTCCCGCAGTTCGCGCAGGCAGAACTCGGTGGGGTCCTCGCCGCCGTACATCTCCGGGTGGAAGGGCATTGGCGGTGTCAGGTGCCGGACATGGGGCAGCATGGGGCCGAAGCCCTGGTGGAACATGGGCATGCCGGTCGCGGCGGCGCCGCCGTAGGAGACGCCGTGGTAGCCGAGGCTGCGGGCGAGGACCCAGGTCCGGTCCCGCTCACCGCGGCGGTGGTGGTAGAGCCGGGCCATGCGCAGGGCGGCATCGACCGCCTCCGCGCCGCCGCTCGTGAAGTACACCCGCTCCATCGGGGGCGGCGCCAGCCCTATCAGCCTGTCCGCCAGCCTGATCGACGGTTCGTTGCTGAACTCGTGGAAGCTGGAGTAGTACTCCAGCTTCGCCATCTGCCCGGCCGCGGCCTCGATCAGTTCACGCCGTCCGTGCCCGACGTGCGCGAGCATCAGCCCGCCGGTGGCGTCCAGGTACTCGCGGCCGTGCGCGTCGCGTAACCGGCAGCCGGAGCCCTCCACCATGACGATGCGATCAGTGGTGTCGCCGGGCAGGTGCGGGTGGATCAACCGGGACTGGTCCCTCTTCACCAGGAGGTCCGCGTCCGCGAGCGGCGCCGTCTTCGCGTGGAGTGCGGTCATCGCATCCTCATATCGACAATCGGTCGAACGTTTCATTTGCGGTGTTCTTCGCGGGGGATGCTATGGCGCGGCAGGGCGGAAGAGACAGCGACGTGTTCAACTGAATCGGGCCGGAGCGGAGGAGTCCTGCCATGGCCCGTCTTGTTCCGAAAGGTCCTGGTCGGGGGGTTGGGCGGGGCTCCGGCTGGGCCCGCGCTTCCTCGCCGACGTACGCGAACACGCGGCCCCCGCCCGGCGGGCCGCCCTGGAGTCCCGCGCCCTCGCCTGACCGGCACCGGAAGGTTAGGGCGGGCGGGCGGCGAGGAACACGGGGGTGCATGAGCGAGACCGAACGCACCCCCAGGACCGAACGCACCCCCAGGACCGAGCACGCCGCCAGGACCGGGCACGCCGCCAGGACCGGGCACGCCCCCGGGTCCGAGGACGCCTCCGGGACCGGGCACGCCCCGCGAACCGCCACGGAGCAGGTCATCCACGAGTTCGAGGAAGCCGAACTGCGGCTCGACCGGGATGAGACCGACCCGGACGACGCCGAAGCCGCCGACACGCTCACCCCCAGCCGCCCCGCCCAGGAATCCGTGCGGAAGCACCACCGCGACGGCGACCGAGCCGGACACCGCGACGGGGGAGCCCCCGCCCGGCCGGCGGACCGCTGAAACCGCCTCGGGTGAGGGCCCCCGGCCGATGTAGCGGTGCCCAACCAGCCTGGTCGGCGAGCCGTTGGGCAGTCTGTCCGGTGTGGGCGACGAACCGGGCACCGACGGCTGGCTGGAGGACACCCGCGTCTCCTACGACACCGTCGCCGCCGACTACGCGGAACAGGTGCGCCACCTCCTGGACGAGACACCCGAGGAGCGCGCCGCCCTGGCGCACTTCGCCGGCCTGGTGCGCGCGGGCGGCGGCGGTCCGGTCGCGGACGTGGGATGCGGACCCGGCAGGGTCACGGCCCACCTCCGGGGCCTGGGCGTGGACGCGTTCGGCATCGACCTGTCGCCCGGGATGATCGACGTGGCCCGGCGCGGCCACCCCGGCGTGCGGTTCGAGGTCGGCACGATGACGGACCTTGCCCTGGCCGACGGCTCCCTCGCGGGCCTGGTCGCCTGGTACTCGCTGATCCACGTCCCGGACGACGACATCGGCGTGGTCCTCGCGCACTTCCGGCGGGCCCTGAGGCCCGGTGGCCCGCTGCTGCTCGGCTTCCACGCCGGTGACGGGTCGCGGCTGAGGACGGAGGGCTACGGCGGCCACCCGATGAAGGTCCACATGCACCGTCGGCGGCCCGGCCGGATGGGCGCCTGGCTCGACAGCGCCGGGTTCGCCGTCGAGGCACACCGGACCCTCACGTCGGCCGAGAGCGCCCTCGGGGCCATCCTCCTGGCGCGCCGCGTCCGCTGACGGGCGCCCCGAACCGGGTCCGCGGTCTCCGCCGACGGCCGCCGTCCCACGCGGACGGGCCCCCGGAGCGGTGACGCGGCGGTACGGGTCCGGGCCGCCCGGCCGGGTTTGACCGGCGGCCGCCGGGTCACCCGTCAGGGGTCCCGTCGACACAGACCGTCACCCCGCACCGCGGGTGACCCCGGCCGCGGAGGAACTGGCATGGCCGTACGCCAACACCTCGTCCTGAGCCCGCCATCGGCGGTGTGGGAGGTGCTCAGCGACCCCGACAAGTACGCCGAATGGGTCGTCGGCACCGAGGAGACCAGCCCCCTGTTCGGGACGTGGCCCGAGGTCGGTGCCGCCCTGCGGTACACCGTCGCCCTCGGTCCCGTCCGGTTCGAGGGCACGACCGTCGTCCGCCGCCTCGAACCGCCGAACCGGCTCGAACTGGAGGTCAGGAGCGGCCCCGCGGGCACCGCCCGCGTCGCCATCGAGGTCATGGCCTGGGGCGAGGACACCCTCGTCATCGTGGACGAACACCCCCTGCGCGGGCCCGGCGCACGGTTCCACAACGCCCTCCTCGAATCGGCCATCCAGCTCCGCCACCGCCGCATGCTGCGCCGCCTCGCAGAGGTCGTCGAGAACACCCGCACGACGGCCGTCTGAGCCCATGCCCGACGCCGTCGTCATAGGGGCCGGACCCAACGGGCTGGTCGCCGCCAACCTCCTCGCCGACCAGGGCTGGACCGTCGAGGTCCTGGAGGCCCAGGACGAGCCCGGCGGCGCCGTGCGCAGCGACCGGGGCGTGCACCCGCACTACGTCAGCGACCTGTTCAGCTCGTTCTACCCGCTCACCGCCGCCTCCCCGGTCATCCGCTCCCTGCGCCTCCACGAATGGGGCCTGCGCTGGAGCCACGCCCCGGCCGTCGTCGCCCACCCGCTGCGCGACGGCCGCTGCGCCGTACTCGAACGCGACCCCGGACGCACCGCCGAGGGGCTGGAGACCTTCGCCCCCGGCGACGGCGCCGCCTGGCAGGGCCTGTACGACCTGTGGGAGCGGGTCGGCCCGGATACGCTGCGCGCCCTGTTCACGCCGTTCCCGCCCGTACGGCCCGGCCTGCGGCTCGCCGCCCGGCTGGGCGCCGCCGACGGACTGCGCCTCGCCCGCATGGGCCTGCTCCCGGCCCGCCGGCTGGGCGAGGAGACCTTCGCCGGGGACGGCGGGCGGCTGCTGCTCGCCGGGAGTGCCCTGCACGCCGACCTGTCGCCCGAGACGGCGCTCGGCGGCGGCTTCGGCTGGCTGATGTGCATGCTCGGGCAGAGCGTCGGCTTCCCCGTGCCCGTCGGCGGCGCGGGCGCCCTCACCGACGCGCTGGCCCGCCGCCTCACCGACAGGGGCGGCACGATCCGCTGCGGTCGGCGCGTCACCGAGGTGACGGTGCGCGACGGCCGGGCGCACGGGGTCCGTACCGCCGACGGGCAGACCGCCGCCGCCCGGCGGGCCGTGCTGGCCGATGTCCCGGCACCCGCCCTGTACGGCGGGCTCGTCGCCTGGGAGCACCTGCCCGCGCGGCTCCGCGACGACATGCGCCGGTTCCAGTGGGACTTCGGCACCGTGAAGGTCGACTGGGCACTCGACCGGCCCATCCCCTGGGCGTCCGACGGCCCCGCCCGCGCCGGGACGGTGCACCTCGCCGACGGCGTGGACGAGCTGACCCGCTTCGCCGCGCAGATCGCCCGGGGGCTCGTGCCCGACCGGCCGTTCCTGCTGCTGGGCCAGATGACGACCGCCGACCCGACCCGCTCACCCGACGGCACCGAGTCGGCGTGGGCGTACACCCATGTGCCCCGCACGGTCGTGGGCGACGCGGGCCCGGACCGGCTCACCGGCGCGTGGACGACGGGCGAGCAGCAGCGCATGGCGGACCGCGTGGAGGCCGTCGTGGAGGCGTACGCGCCCGGCTTCCGCTCCGCGATACACGCCCGCCGCGTCCTGGCCCCGCCCACGATGGAGGCCCTGGACGCCAACCTCCGGGGCGGCGCCGTCAACGGCGGCACGTCCGCGCTGCACCAGCAGCTGGTCTTCCGCCCCGTACCGGGCACGGGCCGCCCCGAGACGCCGGTACGGGGCCTGTACCTGGCGTCCGCCTCGGCGCACCCGGGCGGCGGCGTCCACGGCGCGCCCGGCGCCAACGCGGCCCGCGCGGCCCTGCGCAGCAGCGGCGCGTCGGCCTCGGCGCTCCTGGCGGCGGGAGCGCGGCTCACCCGGCCCGCCCGCCGCCGCTAGACGAGCCGCGGGTCCTCCTGCGCCGACCCGGACGGGGACCGGAGCCCTCAGCCGCGAGCCCGCTCCTCTCGGCCGGGCCCTCAGCGGCGAGCCCGCCGCAGCGCCCCGGCCGTCGCCGCGCCGACGGCCGCCGCCACACCGGCCCGCCGTCCCGCCGTGCGGGCCGTGCCGTGCCAGCCGCCGCCCACGCTGCCGGGGCCCGACTGCGCCGTGAACAGGGTGCCTTCGCTGTGCGGGGCGGCCTCGCGGCGTACGAAGAGGGTGCGGTCCACCTTGACCGCCAGGATGCGCTCCACCGTCCCGGGCGCGAGCGCCGCCGCCAGCCGCAGCGACCGCGCCGACACGCCCACGAACACGGTGCGCCGCGGCCTGCGGACGGTGCCCACGATCGCCCGCGCCACCCGGCGCGCCGTGTAGACGGGCGGCATGGCCCGCACCCGGCGGCCGGTGCGGTTGGCGAGGTGCTGGAAGAACGGCGTGTCGGTGGTCGCCGGGAGCACCGTGCACACACGCACGTTCCGCTCGCCCGCGAGCCGCAGCTCCTGCCGCAGCGAGGCGTCGAACGCCAGCACCGCGTGCTTCGAGATCGTGTACGCGCTGTTGTACGGCGACGAGACAAGGCCCAGCACCGACGACACGTCCACCAGCACGCCCGCGCCCTGCCGCCGCATCACCGGCAGCGCCGCCCGCGCCCCGTTGAGGCATCCGACGACGTTCACGTCCAGCACGCGGCGCACCTCGTCGGCCGGTACGTCCTCCACGGCGCCGAACACGGCGACGGCCGCCGCGTTCACCCAGACGTCGATCCGCCCGAACTCGCCTACCGCCCGCCGGGCCAGCTCCGCGACCGCCGCCTCGTCCGCCACGTCCACGGGCTGGACGACGGCCCGGGCGCCGCGCCGGGCGCGGCACTCGTCGGCGACCGCCTCCAGCCCCTCCGCACCGCGCGCGGCGAGCACCAGCGCGGCGCCGTGCCGGGCGAACTCCAGCGCGGTCGCCCTGCCGATCCCGCTGGACGCCCCGGTGACGACCACGACCAGATCC
Source organism: Streptomyces thermolilacinus SPC6 (assembly GCF_000478605.2). Classification (GTDB taxonomy): domain Bacteria; phylum Actinomycetota; class Actinomycetes; order Streptomycetales; family Streptomycetaceae; genus Streptomyces; species Streptomyces thermolilacinus. The sequence goes on along the minus strand of NZ_ASHX02000001.1, from coordinate 326,525 downwards.
TTGGTGTGCACGGCGACCTCCGTCGTCCCTCGACAGGTGGGAACGCCCGACGGAGTACCCGCCGAAGCCGACCCCACTCCCGCGCGCCGCGAGCGCTCAGCGCCGCCCCGCCGCCTCACTGCAACGCGTGCACGGCCGCCGCGAAGACCCCGGGGAGGCGGGACGCCGCCGGGACGATCAGCCGCCCCGCAGCCCGCCGGGAGCCGACCCGCACCAGCGCGCCGGTCAGCAGCCGGTGCCGCAGGGACAGGCGCCGCCATGCCGCCTCGTACGCCTCCGGGCGGCCCGCGCGCAGGCAGCGCACCGCCGCGTCCGCCGACGCCAGCGCCAGGGCGACACCCTCACCGGTCAGGGCGTCCACGTACCCGGCCGCGTCGCCCACCAGGAGGACCCGTCCGGCGACCCGGCCCCGCACCCGCTGCCGCATCGGGCCCGCGCCGCGCACGTCCCCCGTCCCGGCCGCGCCGCCCAGCCGCGCGGCCAGCTCCGGGAATCGGCCCGGCCACGCGTCGTACGGGCGCCGCGCCGTGGTCAGCACCGCCACCCCCACCAGGTTCTCCGCGACCGGGGTCACATACGCCTCGCCCTCCCGCGACCAGTGCACCTCCACGAAGTCCGACCACGGCGGTACGCGGTAGTGCCGCCGCAGCCCGTACCGGCGCGGCCCCCGGCCCGGCAGGTCCAGGCCCAGCGCCCGGCGCACGGGGGAGTGGAGGCCGTCCGCCGCGACCAGCCAGCGCGCCCGCAGTCCCGCCGCGCGCACCCCGTCCGGGTCCTGCCGCACCTCGCCCACCCGGCCGGGCACGACCCGCACGCCGAGATCCGCCGCCCGCGCGGCCAGCGCGGCGCTCAGCACCGTCCGGCGCACCCCCAGACCGGTACCGTCCCGGAACGCGGCCTGCGCGCGGCGCGGCCCCTCCACGTACCGGATGCCGTGCAGCGGGTGCCCGGCCGGTTCGACGCCGAGCGCCCGCAGCGACCGCACCCCGCCCGGCATGACGCCCTCCCCGCACGCCTTGTCCACCGGGTTCGGGCGCGGCTCCACGACGACGGCCTCCATCCCGGCGAGCGCCGCCCGGATCGCCGTCGCCAGACCCGCGGGCCCGCCCCCCGCCACCAGCACGTCGATCACGGCACCCCGCCCCCCACCCGGCGCGACCGCATGCCGGTCACCGCCCCGTGCCCGTGCCCGCTCCGCCCGCCCGCATGCCGGTCACCGCACCGCTTCGGCTGCCGAGGCGGCGGTGCCGGGCGCCGCCCAGCGCAGCGCGGCCTCCTCGCAGCGCACCCGCACGGCCAGCAGCACGGCGTTGGCCAGCGTGAAGACGGTGGCCGTCACCCACGCCCCGTGGACGAGCGGCAGCGCGAGGCCCTCCACCACGACCGCCACGTAGTTCGGGTGCCGCAGCCACCGGTACGGCCCGCCCGCCACCAGCGGCAGCCCCGGCACCACCAGCACCCGCGTGTTCCAGCGCGGCCCCAGCGTCACCACGCACCACCAGCGCAGCGCCTGCGCCGCGACGACCAGGGCCAGCATCGTCCAGCCGAGCAGCGGGTCGAACGGCCGTCCCGCCAGCCACACCTCGGCCACGCAGCCGACGAGGAGGCCGGTGTGGAGGGCCACCATCACCGGATAGTGCCGCCGCCCGGACTCGGCGGCGCCGCGCGCCAGGCTCCAGCGCGCGTTGCGCCGGGCCACGACGAGTTCGGCGCCGCGCTCCACGGCGACCGCGAGGACCAGCAGGGCGTACGCGTTCACGTCTCTCCGTTCCTACCAGCGCAGCAAGACCAGTTCGGTGCAGAAGCCCGGGCCCATGGCGAGCAGCAGGCCCGGGGTCCCCGCGGGGGGCGCGGGGTCGGCGGCGAGGGTGTCCCGCAGGACGTGCAGCACCGACGCGGACGACAGGTTCCCGGCCGACGCCAGTGACCGGCGGCTCACGTCGAGCGCGCCGTCCGGCAGGTCGAGCGCCTCCGCGACCGCGTCCAGCACCTTCGGGCCCCCCGGGTGGGCGACCCACCGCGTCACGTCCCGCCTCGCCAGCCCGTACTCGGCGAGGAAGCCGTCCACGTCCGCCGCGAGGTGCTTGCGCACGACGTCGGGCACGGCAGGGTCCAGGACGACGCGGAACCCGGACGCGGTGACGTCCCAGCCGAGCAGCCGCTCCGTGCCGGGGTAGAGGCGGCTGCGGCTCGCCACCACCACCGGCCCGGCGCCCTGCGCCGCACCCGCCCGCCCGGCCGCCGCCGCTGACCCGGCACCCTCGCTCGGCCCGGCCGCGCCCATGGCCCGGCGCGTCCCGCAGGCCACCACCGCGGCGGCCCCGTCGCCGAACAGCGCCGTCGCCACCAGGTTCGCGGGCGACGCGTCGGACCGCTGGAACGTCAGCGAGCACAGCTCCACCGACAGCAGCACCGCCACCTGGTCGGGCCACCCCGCCAGATAGTCGTGGAGCCGCCCCAGCCCGGCCGCGCCCGCCACGCACCCCAGCCCGAACAGCGGCAGCCGCCGCACGTCCGGCCGCATCCCCAGCCGCCCCGCCACCCGGGCGTCCACGGACGGCGCGGCGATGCCGGTCACCGACGTGAACAGCACCAGGTCCACGTCCCGCGCCGACAGGCCCGCCTCACCCAGCGCCCCGGCGACCGCCTCCGTGCCGAGGTCCACGGCGGCGGCGATGTACGCGTCGTTGACCGTGCCGAAGTCCGCGGGCTCGACGTACCGGTGGAGGGGCAGCGCCGTGTGGCGGGTGTCCACGAGCGCGCCCGCGTGCAGCCGGTCCAGGGCGCGCCGGTCCGCACCGGCGGGCAGGCACGCGCGGGCCACCATGTCGGTGAGGTCACGCTGACGGTGCCGGTACGGGGCGAGGACCCCGTGCACGGCGGCGATCCGGGTCATCGGAGCTCCACGGTCAAGACGACGTGCGGTCATCCCTCCCCCCGCGCCGCCGCGCCGTACCGGTGGATCCCCCGTTGGGCGCCCTACGATCACCGGGTGGATGCCCCGGACCCCACGACCGCCCCGCCCGCGCCCGCCCCGGCAGCCCCGCCAGGCACGGTCGGCCAGCCCCCGCCCGTCCCGCCGGGACGCGCGGCCGTCCCGCAGGGCCCCGTGCCCGGCCTGCCCGGCCCAACGCCGTGCCGCCCGCTCCTCGGCCTCGTCAGGGCCTGCCACCCCGTCCCGACGGCGGCCGTCACCCTCCTCACCACCGTCCTCGCCGCGTCCGCCGGGCAGGACCGGACGGGCTGCCTGCTGGTCGCGGCGGCGGTGCTGACGGGGCAGCTGTCGGTCGGCTGGTGCAACGACGCGGTGGACGCCCGCCGCGACCGCGCCGCCCGCCGCACCGACAAGCCTGTCGTCGCGGGCCTCGTCACCGAGCGGGCGGTACGGTCCGCGAGCCTGGCCGCGCTCGCGCTGTGCGTCCCGCTGTCCCTCGCGTGCGGCGCTCTCGCCGGTGCGGTGCACCTCGTCGCGGTCGGCGCCGCCTGGGCGTACGACCTCGGCGTGAAGGGGACGGCGTTGTCCTGGCTGCCGTACGCCGTCGGCTTCGCCGCCCTGCCCGCGTTCGTCGTCCTGGGCCTGCCGGGCGGCCCGGCGCCCCCCTGGTGGCTCCCGGCGGCCGGGGCGCTGCTCGGCGTGGGCGCGCACCTCGGCAACGTCCTGCCGGACATCGCGGACGACCGCGCCACGGGCGTACGGGGCTGGCCGCAGCGACTGGGCCCGCACCGTACGAGGCTCCTCACCCCGGTGCCGCTGGTCCTGGCCTCGGCCGTCCTGGCCGTCGCCCGCCCCGACGTGGCGGGCGCGGCCGCTCTGACGGTCGCCGCGCTGACGGCCGCGGCGGGTACCGTACTGGGACGGCGCCGCCCCCGCGCGCCCTTCACGGCCGCGATCGCCGTGGCGGGCCTGGACGTCGCCATGCTGGTGGCGCGCGGCACCGCCCTCGCCTGACCCCCGGGCCCAACGGCCGCCGACCGATCACCGCTGACCGTTCCGAGGAGGCCATCGATGCCGGAACAGCAGGCGACCTGCGACGTGGCGGTCCTGGTGGGGATCCAGGCGGCGGGCAAGTCCACGTTCTACCGGCAGCGCCTCGCCGACCGGTACGAGCTGGTGAGCAAGGGCCTGTTCCCGCGCGGCGCCCGGAACAAGCAGCGGCGGCAGATCGCCCTCGTGGCGGAGGCCCTGGCGGCGGGCCGCCCGGTGGCGGTGGACAACACGAACCCGTCACCCGAGGAGTGGGGCCCGCTCGTGGCGGAGGCCAGGGCGTACGGCGCGACGGCCACCGCGTACTGGTTCCCGCCCGACGTGGCGGGCTCGCTGCGCCGCAACGCCGCACGTCAGGGCCGGGAACGGGTACCGGACGCGGGGTTCTACGCCACGCTCGGCAGGCTGCGCAGACCGTCGTGCGCCGACGGGTTCGACGCGGTGCTGGAGGTCCGGATGGACGGCCGGGGCGGCTTCACCGTACGCCCGGTCCCTGAGGAACGGCTGGTGCCCGCCGGGAGGCATCCCGCCGCGCGGCCCGGGTACCCGCCGACCCACGCACAGGACCCGACGCAGGCAGGAGGGACCGACGTGACCGTCCCCGAGGAGAACCGCCCGAAGACCACCAGCACGGACGAGGTCATCGAGTCCACCGAGGCCGGCGACCAGCGGGAACAGCAGCCCGGCGGCTCGGGCCGCTCCATGCGCGAGGCGATGGAGGAGGCGGGGATCAAGCCGGAGGACTACGAGGAGTAGAGGACCACGAGGAGTGGACGACCACCACGGCGTGCGGGGCGCCCCACACCGCACCCGCGCGCCCGGCGTCCCGTAGCTCGTGCGCCCCGTACCCGGCCGCACCCGCGCACCAGGCGCCGGGCCCTACGACGTCCGGCCCGCCGCACCGGCCGCGCTCGCCGTCATGTACGCCGACCAGGCCCGCAGCGGCAGTTCACCGGCGTCCGGCTCGGTGAGGGGCAGCAGGCCCGCACCGCGCGGACCGGTCCGGAACACCGTCACGGCCGTCGAGAGGTCCTCGCCGTAGCCCACGAACCACACCGCCTCCGCCCGGTCCGCGCCGCTCGTACGCGCCGCCGCCACCGGGCCGAGCGCCCTGAGCGTGTCCGGGTCCACGGCGTCCACGGCCACGTCCCGCAGCCCCCGCGCGACCTCCCGCGCCACGTCCGGCTCCAGCACCTGCCGGGCCGCCGGCCGCTCCAGCCCCTCCAGCGGCGCGCCCCGGTACGCCACCGCCGTCACCGAGTACGGCTCCGCCCGCAGCCCGCCCGTGGCGAACGTGCCGTACGCCCCCGCCATCCGGATCGCGCTCGGCGTGGACGTGCCGAGCGCGAACGGCGGCTCCAGCGCGGCCATGCTGCCCGGCAGCAGCCCCGCGCCGACCGCCACGTCCCGCACCCGGTCGAGGCCGACCGCCTCGCCGAGCCCGAGGAACACATCAGCGTCCGCTCGCACCAGCGCGCGGCGCAGGGCCTGCGCGCCGTCCGTGCCGTCGTGGCCCCTGACGCCCTGCCGCAGCGCCGCCGCCATCACGAACGGCGTGAACGCCGACCCGGCCGGCACGCCCGCCGTGTCGGCGTTGCTGGTGAAGTGGCGGGTCGCGTCGGGCCCGCCGTACAGCGCCAGCACCGCCCCGTCGCCCGGCCGCACCGAAGCCGCCCCGAACTGCGTCTCCCCGCCGGAGCCGCTCGGCCCACCAGCCCCGGCGCCCGCACCACCTGGGCCACCGTCCCCGCCGGTGGAGGCCCCGGCCCGCGCCGCCACGCCCTCCACCGCGCGCCGCAGCCGGTCCACCGCCGCCCGCTCGAACGTCGTACGGACGCGGTAGCCGCCGCGCCCCAGCTCCTCGGCCGTCAGTCCGGTCCTGTTGCGCAGGTCCTTGTTGGCCGCGTCCACCAGATAGCCGGTCTGGCCCGCGAGACCGCTCGCCACCGAACGGGAGCGGGGCTCCGGGAAGTCCGCGTACGCCGCCCGCTGCGCCCGCGTCATGAAGCCCAGTTCCACCTGCCGGTCCAGCACGTACCGCCACCGCGCCTCGGCCCGGCGGCGGTGCTCCGCGCTCAGCTCCGGGTCGTAGAAGTCGCCGCCCTTCAGCAGCGCGGCCAGCAGGGCGCCCTGCGACGGGTCCAGGTTCCGCGCGTCGGTGCCGTAGTAGGCGACCGCCGCCGCCTGCACCCCGTACGCGTCGCGCCCGAACCAGCTCGTGTTCAGGTACCCCTGGAGGATCTCGTCCTTCGCCAGGGACCGGGACAGCTTCACCGAGAGGCACAGTTCGCGCAGCTTCCGCGACAGGGTGCGCTCCTGCGTCAGATAGGTGTTCTTCACGTACTGCTGGGTGATCGTGGAGCCGCCCTCCAGCTCGCCGCCCCGCGCCGTGTTCACCACCGCCCGCACGAGGCCGCGCACGGAGAAGCCCGGGTCGCTGTAGAAGGTGGCGTTCTCAGTGGCGATCACCGCGTCCCGGAGGGGCCCGGGGATGTCCGAGAGGGGTACGTTCTGCCGGTTGACCGGGCCGACCGACACCATCCGGCTGCCGTCCGCCCAGTAGTAGACGGTCGCCTCCGAGCTCGCCCCGGCGTTCACGTCCGGGATGGGCGTGGTGACGTACAGCCAGCCCAGCAGCCCCGCCGCGCCCGTCAGCCCCAGCAGCGCCAGTGCGAGGAGCTGTCGCCAGGACGGCAGGAATCGCGCCGCGCCGCGCCGTCCCCGGCGCGGGTAGTCGACACGGAGTCCGGGCCGGGCCCGCGGAAGGACGGGCGGGCGGGAAGGGACGCGCCCGCCGGCGCGTTCGCGGACGCGGGCACGGACTCGGGAGAGGACACGGGCAAGGATCACGGAGGCGCGCTCCCCTTCGTACGAAAGGCCAATGCGTCCTCTCCTACGGGACGCGGCCTCCGCCCGTTCACCCTCCGCCCGTGCACGCCCCGCAGGTCCGCGCCCCGCCCGTTCACCCCGCCCCGTTCACGCCCAGCCCGTCAGCCACTCGGCGACGGCCCGGGCCAGCGGCTGGCCCGTGTCCAGCTCCACGAACCCGAACTGCCCGCCCTGGTTGCACTCCAGGAACCACCAGACGCCGTCCGCGTCCTCCGCGAAGTCGAACGCCGCGTACGCGAGGCCCGCCGCGTCCGTGTAGGCGCGGACGGACCGCTCGATGCGCTCCGGCACGGCGGACGGCTCCCACCGGTGCCCCGTCTCGCCGTACCGCCCGTCGACCTGGCCCTCGGCGGACGCCTTCCGCGCGGCGAACAGCCGCCGCCCGACCGCCGCCAGCCGGATGTCCGCCCGCTTCGGGACGTACCGCTGGAGCAGGGGCGGCGCTGCGGCGACGGCGGTGAAGTCCGCGTCCGGGGAGACCAGCGCCGTCGGCAGCACCACGCGGGGCTCGCCCCGGGGCGGCCCGGACAGGGTCTTCACCACGACCCGGCCGTGGCGTGCCGCGAACTGCTCGGCTACGCGCGGGAACGTCGTGACGACCGTGGGCGGGACGGCGAAGCCGCTGCCGTGCGCGGCGTGCAGCTGCCACGGTTTGAGGCGGGCCCGCTCGGCGGCGGCCGGGTGGTTCATCCAGCGCGCGTCGGTGGACGCCAGCATCCCGTACAGCGCCTGACCGGTCTCGGCGGTCAGCCAGTCGGACGGCCCGTCGGCGCGGGCGGCGGGCGTGCCGGGGCGGCGGACCCACACGCCGCGCAGCGCGGCGGCGGCGACCATGCGGCCGTCCACCGACAGGTACCCGTCGAAGTCGCCGCTCGCGTACTCGGCGGACATCGCCGCCCGGCCCGGCAGGTCGGCCGGGTCGAGCCGGACCAACGGCGTGCCGAGCGCGGCCAGTTCGGCCACGACCAGATCCGCCGTGACGTCCTCCTCGCAGGTGAGGATCAGCACGGTCATCGTGGGTCGCCCGCCGGTCAGTCGTCGAAGTGCGTCTGGGAGCCGGCCTTCGACGTCGTCGTGCCCGCCGCGCGGAGCACCGCCGGGTCGGGCACGGCGGGGCGTCCGTCGGGCAGGACGTTCAGCTGGAGGCCGGAGTCGTACGCGTACGGGAGCACCACGTCGTCGACGGCGTCGGCGGGCACGGCGTACTGGAAGGCGAACGGACGGCTCATGGCTGGGCCCCATCCCTCGACGGTGATCGGTGTGTCCACCGGTCAGTACGCGTGAGAGCCGTAGGGATCTCGCCACGGACCGCCATAGGGGGGAGCACCGGGGCCGTTGGCCCGGTGGGTACGCGCGGGGCCCGGCCGCCGGGGAGGCGACCGGGCCCGGGGGGAGGAGGGACGGCGGTGCGTGCCGTCACCCGGACGTGGATCAGAAGGTGAGGTTCCAGGCGTCGACGCGGCCCGTGTCCTGGGTGGCGAGGTCGCGGACGCGGAGCTTCCAGGTGCCGGACGCGGTCTCCGTCGAGGCGTCGACCGTGTACGTCTTGAGCACGTTGTCGCCGCTGTCGTTGTTGGCGAAGTCCTCCAGCGGGTACACCGTCCCGTCCGGGGCGACCAGCGACAGGACGAGGTCACCGCGGTAGGTGTGCTTGATGTCCACGCCGACCTTCAGCGCGGACGGGGCGTTGCCGGTCAGTCCGGTGACCGTGATCGGGCTCTCCACGGTCGTGTTGTCGGGGACGGCCACGTCGGTCAGGTTCTCGAAGTACCGGCCCGGCGCGGGCGGCGTCGTCCCGCCGGACACGGCCTTGAGCGCGTCGGTCTGGCCCTCGCCGAAGAACCCGTTGTTCGCGGTGGTGCCGGTGCAGCGGCTGTCGGACGGGCAGGCCGTGTCCGTCGCCTGCGCCGCGAGCCGGTCCCGCAGGTCGGCCGGGGTCAGGGCCGGGTTGACGCTCACCATCAGCGCGGCGACGCCCGCGACGTGCGGGGACGCCATGGAGGTGCCGTTCATGTTGCCGTACCTGCCGCCCGGCAGCGTCGAGTAGACACCGTACGAGCCGTCGCCGCCCGGCGCGGCGATGTCGATGACGCCCTGGCCGAAGTTGGAGTACGACGCCTTCACGTTGCCGCGGCCCATGGCGGCGACCGTCACGACGCCCGGCAGCTCGGTGGGGATGTCGAGGCACGCGTTGGTGATCCGGCGGGTCACCGGGGTCGAGTCGTTGGGGCTGGTCGTGTCGGTGGTCTTGTTCGCCAGGTCGTAGTTGGAGTTGCCCGCGGCCGCGACCTGGAGGGAGCCCTTGCTCTCCGCGTACGCCTGGGCCCGCCGGACGCCCTCGATGATGGCGGCCTGGTCGGGGTCGTCCGGACAGTTGAACATCCACGGGTCGGTGTAATAGCTGTTGTTGGTGACCCGGAAGCCGCGGTCGCCCGCCCACATGAAGCCGCAGATGGTGTTCTCGGCGTAGAACAGCGACGTGCCCGGCTCGGCGATGCGCACCGACGAGATCCTCACGCCCGGCGCGACACCGACGACGCCCTTGCCGTTCTTCGCCGCGGCGATCGTGCCCGCGACATGGGTGCCGTGGGTGCCGACGTCGCGCCAGGAGCCGGGGCGCGTGTCCGGCTTGCCGTAGGCGCAGGAGACGGAGTCGGCGGCGTTGAAGTTGGGCGCGATGTCCTGGTGGAGGTCGTCGACGCCGGTGTCCAGGACGCCGACCTTCACGGTGCTGGATCCGGTGGTGACGGCCCACGCCTGGTCGGCCTTGATCTGGGTCATGTCCCAGCGGCTTGACTCGGTGAGCGTCGTCGGGCTCTGCGCCGGGGCGCTGGGGATGGCCGGGGCGTACGCGTCGGCCGGCACGTCCGAGGTGCGGGTCGCGCCGACCTGCTGCACGCCGGTGACGCCGCGCATCGTGGCGGCGAACGACGTGGACGTGGAGTGCGCGACGACGACGCCGATCGCGTCGTAGTGCGCGAAGACCGTGCCGCCGTTCGCGGTGACGGCGGCGCGTACGGCCGAGGTGTCGCCCGGAGCGGTGATCACCAGGTACGCGCGGGTGCCCGCGGCCCAGGTGCCGGCCGGGGCCGCCGCGGCGGCCGGGACGGCGGCCGGAGCGGCTGCCGGGGTCTGGGCGGTCGCGGCGGCGGGCGCCGCGGGCACCGCGAGGGCGACGGCCGCGCCGAGAGCGGCGACGGCGGCCGAGCGCCGGAGCCCGGCGGATATGTGGGGAAGCATGGGTCCTCCGAAGGCCGGCCGGGCCGACAGGTCGGGTCGGCCGGGCCGGATGAGAAGTGGTCGCGCGAAAGATCTCATTCATGAGCACGTCAAGGGAAGGGGTGTTCCCTCACAAGCTGTTCACCGTTCGCCCGCTCCGGCGTCCCCCGCGACCCCTCGGCCCGGTCCGGTCCGCCCCGGTGTCAGATCGCCGGGTCCGTCACCTGACGGGCCAGCGCCGCGCGCAGCCAGTCGTCCAGGGCGCCGAACGTCGGCTCCGGGGTGGCGGCCGCCTCGGCGGTGAGCCGCCAGAAGCGGTCGACGCGGGGGTGCGCCACGTCGTCGAGGTACCGGCTCAGGCGCCGCCGGAACTCCGGGGTGTCCCGGGCGCCGCGCATCCCGGCGTGGGCCGCCACGAAGCAGTCCAGCGCCTCGCCGCCGGACGGCGCCCGCCCGGCCCGTACGTCCGGCGCGGCCAGCGCGAACGCCTCGGTGAGCCCGTCGTACAGCACCGCGGGCCGGCACGTCCCGTCCGGGACACTCGCGACGGGGCGGCACACGCTGACCGTGCCCGCGGCGTCCGCCGCCAGGGCGTGGAGCCGCGCGAAGGCCAGGACCTGCCCGGGAGTCGGGTCGTCGGGCGGCGCCGGGACCGCCGCGTCCGTGATCGACGCGACGAGCCGGGACGGCAGCCGCGGCGGCAGCACCCGCCGCAGGAACCGCGCCACCGGAGCCGTGCTCGGCGGCGAGTCCAGCGCCCCGATCAGCCGCAGCCGGTCGGCGCGCTCCTCGGCGGGGCAGTCCCGCACCAGCCGCAGGGCCGCCTCGCGCCACCGCAACTCCGCCATGCGGGAGCCCAGTTCGCGCAGCTTGCCCGCGACGGCGTCCTCCAGGGCATCGTCCATGGCGTCCTCACGGTCCAGGACCCGGCCCACCTCCGCGACGGGCAGGTCCAGGCCGCGCAGCGACCGGATCAGCAGCAGCCGGTCCAACGCCCCCGGCCCGTACCGGCGGTGGCCGCCCGCGCTGCGGGAGGTCTCCGGCAGCAGCCCGAGCTCCGAGTAGAACCGCACCGTCTTCACGGTGGTGCCCGCCCGTTCGGCGAGCTCCCCGATGCTCCACGTCCCGTCGGCGGACACCTTCACCTCCCTGGGCGGGACCACCACCGTACCGGGACGCGGATACGTCCCGGTACGGCGGGGGAGAGGCGGCGAATCGTTACTTCACGTTGACGGCGGCCCAGGCCTTGGCGACGGCCTGGTACTCGGCGCTGTTCGCGCCGTACAGGTCGGTAGCCGCCTGGAGCGTCGCCGTGCGGGCGCCCGCGTAGTTGGTGCTGGACGTCATGTAGACCGACAGGGCCTTGTACCAGATCTGGTAGGCCTTGACGCGGCCGATGCCGGTGACGGGCGTGCCGTCGTAGGTCGGCGAGTCGTAGCTGACGCCGTTGATCGTCTTGGCGCCGCTGCCCTCGGACAGCAGGTAGAAGAAGTGGTTGCCGACGCCCGAGGAGTGGTGCACGTCCATGCGGGCCACGGAGCGCGACCAGAAGTCGGCCGAGCTGCCGTCCTTGCTGGGCTTGTCCATGTAGCGCAGCGGGGTGCCGTTGCCCCGGATGTCGATCTTCTCGCCGATGAGGTAGTCGCCCGGGTCGTTCGGGTTGTTGGCGTGGAACTCGACGGAGGTGCCGAGGATGTCGCTGGTGGCCTCGTTGAGGCCGCCGGACTCGCCGCTGTAGCGCAGGCCCGCGGTGCGGGAGGTCAGGCCGTGGGTCATCTCGTGGCCGGCCACGTCGATGGAGGTCAGCGGCCGGGCGTTGTTGGCGCCGTCGCCGTACGTCATGCAGAAGCAGCTGTCCTGCCAGAAGGCGTTGACGTACGCGTTGCCGTAGTGGACGCGCGAGTAGGCGGCCTTGCCGTCGCCCGCGATGCCGTTGCGGCCCAGCTCCGACTTGTAGAAGTCCCAGGTGAGCGCGGCGCCGTAGTGGGCGTCCACGGCCGCCGTCTGACGGTTGGTCGGCAGGCCGTTGCCCCACGTGTCGTCGGCGTCGGTGAACAGCGTGCCGGTGCCGGACGTGCCGCCGTTCAGGTCGTACGTCCTGTGGCCGCCGCGGGCGGCGTCGGTCAGCGTGTAGCCGGAGCCGGTGGCCGTGGTGCCGAGCGGGACGGTGCCGCTGTACTGGCTGGTGCCGCTGCCGGTCTCGACCGCCTGGTAGGAGTACAGCTCCTTGCCGGTCGCGGCGTCCGTGATGACGTGCAGCTCGCTCGGGGTGCCGTCGTGCTGGAGGCCGTGGACGACCGTCTCGTACGCCAGCGTCGGCTTGCCGCTCGCGGCCCATATGACCTTGCGGGGCGCGACGGCGGACGGGGTGCCGGTCACCTCCTCCTCGGCGGCCGCAGCGGCCAGGGCGCCCTTGCGGGCGGCGGCCGGTGCGAGGGCGGCTTCGGTGCTCGCGACGGCGATCTTCGCGTGGGTCGCCTTGGTGACGCCCTTGGTGCGGCCGTCCTTGGAGGTGTGGACGACCAGGTCGCCGCCGAGGACCGGGATGCCCGCGTACGTGCGCTCGTAGCGCGTGTGCACGGTGCCGTCGGCGTCCTTCACCACATCACGGACGACGAGCTTCTCGCGGGCCGTGTCCAGCCCGAGGCGCTCGGCGGTCGTGGCGGCCCCGGCCTGCGCGGAGCGGATGGCGGCCACACGGTCGGCGGCGGCGAGCGGGAGGGCCGTCGCGCCGGCGGCACGGTCCGGTGTCACGGAACCGGTGGCGGCGTCACCGGCCGTGGCGGTGCCGGACTGCACGCCCACGACGACCATGGCGGCGGTGGCGGCGAGGGCGGCGGCGCGCAGAGTACGCCGCGAGGTGCGGGAGTTCGGGGACACGCGGTCTCCTTCTCTCGGTCCGTGGGGGACGGGGATGCGGAGGAGACTGCCAGGCGACGACCATGGTTTGACAGTGGTCAATCAACTTCTTGACCAGCTCTTGTCCTAAAGGCGTGATCCGGCGTTCGGTATGGGGACATCTGCTGGTGGTACGTCAGATTTCCCGGCGTACGTCGTGATCGCCGGGTTCCGGCGTACTGTCCGGCGCACCGCGTCCGGGCGCGCGGTCCCTACCGGTACGCGAGTCCTTCCCGGGCGCGGAGGAGTTCGGGCGTGCGAACGCTCCGGGCGCGCGACCCGTTCCGGATGCGCGGACTCCACGGGCACGCGCGCATGCGAGGTCTTCGGACGCGCGGGCCCCTTGGGCGTGCGGGCGCGCGGGGGCCGGGCTCGCGGGGTGCGGCACCGGCGGCCCGCCCGGCCCGCGCGCCCTGTCCCAAGCCTCCGAAATCACCACCGAATCGGGCGAACGGAAAGCCGCATATGCCTTTCCGAATAATCCGGCGGCATGCGGGGAAACCCTGGGGGCGGGCCGGGTCGGATAATATTGACAGTGTCGATCACGATACGGGTTAATAGGCGTGAATGGCTTCAAAGCGCAGCTCGAAGCTCTCCCGTCCGAACGGGGAAACGAGCTGCTCTGCGGCCGGAGTGAGCAAGGTAAGTCACGGCGAGCGGCCCTCCGGCCGCGTGCGCGATACCGGCCTCCGGCCGAGAGCGGGCGAACCGGGGGAATGCGGACCGGGATTTCCTCCGGAGGGAGATCAATGCCCCATCTCGACCCTTTTACCGTTCCGGAATTTCATCTTCCCTTTGATAACTCCAAGGACCCCGCCGGTGACCGCGCCAACGCCGAGGCGACCGCCTGGGCCGTCGACCGGGGCCTCATAGAGGCCGGGGCGAGCGAGCAGTTCGCGGGCATCGGATTCGGCCACCTCGCCGCCCGCGTCAGCCGTGACGCCCCCTATGAACGGCTGCTCCTGCTGTCCCAGTGGATGGCCTGGTCCTTCGTCCTGGACGACCAGCACGACCTGCTCATCAGGGCCGGCCGCGTCCGCGACTGGCAGCCCATCTCCGACGCCATCACCCGCCACGTCTCCGGTGGCGAGCGGACCGGGGCGCCCCGGCCCGCGCTGGACAACCCGCTCGTGGCGTCCTTCGCCGAACTCTGCGACGGCATCATGGCCGGGATGACCCCGCTCCTCCAAGCCCGCTACCGGCGTCACGTCCCGCGCATGCTCCGCTCCCTGGACGAGGAGGCCGCCAACCGGCTTCCCGGACACCGCCCCACCGTCGAGGACTACGTCCTGACCCGCCGCCACAGCTCCCAGCTCCTGCCCATGATGGACATGGTGGAGGCCGACCAGGGCATAGAGGTCCCCGACGAGGCCCACCGGACCCCCGCCCTGCGTGAACTGATGTGGAGCGCCATCGACGTCATCTCCTGGGGCAACGACGTGTTCTCGCTGCCCAAGGAGTACTCCTGCGGAGACACCAACAACCTCGCCGCCCTCCTCGCCCACTGGCACGGCCTCACCCTGCCCGAGGCCGTACGGGCGGTGGAGCAGCGCATCCACGACCGCGTCGAGGAGTTCCGCGCGGCCGCCCGCGACCTGCCCCGCACCCTCGACGCGCTCGGCGTCACCGACCCCGCCGCCCGCACCGCCGTGGAACACCGCGTCCGCGGCTACGAGGACTGGATGATCGGCGCCGACCTCTGGCAGCGCCACGACTGCACGCGGTACCGGGACGAGCGCTTCGCCGCCGGGCTCGAAGCCGCGTACACCCGCCCGGACCTGGTCTCAGTGGCCTGAGGGGACAACCCATGACCCGCAACCGCACCACCCGCACCCGCACCGGCGCCACCGAGGCGTCCGGCGGCCAGGACACGGCCGGGCGCGCCCCCATGGCGCCCGGCAGGCTGCCGCTCCTCGGCCACGCCCTCCAGCTGTCGCGCGGCCCCATCGCGTTCCTGGAGTCGCTGCGCGGCGTCGCCCCCGTCGTCCGCGTGGACCTCGGCGGCTGGCCCCTGCACGTCCTGACCGACCCCGCCCTCATCCACACCGTCCTCGTCGGCGAGGCCCACGCGTTCGGACGCGGCCGCATCTTCGAGAAGCTGCGTCCCCTCTTCGGCAACGGGATCGCCACCACCGACGGCGCGCTCCACCGCAAACAACGCCGCCTCATGCAACCGGCGTTCCAGCGCAACCGCATCTCCCGCTACGCGGAGCTGATGTGCCGCGAGGCGGACACGATGGCCGCCTCCTGGACCGCGGGAGCGCGGATCCGCGTCGACCGGGAGATGCGCCGGTTCGCCCTCTCCGCCGTCGCCGGGATGATCTTCTCCGGCGACGTGGACCAGCCCGCCGTACGCGAGGTCCACCGCTCGTTCCCGATCATCCTGGAGGGCATGCTCGTCCGCACGGTCATGCCCAAGGCGTTCGACCGGCTGCCGATCCCGCTCAACCGCCGCTTCAACGCCGCCGCCACCCGCCTGCGGTCCATCATCGACGAGGTCGTCGCCGCGTACGGCCCCGAGGACAGCGGCCGCGACGACCTCATCTCCCTGCTGCTCGCCAGCAAGGACCCCGAGACCGGCGACACGATGAGCGCCGAACAGGTCCGCGACGAGCTCATCACCATCCTGTTCGGCGGTACGGAGACCGCCTCCACCACCCTTGCCTGGATCTTCCACGAACTGGCCCGCCACCCCGACGTGGAGGCGCGCGTCCACGCCGAGGTGGACACGGTCGTCGGCGACCGCCCCGTACGGCCCGAGGACCTCGCCTCGCTCACGTACACCAAGAGGGTCTTCGAGGAGTCCCTGCGGCTCCACTCGCCGCTGCTGTTCACCCGGCGGCCCCTGACCCCGGTCACCCTCGGCGGCGTCGCCCTCCCCGCCGGAGCCGAGATCGCCTACAGTCCCTACGCGCTCCACCGCGACCCGGAACTCTTCGCCGACCCCACCGCCTTCGACACGGAACGGTGGAACGACACCGACCCGTCCCGCGTACTGCCGCGCCTCGACAGCTTCATCCCGTTCGGCGCGGGCCAGCACAAGTGCATCGGGGACGCCTTCGCCGTCGCCGAGATCCTCACCGCCGTCGCGAGCGTCGCCCGCCGCTGGCGCCTGGAACCCGTCCCCGGCACCACGGTGAAGGAGGTGCCCGCCGGTATCCCGCTGCCCGACGCGCTGCCCATGATCTGCGTGCCGCGCCGTTGAGAAAGGGCCCCGGGCCGACGCGTCAGCGAAGGATACAGCGCTGCCCTCATATGAGTGGTGAAGTTCCCGAAAGAATGGTCATCCACGGCGTCTTCTCCGCCCGTTCCCCCTAGACTCGGCCGCACGCGCTGGAGGGGGCACGTCATGACAACGGCAGGTGAGCGGCGGGGACGGGACCGGGTCCTGTTGCTGGAACGGGAATCCGAACTCCAGACCATCGAGCGGTCGCTCGACAGCCTGTGCGGCACCTCGCCCGAAGGCGGCCTCACCACCCGGCAGGGCGGGGTGCTCGGATTCGCCGGACCGGCCGGAGTGGGCAAGACCACGCTCCTCAAGCGCCTCCGCCGACGCGCCCGCGCACGCGGCTGCACCGTGCTCTCCGCGAGCGGCGGCGAACAGGAGCGGCAGGTCCCGTTCCATGTCATGCGCCAGTTCGTGCAACCCGTCTTCGCCGCCATGCCGCAGGACGAACGCCGCCAGATCCTCGGCGACTGGTACGACATCGTCGCCCCCGCCACCGGACTGTCCGCGCCCAAACCCGACGCCAGCCCCGACCCCCAGGGCGTCCGCGACGGCCTCGACTGGGTCATCACCAACCTCTCCGTACGCATGGGCCCCGTCGTCCTCACCCTCGACGACGTCCACTGGGCCGACCCGGAGTCCCTCGCCTGGATCACCGCCTTCGCCTCCCGCGCCGCGGAGCTCGGCATGCTGATCGCCGTCGCCTGCCGCCCCGACGAACTGCCGCAGGAGGCCATGCGCCTGCACGCCCTCGTCGCGCGCGACCGCTCCCTCGCCCACGAGCTGTCCCCGCTCACCGCCGGCGCCGTCAGCCGCATCGTCCGCACCGTCCTCGGGGAGAACGCCGACGAGCTGTTCTGCCGCGAGTGCTGGGCCATCACCGGCGGCAACCCGTTCGAGGTCGTGGAGCTCACCGAGAAGGGCCGCCTGCGCGGCCTCGCCCCGCGCGAGGAGAGCATCCCGCAACTCCGCGACCTCGCCTCCGCCGTCAAGGGCAGCGGCCTCATAGAACGGCTCGAACAGCTCGGCCCCTCCGCCATGCGCCTCGCCTGGGCCGCGGCGGTCGTCGGCAGCGGCGTCCCCACCAGCATCGTCGGGACCGTCGCCGCCCTCGGCGAGTCCCAGCTCACCGACGCCATCGCGCAGCTCGACAAGGGCCGCATCCTGACCAGCCTGGACAGCATCAAGCACGACCGGGTCGTCGAGTTCCTCCATCCGCTGATCGCCACCGCCGTGTACCGGTCCATCCCGCACGGCGTGCGCGTCGGCATGCACGGCGTGGCCGCCCAGGCCCTCGTGAACGAAGGGTTCGGCGCCACGGCCGCCGCCCGCCACATGCTGGAGATGCACCCGGAAGGCGACCCGTGGGTCGTCCAGCAGCTGCGCTGTGCCGCCCGCGACAGCTTCTCCGCCGGAGCTCCCGAGGCGGCCCGCCGCTACCTCGCCCGCGCCCTGCGCGAACCCCCGGACATCGAGGACCGCGCGGAGGTCCTGTTCGAACTCGGCTCCGCCAACCTGCCGCACGAGCCCGCCACCACCGTCAACCAGCTGCGCGCCGCCCTGGAGGAGCCCAAAATCGGGCAGGACCTGCGGGAGGTCGTCACCTACCGGCTGGCGCAGGCCTTGGCCCACACCGGGCAGATGGAGGAGGCCACCGAACTCCTCGCCGAGGAGGCCAGCTCCACCACCAGCAGCCGCACCCGCCTGCGCATGCAGGCCGAGCAGTTCAAGTGGAACGCGGTCAACGCCGCCGACCCGGACTCGTGCGGCCGCTCCCGGCTGCTGTCCCAGTTCGCCAAGCGCCTCACCGGCCGCGACCTCGCCGAACGGCACATCCTCGGCCTGCGCGCCTGGGACATCGTGATGCGCGGCGAGCCCGTCGCCCAGTCCCTCCACTACGCCGAGCGGGCCCTGCGCGGCGGGATGAGCTGGACCGACCAGGACTTCGGCTTCGAGGTACCGGCCGTCATCGCCCTCACCCTGATGTACTGCGACCAGCCCGGCCGCGCCGAGGAGCTGTTCCAGGAGGGCATCGCCGAGTTCGAGGCCAAGGGCTGGCGCGGCGCCCACCTCTCCTTCGCGTACACGCTCCTCGGATACATCCGCTTCCGGCGCGGGCGGCTCGCGGAGGCCGAGGACTTCGTCCGCAGCGGCCTCCAGATCGCCGACCGGGTGGACCGCGGCATCCCCGCCCAGCTGTACGCGGTCGGCACGCTGATCGAGACGCTCCTCGCCCGCGGCCGCGCCGACGAGGCCCAGCGGATCGCCGACCGCTACCGCTTCGGCGAGGAAGACCGCAAGACCGTCGTCTACCCCGACCCGCAAGCCGTCCGGGGCAAGCTGCTGCTGGCCCGCGGCAGGATCGACGAGGCGGTCCAGCAGCTCACCGCCGCCGGTGAACGGCTCAAGCGGCGCGGCACGCACAATCCGTCCTGGAGCCCCTGGCAGCTGGACCTCGCCCTGGCCCTGGCCGGCCGACGGCCCGACGACGCGCAGGCCCACGCCGACGAGGCCGTCTCCCGCGCCCGCGCGTTCGGCACCGCCAGCGCGATCGGCCAGGCCCTGCGGGTCGCCGCGGCGGTCGCCGAGCCCACCCGTGCGGCGTCCCTGCTCGCCGAGGCCGTCGACCACCTGGAGCAGTCGCCCGCCGCGTACGAACTGGCGCACGCGCTCGTGGACCACGGCACCGTGCTGCGCGCCATCGGCGACCTCGACCATGCCGCGCAGCAGCTCTACCGGGGCATGGAGACCGCCGTCGCCTGCGGCGCGGACGCCCTCGCCACCCGGGTGCGTGACCAGCTCGCCGCGGCGGGGCTGCGGCCCCGGCGCCCGGTGCACGCCGTCCGGGACACCCTGACGACCCGTGAGGAGGCGGCGGCCGTGCTGGCGGCGGAGGGCCACGACAACGCGGTCATCGCCGGGCGACTCGGCAGTGACGAGCAGTCCGTTTCGGAGGTGCTGTCGGCCGTGTTCACCAAGCTCGGCACCGACCGGCTCGGCCTGCGCCGCGCCCTGGGCGTGTGACCGCCCCGGCCGGGTGACGCCCCGGCGGGATGACGCCCGGCCGGGGCATGGGCCCGCCGACCGTCCGCGTCAGTCCGGCACCCCACGGGACGGTGGGTCAGCGGGCCGTCCGCTCCGGGTCCGGCTCAGGATGCGTGACCCGCAGCTTCGACTGGCCGTGCGGCAGCCGCTCCCAGTCGTCCATGAACCGCGCCTGAAGACCGTGCCTCCGCGCCAGCCCCACCAGCGTCTCCGTCCGGTAGTAGAAGTCCTCCCGCAGCACCTGGTGCTCGGCGCCCTCCGTACGGTCGAAGGTGAAGTCGAAGAAGCCGCCCGGCGCCAGCACCCGGCCGACGTTCGCCAGGCACTCGTCGATCACCTCCAGCGGCGAGTGCGAGAACACGCTGTGCGCGTGCACCACCGTGAACCAGCCGTCCGGCAGGAAGTCCAGCGTCAGGTCGTCCACCGGCGTCAGATACGGCATCCGGTCCTGGAGCCCGTACCGCACCAGCGTCCGCTTCGCCTCGATGAGGATGTCCGGCGAGATGTCGATCCCGTAGTAGTGGCCCGGCTCCAGATGCTCGATGAACCGCCACCCCGCCCGCAGATTGCCGCAGCCGATCTCCAGCATCCGGTCCTGCGGGCGCAGCCCGTGCTCCAGCAGGTAGTCGAACTGCATCCGGCCGATGGCAAGCCACCGCTCCCGCGACGGGCCGCCGCCCACCGCCGCCTCCGGGCTGCGCGCCGTGTCGCTCGCCATCACCGCCCGGTAGTACGCCACATGGTCGCCGCCGCTGCGCAGCCGCAGCCACAGGTCGCGCCCGGCCCGCCGCACGTACGGCACGATCCGCTCCGGATGGGTCAGCGCGTACCGCACCTTGTACGAAGCCCTCGACCGGTCCCTCCGCGTCCCCGCGAACCCGCTGCGTGGCATGGCGCCCTCCCGGTGCTGTCTCCCGTGTGCCGGACCGTTGCCCGCTCCACCGTGCACCGACGCCCGCCCGCCACGGCGGGGACACGCCGCGTCAGGCCGCCCAGTGCCCCGGGCGCCGCAGTGCCGCCGGGATGCGCGTCGCGCCGTCGCCCCGCGCGGCGGTCAGCTGCGGCTGCGTCAGGAACAGCGCCCCCGTCAGATCCGCGCCCGACAGGTCGGCGTCCCGCAGGTCCGCGCCGATCAGGTCCGCCTCGCGCAGGTCGGCGCCCGACAGGTCCGCGGCGATCAGGTACGCGCCGCGCAGGCTCGCGCCCCGCAGCTTCGCCCCGCGCAGCCGCGCCCCCATCAGGTCGGCGCCCCGGTGGTCCTTGCGGCGGCCCGGCACGGCGGCCCTGGCCAGCTCGCTGGCGCGCAGCAGCAGGACGTTCACCTCCGCCCGCAGCGCCGGGACGTCCAGCGCCAGCAGGGCATCGGCGTCGCCGCGCGTCAGGGCGTCGATCTCGTCGTGGCGGCGCCGCAGCTCCCGGTGCACGGGCCGCGCCGCCGGCAGGTCCAGCGCCTCCGCCGCGTACCGCAGCAGCTCGTGCAGCTGCCGTACGACGGGGAAGACCGCGAACATCTCGCGCGCCGAGTCCGGCTCGGCCCGCCAGTCCCGGCCGCCGAACGTCACCTGCGACACCTTCTGCCCGGCGCCGAAGCAGTCGAAGACCGTGCAGCCCGTGTAGCCGCTGTCGCGCAGCCGCGCGTGGATGCCGCAGCGGAAGTCGGCGCCCAGGTTCCCGCAGGGCGTGCCTGCGGGCTTGTCGGCGGCGAAGTCGGCGGACCTGGCGAAGGGCAACGCCACACAGCACAGGCCGAAGCAGTCGGCGCAGTCGGCCCGCAGGTCGGCGCGGTCGGTGTGCGGGACGCGGGGGGACGGTGCCTCCACGGTGGTCGGTCTCCTACGGCTGTGCGGGCGGCTACGGGGCCGCTCGGACGACGCCCGGGAGGCGGCGCGCCCCGGCGGGGCACCCGGCCGGGCGGCGCCCGACGGGAACGTACGGGCGAGCCCATTGTCCCTCCCGGGCACCGGACCCCGCCGACCGCCCCCGCGGCCTGCCCGGCCGGGACCGCGTCAGGAGACGGCGGTGGCCGCGCGGGCCCGGGCGATGACCGTGTCCAGAAGGGACAGCAGCACCCCGCGCACATCGGCGCGGACCCGCGCGTCCAGCATCAGCACGGGCGTCTCCGGGTCGCCCAGCCGCAGCGCCGCCCGGATCTCGTCGGACGTGTACGGCTGCTCCCCGTGGAAGCAGTTCGCGGCGACCACGAACGGAAGGCCGCGGCTCTCGAAGAAGTCCACCGCCGGGAAGCTGCGGTCCAGCCGCCGCGTGTCCACGAGGACGACCGCGCCGAGAGCGCCGTGCAGCAGGTCGTCCCACATGAACCAGAAGCGCTCCTGGCCCGGTGTCCCGAACAGGTACAGCACGACTCCGGCGTCGGCGAGGGTGATCCGGCCGAAGTCCATCGCCACGGTCGTCGACGTCTTCGCCTCGATGCCGTCGAGGTCGTCCACCCCGACCCCGGCGGCCGTCAGGCGCTCCTCGGTGCGCAGCGGCTCGATCTCCGAGACCGTCTCGACCAGGGTCGTCTTGCCGACCCCGAAGCCGCCGGCGACGAGGATCTTGACGGGGGCCGGCTCCTGGCGGGCGGCGGGGTCATATCCGGGCAAGGTTGTCCCTGATTCTCATGAGCAGGTGGACGTTGGTGGTCTCGGCCCCCTCCAGCGGCGGCCGGTGACGGACGAGCCCGCGGTCCGCGAGTTCGCCGAGCAGAAGCGTCATCGGGGTCAGCCGCATCCCCATCCGGGCCGCGATCTCGGCGACCGCCCGCCCTTCCGGGGGCGGGCACAGCGCCAGGACGTGCTGCCACTCGGTGGGCAGCCCGTCGTGGGCGTCGTCGCCGGGGGCGACCGTCGCGGTGATCGTCGTGTCCATGGTGAGGACGGTCCGCGGCGCGGCCGTACGGCCGTCGGTGAGGGCGTACAGCCGGGGCCGGCGGCCGGGACGCTGCGGCGCGTCCGCCATTACGCGCCGGACGGCGACGAGGGCGCCTGCGCGCGTTCCGGCGTGGCCAGCCACTCGCCGAGCGCCTGCGCGGTCCGTACGGCCTCGCCGCCCAGCTCCCCGAGGCGTGCCTTGCGGGAGGTGACGACGATGAGGGTGCTGCCCTCCCCGCAGCCGACGATGCACAGGTACCGGTCGTCCATCTCGACCAGTTGCCGGATCACCCGGCCGCCGTCGATCTCCCGGGAGATCGCCTTCATCGTGGACGCGATGCCGGAGGCGGCCGCGGCGACCCGCTCCGCCTGCGGGCGGTCCAGCAGATAGGCGCTGAGCTTGATGCCGTCGTTGGACAGCAGCACGGCGCCCTCGATGCCCGCGATCCTGCTGAGGTTGTTGTCCAGAACGCTGTAGATCATGTCGTTCGTCGTTGTCATGGCTGATCCTGTCGGAGTTCCGCTTCCACTTTCCGGGTCCCGTCCTCGTAGTCCGCCCAGGCGTCCGCCACCTCTTCGGGCGTCGCCTCGGCTCGGTCCTGCCCGCCGGTGCCGCCGCCCGGCGCACCGGGGTCGTCCCCGGTCCGCGGGGCGCGCAGCTGTTCGGCCATGTGCGTCTGCGGTACGCGCTCGGGCAGCGGCGGGCGGGCGCCGCCGCCCGGCTTCACCAGCGCCCTCGCGCGCGCCGCCCGTACGGGCAGGGCGGCGCCCGCGTGGAGGACCAGCTCCGGCCTGGCCGCCTCGTCGCCGCGTACCGCCGTACGGTCCGCCGCGGCGGGTTCCGGCGACTCGTCCGGCACCGTGTCCCGTACCGGGGCCCCTGCCGTGCGGGGGGCCTCGTCCCGTGCCGCGTCCCGTCCCGTGCCGGGGGCCTCGTCCCGTGCCGTGTCCGCCGCCGGTTCGGCCGCCGGGGCGGGCCGCGCCGGGAGGGGCACCGGCGCCGGGGCGGGGGCGGGCTTCCGTACGGCGTCGTCCGGGGTGGGGACGAGCAGCCGCTCCGGGATGACCACCACGGCGGACGTGCCCCCGAACACCGAGCGGCGCAGCGTCACCGTCGCGCCCAGCTGGTCGGCGAGGTGGCCGACCACGAACAGGCCGAGGCGGTGCGCCTCCTCCGCGAGCACCGCGTACGGCGGCGCCGAGTGGAGGCGGGCGTTCATCTCCGCGTACCGCTCGGGGCTGACGCGCGGCCCCCGGTCCTCGATCTCGACGGACAGGCCGTCCGCGACGAGTTCGGCCCGGACGACCACCCGCGACCGGGGCGGCGAGAAGCGGGTGGCGTTGTCCAGCAGTTCCGCCAGCAGATGGCTGACCTGGCTGATGACGCGGGCCTCCACGCTGACCTCGTCCAGCGCCTGGCGGTCGATCCGGCGGAACTCCTCCACCTCGGCGGCCGCCTCCCGCAGCAGGTCGGCGACGCGCATCGGCTCCGTGTGCGGGTCGGGCACCTCGCCGCCCGCGAGGATGAGCAGGTTCTCGATCTGGCGGCGCATGCCGACGGTCAGCTGGTCCGCCCTCATCAGCTGCGCCAGCAGCGCCTCGTCGCCGCCGAAGGTGTCCTGGAGCTCCTCGGTGAGGCTCAGCTGACGGCTGACCAGGTTGCCGGTGCGGGAGGCGATGCCCGCCGCGAAGCTGCCGAAGCCATGGCGTTCCGCCGCCAGTTGGCGGTGCCCGTCCACGGAGACGGCGACGACCCGGGCGAACGCGTCGCTGATCCGCCCGACCTCGTCCCGGTCGCCGCGCACGGACGGCAGCGCCGCCTCGTCGACGGGCCGCCCCTCGCGCAGCCGCGCCACGACGTCCGGCAGGGTCGTCTCGGCGACCCGCACCGTGCGGTCGTGCAGCAGCCGCAGCCTGCGCAGCACCGACCGGGTGGTGGCCGCGACGACACCGACGACGGTCAGCAGGCCCGCAGCGCTCACCGCGATCAGCCAGGCCACCTCGGTCTCCAGCGCGGTGGCCTTCGCGTCGCCGTGCGCGAAGAGGCCCTTCGTCCGCGCGGTGTTCAGCGCCTGGAGCTCGGGGCCCCAGGAGGCGTGGGCGGCGGGCCAGCCGGTCACCTCGCGCGGCAGCCGCACCCCGGACGCCAGGTCCTTGTGGTCGGAGACGATGTGGTTCTCGATGCGGGTCTTCGCCTGCCAGGCGCCCGAGCCGACGAGCCGCGCGTACCGCTCCGCGTCCTCGGGCGGGAGGTACGGCACGATGGACCGGTCGTACAGGTACCGGTGCGCGCCCACCAGGTTGAGGACATCCGCGAACCGGGCGGCGGACAGCTCCCGCGACGGACCGGCCAGCGCGATCGCCGTGTCCTGCTGGGCCAGCATCTCCGCGGCCGAGTACAGGGAGACCACGACCTGGCTCTCCTGCGTCAGTTCGCCGTCCTCGGTGTGGCTGAACGCGTCCTGGTAGAAGCGGATCGTCTGGCCGATCAGCCCGTTGAAGTAGGCGACCGTGCCCTCGGGGCCGCCCGTGCGGGAGTCCACCCGCTCGCGCTGCCCGGGCAGTTGGTCGATGCCCTCCATGACCTCCAGGAGCCGCCGGTCGGTGTTCTGGTCTCCGGTGCCCCCGGTGGCCGCGGCACGCCGGAGCGCGGCGGCGGCCCGGTCCGTCGCCGTCCGCCGGGCGGTCAGCTCCGCGCCGGGCAGGGAGGGGTCTGCCCAGTGCGCGGCCGTGGCGCTGCGCTCCGCCTGGAGGCTGGTCATCAGCGTGTACAGGGGCAGGCCGAGGCGCTCGCCGGTGGCCACGTCGGAGCGCAGGTGCTCCGACTGCTCCAGCAGCCGGTCGGCGGTCACGACGACCTGCGCGGCCATCGCGAAGGTCGGGACGACGGCGAGCAGCACGAGCAGGGTGCGCAGGCGCACGGTGCGCCGCCGACGACGGTTCGTCGGGGCTCGTGTGCCCTCGGGTTCCATGGCAGACATCGGCCCTCGGGAGCGGGAGCGGGGACAGGGCGGTGACCGGTTCGGCGCAGCCCTGGGGAGGGCCGGGGGACCGCCGGTCCGGCTCCGGTGACGCGTGGGGGTGCCGATCATAACCAGCCAGATGCGGTTCGGGTCAGGTTGTCGTGATGATCAGAACGTGGTATTCCGGGTTCGTTCCGTGGCGGTACGCGAGAGAATGAGGACGTTTCACGCGTGCCCGCGCCCCGGCACCCCGTGAATTCCGGCCACCGCTCCGCCGGTCACGCCACCCCGCCGCACCCCGCCGGGTCACGCGACCCCGCCGCACCTGGCCGGTCGCGCGGCCCCGGCCACCGCTCCGCCGGTCACGCTCCGGGCAGTACGGCCCGCAGCATCCCGTCCCGCTCCGGGGCCTCGGCCTCCACGCGTACCCCGTAACCGCGGCTCACCCGGTCCAGCGTGGCCCGCAGCCAGTCGCGTTCGGCGTCCGACGCGTGCTCCAGGCGCAGCCGCCGCGCCCGTACGGGAGCCATCCGCAGCCCCAGCAGCCGTCCCGTGCCGGCCTCCAGCGCGGCCAGGTACAGCAGGCGCAGCTCGTCGCGGAACTCCCCGTACCCGCTGATGCCCTCGTAGTCGTCCACCAGGTCCCCGCAGCCGTACAGCACCAGTCTGCCCCGGTACACCTCCAGCGGGCGCGGGTGGTGCGAGGAGTGGCCGTGCACCACGTCCACGCCGCCGTCCACCAGCGCGTGCGCGAACCGCACCTGGCCGTCCGGCACCCCGTACCCCCAGTTCGATCCCCAGTGCACGGACACCACCACGAGGTCGCCCGGCCGCCGCGCCTCCCGCACCCGGCGCACGACCTCCCCGGCGGCCCGCTCGGTCGCCGCGGGCACCAGGTCCACCCCCGGCCGCCCCGGCGCGGCCGCCCACTCCTCGGGTACGCCGCTCGACGGCATCCCGCACGCGAACACCAGCACCCGCCGCCCGCCCGCGCCGCCCGGCACCGGGACGACGGCCGGGCGGCGCGCCTCCGCGAGGTCCCGTCCGGCGCCCGCCCTTCGCAGCCCGGCCGAGTCCAGGGCGTCGAGCGTGTCCAGCAGCCCTTCCGTGCCGAAGTCGAGGACGTGGTTGTTGGCGAGGACGCACACGTCGGGCCGGACCGCCGCCAGCGACGGCAGGTTCTCCGGCGCCATCCGGTAGTGCACCGCCTTGTCCGGCCACGGGGCGCCGCGCCGCGTGACGCTCGTCTCCAGGTTCACCACCCGCACGTGCGGCGCGGCCGCGTCGAGCAGCGGCAGCGCCACACCCCAAGGCCACGACGGGTCGGCGGGGCGGGGCACGGGGCCGTTCACGCCCTCCGCGAGCGCCACGTACGCGCGGGCGTCCCCGACGTGCTCCTCCCACAGCGTCGGATCGCCGGGGCGGGGCAGGATCTGGTCGACTCCGCGCCCCAGCATCACATCGCCGCAGAGGAACAGGGTCACCGCCGGCTCCCCGCTCATCCCTCCACCGTAGACCCAGGCGCCGACGGCCGACGCCGATGATCGACCGTGTGTGCGATCGCCGCTATGATCACCGGCGGCAAGGCTGTAGCGCAGAGGTCGTCGCGCCCACGCATCAAGCTGGAGGACGTCGGTTCGAATCCGACCGGTCTTGCCGCCTTCTCATCGTGGAGACGTCGAACGCCGGGCACCGGCGCAGGAAACCGGTGGAGTGGTGATGACGCAGCCGATCCCTTCCCCCCAGCCCGCCCGGGCCCCCGAGCAGGCAACGCCCGTACGCTGCCCGGCGATCGACCACCCCGACCTGCCGCTCGCCGACCCGGCGGCCCTCGACCCGCTGCTCGCCCGCCTCGCCGCGGCGGGCCGGGTCGCCGCCGACGAGACGTACCCGCTGGGCACCCTGCGCGCCGACGGCCGCGTCGATCTGTGCAAGCAGGGCCTCGGCCCGCACGGCGCCGCCCGCCTCCTCCCCGTGGCCGCGGCCTCGCCGCACGCCGCGCACCTGCTGCTCGGCACCAACGGCATCGGGGACGACGGCGCCCGCACGGTCGCCGACGCCCTTCGCCCGGGCCACGGCCTGCACACCCTCTACCTCGGCTGCAACCGCATCGGCCCCGAGGGCGCCACCGCCCTCGCCGCCCGCCTCGCCGACGACGACACGGTCCGTGCCCTGTGGCTCAAGCGCAACCCGGTCGGCGACGACGGCGTACGCGCCCTCGCCGACGCCCTGCGCCGCAACACCTCCCTGCGCACCCTCGACCTGGTCAACACCGGCCTCACCACGGCCGGGATGCGCGCCCTCCTCGACGCGCTCACCCGCCGCGAACGCCCCGTCGAACGGCTCTTCCTCGGCGGCAACGGTCTCACCGCGGACGCCGCGCCGCTCCTCGCCGCCCTCGCCCGCGACGCCGGGGTGAGAGAGCTGTACCTGTCGGCCAATCACCTCCGCGACGAGGGCGCCGCCGTGCTCGCAGCCGCCGCGTCCGCCGACCCGGACCGGCCCCTGCGCCTCGGCCTCGGCGGCAACGGCATCGGCCCCGACGGCGCCCGCGCGCTCGCCGCCGCCCTCGACGGCGTGGAAGCCCTCGACCTGGGCCGCACCATGTCCGAGCGCAGCCTCGGCGCACCCCCCAACCACACCGGCGACGACGGTGCCGCCGCGCTCGCCGACGCCCTGCCCGGCAGCCCCCTGCGCCACCTCGAACTCCGCCACACCGGCCTGACCGGACGCGGTGCGAAGACCCTCCTCGCCGCCGTCCCCGACGGCTCCCCGCTGGAGTACGTCGGCCTCGGCCCCGGCCTGCCCCGCCGCGTCAAGCGCGATCTCCGCCGGCGCCTGCGCCCCGCCCGGCCCGCACACCGCGACCTGCGCGCGATAGGAAGTGTTTACCGGTGACCCTCCCGCGACCCGACGAAGCGTCCTCCTGGCGGCGGGCCCGCCGCCACGCGGTGCCCCGCTGGATGATCGAGCGGGCCACCGCGCACCGCCTCGCCGGGGACTGGGCCGCCGCCTGCGCCACCGCGCACACCGACCTCGCCCTCGATATCGCGGCGGTCCGCCGACGCCACGGCGCCGACACCGCCGACGCGCTCCTCGACGACCTGCGCCACCTCGCGCCCGACCTGCTGCGCTGGCACCTGCCCCGGGTCCTGGGCGGCTGGACGACCCTCGCCACCGGCCTCGACGTCGTCCTCGCCGCGTACGGAACGCCGGGCCCGTGCCTGTACGTCACCACCCCGCCGATGCGGTCCGGCCCCCAGCGCCTCACCCTGCGCTTCGGGGCGCCCCGCCGCCCCCGGACGCGCCGCCCCGCGCTCACCGTCGACTGGACCACCGCCCGTCACCTCTGGGACGCCCGGCACGCGGACGAACTGCTCGAACGGGTCGGCGGCGGCCCCGACCGCGCCCCGTTCTGCCACCCCGACGGCACCCTGCGGACCGCCGCCGAACTGCCCACCGCCGACCCCGGCCCCGGCGACCCCGCCGGGCGCAGCGAGTGGATCGACCTCGCCTTCCACGCGGGCGACTTCGAGGGCGTCTTCACCGCGGCGGGCATCGACTACGACCCGGCACCGCCGCCGTCACGCAGCCGCTACGACGCCGGAACCACGGACCCCGGCGCGCTGCTGGGCGGCCTCCACATGGACTTCGCACGCGTCGCGGCCGAGGTCCGGCGCCTCGCCGCGCACGGACGCGGCGACCGCTTCCTGCTGCCCCTGGGCTGGCGGACCGTCATGCTGTTCGAGCCGTCCGGGCCCGCACCGGACGCGCCGGTCCTCGTACGGCAGGTCAGGCGCGACGCCACGGACGGGGTGCCCACCCTCGCGGAGGCACACTGGCGGCGGCTGCCCGACCTGGACCTGCTGCGCGGCGGGGGAGTGGCGCCCGGGGAACTGCACCCGCTCGTCGCCCGCTCCCTGTTCCCCGCACTCGACGCGGGGGAGCCCGGGCCCGGACCGGCGTACGGTCCGCCCGGCCCCGGCCTGTCGGAGCCGGTACGGGTGCGCTGCCGGGGCGAATGGCACCAGGTCGTGTTCCGCGACGGCGTCCTCGGCATGCCGCACACCGAGGAGGAGCAGCGGCGCGAGCGTGCGCTGCGCGCCTTCGGCGGAGCCGTCACCGGCTGCTTCGCCGTCCAGCAGGCGTGGACCGCGCGGGGCCTCAGACTGCCCAAGGCGCTGAAGACCCTGCGCACGGAGCTGTTCCTGCGCGCCCAGCACGGCGACACCCCCGGCGTGGTCGCCCTGCTGGACGCGGGCCTCGACCCGCACGTCCGCGACACGGACGGCCGCACCCTGCTGCACGCGCTGAACCTGCTGGACCACGAGGAGCTGCTGCCCCGGCTGCTGGCGGCGGGCGTGGACCTGGAGGCGCGGGACGCCCTCGGCCGCACGCCGCTGTACACGGCCGTCAACGACCAGGGGAGCCGCGCCCTGGTGGAGGCGCTGCTCGACGCCGGGGCCCGCGTCGACGTGCTGGACGACCAGGAGCGGTCCCTCGCCCACCTCGTCCGCGTCTACCGCCGCGGCGACCTGCTGTTCCTGCGCGAACGCGTCCAGCGGGAGCACCCGGGCCTGGGCATGGACTGGTGGGAGACGTTCGGCGAGGACGAGGACGAGGCGTACGACGACGACTCCGCCCTGTACGCGGAGCCCCCGGACGACCTCGACCCGGCCGGCGGCCCGGAGCCGCACGACGACGAACCAGACCCGTTCGGAGAAGCCGACCCGTTCGACGAGCCCGACCGGCCCGGCGGCCCCGGCGACGACGTGAAGGACGAGGCGTGACCGGCACCCCCACCACCCCCGCCCCGCTGGCCGCGGCCGACGCGCTCAACGCCCGCATCGGCGCCACCCGCACCGAGCCCGCCGCCAGCCCCCGCCTGGAGGCGCTCGCCCTCGCGGTCACCGCCAACCAGCCGGTCCTCCTCTGGGGCGAGCCCGGCATCGGCAAGTCCGCCGGGCTCGGGCAGCTCGCCGCCGGGCTCGGCCTGCCGCTGGAGACGGTCATCGCCAGCGTCCACGAGCCGTCCGACTTCGCGGGCCTGCCCGTCGTCGGCGACGACCCGGCCACCACCGGCGTGCCGATGGCCCCGCCCGACTGGGCGGTCCGCCTCGCCCGCACCGGCCACGGCCTGCTGTTCTTCGACGAGCTGTCGTCCGCGCCGCCCGCCGTGCAGGCCGCGCTCCTGCGCGTCGTCCTGGAGCGCCGCGTCGGCAGCCTCGCCCTGCCCGACTCCGTACGGATCGTCGCCGCCGCGAACCCGCCGTCCAGCGCCGCCGACGGCTGGCACCTCAGCCCGCCGCTCGCCAACCGCTTCGTCCACCTGCGCTGGACGCACGACCCGCGCACGGTCGCCCGCGGCATGGCCGGTACGTGGCCGGAGTGCGGCGTCCCCGTCGTGGACCCCGCCCGGGTGCCCGGCGCCGTCGCCCGGGCCCGTGGCGCCGTGTCCGGGTTCCTGACGGCCCGCCCCGGCCTCGTCCACCACCTCCCGGACGACGCCGAGAGCCGCGGCCGGGCCTGGCCGTCGCCGCGCACCTGGGAGATGGCGCTGCGCCTGCTGGCCGCCGCGTACGCGACCGGGGCGGGCCGCGAGGCCCTGGCCGCCGCACTGACCGGCGCCGTCGGCGAGGGCGCGGGCATCGAGCTGCTGTCGTACCTGGAGCACCTGGACCTGCCCGACCCGGACCGGGTCCTCGCCGACCCCGACGCGGTGAGCCTGCCCGAGCGGGGCGACCGGCAGCTGGCCTTCCTCATCGCGGTCGTCTCCGCCATCCAGAGCGACCTGACCCGGGAGCGCTGGGAGGCGGGCTGGGCGGTCCTCGCCAAGGCCGTCGAGGCGGGCGTGCCCGACGTCGCCGCCCGCGCCGCCACCGACCTGGCCGCGATGCGCGCCCCGGACTGGCCCGTACCGCCGGGCATCGACGCCTTCCTGGACCTGCTCCAGCGATCCGGCGCCCTGACCGGCTGAGGCCCCGGTGGACCGGACGAAGCTGCTCGCCGCGCGCTTCCGGGCGGCGACCGACCGGCCGTACCTGGCGTCCGCCCTGTACGCGCTGACCGTCGTGGAGAGCCACGAGGTGCCCACCATGGGCGTGGACCGGCACTGGCGCGTCTACGTCTCGCCCGCGTTCGTCGCCTCCACCCCGGTCGCCGAGCTGGCCGCCGTATGGCTCCACGAGGTCGCCCATCTGCTGCGCGACCACCACGGCCGCGCCGAGCGGCTCGCGGCGGCCGACCAGCGCGACCGGTACCGCGTGAACGTCGCCCAGGACTGCGAGATCAACGACGACCTCCTCGCCGACGGCCTGCCCCTGCCCGGCGGACGCGTGGAGCCGCGCCTGTACGGCCTGCCGGAGGGCCGGATGTTCGAGGAGTACGTCACGGCGCTGCCGCCCGACGTGCGCGGCCACGACTGCGGGTCGGGCGCGCACGGGCAGCCGTCGCCCTGGGACCTCACGGGACCGGCGGGACCCGCCCGGATCGGCACCGCCGAGGCACAGGCGCTGCGCCGCGCGACCGCCGAGGCCATGCGCGCCCACCTGCGCGGCCGCGGCACGCTGCCGCGCGGCTGGCAGCGCTGGGCGGAGCAGGTCCTCGAACCGGTCGTGGACTGGCGGAAGGCGCTCGCCGGGGCGGTGCGCGAGGCCGCCGCGTGGGCCGGTGGCGCGGTGGACTACACGTACCGCCGCCCCTCCCGCCGCTCGGCCGCGCTGCGCGGGGTCGTCCTGCCGAGCCTGCGCCGTCCGCTGCCGCGCGTCGCGGTCGTCGTGGACACCTCCGGCTCCATGGGGGACGCCGAACTGGCCGCCGCCATGGCGGAGATCACCGGGGTGCTGCGCGAGGTCGGCGTGCGCGGCAACCGCGTCACGGTCCTCGCCTGCGACGCCGACGTGCACGCCGTGTCGCGGGTGACCTCCGCCGAACAGGTGGAGCTGGGCGGCGGCGGGGGCACCGACATGCGCGTCGGCATCGAGGCGGCGCTCGCGCGGCCCGAGCGCCCCGAC
This sequence comes from Streptomyces thermolilacinus SPC6, assembly GCF_000478605.2. Lineage (GTDB taxonomy): Bacteria > Actinomycetota > Actinomycetes > Streptomycetales > Streptomycetaceae > Streptomyces > Streptomyces thermolilacinus. Next base: position 294,417 of record NZ_ASHX02000001.1, on the reverse strand, counting down.
GTCGTGGTCGTCCTCACCGACGGGTGGACGCCGTGGCCGGGCCGGGAACCGTCCGGCTGCCGGGTCGTCGCCGCCCTGATCGGCCCCGGTGCCCCCGAACCGCCCACCTGGGCCGAGACGGTCCGCGTGCCCCTCCCCGGCGGGGCGCCTTAGCCGTCCCGGCCGTCAGGTGTCGGCGTCCGCCGGGCGGGGCAGCCCGAGCCCCAGGGCGACCATGCCGATGCCGAGCCCGAAGTGCAGCCAGTTGTCGGCGGTGTTGACCGGCACGAAGTTCGCGGCGCTGTCCAGGTCGATGATCACCCCGTACACGGAGAGCGCCAGGTAGATCAGGCCGCCGACGACGAGGTACGAGCGGGCGTTGGCCGCCGTACGGGCGGAGACCACACCGGCGACGCCGAAGAGCAGGTGCACGAGGTTGTGGAGGACCGACACCTGGAACAGTCCCAGCAGCCTCGCGTCCGACTCGTGCGAAGCGAACGCCAGCGAGTCGTAGCCGGTCGTGATCCCGGGGACGAACCCCAGGGCGCCGATCAGCAGGAATGCCACCCCCACCAGCAGCGCGGCACGCCGCACGAGGGAGCCGGCCGGGGACGTCCTACGGGATGCGCTGCTCATGGCCATGCCCTTCCACCGTCACGGCCGGGACGGCCGCTCCACCTTCACGGCCCCCGGCGAGTACCCCCACCAGGCCCGCACTCACCATCGAGCCGGACCCCGGAAGGCCGGCGTCGACTGCTCGTCGGTCCCCCGTCGGATCGTACGCGGGCGCCTCCCCGGACCCGGTCGGCACGTCACAGCTCTCCGGCTGCCGCGACCGCGCTCATCACGACGCCCGAGAGGGAGAGTGCCGTGAGCCCCTCTCACGTCGCCCCGGCAAAGATCACCGCATCGCCCTGCCGGGCGGCGCCCGGGACCTCCTCGCCCCGGCAGTGGAGCGCTGTGATCCACTGTGCGGGCGCGGACGTGTGTCCCCGCAGTCCGCAAGGAAGCACGACAGGAGGAGCAGTGTCCCCGTACCGCCAGCCCGGCGTCGTCCTCACCGACCATCACTTCACCGTCCCCCTCGACCACGCCGACCCGTCCGGCGAGCAGATCGAGGTGTACGGGCGCGAGGTCGTCGCCGCGGGACGGCCGGACACCGACCGCCTGCCGTGGCTCGTGTACCTGGAGGGCGGTCCCGGATGCGCCGCCCGCCGGTTCACCGGCAAGCAGGCGTGGCTCGCCCGCGCCGTCCGGGACCACCGGGTGCTCCTCCTCGACCAGCGCGGCACCGGCCGGTCCACGCGGGCCGACCGGCAGACGCTGCCGCTGCGCGGCGGCCCCGCCGAACAGGCCCGTTACCTGGCCCACTTCCGGGCCGACTCCATCGTCCGTGACTGCGAGCTGATCCGCCGCCGCCTCACCGGCGACGCGCCCTGGACGGTCCTCGGCCAGAGCTTCGGAGGCTTCTGCGCCACCCACTACCTGTCCACCGCCCCGCACGGCCTCGACACGGTGATCATCACGGGCGGCCTGCCGTCCCTCGACGCGACCGCCGACGACGTGTACCGCGCCGCCTACCCGCGCATCCGCCGCAAGAACGAGGCGCACTACGACCGCTACCCGCAGGACGTCGAGCGCGCCCGCCGCGTCGCCGAGCACCTGGCCGGGAGTCCCGCCGTGCTGCCCGACGGGTACCGGCTGACGGTCGAGGCGTTCCAGTCCCTCGGCATCCTCCTGGGCGGCGGCGACGGCAGCCACCAACTGCACTACCTGCTGGAGGACGCGTTCGTGCCCACCGCGTCCGGCCCCGCGCTGTCCGACGCCTTCCTGGAGGCCGTGCGCTCCCATCTCTCCTTCGCGTCCCGGCCGCTGTACGCCGTCCTCCACGAGCCCATCTACGCCCAGGGGCGGGGCCCGACCGGCTGGGCCGCCGAGCGGGTGCGCGGCGAGTTCCCCGAGTTCGACGCGGCGGCCGCGCTCGACGGCGACGGACCGGTCCTCTTCACCGGGGAGACCATCCACCCCTGGCACTTCGACGTCGACCCGGCCCTGCGCCCGCTGCGGGAGACCGCCGAACTCCTCGCCGCCCGCGCCGACTGGCCGGCCCTGTACGACCCGGAGCGCCTCGCCGCCAACACGGTCCCCGTCGCGGCGGCCGTCTACCACGACGACATGTACGTGGACACCGCCCACTCCCTGGAGACCGCGCGCGCCATCCGCGGCCTGCGCACCTGGGTGACGGACGAGTACGAGCACGACGGCGTCCGCGCGAGCGGCACCCACGTCCTGGACCGCCTCCTGGCCCTGGCCCACGGCGAAGCCTGACACCCCCGGCAGGGGCGCCCTCCCTGCGGGGCGCCCCTCACCCGCACGCGCGTCACACACCCGCGCCCTCGCGTGGTCGCACCCCGCGCCTACGGGCTCACGCGGGCGCGTCCGCGTACCGCCGGCGCCGCCACCACGGCGCCGGTGTCCCGTCCGGGTCCGTCCACGCGCCGACGGTGAGCCCGACGGCCGGCTCCGGCAGCGTGCGGCGCCGGAACACGGCGTCGAGCCCCGCGAGCAGCCGCCCGAACTCCGCACGCGGGCGGCCCGGCAGCGCGAGGTAGACCGCCTGGAGGCCGTCCCGCACGACCGTCACATCGTCGTACGCGCAGCCGGGGCACGAGGGCATCGCGGACGGTACGACCAGGAGCACACCGCCGGGGCGCCGGGTGAAGTCCCGGTACGCGGCGAGGAGCAGGGCGGTACGGCCGGGCGCGATGTGGGGATCGGGACCGCCCGCGAGTTCCAGGACGCGGACGGCCGCGCACGTCGCGGGCGACAGCCGGTCGAGCGGCCCGTACGCGTCGGCCCAGCGGGGCACGCGACGGACAGGGGGGCGACGAGTGGCGCGGAGCGCGCCCGGCCGTCTACGCGGCATCGCCCTTTCGGCGGATCGGCTTCACGGCGCTCATGGTGCCACGCCGCCGGACGGAGCGACCGTATCCTGCGCCCATGAGCGATCTTGAGAACGAGCCGACGGACCGTCAACCACCCGCGCACCTGCGGCCGATGCCCGAGGACTGGCGCAGGGCGCTCGCCGTCGTCGCGCACCCCGACGACCTGGAGTACGGCTGCTCGGCCGCCGTCGCCGGGTGGACCGACGCGGGGCGCGAGGTCGTGTACGTCCTGGCCACGCGCGGCGAGGCGGGCATCGACACGCTCGCGCCCGCCGTGTGCGGGCCGCTGCGCGAGCGGGAGCAGCGGGCGAGCGCGGCGGTCGTCGGAGTCGGGGAGGTGGAGTTCCTCGACCACAAGGACGGTGTCATCGAGTACGGCACCGCCCTGCGCCGGGACATCGCCGCCGCGATCCGCCGCCACCGCCCCGAGCTGGTCATCACGCTCAACCACCGCGACACGTGGGGCGGTGTCGCCTGGAACACCCCCGACCACGTCGCGGTGGGCCGCGCCACCCTCGACGCGGCCTCCGACGCGGGCAACCGCTGGATCTTCCCGGAGCTGACCGAGCAGGGCCTCGAACCGTGGGACGGGGTCCGCTGGGTCGCCGTCGCCGGTTCGTCCCGCCCCACCCACGCCGTGGACGCGCGGCCCGGCCTGGAGCGCGCCGTCCGCTCCCTGCTCGAACACCGCGCGTACATCGAGGCACTGACCGACGAGGAGCCCGAGGCGTACTGCCGGACGTTCCTCACCGGCGGCGCTGAGGCGGCCGCCGAGCGGTTCGGCGGGGTGCCCGCCGTCACCTTCGAGCTGTTCCCGCGCTGACCCGCCGTACCGGCGGGCGCGGCTTCAGGGCGGGGGACACCAGGGCCGGGGGATCGGGCCGGGACTGCGGGCCGGGGGCCGGAGGAGTTCCGGGGCCGTACTGTTCCCAGCGGGCAAGCGACCGCTTAGTATGCGAGCCATTGCGGTACTGCCCGACTCTTTGTGGAGGCCCTGATGCAGGCATGGCGCGTACACCGAAACGGCGAGCCCCGCGAGGTGATGCGGCTGGAGGAGGCCGGCCGGCCCGAGCCCGGTCCCGGACAGCTCCTGCTGAGGGTGCGGGCCGCCAATGTCAACTTCCCCGACGCCCTGCTGTGCCGGGGCCACTACCAGGTGCGCCCGCCGCTCCCCTTCACTCCCGGCGTCGAGATCTGCGCCGACACGGAGGACGGCCGCCGCGTCATCGCCACCACCGCCCTGCCGCACGGCGGGCTCGCCGAGTACGCCGTCGCCGACGAGGCCACGGTGTTCACCGCGCCCGAGACGCTCGACGACGCCGAGGCGGCGGCCCTGCACATCGGCTACCAGACCGGCTGGTTCGGCCTGCACCGCCGCGCCGCCCTGCGCGAGGGCGAGACCCTGCTCGTCCACGCCGCGTCCGGCGGGGTCGGCAGCGCCGCCGTGCAGCTCGGCAAGGCGGCCGGGGCCCGGGTCATCGGTGTCGTCGGCGGAGCGGACAAGGCCGCGACCGCCCGCGCCCTCGGCTGCGACACGGTCATCGACCGGCACACCGACGACATCGTGGCCGCCGTCAAGGACGCCACCGGCGGGCGGGGCGCCGACGTGGTCTACGACCCGGTCGGCGGCCCCGCCTACGCCGCGTCCGCCAAGTGTGTCGCCTTCGAGGGCCGCATCGTCGTCGTCGGCTTCGCCAGCGGCGACATCCCCGCCCCCGCCCTCAACCACGCCCTGGTCAAGAACTACGCGATCCTCGGCCTCCACTGGGGCCTGTACCAGCAGAAGGACCCCGCCCTCGTCCGCGAGTGCCACGCCACCCTCACCGAGTACGCCGCGAAGGGCCTGATCAAGCCGCTCGTCAGCGAACGCGTCGCCCTCGCGGACGCCGCGTCGGCCGTCCAGCGCGTCGCCGACGGCACCACCACCGGCCGCCTCGTCGTCGTGCCCACCGCGACCGCCACAGCGGCCGCCGTCACCGAAGGCGTCGCCGCCGCCGAAGCCGTCGCCACCGAAGCCACCGTCACCCAGGCCGCCGTCACCGAAGGCGCCACCGCCGACCGACCGGAAGGCACCACCCGATGACCGTCACCGCAGCCGACCTGCGCGAACGCGTACGCGACCTCCTCGCCGCCCACCCGCCCGCCACCACCGACCGCGCCGCCTTCCTGAACGCCCGCTTCGACGCCGGCCTCGCCTGGGTCCACTACCCCGAGGGCCTCGGAGGGCTCGGCGCCGACCCCGCCCTCCAGGCCGTCGTGGACGCCGGACTCGCCGCCGCCGACGCCCCCGACAACGACCCGCGCCGCATCGGCATCGGCCTCGGCATGGCCGCGCCGACGATCCTCGCGTACGGCACCGAGGAGCAGAAGCGCCGCTTCCTGCGGCCGCTGTGGACCGGCGAGGAGGTGTGGTGCCAGCTGTTCAGCGAACCCGGCGCCGGCTCCGACCTGGCCGCCCTGGGCACGCGCGCCGTACGCGACGCCGACGGCACCTGGGTGGTCGACGGCCAGAAGGTGTGGACGTCCAGCGCCCACCTGGCCCGCTGGGCCATCCTCATCGCCCGTACCGACCCCGACGCCCCCAAGCACCGCGGCATCACCTACTTCCTGTGCGACATGACCGACCCCGGAGTGGAGGTCAGGCCGCTGCGCCAGATCACCGGCGAGGCAGAGTTCAACGAGGTGTTCCTCACCGGCGTGCGCATCCCCGACAGCCACCGCCTCGGTGAGGTCGGCGACGGCTGGGCCGTCGCCCGCACCACCCTGATGAACGAGCGCGTCGCCATCGGCGGCGCCCGCATCCCCCGCGAGGGCGGCATGATCGGGCGCGCCGCGCACACCTGGCGCACCCGCCCCGAGCTGCGCACCCACGACCTCCACCGGCGCCTCCTGGACCTCTGGGTGGACGCCGAGGTCGCCCGGCTCACCGGCGAACGCCTGCGCCAGCAGCTCGCCGCGGGCGGCCCGGGCCCCGAGGGCAGCGCCATGAAGCTGGCCTTCGCCCGCCTCAACCAGCGGATCAGCGGCCTGGAGGTGGAACTCCTCGCCGACGAGGGCCTGCTGTACGACGACTGGACCATGCGCCGCCCCGAGCTGGTGAACTTCACCGGCCGTGACGCCGGGTACCGCTACCTGCGCTCCAAGGGCAACTCCATCGAGGGCGGCACGAGCGAAGTGCTGCTGAACATCGTCGCCGAACGCGTCCTCGGGCTGCCCGCCGAGCCGCGCGACGACAAGGACGTGCCGTGGAAGGACCTCGCGCGATGACCGACCTGCTCTACTCCGAGGCCGAGACCGACCTGCGGGCCGCCGTACGCGCCCTGCTCGCCGACCGCGCCGACCCGGCCGCCCTGCCCGCCCGCCTGGAGGGCACCGGCCCGCACGACGCGGAGCTGTGGCACGCCCTCGCCGGGGGCATCGGCGCCGCGGGCCTCCTCGTCCCCGAGAAGCTCGGCGGCCAGGGCGCGACCCACCGCGAGGCCGCCGTCGTACTGGAGGAGCTGGGCCGCGCGGTGGCCCCGTTGCCGTACCTCACCAGCTCCGTCGTCGCCACGCAGACGCTGCTCGCCCTCGGACCCTCCGACGAGGCGGCCGAGCTGCTCGCCGACCTGGCCTCGGGCCGCCGCACCGCCGTCCTCGCCGTCCCCCTCACCACGGCCCCCGACGCCCCGCTCCCCACAGAGCCCCCCACCGCCCCCACGGACACCCCGGCCACCGCCCCCGGCGTCACCGTCACCGCCGTCGCGGACGCCGTCCTCGCCGACGTCCTCCTCGTCCCGCGCCCCGACGGCCTGCACGCCGTGGACGCCGCCGAAGCGGCCCTCCGCCCGCTGACCCCGCTCGACCTCACCCGCCCCCTCGCGGCCGTCACCGTCCCGGCCAACGCCCCCGGAACCCGCCTCGCGGACGCCGGGACCTCCCGCGCGGCTGTCCGCTCCGGGCTCGTCGCCGGGGCCGGGCTGCTCGCCTCCGAACAGCTCGGGCTCGCCGAATGGTGCCTGGAGGAGGCGGTACGGCACACCCGCGCCCGCCACCAGTTCAACCGGCCCATCGGCTCGTTCCAGGCGCTCAAGCACCGCATGGCCGAGCTGTGGCTGGAGGTCGCCGGAGCCCGCGCCGCCGCCCGCAACGCCGCGGACGCGCTCGCCACCGGCAGCCCGGACGCGCCCCTGGCGGTGGCGGTCGCCCAGGCGTACTGCTCCCGCGTCGCCGTCCACGCGGCGGAGGAGTGCGTCCAGCTGCACGGTGGCATCGGCATGACATGGGAGCACCCGGCGCACCTCTACCTCAAGCGCGCCAAGGCCGACCAGCTCGCCTACGGCGCCGCCGGACACCACCAGGACACGATCGCCGGACTCGTGGACCTCCCCGCCCCCGCCCCGTAGGGAGTCCCGGGCTCCTTCCCGTAAGGGGCCCTTGACGACACACCCCTCTACATGCTGTTTAATTGCGAAGCGTTCGCAACAACAGTGGATCTTTCATAAGGGGTGTGGCGCATGACCGCCCGAACCGTCCGACCGATACGCGGCACGGCCGCCGCGGCGCTGGCCACCGTCCTGGCGCTCACCGCGGCGGCCTGCTCGGACCCGGGCGGCTCCGGCTCCGGCGGCTCCGCCGCGCGGGACAGCCTCGTCGTCGGCATCGCCTACGAACCCGACACGCTCAGCCCGCTCCTCGGCTACGGCAAGGACGGCAACTCCAAGGTCTTCGACGGCCTCCTCGCCTTCGACGCCGACATGCGCCTCAAGCCCGCCCTCGCCGTCGCGCTGCCCGAGGTGAGCGCCGACGGCCTCACGTACACGTACAAGCTCCGCAAGGGCGTCACCTTCAGCGACGGCGAGCCGTTCGGTGCGAAGGACGTCGTCTTCACGTACCGCACCATCCTCGACAAGCGGACCAACAACCCGTCCAAGACGGAGCTGGACGCCCTCAAGGACGTGAAGGCCGTCGGCGACGACACCGTCGTCTTCACCCTCAAGTACCCGTACGCGGCGTTCGCCCAGCGCACCGTCCTCGCCATCGCGCCCCAGCACGTCGCTGCCCGCCAGGATGTCAACTCCGGGCCGTTCACCACGAAGCCCGTCGGCACCGGCCCGTACGTCCTCACCGGCTGGTCCAAGGGCGAGAAGCTCACGTTCAAGGCCAACCCCCGCTACTGGGGCGGCGAACCGAAGGTCAAGAAGCTCACCATGGCCGTCGTCAAGGACGACGACGTGCGCGCCACCCGCCTCCGCTCCGGCGACCTCGACGGCGCGATCCTCCCCCCGAACCTCGCCAAGGGCTTCAAGAACGACCCCGGCAAGAAGACGTACGCCGCCACCACGTACGACTACCGGACCGTCACCCTGCCCACCCACAACAAGGTCACCGGCGACACCGCCGTCCGCCGCGCCCTCGACCTGGCCGTGGACCGGCGGGCCATGGTCGACAAGATCCTCGAAGGCGCGGGCAAGCCCGCCTACGGGCCCGTCCCCACCAGCAGCGAATGGTTCGCCAAGGGCACCGAACGCCGCCACGACCTCGCCGCCGCCGAGAAGATCCTCGACGACGCGGGGTGGAAGCCCGGCCCCGACGGCGTCCGCGTGAGGAACGGCGTCCGCGCCGCCTTCCCCCTCTGGTACCCCTCCGGCGACAAGCTCCGCCAGGACCACGCCCTCGCCTACGCCTCCGACGCCAAGAAGGCGGGCATCGAGATCGCCACCCAGGCCGGCACCTGGGAGGTCATCGAACCGCGCATGAAGCACGACGCGGTCCTCGCGGGCGGCGGCTCCCCCGGCGACCCCGACTTCGACCAGTACCTCCTCCTCAAGTCCGACCTCGCGGGCGACGGCTTCAACAACATGGCCTGGTACGCCAACCCGGCCGTCGACAAGGCCCTCGAGGACGGCCGCATGACGAACGACAAGGCCGCGCGCAAGGCCGCCTACGACACGGTCCAGCGCGAACTGGTGAAGAACCCCGGCTACACCTTCCTCACGCACATCGACCACCTGTACGTCGTCAGCGACCGCTGGGACGGCCTGTCCACCCAGGTCGAGCCGCACGACCACGGCCTCGCCGCGGGCCCGTGGTGGAACGTCGAGGACTGGACCCCCAAGGGCGCCGCGAAGTGACCCGCCGCCTCCCCTGGGGGCCACTGGCCCGGATGGCGGGGCGCAGGGCCCTGGCCGCCGTCCCCGTCCTCCTCGTCGTCACGTTCGGCGTGTTCGCCGTCGCCGCCGCGTCCCCGTTCGACCCCGTCAAGGCCTACGCGGGCACGGCGGGCCTCACGGCGTCGCAGGAGAACCTCGACCAGCTTCGCGCCAACCTCGGCGCCGACCAGCCCCTCGTACCACGCTGGTGGGACTGGCTCACCTCCGCCCTCACCGGCGACCTCGGCGACTCCAGCGTCATGCGGCAGCCCGTCGCCGACGTCATCGCCGAGCGCATCGGCTGGTCGGTGCTGCTCGCCGCCACCGCGTTCGCCGTCGCCGTCCTCGCCGGCACGGTCCTGGGCGTCCTGGCGGCCCGGCGCCAGGGCGGCCCGCTCGACCGGACCGTCACGGCCGTCGCGTACACCCTGGAGGCGGCCCCGGCGTTCTGGCTCGGGCTGCTCGCCATCTGGGTGTTCGCGCTGAAGCTCGGTATCCTCCCGGCGGGCGGGCTCACCGACACGGCCAGCGACACCGTCACCTTCGGGCAGGTCGCCTCCCATCTGGTCCTCCCCGCCCTGGTGCTCGGCGCGTCCCAGCTGCCCTGGTTCCTGCTGTACGTCAGGCAGGGCGTCGCCGACGCGCTGGAGGAGGACCCGGTGCGCGGCGCCCGCGCCCGCGGGCTGAGCGAACGCACCGTCCTGCTCGGCCACGCCCTGCGGTCCGGGCTGCTGCCGGTGCTCACCCTGATCGGCTCGCGCGTGCCCGAACTCATCACGGGCGCCCTCCTGGTGGAGACGGTCTTCAGCTGGCCCGGCATCGCCGCGGCGACGGTCCAGGCCGCGATGTCCGTGGACTTCCCGCTCCTCGCGGCGCTCACCGTCCTCGCCACGGCCGCGGTCCTCCTCGGCAACCTCCTCTCCGACCTCCTGTACGCCCTGGCCGACCCGAGGGTGACCCCCGATGCCTGACCCCACGCCCGCACCCACCCGCAAGGACGCGCCCATCCGCAAGGACGCGTCGTCCGCTCGCGAGGACGCGCCCGGCCGCAGCGAGGACGTGCCCGTCCGCCTGGACGGGTCGTCCGCTCATGAGGACGAGCACGCCCGCGAGGACGCGCCCGTCTGGCGCTCGCAGGGCCGCACGCGCCGCTCCACCCGGACCGTACGCGTCGCCGTGTCCGCCGCGATCACCGGCGCCGTCGTCCTCGCCGTGCTCCTCGTGCCGCCGCTGGCACAGCTCGACCAGCAGGCGGTCGACCTGTCGCTGAAGCTCCGGCCACCGTCCGCCGCGCACCCGTTCGGCACCGACGACATGGGCCGCGACCTGCTGCTGCGCTGTGTGTACGGGCTGCGCGTCTCCCTCCTTGTCGGACTGGTCGCCGCGCTCGTCGCGACCGTCGTCGGCACGGCCGTCGGCGCACTCTCCGCCGCCCTCGGCGGCTGGGCGGACCGGCTGGTGATGCGGGCCGTCGACACCTTCGCGTCCGTCCCGCACCTGCTGCTCGGCATCTTCGTCGTGGCCATGTTCCGCCCCGGCGTCGGGCCCGTCATCCTCTCCGTCGCCGTCACGCACTGGCTGTCCACCGCCCGGATCGTCCGCTCCGAGGTGCTGTCGCTGCGCTCCCGCCCGTACATCGACGCCGCGATCTCCGGCGGGGCGTCCCGGTGGCGCGTCACCGTCCGCCACCTGCTGCCCGCCGTCCTGCCGCAGGCGGGCCTCGCCGCGGTGCTGATGGTGCCGCACGCCATGTGGCACGAGTCGGCGCTGTCCTTCCTCGGCCTGGGCCTGCCCGCCCACCAGGCGAGCCTCGGCAACCTGGTCCAGACGGCACGCGGTTCGCTGCTCGCCGGTGACTGGTGGCCGACGCTGTTCCCCGGCCTGTTCCTGGTCGTCCCGACCCTCGCCATCGCGGGCCTGGCCGGGGCCTGGCGCGAACGCCTCAACCCCCGCCGCCGATCGGAGCTGATGCTGTGACCCCGGTGCTGTCCGTCAGGGACCTCTCCGTCCGCTTCCGGATGCGCGGCGGCCGCCACATCGCGGCCGTCACCGACGTGAGCTTCGACCTCGCGGCGGGGGAGTGCCTGGCCCTCGTCGGCGAGAGCGGCTGCGGCAAGTCCGTCCTCGCCTCCGCCCTGCTCGGCCTCCTCCCCGGCAACGCCCGGACCGCCGGTACGGCCCTGCTGACCGGGCCCGACGACGCCCCCGGCACCGGCATCGACCTGCTGGCCGCCGACGAGCGCACCCTCGCCCGACGCGTACGGGGACGGCGCGCCGGCCTCATACCGCAGTCCCCGGCCGCGCACCTGACGCCCGTACGGACCGTGCGCGCGCACCTGGAGGAGACCCTCCGGGAGCTGACCGGCACGCGGCGCGCGGCGCTGCGCGAGGCGGCCGTGGCGGCGGCCGGACGGGCCTCCTACCCCGCCGGGCTCCTCGACCACCACCCGCACGAGCTGTCCGGCGGCCAGGCGCAGCGGGCCGCCACCGCCCTCGCCCTCGTCGGGGACGCGCCGCTGCTCCTCGCGGACGAGCCGACGACCGGCCTCGACCGGGACCTCGTGGAACGGACCGTGGACGAGCTGCGCCGCCACGCCGACGAGGGCAGGGCGCTGCTGCTGATCACCCACGACCTGGCGGCGGCCGAACGCGTCGCGGACCGGGTCGCCGTCATGTACGCGGGCCGCGTCGTGGAAGTCGCCGACGCCGACCGCTTCTTCGGTACGGAGGGCCCGCGCCACCCGTACGCGCGCGGCCTCCTCGCCGCCCTGCCGGAACGCGACTTCACCCCCATCCCCGGCATGCCTCCGGAGCTGGGCGCCCTGCCTGAGGGCTGCGCCTTCGCCCCCCGCTGCGCCCGCCGCACCGACACCTGCCGCACCGTCCCGGCGCTGACCGGCGGCGCCGCCTGCCACCATCCGTGGCCCGCCGTCCCGCAGTGCGCCTCATCACCCGGCACGACCGCCGCGGAGGAGACCGCCCGTGCTTGAACTCGCCTCCCTCACCGCGGGCTACGACCGCCGCGCCCCCGTCTTCCGGGACGTGTCCCTGACCGTCGCGCCCGGTGAGGCGGTCGGCCTGCTCGGCCCCAGCGGCTGCGGCAAGTCCACGCTCGCCCGCGTCGCCGCCCTCCTCCACCGCCCCGACGCCGGGAGCGTCACCGTCGACGGCGAGACGGTACGCGGCTGGCGCCACCGCGCGCCCCGTGAGCTGCGCACCGCCATCGGCGTCGTCTTCCAGCAGCCCCGCCTGTCCGCCGACCCCCGGCTGCCGCTGCGCGACCTCATCGCCGAACCCCTGCGCGCCACCGGCCGCCGGGCCGAGGCCGCCACGCGGACCGCCGAACTGGCCACCCGTGTCGGGCTCACCGACGACCTGCTGTCCCGCCGCCCCCACGAGGTCAGCGACGGCCAGCTCCAGCGCGCCTGCCTGGCCCGCGCCCTGGTGGCGCGCCCGCGCTGGCTCGTGTGCGACGAGATGACCGCCATGCTCGACGCGTCCACCACGGCCGCGCTGGTCGCCGCCGTCGAGGAGTACCGCCGCGCACACGGCGCCGGGCTCCTCGCCGTGAGCCACGACCGGGTCCTGCTGGACCGCTGGTGCGACCGCACCGTCCACTGGACATCCCTCACCACCCCGCCCGCGCCCGCCTGTGCCGCCCCGCCCGCCGAGGCCGGAAAGAGGTCCGTCCCGGCCGGAACGCCCGCCTAGCGGCCGCCCGATTCGTACCCGTTCGGCCCACACGCCGTACGGCCGTCCGGCGCCGTCGCTGGGACAGACTGGCCGCCGAACGCCGAACGCCGTACGACCCGTGCGGCACCGGGCCGAGGAGGACGACACATGGCCGTAACCATCTCCGTCGTGTTGCTTCTGTTGATCCTGGCGGTGGTCTTCCTGCGCAGCGGCGGCCTGAAGCTCTCCCACGCCATCGTCTGCGGCCTGCTCGGCTTCTTCCTCGCCGGCACGAGCCTCGCCCCGACCATCTACAACGGGGTGTCCGCCACCGCCGACGTGGTCAGCAGCGTCCACCCGTAGCACACCGTCCGCACCCCGGCCACCGGACCCGGGCACACCACCGGCCACCGGGCACGGGCGGACTCGGCTCTCCGGCCACCGGCCACCTCGCACCCGCACCCCCGGTCACGCTCACGGGCGGACGAACACCCCGATCCCGTTGGGCACCGGCCGCTCCGCGCCGCCGCTGGGACGGTTCAGCACCCGTACCGCGGCGGCGCCGTCGTCCGTACGGGCCACCAGCGTCGAGGACCCGCCGCCGTCCAGGTTGACCCCGTCCGACGCGCCCAGCTCCCGCAGCAGCGACGCGACTTCGACGACCGTCAGTCCCGTGCGGAACTTCGGGCCGCCGTCGAGCGCGAGCAGCAGCAGCCGCCGACCGCCGTCCGCGATCCCCGCCGCCGACCGCACCGCGCTCGTCACCGCGTCCATTCCCGCCAGCGGCCGCCCGTCGCGCAGCACCGGATACCCGCCCACCGCGAACCGGAACGACACCCCCGGCTCCGCGCCGACCGCGACCAGCCGGTGCGCCACCCGCACCCGGTCGCCCACCGCCAGTCCCCGCAGCCACCGCGCGCCCGCCTCACGCCCCACGAGGACCTGCGTGCCCGGCGCTATCGCCCCCGCCCCCGGAGCGTCCGCCACCCCGACGACCCGCCCGCCGCGCACCCGCACCTCGTACGTCTCCGCACTGCACGGCGCGCCCCGGTTCGTGTCCGTCCCGCACGTCGCCCGCAGCCGCGACACCGTGCCCCAGTCGCGGGTGAACACGCCCACCGAACCGACCGGCAGGGCGTACTGGTTGAGCCCCCCCAACGGCACGCCCCCGTCCGGGGTCCGCACCTCGCCGTGGAGCGCCAGCTCCCCGAGCCGGGCCCGCCCGTCACCGTCCACGCCCAGCACCATGCGGGTGCTCGTGCCGGGAGGCAGCGCGGGGCCGAACCGCTGGCCGCGCGGCACCGCCGCCTTCAGCGCCCGCCCGTCGGCCACGGCCGGGCCGACCGGGGCGCCCGTCGCGGGCACACCGGGGTGCTGGGCCTCGGACAGGTTGAAGAAGTCGCCGTTCACCCCCGCCACCGCGCCCGCCCCGTCCGCGAGCGCCGACAGTGGTGCCCGCGCCGCGACCGCCCCCGGGTACAGCAGCCCCACCGACACCCGCCGGTCCCGCAGATCCACTGCGAGCAGATGCACCCGCGCGGTGCCCCGCGACGACGGAACGTCCAGCACCCGGTACCCGACGCCGGCCGCGACCCCCCGGGTCTCCGACGCGACGAGTACGGCAGGCGCCCGCCCGGTCGTCGCCCCGGCGGCGGGCGGCACGGCGAGCCCCGCCCCGGCCGCCGCGGTGCCCAGCAGCACCGCGAGCACCCCGGCCCGCCACCACAGACGTCTCACGGCCACGCCCCCCACCCGTCGGGAAACCGCACACCCATCCCGGAGAAGCTGCCCCACCGCCGCACCCCGTGAACCCGTCCGCCCGACGCCGGGTCAGAAACCTCCGGTCCGTGGCCGACAGGAGGCGGACCGCCGCTGGTTGCCGATACGTTGAGTCCCCGCCCCTCCTCGGAAGGAACACCATGAGCAGCGCCCCGGACATCGACGTCCTCGTCCTCGGCGGCGCCGGTGTGGACACGATCGTGTACGTCCCCGAACTGCCGCTGCCGTTCGCCGACAGCTACATGATCCAGCCCGGCATCCGGACCCGCGCGGGCCAGACCGGCGACTTCGTCGCCCTCGGGCTGCACGCGCTCGGCATGAGGACCCACCACCTCGACATGCTCGGCGACGACCCCGAGGGCGACCTCGTACGCGCCCTGCACCGCGACCACGGCATCCCCCTCACCGAGGTCCCGCAGCCCTGTGGCACCAAACGCGCCGTCAACCTCGTCGGGCCCGACGGCCGCAGGCTCTCCCTCTACGACGCGACGCGCGGCTCCGACACGGACCGGCTGCCCGACGACACCGTCGCCGCCCTCGCCGCCACGAGCCGCCACGCGCATGTCTCCATCACCCAGCCCTGCGCCCACGCCCTGCCCGTCCTGCTCGCGGCCGGGGTCACCATCTCGACGGACCTGCACGACTGGGACGGCGAGAATCCCTACCACGCGGCCTTCGCCCACGCCGCCGACATCGTCTTCCTGTCCGCCGCCGCGCTGGACGACCCCGAGCGGACCATGCGCGGCATCGTGGCGCGCGGCCGCGCCCGGGAGGTCGTCGCCACGGCCGGGGCGGACGGCGCCCACCTCCTGGCGGACGGCGAACTGACCCATGTGCCCGCCGTGGCGCCCCCCTCGCCCGTCGTGGACTCCAACGGCGCGGGCGACGCCTTCGCCGCGGCCTATCTGTTCGGCCGCCTCACGGGCGAACCGCCCCGCAGGTCCGCCCTGTTCGGCGCGACAGCGGGCGCCCACGCCTGCACGGTCCCGTCGACCACCACCGCCGCCATCGACCGGGCGACTCTCCTCACGCGCGCGACGCGCCTGTCCCCGGCGCCCTGACACGGAAGGAGGGCGGCCCGCCGACCCCGGCGCGTGCCGCCCTCCGCCTCACTCCCGCCGTACGGGCCCCGCGCCCGCGCGCGTACGGACAGGCGCCGTCAGGGGACGGCCGGGGTCAGGACGCCACCGGGGACAGGAACCCCTGCTCCAGCAGCCACTTCACGCTCAGCCGCTGACCCGCGCCCGGGTCCAGCAGGGCCGGGTCCAGCTTGATCTGCTGACCCCCGCCGGGCTGCGCGAACCACGGGGCGATACCGCCCTGCCACACCGGGAAGGGCCGCTCCACGCGGTACACGTGGTAGTCGCAGGGAAAGGCGGCGTCCCGCGTGTTGAGGCTCTGCGGCGGCAGCGCCCGCTTCGCGTACGGGTCACCCGCCGGGGCCAGGTACGAACCGTACTCGGAGCCGAACCGGTCCAGCTTCTCGCCGGGCTCCAGCACCTCCACGCGCTTGTCCACGGTGCCGTTCACCTCGGCGAAGCCGTCGTTCGGCGGGTACTTCCAGCCCGCCGGGCCCTCGAGGCCCTCCTCCTTCCAGTACGTGGCCAGAAACGCCTTCGGCGACAGGCCGCCAATCCGCTGATAGCCCTTCAGCAGCGGACCGACCGGCTTCTCGGAAGGACGCGGCAGGTACTTCGGTCCCAGCCGCGCGTCGCCCTGGAACGCGCCGGTGCAGGCGGCGGGGCGCTCCTCGCGGACATCGGCGCCGGTGGGCGCGACCGCCACGGCGGGTGCGGCCGGTGCCGACAGCGCCGTGACGGCGAGGGCCAGTGCGGACAGGACAGCGCGCAGACGGTTCACGTCGCAGAACTCCTCCGATGCGGGAATGATCCTGACGCACCGTAGTGAACCGGGCACGCGACCGGAGTGATTCCGGGGGATGTTTTCCAGCCGCGATCACTCCGGTCGGCA
The DNA here is from genome assembly GCF_000478605.2 of Streptomyces thermolilacinus SPC6. Classification (GTDB taxonomy): domain Bacteria; phylum Actinomycetota; class Actinomycetes; order Streptomycetales; family Streptomycetaceae; genus Streptomyces; species Streptomyces thermolilacinus. Next base: position 277,940 of record NZ_ASHX02000001.1, on the reverse strand, counting down.
GGGCGCGGGGCCGGTCAGGCGAGGGTGACCAGCTCCCGGTAGTCGTCGCTCCACAGGTCCTCGTCCGCGTCCGGGAGCAGCAGCACCCGGTCGGGCCGCAGGGCGTCCACGGCCCCCTCGTCGTGCGTGACCATCACCAGCGCGCCCGGGTACGCGCCGACGGCGGCCAGCACCTCGCCGCGCGACGCGGGGTCGAGGTTGTTGGTGGGCTCGTCCAGCAGCAGCACGTTCGCCCCGGAGTGGACGAGCCCCGCCAGGGCCAGACGGGTCCGCTCCCCGCCGGACAGCACCCCCGCGGGCTTGTCGGCGTCGTCCCCGGCGAACAGGAACGCGCCCAGCACCCCGCGCACCTCACCGTCCGTCAGGTGTGGTGCGGCGGCCGCGAGGTTCTGCCGGACCGTGCGGTCGAGGGCGAGCGTGTCGTGCTCCTGCGCGAAGTAGCCCAGCCGCAGCCCGTGCCCGCGCACCACTCGCCCCGAGTCGGGTGCCTCGGCCCCGGCCAGCAGCCGCAGCAGGGTCGTCTTGCCCGCACCGTTGGGGCCGAGGACGACCAGGCGGCTGCCCCGGTCGACGGCCAGGTCCACGCCCCTCAGCACCGGCTGCCCGCCGTACGACTTGGCCAGGCTGATCGCACCCAGCGGCATCCGGCCGCACGGCTCGGGCTCGGGGAGCCTGATCCTGGCCGTCTTCTCGGCGCGGCGGACCGGTTCGAGACCGGCGAGCATCCGGTCGGCGCGGCGGGCCATGCTCCTCGCCGTGGTCGCGGTGGCCGACCTCGACTTCATCTTCTCCGCCTGCGCGTGCAGGGCGGCGGCCTTGCGTTCGGCGGCGGCGCGCTCCCGTGCGTGGCGCCGCTCCTCGGCCGCCCGCTGGGCCAGGTACGTCTCCCAGCCGGTGTTGTGGACGTCGATGGCGGCGCGGTCGGCGTCCAGGTGGAACACCCGGTTCACCACGTCGGCCAGCAGGGCCGTGTCATGGCTGATGAGAACCAGGCCGCCCTGGTGGCCCCGCAGGAAGCCGCGCAGCCACGCGGTCGAGCCGACGTCGAGGTGGTTGGTCGGCTCGTCCATCAGGAGCGTGCCGTCGTGCCCCCCGAACAGGACACGGGCCAGCTCCACACGGCGCCGCTGCCCGCCGGACAGCGCGCCGACCGGGCGGCCCATGACGTCGTCGGGCAGGCCAAGCCCGGCCGCCACACGGGCCGCCTCCGCCTCGGCGGCGTACCCGCCCCCGGACTGGAAGGCCGCGTCGGCGCGGGCGTAGGCGCGCATCGCCCGGTCCAGCGCCGACGGCCCGTCGGCCTGCGCCATGGCCGCCTCGGCGGCTCGAAGCCGGTGCAGCGCCCGGTCCAGGGAACGGGCGGACAGGATGCGGTCCAGGACGGTGACTGAGGGGTCGGCGGCGCGGGAGTCCTGGGCGAGGAACCCGACGGGACCGGTGTGGGCGACCGTGCCCGCGGCGGGCCGGGACCGTCCGGCCAGGGCGGTCATCAGGGTGGTCTTGCCCGCGCCGTTGCGGCCGACGAGACCGATCCGGTCGCCGGGGGAGACGGTGAAGGAGACCTGGGACAGCAGAAGGCGCGCGCCCGCGCGCAGTTCGACATCGCGAACGGTGATCATGAGGTGACGCTCCGGACAGGCTCAAGGGCGGACTTCTGGCGTGGAAGCGGGTCCTGAGCTAGGAGATCCGGGGCGTGGACATGGCTCCACGGTACGACGTCCGGCCGCCGGGGAGCATCCGCTTTTCCGGGCCCGGCGCGTGGGCACGTCCCACGTCGCCGGTTCACGCGGGGCCTGGCCGGTTCACGCCGAGTGGCGCAGGTCCTCCGCCCGTACGGGACCGGCGAACGGCAGGCCGCGCGCGTACCGTTCCAGCTCGTCCAGGGCCGCGTGCGCGAGGCGGCCGAGCTCGTTGCCGAGCGACCCGGCCACATGGGGGGTCAGCAGCACGTTCGGCAGGTCGTACAGCGGCGAGCCGGGCGGCAGGACCTCCGGCTCCGTCACGTCCAGCACGGCGTTCAGCCGTCCCGACACGAGCTCCGCCGTCAGCGCGTCCGTGTCCACCAGCGACCCGCGCGCCGTATTGACCAGGGTCGCCCCGTCCCGCAGCAGCGCGAGCCGGGCCCGGTCGAACAGGTGCCGGGTCCCGGGCAGCTCCGGCGCGTGCAGGGTCACCACGTCGGCGGTGCGCGCCAGTTCGTCCAGCGCCACCTGCCGGACGCCCAGCCGGGCCGCCTCCTCACCGGTCACGTACGGGTCGTACAGCAGCACCCGCAGGTCGTACGGGCGCAGCAGCTCGATCACCCGCCGCCCGATCCGGGACGCCCCGACGACCCCGACCGTGCGGCGGTAGTTGCCCGCCCCGGCGAGCAGGTCCAGCGGATCGACCCGGCCTCGTCGCTCCCGGTAGGAGCGCCCCGCGTCGAGGACCCGCTTCCCGGAGAACAGGATCGCGGCGACCGTGTACTCGGCGACGGGCAGCGCGTTGGCCGCCGCGGCCGAGGCGACGGTGAGCCCGCGCGCCCAGCAGGCGTCGGTGACGTGGTGCTTCACCGACCCCGCCGCGTGCACCACCGTGCGCAGCCGGGGCATCCGCTCCAGCGCGGCCTCCGTCAGCGGGGGGCAGCCCCAGCCGGTGAGCAGCGCCTCCGCCCCGGCGAGGGCGGCCATGTGCTCGTCGGCGCCGAAGTCCCGTACGACCTGAGCCGGGTCGGTGTTCGCGACGGCGACGAGCCGGTCCAGCGCCGCCGCGTCGAACAGCGCGTCCCGCACCCGCGGCTCCATGGCGAGGACGGTCCGCGGCCGACGGCGGGCGGAGGGGATGGTCATGGACGGCTCCCGGGGTCGCTGCGGAACCGCGGCACGCGCGGCGGTGACGCGTACCAGTGGAGCAGACGAGGCCCGCGGCCGGATACGGCGGCGCCCGGCCACGGAAGCGGGTCCGGGCGACCGCTGCCCGGCACGGGGCGACGCGGGACCGGCCGCTGTCCGGCGCCGGGATGATCGCTGGACCGGCCGCTGTCCGGCGCGGGGCGGCCGCGGGTTCGGCCTCTGGCCGGTCGCCGGGCGGGGGCGGGGGTTTGGGCCGTGCGTTCCTTCACCCGTCCGGGCTTCGCCGGTGGCCGGGCGGGGCGGGCTCGGCGAGGCTGACGTGCGGTGCCGGACCGGTACCGCCGCACCGTCTGAGGAGGCTGGGTATGCGCGTTGCCGTCGTCGGACAGGGCTATGTCGGCGTGACCGGGGCGGTGGCCCTCGCCAGGCAGGGCCACCACGTCACCGGGATCGAGAAGGACCCGGCCCGGCTGCGGTCGCTCACCGAGGGCCGCACGCCCGTCTCGGAGCCCGGACTCCAGCAGGAGCTGAGCCTCGCCCTGGAGACCGGACGGCTCCGCTTCGCCCCCGACCTGACCCGCACCCACGTCACCGAGCCGTTCGAGATCGTGCTCATCACCGTCGGCACCCCGCCCGCCGACGACGGCACCGCCGACCTCTCCCAGGTGAAGGCCGCCCTCGCCGAGGTCGCCGAACTGCTGCCCGCCCCGCACGTGGTGCTGAAGTCCACCGTGCCGCCCGGCACCAGCGAACGCCTCATGGCCCAGCACCCTCGGCTGCGCGAGCGGTACGCGTACAACCCCGAGTTCCTCAACCAGGGCAGCGCCCTCGACGACTGGACCACCCCGTCCCGCGTGGTCGCCGGGGTGTGGGCGCAGCCCGTCACCGAGGTCCTGCACACCCTGTACGGGGCGCTGACCTGCCCCTGGGTGGTCACCACGCCCACCACGGCGGAGATGACCAAGTACGCCAGCAACGCCTTCCTCGCCACGAAGATCAGCTTCTCCAACGAGTGCGCGCGGCTGTGCGCCACCCCCGACCTCAACATCGACCAGGTGATGCAGGCCGTCGGCCTCGACCCGCGCATCGGCCACGCCTTCCTCCAGCCCGGCCTCGGCTTCGGCGACTCCTGCCTCCCCAAGGACACGACCGCCCTCGCCCGCTGGGCCGCCTCCCGAGGACTGGCCACCCCGCTGCTGAACGCCGTCATCGACGTCAACCGCGACCAGGCCGCCCTCGTCCGCGACACGCTGCGCCAGGAACTCGGCGCCGACCTCGCGCGCAGCGAGGTCGCCGTCCTCGGCGCCCGCTACGAGCCGTGGAGCGACGACATGCGGGCCGCCCCCAGCCGCGCCGTCGTCCCGCAGCTCCTCGCCGAGACGGCCGGCGTCCGCGTCTGGGACCCCGCCATGGACGCCGACGAGCTGGGCCGCCTGTTCCCCGGCGCCCGCCCCTGCCCCGACCTGAGGACCGCCCTGCGCGGCGCCCGCGCGGTCGCCGTCCTCACCGAGTGGCCCGAGACGATCGAGGCCGACTGGTCGGTCCTCGCCACCGAACTCGCCGCCCCCGCCGTCGTGGTGGACGGCAAGAACTGCCTGCTCCCCGAGCGGCTGGCCGGTCTCCCGCTCACGTACCGCAGCGCGGGGAACCGGCTCCCGGAACGCGCCACGACCTCGTTCGGCGACGGCACGCCGTACCCGGCCCCCAGCGCCTGAGAAGGGCCCGCGTAACCGCTGGTGAGCGCCGTGTAGCCGGGTTTCACCGGCGCTTGTGCGGAGGTTCGTGTGGGGTTCTGTTCTGGGAGGGGCGGTGGCTGCATACTGTTCCTCCTCGCCCCGGTGCCGAAGCGGTCCGTCCGCCCGCGCGCCTCCAGTGACGCGGACGGTTCCGGCAAGGCGAGCACTCCCCATCACTCGCGTGCCGCCCTGCCGGCGCGGGAGATCCCCTGCTCCTGGAAGACCCGAGGATCCGTGCCAGTACCTGTTGTCCTTGCCGGGCGCACCGTGCGCCTGGAGCCGCTGGCCATGCGCCACGCGGAGGGCCTCGCCCGGGCCGGCGCGCAGGACCGCGCCGCGTACGCCTACACCCCGGTGCCGGACGGCCTGGAGGCGGCACACGACTACATCGCCCGCGCGCTGACCGATCAGGCCGCCGGACGGGCACTCCCGTTCGCCCTGGTCACCACCGCCGACGGGCGCGTCGTCGGCTCGACCAGGTTCCTGGAGCTGGACTACTGGAGGGGCCCCGTCGTGTGGCCGCCGGTCACCGGCGTCCCGTACGGCGATCCGCTCACCGCCGTGCCCGACGCCGCCGAGATCGGCAACACCTGGATCGCGGGCTGCGCGCGCGGCACGGGTGCCAACGCGGAGGCGAAGCTGCTCATGCTGCACCACGCGTTCGAGACCTGGGGCGTGCGCCGGATCACCCTGCGCGCCGACGCCCGCAACACCCGCTCCAGGGCGGCGATCGAACGTCTCGGCGCGACCTGCGAGGGCGTCCGCCGCGCCCACTCGCGGGGCCTGGACGGGGTGGTCCGCGACACGGCGTTCTACTCGGTACTCCACGAGGAGTGGCCCACGGTCCGCTCCATCATCGAACTGCGCCTGTCGGCCACCGCGCAGCCGCCGGCGCCGTTCCCCCGCCCCCACCGCAGCCACGACGACGCGGCGGGACAGCTGCTCCTCACCTGAACCGAGCGCGCCGCCGACGGCACCCGCCCGTCGCAGGCCTGCCCCACGGTGAGGCCGACGGCCGGGCGCCCGCCGTGCCGGTCGGGCGGTGCCGTGCGGGGCGGGCCGTGCCGTGCGGGGCGGTTGGTTCCCGGCGGGCGTGTGAGGGTGGGCGAGCCGGGTAAGCGGACGTCCCCCGGCCGTACGAGATGGCCGTACGAGAGGAGACGAGTCGTGCTGATGGCCCACCCCGCGGTCCTGACGAAGCTGATCGAGGAGTACACCGCGCTCAGCAAGCTCGACGCCCACAACGGCGGCCCGGAGGTACGTCAGCGCATGGAGGACGTCGCCTACACGCTGTGCGTCTCCACCGGCACGCGGGACATCGACGCGGCCCTCGTCGCCGCCCGCCACCGGCTGCCCGGCGCCCGGCCCGAGGACGACTCGCTGCTGACCGTCCGCCCGACGGTGCCCGCCGGGCGGACCTCAGACGCCGTCGGCGGGCAGCGTGAGGTGCAGCAGGCAGATGTCGTCGCGCCGTGACGGCGACAGCGCCTCCGTCAGCCGTACGGCGAGGCGCTCGACCCCGCCGGCCGCGCGCACCGCGCCGCCCGCCCTCCGGGCCAGCCGGTCGAGGCCCGCGGCGAGGTCCTCGCCGGGCCGCTCGACCAGCCCGTCCGTGTAGAGCAGCAGATGGTCGCCGGGCACCACCCTGAACCGCTGTTCCTCGTACGAGCAGTCCGCGGTGGCGCCCAGCATGATCCCCAGGGGCGGCGTCAGATACCGCGCCCGGCCCCCGCGGACGAGCAGCGGCGGCAGATGCCCGGCGTGCGCCCACGTCCAGGTGCGGTCCCAGGGCTGGTACCGGGCGAGCACCAGCGTCGCCGTGGAGTGGCGGCCCTCGGGGGCGTGCATCAGCAGCGCGTTCAGCCGCATTAGGGCGTCCGGCAGCGGCGAACCCGTCACGATCATGCCTTTGGCGGTGAACCGCAGCTGGGCCATGGTCGCCACCGCGTCGATGCCGTGCCCGGCCACGTCGCCGATGACGAAGAGGCCGCTCCCGTCCGGCAGTTCGATGGCGCTGTACCAGTCGCCGCCGACGTTGAGCCCGGCCTGCGACGGCAGGTAGAACACCTCCGTCCGCAGCCCCGCGACCGTGAGTGTCCGGTCCTGACGGGGCAGCAGGGCCTGCTGGAGGCGCGTGGCGAGCGACCGCTCCGCCTCCAGCAGCCCCTGCTGGACGAGGACCTCCCGCTCCGACTGGAGCAGCGCCTGCTCGGCCTGCCGCAGTGCGGTGAGGTCCTGGTAGAGGGCGTGCACCTCCACGGTCGCGCCCTCCGCGTCGGTCACGGGCTCCGCGACCAGCCGCAGATGCCGCACCCCGGACGCGGTCCTGATCCGGAACGTCCGGTCCAGGGGGCGCCCCTCCCGCAGCAGCCGCCGCGTCGCCTCCGCCAGGCGCGGCACGTCCTCCCGTACGACGTGGCCGGGCAGCTCCGCCCAGGTGAGCGGCGCGTCCTGCGGGGAGCGGCCGAAGATCCGGTACGTGCGCTCCGACCAGGTCGTCTCGCCGGTGCGTACGTTCCACTCGGCCCAGCCCAGGTCGCCGAGGCGCTCCATCTGGTGCCTGCGGCGCGTCTCGTGGTGGGCCTCCTCGTCGTGCCGGCACCAGGAGACGACGAGCCTCCCGCCCAGCCGCGCGGCCCGCACCCTCCAGGACGTCGGCACGGGCGCGTCGGCGGCGGCCTCCTCGTAGGGGAACGGCTCGCTCTCGTACGGCACGCCGGTGAGGAGCGTTCCGGCGTAGCCGCGCCACAGGGCGGTTCCGGCGACGGCGGGGTACGTCTCCAGGACGCGGCGCCCGACGAGCTCGGCGCCCCGCCGTCCGGCGTGGTCCACGGAGCGGGGCGCGGCCGCGTCGATCCGGTAGTCCTCCACGTCGCCCGTGAGCGGCGACCGCAGCGGCGTCAGCAGCACGGCGGGCCCCGGCAGGGTGTCGAACACGGCCTGCACGGCGTCGATTCCGGACCCCTCCGCCGCTGTACCGCCCTCGGCCGCGCCGCCGCCCGTCGTGCCGGGCGCAGGGGTGCGGGCGCGACCGGCCGACCGGGCGGCCTCCAGCACCAGGGCGCGCGCCGCCGCGTCGAAGCCGCCGGGCCCTGCGGGCAGGAACCCGAGGACGGTGCCGGGCGCGCCGTCCTTCCCGGGCACCGGCACCCACGCCGCGCCGCCCGGCCGGTCCGCTGCGCTGTCGCTGTCGCTGTCGCTGTCGCTGTCGCCGTCCGCGCCCGGGGCCGTGGCGGGCCAGACCGGCCGCCCTCCGCGTACCGCCTCCAGCGCCGTCGGGCCGATGGCGGGGGGCTCGTCCACCCCGGCGTGGCCGAGCAGCATCGGACCGCCGTCCGGCGCCGCACCGCAGACCAGCACCCCGGCGACCCCGGCGGGACCCCGCAGGACCTCCAGCAGCACCCGCGCCAGCACGTCCGGGGCGGCATCCGCCGACGGCAGTGCACCCGAGGGCCCCGTGCCCGGCACCGGGCCGACGGCCTTCCCGGCCCGGTCCTTGCGCGTGGCGCCCAGCACGGCCCAGCACTCGTCCGCGACCGTACGGCCCCGTTCCTCGGCCCGCCGGACCAGCGCGGCGTCCGCCTGCCGCGCCGACAGGCCCTCCCGCGCCATGAGGGCGCCCTTCGCCCGCTCCCGCAGGACGCTCGTCGCGAGCCTCTCCTCCAGCTCGTCGACCCGGGCGCGCAGCCTCGCGACGACCCTGGCGCGCGCCACCACGTCGGAGGCGTCGCCGTCCGTCGGGACACGCGGTTCGTCCACCCTCCGAGCATGGCACAGCCCCCTGGAAGCCGCCCGGGAGCGCCGGGGCGGCCCGAGGACGGGCTCGGCCCGGGGATCAGTAGGCGTTGCGGCGGCGCGGGCCGAGCGGGCGGCCGTCGGGGTCCACCAGGAGCCGGTACGCCGGGGTGGACAGCGCCGCCAAGACCCGGTTCAGCTCCGGCGTGCCTCTCTGCGCTGTGCTGTTCGACCTGCTCCTGGAGATCTTTGAGGAGCGAGGTGTGAGCGTCATCCTTGGGTGAGAGCCTGTGAACAAACCCCGTCTCGCGCAGCGGCGTCCGGTGAGCCCGCCCTTCCGGCGGACGGCGGTGTGTCCACAGGCTCCGAGCGAACCGCTGACGCGATGGTTCCGGAATACGCCGGAGACCTGCCTTCCGCCAGCGGCAGAACACCTGCCCGACCGGGCCCGACGATCACTACAGTCCAGGCTCATGACGACAGTTGCGACGCGCACGATCGAATACGCGGCCGACGGCCTGACGATGATCGGGCACCTCGCGCTCCCGGCCGGTGTCGACCGCCGGCCCGCGGTGCTGGTCGGGCCCGAGGGGGTGGGGCTCAGCGACGTCGAGCGCCGCCGGGCCGAGGCGCTCGCTGAGCTGGGATACGTGGCGCTGGCCTTCGACCTCCACGGCGGACGCTATGTGGAAGACCCAGAGGAGATGTTGGCCCGTTGCATGCCGCTGCTCGCCGACCCCGACCGGATGCGAGGCATCGGCCACGCGGCGCTCGACGTGCTCCGCGCCGAGCCGCGGACCGACCCGGACCGGATCGCCGCCGTCGGCTACGGCACCGGGGGCGCGATCGCGCTGGAACTCGGGCGCGACGGCGTCGACCTGCGCGCGATCGCGACAGTCAACGGGCTGACCACGGGCCGACCAGGCGAGACGGCGCGCATTCACTGCCCGGTGTGGGCCGGGATCGGGTCGGAAGACCCGATCATGCCGCTCGCGCAACGGGACGCGTTCACCGCCGAGATGCAGGCTGCGGGCGTCGACTGGCGCCTCGTGGTCTACGGCGGCGCCTTGCACGCGTTCCATCACCCACCGGTCGACCACAACGTGCTTCCCGGGGTGGGTTATCACCCCGAGCACGCGCAGCGAGCCTGGCGGGACGTCGTCGACCTGCTCGCCGAGTGCCTGCCCGTAACGGAGTGATCCGGCCAGATTGGGCCCTGTTCACAGCTCCGACCGCTCGTTGCACCGAGGCATCGCTCAGGGGAGCGTCATCGGACTCCTGCGGACGGCGGCTTGCGGGGATGCCGAGGGGGACGGCCGGTCGCTGAGCTGGGCGCTGGGTCTCGTCGAGCTTCGCGCGAAGGAAGGTGGGGGGGATCGACGCCCTCGATCCCACCGATCCAGCCTTCGGCCTCGGCCTGCGTCCTGCGGTGCAGGAGGTCGGCTTCGAGCTCGAAGAGCTGGGCGAGCGTCCTGGGATCGACGTGGAGCGTCGGGCAGCGGATGCAGACGTGCTCGTGCCGGCAGGGGGGTGCCGTGGGGCCGGCCGCAAGTACCGAACTCGACCTCCCCGCCGTGCGCGGAAGCACGCCTCGACATCGCCGACGGCGGGGCCGCGTACGGCGAGCTGGCTGTCGTGCCAGGGCGGGCGCGGTCCGTACGCGTCGGCGATGGGCAGGGCCTGCGGGTCGCCGTGGTGGGCGGCGTCGTCGCGGCGGCTGTGGCACAGGTCGGTGCAGCCGACGAACGCCACGTCCCGCTCGGGGCGGCCGGGGTGCCGCAGGACGACGTACTTCTGGTGGTGGAAGCCGCCGGGGCCGACGCGCACGTCGAGCAGGCACTCGCCGCCCGCGGCCCCGATCTCCGTGCCGAGGTGGCGGTTCTCGGCCTGGCTGAAGCGGAAGCGTTCCGGGTGGGAACGCCGGACGAGCCCTTGACGATCACGCCGCGCCGGGCCGCGTCGCCGAGGCCCCGGGCGACCTAGGTGCCCTCGCCGTCGAGCTGTTCGTCGGGGTCGCCCCGTCACTCGGTGAAGAGGCACAGGTCGCCGGCGCGCTGGGCGCGGAGCGCGGCGAGCAGCTCGGAGAAGTAGACCGCGCCGATCACCAGGGGTCGTACCCGGTTTCCCCCGGTCCAGGCGGCTTCGCCCCGGCGGGCGTCCAGGCGGACGGCGGGGCTGCCGCGTTCGGTCGCGGTCAGCGGCCAGTCGGTGGGCTCCACGGCACGGCCCTCTCGTCCGTACGCACGCGTCCGTACGTTCCCGGGGCGGCGGGTACCCCCCCGCACGGGCGGCTCATCCGGGGGGCCGTCGTGGGTGCGCGGCACGGCGGGAGGGCCGCCGTGCCGCGCGGGTCCCTCCAGCGGCGCGGGCGCTCGCCGGAGGGACGGGACGGTCAGCCGGTGACCGTGATCTGCTGCGCCGGGTCGGTCGTGTCGGTCACCAGGTAGGTGGCCGAGAAGGAGGAGGAGGTCGCGCTGGTCGGGCAGCCGAAGCCGCCGACGACCTTGACGGGCACCTGGGCGTTGCTGAACGCCAGGGAGGAGGGGGCGCCGTTGGTCCACGTGCCGCTCGTCGTGGCGGGCGCGGTGGGCGCCGCGGTGACGGTGCAGCTGGCGATGCCGGACGTCTTGACGACCAGGCCGCCGGTGGGGACGGCGAACGACGCGACGACGGGGGAGCCGTGCTGCATGGACACGGTCCACGCGCCGCTGGTGGTGACGGTGGCGCTGACCCCGGGCATGCTGGTGGTGCACGAGGAGAAGGTCGGCGGGGTGATCGCGCTGGAGACGGGGCCCGCCGCGTTGTGGTTGCCGGGCGCCGCCGGGACCGTGCCGGTGGACGAGGAGACCGAGCAGGTGACGGTCACCGTGCCCGCCTTGAAGGTGGCCTTTCCGCTGAGCGTGGCCTTGAAGCCGTGCCCGGCCGGGGTGACGGTGGTCGAGCCGGCGAGGGCCGGGGCGGCCGGCGCGGCGGTGGCGGTGGACCCGGCGAAGACCAGGGCGCCGACGGCGGCCAGGCCGGTGCCCAGGGAGAGTGCCTTGCGGGTGGTGAGGGTTGCCATGTGGGGTTCTCCTTCGGGGATGGTGTGACGGGGTGTCACACCGCTGAGGGTGTGGGGGGCCCGGGAAAGTACGGAGAGAGCCGTGGTGACGGCGGTGGACGCGAGGCCCGGGAGGCCGGTGTGGCTCGCCGGGGTTGAGCGGTGGGTGTGGCGGGTGTGGCGTGTGTCCGCCCGTGTCGGTGAAGGGGCCGGGGGTACGGCCCCGTCGGATGCCTGCGTCTGCGGATGCCTGCGCCTTCGGGTGCCTGCGCATGCGGGGCGGCGGTGTCGCGGGTGCGGTTCCGTCAGGCCTCGGCCGGGTTCTCCGAGGCGCCGGGGGGCGGGGGAGCGGGTTCGTCGCGCCGAGGGGGCGCGACCGGCTGCCAGGCGAACATCATGGCGCCGCCCAGGATGCCCACGAGGGTCCCGATGAGGAACCCGCCGAGGTTGGACATGACGAGCGCGGCGGCCGCGATCAGGGTCGTGACGACACCCGCGAGCGAGCGGTAGTGCGGGGACACCCAGACCGAGGTGCCTAACATGATCATGACAACCCCGAGGAGGACGGAGGGGACTCCGGCGATGCCCTGGTGGAGCATCACCTCCAGCGGCGCCAGAGGGATGGCGCAGATCTCGGCCCCCGCCAGGATGGTCAGCAGCCCGCCCCAGAAGGGCCGACTCCTGCGCCAGCGGCGCCACCTGCTCCGGAGGCCGGAGCGGACCGGGCCGGAGGGCGCGGGCGGAGGCTGGTCCAGGACCTCGGCGGGGTGGGCGTCCTCCACGGACCCGGCCGGGTGACCGTTCAGGGGCTCTCGCGTCGCCCCGTCAGCCGGTGACGGCATGTCAGAAGCATTCCTTCTTGCCCTTGCTGATCTTCATGTTCAGGCCGGACAGTTTGAACGTGCCGGCGTTCGTCGCCCAGGCCACCTGCCGCAGACCCGTGATGCTCACGTCGTCCGCCTGCTGGCCGAACAGGTCCTGCATGCCCTGCCCGCCCTCGGGGCCCTTGTCCAGCGTGGACGCGTCCCGGCCGATCTCGATGTTGTTGAAGGCCGCGTCGCCCGACAACTGCGTGGCGTCCACGAACAGGTCCGTGGCCTCCACGGGCTTCTTCTTCCCCGCCGTCAGATACAGCGAGATGTCACCGATGACCGGCAGGGTCGTGACGACCGACTGGCACAGGTTGTTCAGCTCGGCCTCGCGGATCGCCGTGACCGCCACGGGGAGCAGCTCCTCGCGGGCGTTCGTGTCGATGCTGCCGTACTGCGCGAACCCCTTGCCCGTCAGGCTGTCAGCCGACACCTTGAACTGCTGGCCCGACACGGCGAAGGAGGCCGCGAGGGCGCCGCTCGACAGGGCGACCCCCAGGGCGGCGGTCAGGGCGACCCCCGGCACGGACAGGGCCGCGAAGCGCTTCCACTGGATGCGGCCGACAACCTCGTCCGTGCCGCCGTCAGGTGCGTTTCTCATGAAATATCCCCTCTCTTGGTGTCCACGGCCGCGGTGACCGTCGGCCACGGATATCGGATGGAGCGGGAGACCCTGCTCGAAGGCGGGCCGCCGGGGGGACGCGGCGGTGCGCGGGAAAAGGTGGAGCGGAGAGCGACCGCGAGCGGTGGTGTGACCATCCGTCAGACCTACTCACGGGTGTTACCGACGGGTTGAATGTAAGAGTGCCAGTGAGTGTTGGCAAGGTTGGCGAACGACGCTTTTCGGCCTACTCGAAGGATCTTCAGGAGACCCCATGCCCATCCCCGTGATCCTGGACTGCGACCCCGGCCACGACGACGCCTTCAACATCCTGCTCGCCGCAGCTCACCCGGGTGTCGAGCTGCTCGGGATCACCACCGTCGCCGGGAACCAGACCGTGGAGAAGACCACCCTGAACGCCCGCCGCGTCTGCACCGTGGCCGGCGTCCGAGGCGTGCCGATCGCCGCCGGCCTGGCCGAACCTTTGCGGGGACCCGGCATCGTCGCTCCCGACATCCACGGCGAGTCGGGGCTGGACGGCCCCGGATTCGGCGAACCTGACGTACCGCTCGACGGCCGCGACGCCGTCACCTTCCTGCGCGACACCCTCCGCGCCCATCCGGTGCCCGTCACGCTCGTTCCGACCGGGCCGCTCACCAACATCGCGACGCTCCTGCTCGCCCACCCCGAACTGGCCGCCAGGATCGAGCGGATCGTCCTGATGGGCGGCTCCACGGGGCGCGGCAACCGGACACCCGCCGCCGAGTTCAACATCCTCGCCGACCCCGAGGCCGCCGACGTCGTCTTCCGCAGCGGACTGCACCTCACGATGATCGGCCTCAACGTCAGCCACCGCGCGCTCGCCACCCCCGAGGTCGTCGCGCGCGTCCGGGCGCTCGGCACACCGCTCGCCGACGTGTGCGCCGCGCTCCTCACCTACTTCGGCGACACGTACCGCGAGGTGTTCGGCTTCCCCGCCCCGCCCCTGCACGACCCGCTCACCGTCGCCCACATCGTCGCCCCCGGCCTGCTCACCCTCGTCCACGCGCCCGTCGCCGTCGAACTGACCGGCACCCACACGCGCGGTGCCACGGTCGTGGACCTCGACGGCGTCACCGGGGCCCGCCCCAACGCGTACGTCGGCGTGGACGTGGACGTGGACGCGTACTGGGACCTGATCGTGGACGCCGTACGCACCCTCGGCTGACGCCACCCGGCCGCGAGCCCGGCGAGTGGGCGCCCGGCCGAGGGCTCAGCCGGTGAGGGGCCGGGATCAGGCGGTCGGGGGCCAGGAGAGGCGGGGCTCAGCCGGTCACGGGCCGGTAGACCGTCAGCGCCTCCGGCAGCTTGTCGAGCGTCAGGCCCGGCGCCGCGGGCACGACCTCCCCGTCGTACGCCATATGGGTGTCGGCGGGGAGGCTCGTCACGCGCAGCGCCGTCGTCCGGGCCGCGGCGTACAGCCGCGTACGGGCCAGGCCACCCGCCGCCGTCGCCAGCAGACGGGGCCGCGCCAGCCGCCCGGCCTGCGCGATCCGTACGTCCAGCAGCCCGTCCGCCACGTCATGGCGGCGCAGCGGCGCCAGCCCCACACTGCGGTAGACGCCGTTCCCCACGAACAGGAACCACATGGAGCGGGGCTTGCCGTTCACCTCCGCCCGCAGCGGTGTCGCCGTACGCAGGACCCGGGCGGCGCCGAGCAGCGTCGCGGCGGGCCCGCCGATCCGGGGCGACCAGCGCTCCCGGAGCCGCACCAGTTCCGGATAGACGCCGAGACTGAACGTGTTGACGAAGTACACCGGCTCACGCGCGGCCCCGCGCCCGTGCAGCCGGACCCGGCCCACGTCGGCCCGTACCGCGTGCCCCTCCGCCAGCGCGTGGCAGCCGTCGGCGACCGAGTCCACCCCCAGGTCGGCGGCGAAGTGGTTGAACGTCCCGCCCGGCAGGACCAGCAGCGGAACCCGGTGCCGAAGCGCGGGCGCCACCGCGGCGTTCACCGTGCCGTCCCCGCCGCACACCCCGAACACCCCACCGCGCCGCGCCGCTTCGGCGGCGGCGGTCTCCAGCAGGTCCGGCAGCGAGTCGACGCCCTGACCGCACAGGAACACCTCCGCCTTCGGCAGCAGTGTCGTGATCTGCGTCGCCGGGTCCATCAGATGGGTCCCCGCCCCCGACGACGGGTTCACCACGACCACGAGCCCGTCCCCGTCCGGCAACGCCGGAACCTCGGCGCGCGGCCGCGCGGGCACCGGCACCAGGTCCCGCGTCGGCACCAGGCCGCGTACCGCGAACGCCGCGCCCGCCCCAAGCGCCATGCCCACCAGCACATCACTCGGGTAGTGGACGCCGGTGTAGACACGGGAGAAGGCGACCGACGCCGCGACCGGCACCAGCGCCGCCCCCATGCCCCGCGACTCCAGGGCGACCCCCGTCATGAACGCCGCCGCCGACGCCGAGTGCCCGGACGGGAACGACGTGGTCAGCGGCTGGCGTGGCAGCCGGCGGGCCAGGGGCACCCGGTCGATCACCGGCCGCTTCCGCCGCACCGCGCCCTTCGCCAGCGTGTTCACCGTCAACGACGCCAGCGCCAGCGACGCGACCCCGCGCACGGCCGCCCGCCGGCCGCGCGCCCCGCCCAGCGCCCACATCCCGGCGGCGATGCCGAACCACAGCACGCCCCGGTTCGCACTCGTGCTCAGCCGCGGCAGCACCGGCTCCGCCGCGGGCCACGTACGCTGCGCCACCTGCGCGAACACCGCGCGGTCCAGTCGGCTGAACACGCTCCGCGTCTTGGGTGCCTCTCGCATCGGCTCTCCTCCTCGTACCCGGAACGCTCCGGCGCGCGTCAACGTGCCCGACCGCGCCAACGTACCCGCCGGAGCCGGTCCGACGCCTCCCGGGCGGGCCGGTCGTACGCCCTCCCGGGCCCCCGGTGGCGCCTTCCCGGCTCCTCGACGGTGCGCGGGCGGGCGGGCGTTCCCCCGTTCGTGGCGGAAGGTTGTCCGGCTCGTGGCGATCCGCTCTACTTCTGTACGGCGCGCCGCGCACGGCGGGCGGGGGAGAGGGGTCGCGATGCGGACGGAACACGGCGGACACGACGAGGCCCCACGGCCGCACGACGCCGGTCGGCAAGAGGCCCCACGGCCGCACGACGCCGGCCGGCAAGAGGCCCCACGGCCGCACGGCGCCGCCGCACAGGGCGAGACCGGGTGGCGTCGCGGTCGCCGCGGTGCGGCCCTGTGGCGTCGCGGCGGGCACCACGAGACCTCGCGGCGCCACCGGCGGGGCCGCCCACGCGGGCGGTCCCTCGCGGGCGCCGTGGTCGGACTGGTCCTGGCCCTCCTGTGCACCGGACTGGCCGCCGCCTGGGAGAGCGACCCGCGCGCGAGCGCCACGACAGCGGGGCCGGGCGACACCGCCCGCGCGGGAGCCTACGCGCTCCCCTTCGACCTGCCGGACCGCGCCGCCCTGCGCGCCCGGGGCAAGCTCGTGTTCGCGCACTACTTCACCCCGTACCCCCTCTCCCTCGACAACGACGAACCGCACCGCGACTACTACGCCCGCCACTACCTCACCCCGCACGGCGAGAAGGGCAAGCACCGCGCGTACGGCGGCCTGCTGCGCGACCGGCCACTGCCGGTCCGCCCCCAGGACGGCGACTGGGAGCTGGCCAACCTCCGGCAGGAGGTGCGGACCGCGCGCGACGCGGGCCTCGACGGGTTCACCCTCGACCTGCTGTCCCTGTCCGGCCGGAACTGGGAGCGCTGCAGGCTCATGCTCGAAGCCGCCCGCTCCGTGGACCCCGACTTCACGATCATGCTGATGCCGGACATGGCGTCCCTCACCAGCGAGACGCCCCGGCAGATCGCCGACGCCCTCGCCGAACTGGGCCGCAGCCCGGCGGCGCACCGGCTTCCCGACGGGCGCCTGGTCGTCTCCCCGTTCAAGGCGGAGGCCAGGAGCGCGGGCTGGTGGTCCGCGCTCCTCGACGACCTGCGCGCCCGGCACGGTGTGCGCACCGCGTTCGTGCCGCTCTTCCTGGACTTCGGCGCCCACCACGAGGAGTTCGCCCCGATCAGCTACGGCTTCTCCGACTGGGGCGCGCGCACGTACACGCAGCCCGACGACCCCGGCCGCGACGCCCGGCTCGCGCACCGCCTCGGCAAGGTGTGGATGCAGCCCGTCGCCGTCCAGGACGCCCGGCCCAGCCAGGGCGTGTACGACGAGGCGGGCAACACCGGCACCCTCCGCGCCACCTGGCACCGCGCCATCGCGGGGGGAGCGGACTGGGTGCAGCTCACCACCTGGAACGACTACTCCGAGACCACCCACTTCGCCCCGTCGCAGCACAACGGGCACGCCTACCTGGACCTCACCTCCTACTACCTGACCCGCTTCAAGACCGGGACGTGGCCGCGGATCGTCCGCGACACGCTGTACGTCACCTCCCGCACACAGTTCGCCGACGCCGTCCCGACCGGCGGCCAGACCCGCCTGATGACGCTCCGGGGGAGCAGCGAGGAAGCCCGCGACACGGTGGAGGTCCTGCCGTTCCTCACCCGCCCCGCGACCCTCCGCGTCACCGTAGGCACCGTCACCACCAGCCAGCCGGTCCCCGCCGGGACGGCCCCCGTCCTGGTGCCGCTGCGCACCGGCGAGGTCTCCGCCGCGGCGGTACGCGACGGCCGCACCGCCGCCGCCGTGGAGCTCCCGTACCGGGTGGTCCGCCACCCCGAGGTGCAGGACCTCCAGTACTACGCCGCCACCAGCGGCCGCCCCGCCCCACCCTGCTGCCTCTGACCCCGGCCCCCGCCGCCCACCCGCGGCGCCCCGGCCCCGGCCGCCGGGGCGCCGTGCCGCGCCGGGCAGCCGCCCGCGACCGCGATGTGCGCCTCATCGGCCTGGACGGCACCGAACCGCCGGGCGTCCTCAGCGCCCTCCGGGAGAAGGCAGCGGCGGCGATGGGCCACTGCCCCGAACCCGGCCTGCTCCTCCTGTGGGACCTGCGGCAACTGCACCTGGCGGCCTCAGGGAACTCGCTGTACGGGGAGATGCTCGCCCAGGCGGCACAGGCAGCCAAGGACGACCGGCTCCTCAAGCTCGCCTCCGACTGCCACCCACCGACGCTCCGCCGGATGCGCTGGACCAACACGATGATCAAAACCCTGTCCCCGCAGGTACTGACCGCCCTCTGAGCGGCCACCCGCCGCGTGTGACGCTGTGCGGCACGCCACGCCCGCCCGCGGACAGCCGTTTCCTCACGGCCCTACGAGGCTGCCGGGACGCCGAAGAGGGCGGGGACGCCGGGGGAGTACAGGACGCTGCACGGCGGGCCCTGCGGGGCGGGGACGCCCGCCGCACGGACCAGGTTCTCCTCCAGGCGCTCCACGCGCGCGTGGTGGAGCGGCCAGGCGGGGTGGTCGTTCGGCAGGTACAGCGTGCGGCCGTGCCACTCGGCGTGCAGGCCCCAGCGCGCGGTGAGGAACATGTCCAGGTCGCTCGGCTCGTCCAGCGGACGGCCGACCTCGACGGTGAGGCGGTACCCGGCGGGCCCGTGCCGTGTCAGCCGCCGCCCCGTGTACGTGAGGCGGTCACCCGACCGGCCCACGCGCATCGACGCCCAGCGGTACGGCAGCCGGAACGCGACGCGCCCCGCGAGCGCGGGCAGGAGCCGGGCGGCGTCCATGCTCAGGAACGCGACCCCGCGCCGGCCCCGGGCGTCCACGCTGTAGAGCCGTACGTTCGTCTCCGGGAACGTCCCCAGGTACGGCAGGGCCGGGCCGCGCCCGAACGCCACCGCCTCCATGCGGAACGCCACGAGCCCCACGTACGTCGTGCCGTCCAGGACGTCGGGCCGGGTGGCGCGCGGCAGCAGCGGCGCCACGGCCGCGGGCTCCACGGGCCAGTGAAGAAAGGCCACGTCGGTCCACCGCTGCGACAGGACCGGGCGGCACACCACGCGGGGAGTGGTCACGGTCAGCGCCTCGTACGGCTCCGTCATGCCCCCATCATGCCGCGACGCGGCATCCGCCGGGCGTAGTTGCGGCAGACGGCCAGGACGAGGAACCCCCAGGCCGCCGCGGGCAGGTACAGCCAGGTCACCCACACCGGCGGCCGCGGATGCTCCCGCTCCTGCTCGACGAGCCGCGCACCCTCCTCCACGAAGCCGAAGACGCTGTTGACCGCGCCGTACAGCGTGATCAGGACCAGCAGCGCCCCGCCCGTCCGAGCGACGCGCAGCACCGCTCGGGCGGGCACGGGCCGCCCGCTCGCTACGGGCAGCCACCGGGGGAACGTCTCGCCCCAGCCGCTCACCAGCCCCACCGTCGGGTACGCCAGAGCGAGCGTCAGGTCGCTCAGGCCCACCATGTAGGCGGTCTCCGCCGCCGTGTGGCCGTTCCCCGACCCCGACCGCGACGCGCCACACGGAGGAGGGCAGCACGCTCAGCGGCGCCGCCCCGCCGCCCACACCGCCCAGCGGGCGGGCGGCGGGGCGGAGGACACCCTCCCCGGGGTCACGGCCGTCCCCGCCGGGGCTCGTCGGCCGGGGCGGTGCGGCGGCTCGCGGCCAGGGCCAGGGCGCCGATCGCGAGGAGCGCCCAGCTGCCGGTCACGGGGAACGAGAAGACGCACAGCGGGACGCCCAGGGCCAGCAGGTACCAGCCCACCTGGGCAGGGAGGTGCCCGGTGGCGCGCAGGGCGTGCCGGGACATCGTGCCGAGGGCGAGCAGCGCGACCCCGCAGGCCAGGAACCAGATGCTCGCCTCACGCGCGAAGTAGTCCGGCGCCGCCGTGTCGACGGAGGTCCGGAAGAAGCCGTCCCGGGCGATGTCCGCCCAGGCGTGAGGCTGGGCGAAGGCCCAGACGAAGTGCAGCGCCGCGGTCGCGATGATCAGCCGCGGTATCCAGCGCGCCAGTCCGCTCATGTGCCCGGTCCTTCCTCCTGAGGCGCCAGACGCAGCGCCAGGGTGTAGACCTCCCGCAACTCCTCGGCGGGAAGCGGCGGTACGAGCTGCCGGCTGCCCACCAGCAGCAGATAGAGCAGGCGGGCCAGCGGCGTCGCGTCCTCGTCCGCGCCGCCCGCGTCGCTCACCAGCTCCCGCAGGTAGCCGACGCGCAGCTCGTCCACCCGCTGCTGGAGGGCGCGGACCTCGTCGTCCTGCGACGCCCAGGCGCGCATGGCGATCTCCAGCCGGTCGCTGCCGCCCTTGTCCGCCAGGACCAGGTCGCGCAGGTGCAGCAGCCGCCCGAGAGGGGTGCGGCCGCCGCCGCGCTCGGCGTCGGCGATGTACCGGCCGGTGTGCTCGGCCTCGTAGTACGCGAGCAGGTCGCTCTTGTACCCCGTCATGCCCTTGAAGTGGTGGTAGAAGGAGCCCTTGGTCAGCTTCAGCCGCGCCGCGAGCCGGTCCACGGTCAGCGCGGGCGCCCCGTCCTCGCTCAGCACCCGGAGCCCCTCCTCCAGCCAGTCCCGCTTGCTCGCCACGCGTCGCCCCGCCCTGCTCGTCACCTGTCCGCTCTTCCGACCCATACCATACAGTATGGTATGGAGGTTGTGGGGTTCTCCACAGGCGGAGCGAATACCGCCTGGGCATTGTCAGTGGCGGTCCCTACGATGGTCGTCAATTCCGAGTCCTCCCCGGTGCCGTGCCCCGTCGCGCGCGCTGACCGGGGCCGGGCCGGGCCCATTGCGCATCGTGAGGGGGGGACCCCGCGATCGCCCGACCCGCACCCGCGGCAGCCGTCCGGCGCCGCGCGGCTGCTCCGAGCTGCCCATGAACCTCACCGCACCCGAAACGCCCGACGACCCCCAGCCCGCCGTCGGCCCCGAGCCCTCCGGCGCGCCCGTGCGGACCGCGCCCGCCGAGCCGTCCGTCAACACCTTCCAGGTGGACCTGCGCGGCCTCGTGGACCTGCTGTCGCACCACCTGTACTCCAGCCCCCGCGTCTACGTCCGCGAGCTGCTGCAGAACGCCGTGGACGCCGTCACCGCGCGCCTCGCCCACGACCCGTCGGCACCCGCGGGCATCCGGCTCACGGCCACCGGCGACGCCGTCGTCATGGAGGACTCCGGCATCGGGCTCACCGCCGAAGAGGTGCACACCCTCCTCGCCACCATCGGCCGCAGCTCCAAACGCGACGCCCTCGACAGCGCCCGGCAGGAGTTCCTCGGCCAGTTCGGCATCGGCCTGCTCGCCTGCTTCGTCGTCGCCCGCCAGATCCGCGTCGTCTCCCGGTCCGCACGCAAGCCCGGCGAGCCGCCCGTCGAATGGCTGGCCGCCGACGACGGCTCGTACACCGTACGGACCCTCCCCGACGAGGCGCGCCCCGAGCCCGGCACCACCGTCCGCCTGGAGCCCCGCCCCGGCGCCGAGGAGTGGACCGACCCGCAGCGCGTCGCCGAACTCGCCCGCGACTTCGGGTCCCTGCTGCCGTACGAGGTGACCTTCACCGGCCCCGACACGACCGACCGCCCGCTCACCGAGCGGCCCGCCGTATGGGACCGGCCCCACCCGACGCCCACCGCCCGCCGCGTCGCCCTCGCGGCGCACTGCGCGCGCGTCTTCGGGTTCACCCCGCTCGACTCCATCGACCTGGACCTGCCCGTCGCCGGCGTCCGGGGCGTCGCCTACGTCCTGCCCTCCGCCACCAGCCCCGCCGGGCGCGCCGCCCACCGGGTCTACCTCAAGGGCATGCTGCTCACCGACCGCGCGGACAACCTGCTGCCCGACTGGGCGTTCTTCGTCCGCGTCGTCCTCGACACCGACACGCTGCGCCCCACCGCCTCCCGCGAGAACCTGTACGACGACGAGACCCTCGCCGCCGTGCGCGACGCGCTGGGCGGCCGCGTCCGCCAGTGGCTCACCGAACTCGCGGCGGGCGACCCCGACCGGCTCGCCGCCTTCCTCTCCGTCCACCACCTCGGCGTCAAGTCGATGGCGCGGCACGACGCGGAGCTGTTCCGGCTGATGCTGCCGTGGCTGCCGTTCGAGACCAGCGACGGGCAGGTCACCCTCGACGAGTTCGTCCGCAGCCACCCGCAGGTGCACTTCACCCGCACCGTGGAGGAGTTCCGCCAGGTCTCGCCCATCGCCGCCGCGCACGGCCTCGGCATCGTCAACGGCGGCTACACCTACGACACCGACCTCATCGCCCTGCTCCCGCAGGTCCGCGAAGGCGTCACCGTCAGCGAGCTCGACGCGGGCGCCGTCACCGCCCACCTCGACCCCGTGGACCCCCGGCAGGAGCTGGCCCTCTCCGGGTTCCTCGCCACCGCCCGCGCCCGCCTCGACCCGCTCGGCTGCGACGTCGCCCTGCGCGCCTACCAGCCGGTCACCGTCCCCGCGCTCTACCTCGACGACCGCGAGGCCCGGCACGAACGGGACCGCGCCGCCGCCGAGGAAGGCGCCGACCCGCTGTGGAGCGACATCCTCGGCGCCCTGCGCGGCGCGGCCCCCCGCGCCCGCCTCGTCCTCAACCACAACAACCCCCTGGTCCGCCGCATCGCCGCCATCACCGACGCCGACCTCACCGGCACCGCCGTCGAGTCCCTGTACGGGCAGGCGCTGCTGATGGCGCAGCGCCCCCTGCGCCCCGCCGACACCTCACTGCTCAACCGGGCCTTCCTCGGGCTCCTGGAATGGGCGACCCACCCCACCACCACCGCCCGCGACCCCCAGGAGAACGACCAGTGACCACCACCCCGGAACAGTCGCCCGAGGCCATCCGCCGCGCCCTGTGGGAGAACGACCGCGCACCCAACGGCCTCCTCCGCAACGCCCGCGCCGAGGAACTCGTCGCCGCCGCCGAGGCGACCGGCGACCGCGCCCTGATCCGCCAGGCCCTGTTCGGCGTCATCCGCGCGTACGAGTACAGCACCGAGCGCGGCAAGATGCTCGTCCCGTTCGCCCGCCTCCTCCAGGAGTGGGACCGCGACCCCTCGGCCTTCTGCAGCAGCGACACACACACCTTCCACTGGGTGTTCAAGTGGGTCAGCTCCGGCATGCTCACGCTCCCGGAGATACCGCTCGCCACCATGGAGCAGTGGCTCGCCGAGATGGAGCGCCGCTACCGCACCGCCGGATACACCGAACGGGCCGTCCGCCAGGCCGAGTACGAACTCGCCGTCGACACGGGCGACACCGAGCGCGCCACGCGCGCGTTCGCCGCGTGGACGGCGGCCGACCGCGACGCGATGGCCAACTGCCACGCCTGCGAGATCAACGACCAGGGCAGCCACTGGAGCGGCCGCGGCGACGACGGCAAGGCCCTGCGCACCTGGGCACCCGTCCTCGACGGCACGAGCACCTGCATGGAGGAGCCGCACCGCGTCCTCGCCAAGTCCCTGCTGCCGCTGGTCCGCACCGGCCGCCCCGACCAGGCCCGCGCCAACCACCTGCGCGGCTACCGCATGGCCCGCGGCAACGAAAGCCTCCTGCCGTCCATCGGCCTGCACATCGAGTTCTGTGCCCTCACCGGCAACGCGGCCCGCGGCCTGGAGATCCTCGCCGAGCACGCGTCGCACCTCGGCTCCGACGGCAACCCCTGGGCGCGGCTGCAGCTGCTGACCGGCACCCTCGTGCTGCTGCGCCGACTGCTGGCCCTCGGCGCGGGCGACCAGCCGGCCGTGCCCTACGCGGGCGAGCAGCGCACCGTACGCGACCTGCACGACCTGCTCGACGCGGACGCCACCGCCATCGCCGCCCGGTTCGACGCGCGCAACGGCAGCACCGTCGTCTCCGGCCGCCTCAAGGACCGGCTGGAGCAGGAGCCGCTGCTGGCCGCCCTGCCCCTCGGTCTGCGCCCGGCGACCTCCGGGCCCGCCGCGTCCGCCGTCGCCGCACCCGTCGCGGCGGCCCCCGAGCCCGTACGGGACGACACGGCCACGCTGCCCGAACTCGTCGCCGAGGCGCGGCGGCTGCGCGCCGACGGACACCCCCGCGCCGACGCCGCGTGGGAGCGGGTGGCCGCCCGCGCCACGGAGACGGACACGGCCGGCGACCCGCTGCTCGCCGCGGACCTCCTCGACCACCGGGCCCTCGCCGCGGGCCGCGCCGACGACGCCACCGCCCGCGAATGGTTCGAGCGGGTCGTCGACGCCTACCGGGCCGCGGGCGAGCCCAGCCGGGCCGTGCTCGCCGAACTCCGCGTGGCCGTCGCCGCGATGCGGACCGGCGCCGGACCCGACGAGGTCCGCGCCCTCTTCGCACGGGCCGACGCCTCCGCCGACGCGCTCGACCAGGACGAACCGACCCGCGTCCGCCGCATCGCCGCCGTCGCCCTCATGCGCGCCAAGGCCGAGGCGATGCTGGACCACGATACGGACGACCACGGCGCCGGCCGCCTCGACGCCGAACTCGCCGCGTTCGAGGAGCGGTTCGCGCCGTACCTCGACGCCGACGCGACGGGCGGAGGCGTGGACGACCTGCTCGCCGAGGCCGACGAGACCCGCGCCGACCTGGCGTGGCAGGCGGGCGACCCGGAGACCGCCCACGCCCTGCTGACGAGGGCCGCCCAGCGCTCCCTCACCGCCGGGCGCCCCTGGGACGCGGCCGCCCCGCTCGCCACCCGGGCCCGGCTCCTGCTGCGCCTCGGCCGCGCCGGGGAGGCGGAGGAGTCGGCGCGCGAGGCGTACGGGCACGGTGCCGAACTGACCGCCCCGTTCGACCTGGCGGGGATAGGCCTCACGCTGGCCGAGGCGCTGTACGCGCAGGACGGCAAGGAGAGCGAGGCCGCCGAATACGCCCTGGAGGCGGCGCACTGGTACGACGCGGCGGGCGACACCGCCGGGGGCGGGGCGTACGCGCGGCTGGTCCTCGGCCGGTGCCTCGGCGAGGCCGGGCGGGCCGCAGAGGCCGCCGAGGTACTGGAGTCGGCCCTGCCCGACCTGCTGGAGCACGGCGACGACCAGGCCGTACAGGCCCGTGACGCCCTGGCGCGGAACCTGCGGACGCTGGGCGACCACCGGGGCGCCGCGGAGCAGTACCTGCGCGCCGCCGAGACCGCCGCCGAGTGGGAGCACCAGGGGCCGCACGCGCAGCTGGCGACCCTCGCCGCCGAGAGCCTGGCCCGGCTGGGCGACCTCGCCGACGAGGCGGCCGCCGCCTACCAGCGCGCCATCGCGCTGTGGGAGCAGGTGGGCGAACCGCGGGCGCAGGCCCGCGCGCTGCGCTCCCTCGCCTGGCTGCGAGCGGGCCGGGGCGACCGGACGGCGGCCCGTGAGGTGATGGACCGCGCGCTCACGGCTCTGGAGGGCGACGACCCGGCGCTGCTCGAGGAACGCGCCCACACGTGGGCGCAGATGGCCGAACTGCTGGTGGACGGCCTCGAATCCGAGTCCGCCGATGCCGATGAGCGTGCCGGGGGCGCCGAGCCCTCCGAGTCCGTCGAGGACGTCCGGCAGTCCGCCGCGGCGGTGCGCGGCGAAGCGCTGGACCTGCTTCACCAGGCTCAGCGGACCTTCGCGGCACTCGGCCCGGACATGCTGGGCGACCGCGTCCGCGCCGCCTTCTACGCCGCCTGGCTGGAAAGGCAACTGGGCCGCGCTGAGGAGGCGGAGGCCCGCCTGCGCGCCCTCGCGGCGGATCTGGAGGAGATCGGCACCGAGGAGGCACGCGGCATGCTGACGCAGGTGCGCGGCAGGCTGGAGGAGTGGGCGCAGGAGAGCTGAGCGGAGGGGGCGCCCGGCCTACGGGACGCGGGCGCCCCGCCCTTCACGACCCTGCCCCCCGCTCTTCACGCCCCGGCCCTGTCCTTCCGGTACCGGCCCCGCCCTTCACGTCCGGCCCCTTCGCGTACCGTGCCCCGGCCTTCATGTCCCGGCCCCCTGCCGGGACGTCCGCAGCGACGTGGGAGCATCGCCTGATGCCCGGACAGACCGAAGAAGTGCTCCGCGAGTTCGTCATCGCGGACGGTACGCGCCCCGAGGACGCCGCGCAGGTGTGCCGGGAGGCCCTGTGGGTGCTGCGGCCCGCCCTCCACACCGTGTACCTCGACGCCTACAGCGACGAGCCCTGGCCACCGGAGGTGGCCGGTGCCTACGACCTGGCCGTCGCCCTCGGGGAGGCGACCGCTCCGGACGGTTTCCGCGGCGACCACCGCATGGGCATCCAGATCGACGTGCGGGACGACATCCAGTTCGGCGTCCTGCTGGAGCTGGCTCCCCACACGATCGGCGCGGAGGGCTACCGCGGGGACCGGCAGGTCTTCAGCGCCGCCGACACAGGGACGTCCCTGTGGTTCGCCCTCACGGAGGAACAGCACGGCCGACTGCTGGCCCGGCTGGACGAGCCGGGGATATCCGCTGCCGTGTCGGCCGCCCCGCCGCGCCGCCGTCGCCGGTGGTGGCCGTCGTCGTGGGGCTTTCACCCCAGGCCGTAAAGCCCGGCGGACGTACGCGGGCATCACCTAGCCTGTGATCATGAATCAGCCCATACCCCCGCCGTCACAGCCCGGACCCTACGGGCAGCCGGGACAGTACGGGCAGGGGCGCCGGCCACAGCCGGGGCCGTACGGCCAGCCGCAGCCGCCGCAGCAGCCAGGATTCTACGGGGCGTACCCTCAGCCGCACCCGCCGCAGGGCCATGCGCAGCCTCCGTATCCGGCGCCCGGAGCCTGGGGCGCGCCGCCGCCCGTGGCGCCACCGCCGCACCGCAAGGGGCGGGCATGGCTCGTCGTCGGCATCGTCGCCGTGTCCCTCGCCGTCCTGGCCGGGCTCGCGTACCTGGGCAAGCAGGTCATCAGCGGCGGCGGCACCGCGAGAGCGTTCCCCGCCGCCGAGTACCGGCTCACCGTGCCCAGGACCCTCCTCGGGGACGACTACCGCCTGATCAAGGACAGTTCGAAGGAGGTGGACGCGGAGGCGCGGAAGGGAAGCGACTACAGCGGACCCACCTGGCGCACCTCGTCGACCGTCACCGGCTCGTACAACGGCACCGCCACCGACGGGAACCGCGGGCTCGTACTCGTCGGGATGTCCGGCCAGTTCACGTCCCCGGAGCGCCAGCGCGACAGCCTGCTGAAGGGCATGCGCGAGGCCGACGGCATGAGCGAGCCGAACCCGTCCAGGACGATCAGGCCCACCGGCTCCGATGCGGAACTGGAGTGCACGGTGCTGCGGTCGCATGACGCGTCGGGTACCTCCACGGTCCCCGTCTGCGCGTGGGGTGACGCCAACACCGTCGCCTATGTCGCCTTCCTCACCCCCGCCGACGCCGCCCAGGACCCGGCATCCGTGGACCTCGACGCCACCGCGAGGAAGGTCCTGGAGGTGCGCGCCGAGGTGAGGCGGCCCATCGGCTGAACGCCCCGGCCGCGGTGGGGTGACGGCGGCCGAGGCGTGGGCGTACGGGCGGGGGCCCGGGGGTGTGGGGCCCCACGCGGTCCGGGGGTCATGTGGAAGGGGTCCGGGGTCACCGGGCGTCGGAAGGCGGACGGCTCGGGG
The DNA here is from genome assembly GCF_000478605.2 of Streptomyces thermolilacinus SPC6. GTDB lineage: Bacteria > Actinomycetota > Actinomycetes > Streptomycetales > Streptomycetaceae > Streptomyces > Streptomyces thermolilacinus. The sequence continues at coordinate 250,691 of NZ_ASHX02000001.1, read as the reverse complement.
TCACCGGGGCGTCACAGGGGGGACGGCTCCGGGGGTTTGGCGGCGGCGGCCGCGAGGGTGCTGCGGTGGCGTTCCGACCAGTTCTCCAGTGCCGTACGGCAGGCGTGGTCGAGGTGGTGGAGACCCGACAGGTCCAGCTCCACCGGGCGGTCGTGGGGGAGGGCCTCCAGGGTGTCGAGGATCTTCGGCAGCCGCAGGAACGTCGCGTTGCCCGTCAGCCGGGCCTGGACGGGGCCGACGCCCTTGTCGACGACCGTCAGCCGGATCTGCGACGTGTCCCACGCGGCCTTCGCCACCGACAGGGCGAGCCCGATCAGCACGCCCTCGAACATGTTCACCGCGACAATCGCCACCGCCGTCACCACCAGGATCAGCGCCTCACCCCGGTGCGTCCGCCACAGGGCGGCGACCGCCCGGAACGGGATGAGCTTCCAGCCCGCGTGGACGAGGATGCCCGCCAGCGCGGCCAGCGGGATCAGCCCCAGCGTGGCCGGCAGCAGCGTCGCGAACAGCAGCAGCCACACGCCGTGCAGCACCCGCGACGCCTTCGTCCGGGCGCCCGCCCGCACATTGGCGGAGCTGCGGACGATCACCGCGGTCATCGGCAGCGCGCCGAGCATCCCGCAGACCGTGTTGCCCGCGCCCTGGGCGATCAGCTCCTGGTTGTAGCGGGTGCGCGGACCGTCGTGCAGCCGGTCCACGGCCGCCGCGCTGAACAGCGACTCCGCCGACGCGATCAGCGCGAACGCGAGGACGGTGCCCAGCAGGGCGACATCGCCCAGCATCCCGAAGGCGTCGGCGCCGGGCGGCTGGATCGCGTCCAGCAGCCCGTCGACCTCCACGGTCGCCACGGGCAGGGCGAACAACTGCGTGGCCGCCGTGGCCAGGACGACCGCGGCGAGCGCGCCCGGCACCGTACGGACCCGCTGGGGCAGGCGCTGCCACAGCACGACCACGCCGATGGTGCCCGCGCCGACCGCGAGCGAGAGGAGCGCGGTGCGGCTGCCGGCGACCTCCACGACCGCGCCGGGCAGGCCCGCGATCTTGGCCAGGCCGGAGGCGGGGGCCTCGATCCCGGCCGCCGCGTACACCTGGCCGGCGATGATGACGAGGCCGATCCCGGCGAGCATGCCCTCCACGACGGACACGGAGATCGCCCGGAACCAGCGGCCCCAGCGCAGCGCGCCCACGGCGATCTGGAGGAGCCCCGCGAGCAGCACGATCACACCGAGAGCGGGCAGGCCGAACGTGCGGACGGCCTCGAAGACGAGCACGGTCATGCCCGCCGCGGGACCGGACACCTGGAGGCTGCTGCCGCGCATCATCCCGGTGACGACGCCGCCGACGATGCCGGTGACCAGACCCAGTTCGGCCGGGACACCGGAGGCGACGGCGACGCCCAGGCACAGCGGGAGGGCGACGAGGAACACGACGAGCGACGCGGCGAAGTCCTGCCGCAGGTGGGGGAATCGGGACGGCATGGTGTTCGCCCGCCTCACAGGGACTCGAACGCGTCGGTGTCCGCGCGGTGTTCCCGTACGGACCCGGTGTGGACTTCGTAGTACCAGCCGCGCAGCGTGAGCCGGCCGTCCCGCAGGCGCTGTTCGACGCACGGGTACGAGCGCAGCCGCAGCAGCTGGGCGAGCACATGGTGCTGGACGGCCTCCGCGACGGTCGGGTCGTCGGGCCGTCCGGGCGCCGGTTCGGGCGCGGCGTGGGCCAGCCATTCGCGGACGGCCGGTACGGCGCTGAGGTCGTCGCCGCGCACCAGGGCTCCGACGGCGCCGCAGTGGGAGTGGCCGCACACCACCACATCGCGCACGCCGAGGACCTCGACGGCGTACTCGATGGTGGCGGCCTCGCCGGTGGGGCGGCCCGTGGTGTACGGGGGGACGATGTTGCCCGCCGTGCGCAGCTCGAACAGCTGGCCGGGGCGGGCGCCCGTGATCAGGGCGGGGACGACCCGCGAGTCGGAGCAGGTGATGAAGAGGACCTCGGGCGACTGGCCTTCCGCCAGCTTGGCGAACTCCTCAGGGCGCTGTCCGAACGTGCGGGCGTTGTCGATGAGGGGCTGCATAGGTGTTTCCTCCTGGCGCGCCGTGACGGCGCGTCGGGCCGATGAGACGGGGCCGAGTGCGACGGCGCCGGTCAGCAGCGGAACACCTGGAGGTGGGCCAGTGCGCGGGTGGTGTTGCGGGGTCTCTCCCTGCGGGGCAGGGGGCTCGCGCCGGCCCGGAAGCGGTCATCCGTGGCCTGTGATGCGCAGGCCGTGCGGGTGGCCGGAGGGAGCAGCGGCGTCTGGGCGCCCGGGCGGTACCGGTCGCGGCCGCGCGGGGCGTCGCGGAGGACGGCGTCGGGGTGCTCGCACTCCCGCCTCTCCGTGCCCGCCTCCTGCGGGGTGGATGCCGTGACATGGACGCCGGACGCCCCGGCACCCGCGTACGGGGCCGGGGCGAGGCTCTGCGCGGGGGCGCCGATGACCAGCAACTGCGCGAAGACGACGGCGAGTACTGCCAAGGGCAGGACAAGGGGGGGCAGGACGGCGAGGGAAGCCGTCCTGACCAGCGCGTATGACCGCATGTGTCGTCCCTCCCTCCCCACGCCGCGGAGCCCGACTTCACCAAGGCGAATTAAAAGCCGGGTCAATGGAGAGTAATGTCGGCTCGGGCGCGGCTCGCCACTGGCGGCGCGGCGAACGGAGGGTTCCGACTGGAAAACGACCTGATCTGGCGAAAAAAACTAGATGAGATTCCCCCGAACGGCGTACGCCACCGCCTGGGCCCGGGTGCGGGCCTGGAGACGTCCCATCAGCTCGTACACGGTGTTCTTCACGGTGTGCGGCGAACACGACAGAGTCCGGGCTATCACCGCGTTCCCGTGCCCCTCCGCCATCAGCGCCAGCACCGAGTGCTGGCGCGGCGTCAGGCGCGGCGGGTCCGCCGCCCGCGTCCCGCCCAGCAGCTGCACGAGCGCGGAGTACGGGACGCGGCTGTCGCCGTGCCAGGCCCCGTACACGGCCGCCGCCAGCTGCGCCGGGGTCAGGTCCGGTGAGCGGAGGACCGCCCGGACGCCGGACCGCAGCGCGTCCCGCAGGCCGGACGGCGACACGGTGTCGCAGACCGCGAGGAGCCGGTCGCCGGGGCCGGAGCAGAGGGCCACGGCCTCCTCGACGGTCGCGGTGACCGCCACGGTGACCATGGTGTCCGCGCCCTTACCGGTGACCGGCGAGGTGCCGCCGCCGGGGCCGGTGAGCGGCTCGATGCCCGCCCGCCGAAGCAGCGACGCGACCCGGGCTGCCGCCGGGGACCCCGCCACCGCGGGCCCGCCCCCGGCCGTCACCACGCGGACCCGCACGCCCGTCGCTGTCGCCGTCGTCGGGGCGCCTTCGGAGGGAGCGGCCACCGCCGCCGGGGCCGGCGTCACAGCAGACCCGTCCGCAGCGCGTAGGCGACGGCGTGCGCCCGGTTGCGCAGCCGGAACCGGCGCGTGATGTCGTGCACGACGGACGTGACGGTACGCGGCGAGTAGCACAGGCGCCGCGCTATCTCGTTGGTCTCGTGGCCGTCCGCGACCAGGCGCAGCACCGACCGCTCCCGGTCGTCCAGGCTCGCCCCCGCCCAGGACGGGGACGAGCCACCGGTGCCCGCGCCGCCGGCCTCGGCGTGCTTGAGGAGCCGGTCCAGAAGGTCGGGCGGCAGGGTGCAGTCGCCGCGCGCGGCCGCCAGAGCGGCCCGTGTGAGCCGCGCCGCGTCCGCCTCGCAGCGGCGCAGCAGGCCCCGCGCCCCGGCCGCCAGGGCGTGCAGGGCGTCCCCGGGTGCCAGGCGGCTGGCGACGAGCACCACCTCCGGCTGGGACGGGGCCTCCCGGACCGAGCGGAGGGCGTCCAGCTCGGAGGGGGACACCTGATCGACGGTCATCACGACGACCCGCGGCTCGCCCGCCGCGGTGGTGAGGGCGATCTCCGGACACGCCGACAGGGTGCTCCGGATACCGGCCTCCAGCACCGGGTCCAGGGCGACGACGCTGACGAGCACGGGTTCTCCCACCGAGTCCTCCAAACATGCGACGTGGTTGCGGCACTGCACCCAGCGTCGGGCCCCGGCCCGCCCCGTACATCGGGCCCCCGCCCCCACATTTGCGCCAACCGGGGAGGCGGGGGTGGGGGATGGGATGCGGAGGCGGTAGGGGTGCGGGGCGCGTGCGTGCGTGCGGGCGGGCGGCGTCGGTGGGCGGCGGGTGGCGCGGGGCCGCAGGGGGCGTGGGTGCCGCGGGTCACGTACGGGCCTGGCGGCCGGGGGCACGCCCGGCGCGGGGGCCGGTCGCCGTACCCGGGGGTGGGGGCCGGACCCGTACGGGTGCGTGGGCGGCAGCCGTATGGGCCCCGCGGACGGGGGCGGGTGCGCGGGCGCCCGGGGAGCCCGTACGCGCACGGGCCGTCGGCCACCTGGTCCCGCACCCTGCCGGTGGGCCTGGTCCCGCACGGCTGGGTGGGCCTGCTCCCGCAGGGACTTGGAGCAGCCCGGTCCCGTACGGCCCGACGCGCCCCGCCCCCGTACACCCCCGCCCCCGTACACCCCCGCCCCTGTACGGACCCGACGGGCCTCGCCCCCGTACACCCCCCGGCCCCGGTCGGCCCCCATCCGCCCCCGTCAACCCCCATGCCCGCACGCCCTCTGGGGGCGGCCGTGGAGAATATGGGGGAGCGGCCCCCATGTGCCCGGCGCCGGGCTCTGGGAGTTTCGTTGCCGTGACTGACACCGCCCTCGCCCGAGAAGCCCATCTCGGCCCGCTGCCTCCCGCCTGGTGGGCCCCCGGCCTGACCCTGCGGGAACGGCTGGCCGCGCCGGACGCCCCCGCGCCGGTCGCCGCGCCCGGCGCCGACACCCCGGTGCCGTGGTCCGTCGGGGACGCCGCGGGCTTCGCGGGCCGCCTGGCCGCGCTCGGCGTCGGCGAGGACGTCGCACTGGGGCTCGCCGCCGAACCGGCCGGGCGCCTCGCCGCCCGGACCGCCCGGCCGGAATGGGCCCGCTTCGTGGAGGACGCCCTCACCGGAGCCGCCCACGAGCCGGTACGGGATGAGTGCGCGACCGAGGGGCCCGCCGTGTTCCTGCCGGTCGTCCGGCCGTTCGTCACCGCCGCCTGGACGGCGGTCGCCGCACTGCCGCGCACCGCCCCCGCCGCACGGCTCGGGTACCGTACCGACGACGCCGACACGGCCGCCGTACGGACCGCCTTCACCGCGCTGCTGGGCGACCGGCTGACCCGCCAGGCGGCGCGCACCCTCGTCACCGAGCTGCACCAGGCCCGCACCGCCGGCCGCCTCACGGGCGCCACCCCCCGGGAGCGGTTCACCGCCTTCGTCGAGGGCCTTCGCGAGCCCGGCGCGCTCGCCGCGCTGCTCGTCCGCTACCCGGTCCTCGCCCGCATGCTCGGCGAGACCTGCCTCAACACCGCCGCCGCCACGGCCGAACTGCTGGCGCGCTACGCCGACGACCGCCCCGCCATCGTCGCCGAACTGTGCGACGGCGACGATCCCGGCCCGCTCGTCCGCGTGGACCTCGACCGCGGCGACGCCCACCAGGGCGGCCGGTCCGTCGCGATCCTCCGCTTCGCCGGGGGCCCCACCGTCGTCTACAAGCCCCGCCCCCTCGACCAGCACGCGCTGCTCGACCGGGCCGTGGGCTGGCTCAACGGGAAGGCGCCCGGCCTCGGGCTGCGCACCCCGCGTACCGTCCGCCGCGCAGGCCACGGCTGGATGGAGTTCATCGCGCACCGCTGGTGCCGCGGCCCCGTCGAGCTCGACCGGTTCTACCGCCGCCAGGGCGCCCTGCTCGCCCTGCTGTACGCGCTCGACGGCGTGGACATGCACTACGAGAACGTCATCGCCCAGGGCGACCAGCCGCTCCTCGTGGACGCCGAGACGCTGCTCCACGCCGACCTGCCGCAGCCGACGACCGCCGGGCCCGACCCGGCCGCCGAGGCCCTGCGGGTCTCCGTCCACCGCACATGCCTGCTGCCCAGCCTGCTCATCGGCGACAACGGCGCCCTCGACATCTCCGGGCTCGGCGGCGCCGACGGCGAGGCGTACCCGAGCGACGGCATGCGCTGGGAGGACTCCGGTACGGACGCGATGCGCATGGTGCGCGGCCCGGTCCGCAGCGCCGCCGCGCAGAACCGGCCCCTCCCCGACGCCCGCCCCGTCCGGCACGCCGACCACCGCGCCGCGCTGCTGGAAGGCTTCCGGGACGCCTACGGCACGATCACCGCCCACCGTGACGAGCTCCTCTGCGGCCTCCTCGACCGGTGGGCCGACGGCAGGGGACGGCTCATCGCCCGCTCCACCCGCCTCTACGCCACCCTCCTGGAGGAGTCCACCCACCCCGGTGTCCTCGGCGACGCCCTGGCGCGGGAGTCGGTGTTCTCCCTGCTGTGGAGCGAGTCCGCGCACGACCCCGCCAGGCAGCGTCTCGTGGAGCACGAGATCGCCGACCTGTGGGCCGGTGACGTGCCGTTCTTCGCCCACCGCCCCGCCCGGGCGGCCGTGTGGACCGCGCACGGCACCCGGCTCGACGGGGTCATCGCCCGCCCCGCCCTTGACGCCGCACGCCACAAGATCGCGGCGATGGGCGAGGTGGACCGCTACGACCAGGAGTGGATCGTCAACGCGACACTCGCCGTCGCCCACGCCAACTCCGGGAGCGGGAGCCCCCGTTCGGAGCTGACCGTGCGGCCCGCCGCGCCCGCCGCGCCCGACGCGTCCCGGCTGCTGAGCGCCGCCTGCGGCATCGCCGACGAGATCGCCGCCCGCGCCGCGCACGGCGGAGGACGCGTCAACTGGCTGGGCCTGGAAGAGGTCACCCGGGGGCACTGGGCCGTCCTGCCGATGGGCGCGGGCCTGGCGCAGGGCTACTGCGGGGTCGCGCTGTTCCTCGCCCAGCTCGGCGCCCTCGCCGGGGCCCGCCGCTACACGGACCTCGCCCGGCAGGCCGTACGGCCCCTGCCCGGACTGCTGGCCGCGCTGGCCGGTGACCCCTCGCTCGGCGCCGCCGCAGGTCCGGGCGCCCTGCACGGCATCGGCGGCATCGTCTACGCCGTCGCCCGGCTGGCCCCGCTGCTGGACGACGGGCTGCTCGCCCACCTTCCCACCGCGCTCGACGCCCTGGAACGCGCCGCGTGCGGTGACGACCCGGCGGGCGACGCGGCCGGGCAGCCCGACGGCTCCGACGACGTGCCCGCCGGTCTCGCGGACGGTCTCGCCGGGGCGCTCGCCGCCACCCTCGCCGCGCACCGCACCGGCGCGGCGCCCGGCGCCGCCGCCCTGGCCCACCGGCTGGCCGGTCGGCTGGCCGGTGCGGTGGCGAAGCCGTCCGGCGACCCGGGATTCGCCCATGGCGACGCCGGGACGGGGTGGGCGCTGCTACGGTTCGCGGCCGTCACGCCCACGGGCCCGGCCGGCTCCGCGGGGCCCGCCCCGGAGTCGTACGCCTCCCTCGGTACGACCCTGCTGCGCTCCGCTCTCGTGGGCGCCCCGCACCGGGCGGGCGGAGACCTCGGCTGGTACGCGGGCCTGACCGGCACCGCCCTCGCCGCCCTGGACGCGCTGCCGCCCGCCGACACCGCGGGCCACGCCGACCGGTGGGTGCGGCGCCTGGACGGCGCCGCTCCCGCGGCCGACCTGAGCCTTCGTCACGGGAGCCCCGGCTCCCTGGAGCTGCTCGCCGCGCTCGCCGAGCGCGGCCACGACCGGGCGCGGGACGCGCTGACGCGCCGCACCGGCGAGGTGCTCGGCGGACTCGAACAGTACGGCCACCGCTGCGGCACCCCCGGCCACGTACCGTCCCCCGGCCTCCTCACCGGCCTCTCCGGCATCGGCCACCAACTGCTCAGGCTGGCCCACCTCGACGAGGTCCCCTCCGTCCTCCTCCTCGACACCCACCCGCGCGGCTGACCACCACCGGCCGCCCGGCACACCGCACCGCCCTCCTCACCCTCCTCCCGTCAGCAGAAAGGGACCACTGCCATGCAGAACACCCCCGCCACCGCCGCGTCCGCCGCCGCCGCCGAGGAGAACTCCGGGGCCGCCGCCACCGCCCGCACCGCCGACCCGGCCGGCGGGATCGCCCTCTCCGGCCGCAACCGCGCCTGCGCCCGCGCCCGCGCCCTGTCCGGCCTGGTCCTCACCAGCGGCATCGTCATCACGCTCAGCTCGTTCGACACCAGCGTCTCCCTGCCGAACGTGCACGGCTGAGACGGGTGCCGCCCCCGCCGCCCCGACGGGCAGGCGGGGGCGGGGGACTTCCGCAACCGTTGACCGGTTCGTGGCGCCGAGCACTAGCATGCGCTCATGCGTTCACATGTTCCGCACATCGTCGGACGTGACCCTCATTTACGGGAACTCGCCCGTGCCCTGACCGACGCGTGCGCCCAGCGCGGGCGGGGCGTGTTCCTGGTCGGCGAAGCGGGCATCGGCAAGACCCGGCTCGCCGCCGAAGCGGTCGGCATGGCCGTGGACAACGGGATGCGCGTACTGCGGGGCCGGTCCACCACCACCGGCCCCGCCGTCCCGTTCCGGCCGCTCACCGAGGCCCTTATGTCGCTGTTCCGCGGCGGCGAACCCCTCGACGACCTGCCGCTCGGCCCCTACCGGCCCGTCCTCGGGCGCCTCATCCCCGACTGGGGAGGCGACGTCCAGGCCGGCAGCTCCATGATCGTCCTCGGCGAGGCGGTGCTGCGGCTGCTCATCGCCACCGGCAAGGACCGCGGCACCCTGCTCCTCCTGGAGGACCTGCACGACGCCGACCCCGAGACGCTCGCCGTGGTCGAGTACCTGGTGGACAACCTCGACCAGGCGCCCGTCGTCCTGCTCGCCACCATCCGCACCGAGCCCTGCGACGCCCTCGACCTCGCCGAGTCGGCCCGCTGGCGGCGCGTCGGCACCACCCTCGACCTGGCGTCCCTCACCCGCGCCGAGGTGTGCGCCCTCGCCGCCTCCCAGCTCGGCACCGACGCCGAAGGGGTCCCCGAAGCCGCGCTCGACCGGTTGTGGGAGGACAGCGCGGGCAGCCCGCTCCTCGTCGAGGAACGCCTCCAGTCGATGATCACCAGCGGGTCGCTCGTCAACGGCGACGACGGCTGGAAGGTCGTGGGCGACCTCCGCGGCGACGTCTCCACCTCCATGGCCAAGGGCCTCCTCCAGCGGATCGACCGGCTCGGCCCCCAGGGCCGCGACCTCTTCTCCGCGGCCGCCGTCATCGGCCGCCGCTTCCCCCTCACCGTCCTCCAGGACGTGACCGGCGTCGACGACCGGGAACTCCTCAGCCACCTCCACGCCGGAGTCGCCTCCCGCCTCGTCGTCCCCGACGAACCCGCACCCGACTGGTACGCGTTCCGCCACCCGCTCACCGTCGAGGCGCTGTTCACCCAGCTCACCCCCGGCCGCCGCGCGGAACTAGCGGGCCGCGCCGCCGCCGCCGTGCAGGCCCTCCACCCTGGACTGGAGGGCGACTGGTGCCAGCTCGCCGCCGGGCTCCGCTCCGAGGAGGGCGACGTCACCGAGGCCGGGCGGCTGTACGCGGAGGCCGGGCGCCGCGCCCTGGCCGCCGGGGCGATCAGCTCCGCCGTCACTCTGCTCTCCCGCGCCGAACGGCTCCTCGCCGACAGCGGCGACGCCACCCGCCGCGCCGAGGTCCTGGAGACCCTGCTGCCCGCGCTCGCCGAGACCGGCGACTTCGACCGGGCGTTCAGCCTCGCCCGCGAACTCAACGCGCTCGCCGGCACCGACCTGACGGTCTCCCGCCTCGCCGCCCTGCACACCCGCCTCGCCAAGGTCGCCCACACCGCCGGCCGCTGGGAGGACGGCAACCGTGCCATCGCCCACGCCCGCGCCCTGCTGCGGCGCGGCCCCGACGAGCGGGCCGGTGCCCTCGTGGATGTCGCCGCTGCCTACCTGGCCCTCGACACGCCCGGCCCCGACTGCACCCAGCAGGCCGAGAAACTCGCCCGCGCCGCCCTCCAGGCCGCCGAGCGCCACGCCCTGCCCTCCGCCGTCTGCCAGGCGTGGGAACTCCTCGCCACCCTCGCCCGCGAACGGGACTTCGACGAGTCGACCGCCCTCCTGGAGTCCGCCCTCCTCACCGCCGAGCAGCACCGCCTGCCCCTCCAGCGCATGTACGCCCTCACCCGCATCGGCGGCAACAACTGGCTCACCGACGGCAGCACGGCCCCGCTGCTCGCCGCCCGCGACGAGGCGCTGCGGGTCGGCTCGGCCACCATCGTCCACACGATCGACGGCATCCTCGTCCTCGACGCCGTCCTGCGCGGCGACTTCGACACGGCCCGCCGCGCGGGCGACGAGTGCCTCGCCGTCGTCCAGCGCCTCCGCCTCGCCCCCGCCAGCCGGTACGTGCTGATGGCCCAGGCGACGCTCGCCGCCCACCAGGCAGACCGGGCCGCCATGGACCGGGCGCTGGCCGCGTTCGCCGAGTGGGACGGCGCCGGGTCGCAGGAGGAGCCCCTGACGCTCGGGCTCGCCCGCGCGTTCTGCGCCCTCATGGAGGAGGACCGCGACGGCGCCGTACGGGCCCTGCGGGACGTGACCGACCTGGAGCACGCCAACCCCAGCACGTACTACCTGAGCGGCCGGTACGGCATCGGCGTCCTCCTCGACGTGCTGGCCGGGGACGCCGGGCGCGCCCAACAGGAGGAGATCGCCGCGACCGCGCCCGGACGCATGCGGTGGAACCGCCAGTTCGTGCTGTTCGCCGACGCCGTGCTGCTCGGCCGCGAGGGCCGCGCCGACGAGGCCGGTGCCGCCGCCACCGAGGCGCTGCGGGTCGCGGAGCCGTACCCGACGGCGCTGCACCTGGCGCTGCGGCTGCTGTCCGAGGACGCCCACGCGCACGGCTGGGGCGAGCCGGTCGCCTGGCTGCGCCGCGCCGAGCACCACTTCCACCAGACCTCCGTGCCCTCCGTCACCAACGCCTGCCGCGCCGCCCTGCGCAGGCTCGGCGCCCCCGTCCACCAGCACCGCAGCGGCAGCAGCCGCATCCCCGAGGAGCTGCGCGCGCTGGGGATCACGGTCCGCGAGTACGAGGTGTTCCAGCTGCTCCCGGAGCGGCTCGGCAACAGGGAGATCGCCGACCGGCTCTACATCTCGCCCCGCACGGTGGAGAAGCACATCGCCAGCCTGGGCACGAAGACCGGCCGCACCAACCGGGCGGCGCTGTGCGAGTTCTCGGTGTCGTTCGCGTCCTGAGGGCTCCGTTCCCGCCGAGGCCCGCGGCGCGGTTCTGGTGCGGCCGGCCGGTGCGGCCGTGCGCCCGCCGACGAGCGCGGTGACCGGTCGCGCGGGCGTACGGCCCCGGGTACGGCCGCGCGGACCGTACGGCCCCCGCTCGGGGGCGTACGGTCCGCGGTGCCGGGTACCGGGGCGCGGCCCCGCTCAGCGCATCTCCCGCACCGTCCGCGAGGCGAGGACCCCCAGGGCCGTCAGGGTCAGGATCACCGCCGTCAGCGCGAACATCGGCGCCGTGCCCGACTGGGCGAGCGCCCCGCACACGACGAGCGACAGCGGCGCGACGGCGTACCCGAGGACCATGTCCACGGAGATCACCCGGCTCAGCACCGACCCGTCGATGTTCCGCTGGATCCAGCTGACGCCGAACACGCCCTGGAAGCCGATGCCGAAGCCCATCATCAGGACCGTGCCGAGTGCGGCCGCCGTGTTGCCGACCGTCCCGAGGACGCCCATGCCGACGGCGAGCCACCCGGCCAGCGCGGCGATCAGCAGCCCGACGCGCGGCCTGCCGCCCACCATCCCGCCGGTCAGGGCGCCGAGCATCGCCCCGCCCGCCAGGGCCCCGTTGAGCAGACCCAGCGTCGTGGAGCCGCCCTCCAGGTCGATCTTCGCCAGCGTCGCGAAGCCCACCGTGAAGGGCCCCGAGTGGCAGAACGTCACCGCCATGTCCACCACGAGGACCGTGCGGATGCGCGGGTCCTCCCACGCGTAGCGCAGGCCCTCCCGGATGCGGGCCCCCAGCGAGGCGGCGGGAGCGGCCGCCCCGCCCGCGTCACCGCCCTCCTTCGGCTCCGGGGGCAGCGTCCGGATGCTCGCCACGCACAGCCCGCACAGCGCGAAACAGACACCGTCCACGAGGAACGCGACCGGCGCGTCCGCCACCGCCACCACCAGACCGCCCACCGCAGGGCCCAGCACGGCCGACACCTTCGCGCCCACCCCCAGCAGGGCGTTCGCGGGCGCCAGCGTCTCCTTCCCGACGACCGTCGGCAGGATGGACGCCCTGGCCGGCTGGAAGAACGCGTCCACCGCGCCGAACAGCGCCGCGGCCACGCACAGCATCCACACCGTCAGGGACCCGGCGAGGCCCAGGAAGCCCACCGTCACCATCAGGGCGGCCCGCGCCCAGCTGGAGAACGCCATCAGCGTCCGGCTGGACCAGGTGTCGCTGAGCGACCCGCCGACCAGCGTCAGCACCGCCCTGGGCACCGCCTGGAACGCCAGCACGTACCCGAGGCTCAGCGTCGAGCCGGTGAGGTTCAGTGTGATCCACGAGAACGCGATGTAGCTGAAGCCGTCCCCGAGCAGGGACAGGGACTGCCCCATCCACAGCAGCCGGAACGACCGCTGCCGGGCGGGGGACCAGAGCCGCGCCCCGGCGCTGGTCAGAGTGTTCGCCATGTCGAACCCTTCGTCACGCCGCCGTGCGGGCGGCGGGTGGTCAGTAGCGGACGGGCAGGGCCGTCAACGCGCGGTTGAGCAGCGACGGCTGCCAGGACAGGGGCTCGTCCGCCGGTTCCAGGCCGGGGCGTTCCCGCACGAGCACGTCGACCGCGCTCACGGCGACCAGCCGGGCCAGCGCCGCGCCGACGCAGAAGTGCGCGCCGAACCCGAAGCCCAGGTGCATCGGCCCGCCGCTGCCGCGCCGGACGTCGAACCGGTCCGGGTCGGCGAACCGGTCCGGGTCCCGGTTGGCGGCTGCCGTCACCAGGAACAGCCGGTCCCCGGCCCGTACCGGCCTGCCGTCGAGGTCCAGGTCATCGGCCGCGATACGGATCGACATCTTCGACGGCCCGTCGAAGCGCATCGTCTCCTCCACCGCCATCGGCACCAGCGCCAGCGGGTCCTCGCGGACCGCCGCGAGCTGGTCGGGGCGGGTCAGCAGCGCCAGCATCGTGTTGGCGATGAGGTTGCTCGTCGTCTCGCCGCCCGCGAACGCCATCTGCGTCAGCATCCCGACGAACTCCTCCTCGCTGACGGACGTCCCGACGCGGCCGCCCGCCAGCACGGCGCTGATCAGGTCGTCCTTCGGGTCCGCCCGGCGCTGCCGGACCAGGTCCGCGAGGTAGTCCTCCAGATTGACCAGCGACTGGAGGGACGTGCGGTACTCGCGTTCCTCCTGGGCCGCGCCGAGCACCAGGTCGCCCACGCGGGCGTTCCAGTACCAGAAGGACGGCGCGTCGGCCTGCGGCACTCCCAGCCAGCGGGCGAACACCAGCGCCGGCAGCGGCCGGGCGATGTCGGCGACCAGGTCCCCGGCCTTCCCGGGCGCGGCCCGCCGGTCCGCCATGGCCCGCGTGGCCCGCTCCACGAACCCCCGGTAGCGGCCGATGGCGCGGGCGGCGAACTGGTCCTGGAACACCTGCCGCAGCCGCCGGTGCTGCGGCGGGTCGTTGAACACCATCCAGCGGGACAGGATGCCGAACGCCCGCTCCGCGTCGTCACGGGCGCCCTCCGGGACGGCGTCCATCAGCGGCCGCACCCGGTCCGCCGAGACGGCGGGGTCGCGCAGGCAGTGCATCAGGTGGTCGTGGCCGGTGACCAGCCACGCCCGGTGCATCGCGCTCCAGTACACGGGGTCGTGGTCGCGCAGCGCGTTGAGGTACCCGTACGGGTCGGCGTTCACGGCGGGCGAGAGCAGGTACTGCTCGGTGAAGCCCCCGGCGCGGGCCCCGGCGGAGCCCGTCGGCGCGGGCGCGCCACCCGCGGCGGTGCCGGTGGCCGAGGCCTTGCCCGGTGCCGCCGTCGTGGCCCGTGCCGTGGCCGTGCCGGCCGCCGAGGCCCTGCCCGGTGCCGCCGTCGTCGGGGCCGTGGCCGCGGCCGTCGCCGCCGTGACCGGGCAGCCGGTGGCCGTGCGGGCCGGGGCCGCGGCCGTCGCGGTGGTGTCGGGCGCGGTCGGGGCCGTGGCCGTCGAGGTGGTGGCCCGCCCGCTGGGGGCCGTGGTGACCGGGCAGGCCGTCGCCGCTCCCGTGCGGCCCGTGCCCGCCGGCATCGTCGTCGTGGTCATCGCGCGACCCCCGTCCCGATCCTCGCCAGCAGCGCGGCGGTCGCGGGCATCAGCCGCTCGGACATCATCGACATGTGGTCCCCCTCCGTGACATGGACCGTCAGACCGCCCAGCGCCAGCTCGCGCCACCGTGCGACATAGGTCCGGTATCCGACGTCCAGGCCGGGCATCGGCTCGTCCTCGGGCAGCCCGGCCGCCGTGCTGCCCACCACCAGGTGGATGTGGCCCGGGTACGGGCGCACCCGGTACCCGGCCAGCGCGACCAGCAGCGAGTGCCACACCTCGATCGGCGCGTTCTCCACGAGCGCCGCCTCGCTGGGGCTCATCCCCGCGCCCAGCAGCAGCGCGGTGAGCTCCGCCACGGCCGCCTCCCGCTCCGGGGACGGCGCCAGCGCGCGGATCCGGTCGCGCATGCCCAGCGCGTTCACCATGTCGCGGCCCACCCCGGCCAGCCGCTCGGCCGCCACCGGGTTCGGCAGGTACGGCTCGATCAGCACCAGCGGCTCGACCGTGTGCCCGGCCTCGTGCAGCTGCGTCGCCATCTCCAGCGCCAGGTTGGCGCCCATCGACCAGCCCAGCAGGTCGTGCGGGCCCCGCCAGCCGTGCGCGGCGATCTCGGCGACGTAGTTCGCGGCGATCCCGGCCACCGTCGTCGGGTCCACCCCGCCCAGCAGCCCGCGCGCCTGGAACGCCCGCACCGGCCGCCCCGGCGGCAGTTCACGGGCCAGCGGCACGTACCACGCGGCACTCCCGCCCGTCGGGTGCACGCACCACAGCGGCGCGCCCTGCCCGTCCCGCAGCCGCACCTCGGAGCGGACCTCCGCCGCGGCCGCCGCCCCGGCGCGGGACGCCAGCTGGGCGATGGTGGGCGCCTCGATGAGGTCCCGCACGGTCACCCGGAGGCCGCGCGCCGTCGCCTGCGCGGCCACCCGCACGGTGGACAGGGAACTGCCGCCCAGCCGGAAGAAGTCGTCGTGCACCCCGACCTCCTCGACCCCGAGGACGCCGCGCCACACCTCCGCGAGCAGCAGCTCGGCGGCCGTGCTCGGGGCGACGTACGGGGTGGCGCCCCGCTCGCGTCCCGCCGACGGCAGCGGCAGGGCCCGCTTGTCGGTCTTGCCGCTCGTGTTGACGGGCAGGTCGTCGAGGGGCACGAAGAACGCGGGCACCATGTACGCGGGCATCCGCGCCCGCAGCCCGCGCCGCAGCTCCTCCTCGCCCGCCCCGGAGCCCTCGCGGAGCACGACGTAGGCGACGAGGGCCGGTTCGCCGCCCGGCAGGTCGCGGCGGAGCAGGACGACCGCCTGCCGCACCTCGGGCAGCTCCCGCAGGGCGTGCTCCACCTCGCCCAGCTCGATGCGGAACCCGCGCAGCTTCACCTGCCCGTCCCGTCGGCCCAGCCACTCCACCTGGCCGTCCGGCCGCCGCACGCCGATGTCGCCGGTGCGGCACAGCCGGTCGCCGGGCGCGCCGTACGGGTCGGGGACGAACGTCGCCGCGGTCAGCGCGGGCCGGTCGAGGTAGCCCCGGCCGACGGCGTACCCGCCGAGGTGGATCTCCCCGGGCACCCCGTCCGGGACCGGCTGGAGGTCGTCGTCCAGGACGTGGACCTGCGTGTTGCGGATCGGGCGGCCGAGGGGCGTGCGGCGGCAGTCCGGGGCGAGGCGGGCGGCGACCGACCAGGACGAGGTCTCGCTCAGCCCGTACACGTTGTACATGCGCCGGCCGCGGGACCACGTCCGGGCCAGCTCCGCCGGGCACGCCTCACCGGCGACCTGGAGCACCGCCAGGTCGGGGAACCGGTCCTCGTCCAGCACCGCTAGCGCGCTGGGCGGCAGCATCGTGCCGGTGATCCGGTACTCCCGCAGCGTCGCCGCGAGGTCGGGTCCCGGCCGCAGGGCCTCCTTCGGGGCGGTGCACAGGCGGCCGCCGTTGGCCAGCGCCCAGGTCATCTCCAGGACCGACGCGTCGAAGCTGAACGACGCGAACTGGAGCACCCGGTCGTCGGGTGACGGCTGCACCACGTCCCGCTGGCCCTCCAGCATGTTGGTCAGGCCCCGGTGCGGGACGGTCGCGCCCTTCGGGGTGCCCGTGGAGCCGGACGTGTAGATGACGTACGCGGTCGTGTCGGGCGTCACGGCCGGTGCCGTGCCCACCGGCACCTCCGACGGCTCCCACACCGCCGGGTCGTCCAGGCACAGCACGGGACCGTCGAACGGCACCGCCCCGGCCAGCGGCGACTGCGTGAGCAGCACCCGCATGCCGCTGTCCCGCGCCGTGAACGCCAGCCGCTCCACCGGGTGCTGCGGGTCCAGCGGCAGGAACGCTCCGCCCGCCTTGAGCACGCCCAGCACCGCCCGCAGCATGTCCGGGCCCCGGTTCACGCAGATCCCGACGACCGCCTCCGGGCCCACCCCCAGCGTCCGCAGCCGCGCCGCCAACCGCTCCGCCGCGCCGTCGAGTCCGGCGTACGTGACCTCTTCGGCGGCGTGCGCGACGGCCACCGCGTCGGGGGTGCGCGCCGCGTGCCGGGCCACGCACTCGTGGAACATCAGCCCGTCGCCGGGCAGGTCCGCGCCGCGCGCCCCGGCAAGCACCCGCTGCCGCGCCTCACCGCGCAGCGCGGGCCGCGTGACCGGCGCGTCCGGTGCGGACACCATCGTCTCCAGCACCCCGCACAGCAGATCCGCTAGCTGGTCCGCCGTCGCGGGGGACACGTACGCGGGGTCGGCGTCCAGCTGGAAGCCGTCCACGGACGCGTTGACCAGCAGCGGGAACATGGTCCTGGCGATCTCCATCGACTCGTCCCACGTGTCGCCGGACAGCCGGTGGAAGTTGACGAAGTTGAACACCGCCTGCACGGGGCTCGGCTCGCCCGGCCGCAGCTCCGCCAGCCGCACCAGCGGCACCCTGCGGTGCGGCAGCATCTCCCGCTCGGCCGCGAACACGGCCCGCACGTACTCCAGCCAGCTGCCGCGCGGGCGCTCCACGCCGAACGGAACCGTGTTGAGGAACAGCCCGCGCATCCGGTCCGCGCCCGGCAGCTCCGGCCGGCCGTTGGTGACCAGGGCGATCGCGTGCCCGGCGCTGTCGTCCCGCTCGGCGTACAGGCTCATCAGGTGGTGGAAGGCCGTCAGCAGCACCGTCCGCCTCGGCACGCCCGCCTGCCGGGCGAGCCGCCCGACGGGCCCGGCGAGCCGCTTGTACGAGCGTTTCGTCTCGTACACGCTCTCCGCGGCCCCCTCGTCGCCGTCGCCGCGCCGCGTGAACCGCACCGGGCTCAGCGCGTCCAGCGCCGTGCGCCAGTACGCGAGGCCCTCCTCGTCGCGTACGGCCGCCCGCTCCAGCGCCACGTACTCCGCGAACTGGGGCGCGGCGGGCAGCTTCGGCGTCCGGCCGTGCGCCACGGCCTGCCGGTGCAGGTCCAGCAGGTCGGCGATGAGCGAGGTCAGGCTCCAGCCGTCCAGGACGACATGGCAGTCCGTCAGGGTGAGCCGCAGCTCGTGGTCGGTGAGGTGGTGCAGGTGGATGCGGACCAGCGGCGGCGCGGCCAGGTCGAAGCGCCGCCCGAACTCCTCGTCCACGTACTGCCGCAGGGCCGCGCGCTGCTCCTCGCGGGGAAGGCCCCGCAGATCCGTGTAGCCGACGGGCAGGGCCGCCTCGCGGTGCACGAGCTGGAGCGGCTCGGAGTACGACACGAGGTCCACGGAGGTCCGCAGGATGCCGTGCTCGCGCACCACCGCGTCCACCGCCGCCTGGAACGCCGCCAGGCCGAACCCCTCCGGAACGGTGATCTTCAGGTCGGTGACGTTGTGGTAGGCGCCGCGCCGCTCGTCGGCGAGCATCTCGTGCAGCATGCCCGCCTGGAGCATCGTCAGCGGGTACGCGTCCTCCAGGCCCTCCGGGAGCCGCGCCCGGTCCGCCGGGTCGAGCTGCGAGAACGGCTCCACCGGCGGCGGCGCCTCCCCGTCGGCCGCCGTCGCCATCGCCGCAAGGTCGCCCAGCGTCGGCGCCCGGAACAGGTCGGGCACCGTCAGCGCGAGGCCCGCCGACCGCGCCAGGCCGATCACCCGCAGCGCCAGGATCGAGTCGCCGCCCAGGTCGAAGAAGTTCGCCGTACGGCTGACCCGCTCCACGCCCAGCACCTCGGCCCACACCCGGGCCAGCGCCTCCTCCGTCTCGCCGCGCGGCGGCACGTGTCCCTCGGGCGCGGCGGCCGCGTCACCCGCCACCGCCCGCAGCGCGGCCCGGTCCACCTTGCCGTTCGCGGTGAGCGGCAGCCGCTCGTGCCGCACGAACAGCGCGGGCACCATGTACGACGGCAGGGTCAGCCGCAGCCGGTCCCGCAGGTCCGCCGCGTCCAGCGGGCGGCCCTCCGTCAGCACCACGTGCGCCACCAGCCGGGCGCCCTGCGGCTCGGGCCTGGCCACCACGGCGGCGTCCGCCACGCCGGGCAGGGCGCGCAGGGCCGTCTCGATCTCGCCCGGCTCGATCCGGAAGCCCCGCACCTTCACCTGGTGGTCGGCCCGCCCCACGTACGCCAGCTCCCCGTCGGGCAGCACCCGCACCAGGTCGCCCGTCCGGTACATGCGCGTCCCGCCCGGGCCGAACGGGTCGGCGGGGAACCGCTCGGCGGACAGCTCGGGGCGGTTGCGGTAGCCGCGCGCCACGCCGCCCCCGGCGACGTACAGCTCACCGACCGTGCCGCGCGGCACCAGCCGCCGGAACCGGTCCAGGACGTAGCCGTGCTGCCCGGCCAGCGGCCGCCCGATGGGCGAGGTGACCGGCGACACCGTGTCCGCCTCGGTGATCAGCCGGTACGTGACGTGCACGGTCGTCTCGGTGATCCCGTACATGTTCACCAGCGCCGGCCGCTCGCCCTCCGGGACGGTGAACCAGTCCCGGTAGTCCCGCGCGTCGAACGCGTCGCCGCCGAAGACGACCGTCCGCAGCGCCAGGTCCGCGAAGACCGCGCCGGACTGCGCCATGTGCGCCCGCAGCCCCTTGAACGCGGCGGGCGTCTGGTTCAGCACCGTCACCCGCTCCTCGCGCAGCACCCGCAGCACCGCAGCCGGGTCGCGCACCTCGTCGTCGGTGAGCACCACGACCCGCCCGCCCGAGGTCAGCGGCCCCCACAGCTCCCAGACGGAGAAGTCGAACGCGGGGGAGTGCACCAGCGTCCACACGTCGTCCGCGCCGAACGAGAAGTGCCGGTCGGCGGCGTCCAGCAGCCAGGCGAGGTTCCCGTGGGTCAGCTCCACGCCCTTGGGCCGGCCCGTGGAACCGGAGGTGTAGATGACGTACGCGAGCCGGTCCGCGCCCGGCGCGTCCTCCAGCGAGCCGTCGTGCGCGCCGTCGGCCCCGTCGTCAGGGGCGCCCTCCAGCGGCACCACCTCCACCGGCAGCCCCTCCACGGCCGCGCGCCCCGCGCCGCCCGCGACCACCAGGGACACGCCCGCGTCGGTCACCGTGAACTCCCGCCGGGCCTTCGGGTGCGACGGGTCCAGCGGCAGGTACGCCGCGCCCGACCGCCACACGCCGAGCAGCGCCACCGCCAGCTCCGGGCCGCGCCCGACGCACACGCCGACCAGCCGCTCGGGCCCCGCTCCCGCCGCCCGCAGCCGCCGGGCCAGCGCCCGCGACGCGGCGTCCAGCTCCCCGTACGTCAGGCTCCGCCCGCCACCCGACACGGCGACGGCGTCCGGGGCGCGGCGCGCGTGCTCGGCGAAGCGCTCCAGGGCGGTGCGCGGCGCGGCAGCCTCCCGCACCGGGCCCGGCTCCGGGAGCGCGGGCCGGTTGGCGGGGCCGTCCGGGCCCAGCAGCTCGCCGATCTCCTCGTCCGTGAGCAGCGCCATCTCGCTGAGCGGCACGCTCGGCACCCGTACGAACGCCCGCAGCACCGCCACCAGATGGGCGGCGAACCGGGACACGGACTCCTCGGTGAACAGGTCCGGGCGGTACACGAACCGCAGCGCGATCCGCCCGTCGCCCTCCAGCACGTCCAGGGTCAGATCGAACTTCGCGGTCGTCAGGTCGATCGGGAACACCGCGCCCTCCGCCTCCCCGAGCCGGAACGCGCCCGACGACGCGGGGGTGTGGGTGAACAGCACCTGGAACAGCGGGTTGCGGCCGAGGTCCCGCTCCGGGCTCAGCTCGTCGACGACCTTCTCGAACGGCAGCGACTGGTGCGACAGCGCGCCCAGCACGCTCTCCCGGGTGCGGCCCAGCAGCTCGTCACCGGTCGGGTCGCCCGACAGGTCGGTGCGCACGACGAGGGTGTTCACGAAGAACCCGGCCAGCTGTTCCGTCTCGGGCCGCTCCCGGTTGGCGACGACGGTGCCGATCGCGATGTCGTCCTGCCCGCTGTGGAACGCCAGCGTCGCCTGGAACGCCGCCATCAGCGTCATGTACGTGGTGGCGTCGGCGCGTTCGCCGAGCGCCCGCAGCCGGTCCGTCAGCTCCGGGGGCAGCTCCACCGTGTGGAGGGCGCCCGTGTAGGAGCGTTCGGCGGGGCGCGGACGGTCGGTGGGCAGCTCCAGCGGGGTCAGCCCGGCGAGCGTGCTCCGCCAGTACGCGAGGTCGTCGCCGTGGTCGCTGCCGCGCTGCCACACCGCGTAGTCCGTGTACGCGATCGGCAGGGCCGGCAGGGCGGCGTCGGTGCCCTCGGTGCGGGCCCGGTGGAACGCGGCCAGGTCGCGCAGCAGCACGTCCAGCGACCAGCCGTCCGCCACGATGTGGTGCAGGGCCAGGACCAGCACGTGGTCGTCGTCCGCGACCCGCAGCAGCACCGCCCGGAACCCGGGCTCGGACGCCAGGTCGAAGGGCTGCGCGGCGACCTCCCGCACGGCCGCGGCGAGCGCGTCGGCGCCCCCGTCCCGTACGGCTCCGGGCAGCTCCACCACGTCGAGGCCGATGGGCTCCCCGTCGAGGACGCGCTGCGCGGGGACGCCCTCCTCCTCGGTGAACACGACCCGCAGCTGCTCGTGGCGGCCGACCAGGTCGCGGACCGCGCCGTCGAGCGCGGCCGTGTCCAGCGGGCCGGTGAACCGCCAGGCCGCCGGCATCAGGTACTCGACCCCGTCCGGGTCGAGGCGGTGCAGGAAGTACAGGCGCTGCTGCGCCGCCGACAGCGGGACGCGGTCCGGTCGCGGGTCGAGGCGCGGGATACCGGCGGGCGCGGCCCCGGCCCGGCCGCGCAGACGGCGCTCCAGGAGGCGGCGCGCGGCGGGGGAGAGCTTGGAGGCGGGCGCGGACGCGGTCGTGTTGGTGGTGGCGCGTTCGGCGGGTGCGGTCGTGTTGGCGGTGGCGCGTTCGGCGTGTGCGGTGGTCATCAGGGGTTCCGTCCCATCGGAGAGTCGGTGAGCAGGCGTGTCGGCAGCCGGTGCTCGTGAGTCGGGGGCGCGGCGCGCGTGGCCGCGCGGGTGGTGCGGGGGCCCGGCGGCGGGGTGAGTCCGCCGCCCGTGGCCGTCCCGGCGGGGTGAGCCCGCCGCCGGGGGAGGAGGTCAGTAGTCCGCCGTCAGCGACAGGTCGATCTCGTCCTCGCTCATCGCGGCGATCTGCTCGACGAGCCGCCGTTCCAGCTCGGCGGCCAGCCGCTCGACGGTCGGGTGCTCGAACAGGTCGCGCACCCGCACCGGACAGTCGAACGCGGCCCGCAGCCGCGACGCGACGGCGACGGCGCGCAGCGAGTGCCCGCCCAGCGCGAAGAAGTCGTCGTCCACGCCGACCTGGGGCAGGCCCAGCACCTCGGCCCACACCTGCGCCGTCACCAGCTCGGTCGGGGTGCGCGGGGCCACCGCCCCGGGCGTCACGGGCGGCTCCGGGTCGGGCAGGGCGGCCGTGTCGCACTTGCCCTGCACCGTGCGCGGCAGCGCGTCCAGCACCACGAACGCGGCCGGCACCATGTAGCCGGGCAGCCGGTCCCGGCACCACTCGGCGAGCGCGGCCGTGTCCGGGTCCCGCCCGGCCGCGTACCCGACGAGCGTCCGGTCGCCGCGCAGTTCGCGGACGACGACGGCCGCCGCGTGCACCGCGGGGTGCGCCTCCAGTACGGCCTCCACCTCGCCCAGCTCGATGCGGAACCCGCGGATCTTCACCTGGTGGTCGGTGCGGCCCAGGAAGTCCAGCTCCCCGTCCGGCAGTCGCCGCACGATGTCGCCCGTCCGGTACAGCCGGCCGCCCGCGCCGCCGAACGGGTCGGGGACGAACCGCTCCGCGGTGAGCCCCGGCTGCCCCAGATAGCCCCGCGCCAGCTCCGGGCCGCCGACCAGCAGTTCACCGGGCACACCGACCGGTGCGAGCTCGCCGTACGCGTCCACCACGTACAGGCGGCGCGCCCCCCACGCCGTGCCGATCGGCACCCGCCCCTCGACGGGACCCGTCACCAGCCGGGAGGTGGCGGAGATGACCGACTCGGTGGGGCCGTACGTGTTCTGGACCGGCACGTGCGGCAGATACGCGAACCAGCGGGCGAGCGGCGCCGACGGCAGGGTCTCGCCGCCCGTGACGACCAGCCGCAGCCCCTTCAGGCCGTCGCCGACCGTGTCGAGCCGGGCCGCGATCTCCTCCCAGTACGACGGTGTCACCTCCATGACGGTGACCCGCGCCTCGCGGACCCGCTCGGCCAGCTCCTCCACCGTCCACACCTCGTCCGGGCGGATCACCACCGCCGCCCCGGCGCCCAGCGCGGGCAGGACCTGCTCCAGCGACGCGTCGAACGAGAACGACGCGAAGTTCATCACCCGGTCCTCGGCGGTGATCCCGAACCGCTCCCGCGCGGTCAGCGCGTGCGCCGCCAGCGCGTGGTGCTCCACCCCGACCGCCTTGGGCCGGCCCGTGGACCCGGAGGTGAAGATGACACAGGCCAGCTCGCGGGGCGTCGGCGTGTGCCGGGGCCCGTCCGGGTCGGGACGGACCGCGTCGACGTCGAGGACCGGCACGCCCAGCCCGGCCGCCAGCGGGGCCGTCGCGCCGTCCGTGACGACGAACCGCACCCCGGCCCGCTCCACCATGTACCGCAGCCGCTCCTCGGGCAGGCGCGGGTCCAGCGGCACGTACACACCGCCCGCCCGCCAGATCGCCGCCATCGCGACGACGGACCACAGCCCCCGGCCCAGGCACACGCCCACCGCCGTCTCCGGGCCCGCCCCCGCGTCGGCCAGCTCCCGGGCGAGACCGCCCGCGAGGCCGTCCAGCTCCCCGTACGTCAGGCTCGCGTCCCCGCAGACCAGGGCGACCGCCCCGGGCGCGCCCGCCACCGCGTACGGCGGCACCTGCGCCACCGCCGGGGCCGCCGCGTCCACGGGGCCCACCAGCTCCGCGTGCTCGGCGCCGGTCAGCATCTCCAGTCGCCCCACCGGGCGGCCGGGGTCGGCGAGCACCGACTCCAGCACGCGCCCCACGTGCCCGGCGAACCGGGTCACCGTCGCCGCGTCGAAGAGGTCCGTCGCGTACTCGACGTTCAGCGCGAACCGGTCGGCGTACAGCAGGAACGTCGCCGTCAGGTCGAACTTCGCCGACCGCCACGGCAGCGCGAACGGCTCCACGTCCAGGCCCTCCGCGCGCGGCCCGCCGACGGGGCTCTCCTGCACGTCGAACATCACCTGGAACAGCGGGTTGCGGGACGCGTCACGCTCCGGCCGCAGCCGCTCCACCAGCTTCTCGAACGGCACGTCCTGGTGGTCGAACGCGCCGAGCACGGACTCCCGGACCCGGCCGAGGAACGCCTCGAACGACGGGTCGCCCGACAGGTCGCCGCGCAGCACCACCGTGTTCACGAACAGCCCGACCAGCCGCTCCAGCTCCAGCTGGCCGCGCCCCGCCACCGGGGTGCCCACCGCCACGTCCCGCTGCCCCGACCAGCGGGCCAGCACGATCTGCACCACCGCCAGCAGCACCATGAACCGGGTCACGCCGTGCCGCCGGGCCAGCTCGTCGAGACCCGCCGCCAGCGACGGCGGCAGATCCACCTCGACCGCCGCGCCCCGCCCGGACCACACGGCGGGCCGCGGCCGGTCCGTCGGCAGCTCCAGCGGCGCCAGCCCGGCCAGCGCCGACTCCCAGTAG
Organism: Streptomyces thermolilacinus SPC6; assembly: GCF_000478605.2. Taxonomy (GTDB): domain Bacteria; phylum Actinomycetota; class Actinomycetes; order Streptomycetales; family Streptomycetaceae; genus Streptomyces; species Streptomyces thermolilacinus. The sequence goes on along the minus strand of NZ_ASHX02000001.1, from coordinate 226,323 downwards.
TCAAGCGGCCCCTCCAGCGCCCCGTCCTCCGCCGCGCGCCGCTGCCACACGGCGAAGTCCCCGTACTGCACGGGCAGTTCGGGCAGGCCGGCCCGCTCACCGGCCAGCCGCGCCGCATAGCAGGCGGTCAACTCGCCGACCAGCACGTCCTTGGACCAGCCGTCCGTCGCCGCGTGGTGGAACGCGATGACCGCCACATGGTCGTCCGGGCCCAGCTCCCACACACCGGCCCGCAGCAGCGGAGGCGCGGCCAGGTCGAACCGCCGCGTCGCGAACGCCGCCGCCCGCTCCCGCACCAGCTCCCGCAGACCGGCGTCCGCGCCGGTGCCGCCGCCCGCCCCGGCCGTGTGCCACTCCAGCGGCACCGCCACCGGACCGCGCACCCGCTGCGCCGGGCGCCCGTCCACCTCGACCAGCGCCGTCCGCAGCACCTCGTGCCGCGCCACCACGTCGTCCAGGGCGCCCTGCCAGGCCGTACGGTCCAGGCCACCGCGCACCCGCCACGCGTACCACAGCACGTACTCGTCGCCCCGGTCCGACATCCGGTCCAGGAACCACATCCGCTCCTGCGCGAACGACATCGGCAGCGGCCCCGACCGGTCCACCGCCACCACACCGCCGCCCGACGCCGCCCGCCGTGCCGCGCCGACCAGCGGCCCGAACTCCCGGAGCCGCGGGTTCTCGAAGAGCGTGCGCAGCTCGACCTCGCGGCCCAGCCGCTCCGCGATCCGCGACACGGCCATCGTCGCGAGGAGCGAGTGCCCGCCCAGCTCGAAGAACCCGTCGTCGATGCCGACGCGTTCGACGCCCAGCACCTCCGCCCAGATCTCCGCGACGACCCGTTCCGTCGCGTCACGGGGCGACACGTAGGCGGGCCCGCCCGCCGGCCGGTCGCCCGCGCCCACGGCCGGCAGGGCCGAACGGTCCAGCTTCCCGGCGGTGTTCACCGGCAGCGCGTCCAGCACCGCGAACTCCGACGGCACCGCGTAGTGCGGCAGCCGCGCCGCACACCACGCCCGCAGCGCCCGGGGCTCCACGCCCACGTCCGCCTGTCGCCGCGGCTCCGCCGCCGCGTCCTCGCCCGTCACCACGTACCCGGTCAGGCCCAGGGCGCCGCTCGCGTCCGGCCGGGCCGCGACGGCCGCCGCCACCACGCCGGGGCACTCCCGCAGCACGGCCTCCACCTCGCCCAGCTCCACCCGGAAGCCCCGCACCTTCACCTGGTCGTCCACGCGCCCCGCGAACTCCAGCTCCCCGTCCGGCCGCAGCCGCACCAGGTCACCGGTCCGGTACAGCCGCCCGCCCGTCCCGCCGAACGGGTCCGGTACGAACCGCTCCGCGGTGAGCGCGGGGCGCCCCAGGTAGCCGCGCGCCAGCTCCGGCCCGCCCAGCAGGAGTTCACCCGTGCCGCCGACGCCCACCGACTCGCCCCGCTCGTCCACCACATACGCCCGCCGCGCCCCCAGCGGACCGCCGATCGGCACCACGTCGCGCGGGTCGTCCGCGCCGGGGAGCACGTCGTACGTCGTGGCCGTGACGGTCGTCTCCGTCGGCCCGTACGCGTTGCACACCCGCACGTGCGGCACCCGCGCCCGCCACGCGGCGAGCGGGCCCGGCGGCACGGCCTCCCCGCCCAGGATCAGCAGCCGCAGCGACGCCAGGGCGGCGGCCGCGTCGTCGCCGAGCGACCGCGCCAACTCGGCCCAGTACGTCGGCGGCAGGTTCACCACGGTCAGCCGGTGCCGCCGGACCTCCTCGACGAGCCGCGCCGGATGCCACTGCTCGTCCGGGCGGATCACCACCGTCGCCCCCCGCGACAGGGCGGGCAGCAGCTGGTCGAGCGAGGCGTCGAACGAGAGGGACGAGAACGCCAGCACCCGGTCGTCGCCCGTGACGCCGAACGCCTCGCGGGCGGCGGCCACATGGGCGGACAGCGCCCGGTGCTCGACGCCCACGGCCTTGGGGCGTCCCGTGGAACCCGAGGTGAAGATCACGTACGCCAGCTCGCGCGGATCGGGTACGTGACGCGGCGCGTCCGGCCCGGGCCGTACGCCTTCCAGGGGCCGTACCGGCACGCCCAGCGCGGCCGCGGCACCGGCGGTGGACGCGTCGGCGACCACGCACCGCACATCCGCCTCGGCCACCATGAACCGCAGCCGCTCCTCGGGCAGCGCCGGGTCGAGCGGCACGTACACGCCACCGGCCCGCCAGATGCCGTCCATCGCGGCGACCGCGCCCACACCGCGCCGCACCAGCACGCCCACCCGGTCGCCGGGCCGCACCCCGTCCGCCACGAGGGCGGTGGCCAAGCCGCCGGTCAGCGCGTCGAGTCCGCCGTACGTGACCGACTCGCCCCCGCATACGAGCGCCACCGCGCCGGCGTCCCCCGCCACCGCGAACGGCACGGCGCCGGCGTCGGCCGGTACGGCACCGCCCGGCACCCCGGCGGCCGGTTCGGCGCCCGTCCGCGAGGCCGGCGGTGACGGCGCTGGCGGTGCCGCCGTCCGGCCAGGCCCCGTCAAGGGCGCCAGTCCGCCCGCCGCCTCGGCCAGCCGCGCGTCGGGCGCCTGGACCACCGCGCGCAGCAGCTCCACGTACCCGTCGCGGAAGCGGTGCATCGTCGCGGCGTCGAACAGGGCCGTGGAGTACTGGAGCCGCGCGGCGACCGTCCCGTCGGGCCGCGCCCCCAGGTCCAGGAACACGTCCAGCGGGGTGCCCCGCAGCGGCGGCGGGACCAGCTCCACGTCCAGCCCGCCCAGCTCCGGCGGCCGCTGGGTGTTGAGCAGCGTGAACGACGCCTGCGCCAGCGGGTGGCGCGACAGGTCCCGCGCCCCGCCCACCGCCTGCACCACCCGGTCGAACGGCGCCTGCGCGTGCGAGAAGTCGCGCAGCGCCCCCGCCCGGACCCGGCCCAGCAGCTCCGTGAACGACGGGTCGCCCGCCAGGTCGGTGCGCAGCACGATCGTGTTGACGAACGGTCCGATCACGTCCGCCGCCCTCGGGTCGCCCCGGTCCGCGAGCGTCGTGCACACGGCGATGTCCGTACGGCCCGAGTACCGCGCCAGCAGCGCCTGGTACGCGGCGAGCATCACCATGTACCGGGTGGCCCGGTGGGAGCGGGCCAGCCGGTCCACCCCGGCCACCAGGCCGGCGGGCAGGTCGAAGCGGACCACGTCGCCCGCGCCGTCCCAGAAGCGGGGCCGGGGCCGGTCCGTGGGCAGCTCCAGCGGGGCCGCGCCGGTCAGCCGGTCGCGCCAGTACCCGAGCAGCCGTTCCGTGCGCGGCCCGCTGAGCCGCTCGTTCTGGAGCCGCGCGAAGTCGGCGTACTGGAGCGGCGGCGGAGCGACCTCCTCGCCCCGGTACCCGGCCGTCAGCTCGCGCAGCAGGATGTCCCAGGACCAGCCGTCCACGGCGATGTGGTGCACCACGACCAGCAGCAGGTGCTCGTCCGGGCCGGTCTCGGCGAGGACGGCCCGCAGCGGCGGCTCCTGCGCCAGGTCCAGGGGGCGGGCCAGCTCCCGCGCGAACAGATCGTCCGCGCCGGCGGCCGCCACCCGACGGACGGCGAAGGCGCCGGGCGGATCGACCTGCGGGACGGGCTCCCCGCCCACGGTGACGAACCGGGTCCGCAGCACCTCGTGGCGGGCCACGACCCCCGCCAGCGCCCGCTCCAGGGCGGGTATGTCGAGAGCGCCGCGGAAGCGGAGCGCCAGCGGGAGCAGGGAGTCGGCGGAACCCCGGCTGAGCTGGTCCAGGAACCACAGCCTCCGCTGTGCGGACGATACGGTGCGAACAGCTGCGCCAACCTTCACTGCGGGCCTCCAAGCGGTGGATTTCCTCCACCCTCGCGGCTGCGGCACGCGCCCAGTAGGGAAGAAGACGCAGCCGCACACGCAGAAGCCCGCGCACGCACAAGCCAGCCCACGCACAAGCACGCGGACGCACAATCCCTCGTACGCGGATGTCCGCACCGGCGCGGACAAGCGCCGACGGCGGCGCGCCCGCCGGAACCCGGCCGGGCGCGCCGCCGTTCGCGGCCCGCACGGACGCTCTAGCCCTGTTCCTCCTCCACCGCGACGAACCGCAGCTCGGACGTGTACGACCGGCCCTGGTCGTCCACCAGCCACGCCTGCTCGGGCGTCGGCAGCATCTCCGTGACGACGGCCCGCCCGTCCGGCTCCTTGCGGACCATGCGGCGCACGGCCTTGGCGAGGATGTTGACGTACACGGGGCTGTCGAAGTCCACGTAGAAGGGCCGCGGTTCCGTCGGCAGCACCACGAACACGTACCGGGGCAGCCCGTGCCGCGCACGCCACCGCCGGGCCCGTACGAACCGGCGTGCCTCGTCCTTCTCGTCGGCGAAGTCCAGGTCGGGCCCCGGCAGCCGCCAAGTCTCGCGCGCCACGACGAGCCGGTCCACCGTGACGCGCGGCGTGTGGCCGTCCTCCGGCAGGATCTGGAACAGGTCCATGGCCAGCGTGGTCAGCACATGCGCGAACACGTCCACGGCGGGGAACCGCGCGCCGTCCGGCAGGACCACCACCAGCTCCCCGTCCCGCTCGGTGACCGTCACGTCCGCGCTGAGGACCGTACGGGGACGGCCTGCGCCGCTCGTGAGGTCCACCAGCGCCACGTGGTAGTCGTCCGGCCGGACCAGGGCGTGCCGGGTGCGGGCCGACAGCCGCGACCGGTGCTCCTTCGGCAGCAGCGGCATCAGGCGCGGCCGGGGGTGGTCGCGGCCGGTCAGCCGGACCAGTTCGCCGGGGTCGGGGTGCTGGTGGACGAAGAGGGACGCGCCGAGCGTGTTGGCCGCCAGGTGCAGCTCGCCCAGCACCAGCTCGAAGTCGCCCCGCTCGACGGCGTCCACACCGGTCGCGGCGACCATGACGTCCGGGCTGACGTACCGCGCAGCCGTCCACCCCGCCCCCGGAGGGGCGCCCCCGCCGGTGCCGAAGTGCTCCGCGACCGGCCCCGCGATGTCGGCCAGGGACCTGTGCACCCGTCGGGCGCCGGGCGGCACGGCCAGGACGGACGCCCACCGGTCGCGGAACTCCCGCTGGAGCGCGTCGGCCCGCGCTCGCGCCGTGCCGTGCAGCACCGGCATGCAGGCGAACCAGAACGACGCCAGGTCCACCGGCCCGTCCTCGGCGAGCCGCTCGTACACCCCCCGCGCCTCGGCCATCACCGCGTCGGCGAGCCGCGCGGTGAGCCACCCCGAGCTGGTCAGCAGCGGCTCCAGCGGCGCCAGCGCCTCGTGCACGGCCCGCCCCGCCCGGACGGTCGCCGCCCGCCGGCAGTCGGCGTACACGACGGCCCGGCACGGCGCCGTACCCGCGGACTTCTCCCGTACGGCCGCCGTCTCCGTGAGCGCCGCGAACCCGCCCTCCAGCTCCGCCAGCGCGGCCACCACGTCGTCGGCACCCTCGGCCGCCCGCACCCGGTCGCGGCCGCGCTCCAGCGTGTCCAGCGCCGCGAGCCAGCGGCCGCGCGCCTCCGCGTCGCCGACGCCGTCGAGCCAGGCCCGCAGCGCCCGCTCCGGGTGGGCACCGGCCGGGACCTCCAGCTTCCACACGACCCAGCGGCGCGCCACGAGGTCCGCGAGGACGGCCGGCACGTCCACGCCGGGCAGCGCGGCGCGGATGTCCCGTACGGGCCGCAGCCCGTCGCACAGGCCCAGCACGGCGGCGGCCTCGGGGCCGACGCTCCGCGCCGGACGGCCCGGCACGGTCACCTCAGCGTCCGACACCCGAACGAACGGCACCCTGCGCGGCGCCACCCACTCCCGCAACGCCGGGTCGGCGTCGATCCGCGCGGCCAGGGCGTCGATCGCCCACCCGGCGAAGTAGACCTCCGTCGCGGCGATCAGACCCTCGCCGGGATCGACCGCAACGCCCGGCCCTTCCAGGTCCCAGCGGCCCCAGCCGACGGGCCCGAAGAAGCCGATCGTGTCGTTCTTGACGCAGAACCGCTGCCAGTAGTGGGCGACCAGCTCCTCCCGCTGCCGGGGCATGCTGGTCCGTCCCGCCGCCGTCGGCGTCCACGCCAGGAACGGCGCCACCCCGGAGGCCAGCACGGGGCGGTTCTGCCACGCCACGGCCTCCCGGAACGCCGGTGTCCGCGCGATGTCCTGGAGATGGTGCGCGGTCTCCACGGCGGCCTGCGCGAACAGCCCCGCGAAGTCCGTCCACTCCCGGTCGTCCGGCGCGAGGACCGCCGTGTCGTCCCCCGCGAACTTGTCGGCCGCCTCGGCGAGCCCCGCCGGGGCCAGGCGCAGCACCCCGTCGGCGGGGAAGCCGGGCCCGCGCAGGGCGAACTGCTCCCACAGCCGCCACCGCCCGCCGGGCAGCGGCACGCCGCCCCCGTCGTCCGTCTCCGCCACGGTCCTCACCCCTCGATCAGGTCGGTGTGGACGACGTCGGCGAGGTCCGCCGGCGTCGGGTAGGCGAAGACCAGCGCCACGGGCACGTCCACGCCCAGCGCGTCCTGGAGCCGCGCGGTCACCTGGAACGCGGTGAGCGAGTCGCCGCCGTTCTCGTAGAAGTCGCTCTGCTCGTCCAGGCCGGGCGCGCCGAGGGCTTCCCGGTAGATGCCGACGAGCAGTTCGGTGACGGCGCCGGCACTCATGGCGGTGACGGCCGTCGGGGTGGGCGCGTAGGCGGGGGCGGGGGCGGTCAGGGTGGTGGTCGTCTCGCTCATCGGGTCTCCTCCAGTTCGGGACGTGCGCCGGTCGGCGCGGTCCGCCGGGCGCCGCCGCCCGGCTCGGTACGGTCGGCCGGGTACGTCAGGCCGGCCGGATTCATCAGGTCTGTCAGGGCCGTTCGGCCGGTGAGGCCCGTACGGTCGGCCAGGCCGGTCAGGTCCGCCAGGTCCGTACGGGCGGTGAAGCCGATCGGGTCGGTGCGGTCCGCGGGGCCCGCGCGATCGGCGGGGCCGGTCGGGTCCGCCAGGTCCGTGCGGGCGGTCAGGGCCGCCAGGGTGTTGCCGCCGGACACGACGGCGACGGCACGCTCCCGCAGCCGTCCCGCGCGCAGCGCCCCCGCGAGGGCGACGGCCCCGCTGGGCTCCGCCTCGACGCCCAGGCGGCGCAGCCGGTCCGTGGCGGTGAGGATCTCGGCGTCGGTCACGGCCACCAGGTCGTCCACCCGGTCCCGTACCACCGCGAACGGCACCTCGCCGGGCGCCTGCGCCCGCAGTCCGTCCGCCACCGTGTCGCAGGGCGGCAGCCGCAGCGGCCGGCCCGCCGCCAGGGACCGCGCGTACCGGGGTGTCCCCGCCGGTTCGACGCCCACGATCCGCACCGGGTGGTCGCGGGCGGCCAGGCACACCCCGGCCAGCAGCCCGCCGCCGCCGACCGGCACGTACAGGGTCCGCACGTCGGGCACGTCGGCGAGGATCTCGCGGGCCACCGTGCCCTGCCCCGCGACGACCAGCTCGTGGTCCGACGACGGCACGAGAACCGCGCCGGTCTCCTCGGCGAGCGCCCTGGCCCGCTCCTCGCGCTCGGCGACACCGCCCCGCACGCTCACCGTCCGCCCGCCCAGCGCGCGGATGCGCTCGGCCTTCGCGGGGCTCGTCCCGGCGGCCAGCACCACCGTCACCCGCACCCCCATCGGCGCGGCCAGCCGCGCCAGGGCGATCCCGTGGTTGCCGGAGGAGCCGGTCACGATGGCGCGGGCGCCCAGCGCCAGCACCGCGTTCGCCGCGCCGCGCAGCTTGAACGACCCGCTGTGCTGGAGGTGTTCCGCCTTCAGCAGCAGCCCCCAGCCGCCCCTGCGCCGCCCCGGCGCCGGAAGACCCGGCAGCAGCGGGGTGCGCCGCGCGTACCGGGCGATCCGCCCGGCCGCGCGCTCCACGTCGGCGGAGGTCAGCCCGCCCCGGTACGCCGTCATGACCGCACCTCCGCGAGCGCCGCCGCGTTCTCGTGACCCGCCGCGTCCGCCGCTCGCACGGGGCCGCCCGCGCGGCCGCCCGCGCCGGCTACCGCGTCCGCGAGGGCCCGCCGGTCCGCCTTGCCGCTGCGGGTCGTCGGCAGCTCCGCGAGCCGCTCGAACCGGCGCGGCATCAGGTGCGGCGGCAGCGTCGCCGCGAGGTGCGCCCGCAGCGCCCCGTTGCCCGTGCCGTCCAGGTCCCCGGTGACGTGCGCGACGAGGTACACCCGCCCCTGGCCGTCCTCGGCGGCCGTGACGACCGCCCCGGTGACCCCGGGGTGCGCCAGCAGCGCGCCCTCCACCTCGGCGGGGTCCACCCGGTAGCCGCGGATCTTCACCTGCCGGTCCCGGCGCCCCAGCAGCCGCAGCCCGCCCGGGCCGTCGGAGGCGAGGTCGCCTGTCCGGTACAGCCGCGCCCCCGGCGGCCCCGCCGGGTCCGGCACGAAGCACTCCGCCGTACGGGCGGGAAGGCCCCGGTAGCCGCGGGCGACACCGACCCCGCCGACGCACACCTCGCCCACCGCGCCCTCCGGCACGGGCCGCAGGTCCTCGTCGAGCAGCCGGACGACGACCCCGTCGATGGGCGTCCCGACGATGTCCGCGTCCGTCACCGGATCGGCCGGCACGTCGTACCGGGTCGAGGTCATCGTGCACTCCGTCGGCCCGTACTGGTTGACGAGCCGGTCCTCGACCACCGCCCGGCCGCCCGCCCTCAGGAACGGGCGCAGCGACTCCCCGCTGCTCACCACCAGCCGTACGCCCTCCAGCAGCCCCGCCCCGTCCGGGCGGCCCGCCAGGAACGCCAGGAACGACGGCACCACGCTCAGCAGCGCGTTCACCCCGTGCTCCCGTACGACCGCGCCGAACTCGTCCGGGCGCAGCACCGCCGACCGGGGCACCACGACCAGCCGCCCGCCCGCGAGGAGCGGCGCGAACGTGTCCCGTACGGACGCGTCGTACCCGAGCGGCGCCACCTGGAGCGCCACCGTGTCGGGGCCCAGCCGGAAGTCCCGGGCGACGAACCGCAGATAGGAGTCGAGCGACCGGTGCTCCACCAGCACGGGGCTCGGCTCGCCGGTCGAGCCGGACGTGTGGCTGACGTACGCCAGCGCCCGACCGTCCGGCGGCCCTCCCGGAGGCGTACCGCCCGCGTCGCCAGGCTCCGGGCGGTCCAGGAGCACGAGCCGTCCCGGCACCGGCAGCCGCAGCCGGTCGGCGAGCGCCTCCGTCGTGACCAGCAGGTCGGCGCCGCCGCTGCGGACCAGCGCGGCCAGCCGGGCCGGCGGCTGCTCCACGTCCAGCGTGAGGAACGCCGCCCCGCACCGCACGGCGGCGGCCACGGCGATCACCGCGTCCACGCCGCGCGCCACCGCCACCGCGCACACGGTCTCGGCGCGGGCCCCCCGCGCGGCGAGCGTCCCGGCGAGCGCGTCGATCCGGGCGGTCAGCTCCGCGTACGTCAGCTCCCCGCCGGGCGTGCTCACCGCCACCCGGCCCGGCTCCCGCGCGGCGTGCGCGGCGATCTCGTCCACGAACGTCCGCATCACACACCCCCGTCGGCCAGGCCGGTCACCGTCTGGTCCACGGCGACGAACCGCAGCTCCGACGTGTACGTCCGGCCCTCGTCGTCCGTCAGCCACGCCTGCTCCGGCGTCGGCAGCATCTCGCTCACCACCAGCCGCGCCCCCGGGTCCTTCCGGGCCAGCCTGCGCGCAGCCTTGGCGAAGATGTTCACGTACACGGGGCTGTCGAAGTCCACGTAGAACGGGCGCGGCTCCGTCGGCGACACGACGAACACGAACCGGGGCAGGTCCCGCTCCCGCGCCCACGCGCGGGCCCGTACGAACCGCCGCGCCTCCGACTTGTCGTCGCTGAAGCCCATCTCCGCGACCGGCAGCGTCCACGTCTCGCGCGCCACCACCATCCGGTCGATGCTGACGCGCGGCGTGTGGTCGCCCTCGGGCCGCAGCGTGAACCGGTCCATGACCCGCTGCGTCAGCGTGTTGGCGTACACGTCCAGGACGTCGTACACGGCACCGTCCGGCAGCACCGCCACCAGCGCCCCGTCCCGGTCCTCCACCGTCACGTCGGCGGCGAGGACCGTGCGCTGACGGAACGGGTCGCCCGTGTGGTCCACCAGCGCCACGTGGTAGTCCTCCGGCCGCTCCAGCGACGGCCTGCTGCGCGTGGACCACTTCAGCGGCAGCTCCTTCGGCAGCATCGGAAGCAGCCGGGGCCCCGGGAAGTCACGGGACGTCTCCGCCACGAGCGCGTCCCGGTCGGCGTGCTGGTGCACGAAGAGCGAGGCGCCCATCGTGTTCAGCGCGCAGTGCATCTCGCCCAGCAGCAGCTCGAAGTCGCCGCGCGCCACCGCGTCCGCGTCCTCGGCCAGCACCAGCACGTCCGGGCTGAAGTACCGGGCCAGCGACCACCCCGTGCCCGGCTCGTCGAACTCGGCCCGTACCCGTTCCGCCAGCTCCCGCGACGACAGCCGCACCCGGCGCGCCCCCTCGGGCACCTCCAAAAGGCGCGCCCACTTCGCCCGCAGCTCCGCCTGGACGGCGGTCACGTCCTCCTCCGCGTTCGGGTGCGGCGACGGCAGGCACGCCAGCCACAGGGACGCCAGGTCCACCCGGTCCCCGTCCGCGGCGAGCCGCTCGTACACCGGCCGCAGTCGGCCCCGGATGCGCCCGGCCACCCGGTTCGTCATCCACCGGGCCGCCGTCAGGCACAGCGCGAGCGGGGTGAGTTCGTCCAGCAGCCCCCTGCCGAGCACCGCCGTCGCCGACCGGCGGCAGTCGGAGTAGACGACACCCCGGCACGGCGCGGTCTTCGCGCCCTTCGCGCGCTGCGCCTCCGTGGCGGTGAGCGCCGCGAAGTCCGCCTCCAGCGCCCCGAGCGCCGCCGTCAGCGCCTCGGCGTCCGTCCCGGCCGCCGCCACCGCGTCGCGGCCCCGCTCCAGCACGGCCAGCCGCTCAAGGGCCGGTTCGCGGACCGCCGGGTCACCGATCCGCTCCAGGATCGCCCGCAGCTCACGCTCCGGGTACGTGCCGGACGGCACCTCCAGCCGCCAGTGCACCCACCGCCCCGCCACCAGCGCCCGTACGGACTCCTCCGCCTCCGCCGCGGACAGCCCGGCCGCTCCGGCGATCTCCGCGACCGTACGCGTCCCGTCGCACAGACCCAGCACCGCCAGGTCCTTCGCCGTCACGGACTGCGGCCGCCGCCCCGGCACGCGCACCGCGCCGTCCTCGATCCGCGCGAACGGGACGCGGCGCGGCGGTATCCACGCCCGCAGCGCCGGGTCGGCGTCCAGCGAACGGGCCAGCGCGTCGATCGCCCAACTGGAGAAGTACACCCGCGAGTCGGCGAGGAACCCGCTGCCCGGATCGACGGCGATATCCTGCCGGCCCAGGTCCCAGCGGCCCCAGCCGACGGGCCCGAAGAAGCCGATCGTGTCGTTCTTGACGCAGAACCGCTGCCAGTAGTGGGCGACCAGCTCCTCCCGCTGCCGGGGCATGCTGGTCCGTCCCGCCGCCGTCGGCGTCCACGCCAGGAACGGCGCCACCCCGGTGCGCAGCACGGCCGGGTTCTGCCAGGCGACCGCCGCCCGGAAGCGGGGGCTCGCCGCGATCTCCTGGAGCAGCTCAGCGGTGCGGACGGCACCCGCGTCGAAGTCCTCCGTGAACGCCTCCCACTCGGGCCCGGCGGGCTCACCGCCCGGGAGGAACTTGTCGGCCGCCTCCGCCAGGCCCGGGGGCGCCATCCGCAGCACGCCACCGGCCGGGAAGCCCGGCCCCCGCAGCGCGAAGTGTTCCCACAGGCGCCACCCCCCGACGGGCAGTTGAACGGTCTCCGGCATGTCCGGCATGGCGGAACTCCTTCCGAGGAGGGCCTGGTTCGTGGCCCCGCCGACACTGCCGGGCCTCCCGCGCACCCACCAGGGAAGGAGCCGCACGGCACACCGCCGGTGCTGCTGCGCGTTTGTCCCTGTCGGCCGGTCGCCGGCGGCGCCACGCTGGGCCCGTCTACCGACCCGAGCCATGGAGGACCGAGCGAGATGAGCGACAGCGAGGAGTACCGGGCCGAGGAGTACCAGGTGGTGCTCAACGACGAGGAGCAGTACTCGATCTGGCGGACCGACCGCCCGCTGCCCGCGGGCTGGCACGCCGAGGGCACGACCGGTTCCCGCCAGGAGTGCCTGGACCACATCGGCCGGGTCTGGACGGACATGCGCCCGCTGAGCCTGCGCCGCCATCTGGCGGCGGCGGGCGGCTGAACCTCCCGGGCCGCCCCGGCACGAGCGGGCCCCCGCCACGGTCGTGCCGTGGCGGGGGCCGGGTCGTGCCGCGCGTCAGTTGGCGCAGTAGTCCACCCAGCGGTGAGAGGAGATGTTGTCGTTCATGGCCTGGCCGCCACCGGCGCCGTTGTACGGGAAGTGGTCGTAGCGCATGTCCATCAGGTAGTTGCCGTTGCGCAGGCAGTACGCGGCACCGCCGTAGTTGGCGTCCCAGTACAGCAGCACGTCGTCGTACGCGCCGGCGTAGCCGTTGTTGTGCACCGACGAGGCCTGGTTGCGCATGTTGCGGTCGGTCCAGTTGGAGCTGTTGCCGACCCAGGTGGCCTGGCGGCCGCCCTTCCACGAGTGCTCCCAGGCGTACAGGTTGCCGTCCGCCGCTGCCGCGTCGGCACCGGCGGGCACCGCGACGGCCGGGGCCGACGGAGCCTTGTCCTGTGCCTGGGCGGCGGTGGGGGCAAGGCCCAGCGCGGCCACCGCCAGGGCGGAGGCGAACAGGACCGTTCCTCGGTACTTGGACATGGGAATGTCTCCTCTGCGTGTGGATCTCGGGTGCATGCGGGTGTCTTGCGTCGTGCGGGGCGTGCGGTGTGCGGTGTTGCCCGCGCCGGGGCGCGGGAGAACGGAGGGTGCGGCCCGTCAGCGGGCCAGCACGGCGCGTGCCCGGGGCAGCGCGGCGGCCCGGAGCCGCTCCACCTGCTCGACGGCGGCGCGGTGTTCCCGGCGCAGCTCCTCGTCGTGACGGCGGTCGAGGCGCCGCGCGAGCGCGGCCAGGCCGCTGCTGTCCGCGCAGCGCGCCTCCTGGACGGCGGTGCGGATCTCCCGCGCCGGGTCCGTGCCGTTCCCGGGGCCGAGGAACGCGGCTCGCGCGTCGCCGGGCTTCTCGTACGGCGTCCCGTGGCTCCGCATGCAGTCGGCCCAGCCCGGCACGGCGGCCCGGAAACGCGGGTCGGTGAGGACCCGCCGCTGCCGGATCGCGCCGAGGCCGTCCACGAGGGTGGAGGCCGCGTACCAGCGCTCCACCTCCCCGTACAGGTCCCGCCAGGCCGCGACCTGGCAGCCGTCGCCGCTGTGGCCGATGACGGCGCCGCCGGGCAGCTCGGCCCGGAGCCCCGGCCCGCCGGGCGTGCCGTTGAGCGCGGCGACGGCGGCACGGCGGCGTTCGGCGGGCAGGCCGCGCAGGTACACCCGGTTGGGGTCCTCGTCGCGCAGCCGCTCGGCCCGATGCCTCAGCCCGCTGCCGTAGCCGTACCGCTGCGCCCACCGCACGTCGTCGACGACGTACGGGAAGTCGCGTGCCTCGGGCAGCGGGTTCTCCGGCACCGGCCGGAACCGGAAGCCCGCCGCGGCCATGCACGCGCGCAGCAGTTCCTGTTCCGCCCTGTGCAGCAGGCTCCGCTGCGCTGCCGTCGTGGTGGCCGTGGCCGAGGCCGCCTTGCCGGGCTTCGGCTCGTCCGGCACGGCCCGCTGCGGGGGCGGCCCGGCGGTGCAGCCGGTGAGGGCGACGGCGACGACGGCCAGCAGCCCCTGCAGGACCGTACGCCCCGTCCCGGCCCCGCCCCGGCTCAGCCGCCGTCCCGCGGGGGATCTCCTCCTGGCGTGCATGATGACGAGGCTCCTGCCTGCGAAGAGGCTCCGGGTCCGTGTCCCTCTCGGGGCGCCGGACCCGCCGACACCCAGGAGTCTCAGGGAGCGGCCCCGCCCGCCGACAGCCTTTCGAAGATCTTCCGAATGTTCCGTGGCAGGCCCTCCCCGCCAGGTCCGACGCCCGGGGCCCGCCGCCCGCCGCCCACGTTCACGCGCCACCCGCGCGAGGCGACCGCCCGCACAAAAAGGTCACCCGCACGGACGCCGTCGTCCGTGCGGGTGACCGTCATAGGCCGGGCTCAGCGGCGCCCGCCGCGCAGCTTGCCGAACAGCTGCCGGGCCTGCTCCCGTTTGCGCGGGTCGGCGGCGGCTCGCCGTGCCGAATCCGCCACCCTCCGTCCTTGCGGGCTGCGGCCGAACTCCTTGATCCTGTTCATCAGACCGGGCATGACCTCTCCTCTCGTACGACGGCCGGGGCGGGCGCCCGGCGCGCGAGCGCCGGGTGGCGGTCCGCGAACGTCCCGCGGCGCCCGCCGGAGACTCCCGGCCCCGTGACAACCGACTGCCCCGGGGACCGGCGTCCATACCTGCCAGCCTGCCCCCTGCGGCCCCGCCCCACCTCCTGGAGGAGTGGACGTGTACGCGTCTTGCGGCGGGGCACACGAGGGTTCGGAGGCTGATAATCATGGTTCCCCTTCTTCTCGTTCTTCTGCTTGTCCTGATCCTCTTCGGTGCGGGCTTCGCGCTCGAAGCACTGTGGTGGGTCGCGGTCATCCTGCTCGTCGTGTGGCTGCTGGGCTTCGTGATGCGCTCGGCAGGCACCGGCGGCCGACGCGGACGCTGGTACCGCTGGTAGACGGGCCTCAGCGCCCCCTTCCGTGGCCCGCTCTCGCCCGTCGAGAGCGGGCCACGGCGCGTTCCGCCGTCCTACCGGGAGCGCCGTCCGATCGGCTCGCGGGCCCGTGTGACCGTGGCTGCTCAGTGGCGGGGGCCCGCATGGGCGGGCTGAGCGGTGACGGGAGGAAGCCGGTCACACCCCTGTGCCGGGGCCCGGCGCGCGACACCGCGCGCCGGGCCCCGGCAGGCACACCCACGGGCCGGACAGGTTCCGACGGGTGCAGACAGGTCAGAGCGGCTTACGCAGGCTCGTGGCGCCTTCACGCCAGGCATCCAGCAGGAGCGTGCCGAGGCGGTCCTCCAGGTGGACGGTGGCGGCGATCCCGAACGCCACGTCGGGGGCGAGGCCGGGCTCGTCGGCCAGCAGCCCGCCGATCACGTCCCTGCGAACGATCTGCTCGTGCACCGCGTCGGCGGTCACGTGCTCGGCGTAGAAGTGCTCGGCCGCGGCTCCCGCGCCGGTACGGCGCATGGCCTCGGCGAGACGGCGCGACCCGGGCGACGACGTCACCTCGACCGTGGCGAAGTGCCCCACCAAGGCACCCCGGTGAGCGCGGTGCAACCCCAGCAGCGACATGAGGTTGACGTTCGCCAGCATCTCGGCGGGCGCGTGGTCGAGGTACCGGCCGTAGCGCGTGTCCAGACCGAGGTCTGCCATCAGGTCGGCGAAGAGCCGTGCGTGGACCCGTTCGGGCCGTCCGCCGCCGAACTCGTCGTACTCGACCGCCACGAACGCCGCCTTGGCCCGGCCACGCAGCCGGGGGATGACCCAGGCGTGCGGGTCGGCCTCCTTCAGGTGGTACAGGGACCGCTGGGCGGCGTACTCCCGCAGCTGCCACAGCTCGCCCTCGTCCCGCAGGTAGTGCGAGACGCCGTCGCCGTCGACGGGCTCCACCAGCAGCTCCTCCAGCGCGTCGGCCACGTCCGGCCGCCCCTCGGTCCGGTCGCGCAGTTCGGCGAGGAAACGGTCCTCCACCGCCCGGCGCAGCGCCAGCAGCCCCGGGTCCCACTCCCAGGCGGGCGCGACCCCGTCGAAGCCCCGGTAGTGCAGCTCGTAGCAGAGGTACAGGGCCAGCTGGAGGTCGTCGCCGAGGGGGTCGGCGGCCCGTACGGAGGCGGGGCCGGGCACCGGGGAGCCCACCGGCCCGCGCAGCGCGTCCAGCACCCCCTGGGAGACGTGCCCGCGAGCGGGCGGCAGCTCGCCCTCCGGACGGTCGTCCACCGGGGGCCGGATCTGGTCCTGCATGGGTCACCTCTTCGTACGTCGGCGATGGCTCGTGTCGCACCACGGGTAGGCGCGGCTGCGGCGGCAGGTGCACAGCGCCACCGTGAAGCGGTCCGACCGCACGACGGTCCCGTCGTCGAGGGCGACCTCGACCGGGCCGTCGAGCAGCAGCGGGCCCTCCTTGGTCACCGTGACCCGGCAGGGCTCGGCGGCGGGTTCCTCGTCACGGGCCGTGCGCGGACGTTCCTCGTCAGGGGCGGTGGGCACGGATGATCACCAGCTCTTCCTTCTCCTGGCCGGGCTCGATCAGGCCACGCCGCTCCAGCCAGTCGGAGCGCTCGCGCAGCACGGGGCCGAACGGCACGACGCTGCGCCGGACGACGGCCGCTTTGAGCCCCGCCCGCTCCAGCCGCTCGATGGTGGGCGTGACGCCGCTCAGCGCCGATTGCACCAGCAGCAGGACACCGGAGGGCCGCAGCAGCGCGGGGGCGCCGTCGCAGATCCGGTCGATGACCGCGCGGCCGTCGGGACCCGCGTCCCAGGCGACGGCGGCACCCCGCCGGGGCGGCCGTTTCCGGGGCGAAGGCACGTACGGGGGGTTGCACACGATCAGGTCGTACCGGCGGCCCGCCGCGGGTTCCAGCAGGTCGCCGCGGAGGACCCGGACGCGCTGCCCGGCGAGCGCCGCGTGCAGCCGGGCCGTGAGCACGGCCCGTCGGGAACGGTCGATCGCGGTGACCCGGGCGCCCCGCCGCGCGGCGGCCAGGGCGAGCGCCCCGCTGCCGGTGCCCACGTCGAGCACCTCCGCGCCGGGCGGCAGCCCCTCGCGCTCGATGGCGTCCCTGAGGAGGAACGTGTCGGACTGCGGCGCGTAGACGCCCGGGGCGAGCCGCAGCACACCACCGGCCAGACCGGTGTCCAGCAGACTCGGCATAGCGGCTCCTCGCAAGGTCATGCCGGTGGCCGGGTGCCGACCGGCGCTCTCGCTCCCCGGATGCCCACAGATGCCGTTTTCATCCATTTCGGACACCACCGTGCGGGCGGAGGCCGCGGGTGGGGAGGGGGCGCGGTGTACGCGGGGGCCGGCCCAGTCGCCGCTACGGGGCCGCAACTCGCCGCCACGGTAGGCGTGTTGCGGCAGCCCGGGGGGCAGAAGGGAGCCATGACGGTAGCGAAGAGAAGTGTCCTGGTCCTCGACTGTTCCGAGCCGGAGGCGCTCGCGGAGTTCTACGCGGGCCTGCTCGGCGCCGAGGTGCGCCGCTGCCCCGACCCCGACTACGTGGAGGTCGTCGGCCACGACGGCGTACGGCTGGCGATCCGGCGCGACCACGGGTACGCCCCGCCGAGCTGGCCGCGCCCGGACGACTCCCAGCAGGCCCACCTGTACATCCTGGTCGCGGCGGCCGACATGGACGAGGCGGAGCGGGAGGCGGTGGGCCTGGGGGCCCGGCCCGTGGAGGCCAACGACACGACGGGCTTCCGTGACGTCCGCACGTACGCGGACCCGGCGGGCCACTCCTTCACCCTCATGGCCGCCGCCGACACCTGAGCCCGCCGCCGCGACCCGGACCGCCCCCGCGGGTGCCGTGCCGGTCCCTGCGGGGCCGTGCCGGTCCCGCCCCGTCTGCGCCCCCCACCGGGGCGGGGCGGGACCGGCACGGGGTGGACGGTCAGGGGCGGCGGCCGTGCGAAGCGCGGGAGCCCGGGCTCGGGGCCGGCCGGGGACGGGGACTCGGGGCCCAGGGGGAACCGGCGCACGCGCTCCGGGTCACACCTCCACGACCGCCCACCGCCGCCGCGCCCCGTCGTCGCGGCTGCTCTCCGTACCGGCCGACACCGCGCCCAGCCCTGTGACCTCCCGCAGCAGCCCGTCGTCCTCCGGCGTGCGGGACGGCTCGTGGGACAGGACGAGGACGACGACCTGGCCGTCGTCGTCCCGGTCGGCGAGGTGGACGCTGGCGCGGCGCCCGCCGTCGGCGACGGCGGCCCGCACCAGCCGGGCGGTGACCCCGGCGACGGGATGCTGATCGGGAAGGCCGTACCCCCAGGACCGCAGGCGGTCGAGGACGGCGCCGGCCGCGCGCGTCGGCGTCGAGGACGCCGCCCACGGCGCCGTGTCGAACGTCCAGTTCCCGGCGCGCCGGTTCGCGATCCGGACCCGCACCGCCGGCCTCACGGCGACGACCGCCGCCTCCTGCCGTTCCGGGCGGGGCGGTTCGACGGGACGCCTGGGCGGCGGCGGGGTCTTCGGCGGGTAACTCGGCGGCCACTTCTCGGCGTCCGGCGGCATCGTCACAGGCGTGGCCCTCTCCGCGCGCGGGGGTGATCCCGGCCCCGGCACCGGAGCCGTTCGGCCATCGTACGGGCCGTACGAGCCGCCCGGCGGGCCTTCGTCCCACCACACCCGCGTGGGTGAACGCGCCGCCGGGCAACCCCGGTGCCGGGCCTCAGCGGCGCAGGTCGAGTCGCATCAGGACCCGTGGGTGCCCGGCCAGGACGGAGGTCGTGTCGGCGGCGTGGGTGAACCCGGCGCGTTCGAAGTTCTTCCGCAGCCCGGCGTAGGCCATCGTCAGATCCACCCGGGCGCCACCGTTGTCGAGGGGGTACGCCTCCACCGCCGGCGCGCCATGGGCGCGGGCGAACTCCACGGCGCCGGCGATGAGCGCGTGGGAGATTCCCCGCTTCCGGTGGCCGGGCCGGACGCGGACGCACCACAGCGACCAGACGGGCAGGTCGTCGATGTGCGGGATCTTGCGGTTCCGGGCGAAGGACGTCGCCGAGCGCGGCGCCACGGCCGCCCAGCCGACGGGCTCGTCCCCGTCGTACGCGACGACGCCCGGCGGCGGGTCGGCGCGGCACAGTTCCGCCACGTAGGCGCCCCGGGAGGGCCCGCGCAGTCCGTTGTTGAGTCTGGACGGAATCCGGTAGCTCAGGCACCAGCAGACGTTCGCGCCGGGCGACTTGGGCCCGAGCAGCGTGCGGACGTCCTCGAAGACGGTGGCCGGGCGGACTTCTATGCTCATGGCGTCAAGGGTGTCAGCTGACCACATAGGACAGTTCGTACAGGGCCCCGGCGCCTTCGAACTTCTTCCGTATCGTTCCGCGTCCCGCTTCGTCGGGACTGATGGAAACGGTGCCCACGAGACGTGCGGGCATGCCGGAGCCCCGGTCCACCTCGTGCAGCGCGAGTCGCACGTCGCCGAAGACGGGCACGAAGATGTCCAGCTCCTCCGTGCTGCCCTCGCGCATGGAAACGGTGCCGCTGGTGGGGAAGAACTGGACTCCGCCCACCCGGCTCATGACGATCTCGTCCTCCCCGTCACGGTCCTGGCAGCTGGCAGCGGTCAGCTCCAGCAGTTTGGCGAGCACTGACATGGGATCCTCCGGTTCGCTTCCGGACTCACTGGTCCGCGAGGGGCGGATTGAACCTGAAGCACGCGGACTGGAGCTCGGGAGGGGTGTTCACCCGCTCGGCGAACAGCTTGAAGTCGCGGTGCCGGATGAAGCGGTTCGGGAACCGCACCGAGCGGAAGGAGAAATGATTCGGGTCGATTTCCGCCCTTACCAGGGCGAACGTCGAGTCCGCGCGGACCTCGTCCGCGACGTCCGGGTCGTCGATCCCGGTGAAGAACTTGCTGTGGATGCGGAAATCGTCGAACGTCGCGATGCGCAGGCAGAAGCCCAGCGGGGCGGTGGCGCGCAGGAGCTGCCCCGTCTCGCCGAATCCCAGCCCGCCGGTCCATTCGAAGGTGGCGTTGTCGCGGTCGAGGTCGTTCTCGACCTTGGCGATGTCGACGCCGCTGGTCCGGTCGATGATGAAATGGTCCGGAAAATTGTTCGAGAAGAGTGAGAGTCTGACCGACATCACTTGCCTCGGTCCTTGAGGTGCAATTCCCGTGCGGACGGGTGGGAGCCGAGAGGACCCGCAACTCTCAGGCGTCCATATGGGTGGGATGTCTCCATCATGTGCCGCGAAGCAGGTGAACGCCACTACGGGCGCACCGGTTACCGATTCAATTGAATCCGGCCTTCTCGAGGGCCCCTGGCGGCAGCCGGACGCACCATCCCGGCGTCCGTCCGGCCCGCGGTTGTATGCGCTTTGTATGCCCTCCTCCTTCAATCGCCGCGTCATCTCGGCGAACCACGGGAGGAACCATGCAGAGACGCACCCGGCACGGCCGGCGGCTGCTCGCCGCCCTCAGCGGCCTGGCCGCGCTGATCGCGGCCGCGCCCGCCTCCGTCGCGACGGCCCAGTCGCCCCAGGGGACCTCGGCCGGGAGCGCCACGACGGCGAGCGCGGAGTCGACCCGGCCCGCGTTCCGCATGCCGTTCGTGTGCGGACAGAGCTGGCGCGGCAGCAACTGGCAGGGCCACAGCCCCGCCCACTCCATCGACTGGAACCACTACGACGCCAACGGCACCCCCGACGACCTCGGGCGACGCGTCCTCGCCAGCGCGGGCGGCACCGTCCTCTCCTCGTACTACTCGACCAGCACCGGCTACGGCAACACGGTCGTCATCGGCCACGGCAACGGCTGGCGGACCCGCTACGCGCACCTGAAGACGCGTGACGTGCAGAAGGGCGACACGGTGACCCGGGGCCAGCGCATCGGCACGGTCGGAGCGTCCTCCGCGCTGTACGACATCTCCCCGCATCTGCACTACGAGCAGATCCACAACGGCTCGGTCGTCGTCGCCGTCGTCCAGGGCGTCACCTGGTACGACTACCTGGTCCGCTACCAGACCAGTACGAACGGCTGCTGACCCGCCGCGGCCGCGCGCGCCGGACAGCGGGTACGGCGGCGAGCACCGGCCGCCGTACCCGCCGACGGCCCGGCACCCCGCCCCGTACCGCCGCCACACCGGCGGCCGCCCGCTCCCTCGCCCAGGGCACGACGCCACACCGTCCGTCGCACCCGCCGCGCCGCAGCGCGCCGTTCACCGGAGCGCCCGGAGCGCGCCGTTCACCGCGGGGCCGGAACCGTAGCCCCCGCTCACCGCAGCGCCCGCAGCTTCGCGTCCACCAACTCCGCCTGGTCGCGGGCGTCGAGGCGGCGCCAGGCCGACAGCGACCGGTGGAAGTAACGCCGCGCGGTCTGCTCCCGGCCGGTCGCGTGGTGCAACTCGCCCAGCAGGCACGCCACCCGTGCCTCCGCACGCCGGTCGCCGAGCTGCCGCTGCACCGCCAGCGCCCCGACCAGCAGCGCCGACGCCTGCCCCGCATCGCCCTGGCGCAGGCACAGTTCGCCGATGCTCTGCTGGACGTACGCCGCGCAGTGCGTGTCGGCCAGCTCGTCGAAGATCTCCAGCGCCCGCTCCAGCTCAGCCCGCGCCACCGCCGGTTCACCGCGCAGCTCGTGCAGTACGGCGATCCGGCGCCGCACCTGCGCCTCCCGGTGCCGGTCACCGGCCTCCCGGGACAGCGCCAGCGCGCCCGCCAGCCACGGCGCCGCCGCCCCGGCGTCCCGCCGCTCCAGCCACACGGAGGCGATCGCGTTGTGCGCCACGGCCTCGCCGTACCGGTCGCCCGCCTCTCCGAAGGCCCGCAGCGCGTCCGCGAACGCCTCCATCGCGCCGTCCGTATCGCCGGTCTCCCGCAGCACCGACCCGGTGCCGAGCCCGGCGAGCGCCGCGCCCGAGCGGTGCCCGACGGCGTCGAACAGGGCGCGCGACCGGTCGAAGGAGTCCCGCGCCTCGGCGTAGCGGTCCTGGTACAGGTGGAGCTGGCCCAGGTTGCGCAGCAGGGCCGCCGTACGGACGTCACCGGGCGCGGGCAGCGCGTCCAGGACGAGCCGGTGGGTGCGCAGCCAGTCCCCGTAGTAGCCGCGCATGTCGAAGAACCCGGCGAGTTCCACCGCCAGGTCGGCGGCGCGCGACGGACGGCCCAGGCGCAGCGCGGCCTCCACGGTGGCGACGAGCACGCGCCGCTCGCCCTCGAACCACTCCACGGGCCGGGCCCGCAGCGCGGCGGCGACCCCCGCGGCGGGCTCAGGCAGCGGCATGGGCTCGCCGAGGACGCCGAGGAACCGGGTGGGCATCGCCCCGTTGGCGCAGCGGGCCAGCGCGATGAGCGCGTCCACGACCTGGAGCCGCCGGGCGTCCCGTACCGGCGGCGCGTCGGCCTCCGCGAGTTCACGCGCGTAGATGCGCAGCAGGTCGTGCATGCGGTAGCGCTGAAGTCCGAGCGGGTCGGTGGCGGTCACCTCGACCAGATGCTCGTCGAGCAGCGTCTCCAACGGCTCCGGCGCCCTCGCCCGCGCTCCCGTGTCCCCGGCGGCGACCGCGACGAGCCAGCCGGGCACCGCCTCGCCCGGCAGCTCGCCGAACGCCCGGAACGCGGACGCCGCCCGCCCCGGCAGATGCCGGTAGCTCAGCTCGGCGCTCGCCCGCACCTCCAGCTCCCCGGTGCGCAGCTGGTCCAGCCGCCCCCGCTCGTCGTGCAGGAAGTCGGCGAGCGCGGCGACGGACCAGCCGGGCCGGTTCGCCAGCCGGGCCCCGGCGATGCGTACGGCCAGCGGCAGCAGCCCGCAGCCGGCGAGCACCCGGTCGGCGTCGGCGCCCGCGGCCCGCAGCCGCTCCTCCCCGATGATCCTGCCGAGCAGCGCCCGCGCCTCCTCGCGCCGCATCACGCCCAGCGGGCAGGAGTGGGCCGGGAGCGACGGCATCCTGCGACGCGACCCGACCAGCACCGCCGAGCCGCCCGTGCCCGGCAGCAGCGGCCGCACCTGGGCGCCCGACGCGGCGTCGTCCAGCACGATCAGCACCCGCCGCTGCGCCAGCCGGGAGCGCAGCAGCGCCGCCCGCTCACCGGGCCCGGCCGGTATCGCGTTGTCGATGACGCCCAGCGCGCGCAGCATCTCCGCGAGCACGTCCTCCGCCTCACGCGGCTTCCCGCTCATGCCGCCCAGGTCCACGAACAGCTGCCCGTCGGGGAACAACTCCCGCACCCGGTGCGCCACCCGCACCACCAGAGTGGACTTGCCCGACCCCGGCGGGCCCGACACGACGGCGACGACCGGCCGCCGCCCCGCCGACGACAGCAGCCCTTCCAGCGCGGCGACCTCGTCGTCCCGGCCGGTGAAGTCCGGGAGGTCCATGGGGAGCTGGCAGACCGGCGCCGAAGAGGCGGGGCGGCGCCGCGCGGGATACCCGTTGACCTCCTCGCCCGCCGCGCGGAGCGCCGCGCCGGGCGCGACGCCCAGTTCGGCGGCGAGGACGCGTTCGGCCTCGGCGTACGCGGCACGCGCGTCGGCGGCGCGCCCGGCGCCGTACAGCGCGCGGACGAGCATCTGCCACAGATCCTCCCTTAGCGGGTCCCGCGCGAGCCGCTCCCGCAGGTCCGCGACGAGCGGCGCGTACTCGCCGAGGCGCAGCCGCACCTGGAGGCACTCGTCGGCGGCGAGCGACCGCAGCTCCTCCGCGCGGGTCAGCGCCGGGTCCCACACGACGCTCGACGGCAGGTCCTGGAGGACGCCGCCGCGCCACAGGGCGAGCGCCGACTCGTACCCGCGCAGGGTCGCGCCGTCGTCGCCCCGGTCGCGGGCGGCACGGGCGAGTTCGAGGCGCTGTTCGAACAGCAGCAGGTCGTGGTCGCCGGGCGCCACGTCGAGGGCGTAGCCAGCGGGCAGCGTGCGCAGCCCGTCCGTCGCCACCCCGGCCGCCGCCAGGGCCCGCCGTAAACCGCGGACGTACGTACGGACGTTGGCGACCGCCGACCGGGGCGCCCCGCCCGGCCACAGCACCTCCGTCAGCACGTCGAGGGAGACGAACGAGCCGGGCTGGAGCAGCAGCGTCGCGAGCACCGCCCGGGGTTTCGGCCCGCCCAGCGGCACGGCTCCCGGCCCGCCGTGCCCTCGCACCCGGAGCGGCCCCAGCACGCCGAACACCGGCTCCCCCATCCGCGCGCCTCCGTGACAGTGCGTAACGGCCCGTGACTGCGGGACAGCGTAGCGGCGCGGAGGGCCGCCGAACAGCAGTTCAGCTTTCCCCCGCGAGATGGACACCGAGGCGTCATCTGCCCTCGACCACACGGGCGTCCACCGGGCACCCCGGCGGACGGCCGGCCGACGGGGGCGACCGGCACCCGGCGGTCTCAGGTCAGTGCGGAGCGATCGGCAGTCGCCGCTTGTGCTCGGTGAGGCGGTACCGGCGGACGATCGTGTCGAAGGCCCGCTCCTCGACCGGCTTGCCCTCCAGGAAGTCGTCGATGTCGTCGTACGTGACGCCGAGGGCGTCCTCGTCCGCCTTGCCCGGGGCGAGGGTCTCCAGGTCCGCCGTCGGCGTCTTCCACACCAGCTCGGCGGGCGCGCCCAGCGCGTCCGCGACGGCGCGCACCCGGCGCTTGGTCAGGCCGGTCAGCGGGACCAGGTCGGCGGCCCCGTCACCGAACTTGGTGAAGAACCCGGACACCGCCTCCGCCGCGTGGTCCGTGCCGACGACCAGGCCGTCGTGCGCCCCGGCCACCGCGTACTGGGCGATCATGCGCTGCCGGGCCTTGATGTTGCCGAGCACGAAGTCCTGGTGGTGGGCGTCGCGGAACGTCACCCCGCCGTCGAGCGCGGCCCGGAGCGCGGCGTCGCTCGCGGGCCTGACGTCCACGGTGAGCACGTGGTCGGCCCGGATGAAGGAGAGGGCGAGCTGCGCGTCGTGCTCGTCGGCCTGGACGCCGTAGGGCAGCCGCATCGCGTAGAACCGCGCCTCGTGCCCCGCCGCCCGGACCCGCTCGACCGCGAGCTGGCAGAGCCGACCGGCGGTGGTGGAGTCGACGCCGCCGCTGATGCCCAGCACCAGGGAGCGCAGCCCCGTGGAGGTGAGCCGCTCGGCGAGGAAGGACACCCGGCGCTCGATCTCCCGCTCGGCCTCGAAGACCTCCGCGACCTGGAGTTCCCGGGCGATCTCCTGCTGAAGGGCGATGGCCGCCGGTCCGCTCACGTCTGCTCCTAGTTCCCGCTCACGATGTGCTCCGCCCACCCTACCCAGCACCCGCGAGGCGCCCCGGGTCCGGACCCCGAAGCCCGCACGGGGCCCCGGCCGGACCCGGCAGCCCGTACGCCCTCACGCCGCGTGAAGCGCCACGGCATCCGTCGGAGCGCCCGACGACGGTGGCCGCCCGCCCCGTGACGGGACGGGCGGCCGGGTGGGGACCGGGGTCAGTGGCCCAGGTACGCCGCGAGGTGCTCGCCGGTGAGGGTGGGCCGGGTGGCGACCAGGTCGGCGGGGGTGCCCTCGTAGACGACACGGCCGCCGTCGTGGCCGGCGCCGGGGCCCAGGTCGATGATCCAGTCCGCGTGCGCCATGACCGCCTGGTGGTGCTCGATGACGATGACGGACTTGCCCGAGTCCACCAGCCGGTCCAGCAGACCGAGCAGTTGCTCGACGTCGGCGAGGTGGAGGCCCGTGGTCGGCTCGTCCAGGACGTAGACGCCGCCCTTCTCGCCCATGTGCGTGGCCAGCTTCAGCCGTTGCCGCTCGCCCCCGGACAGGGTGGTGAGCGGCTGGCCCAGGGTGAGGTAGCCGAGCCCGACGTCGGCCATCCGCTCCAGGATCCGGTGGGCCGCCGGGGTGTGCGCCTCGCCCGCGCCGAAGAACTCCTCGGCCTGGGCCACCGGCATCGCGAGGACCTCGCTGATGTCGAGGCCGCCGAGGTGGTGCTCCAGCACCGACGCCTGGAACCGCTTCCCCTCGCAGTCCTCGCAGGTGGTCGCGACCCCCGCCATCATCGCCAGGTCGGTGTAGACGACCCCGGCGCCGTTGCAGGTGGGACAGGCGCCCTCGGAGTTGGCGCTGAACAGCGCGGGCTTCACGCCGTTGGCCTTCGCGAACGCCTTGCGGATCGGGTCGAGCAGCCCCGTGTACGTCGCCGGGTTGCTCCGCCGCGAGCCCTTGATCGGGCTCTGGTCCACCGACACGACCCCCGCGCCGGCCGGGACCGACCCGTGGATGAGCGAGCTCTTCCCGGAGCCCGCGACACCGGTGACGACGGTCAGCACCCCGAGCGGGATGTCCACGTCGACGTTCCGCAGGTTGTTCGCCGTCGCGCCGCGGATCTCCAGGGCGCCGGCCGGCTCCCGTACGGTCTTCTTGAGCGCGGCCCGGTCGTCGAGGTGGCGTCCTGTGACGGTACGGGCCGCCCGCAGGCCCTCGACGGTCCCCTCGTACACGACCTCGCCGCCGCCCGTGCCCGCGCCGGGTCCGAGGTCCACGACATGGTCGGCGACCGCGATCACCTCGGGCTTGTGCTCCACCACGAGCACCGTGTTGCCCTTGTCGCGCAGCCGCAGCAGCAGGTCGTTCATCCGCTGGATGTCATGCGGGTGCAGGCCGACGGTCGGCTCGTCGAAGACGTACGTGACATCGGTGAGCGACGAGCCGAGGTGGCGGATCATCTTCACCCGCTGCGCCTCGCCGCCGGACAGGGTGCCCGACGGCCGGTCGAGCGCCAGGTAGCCGAGGCCGATCTCCACGAACGAGTCCAGGGTGTGCCGCAGCTTCGCCAGCAGCGGCGCCACCGACGGCTCGTCCAGACCGCCGACCCACTCCGCCAGGTCGCTGATCTGCATCGCGCACGCGTCGGCGATGCTGATCCCCTTGATCTTGGACGACCTGGCCGCCTCGGTCAGCCGCGTGCCGTCGCACTCGGGGCAGGTGGTGAAGGTGACCGCCCGGTCCACGAACGCCCGGATGTGCGGCTGCATCGCCTCCCGGTCCTTGGACAGGAACGACTTCTGGATCTTGGGGATGAGGCCCTCGTAGGTGAGGTTCACACCCTCCACCTTGACCTTGGTCGGCTCGCGGTGGAGGAAGTCGCGCATCTCCTTCTCGGAGAAGTCGCGGATCGGCTTGTCCGGGTCGAGGAAGCCCGATTCGGCGTAGAGCCGCACCGTCCAGAAGCTGTCCGACTTCCAGCCGGGGATGGTGAACGCGCCCTCGGAGATCGACTTGGAGTCGTCGTAGAGCTGGGTCAGGTCGATGTCGGAGACCGTGCCCCGGCCCTCGCACCGGGTGCACATGCCGCCGGTGCGCGAGTAGGTCGCCCTCACCGCCTTCTTGGCGCCCTTCTCCACCGTGATCGCGCCGCTCGCCCGGACCGAGGGGACGTTGAAGGCGTACGCGGAGGGCGGGCCGATGTGCGGTGTGCCGAGCCTGCTGAACAGGATGCGCAGCATCGCGTTGGCGTCGGTGGCGGTGCCGACGGTGGAGCGCGGGTCGGCGCCCATCCGCTGCTGGTCCACGATGATCGCCGTCGTCAGCCCGTCCAGCACGTCCACCTCGGGCCGGGCCAGCGTCGGCATGAAGCCCTGGACGAACGCGCTGTACGTCTCGTTGATCAGCCGCTGCGACTCCGCGGCGATCGTGTCGAACACCAGCGAGCTCTTGCCCGAGCCCGAGACGCCGGTGAACACCGTCAGCCGGCGTTTCGGGATCTCGATGCTGACGTCCTTGAGGTTGTTCTCGCGGGCGCCCTGCACACGGATGAGATCGTGACTGTCGGCGACGTGCGGCGCGGACGGCTCAGTCGCCGTCCTCGCGGCCCTGCTCATCGGTTCTCCATCGGTAAGGCCTCGGCCGGGTCCCCCGGGGTCCCCCGGGCGCTCGGAGCGCCGGGAACCCTCAAAGGCCGCGGCGGGATCGGCTGGTTCGGCGGGATCGGTGGTCGTCGTGACGGGCGGGGTCACGCGGTGCGGCGCTGCGTGAAGCGCAGCATGTTGCCCGCGGGATCGCGGAAGGCGCAGTCGCGGACGCCGTACGGCTGGTCCATCGGCTCCTGGAGCACCTCGGCGCCCGAGGCGCGGACCTTCTCGAACGTGGCGTCGCAGTCCTCGGTCGCGAAGATCACCCCGCGCAGCATGCCCTTGGCGAGCAGCTCGGCCATGGCCTGCCGGTCCGCCGGGGAGGCGTTGGGGTCGGCGAGCGGCGGTTCCAGCACGATCTCCACGTCGGGCTGCGACGGCGAGCCGACCGTCACCCAGCGCATCCCCTCGAACCCCACGTCGTTGCGCACCTCGAGGCCGAGCGCGTCCCGGTAGAAGGCGAGTGCCTTGTCGTGGTCGTCGACGGCGATGAAGCACTGCGAGAGCTTGATGTCCATGCGGCTTACGCTACGGCGCGGCCCCGGGCCTCGCTTCTCCATTCCTGACCGGTCGCGTGAAGATCTTCGCGACGCACGCCGGGATGGCCACGCCCGCGTCGTGGGAGCGCGCCCGGTACGCGCTGGGGCTCTCGCCCACCAGCTCCGTGAACCGAGAGCTGAACGACCCGAGGGACGTACAGCCGACCGCGAAGCAGACCTCCGTCACCGACAGGTCGCCGCGCCGCAGCAGCGCCTTGGCGCGCTCGATCCTGCGCGTCATCAGATAGCTGTACGGGGTCTCGCCGAAGGCCGCGCGGAAGCTCCGCGAGAAGTGGCCGGGCGACATGTGCGCCGCACGCGCCAGCGCGGGCACGTCGAGCGGCTCCGCGTAGTCGCGGTCCATCAGGTCGCGGGCCCGGCGGAGCCGAACCAGGTCCGACATCGTCATCCGGCCAGCATCCCACGACACGGGCGTCCGCCGCCGAGGAGCGCCCGCTCCCGACCGGTGTCCGATTTACAGCATTCAGTCGGTTGGGTGGGATTTATTAAACAGCTTTGTTTCAATGGTCTTGACCAATCCTCGGCCTGCTTGGCATGCTGGCGATGGCCGTAACCGATCATGCGTTCTCGTGGGGGCGAGGCGTTTCCCGGATACGTGCCACATTCCGAGACGGGGGGCCGGGCAGAAAATTTCATGCCGCGATCGACGCGGCAGGGCGGGCGGAAGGAACGTCACTCACCCGTCTCGCGATCCACACGCATCACCCCTGGTCAGAAGGCGGATACAAGTCCCGCAAGGGGATCGCTGCAACCGTAGATGGCATGCCCCTCACATTCCTCCGTGGTGCATGGGGTCCGCAATATCAGTGCGGAGAGTCCTGCCTGCCTCGTGTGCATTCCATGGACTGTCAGTGAATAGGAGGTTGCGTCAGACGTGCAAGGAAATCTGGTTACTCCGAAATCCGTATCGGTCGCCTGCGCGGAGCCCGAGCGTGAATCCCCGAGCCGCGCCGCCGACCTGTGGGCGAGGGTGGCCCTGCCGGCCGCGGCACCCGAGCCGGCCGCCGGACCCGTCGCCGCGCCCGGTCTGCGCCTCGCCCTGACCCTGCTCGACGAGGGCGTGCTGACCAGCCGCGCCAACCGTTCCTGCGGCTCGTACGCGGCCCGGGCGGTCCCGTCTGCCGGAGCCGTGTACCCGTACGAGTTCGCCGTCCTCGTCATGGAGCGCGGCGTCCCGACGGCCTTCCGGATCGACGCCGACCGGCGGACCTGCGCCCGGCTGGCCGCGGGTCCCCGTGTCGCCGCCGCGCTGGACGCGTCCATGCTGGCCGTCCCGGAGGATGGGGGAGCGCTCGTGGTCACGCTCACCCGGCCCTGGCTCTCGATGCGCAAGTACGGCGACCGCGGCTACCTCTACACGCAGCTCGACGCGGGGCACGCGGCCGGAAACCTCATCCTGGCCGCGGCCGGCCGCGGCGCCGCGGGGGCGCTGCGGCTGCGCTTCCCCAGAGAAGCCCTCTCGGAGCTGCTGGAGGCGGGCGAGAACTGTCGGGAGGTCCACTCCGCGATCCTGGTACCGGCCGGCCGGGCCGACGACGCGTCGTGGACCCGCTGGCGGGTGCACGACGACACCGACCGGGAGCTGCGCGGGCCCACCTGGCGGTCGTGGCTGGAGAGCACCTGCTGGGACTCCCTCGCCGGGTGGCCCGGGCACTCCGGCTCCCCGGCCCCGCGAACCGCGCCGGCACCACTCGCCCACGTCCGTACCGACCGGCAACTCCCCGAGCCGCGAAGCGGCTTGGGGGAGCCGTCCACATGGCCGGAGCTGATCGGGACGCGGGTCTCCAGCAAGGCGTTCACGGGCGAACCCGTCCCCGCCGCCGCCGTCTGGCAGGCCGTCTCGGCCCTGTCCACACCGCTGGAGACCGACCTTCCCGACAGCTCCCCGCTCTCCGCGACCCTGGTCCTGCGGGCGACGACGGAACCCGGGCAGGACGCCGTGTACCGGCTGAGGACCGGCGAGCGGCAGCCCGTACGGCTGCCGTCCACCGACGAGGTGGCCCGCGCCTGCATGCAGCAGCGCGCCCTCGCCGGGGCCGCCGCCATCCTGCTGCTGCACGTGCCGCGCACCTCGCTCGCCGGGGCGGGCTCGCCCGTGGACGCCGAGAACCTCCGCGAACTCGCCTTCCGCTGCGGCGCCCTGGGCCAGCTGCTCTACCTGGGCGCGAACCGCGCGTCGGTGGGGGTGACCGCCATCGGCGGATTCGACACGCCGCTGTGGCGCACGCTGGCCGGGCTGCCCGACGACCACGAGATCCTGTACGCCCTGCTGCTCGGCAGCCCGGACGACTCGGGCATCAAATTCGACCGGCTTGCCCTCGCGCACGCCCAGAACGAGCGGTGAGCCCGATGCGCGCCGTCCTTCCCGACGTCCTCACCGAAGCCCTCGCCCGCCACGGCGACCGCGTCGCCGTCACCGATGCCGACGGTTCCCTCGGATACGCCGAACTCGCCGACCGGGCCCGCGCCGCGGCCGACAGGATCGCCCGGCACGCCACCGACGGCGAACGGCTCCGGGTCGGCCTGTACGCCACCAACTGCGTGGAGTACGTGGTCGGTTACCTCGCGACGGTGTACGCGGGAGCGGTGCCCTTCCTGGCCGACTCGGCGTTCGGCCCGTTCGAACTCTCCCGCATCGCCGAGGACTGCGGCCTCGACCTGCTGATCCACGCCCCGAGCGCCGACGTACGGGACGTCGTGGACGAGAGCCTCACGGACGACGGCGAGTTCGGCTTCCTCACGGTCAGCCGGGTGCGCCGGTACAGCACCCCCCGCCCCCGGCTGCTGGACGACACCGAGGTGTGCCGCTTCACGTCCGGCTCCACCGGCCGACCCAACTGCATCGAGTTCTCCGGCGCGGCCGTGTCCGCGGCGGCCGCCAACTGGGTGAAGGGCACGGGCCTCTCGGCCGACGACCGGATCGCCTGCTTCGCCGCGCTCTCCAACGGCCTCGCCTTCAACACCTCGCTGCTCGCGGCGTTCCTGCCGGGCGCCTCCCTGCACCTGTCGCACGGCCTCCCCACCGCCTCCCGCGTCGTACGGCTCCTGGAGAGCACCGCCGCCACCCGGCTGGTGGCGTTCCCCGCCCTGTACGAGTCGATCGTGCGGCGCTCCCCGGAGGAGGGCTTCGCCACCGTCCGGACGGCCATCTCCTCCGGCGCCCCGCTGCGCGACACCGTGCGCGAGGAGTTCACCCGGCTCACCGGGGTGCCGATCCACAACTACTACGGCGTCGCCGAGACCGGCCCCCTGACGTACGCCGCCGACGGGAGGGGCAGCGGGCTCGGAGCACCCCTGCCCGGGGTGGACCTGCTCGCCGAGGAGCACGGCATCCGCGTCAGGAGCGAGTCGATGGGCTCCCGCTACCTCAACGCCCCCGGCGTGTTCGAGCAGCGCCTCGACGACGAGGGCTACTACCGCACGGGAGACCAGGGCCAGCTGCGCGACGGCGCCCTCCACCTGACCGGCCGCACGAGCCGGATGGTCAACGTGGGCGGCCGCAAGATCGACCCGATCGAGATCGCCGAAGTGCTGCGCACGGCCCACGGAGTGCTGGACGCGGTCGCCTTCGAGGCCGAGAACCAGCACGGCGAACCGACCCTTGCCGCCGTCGTCGCCACCGAACCCGGTGTGACCGCCCAGTCCCTGCGCACCCACTGCGCGGCGACCCTCCCCTCGTTCAAGGTGCCCGGAATCCTCCGGCTGGTGGACCGGATCCCGGCCAACTCGATCGGCAAACCGTCCATCGAACGCCTGCGACGCCTGCTCGGCGAGCCCCACAGCAACTGACCCCCTTTCGAGACACAGGAACCCCACATGGACAGCAGCGCTCTCCGTACCAAGATCCTCGACCTCGCCATCGCGGCGGGCGACGGCAGCGTCACCGCCGAGGAACTCGCCGAGGCCGGCTACTCGCTGCGTGACGTCGGCTACTCCTCGCTCTCCTACATGCGCCTCATCGACAGCATCGAGAACGAGGTCGGCGTCTACCTGGACCCGGAGGCCGCCATCGAGCACTACGAGACCATCGACTCCGTCACGGCGCTGGTGCTCGCCGGCGGAACGGGCACCGATGCCTGAGACACCCGCGGGCGACGGACCCACCATCGGGATCGTAGGCCTCGGGCGGCTCGGCTCGGCCCTCCGCGCGGTATGCCGCGACAACGGCACCCGGGTGGCGCTCACCGCCACCCGCCGCCGCGGCTGGGCCGCCGAAGCGGTACCCGACGTACTCGTGGACACGAGCGCACCCGAGGCTCACCCGCAGGTCCTCGACTACTGCGCCGCCCACCGCGTCCCGCTCGTCGCCTGCGTCTCCAACCTCACCGACACCCAGTGGAAGGCCCTGGAGGAACTGGCCGGAGCGGTACCGGTGGTCCGCGCCACCAACCTCTCCTTCGCCCACCACCTCCAGGTGCGCATCGCCGAGTTCACCGCCGCCCTCACCACGGGCCCCTTCGGCGCGACCACCACCGTCCGTGAGCGCCACCCGCTCGGCAAGGCCCACCGGCCGAGCGCCACCGCGCTGGCGCTGGCCGACACCTGGGCGGGCGCGAGCGGCCGGGCGGTGGCCGACATCGCCGACGAGCGGGCCGGACTGCCGGTCAGCGAACACGAGCTGACCCACACCTGGGACGGCGAGTCGCTCCACGTACGGCATCACGTCGGCAGCTGGACGGTCCCGGCCCGGGGCGCGCTCGCCGCCGCCCAGTGGGCCCGCACCGCGCCGCCCGGCCTGGTCACCATGCGGACCGTCTACGACGAACTGACAGCGAGGAACACGGCATGACCACCGATGCACCGCGTCCGCTGAACCCGGCCGAACACCGGCTCGTCCGCCAGGTGGCGATCGGCGCCCGGATGCTCTCGCTCGACGGGCACGACGATTTCAACCAGGGCCAGATCTCCGCCCGGATACCCGGCACTGACGAGTTCTTCATCAAGGGCGCCCTGGTCGGCTTCGACGAGGCCACCCCGGCCGACGTGGTCCGCTGCTCCGTGGACCACACCCTGCCCGCGCCGCCCCTGGCACCCCCGGAACTGCCGCTGCACCAGGCCATCTACCGGGCCCGGCCGGACGTCAACGGCATCGTCCACAGCCACGCGCCGTACACCCTCCTGTTCGGCGCCACCGACCTGCCGATCCGCCCGGTCTCGCACGACGGCGCCTACTTCCGCGACCGCATCGGCCTGTTCACCGAGACCAGCAACACCGTCCTGGACATCGGGACCGGCCAGCACATCGCCAAGGACCTCGGCGAGCACCCGGCCGTCCTGCTGCGCAACCACGGCGGAGTGATCGTCGGCAAGAGCGTGCGCCACGCCTCCGTCCTCGCCCAGGTACTGGAACGGGCCTGCCGGCTCCAGCTGACCGCCGAGAGCACCGGCGTCCCCTACACCTGGTCCACCGACCAGGACGTCGCCGCCAAGCAGGACTTCATCTACGCCGACCTCTCCGTCCGCTCGTACTGGGACTACGCCGTCCGCCGCGTCGGCCGGCACTGGCCGGAGACCGCCGGCTGGGCCGCCTGACCCGTCCCACCGCCCCGGCGGGCCCGCCCCGCCCACCCCACCCGACACGCACGGAGGTCATCCGATGAAGGTCCAGCGCATCCTGCCCACGGACGAGGCGGCCGATCTGCTCGGCCTGGTCCGGGAGATCGCCACCGGTGAACTCGCCCCCCGCGTCGCCGAGTTCGAAGCGTCCCACGAGTTCCCCCGGGAGGTCGTGCGCACCCTGGGCAGGGCCGGGCTGCTGAGCCTTCCCTATCCCGAGGAGTACGGCGGCGGCGGGCAGCCGTACGAGGTATACCTCCAGGCGCTGGAGGAGATCGCCTACCACTGGTTCGCGGTGGCCGAGGCGGTCAACGTGCACAACCTCGCCTGCTTCGGCACCGCCGCCTACGGCACCGAGGCGCAGCGCGGGGAACTGCTGCCCGGCATGCTGAGCGGTGAACTCCTCGGCGCGTACTGCCTATCCGAGCAGGAGTCCGGCTCCGACGCCGCCTCGCTCACCACCCGCGCGGTACGGGAGGACGACGGCTACCGCGTCACGGGCACCAAGGCATGGGTCACCCACGCCGGTCACGCGGACTTCTACAACGTGTTCAGCCGCACCGGCGGCCCGGGAGCCCGGGGCCTGTCCTGCCTGGTGGTCCCCGGCGGCACGCCCGGCATGGTGGTGCACGAGCCGGAGCGGAAGCTGGGCGTCTGGTCCAACCCGACCGCGCAGGTCCGCTTCGAGGACGTCCGCGTACCGGCCGACCGGCTGATCGGACGGGAGGGCAAGGGCTTCCTGATCGCGATGGGCGCACTCGACTGCGGCCGCCTCGGCATCGCCGCCTGCGCCGTCGGCATCGCCCAGGCCGCCGCCGACTACGCCGTGCGGTACGCCAAGGAACGCCGCCAGTTCGGCCAGCGGATCATCTCCTTCCAGGGCGTCGGCTTCATGCTCGCCGACATGGCCACGCAGATCGCCGCCGCCCGGGCGCTCACCCTCGCGGCCGCCCGCCTGAAGGACGCAGGACTGCCGTACTCGCTGGAGGCGGCGAAGGCGAAACTGTTCGCCACCGACATGGCGATGAAGGTGACCACCGACGCCGTGCAGGTGCTCGGCGGCGCCGGTTACGTCTCCGACCACCCCGTGGAGCGGTGGATGCGCGAGGCCAAGCTGCTCCAGATCGTCGAGGGCACCAACCAGATCCAGCGCATGGTCATCTCCCAGGGCCTCGACTAGCGCCTGCCTCCTGGATCAGCCCGACTCCACCAGCCGCCGTACGAGGCAACCGAAGGGAAGGCACGGAACACGATGACCACGGTCGAGGAGCGGACCATCAGACTGCACTCCGCGAGGACCGGCACAGGCCCGGCCACCTGGGGGCAGCGGGCGATCTGGGGTGTCGTCACCCGGCTCGGCGCCGACGCCCCCCGGTACAACCTGCGGCTCGACCTCCCCCTCACCCCGCCCCGCCCCGCCTCCCGCGTCCTCGCGGACCTGACGGAGCTGCTCCGGATGCACGACAGCCTGCACACCAGGCTCCTCCCGGACGGCGACGACGGTCTGACCCAGGTCGTCGACGGCACCGGCGAGCTTCCCGTGGAGGTCCGCCGGTGCCCCGCCGAGAAGGCCCCGGAAGCCGGCGCGGCGCTGATGGAGGAGCTGGCGGGCCGTTCCTTCGACCACGCGCGGGAGTGGCCGTTCCGGGTCGGCCTCGTGGAGTGCGACGGCCTGGCCCACCGGCTGGTGCTCGCGGCGTCGCACACCGCGATGGACCTCTGGGGAGAGGGCCGCATGCTGCGCGACCTGCGGCTGATCGAAGCGGGGCAGTCCGCCGATTCGCTGCTCCTGGCCCGTCCCGCCCTCCAGCCCCTGGACGCCGCGGCGGTCCAGGCGTCGCCGCTCGGCCGCCGCCGCGACGAGGCCGCCCGCCGCTACTGGTGCGAGCGGCTCACCGCCGGCCCCCGGCGTATCTTCCAGGACCCGGCCGCGCCGGAACGCGCCGTCACCGACCCGAGCCGGCTGTTCCCCAACGCGCTGCTGCGCTCGCCCGCGCTGGCGGTCGCCGTCGAGCGGGTCGCGGCGGACCTGGGCGTGAGCGACGCCGCGGTGCTGCTGGGGGCGGCCTCCCACCGGCTGGCCCGGATGTCCGGGAGCAGCGACGTCCTGTTCCAGGTGGTGGTGAGCAACCGCTTCCAGCCCGCCGCCGCCGAGTCGGTCAGCACGATGGCGCAGGAGGCCGTGTTCCTCCTCACCGACGCGGCCACGGACTTCGAGGACGCGGTACGGCGGACCCGGTCCGTCGCGTTCACCGCGTTCCGCCACGCCGGGTACGACAAGTGGGCGCTGGACCGGGAGGTGGCACGGCTGGTGGAACGCGGCGAGGCCGCCGACCACTCGTGCTGGTGGAACGACACCCGCGACCCGGCCGACGGGCCGTTCGACACCACCGGACGGCCCGGAGCCGCGCTGGGCGAGCTGACCGCCCGTACCGAACTGACCTGGCCGACCGAGTTCCTGCCCCGGAAGAACGTCTCGGTGGCGGTGGACGTCCTGACCGCGCCCGGCGCCCTGGAACTGGCCATGACCGCCGACCCCGCGGTCCTCACCCGCGAGGGGATGGAGCGGTTCCTGCGCGGGGTAGAGGAATCGGTGGTAGCGAAGGCGCTCGCCCTGGAGGAGAGATGACCACGCGGTACGCGGGAATCGCCTGGACGGGCGCGGGTTACCAGGTCGAGGTCCTCGACAGCGCCGGGCGCCGGGCCGCGGAGCCGCGCGACTGGCGCGGCGCCCAGGTCGCCGGACTGATCGCCTGGCTGCGGGACCTCGGCGAGGAGCAGCCGCTCGCCGTGGTGATCGACAGCACCAACGGCCTGCTCGACGGGCCGATGACCGCGGCGGGACTGGACGTCCGCCGCGCCGATCCCTGGCTGCTGCCGCCCAGGCCGCGGTTCGGCTCCGTCCCCGCCGGCCTGCTGGCGGATCAGGCGCGTCGCGCGCCCGGCGCGCTGGCCCGGGTGACCGCCGAAGGGGGCAGCCTGACCGGCCGCGCCGACGAGTACCACGACGGCGTGCGGCGCAGCGAGCCGGTCCAGGCCGAGCTGAGGGCGGCCGGACGCTGCCTCGAGCACGGCAGCCGCGACACGCCGCGGGCCGCGCTGACCTTCGACGACGGCCCCGACCCGGTGCACACCCGCCGCATCCTGGAGATCCTGGACCGCTACGGCGTCCGGGCGACGTTCTTCTGCGTCGGCCACCATGTCGCGGCGCTCCCCGACGAGGTGCGCCGGATCGTCGCGGCCGGTCACGGGGTGGGCAACCACTCCTGGTCGCACCCCTTCCTGCCCGACCTGACACCGGACCAGCTGCGCGAACAGCTCGACCGGACGGGGGAGGCGGTGGCCCGGGTGACGGGTGAGGCCCCGACGCACTTCAGGCCCCCGTACGGCGGGCTGACCCCGGAGGTGCTGGCCACCCTGGCGGAGCATCCGACGACGATGACGCTGTGGGACGTGGACTCCCGCGACTGGTCCAGGCCGGGACCGGAGCGGATCGCGGCGACCGTCCTGGACTCCGCCGGGCCCGGCTCGGTGGTGCTGCTGCACGAGGGCGCGGGCGACCGCGAGCAGACCGTACGGGCCCTGCCCTCCATCGTCGAGGGCCTGCTCGCACGCGGCCTGGAACTGGTCCCCGTGGCAGAGCTGTCCCCGCCGCCCGTCGAGACCGGGACCGCCCGCCGAGCGGGGGAGGCCCCCGCAGGACAGCCCTGACCCCCGCACCGGCCCGGCCCCCGCGCGTCCTGCCCCGCCACCGACCGAGGGGACCGTCCCCCGCGCCCCGCCTCCCGCCACCGACGGCGGGCACCGGCCACGAACCCCTGCCCCACCGCCGACGGCGGGCACCGGCAGCGAACCCCCCGGCCTCCCGCCACCGACGGCGGGCGGCCACTCGACTTCGAAGACCCCGATCCACGGCTGGAGTACGCAAGAGTCATGAAAGATCGCTCGGCAGACCACACCCCGGCGGTGACGTCCTCGCAGACCCAGGACCGGCCCGCCGCGGCGCCGCCGGCCGGGGAACCGGCGATCTGGTCCCGTAACTTCCAGTACTACTTCACCGCCCGCAGCGCGGGCCTGCTCGGCTGGGCCATGCTGCCGGTAGCCGTCTCGGCAGGTCTGCTCAGCGCCGGGTACGAGCTGAGCACCGCCGGGTACGCGATGGCGTTCCTGGTGGGCCCGTTCGCCGCGCTGGTGCTGTTCGGCGGGGTGCTCGCCGACCGCTTCACCGCCCGCCGGATGATGATATTCGCCGACCTGGCCAACCTCACCGCCCATGTGCTGCTCGCCATGCTGTTCATCCACGGCATCGACGAGCTGTGGCACCTGTACGGGCTGCTGATGGTGGTCGGCACCGCCAACGCGATGTTCCAGCCGGGCGCCTCGTCGACCGTCCCGCTGGTGGCCAGGGACGTGCAGGGCGCCAACGGGGTGTTGCGCGTCTCCGAGGCGTTCACCGCGCTGGGCGGCCCGGCACTGGCCGGTGTGCTCGTCGGGCTCGGCGCCACGGGCTGGGTGATGGTGATCTCGGCCGTCGCCTACGGGACCAGCGCGGTCTGCCTGCTCGCGCTGCGGCTCGGGGTCGTGCCCGCCCCACCGGCCGGGCAGGGAATGTGGCGGAACCTCGCCGTCGGCTGGCATGAGGTCCGCTCCCGCACATGGCTGTGGGGCGTCATAGTCATCTGGATGTTCTTCGCCGTGCTGTCCTGGGGGCCGCAGCTGACGATCGCCGCCGGGGTGATCGTGCCCGAGCACGGCGCCACCGCCTTCGGCCTGCTCAACTGCGCGTTCGGCGCGGGCACCGTCGCCGGCGGTCTGCTGGCGATCCGCTACAAGCCCGCGCGGCCGCTCGCCGCCGGGGCCTTGGCGCTGCTGGCGTTCCCGCTCTACCCGCTCGGCATCGTCCTCGACTGGCCGGTGTGGCTGCTCGCCGTCGCCCAGGTCGTGGTCGGCGTCGGCATCACCTTCTGGGGCGTCATGTGGGCCACCAGCGTGCAGACCCAGGTGCCGGGCGAGGTGCTCAACCGCGTCCACGCCTACGAGGTCGCCGGTTCCGTCGGCATGTTCCCGGTCGGCAGCGCGCTGGCCGGCCCGGCCGTTGGGGCGTTCGGCACCGACCGGGTGCTCCTGGTGGGTGTCGTGGTCGCCCTGCTCACCGCCGCCGCCCTGCTGATGACAGGACCGGTCCGCACCCTCGGTCGGGCGGCCCGTGCCTGAGGGGCGGGACCGGGCCGGGCGGCGCCCTGACATGTCCGTGCGCGCCCTTCCGCGGGCGCCGTGCCCACGGGAGG
Source organism: Streptomyces thermolilacinus SPC6 (assembly GCF_000478605.2). GTDB lineage: Bacteria > Actinomycetota > Actinomycetes > Streptomycetales > Streptomycetaceae > Streptomyces > Streptomyces thermolilacinus. The sequence continues at coordinate 187,415 of NZ_ASHX02000001.1, read as the reverse complement.
CTGGTCGCGGAGCGGTACGGGGCCGTCGCGTGGCACGAACGGAGGAACGCCGGTGAATTGCCAGCGGTGTGGTGCGCCCGCGTTACAGCAGGGCAGCGGCTGGGTGTGCTCGCAGGGGTGCGGCTGGGCGAGAGTGTCGCCCCCGCCGGCACGGGTAGGTTGTTCCGACGATGACGAGTAGATGGGAACCGGACCGTGAGCCGGCCGCGGCCGAGCCGACGACTCCGGAGATCACGACGACGATGTGCTCCGCGTGCGGATCGCAGGTGTCCGGCCTGAACGGCCGGTACGCCTGCGGCGTCTGCGGCTGGGTGAACAACTGGGCGGAGGGCCACACGGCTCTCCCGCCCGCCGAGGCCGACGTGGACGCGCCGAAACCCTGACGCCCCCGCAGGGGGCGGATTCTAGGGATTGTCGCAACAGGTGATCACTGGCGTGTCTGGCGAGCAGTGTAAGCAGTGGCTCGGCTGGGAGTTCCCAGCCGAGGCCCGGGGTTGAGTGGCTCACGGAGTTCCCGCCTGGCCCCCGCTCCTCAGCCCTCCACGGGCAGGAACAGAATGAGCCTCATGAATGACGGACCGGACTGGCCGACGGACAAACTGACCGCGCTCCGACCCGGTAGGAGGCTGGTTGCGGAAGTTCCGGCATCGCGGCAAGATCGCCGCGCATTCGTGGACATCCGGCCCGCGCGGAGCGAGCCTGATGTCCAGGCTCGGGACGAGGGATGGGTTCGCAGCGACGTTGCACGTAGCTTTCGGCTGGAGCATTGGGAGTACGACCGCGAGCGCATGGATGGCTTCGACTACGACATCGGCTCAGCCCTCATCGGGTCCGCCGACGCCCCGGACGAGTCTGAGCTGAACACCGTGCTCAACGCATGGGGCGTCCGGCCCGACCTCTTCGTCTATCCCTGGGAAAGCGACGATCCCAGGTAGAAGAAGATCAGCTCAGGGGAGCTGTCAGCTCACGCAGACGCGTGGCTGGGGTTTCCCAGCCGAGCGTCTTGCGTGGGCGGCTGTTCAGTTCGGCGGCGACGGCTGCCAGGTCCTCGGGGGTGTGAACCGTCAGCTCGGTGCCCTTGGGGAAGTACTGCCGCAGCAGGCCGTTCGTGTTCTCGTCCGAGCCGCGTTGCCAGGGGCTGGCCGGGTCGCAGAAGTAGACCGGGATGTCGGTGGCCACCGTGAATGCCCGGTGGGCGGCCATCTCCGAGCCCTGGTCCCAGGTCAGCGACCGCCACAGATGCCGCGGAAGAGTTTCCACGGTGGTGGCGAGAGCGTTGGGGTGGCCTGCGCGTTGTGACCGTGGGGCAGGGGGACGAGCATGACGTAGCGGGTGGCGCGCTCGACCAGGGTTCCGATGGCGGAGCGGCCGTCCTTGCCGATGATGAGGTCGCCTTCCCAGTGGCCCGGGACCGCCCGGTCGGCCGCCTCGGCGGGACGCTCGCTGATCATGACCATGTTCTTGACCGGGCGGCTGATGCGCTTCGCGGCGTGACGGTGCGGCCGGCGGTATGCCCGTCCGGTGCGAAGAGCCCGTGTCAGTTCACGGCGCAGTGCCCCGCGGCCCTGGACGTAGAGGGCCTGGTAGATCGTCTCGTGCGTCACGTGCATCTCCGGCCGGTCAGGAAAGCGGGCGCGCAGGACCCGGCAGATCTGCTCCGGGCTCCACCTCAGGGTCAGGTGGTCCTGTATGAAGTCGCGCAGCTCAAGGTTCTGCCCGATCTTCCCGGTCTTGGGCCGGGCGCGTCGCCGTTCAGCCCGGCGGTGGGAGATGCCCGGCGGTCTGCTGGGCCTGACGTGGCAGAACGTCCGGCACGACCTTCTTGGGCACGGCGGCCGAGGTGTCCGGCGGCGCGGCGGTCGTCGTGGCGATCTGCTCGGCGGAGTCCGCCTGGCCGTCACCGACCTTGCCGTGCACCTCCGCCCGGACCTCGTCGGCCTTGCCGGAACCGGCGAACTTGTCGGCCTCGTCGAGGCTCTTCGGCGCCCTGTCCGCGACGGCCTTCTCGACCGCCCGGATGAACGCGTCCTTGGCGAACTCCTTGGGCTTGGCCTCGTTCATCTTCTCCGCGTTGGAGGCCTTGCCCAGCGCCTCGATGTCGTCCCTGGGCGGCGGCGCGGCGTCCTGCGCGGCGGCGGCCTCGGTGCGCGGCGGCCGATGCGAGGCGGCGAGCGCGCGCTTCTTGAGCCGTACGTCCTGCTTCAGCACCGCGAACTTGGGGTCGCCTCGGGATCCGGCCCGCCGCTTCCCTTCACGCCCCCGCCGCCTTGCGCGCCCCGCTCGGGCCCACCCGCTTCCTCGGGCGCGGCGGAAACCTCCTGCCGGGCTGCCGTCTCCTGCTTGGCTGCCTGCTCGGCTGCCTTCTCCTGCTTGGCCGACGACTCGCGCCCGGCCGGGGACTGCTGCCTTACCGGAGACGCCTGACCGTCCGGGCTCCCCTTCGCGCCCGGCGACTCCCGCCCGGCCGCCGTCTCTTGTCCCGCCGGTACGAGGCGGCTCGACGCCCCGGCGACGGCATCGTTCCCGACCGCGTCCTGAGCGGCACGTCCGTCCGGCCCGTCCCGACCGGGGAAGGGCGGCACCCCCGACCCACCGGCCAGCGCGGCCGCCACCCCGGCGTTGGACGCCCCGAGGGCCCGTGCCGAACCGCGCTCCCCGGGGCGCCGCACCGTCGGCGCGGACACCACGGCCGTCACCGTCTGCGGCCGTACCCCGAGAACCTTCGGCACTGGCATCGGACGGTATCCCTCCCACGGCATGGCGAAGCCACTCGGAGCGAACCGCCCCGGCAGCCCCGAGTCGCCCTGCTCCGGCCCCGTGAAGGGCACGTCACCCCCGCATCCACGAACCGTCTCCACGGACCCGCCCCCCAGGTCTACGATCACGCGATGACGATCACGTACGAGTGGCGGGGCGACTTCGACAACGAGGCGCTCGACGCGCTGCACGCCGACGGCTTCGGCCACCCGGTCGGCCGGACCGACGGGCGGGAACGTCTGCGGCGCCACAGCCTCGGCTGGGTCTGCGCGTGGGAGGGCCGCTCACTGATCGGCTTCGTCAACGTCGCCTGGGACGGCGGAGCCCATGCCTTCGTCCTGGACACGGTGGTCGCCCGGCACCGACGTGGGAACGGAGTCGGCGCCGCGCTGGTCACCAGAGCGGCCGAGGAAGCCCGCGCCGCCCACTGCTCGTGGCTCCACGTGGACTTCGAGGAGCACCTGCGCGGGTTCTACTTCGACGCCTGCGGCTTCAGGCAGACGGCGGCGGGCCTGATCGCCCTGTGAACCGGCCGCCGTGGTGAGGCGGGTGCTCGCGGTCGGCCACAGCACGGCTCCCCACCAGGGAACCGGTGGCCGCCCCCGGGCAGTGACGGCTCGTGCCCCACAGCAGCGGAGGCACCCCGGCGTATTCCGCCGGGAGCGGCCCCGCCGCCGCGGGGGCCGCTCGCTACTGGTCCCAGTCCCAGGTGTCGAAGTAGGCGGGCGTCCCGGTCCTCCGGGCCTCCATGACGGCGGTCAGGCGGTCGAAATCCCGCCCCGGCATCAGCGCCCGCCACTCCGCGAGCGACAGCACACGGACCTCGTCGTGCTCATCGGGCGCGAGGGAGATGCCCGCGATCTGCCGGTCGGTGAGCCGCCCGCCGTCGAAGACGAAACCCACGCTCGCCAGCGGCCACCCCGGACCCGGCAGGCCGAACACCGCCGCCAGCAGCCGTGGCGGACCCGGCACCAGCAGGCCCGTCTCCTCCTCGGTCTCCCGCACGGCCGTCTCCCAAGGCCGCTCGCCCGCCTCCGCCGTACCGCCGGGCCACTGCCAGGGGTGCTCGGAGCTGTAGACGGCGTGGAGCTGTACGGGCCGGTCGCGCTCGTCGGTGAAGAACACGGCCCCGAACAGCGTCGCCTTCGGCAGGGTCGCCGCGTACTCCTCGGGCGGCAGCCACGTCGTGCTCATACGGCCTCCGCCTCAGGCGCGGCCGGGCGTGTGGTGGTGGGCGTCATCGTCGATGGCCTCCTTGAGCGATGTCGGGGATATCGGGGGGACTGGTGGAGGGAGTACTGCCGATACGGTGGCGGGCGCGGCACGAAGGCGGACGGCGGCGTACGGATCACCCGGAGCCGCCCCGCGCGGCGAAGTCCCGGACGGCCCGCGCGGGTATCCGCCGCCCGGGCGCCGTGATGCCGGGGACGAGCCGCAGCCGGTCGAGTTCCGGGTCGTGGGCGATGGGCTCGCCGGGCTCCTGGAAGTGGATCGCGACGCGGGCCCCGGCCCGGTAGGCGTCGAGGCGGGCCCGGCAGTACGCGACCATCGGCTCCGGCAGCGCGGCGAGCGGAAACCACCCCATGCCGCCGCACACCTCCCGCTCCATGACCCGGGGTGTGCCCCGCCAGTGGCGCACCTCGAAGAAGACCCCCCCGCGCGTGCCCCGCCGGGGAACGGTGGTGGACGGTCACGGCCGCGCACACGTCGTCCGAGCCACGACGAGCCCCGTCTCCTCGCGGGTCTCCCGCACGAGGGCGGCGACGACATCCTCCTCCGCCCCGTCCACGTGCCCGGACGGGGCGTGCCACAGACCGGCCGCGTACACGGCCCCGGCCCGGCGGGAGAGCAGCACCTCGGGGCCCGCCGAAGACTCCCGGACCGCGAGCAGGTGCACATCCAGCGGCTCCGTATGCCGCCCGCCGCCGCTCACGCCCCCACCCCCGCTCGCGCCGCGCAACCAGGGCCGAGGGCGAGCACCTCCGCGAACCGTCCATGCGGCTGAACCAAGGACAACTCCCCTCCGGCGGAGGGAAACCGACGACGGGAGCCGTGGCGTCCCGTGCGGCGAGCGCTGGACGTCGAGCCGATCATGTCAGCGGCTCTCCCGTACGGCCGTGGTGTCCCAGCCCAGTTCGGTGTACGCCGTACCGGCGCGGATGCCGTCGATCGCGGCGCGCGTGTACGCGACCATCGGCTCCGGCAGGCCGTCCAGGGGCCACCACGCCCAGGCCACACACCTGTCGGGCTCGCGGACCCGAGGCTCGCCCGACCAGCGGGACGCGGCGAAGAACAGCTGCAGCCTGGGCTCGGCGTCCTCGTGGTCGAGCAGGTGCACGGCGTGCGCCAGCGTCAGATCGGCCGGGTCGATGACGAGTCCGGCCTCCTCGTACGCCTCGCGGACCAGGCACGCGCGCACGCTCTCCCGCTCCACATGGCCCGCCAGCGCATGCCACGCCCCGGCGGCGAACGCCACGCTCTCGTGCCGCAGCCCCAGAAGGGTGGCGCCGTCGCGCTCCAGGAACAGGTGCGCCCCCACCACGTTACTCACCGCCCCCGACCCGGCTCCCCCTCCCGACCCCGACGCCGTCCCGCTCGCACGGCGGGCCGTGCGCGGCCCGGGCACCGGGGCGGCGGCGGGCCGCTCCGCGTGGTGGGCCTTGATCGCCTCGTGGGCCCAGGGGCACATGGTCAGATGCTCCATGGCGGCGACGTCGAACCACGCGAACATGATCCCCTCCGAGACCGGCAGTGCGGCGGCGTCACCGTCCCAGCGGGCCGTGTAGAGGTGGATGCCGCCCTCGACGACGTAGGGAGGGCGATCCTTCGCGGACCTGTACGGGACGACCTCGGGCAGGACGAGTCCGGTCTCCTCCAGGATCTCGCGGACGATCGCCTCGTCCGGGCTCTCGCCCGGCTCGCGTCCGCCCCCGACGAGGGACCAGGTCCCCGGGTCGCAGATCGGTTTGTGGGCGTCCCGCAGACGCAGCAGGTACCGGCCGTCGCTGTTGACGATCATCACGGCCGTGCTGGCGCTGTCGGTGATGTGCGAAGCCGACAAGGGGCTCACCTTCCCTCGGGTTGACGTGGACGACGCCGTCGTGGAGGCGGCGGGACGGGCGCGGTACCGGCGCCCGATCGGACCGTGCGCACGGTGTCGGCTCCCGGGTGTCACGACACCGCCCCTTCGACAGCGGCGCCGCCCCCGGCCGCGCCGCGACACGGGAGCCCGGTGTCCCGCGCCCGGTAGCCGTCGGCCTGGAGGGTGAACATGTCGGCGTAGAGACCGCCGAGCGCCATGAGTTCGCCGTGGGACCCCGACTCGACGATCCGGCCGGTGTCGAAGACGTAGATCCGGTCGCAGTCAACGACGCTGGCGAGGCGGTGCGAGATCAGCACGGTGATCTGGTCCTCGCGCAGCCGCCCGCGCAGTACGGCCTCGTAGACGGCGTGCTCGGACGGCGGGTCCATGCTCGCGGTGGGCTCGTCGAGCAGCAGCAGCGAGGCGTTCTTGTAAAGGCCCCTGGCGACCGCGACCTTGGCCCACTGCCCGCCGGAGAGTTCCTGCCCGCCGCGGAAGCGCTTGGACAACAGGGCGTCCCACTGCCCGGGCAGGTCCGCGATGACCTGGTCGGCGCCCGCGGCGCGCACTGCGGCGAGGGCCCGCTCCGGAACGGCCCCGGTGAGGCTGCCGGTGGACACGGTCACGTTGGACAGGGCGCTGAACGGGAACCGCACCGGGTCCTGGAGTACGCAGGCGACCCGCCGCTGCACGGACTGGGCGTCGAAGGTGCGCACGTCCACGCCGTCCCAGCACACGCGCCCCCGCTGCACCTCGTGCAGACCGGCCAGAACCTTCGCGCACGTACTCTTCCCCGAGCCGTTGAGACCGACGAAGGCGATCGTCTCGCCCGCCGTCAGCGTCATGGAGACCCCGTCGAGCGCGGGGCTCTCCTTCCCCGCGTAGGTGAAGGACACGTCCTCCAGGGTGACGGTCCTCACCCGGTCCGGAGCGTGGACCGCGGCGGTTCGCAGCTGCAGCCCCCGGCAGCGTTCCTGGACGGCCAGGAGGTCGTCCACCCACAGCGCGTGCTCGTACACGAGGTGGGCCACCTCCACCAGCCGGGTCAGCGACGTCTGACCGGCCTGGATGGCGAGCACCGCGCCCGCGCCGGCGGCCAGCGGAAGCCAGCCGGCGATCAGCATGGCCCCGAGCGCGCAATACGTGACCCCCGTGCCGAGACCGCCGATGCCGCGCCCGGCCAGGTTCAGCAGGGCCGCCCCCACCCCGAGGCGCGTGTCCTCCTCGGCGATCCGCGTGATCAGACGGCGGTGCTCGTCGAGCAGCGCGCCCTGCGCCGTGTCGGAGCGCAGCTCGGCCGCCGCGTCCTGGTCGAGCAGCAGCCACGAGAAGACACGCACCCGGCGCTGGAGGGCGTTCCACCGCTTGAACGAGTGGAAGCGGGCCCGGGCGCTGCGTACGGCCGCCGCGCCGACGGGCAGCACGGACAGCAGGAGCAGCGGCAGCAAGGCCGGGTGCAGGACACCGAGGACCCCGGCGGTGCCGACGAGGCCCAGCGCGGCGGACGCCAGGGAGACCACCTGGCCGACGATCTGCCGTGCGTAGAACAGGCCCCGGTCGTTGGCCCGGTACACCTCGTCGTGCCAGTCGGCGTTCTCCACCGCCTCCAGCCGCACATGGGCCGTGAGGCGGAAGAACTCGCTCTCCAGCGCGGTCCGGATCTTCGGCGTGACGCGCGCCTGCGCCACCGCGACCGCCGCCTCCAGCAGTGCCCGCATGGCGAGGAACCCGACGACGAGCAGGATCTGCGGGACGGCCGCCCGCACCCGGTCGGCCGTCGGACCCTGCGCGAACAACTCCTGCAACACGCGCACCGAGGCGATCAGTCCGAAGGCGCTCATCGCGGCCGAGGCGAGCTGGCACGCGACGACCGCGGTGGTCGCGCGCGGGTCGGCGCGCCAGGCCAGCCGTCCGATCTGCCGGGTGATCCGGGGCAGCCTGGCCAGGACCTGCCGGACGGTCGCCCGGGCGGCGGCGCCGTCGTGGACGGACCAGTACGCCTCCTCCATCTCCCCGGCGATGTCCCCGTCCCCGGGGCCCGCGGGGACCGTGCCGGGCGGCAGGGGGAGCGGGGCGGACCGCGGCCCGGGAACGGCGCCATGGGTGACATAGGCATCGGCGTGCTCACTCATGCCGCCCACCTCGTACGCGGACGTGCTGAGCGGAACGCGCCGGTCGCACACGGGGCCGCCGCGAACCGGGAACGGGGAGAACCGGTGAGCCGGGGCCGGACGTGGACGGGGGCGGCCGGATGGGGGCGCGAGGGAAGCATGGAGTCCTCCTGGAGGAAGCGTTCCGGGGTGTCATGGAGCTCAACGACCGACCTCATTTTTCGAACGCGTGTGTTTCGGACGGAGCGCGATCCGCATGACGGGGCCAGGAGGCGAAGGTGCGCGATACACCCACCCGTGCGTCACGAGGGGCACGGCCCGCGAGGGTGATGGCCGAAACGCCGACACCCCTGCCCGGACCTCGGCCGCGAGAACCGGGCACACGCCGACGTTCACGTCACGGTCATGTCAGGACGACGCAGCCTTGCCGCTCAAGCCTGTTCAGCAGCGGCAGGGAGGGATCGACGGCGTTCCACCGCAGATCCAGCTTCTCCAGGGAGGGCAGCAGGGCGAGCCAGTCCGGCAGGCGGGTGAGACGGTTGCTCCGCACGTCGATCTGACGGAGACGCGGGAGACCGGCCAGCGACGGCGGCAGCACCGTCAGAGCGTTCTCCCGCAGGTCCAGATGGCGAAGCTCGCGCAGCCGAGCGGCCGATGGCGGCAGGCACTCGATCGCGTTGCCGCGCAGCCAGAGCTCACGCAGCCCGCCAAGCCGGCCGAGGGAGCCGGGCAGCGAGGTGAGCCGGTTGTGCTGCGCCCGCAGCTCGACGAGGCCGGTCATGTTCCCGAGCGCCTCGGGCAGGGAGGTGAGGCGGTTCTCGCCGACGTTGAGATAGCGCAGCCGGGTCAGCCTTCCCAAGGCGTCGGGAAGCCGCGCGAGCCGGTTGTCGTGCAGGTAGAGGCAGTCGCTGAGGTCGCTCAGGTCACCCAGTTCGTCGGGCACCGACGTGAGGGCGTTGTGGCCGAGGTCCAGGGTCGTCAGCCGACGCAGGCGGCCGATCGCCGACGGAAGGGCGGTGAGGCCGTTGTCCGCGAGGATCAGTACCTGGAGCCCGGTCTGTTCCCAGACCCGGTCGGGTACGACTCCGAGCTCCTGACGCCAGAGGTCCAGTGTCCGCCGCACGGCCTTGTCGCCCTCCTCGCCGGTGGTGCTTCGACCCTCGATTCTCCTGCGCGACTCCGCGCCGGGGCTGCCGTTTCCGGTGACGGCCCCGGCCCGGCCCGGGTGCGGCGTACGGTATCGGCACCCCACCGCGCCCACGGCTGGCCCCCCCCAGGCCCGCGCCACCGCGCGCGCCCGCTCTCCCGTACAGTGGTGGGCGGGCCGTGACTGGCGCTTGGGTGGGGCACCACCGGGGAGCGGCCCGGCGGACACCGCCACCTGCCGCGCGCCTGGGCGATCAGCACCGACACACCTGTTGACGCTCAGGAGGACCCATGTCCACGACCGCCGAAGCCCGCCTCATGGACGGCAGCGGCCTCGCCCGCCGCCTCGTCGAGGAGACCGCCGCCCGCGCCGCCGAGCTCACCCGCCGCACCGGCAAGGAGCCGTGCCTCGCCACCGTCCTCGTAGGCGAGGACCCCGCGTCCGTCACGTACGTACGGATGAAGCGCGCCCGCTGCGAGAAGGCCGGCATCCGCTCCCGCCACGTCGAACTGCCCGCCACGACCACCACCGAGGAGCTCGTCGCCGCCCTGCGGGACCTGTCCGACGACCCCGACGTGCACGGCATCCTCCTCCAGCACCCGGTCGGCCGGCACATCGACGAGCGCGCCGCGTTCGAGGCGATCGCCCCCGAGAAGGATGTGGACGGCGTCACCACCAGCTCCTTCGCCTCGATGAGCTTCGGCCTGCCCGGGTTCGTCTCCTGCACGCCCGGCGGCATCATGCGGCTGCTCGACGCGTACGACGTCGATCCCGCGGGCAAGCGCGCCGTCGTCGTCGGCCGCAGCGCGATCCTCGGCAAGCCCGCCGGGATGCTGCTGCTCGCCCGGAACGCCACGGTGACGTACTGCCACTCCCACACCCCCGCCGCCGACCTGTCCGCCGCGGTGCGGGAGGCGGACATCGTGGTCGCCGCCGTGGGCAGGGCCCGTTTCATCAAGGGCGAGGACATCAAGCCCGGCGCCGTCGTCATCGACGCGGGCTACAACGAGGGCAACGTCGGCGACGTCGACTTCGAGCCCGCGGCCGAGCGGGCCGGGCTGATCACGCCCGTCCCGGGCGGCGTCGGGCCCATGACCATCGCCACCCTGCTGGCACAGACGGTGGACGCGGCCGAGCGGCAGCTCGGCACCACCACCGCCTGACCCCGCAGCGGCGCACCGCGAAACGCCCCGGCAGTGGTGGCCGCGCCCGTCCCGGCGCGGCCACCACCTTCCCGATACGTGAACCGCTCCCGGCTTCACGGATCGTTCCCGGAGCGGCGGTCCGGTCCCCCCGTTATGCGGTCCGGCTCGCGCGCGGTCCGGCCTCCCCGTGGCGCGGTCGCGCCGCCCCGCCCGTGGTGACGCGGTCCGGCTCCCGGTTGCGCCGTCCCGCTCCCCGTCACCGCGTGTCGTCCCCCTCCAGCAGCGAGGCCAGCACCGCGCCCGGGTCGTACCCGGCCGGGCCCGCCGGGGCCCACCGGTCCTGTTCGCGCCGGAACGGCCACCAGCGGCCGTCCCGGCCCAGCCGCACCTGCACGTCACCGCCCGGTCCGGCCCAGCGCCCGCCGCCGAGCGGCCGCAGGACGCCGAGCTCGCCGTCCTGCCCGGCGGCTGCGACGAGCGCCTCGGCCCTGGCGGCCACCGCGGGCTCCGGGGTCCACTCCACCTCCAGCGCCGCGAGGCCCGCCGCACCGCCCAGCCGCCACGCCCGTACGGCGAGGTCCATGCCGACCGCGTCCCGCCCCGTCCCGGCCGCGAGCCGGGCCACCACCCCGGGCACCGGCTCCTCGGCGGTCGCGGCGAGACGTACGGCGTCCTGGGCCACGGTCAGAGGCCCGTCGCCGGAACCGGCAGCGGGGGAGTCCGCCCCGGCCAGCACCTCCGCCAGCATCCGCCGTGCCCGCCGCGCCGCGTCGGCCGCCAGCAACTCCAGTACGAGCGGCTCCACCTCGGCACCGGGGTCCGTCTCCGTGTCCAACGACGGCGGTTCGCCGGCCCGTTCGGGGACCGGCGGCGGCGACGGCAACGCGGGCAGGATGTCGCCCATCGCGAACGCCTCGTCGGCCCGCACGCCCCCCGGCTCAGCCGCCACCGCGTCGTCGGCACCGCTGCCGCCCGTGCCGCGCGCCGTCAGCTCCTCCAGCAGCCACCGTTCGGCCCGGCCCCGCATGAGCAGCAGGACGAACGGGTCCCGGTCGAGCAGCCGCGCCACCTGGTAGCAGAGGGCCGCCGTGTGAGGGCAGTGGTCCCACGCCCCGCACGCGCACTCCGCCTCCAGGTCGCCCAGGCCCGGCAGCAGCTCCACCCCGGCCGCCGCGGCGTCCTCCACCAGGTGCGGCGGCATGTCCCGGTCCAGCAGCGCGGCCACATGGCCCGCCCGCTCCACCGCCGTGCCCAGGAACCGGTCCCAGTCCCCGTCCGACAGCTCCTGCACCAGCACGTCGGCGCGGTACGCGGTCCCGTCCCGGTCCGTGACGACCGCGGTGATCCGTCCGGGGCGCACCGTCACGGCACCCACCGCGCCGACGCGTGCCCGGGCGCGGCCCTTCTTCAGCTGCTCGCCGTCGAGCGCCGTGTCCTCCAGGGCCTTCAGCCAGGCCCGGCCCCACCAGGTCTCGGCGAAGCCACGCCCGTGGGCGGGCGGCAGGGCGGCGAAGGTCGCCTCGTCCTCGTAGCCACCGCTCATCGTCCACGCCCTCCGCTCGTCCCGTCCACGACACCCTTCACGTTCCCGAGGCCGGTCATGTCCCCGAGACCCTGCCCGCCCGTGAGGCCGCCCTTCACATCCGCGAGGCCCTTCACATCCGCGGTGCGAGTCCCGTCCGGGATCGTCGTCCCGTCCGCAGAGCCCGCTCCGCCCCTGGCGTCCACCCTGTCCGCAGCGCCTCTCCCTTCGTCCCCCGAGGAGCCGTTCCCGACCGCCCCGCTGTATCCGGTTCCCCCGTACACGGAACCGCCGTGCCCGCCCTCGCCGTACGCGTCGCGCCCGCCCTCCGCGTCGTCACCGCCGCCCGCGTCGTAACCCCCGTCCGTCGCGCGCAGCCGCACCAGCTCGGCCAGTTCGGCGTCGGTCAGCTCCGTGAGGGCCGCCTCCCCGGCGCCGCCCAGCACCGCGTCCGCCAACTGCCGCTTGCGCGACAGCATGTCCGCGATGCGGTCCTCGACCGTGCCCTCGGCGATCAGCCGGTGCACCTGCACGGGCTGGGTCTGCCCGATGCGGTACGCCCGGTCGGTGGCCTGCGCCTCCACCGCGGGGTTCCACCAGCGGTCGAAGTGCACGACGTGCTCCGCCCGCGTCAGGTTCAGCCCCGTGCCCGCCGCCTTCAGTGACAGCAGGAACACCGGTACTTCCCCGTCCTGGAAACGGGCGACCATCGCCTCGCGTTCCCCGACCGGCGTGCCGCCGTGCAGGAGTTGCGCCCGTACGCCACGCGCGGCGAGGTGGTCGCGGAGCAGCCGCGCCATGCGCACGTACTGGGTGAACACCAGCACGCTCGCGCCCTCGGCGAGGATCGTGTCCAGGAGCTCGTCCAGCAGTTCCAGCTTGCCGGAACGGCCCGCCAGCCGGGGCGCGCCCTCCTCCTTCAGGTACTGGGCGGGGTGGTTGCAGATCTGCTTCAGCGCGGTCAGCAGCGTGACGACCAGACCGCGGCGCTCCATGCCGTCCGACCCGGCGATCGCGGCGAGCGTCTCCCGCACCACCGCCTCGTACAGCCCGGCCTGCTCCTTCGTCAGGGCGACGGCCCGGTCCGTCTCGGTCTTCGGCGGCAGCTCCGGCGCGATGCCCGGGTCCGACTTGCGGCGGCGCAGCAGGAACGGCCGGACCAGCCGGGACAGCCGCTCCGCCGCCGCCGGGTCGGCGCCGCCCTCGACGGCCTGCGCGTACCGGCTGCGGAACGTGCCGAGGCGGCCGAGCAGGCCCGGTGTCGTCCAGTCGAGGATCGCCCACAGTTCGGAGAGGTTGTTCTCCACGGGGGTGCCCGTCAGCGCCACCCGGGCCCGCGCGCCGATGGTGCGCAGCTGCCGGGCAGTCGCCGAGTAAGGGTTCTTGACGTGCTGGGCCTCGTCCGCGACGACCATGCCCCAGTCCACGCGCGCGAGGCGCCCGGCGTCGAGGCGCATCGTCCCGTACGTGGTGAGCACGAAGCCGTCGGAGACACCGTCCAGGTCGCGGCGGGGCCCGTGGAAGCGGCGGACCGGCGTACCGGGCGCGAACTTCTCGATCTCCCGCTGCCAGTTGCCCATCAGCGATGTCGGGCAGACGACGAGCGTCGGCCCGGCGGCGGCCGGATCGGTCTGCCGGTGCAGGTGCAGCGAGATGAGCGTGATGGTCTTGCCGAGGCCCATGTCGTCGGCGAGGCAGGCGCCGAGTCCCAGGGACGTCATGCGGTGCAGCCAGTTCAGGCCCCGCAACTGGTAGTCGCGCAGCGTCGCGGCGAGCGCGGCGGGCTGCCCGGCCTCCTGGTGGCCGCCCTCAGGGTCCGCGAGCCGGTCCCGCAGCTCCCGCAGCCACCCGGACGCCTCGACGCCGACCGGCCGCCCGTCCACCTCGGTGGTCCCCGTCAGTACGGCTCCGAGCGCCTCGACGGGCGTGACACGGCGGTCACGCCGCTCGCGGGCGCGCCGCACCTCCTCGGGGTCCACCAGCACCCACTGGTCCCGGAGGCGTACCAGGGGGCGGCCGGCCTCGGCGATCCGGTTCAGCTCCGCCCGGTCGAGGGTCTGGTCGCCGACGGCGAAGCGCCAGTCGAAGGACAGCAGCGTGTCGGCGGACAGGAACGACGGCAGTTTGGAGTCGCGGCCGTACGGACCGCCGTCGCCGTCGCCCTCGCCGGACGGGGGTCCGACGACGGCCTTCGCGGTCAGGGTCCTGGCCAGGCTCCTGGGCCAGTGCACCTGTACGCCGGACTGGGCGAGCGCACGCCCGGCGCCGCCCAGCAGCTCCGCGATCTCCTCGTCGGCCAGCTCCAGGGCGTCCGGTACGGCGGCGGACAGCAGCGGCGACAGGGCGGGCCACACGCGCGCGGCGCGGCGCAGCGCCAGCAGCGCGTCCCGGCGCGCCGACGCCCCGAACGCCGTACCGGCGGCGCCCGACCACACCTGCCCGGCGTCGGCGACGAGCGAGGCGTCACCCGCGTGGTGCAGCTGCGGCACGGCGCGGAAGGCCGGACCGGCGACAGCGGCGCCGCGTTCGTCGACGGGCGCGCCGTCCAGGCCCGTCACCTCGATCCGCAGGGACAGCCGTACGCCCGCGTCGTGACCGGCCGCCACATCGGCGGCCCACTCGCGCAGTTCCGGCACCCGCAGCGGCGCCTCCGCCGTGAACGGGGCGCCGCCCGCGGCGAGGGACGCGGCCGGGGTACGCGGCAGTACGTCCGCCACCGCGTCCAGGAAGGTCCGCAGCAGCGCCTCAGGGTCGGGCAGCAGCACCGCCCCGTCCTCCGCGGTGCCGACCGGAACGGCGTGGGCGGTCGGCGGCATCGACGCGGCGAGCGTCCGCAACCGGTCGAGGTCCTCGGTGGCGAGCGGTCCGGCCCGCCAGGCGTCGTGGCCCTCCTCGGTCACACCGGGCAGCAGCCGGCCCCGCGCGACGAGGTGGAGGGCGAGCAGCGCGGCAGCTCCCCAGAACGCGCAGGATCTGGACGGGCCGGTGACCGACCCGGCACCGGCCCGCGCCAGCAGCGGAAGGGCCTCCCGTACGGGAAGGCAGAGCGCCGTCACACGACACGGCAGGGCGTCGTCGGCGACGACGTCCACCTCCTCGACGCTGCCGACGCCGGGCAGCTCGGGCAGCGGTGCGCCGTCGGGCGCCCAGAAGGCGAGGCGCCCACTGCGCGCGGGATCAGCGGACAGGAAGACGGTGGAGCAGCCGGCGAGGCCGATGAGCGTGGGGTCCCAGTGCACAGTGCTGTTGCAGTCCTCAAGTTTGACTAGCCTGATGTGGAAGCGCCGACGGTACAGGACGTCCCGGACGGAAGCTCACATTCCATCCGTGAGGTGGCTCACAGGGCCGACCCGGGGTGGCGTCGGCACTACCCCGCAAGGAGGGGTGTCCCCCACCCTGTCCGGGTGCTGCCGTCATGGCCGGCGGTACCGGCCGCTCCGTAGGTTCGAGGTACGACGTCGCCCCGGCGCGGCCCCGCATGGAGGCCAACGCCGGTCACCCGCATCCCGCCGAACACTCGGCCCACAGACCGGAGACCGCCATGCCCCAGGCCACCATCGCCCCGCCGGAGCGCATCCCGGCCCCACCCCGCGCGGGCGGCGGCAGCGAGTTCACGCCCCTGCTGCGCGCCGTCCGGGAGCGGAGGCTGCTGGAACGGCGGCCCGGCTGGTACGCCGCCGGGATCACCGCCAATCTCCTCGCCCTCGCGGCCATCGCGGCCGCGCTCGTAATCTTCGGCGGCTCGGCCTGGACGCTGCTGCTCGCCGTCCCGCTGGCCGTGTTCTCCGCGCGTACGGGTTTCATCGCCCACGACGCCGGACACTCCCAGATCGCGGCCCGCCGCCGGACCAACCACCTCCTCCAGATCATCCACGCGAACCTGCTCCTCGGCATGAGCCAGGAGTGGTGGAACGACAAGCACAACCGCCACCACGCCAACCCCAACCACGTCGAAAAGGACCCGGACGTCGCCCCGGACGTCCTCGTGTTCGCCCCCCACCAGGCGGGCGGCCGCACCGGCCTGCGCGGCTGGCTCACCCGCCACCAGGCGTGGCTGTTCTTCCCGCTCACCACCCTCGAAGGGCTCGCCCTCAAGGTGTACGGCTTCCAGGGGGTGTTCTCCGCGCGGGGGCGGCGCGGCACACGAGGCGCGAGGCTCATGGAGGGCGGCCTCCTCGTCGCCCACGTCGTCGGCTACGCCACGCTGCTGCTCGCCACGATGCCGCTGGGCCGGGCGCTGCTGTTCGCGCTGATCCACCAGATGCTGCTCGGCCTCCACCTGGGCCTCGCCTTCGCGCCCAACCACAAGGGCATGGCCATGCCGGGCGAGGACGGCGGCGACGAGAACTGGGGCCATCTGCGACGACAGGTCCTCACCTCGCGCAACATCCGCGGGGGCGCCGTCACCGACTGGCTGCTCGGCGGCCTCAACTACCAGATCGAGCACCACCTGTTCCCCAGCATGCCGCGTCCCCACCTGCGCCACGCCCAGCCGCTGGTCCGCGCCCACTGCCGCGAGCTCGGCCTGCCGTACACCGAGACGGGCGCGCTCGACTCGTACCGGCAGGTGCTGGGCCACCTCCACGCGGTCGGCGAGCCCCTGCGCACCGCCGCCTGAACCGCAGCGCGCCCGCAGGCGGAACCACACCGCCCGGCCGAACGTTCACCGTGCAGACAGCCGAGAAGGAGGCGTCCATGTCGATGCGGACGAAGATCATGATCGGGGGAGTGGCCGTCGGGCTGCTGCTGATGCCCCTGATCGGCTTCTGGATGTCCCTGCTGGTCGTGGTGGGCGTGCCCGCCCTGGCGTACCTGGCGCTGGATCCCGGCCAGCGGCGCCGGCTGAGGCGGGTCGCCGCGCGGCGCGAGATAGGCCGCTGAGCCGGGCGTACGCGGCGCGGCGTACACCGCTCGTCGGAGGCACCTACACCCGGCGCCCGATGTGTTCGGCGCGCCCGGGTCCGTAGGTTCACCCCATGCCCGCAGACGCCGCCGCACACATCCGAATCGCCCGCCCCTCCCGCGACCTCGACGCAGCCGCCCGCTTCTGGATCTCCGGCCTCGGGCTCAGCGAACTCTGGCGCCACGAAGGTGACGGCACGCCGGGCGACCACAGCCTGCTGATGGTCGGCTGGCCCGACGCCAGCTGGCACCTGGAGCTGGTCCACACCCCCGCCGGGCCCGTGTCGCCACGGCCGACGCCGGAGGACCTGCTGGTCGTCTACCTCGACGGCCCGGTCCCCGAGCCCCTCGTGAACCGCCTCGAACAGCACGGCGGCCGCCGGGTCCCGTCCCACAACCCGTACTGGGACCGCTGCGGCATCACCATCGAGGACCCGGACGGCTACCGTCTGGTCCTGTCCACCCGCACCTGGTCCAACACCCCCACGCCCCCCACAGCCGTCGCGAACGCCTGACTGGTCGGACCGGTGTTCGCAGCGGGGTACCGGACACTCCGGACGGCCAACACCAGCAGGCCGCCCATGCGGGCGTCCTCGCACGCGGTTCCCACGCCTGCGGGCGAATCGGGGCGTACGACGAGGTCGGCAGCCGTAAAGACGGGCGGCCGGGGCGGACACGGGTCAGCCCGGGCGGACGGCCATGGCGTCGAGGCCCGCCAGCAGTCCTGGCAGGTGCGGGCCGCGCCCCACGGGCAGTACCTCGCCGGGCAGCTCGTCGACCAGTACGAACGCGATGTCGTCGGTCCGCGCCACCAGCGACCAGCCCGCCCCGTCCACCCGCAGCATGCGCGCACCACCCGGTGCGAACGTGGAGCGCACCCGCCCGGGCGGCGGCGGGTCCTCCAGATACGCCCGCGCCTCCCCCAACACCCGCCGGACCGCCGTGTGCGGGCCCGGCCCACCGCCTTCTCCGGGAGCCGCCCCGCTCGGGCCATCCCCGTGAGGGGGTACGGGCGCCACGGCCCGTTCCTCCGCCCCGGAGGAACGGAAGTCGTCGTCGCCGAGCTGCTCGCGCCACGCCGCCCACTGGAGGGCTATCCCGTCGGCGCCGAGCCGCCGCTGCGCCGGGCCCCACCGCGCCTCGTCGGGCGGCGTCAGCGGCGGCGGGTCTCCCTCCGCCGTCTCCGGATCGTGCGGCGCCGGGAGGTTTGGCGCCGCGACCGCCAGGGCGAGCGGCCAACCCGGCAGCGCGGCCACGGCACTGCGCTCGTCGGGCGACAGGTCGTACTCCATGCCGCAGTCCCACGCGGCGATCGCCACCGCGACCAGCGACACGTCGTCCACCGCCACGGTCCACCGCGCCCCGTCGCCGTCCTGCCCCAGCACCAGGCCGTAGCCCTCCGCGTAGGGCTCCAGACCCAGCGCCCGGCAGGCCTGCGGGTAGTCGTCGCCGAGAACGCTGGGGAACTGGGCCGGGGTGAGCAGCACAGCGGTCAGCACGTACAGCGAGTCATCGCCGTCATCGCCGTCCGCGGAGCTTTCGGCGGCGGGGCCCGCGGCGGGGGCGAGGCGCTGGCCAGGGGCGGGCCCGGCGGGCCGACCGGCTCCGGTGCCCGCGCGCTTCTCGTCCGTACCCGTCACGGCGGCCTCCCGTCGTACAGTCGCGGCAGCCCCCGCGGCGCGCTTGTCCGTCGGACGCCGTACGGGCTCGGTCGGCGCACCTTAACCAGCGAGTAACCCAGCCGTCGAGAGCCGGGGCGATACTCAGGAGACGGGCGGCAGCCCCAGCAGCCCGCGCGCCACCGTCTCCGGCGACTCGTCGCGTTCGCGCGCGAGGGCTATGACCGCGCGGCAGGCCAGCTCCTGGACGCCGAACGACAGCGCCTCCGGCGACACCCAGCCCGTCGCCTCCTCCATCGCGTCCTCGTCGTCGTCGGCGCAGGCGGCGACATAGGTGGCCGCGGCCTCGAAGATGTTGTGCTGCCGTTTCGGCGCGCGGGCCGTGACGCCCGCCTCGCCGTCCGCCGTCCCGGCGCTGCGGCGGGCCTGTGCGGGGAAGGGGAGGAACGCGCGCAGTTTCTCGAACATGGGGCCACCTTCCCGTGCGGCGAACGCGTCGCCGCTGCCTGCTGTCTCGTCACTCCAACGTATGCCCGGGACCACGGCAGCAGTAGAGCGCCCGAGTCCGGTCGACGTCCCGCGCCCCCAGCCAGCCCTTCACCGCCCCCGCGCCCGGCCACCGCCGGGCCGCGCACGTTCCGGCACCCCCATCCAGCCGTGTCCAGCCGCCCCGCCTGGCACCCCCGTCGCCCACACCCGGCCGCCGCCCGCGCCTCAGCCACCCGCCGCGCCCTCCGTCC
The DNA here is from genome assembly GCF_000478605.2 of Streptomyces thermolilacinus SPC6. Classification (GTDB taxonomy): domain Bacteria; phylum Actinomycetota; class Actinomycetes; order Streptomycetales; family Streptomycetaceae; genus Streptomyces; species Streptomyces thermolilacinus. The sequence goes on along the minus strand of NZ_ASHX02000001.1, from coordinate 168,390 downwards.
AAGCGCCCGCTACGCGCGTGAAGGCAACCCGGAGATGAAGGCAACCCGGAGATCAGGCCACGCGCTCGGCCAGCGCCAGAAAGCGGCTGTCCTCGTCCACGTACGACACGAGCCGCCAGCCCGATCCGGCGAGCAGCGGCCGCAGGTTCGGCTCGGCGCGCAGGTCGTCGCCGGCGAGCGGCCGTCCGTGCCGTGAGGCGAGCGCCGCTCGCCCGACCGGGTGGAACAGGGCCAGCCGCCCGCCGGGCCGCACCACGCGAGCCAGCTCCCGCAGGTCCTCGGCGGGCCGGGCCAGGTGCGAGATCAGCCCCGCCCCGAAGACCGCGTCGAAGCGCCCGTCCCGCAGCGGGAGCCCGCCCACGTCGCCCAGCAGCAGTACCCCACTGCCGTCCCGGCCCGCCCGTACCGCCGCCTCCAGCATCGCCGCGGTCAGATCCACGCCGACGACCGTGCCGGTCGGCCCCACGGCGGCCCGCAGCGCGGGCAGCGCACGCCCGGTGCCGCAGCCCGCGTCCAGGACGGTGTCGCCCGGCCGGAGCCCGATGTCGGCGATCGCCGCCTCGTACGCCGGGCCGTCGTCGGGGAAGCGCGCGTCCCAGTCGGCCGCCCGTGCCGTGAAGAACTCCTGCACGTCCCTGTGGTCGTCGCTCATGCGTTCATGATCCCTCACCCGTGCGTGCGGCATCCCGCGCACAGGTACGAGCGTCCATGGTTGTTCGGGAACATCGCGCTGTCATATTCGACAGCTTTCGCATGTGGCTCCGAACATGGGGGCCGCGTTCACACGGCCCCGCATGCTCGAGTCCGTTTCGTGACCCGGTGACCGGCAGGGCGCTTGCCGGGCCCACCTCGGTGGGTAAGGCTTACGCGGACACGGGGAACACGGGGACTTACGAAAACGGGGAGGACCGGGCATGGCGCTCGACAAGGAACTCGACTGGCTCCTGGACGATCTGACCAAGCGTGTGGCGCACATACACCACGCCCTGGTGCTGTCGAACGACGGACTCGTCACCGGCGCCAGCAGCGGACTCCTCCGAGACGACGCCGAACACCTCGCTGCCGTCTCGTCCGGCCTCCACAGCCTCGCCCGGGGAGCCGGACGCCACTTCGGGGTGGGGGAGGCCCGCCAGACGATGGTGGAGTTCGAAGACGCCCTACTCTTCGTGACCGCCGCCGGTGAGGGAAGCTGCCTCTGTGTACTCAGCGCCTCCGAGGCCGACGTCGGCCATGTCGCGTACGAGATGACGTTGCTCGTCAACCGCGTCGGGGACCACCTGGCCGTGGCCTCACGCCGCGCCGCCGCACCGGACGTCCCGTAGCGTCCGGCGTCGTCGGTCCCAGCTCCCGCTCCCGACCCCCGGCACGATCACGGAGAGTTATCCACAAGGTCGGGCGGGGAAGCTTCGACTGCGCTACCTTCGTCACAGAGAGTAGTCGCAAGTGAAGGATGGGGGAGACCGGCATGGTGGTCGAACAGACCGGAAACACCGTCGCCTACGGAAGGGCGGCGCAGGAACTGGCATTGCGGAGAAGCGAGTTCGACCTCGCGGTACACCTGGGGTATGTGCGGACGGTGCGCGCGCCGACGGGCGGGCGTCCCAGGGTGCCGAAGGAGGAGATCGACCGGCTCCGCGCCGAGCCCGGCTTCCCGGCGGACTTGCGAGAGTGCGTCAGCACGGTGGGTACGGCGCAGGCGGCCGAACTGGCCGGAATCTCGCCCGAGCGCTTCACCAGACTGGCGAGAACCGGCCATTTCTCTCCGGTCGCCTACTACCTGAACCGGTATCGCGCGGTCGTCTGGCTCTATCTGGCCCGTGAGGTCGTGGACGGCGCGGCACGCCATCGGGACCTGCTCACCGGCCGGGCCCCGGCGGATCTGAGGGACCGGCTCAAGGCGGGCGAGGACAGCCGGCCGCGCAGGTGGCGGGCTCGGCACCGCCGACTGCTGCTGGATCGGGCGGCCGACGCCTGGGGGAGTGCGGCGGTCCTCGCCTCGTTCCTCGCCCCGCTCCAGGTGGCCGAGCTCGTCCCGGACGTGTACGAGCGGCTCCATCTGGATCGACTCCGCCCCGCCCCGCCACACGGCCACCCGGAGTCGCCCGCGGCCCGCGGGGTGGCGGACCGGCTGCTGGTCGCCGACGACCCGGCCGAGGTGGCGGACCTGCGGGCACGCCTCGCGGAAGCCATCCGCACCGCCCGAGCGCACCATCCCGCCCCGCGCCCCGGCACGGCGGAGGCGAACAGGGTGGCGGCTTCCACGACTCCACGCGCCCCGGCCCCGCCCGAAGCGGCGACACCGGCACCCCGGCCCGCCTCGTCCTCCCAGGCCGCCGCCTGCGCGCCATCGCCGTCGGCGCACGCATCCCCCGTACGTCGCTCGGTGCCCGGCCGGGGCCCGTCGCCCGTGCGGTCCGGGATGGTGGAGGAAGCCGTTCCGGTGAGTGCGGACACCGGCGCGGCTGCCGCAGCCGCTGCCCCTCCGCTACCGGTCAAGGCCGGGCGGCGGGCGGGGCGTGGGGTGGCCGATGGGCGGGGGCCGCACCGGTCGCGGCGGCGTCCTGCCCCGAAGGCGCCCGCCGCACCGCCCGGGCACACCGTCCCGCCCACACCCGGAGGGCGCCGGGGAGCGTCGCGTACGGGTCTCCTCGCCCGCCTCGGCCTGCGGCGCCCCAGAGTGGGGTGACGGCGCCGATGGCCACGCCGGGGCCCGCCCCGTGACGGCCCAGCCCCAGTGCCCGGCCCGTGGCGACGACCAGGGCGTCTGACGGGCAGGCACGTGGTGGCGCTGTCCCTACGAGCTCGCGCGCGGGACGACCGAGGACAAGACGGACGGCAGCGGGTACCAGTCGGCCGACACGACGCTGGCGTGCCGTCCGGCCAGCAGGGCGAGCCGCTCACGGGCCTGGGTCTCGGTCGGGTTGGTTCCGTCGATGGCGGGGGCGACATTGTGCGCGTCGGTCATGACGACCAGGTAGTTCCGCCGCGCGTACCAGGAGGTGTCCACCGATCCGCTCGCGTACACCGACGCGTCCCCGTCGAACACGACGAACCACGGCCGCAGCCCGGCGTCCGCGTACCGCAGGCGAGGGTCACCGGACTGCGCCCGGTGCACCGCCGGGAACGCGCCGGCCTCCCGCAGCCGCCCGGCGGCGGCGAGGTCCCGCAGGTGGCTCGCGTACTCGCGGTCGGTCCACAGGGAGTCGGCCGGGTTGTCCTCCTCCACCGTGCCGGGGATCAGCTCGATGATGAACTTGCCCGCCAGCCGGGCGCGGCTGGGCCACCCGTCGGTGCGGACGGCCGTGTCGAGGTCCGGGTGGGCGCCGATCAGGTCGGCCGGCCGGAACAGCGCGTCACCCAGCCGCGCCGTCAGCAACGCGTCCAGCGCGGCAGGCCCCCGCCCGTACCGGCCCTGGAAACCGTCCTTCATCTCGATCTTCAGCAGTACCGGGTGGTGCCCCGGGTGGGCGTCGTGCCAGGCGCGTATGTCGGCGAGGCAGCCGCCGAGGTCCTGGTTGCGGGCCTTGGTGCGCAGCTCACCCGCGTGCGCGGCGTTCTCGCAGTTGTTGTCGTTGCCGAGGGGATTGCTGTGCGACACCCGCCAGGACCGGCCGAACGCGTTGGTCCACACGTCCAGTTCCAGCATCGCCGCGCCCGAGTCCAGCGCGTCGGCGAAGTACCGGTACTTGTCCTTCTCGTACGCGTTGTGGACCCCCACCCCCGTGGAGGCGCCGTACGACAGCTGGCCCGGATCGGCGGCCACCGCCGCGTTCGGACCGGCACCCAGTACCAGCACCCCAGCCACCACGGCGGCCCCCGCAGAACGTGCCAACACGCCCATAACGTCCCCTGCTTTCCGGTCAGCGCATATGAAGTCGCCGGAATCGTAGGGGAGTTGAGTGAAGTAGGGGAGACATGCGGCTTGATCCTCGACCACGCGCCGACGACCACGCGCCGACATCCCCCCGAGCAACAGCAGCCGCACTCGCCCCACTCGCCATATCCGCGCTGCCGCACCCGGACCCGCCGCACCGAAGGGCACCGGCACCACGCCGCCGGGCATCCACGCGTCACACCCCCACGCGTCACACCCACACGCATCACACCCCCCGGGCGTCACACCCGCACGCGTCGCAGGGGGCTCCCGCGTGCGGGTGGCGCGTGCGGCAGGCACGATGGCGGCATGCTGCTGGCCCGACTCGCAGACGTCTCCGAGCAGGTCGCCGCCACCTCGGCGCGCTCCCGCAAGATCGCCGTGCTGGCCGACCTGTTCTCCGCGACCCCGCCCGCGGAGGTCCCCCTCGTCATCGCCTATCTCGCGGGCCGCCTCCCGCAGGGCCGCATCGGCGTCGGGTGGAGCACCCTGAAGGAGCCGGTCCCGCCCGCGGACCACGCGACCCTCACCGTCGCCGGGACGGACGCCGCGCTGACCGCGTTGGCAGGGGTGAGCGGGCAGGGCTCCCAGACCGAGCGGCGGCGCCTGGTGCGCGACCTGATGGCCGCCGCCACCGCTCCCGAGCAGCGGTTCCTGCTCCGGCTGCTCACCGGCGAAGTACGGCAGGGCGCTCTGGACGCCATCGCCCTGGAGGGGGTCGCGAAGGCGGCCCACGCCCCGGCCGCCGAGGTACGCCGCGCGGTGATGCTCGACGGGTCGCTGCCGAGGGTCGCCACGGCGCTGCTCGCCGAGGGGCCGTCGGCGCTGGAGCGGTTCCGTCTCAAGGTCGGTACCCCCGTGCAGCCGATGCTCGCCCACACCGCGAAGAGCGTCGCCGACGCGCTCGCCACGCTCGGCCCGTGCGTCGTGGAGGAGAAGCTCGACGGCATCCGCATCCAGGTGCACCGGGAGGGCGACGATGTACGGGTCTACACCCGTTCCCTCGACGAGATCACCGACCGCCTGCCCGAGGTCGTGACCGTCGCACGGGACATCGCGGGCGACACGTTCGTTCTCGACGGCGAGGTGATCGCGCTGGACGCGGCGGGCAGGCCCGTGGCGTTCCAGGAGACCGCTTCCCGTGTGAGTTCACGTGTCGATGTGGCCACGGCCGCGGCGGCCCGCCCCGTGTCACCGGTGTTCTTCGATGTCCTCGCCGCCGACGGGGCCGTACTGCTGGACCTGCCGGGCCGGGAGCGGCACGCGGAGCTGGCCCGGCTCGTCCCCGAACCGATGCGCGTCCGGCGGACCGTCGTGACCGACCCCGCCGACCCGGCACAGCGCGACGCCGCCGGGGCGTTCTTCACCGACACCCTCGACCGGGGCCACGAGGGCGTCCTCGTCAAGGCGCTCGACGCGCCCTACAGCGCGGGGCGGCGGGGGCGTTCGTGGCTGAAGGTGAAACCGGTCCACACGCTCGACCTGGTCGTCCTCGCCGCCGAATGGGGCCACGGGCGGCGCACCGGGCTGCTGTCCAACCTTCACCTGGGCGCCCGCGCCGCCGACGGCACGTTCGTGATGCTCGGCAAGACGTTCAAGGGCCTGACGGACACGATGCTGCGCCGGCAGACCGACCGGCTCCGAGAACTGGCCGTCTCGGACGACGGCTTCACCGTCCGAGTACGGCCCGAGCTGGTCGTGGAGATCGCCTACGACGGACTCCAGCGCTCCCCGCGCTACCCGGCCGGGGTCACCCTGCGCTTCGCCCGCGTCGTACGGCACCGTCCCGACAAGCCCGCCGCCCAGGCGGACACGATCGAGCAGGTCCTCGCAGGCCCTCAGCCACGCGTCGTGTAACGGTTCCGCGCCCACAGCGGCAGCACGAACCAGCACACCAGGTACCAGAGCGCCACCCCGGACACGAGCCACGGAACGAAGCCGTCGTGCGTCGCCACCCGCAGTACCAGGAACAGCGCCGACACCATCGTCGCCAGCAGCAGCACGAGCCCCACGAACGTCAGGCGTGACGCCCACACCACCGTCTGCGGCTTGATCCGGCGGCCCGAGACGATCCGGTGGAACGACACGGGCCCGATCAGCGCTCCCGTGGCGGCCGCGCCCAGGACGACGGTGGTGATGTAGATGCCGCGGTTCAGATCGGACAGGTCCGCGAACCGCGGCGCGAAGACGACCGTCAGCAGGAAACCGAACAGGATCTGCACGCCCGTCTGCGCGACGCGTATCTCCTGGACCAGCTCGCCCCACTGCCGGTCGGCCCGCTCATCCGGTGTCTCGCGGCGGCCCCGCGACAGTCCGTCCGGCTGCTCCCCGGTCCCCGAGGCCCCGGGCCCACCGCTCGCATTCCTGGTGGCACCACGCTCGTGACCAGGCATTTCGCCCTCCTGTTCGTCGCTCCGATGCGTTTCTGGTACCCCGTCCGCCGCACCCCAGCCCCACCAAGACCGGGCCTCCCGCAGCGCCTCCACCCCCGGGCACCGGTCGGCTGCCCGCCACCACCGGGCAGCCGCCGCCCGCGCTACCGCGCACGCCCGCCCCCGGAACCTCCGCCGCCGCCGTGCGTGCCCTCGCCGTACACCGCCCCGGCGCACCCGCCGATACGGCACCAGAAGGAAGCTCACCGGGTGTCGCGCCCGGGTGACGTGAATGGCCGCCCCCGTGCCCCCATGCTCGTAACCCACACCTCCGGGAAGGCCCCGCGAGGCCAGGCGACGAGAGGAGCTGAGCCCCTGTGCGCCGCCGACCCGCCGCTCTCGCGTTCGTCGCCGCGGCCACCGCGACCGCCACCGGCTGCTCTGCTCCCGAGGCCGAACGCGACGCCGTCACCACCGCCGCCCTCCGCTTCGCCCACCACGCCGAGAGGTCGGGCCACGCCGCCGCGTGCCGCCTCCTCGCCCCCGCGACCCGCGAGGCCCTCGCCCAGGACCCCGGGCCCTCCTGCGAGGCCGGGCTCACCGACGCAGCCCTCCCGGCACCCGGGCGGGTCCGCGCCACCGACGTGTACGGCCACCAGGCCCGCGTCGTCCTGGAACACGACACGTACTTCGTCACCCGGTTCCGGGACGGCTGGAAGGTCAGGGCGGCCGGCTGCGTCCCGCGCCCCGAGCGGCCCTACGACTGCCGTGTGAAGGGGGACTGACCCGACGTGCGCACCATGTTCACGCTGTACGCCCTCACCCTCGTCTGCGGCCTGGTCTACTTCACCGTCCTCGGAGCGATCCACCGATGACCCCACCGACGAACCGTTTCCTCCGCTTCGCCAAGGACAACGGGCTCTCCCTCGTCTTCGGGGCCATGTTCCTCGTCACCCTCTTCTGGCAGGCGGTCGCCGGGCAGGCCGAGTACAACGACGAGATGCGCTCCCTCGGCGCCGATCCCATCGGCTTCGGCCGCTATCTGGCCTCCGCCCACTTCGCGGTCGCCGTCACCGAGAACTGGCAGTCCGAGTACCTTCAGTTCTTCCTCTACCTCTTCGGCACCGTGTGGCTGCTCCAGCGGGGCTCCCCGGAGTCCAAGGAGATGCACAAGGCCGGCACCGAGTCCGACGAGGACCAGCGCGTCGGCCGCCACGCCACCCCCGAGTCCCCGCGCTGGGCCGGGGCGGGCGGTCTGCGGCAGCTTCTGTACTCGCGCTCCCTGGGCATCTGGATGTGCGTCGTGTTCCTCGGCTCCTGGTACGCCCAGTCCGTCAGCGGCGCCGCCGCGTTCGGCGAGCAGCGGCTGCGGGAGCTGGAGAGCCCGGTGACCTGGTCCGAGTACCTGACCGAGCCCGACTTCTGGGGCCGCACGCTCCAGAACTGGCAGTCGGAGCTCCTCGCCATCGGCTCCATGGCGATCTTCTCCGTGTACCTGCGCCAGCGCGGCTCCCCGGAGTCCAAACCCGTCGGCGCCTCCCACCACGCGACCGGCGTCGAGGGATGAGCCGAGGGCTGGGACGGCCGAGGTGGGGAAGCCGGACCACACAGCCACCGGCCGTACAGGCCGTACCGAGCCGCACCAGCCGTACAGAGAGGACCACCATGAAACGCGCCGCCGTGTTCGACGTGGACGGCACCCTCGCCGACACGAACCACCTCCACGTCACGACCTGGTGGGAGGCCTTCCGGCAGGCCGGACACCAGGTGCCGACGCACGCGATCCACCGGGCCGTCGGGCTCGGCGCCGAGGATCTCGTCGAGCACCTCCTCGACCCCGACCGGGACCGGAGCGCGGACGCCTCGATCAGCGCCGCCCACAAGGCGCTCTACGGCACGTACTCCGATCGCCTGGCACCGCTCCCCGACGCGGGGCGCCTGCTGAAGACCCTCGCCGGGCGCGGCTGGACCGTCGTCCTCGCCACCTCCGCCGGAGGCGCCGAACTGGCCGCGCTCCGCCGCGCCATCGACGCAGACGACGCCGTCACCGCCATCGCCAGCGCCGACGACACCGAAAGGGGCAAACCGGCCCCCGACCCGGTGCGGCACGCGCTCGAACTGGCGGGCGCGCCCGCCGACCGGTCGGTGTTCGTCGGCGACACGGTCTGGGACATGAAGGCAGGCACCCGCGCCGGAGTGACCTGCGTGGGGCTCCTGTGCGGCGGCATCCCGCGCGCCGACCTCACCGACGCGGGAGCGGCCGCCCTCTACGCCGACCCCGCCGACCTGCTCGCCCACCTGGACGACAGCCCGCTCGGCGGAGACGCCGCGTAGGACGGCCGCCCCGGCGGATCACTTGCCGAGCTTGCGCTGAAGCTCGGCCTTGTTCATCGAGGACCGGCCGGGGATGTCCCGCTTCTTGGCCTCCGCGTACAGCTCGTCGTAGGTGGCGCCCTCCGAGCCGCCCCGCTTCGACGAGGAGGAGCTCCGAGACGACGACTTGCCCGAGCTCCCGCTCCCCGACGACCCCGACGAACCGGAGGACCGCGAGGATCCCGAGCCCGACGACTTCGTCTCGCCGCTGCGCGCCCGCTCCTTGTTGACCGTGCGCGCCGCGATCTCCTTGGCGCGCTTCTCGCCCTCGCCGCGGTCGCGGGCGCTGTCCTTGATGTGCTCGTACTGCCGCTCGCGCTTGGAGCTGGATCCTGCGGGCATGGCCGTTCCTCTCATCTGTGCCGTCTGATGGCCCCCGTTGGTCCCACCCCGGTACCAGGCATGTCTCCCCGCAAACACGCGCCGTGCCCGTCCGCCAGCGGAGTGGCACAGGGGTGCCATCCGTGCCGCCACGGGGAAGACGGGTACTCGTTCCGCAGGACCCGACGGAAGGACGTGGAGAACGCCATGGCAAGCGACCTGGGAAAGGACACGGCGAACCGGCGTACGGGGGAGCACCCCGCCGACTGCGATGTCACCGTCCAGCTCAGCGACTGCGGCCGCGCGGACGCGGAGGCGGTCTTCGCGGCGCTGGACGACGTCTTCGCCGGCTGCGAGGACGTGACACCGCACTCCACCTCCGGGCGCGAGCCCACCGTGTGGATGGCCACGTTCGACAGCTCAGCCCACTCGGGCGAGCCCACCGCGACGCCCCGGCTCAGCACGGAGGTCGAGGCGCTGCTGACTGGTGACCACCACTCGGTGGAGGAGGTGGAGAAGGCCCTCGGCAGGCTCTTCGACGTGCGGTCCACGCAGCATGTCTCCGGCGAGCACGAGACGGAGTGCCGCCTGCTGCTCGCCTCCCGCTGACCCGACGCCGCCCTACGGCCGAGAAGGCCCGCAACGTGAGCGCGCCGACCGAAGTGTCGGCGCGCTCACGCGTTGCCGGAGTCTTGCCCGTACCCGTGCGCCGTCGCCCCGATCACCTCGAAGGGCGGCGCCCGCCCGCCCGCACCGGTCCGCCGTACGCCGGTTAACCTCATGGAAAAGGGGGCCGCCGGGCCCGGTGCACCGAGCCCCCGCAGCCTGGACAGCCCGAGAAGGCAGGAGACGAGCCCCGTGAGACCGGCCCCCTACCGCGCCGCCGACGACCGCTACACGACCATGCGGTACCAGCGGTGCGGGCGCAGCGGCGTCCTGCTGCCGCAGGTGTCCCTCGGCCTGTGGCACAACTTCGGCGACACGAGCCCGCTGGAGACACAGCGCGCCGTCCTGCGCCACGCCTTCGACCGGGGCGTCACCCACTTCGACCTCGCCAACAACTACGGCCCGCCCTACGGCAGCGCCGAGGCGAACTTCGGCACCCTCTTCGCCCAGGACTTCCGCCCCTACCGCGACGAGCTGTTCGTCGCCACCAAGGCCGGGTACGACATGTGGCCCGGCCCGTACGGCGAGTGGGGCTCCCGCAAGTACCTGCTCGCCAGCCTCGACCAGTCGCTGACCCGCATGGGCCTGGACTACGTGGACGTGTTCTACTCCCACCGGCCGGACCCCGACACGCCCGTCGAGGAGACGGTCGGCGCCCTCGACACGGCGGTACGGCAGGGCAAGGCGCTGTACGTGGGCCTCTCCAACTACAGCCCCGACCAGATGATCCGCGCGGCCGCCGCCCTCAGGGAGCTGGGCACTCCGCTCCTGATCAACCAGCACGCCTACAACATGCTGGACCGCACCATCGAGCGGAACGGGCTGATCGCCGCGTCCGACGAGGCCGGTGCCGGAGTGATCGCGTACTCACCGCTCGCCCAGGGACAGCTGACGGACCGCTACCTGGAGGGCGTCCCGGCCGACTCCCGCATGGCCATCGGCCACTTCCTCAAGCGGGACGTGCTCACCGACGACCGGCTGGGGCGGTTGCGCGCCCTGAACGCGTTCGCCGCGGGACGCGGCCAGACGCTGGCGCAGCTCGCCCTCGCCTGGACCCTGCGCGACCGGCGCGTCACGTCCGTCCTGGTCGGCGCGAGCAGCGTGCGGCAGCTCGACCAGAACCTGGGCGCTCTCGACGCCGCGCCGTTCGACGACGCGGAGCTGGCCGAGGTGGAGCGGCTCCTCACCGGAAGCCCTTCCTGATTCCGCGCTCGCGGGCCCGGTACGGACGCCTGGCCTGGCCCGCTGCCCGGCGCCGCGCTCAGGGCCCGGCCGGGCTCCTCGGCGCCTCGGGGCGGCTGTCTCGCGTGCCCTCGGCTCTGACCTCCCGGAAGGCCCGACGCGATCAGTTCGGCCACCTCGCCGGACCCGTCGCGTCGGGCCTCTGCCGTCCGCGCCCGTACGAGGGCATCCTGGAGGGATGGGGCCCGGGTGCGGACCGGCGCGGCCCCAGGAGCGGAGGTGAGGTCCCATGCCCGCCGGAGAGAAGGTCCTCCTGGTCGATGACCACGAGGACAACCTGTTCGCCCTGTACAGCGCCCTCTCGCCGCTCGGCTACCCCCTGGAGTCCGCGACCAGCGGCGACGCCGCCCTGAAGGCGGTGCTGCGGGGCGGCGTCGCGGTGACGGTCCTGGACGTGGTCATGCCCGGCGTGAGCGGCCTCGACGTGCTGCGCTACATGCAGCGGCTGGAGCAGACCCGCCGCATTCCGGTCATTCTCGTGACGGGCATGGGCGTCGACGCCCAGCTGTCCCGCACGGCGATGCGGCTGGGCGCGGCGGACCTGCTGGTCAAGCCCATCGACCCGTGGTCGCTGTGCATCAAGGTCCGTTACCTCCACCGCTTCGCCCACCGGCCCTGGGAGCCCGTCCCGCCGACCCCGGCACCGCCCACGACCCGGGCGGCCCACTCGTAGCGCCGACCCGCACCACCGCGACCCTCGCCCGAGGCCCGCCCCCCGCGCCCGCCCCCGACCGACCGGGCCCTCGGCCCCGGACCCATTCCGCCCTGGGTCCGCGGCGCCACGGCTCCCGCCCATTGGCCCGCTCCGCCACAGCCCCCGCCCCGGGTCCCGGAGCCGACCGTCCCCGCGTCTCACCGTCCCCGTCGCGTCGAGCCCCGAGCCAGCCGCTCGGCCTCCCGGGCGTGCTGTGCGGCCTGCCGGGCGGCCTTCTCCGCCTCCCGGGCCCGCTCCTTCGTCTCCCGTACGGTGCCGTGGGCGGCGTCCCGGCGGGCCTGGGCCTCCTTGAGGAGCACGGCCAGCTCCTCCACCCGCAGGTCCGCCTCACGGGCCCGCTGCTCCGCGCCCTCCAACGCCTCCACGGCGTGCCGCGCCGCGTCCTGACGCGCTGCCGCCTCCTGCCGGGCGGCGGCCGCCCGCTCCTCGGCCTCCCGCCGCTCCGCTTCCCGCTCCTCGGCCTCCCGCCGCTCCGCCTCGCGCTCCTCGCGGGCCCGGCGTGCCGCAGCCGCGTCCGGCGGGGTCGTACGGGCTGTACCGGCATCGTCCCGGTCCTTCGCCCGGGTACCGCTCCGGTGGCCCACCAGGGACAGCTTGGCGCGCGGGCTGCCGGCCTTCCCGGTGCGGGGTGCGTCCTCGGTGGTGCCGGGCGTGGTCGGCACCACCGACAGGTGCCGTGCCCCGGCCTCCTCGCCGAGCCCCGCCGCCGCGAAGCCGACCGGTGCGCTGAGCGCCTTGCCGAGGCGGCCCGCCACCCACTCCTCGGCCGCGTCCGGGTCGGCGAGCGCCGCGTGCAGGGTCGCCTCCACCTGCGCCCGGGCGGCCTCACCGATCTTCTCCCCGGCCTCGGCCGTCAGCCGCTGCGCCTCCCGCGCCAGCGCGGCCACCAGTACATGCTGCTGACGTCCCAGTTCCCGCAGCTTGGCACCGTCGAGATCCCGGTGCGCCTGCCGCAGCCCGTCCCCGAGAGCGACCAGCGCCCGCGCCTCGTCCGGCCGCGCCCGTACGAGCAGATTGCTCGCCCACGCGGCGAGCGTCGGGCGCCGCAGGGCCCGGATGCGGTCCGCGGCCTCGCCGTCCCCGGCCGTGCGGGCCTCGGCGGCGCGCCGTTCCCTCAGCGCGGTGAACTCGGCGGGCCGCAGCCCGTACAACTCGTCGGCGACGCTGTCCACATCCATGGCTCACGTTCCACGACTCACGGTCCGGCCCCGTTGCGGGACCGGCGTCCACGGGCGGGCGGTGCCGGAGGCGGCACCCCGTACTCACGTATGCCCCTATTCGCCCCACCAGTGTCAGCCGCCCCTCCCGTCGCGCGCACGGCGACGGCCCGCGCCGTTCTCCGTGGCAGGGGAGGGTGCCGTGGAGAGGACGCGGGCCGCGAGGGGACCGGGCGGCGCTCGCAGGGAGCGCCGGGCGGCGGCGCTCAGCGGAGGAGCGCTCAGAAGGCGAAGACCGGACCGGCCTCGTTGCCGAGCTCGCAGGAGTTGCCGAACGTGCGCTCGTACTGCACGCGCTGCCCCTCCCAGACGCCCTCGGCCGTGACGACCAGCGGGTCGTAGATCTTGATGCAGGCACGCTCCTCGTCGCCGCGCAAGGCGGAGAACTCGCCGTCCACGGCGCGCAGCTCGGCGCAGGCCTCCTTCGGCGAGGGATGGGTACCGCCAGGGGAGGGCGCACAGGTCAGGGTCACCGCGCGAAGCGGCGTGGCCGTCGCGGCCGTGTCGCCCTGCGCGATGGTGAGGACCAGTGCGTTCGGCGCGTAGAGCCGTGTCTCACCCGTGCTCGCCCGCTCGGGGGCTGCGACGGCGGCGGGCGCCAGCGCGGTCATCGCTGCGGCGGTGATCGCCCCGAAAATGGCAGTACGCCGTATAGATGTCCGCAGGTGCGTCATGGTCATCACTTTCCTTCACTTGCTGTTCGGGTCGTGGTGCGTGAACAGCCTGCCGTTCCTGGGTGGTTGACGCACATTCAGTGAAGGTTTTCAGGTTTTGTCATGTTTTAAAGCAGTGACCTGAAATCGACACTCCCAGGTTGACGCCCGGCGGGTGACCGGATGTCACCGCAGGTTGACGCGCCGTCGCCGATCCGGTTCAAGCGTGGACCATGCGTGAAACGGTGCGGTGTGTGAGCCGCAACACGGCCGAAACATGGTGGTAACGACTCCGTTTATCCCCTTGCCGGACATACGGGAGCCGTCGGGATGTCTCCGTCAGTTCCCGCTGCCGAGGAGGAAGTCGGTGATGGACCAGGGGGTCACGGTGTCCTTCTTCACCAGGGCCACGCCGTCGCTCGACGAGGCCGGGGCGTCCGGCGCCGCCTGCGGGGCGGGCTGTGCGGCCTGCGCCTGGCTCGCGGCACCGGCGGCGCCGAGCAGCAGTGCCCCGGCGGCTGCGGCGAGGGCGGTGGTGGCGGGGGTACGGAGGCTCATGGTTCTCCCTCTCGGTCGGGTCGGCGGTCATGGCGGGGCGACCGCGAAGACGCCCCTCTGCGGCTGCTCAACGACAGCGCGCCGCAGAGGTGTCGCCCCGGGCGCCCGCGCCCCGCCGTGCCGGACCCGCTCCTCCGCCGGGCCCTGTGCGGCGCACCCGCGCCCCGTGCGGCGCACCCGCCCCGTTGGCCGCCGGTCGGTGGTCAGCCCGCGAGGCGGTGCGCCAGGTCGGTCAGGTCGGCCGCGCGCAGCACCCGCCCACCGAAGCCGGGCAGGGGGACGTGCAGCGGCTCGGTCCAGCGGGCGGGGATCGCGTCCAGCCCGTAGCGGGCGCCCGCGAGCCCACCGGTCACCGCGGCGACGGTGTCCGTGTCGCCCCCGAGGTCGATGGCGGCACGGAGCGCGCCCTCGAAGGAGTCCGTCGTACGCAGCGCCCACACCGCCGATCCGAGGCAGGGCCACACGGCGCCGTTGAACTCGGTGGCGAGGCCGGGGTGCCAGTCCGGCGCCAGGACCGTGGCGTAGCGCGGGCGCTGCTCGGCCGGGAGCGAGGCCAAGGCGTCCGGCAGCGCCGTGAGAGGGTCGCCGCCGAGGAGGGCGACCCGGACCAGCTCGTGGAAGACGGCGGTGCCCTCCCAGACGGCCGGGTCTCCGTGGGTGAGCGCCGCTATGCGCCGGGCGGCGTCCATGGTGACCGTCCGGCCGCCGCGCGCGAAACGGACGGCGCCCGTCGAGGCCCGCATGAGCGAACCGTTGCCGGCGGCGCGCAGGCTGACGCGGAAGTGCGCCCTTGCGGCCCGGTCCCACGGCAGGCCGCCGGTGAGGACGTCCTCCGTCTGGAGGCCGATGTCCTTCGGCTCGGACGCCGCCCACCGCTGGAACCGGGCGAACACGTCCGGCAGGTCCAGCCCGCCCCGCTCCAGCAGGGACTCTCCGACCAGGACGGCCATCTGTGTGTCGTCCGTGGCCTCGCCCGGGTCCCAGCCGCCGCCCCCGCACATCTCCCCGCCCGTCCCCGGCTCGGGGAACCGGGCGGAGAACGCCCCCTCGGGGCCGAACTCGAAGGGCGCGCCCAGCGCGTCGCCCACCGCCGAGCCGACGACCGCGCCCGCGGCCCGGCGCCCCCACTCCGCCCACCCGTTCCGCACCATCCGCGCAGGCTATCGACCGCCCGCCACGGCCCGCCGCCCGCCCCGGCCCGCCGCCGCCCGAGCTTGCCCGTCCGGTCGCGTTCGCCCGGCGCGGCCGCCCAGGACAAGGTGCAAAAGTCGGTATTGACCTGAATGGGTCAATGGGCGTTCCATAGTCGTAAAGGGCACATAAAGGCTTTCTCACAGGAGGCGGCCCGCAATGACCACCCACCCGACCATCGAGCACCACCCCGACGTCGCCGAGATGCGCGCCCGGTTCGAGCAGGCGACCAGCACCCCCCGCGGCCAGGCCGTCGAGGCGCTGGCCTTCCTCACAGGCGTGTACCTGGCCGCATCACCCTGGATCGTGGGCTTCAACGGGCTCACGGCGCTCGCCGTGTGCAACCTGATCCTCGGCATCGCGTACGCCCTCTGCATGGGCGGCCTCCTGGGCTCCGCGTACGAGCGGACCCACGCGATGGCCTGGTGCGCCGTGGCCATCGGCGCGTTCACGATCATCTCGCCGTGGCTCGTCGCCGGCAACGTCGACACGACCCGCAGCGTGTGGAACAACATCATCGTCGGCGTCATCGCCCTGCTGCTGGGCGCCGCCATGGCCGCGACGGGCGAGAAGCGCGGCGGCGCGCCCCGCGCCCGCAGGAGGAGGCCCGCCTGACACCCGCGAGCGGCACCGGCCCGGGGCGCCGGGACCGGAGCCAGAGGTACCGGGGTACCAGCCAGAGGTACTGACGTACGCGGGCACCCGGAAGTGCCGAGGCACTGAGCGCCCGACCGGACAGCAAAGGGCCCCGGGCCGCCCCTGGAGGGGCGACCCGGGGCCTTCGCGTTCACCCGGCGGCGTACTCGCCCGGCGCGGGTGGCCGTACGGGAGCGCCCACCGTGCCGTCCGCGTCGTGCCGCATCGGCGTCAGCTGCTCGATGTCGTACCGGGCCCGCAGCGCCGCGATGGCCGCGTGGTCCGGTGGGCCACCGCCGTCGAGGATCTCCAGCAGCTCCTCGAAGTACCGCTCGTGGTCCGGGGGAGGGGACGCCTGGAAGAACATCTTCGCCGGTTCGTCCGTACGGTTGGCGAACGCGTGCGGGCATCCCGGCGGCACCACGATCACCGTGCCGGGCGTCGCCCGTACTGTCCGCCGCCCGCTGCGCGACTCCCAGTTCCGCCAGTCGTCCCGCGTCCGTACGCGCGGCTCGAAGGCCAGCACGTCCAGCTCGCCCTCCAGCAGGTAGAACAGCTCCTCGCTGTGCGCGTGCACATGGGCGCCCACGTCGAACCCGGGAGGCACGACCACCTCGAAGCTCGACGCGGCCCGCGCGTGCTCACCCGTCACCTTGAACGTCACCTGGTGGGCGGGCGCCGTGAGGGTGCGGCCGTGCCCGGTCGGCACCAGCAGCCCGTCCGGCCTGGCGTGCGCGCTCATCCCCACGTCACCGGCATCGACTCGGGGCCCCGGATCAGCGCGCCCTGCCGGAACCGGACCTCCTCCGCGGGCACCGCCAGCCGCAGCCCCGGGAACCGGTCCGCCAGCGCGTCCACCAGCAGCTCCGACTCCAGCCGCGCCAGCATCGCGCCGACGCAGAAGTGCGGCCCGTGCCCGAACGACACATGCGGGTTCGGCGACCGGTCGAAGTCGATGCGCTCCGGGTCGGGGAAGACGTCCGGGTCGCGGTTGGCCGCCAGGTACGACACGTACACCGCGTCACCGGCGCGGATGCGCGCCCCGGCGACCGTGACGTCCTCCAGCGCGATCCGCGACAGCCCGACCGCGCTGCGGTGCGGGATGTACCGCAGCAGTTCCTCGATCGCCCGGGGCCTGCCCTCCCGGTCGGCGCGCAGCCGATCCATCAGATCCGGCCTGGTCAGGAGGATGTACAGCATGTTGCCCGTGTTGTTGGTGACCGCCTCGCCGCCGATCTGGACGAGCAGCGCCAGCCCCACCGACTCCGACTCGGTGATCTCCCCGGCCTCGACCGCGGCCGACAGGAGCCCGATGACGTCCTCGCCGCCGGTGCCGCGCCGACGCCGCATCGTCTCGGCGAAGTAGCCGCACATCTCCTCCTTGGCGCGCTGGCTGCGCTCCGCGCCCTGCGCCGACGACAGGATGAGATTGGTCCACTCGTGCATCCGGGGCCGGTCCTGGGCCGGGACGCCCATCAGCTCGCACACGACGGCCAGCGGGAACGGCCCGAGAAGCCGCTCCGTGAAGTCGGCCGGCGGCCCGTCCCGCAGCACGCCCGCGACCAGCTCGTCCAGCATCTCCCGCGCACGGTCGCGCAGCCGTTCGACGCCCCGCGTGGTGAACGCGGGCGCCACCGCGCGCCGCAGCCGCGTGTGGTCCGGCGGGTCCTCGAACCCGACCGCCCCGTCCACGGGGATGAAGTGCGGCGCCAGCCGGGTGACGTCGTTCTCCACGACCAGCTTCCGGCTGAACCGCGGGTCGTTCGTCACCATGCGCACATCGTCGTACCGGGTCACCAGCCAGGCCCAGCCGGACCCGTTCGGCAGCTTGATGCGGGTGACCGGGCCCTCCTCCATCAGCCGGGCCAGCACCGGGTCGAAGTCCACCCCGTGCAGGTCGAGCGCCGGCCAATGCCGCACGGGCGGCAGGGCGGGCCCGGCACCGGCGGTGCCCTCCCGCTCGGCCCGTGCGGTCGTCGTGGTCTCATCCAGCACGGCCGGGCTCCTCGGTGTCCGTGAACGCGTCGATGAACGCGTTGGGCGTGACGGTGACGGGCGCACCGCGCGAGGCGATGCGGGCGGTCGCGGGGGAGGACCCCGACGTCGTCCAGCGGCCCAGGGACATCTCCGCGGTGATCCCAGGCCCGAACCCGGCCAGCAGACCGCGCGCGGAGTCCGGCGTACCGCCCTCGTCGAACAGCCGGCGCAGCGCGTCCAGCACGACGGCGCTGGCGATGTTGCCGTACTCGGTGAGCGTGGCCCGGCTGAAGCGGAACGCCTCCGGGGCCACCCCGAGGTACTTGCTCAGGTCGTCCAGGATGCGCGGACCGCCCGCGTGGATGATGTAGAAGTCCAGGTCGGAGGCGTCCCAACCGTGCTGGCCCGCCAACTGCTTGAGTGCCGGTGCGAGCGGCTCCATGGTGCCCGGCACCCGCTTGTCCAGCTTGAAGTGGAACCCGGTGTCCCGGACGTCGTACGCGATCCAGTCCACCGTCTCCGGCACCAGGTACGAGCCGTTGCGTTCCAGCTCCACGCCCGTGCCGCCCTTGCCGCGCATGACGGCCGCGGCGATCCCGTCGCCGAACAGGCCGTTCGACAGCAGGTTTCCGACGCCCAGGTCGGTCGGCTGGTAGCAGAGCGAGCAGAACTCGCACGCGACGATCAGCGCGTTCGCGTCCGGGTAGGCGCTGCAGAAGTCGTGCGCCCGGTTGATGGCGGCGCCGCCCGCCGCGCAGCCCAGCTGTGCGATGGGCATCTGGCGGGTGTCGCTGCGGAAGTCCATGGTGTTGATCAGCCAGGCCGTGAGCGACGGCATCATGAAGCCCGTGCACGACACGTAGATGATCACATCGATGTCGGAGGCGCGCAGCTCCGCGTCCTCCAGCGCACGGTGTATCACCGCGGGCACCCGCGCCTTCGCCTCCGCCTCGTAGACGGAGTTGCGCTGTTCGAAGCCGGGGTGCTTCAGCGTCTCCTCGATGGGCCGGAGGATGTGCCGCTTGCGGACCCCGGTGTTCTCCATCAGGCGCAGGGCCAGCGGGAGTTGCGGGTGGTCCGCGTGGATGGTCCGCGCCAGTTCGAGCGTCTCCTCCATGGTGATCACATGCTCGGGGACGGACACCGCGGGTCTGCACAACGTGGCCATGATGTCGAGCCCTTTCGTCGCGTGTTGCTCGCGTTCACTCAAAGAATGTGCGAGCACGGGCGACCGCGCGCGTCGAGACGGTCGCGCAACGTCACCGGAAAGCGGCCCGGAAACGCCCCGACCCGGCGGCGGGCAGGGCATATGCCGTACGAGAGCCGTCCGGCCGCTCACCCATCCGGCCGCCACCCCGACGCGCGCCGGACCGTCCGGCCGGGTCCGGCGCGAGGGCGGGGTCGGGGCCGGGGGAGGGCGGGGCAGGGGCAGGCGATGGAAGGGCGGGGGAGCGGCCCGGGGAGAGTGACCGGGGAGCGGATGCGGGTGCGGTGTCCGCGTCGAACGATGGACCAATGCGCCACCATCTGCGGATAGTTCACGGTTCACCGACGAGCGCGGAGCTCGCCGCCATCACCGCCGTCCTGGGCGCCCTCGTCCATGGCGGCCACACCCCCGGACACCCCCACCGCCGCGCCCACCGCGCCGAGTGGGACCGCCACTGGCACCCGCACCCGGTGCCGCACAGCTGGTGCGCCCGCCGACTGCCCTTCCACAGGTCGTAGCGACCACGTCGGTGCGCGCCTCCGGCGGCCCGGGTACGAGCGTCCGCCGCCTCCCGTACTCGCGCGGCAGCCGACCTCGACCGCCATGACCCGAACGGGCCACGCTCAAGCACCGCAACTCGACCCGGTTCGGCCGCTACGGCTTCGCCGCCGACGTCCCGGCCGCCGGGACCCCACGCCCGCTGCGCGACTCCGGCGCGCCGGAGTCGGACGAGGACGACGAAGACGGGCAGGACCAGGACCTGTCCGCCGACCGGGTCCTGTCAGGTGACGGGGCGGGCGCCGGGGGTGTGACCGAAGGCGCGGCGGAAGACGTCGATGAAGGTGCTGGCAGAGGACCAGCCGCAGCGGTGGGCGACCGTGGTGACGGGGACGTCGTCGGCCAGGAGGATCAGGGCGTGGTGGAGCCTGATCTGGGTGCGCCACTGGGGGTAGGTGAGGCCGAGGTCGTCGCGGAGGCGGCGGGAGAGGGTACGGGCGCTGGCGCCGATCTGGCGTCCGAGGTCGTCGAGGGAGCGGTTGTCGGCCGCGTCGGCGCGCAGGACGTCGTGCAGTTCGCGGAGCAGAGGGTCCGTGGGGACCGGCAGGTGCAGGGGCTGTTCGGGGGAGAGGGCGAGCTGGTCGAGCATGACGGCGCGCAGGCGCAGGCGGGGCGGGCTGTCGTTGTCGGGGTCGCGGGTGTACGCGACGATGAGCTCGCGCAGGAGGGGGCTGACGGAAAGGACGGCCGGTTCGTCGAGGCCGAGGGGGTTCTCGGTGGTGGGCAGGCCGACGAGGTGGAGGTCGAGTTCGCCGTGCGCCTGATGCCGGTGGACGGTGCCGGCGGGGATCCAGAGCGCGCGGGTGGCGGGGGCGACCCAGGAACCGGCGTCGGTGGTCACCGCGATGGTGCCCCGGCCGGCGTAGACGATCTGGTGATCGTCATGGCGGTGCGCATCGATCTCGCCGCCGGACGCCAGGCGCTGGGTCCGGGTCGGCGCGACGGATTCGTGGCGGATTTCCTGCATCCTTTGTCAATCTACCGAAAGCGCGACACCCGGTGCTTCTCCCAGCATGAGGGGGATGCGAAGGAATACATCGATCTCCCTGCTGGCCGTGGGACACGCCTGCGTCGACATCTACCAGGGCGCCGTCGCGGCGCTGATCCCGTTCTTCGTGGCCGAACGGGACTACACCTACGCGGTCGCCTCCGGCATCGTGCTGGCCGCGTCCCTGCTGTCCTCGGTGGCCCAGCCGGTGTTCGGCGCGCTCACCGACCGGTGGGCGATGCCGTGGCTGCTGCCGGTCAGCACCCTGCTGGGCGGTGTGGGCATCGCGCTGAGCGGCCT
The DNA here is from genome assembly GCF_000478605.2 of Streptomyces thermolilacinus SPC6. Taxonomy (GTDB): domain Bacteria; phylum Actinomycetota; class Actinomycetes; order Streptomycetales; family Streptomycetaceae; genus Streptomyces; species Streptomyces thermolilacinus. The sequence goes on along the minus strand of NZ_ASHX02000001.1, from coordinate 147,542 downwards.
GAGCGGCTCGTACGGGCTCACCCTGATCTTCGTCGCCGTCTCCGGGATCGGGGTGGCCGCCTACCACCCGGAGTCGGCCCGCGTGGCCCGGCTGGCCGGCGAAGGCGGTCACAGCGCGATGGCCTGGTTCTCCCTGGGCGGCAACATAGGCTTCGCGCTCGCCCCGCTCATGGTGTCGGCCGTGATCGGACACGGCTCCCTGCGCTGGACGCCCGTCCTGGTCCTGCCCGCGCTCGTCGGCGCCGCCCTGTGCGTGCCCGTGCTCCGGATGCTCGCGCGGCCCGAGGCAGGCACGTCCAGGACGGAGGCGCCTCGGGGCACCGACGATGTGGCCTCCTTCGTGAAGCTGTCACTGGCGGTCGTCTTCCGCTCCATCGTCTTCATCGGACTGAGCACCTTCATCTCCCTCCACGCCCAGCAGCGCATGCAGGGCAGCGCCACCGCGGGCACCATCGCCCTGTTCCTGCTGTTCCTGGGCGGCGCGGTCGGCTCGGTGCTGGGCGGGGCCCTGGCCAACCGCTACGACCGCGTCCGTGTATCCCGCTGGGCCTATCTGCTCTCCGTCGCCGCCGTCACCGGAGTGATCCACGCACCCGGCCCGGCCATGTTCCCCTTCGTGGCCCTCACCTCCGTCGGCCTGTACGTCCCCTTCTCCCTCCAGATCACCCTCGGCCAGGACTACCTGCCTTCCCGCGTCGGCACCGCCGGCGGCGTCACCCTCGGCCTCACCGTCAGTGTCGGCGGCCTCGTCAGCCCCCTGCTGGGACACCTGGCCGACTCCGTCTCCCTGGAGACGGCCCTCACCCCTCTGATCGCCATGCCCGCCCTGAGCTGGCTCCTCTTCCGCGCCCTGCCCGAACCCACCGCCCCCGAGCCCCGAGCCGCCGTACCCGCGCCCGCATCCGCGCGGCAGGACGCGTAGAGCCGCACGGACCACGGTGCGTGCACATACATCTCGGCGCTCCCTCGCCCCCGAACCTCGGAGCCTCAGACGGCGCGGTCCGTACGCCCCCGCACCGCGCCGGCCGGGCGGCCCGTGCCGTGGTCGGCGAGCGGGCCCACCACCAGCCCCCGCTCCCGGCAGTCGGCGATCAGCCCCGGCAAGGCGCCCAGCGCCGCCCGCCACGAACCGGGCGCGCACATCGTGTCCGAGTCGTGCAGCAGCACCGTCGCCCCGCCCCGCAGCCCGCGCGCCACCTCCGCGCGGACGCTCACGGGCGACGCGTCCGCCGTCCAGTCGCGGCCCCACGCCGACCACAGCACCGGACGCAGCCCCGCCGCGCGCGCCGCCGCCCAGCGGCCGCCCGTCAGCACCCCGTACGGCGGCCGGTACCAGAGCGGGCGGCGCCCCATCACGTCCCCGACCAGCGCCGCCGCCCGCGCCACCTCCCGCACGTCCCGCACCGGCCGGGGCACCCAGGGCGGGTCGTGCCGCCAGCCGTGGACGGCCAGTTCATGGCCCTCCGCGACGATGCGCCGCCCCAGCGCGGGGGCCCGCTCCAGCCGCTCGCCCAGCACGAAGAACGTCGCCCGCACGGACAGGCGGTCCAGCGCCCGCAGGAACAACGGCGTCGTATCGGGGTCGGGCCCGTCGTCGAACGTCAGCGCCACCCGCCCCGGATCGCCCCGCCCGTCCAGCGCGGGCCACAACGCCCCGCGCACCCGGGGCAGCCACATCCCGGCCGGTACGACATGCCAGCCCACGAGACCCACCAGCGCCACGGCCCCCGCCCGCGCGGCCGCCCTGCCCCGTACGGCCCCCGAGCCCCGTACCGCCGCCCTCACCTCCACCGCCCCGGAACCCCACACGGCCTCCGGACCCGGTGCACCCGTCACGCGCCCCGCAAGGAAAGGCGCCGTACGCCGGGCATCCGCCCGCCACCCGCACGGCCCGCTCACCACGTGCCCTCCCCGTCCTCGCCGCCCGTCACCAGCGGCGACCGCGCCAGCTCCACGCACGCCACCACGAGCACCGCCACCGCGACCGCCTCGAACACCCCGCGCACGCCCACGATCACCCGCTCGTCGAACAGCCACACCCCCAGCACCACGCTCAGCAGCGCGTCCCCCAGCGTCAGCGCGGGCTGCGACGCGGCGAGCGTCCCCGCCCGGAACGTCACCTGAAGCATCAGGAAACTCGTCAGCCCCACCATGACCGCCGTGTACAGCTGCCACGCGCCGAACACCGCGCCCAGCCCGTCCGGCAACCGGCCCAGCGCGTCCTTCAGCAACGCCGCCGTCCCCGAGAACCCCATCGCCGTCGCCGTCCCGAGCACCGCCGCGCGCGGCGCCGACGGCAGCCGCAGGGCCACGACCACCAGGCCCACCGCGACCGCCCCGATCACCAGCCCCGCCCACAGCCAGTTCGCCGCGGGCACCGTCGCCCGCCCGCCCGACGGCTCCGCCAGCGCCAGGAACGCGGCAAGACCCGCCGCCATCGCCCCGAACGCCCACCACGTGCGCCGGTCCGGGTTCCGCCGGAACACCACCCCGCCCAGTACGAGGGTGAACAGCAGCTCCGTACTCATCACCGGCTGCACCACCGCCAGCGGGCCCGTCGCCAGGGCCAGCGCCTGGAAGATCCCGGAAATGCCCAGCATCACCGAACCCCACACCCACACCCGCCGCCGCACCAGCCTCGGCAGCCACCCGCGCGCCGAATCGGCGGCGCCCGTACCCGCGGCGCCCGTGTCCGCGGCGGCGCGCCGCTGGAGCACCGACGCGGCGGCGTTGCCGACCGCCGCCAGCAGCGCCAGGCAGATCGAGAGAGCCAGCATCGCGTCGCGCTCAGCCGAACCGCTTGGCCATCGCGCGGAAGAACCCGGGCGCACCGCCCCGCAGCCGCGCCGGCCCCGCCAGCCACCTCGGCGCGAACACCTCGTCCCGCCCATGGACCACCGACCGCCACACGAGGTCCGCCAGCCGCCGCGCCGGAACCGGCCGGGGCCGCTCCCGGTGGTACGGGGCGCCCCGGTGGACGAAGAACGGCGTGTCCACCGCGCCGGGAAGCACCGCCGTCACCCCCACCCGCGTCCCCGCCAGTTCGTAGCGCAGGCTCTCCGCGAACGCCAGCAGCCCGCCCTTCGTCGCCGCGTACACCGCCTCGTTCGCCACACCCGCCCAGCCCGCCATCGAACTGATCAGCACCACCCGCCCCACACCGCGCTCCACCATCCCCGGCAGCACCAGCCGCACCAGCTGCACCACACCCGTCAGGTTCACCGCCACCAGCCGCTCCACCACGTCCGGCGGCGTCCGCGTGAACGGCGCCGCCCAGCCGATCCCCGCAGCCGCGACCAGCACATCGACCCGCCCCTCACGCTCCAGCGCCCGCGCGGCGAGGGACTCCACGCCCGCCGGATCCCCCAGGTCGCCCGGCAGGTCCACGCCGCCCGTACGGCGCGCCACCTCCCCGAGCCGCGCCTCGTCCCGGCCCGCCAGCAGCAGCCGCCAGCGCCGCTCGGCGTCCACCGCGAACCGCTCGGCCACCGCCTCCCCGATCCCCGAGGAAGCGCCCGTGATGAGCACGACCGGCCGTGCCGTTCCCGCCATGCCAGACCTCCGCACTCGCGCGCCACCCGCTCCCGACAGATTCCAGGTTTCTCCCCGGACCGCCCCGCCGCGACGGTCCGCCGGGCCCGCGAACCACCCGAACAGGCCCGCCCGGACCGCCCCGCGCGCCCCCCGCCCGCACGATGGGAGGGACCGGAGACCGCCACCGGAGGGCGACCACATGACGCGGCGCTGCCTGGTCCTGAGCGCCAGCATGGGCGCGGGCCACGACGCCGTGGCCGCCGAACTCGCCCGCCGCCTGCGCGCGCACGGCCACGACGCGCACGTCCACGACGTCCTGACACTGCTGCCGCCCGGCAGCGGACCGGCCCTGCGCGGCTTCTACCGCACGGTCGTACGCCGCGTCCCCGCGCTCTACACGGCGATCTACCAGGTCTTCCTCGCCCCGCCCCCGCCCCGCCCGGACGGCACCGCCCTGCCGCGCCCCGACACCTCACCCCTGGCCGCCCTCGCCGAACGGCCCCTGCGGCACCTCGCCGCACGCCTCCGCCCCGACGTCGTCGTCTCCACCTTCCACCTGGCCGCTCAGATCACCGGCCGCATGCGGGAGCGCGGCACCTTGCGTGTCCCCAGCGCCGTGTACGTCACCGACTTCGCCGTCCACCGCGCCTGGCTCCACCCCGGCAACGACCTGTACCTGTGCGTCAGCCCGGGCGCCGCCGAAGCCGCCCGTACGGGGACGGGCCGCCGTACCGCCGCGCCAGGGCCCGTCGTACCGCCCGCCTTCCACGCCGTGGCCGACGCCCCGCCCGGCCCGCCGCCGGACCCGCACCGGCCGACCGTCCTGCTGACGGCGGGCGCCTGGGGCGTCGGCTCCGACCTGCCGGGCACCGCCCGCGCCCTGGTGCGGCACGGCCTGCGGCCGGTCGTCCTGTGCGGCCGCGACGAGGCGCTGCGCCGCCGCAGCGCCCGCGTCCCGGGTGCCGTCGCCCTCGGCTGGACCGACGACCTGCCCGCCCTGATGGCCACCGCCCGCCTCCTGGTGGACAACGCGGCGGGCCAGACCGCCGTCCAGGCCCTGGCCGCGGGGCTCCCGGTCGTCGCCTACCGCCCCATCCCCGGCCACGGCGCCGCCGGCGTACGCCACATGGCGGCGGAGGGCCTGACGACGACGGCCCCGGACCTGCCGTCCCTCCTCGACGCCGCCGCGCGCCTCGTCCCCGACGGCCCGCCCCGCACCGAACGCGTCACCCGGGGCCGAGCCCTCTTCCAGGACGACGCCGCCCAGCTCCTCACCTCCCTCACCTGAACGGTCGGCCGCCGCCCGGCACGCCGCTTCACGATTCGTCCAAGGCACGGCCAACGGGACACCAAGACGCGGACGGGGCAGGGGCGCGGCGGCCTACGGTGCCGGGCGTGACTTCCACACCCGACCTCATATCCCGCGCCCCCGCATCCGGCCGCGACGCCACACGCGCCACCGCGTCCGAAGGCCCGGCCCCCGAAGGACCCACCGCCCCGAGCGGCGCCGACCGGCCGGACCGGCGGGCGCTGCTGCGGGCCGCGCTGGCGGGCGGCGTCGTACTCGGCGCGGGCGCCGGCCTGCCCGCCACACCGGCGGTGGCCTCCCCAGCAGGCGCCGCCGGCCGTCCGGACACCCCGCGTGCCGCGCTGCGCGCCCTGCGGCACGGCAACCGCCGCTGGGCCACGCGCCACCAGACCCATCCGCACGAGTCCAACACGGACCGCCTGCTCGCCGTGTCGGGGCAGCACCCGTTCGCCGTCGTCCTCGGCTGCATCGACTCGCGCGTCCCGCCCGAGCTCGTCTTCGACCAGGGCCTCGGTGATCTGATGACCGTCCGCTCGGCGGGCTGCGTCCTCGACGAGGCGGTCCTGGGCAGCATCGCCTACGGGGTGCTGGAGCTCGGCATCCCGCTCGTGATGGTGCTGGGCCACCAGTCGTGCGGCGCGGTCACCGCCGCCGTCCACGCGGAGGAGACCGGCGAGCAGCTGCCCGCGCACATCGCGTACGTCGCCGAGCAGATCCGCCCCGCCATCGACCACCGCCAGACCGGGCAGGCCCGCGTCGACGCGACGATCACCGCGAACGTCCGCCTGGTCCGCTCCCGCCTCGCCGCCGAACCGGACCTAACCGCCCGCACCGCGACGGGCCGCCTCGCCATCGTCGGCGCCCGCTACGAACTGAACACCCAGCGCGTGGAACTGATCAACTGACCGACGGGCAGGGCCGGTCGGGTGACAGGCTCCCGGCATGACCACGCAGACGATCGGCGCCGACGCGGCGGGCACCTGAAAGCTCGGTGACACGACCGTCAACCGGCTCGGCTTCGGGGTGATGCGCCTGACCGGCAGCGCCGCCTTCCACCTCGGTACGTCACGCGACCGCGAGCCCTCCATCAGGGTCCTCGCCCGCGCGGTCGAACTGCCGTGCTTCGCGGTGGCCGGGGCAGGCGTCGAGGCGGTACGGCGGCCGCCGCTGCCGACGAGACCGCCGAGGACATCGCCCGCTCGCACGGGGCCGGCGCCGCACAGGTCCGTCTGGCGTGGACCCCGCACCAGGCCCGCACGTCCTGGCCGTCCCCGGCACGGGCGACCCGGACCACCTGGCGGACAACATCGCGGCGGGCGCCCCGCGCCTCACCCCAGAGGGTCCGACCCGCCTGGACGAGGCCCACCCGTACGCCGGGTGACGATCAGCTCCCGGTCGCCCGGTCGCCCGGTCGCCCGGCACCCGGGCGGGGCACGCCGTCGGGGGCGCGGTCCGGCCAGGGGCTCAGCGGGCGTGTACGGGCGCGCTCGTGTCCGGGACCGGGTCGTGGCGGATGAGGTCCGGCGGGAGCCCGAGGGCGGACAGGTGCCAGGCCGTCGCGGTGACCATGGCGGGCGGGCCGCTGACATAGGCGACATGGCCGCCGAAGTCGCCGTGCCGCGCCGGCGCGTCCACCACCGAGCGGTGCCCTGAGCCGCCGGAGCCGCCGGAGCCGCCGGGGCCGTCGTCCAGGACCCGGACCACCCGCAGCCACGGGCAGCGGCTCTCCAGGCGGACCAGCGCCGGGGCGTCGTACAGGTCGTCCGCGCTGCGGGCGCCGAGGAACAGGTGCGCGGAGCGCCCCGGCGGGCGCCGGGCGGCGAAGTCCTCCAGCAGCGCCTTGGCGGTGGCCCAGCCGGTGCCACCCGCCACGACCAGCACGTCCCGCGTCAGCTCCCCGTCCAGGGTCGTGGTGCCCTGCGCGGGCCCCAGCCGCAGGGTGTCGCCGACGCCGGTGTCCGTGACGAGCGCGTCGCTCACCCCGTCCGGGCCGGTGCGCCGGATGTGGAACTCCAGCTCGCCGTCGCCTCCGGGCGCACCCGCCATGGAGTAGGGGCGCCAGGTCAGTGGCAGCAGCGGCGACTGGAGGGTCGCGTACTGGCCGGGCCGGTACGGGTACGGCGCGGACGGCCGCACCCGCAGCACCGCGACATCACGGCCGCGCCGCTCGTGGCGGGTCACGTCGGCGGTCCAGTACGCCGGTTCGGCCAGCGCCTCGTTCGCGCCGCGCACCATGCCCGCCGCGGCGAACCGCACCATGCGCAGCCACGCGTCCGTCACGTCCGCGCCCAGCCGCCCGCCCGCGTACCGCTGGAGCGCCTCCTCCAGGGCTACCTTGAACACCTCGTAGTGCACCGGCAGCACGCCGAGCTTCCGGTGGTCGCGGCCCAGCCTGGTGCAGAAGGCGTCCACCTGCTCTGGCCGGTCCAGGTTCTCGATCAGGTACCAGAACGCCCGCCCCAGGTGGGCCCGCTGGAACTCCATCGACTCGGGGAACAGCTTCCGCAGGTACGGGTGCCGCTCGAACATGGCGTCGTAGAGGTGGGCGATGAGCGCGTCGAACGGGGTGACGAGCCCCAGGTTCCGGACGATCAGCTCCTGGTCGGCGGCCCCGTCGTACGCCCCCGGCGCGGACGCCGCGGTACGGGGGCCGGGGGAGGCGTACGACGCCGAGTGCGCCGCGGCCCCGCGCGAGGCGGGCGCGAGCAACTGGTCGCGCAGCCGCATGGCCTCGCGGCGGGCGAGCAGCGCGTGGTAGTCGTCGTTCACGAGCACACCTTCCGGGCGCAGCCGCCGCACGCACCGCCGGTCGCGCAGGCCGCGGTCCCCGCGACGGTGGGCGCGCCGCCCGCCCGGCGGCCTCGTCGGGCCTGGTACAGGGCCAGGCTGGAGGTGAGCCCGGTCGGCAGGAGCCAGAGGGCGCCCATCCAGACGCGGCCCCGGGCGAGGGACACCGCGGCGGCGGCCGCGGCGAGGGCGCGGAGGACTGGGGCGAGTAGGGCGGTGCGGGACATCGAGGCGCTTCCTGTCGGGTGCGTTCGTAGGCGCGCCCCGCCTCCCCGTGCGGCGCTCATGCCGAACGGCCGCTCGCGGCGATACGGCGGAGGGGCCGTGCCTCACGTCGGCGATGACCGGACAGGACCGGAGGGCGCATCCGGATCACATCACGTCAGACGGCTCGCGGATCACCGACGAGGGGCCCTGGCAACGGGCCGGACGGCCCTTCCTGGAAGGGACCTTCGGCCCTGTCGCGGCGACGGCCCGTCCGGGGGTGTCACCCGTCGCCGCCCGAGCCCGGCTCGAACGTCGTGCCCAGGTCGTACCGAGCGATGCCGAACGGCCGGAAGTCGGCGTCGGCCAGGATGCGGTAGAGGAACTCGGAGGTGGACATGTCGTACCGGTGCCGGGCGCCGCCGTCGCCGGCCCGTGCGAGGGCCGGGTGCTGCCGAGGCGGCTGTCCCGTTCGGCCGCCAGCCAGGCCCGCCACTGCGTCAGAAGGTCGAGCACGACGTTCTCGTCACGCGCCAGGAAGAAGACCGAATCGCTGAAGACGCCGCCGCCGAACGCCTCGTACAGCTCCTTGTAAACCGCCGGCAGCGCGACCCCCAGTTCAGCCTCGATCGCCGCCCAGTCGACGGACAACCCCAGCGGCCGCCACCCGGTCAGCCCGATCACTCGCTCCACCCCCATGCGGCCAGTCTTTCAGCGCACATCGACGAGGCCGAGGCGTCGCTCCCGGAACTCGGCGCGGGCGAACCCGCCCAACAGCCCCACGCGGAGAGATGGCGCGTCCTCATCGACCCGGCGACACATCCCCCCGCGTCGTCCTCTGAGAACCCGCCGGGTTAAAACCGGAGCTAAAAACGGGGCTAAAGCCCTGTTAGGGTGGCGGCGGAGGTGTCCCATGGCGACCCAGGAAGAGCTTTTCGCGGCGGTGGACGCGCTGCTGGAGGGCGAGCCGCAGTTGCCGCCGCCCGCCGAGCGGGCCCGGCTGCGGGAGGCGGCGGGTGTGACGCAGGCCCGGCTGGCGCAGGCCCTCAAGTCCACCACGCAGACGGTGAAGAACTGGGAGAACGGCCGCTCCGAGCCGCGCCCCCCGCGCCTCCAGGCGTACCTGAGGCTCCTGGAGGGCTGGGCCGCCAAGTACCCGCCCGAGCCCACCCCGGCGCCCACGGGCCAGGCCCTTGTGCCCGGCGCACAACCACCCGGGCCCGCCCGTGCCACGGCGGCCCAGGCCTCCGGGGCCACCGCGCAGGACACCGGCCCCGCCCAGGTCGCCCCGGTCCACGCCCTCGTGCCCGGCGCCCAAGACACGGCCCCCGCCCACGCGCCAGCGCCCGCCGCGCAACCGGCCGCGCCCGCCCCAGCAGTCCCGCCCGCCACCGGCCACCCGGGGACACCCACCGCCCCGACGGCCCCCACCGCCCGTCGGTCCGCGCCCCGGACCCTCCCGGCGTCCAAGGGCCGTGCCGCCGCCCACGCCCCGCAGGACGTGCCCGACGGGCGGTTCACCAACGGCCCGCTCGTCGTCCTCGACGGCGACGGCACCGCGTACGGCGTCGGCGGGCTCGTCCTGGACTGCCCCGCCACGACCGTCCCCGAACTGGTCGAGTGGGCACTCGCCGACGCCGGGCTCGGCGCTCCCCGGCTGCACCGGCACGGCAAGGACTCCGACCCCCTCGTCGTCCTCACCGAGCAGGCGGCCGTACGCCTCGGCCTCCCGCCCCGCCTCGAAGGGCCCGAAGCGCGCCGCTCCCTGCGCCTCCCGCAGGACCACCCGGTCGTCCGGCAGATCACCAGGGCCAAGTGGCAGCTCACCCAGCGCGGCTTCGGCCCCTGGCCCCGCGTCTACCGCCGCGCCGAAGCGGGGCGGCGCCAGTGCGTGCAGCTGGCGGTCCTGTCCTGGGACGCCCTCGATCCCCGCGCGTGGGGCGACGCCGCCACGCTGCCCGCGCCGCAACTCGCCCGCGTCCTCGGCGTGTACGCCCGCCGCGTCCTCACCCCGCGCGGCTCGACCGCCGTGTCCGGACTGGAGCTGATGACCGCCCTGCGCCCGCCCACCCGCGCGGTGAAGGACGAGGCGACCGGCGCCTGGGTCTCCGGGCGCAACCCGGGCAGCCTCGGCGAGCACGGCATCGACCCGGCCCCGCCCGAGGCGCCCGCCGAGCACCCCGTCGCCCAGGGCTGGACGGACGGCTTCCTCGACGAGGAGGCGTACCAGTGGGTCCGCGACCCCGGCCTGCTCTCCGACGACGAGTGCCTCCAGCCGTGGGCGGTCGGCATCGACCTCAACACCGCGTTCCTCGCAGCGTCGTCCCGCCTCGCCGTCGGTCTCGACGCGCCCGTCGAGGTGGACCGTCCCGAGTTCGACAAGAAGGTCCCCGGCTCATGGCTCGTGGACCTCTCGCACATCGAACTGGACCCGCGCCTCCCCTCGCCGTTCACCCCGTCCGGGCTGCGGCCCGAGGGACCCGCCTGGTACGCCACGCCCACCGTCGCGTACGCGGTGGAGCTCGGCTACGAGGTGGCCCCGCTCAAGGCGTTCGTACGGCGGGAGACCGGCCCGTACCTCGACCCCTGGCACGACCGGCTCAGGGACGCGTACGCCGCCACGCTCGCCGACATCGGCGTCACCAAGGACCTCGACGAGACGGCGTTCCTCGCCCGTACCGCCCTCCACCAACTGCTCCGCCAGGCCGACCCGGACGCCCCCGGAGCGGTGCGCGAACTGGCCGCCGCGCAGGCCGCCGTACTGGCCGGGCCGGACGGGCTGCGCGCCGCGATCCGCGACCACCAGCCGACGGCGACGGCGCTGCTCCACGCGGACCCCGCCGACCTCGCCGCGCTCGCCGGCACGGACGACGACCGGCTGCGGTCCGCCGTCGAACGGCACCGCATGGTCGCCATGGCGCTCTCCGCCGTCAAATCGACCGTCAAGGGCGGCGTCGGCAAGCTCCGCGAACGCCCCCAGGGCCGCCACTACCGCGACGGGGAACGCTGGCCAGCCCTCGACCGGCCCACCTGGCGCCCCGACATCCGCGCCGCGGTGATCTCCAAGGCCCGTGTCAACATGCACCGTAAGATGCTCAACATGGCCAAGGCGACCGGCCGTTACCCCCTCGCGGTCCTCTCCGACTGCGTCGTCTACCCGTCGCCCGGGCCCAGCCCGCGCGACTTCCTGCCCCGCACCGCCGACGGCGCGCCGCTGCCCGGCGTGTTCCGCCTCGGCCCGTCGCCGGGGCTCGCCAAGCACGAGGGGACGCAGGAGACGGCGTGGGCGGTGGACCTGATGGAGCGCCGCTACAACCCGGCCCGGCACATCAAGGGCGGCGACGCCGTCATGGAGGAAGGGGAGTAGCCCATGGGCGACATCGACGACGCCCTGCGGCGCGCCGACGAGGAGGCGTTCACCCGCGAACCCCCCAAGTCGACACGGGCCCGCGTCAACTTCCTCGTCGGGAAGCTCAAGTCCACCCGCGCCGTCGCCGAACTCCTCGGCGTCACCCAGCGGTCCGTCGAGCGCTACCGCACGGGCACGCGCAAGCACCCGCCGCAGGACATCGCCGCCCGTATCGAGGCGGAGGTACGGGCTCGCTGGCAGCCCCGCGTCCGCGACCGGCGCCGCCGCCAGGCCGCCACGGCCACCGGCATCACGGTGGAGACCCGCGCCCGGTTCGGCTACACGGCGCCCGTCGGCAGCACCGACGACGGACGGCTGCGGCGCCTGACGGTCCACTTGCCCGCCGACTACGCGAACCGCCTCTTCGACGCCCAGCAGCGCGGCGCGTCCGACCGCCACCTGAGGGAGATCGTCGCGGAGGGCCTCCAGGAGATCTACTTCAAGGACGGCGGCCGCCGCGCCGACGCCCTGGAGGTCGAGTTCACCGACATCGACTACTTCGACGTGTCGTTCTAGCACCGGGAGTACCTGCACGAGGAGGCCGCGGCAGCCGCCGGTGGGTGAGGGCGCGGCCGCAGGGCGGTGCCGGCTCAGCAGGGTGGGCCGCATGGACCGCCTCCTCCGCCTCGATCGCACGCTCGACGAACTCGCCCGCCCGCTGGCCGGACCCGGGCGACGACGCGACGCGTCCGGTGCGCGGGGTGCACGAGTTGCGGCGGGTGCCGCTGGGCGCGCTTCAGCAACCGGGCGATCTGCGTACGCTCACCGCGCATGAGGTCGCCCTGCCGTACGCCCTGCCGCCGACCGTGCGTGCGCTGCTGGACGAGCCGCTGCCGGACGCCTGCCTCTACGAGGGCGCCTGCTGCTCGCGGCCGTGGAAGCCCCGGGCTCCGCCTGGGCCGCGGCGCGGCCGAGAGCCGCGGCCGCTTCGTCCGCCTCGCCCGGGCAGGCGGACCGGCCCGGCGGCCCCGCGACGACCGGCCTACGCGCCGCCGCCCGGCTTCAGGGCGCGCAGCCGGGAGTCCAGTTCGCGGCGGTAGAAGTCGATGAAGCCGTCCGGGTCGGGCCCCGCGTTCTGCATGACCAGGCGGTCGAAGCCCGCGTCGACGTAGTCCCGCGCCTTCTCCACGTACCGCTCCGGGTCGTCGCCGCAGGCGAAGGCGGCCAGGATGTCCTCCTCGCGGACGGTCGTCGTGGCCGCGTCGAAGTTCACCGGGTTCGGCAGCTCGCTCATCACCTTCCAGCCCGTCACCGCCCACCGGGACGTCTCCAGCGCCGCGCGCGCCGCCGTCCGCTCGTCGGGTGCCCACGCCATCGGCACCTCCGCGTAGCAGGGCCCGTCGCCGCCCGCGTCCCGGTAGCCCCGCACGATGTCCGGCTTGGCCTCCGTGGCGAACAGCGCGTCGCCCAGCTCGGCCGCGATCCGCGTCGAGTCGGGCCCGCTCGCCGCCACGGCGATCAGCGGCGGTGCCGGGGGCAGGTCGAAGACACGGGCGTCCTCCAGCCGCAGATACTCCCCCTCGTACGAGCGGTAGCCGCCGCTCCACAGCAGCCGGATGATCTCCAGGGCCTCCCGCAGCATCTCGTGCCGGGCCGAGACGGCCGGGTAGCCCTCGCCCGTCACATGCTCGTTCAGCCGCTCGCCCGAGCCGACGCCCAGCACGAACCGGCCCTCCGACAGCAGCGCCAGCGTCGCCGCGGCCTGCGCGATGATCGCCGGGTGGTACCGCATCGTCGGGCACGTCACCCCGGTGGCCAGTCCGATCCGGCTGGTCCTCGCCGCGATCGTCCCGAGCACCGTCCAGGCGAACGGCGAATGCCCCTGGTTGTCCAGCCACGGATGGAAGTGGTCGCTGATCTCGACGAAGTCGAACCCGGCCTCCTCGGCGAGCACGGCCTGCCGCACCAGCTCGCCCGGCGCGTACGCCTCCGCCGCCAGCTTGTACCCGATCTCCATACGACACCCCTGAGCGTGGAACCGTCCGGTCCGCGCAGAGGTACCCCGCGAGCCCGGCCCCTAACAGGCGGGTCCCGCCGAACGGAGTACCCCGCGCCCCGCCTCAGATGGCGTACGGCCAGGTCGTCAGCATGTACGCCCCGTACCAGCACCCGAACAGCACCGCCCCCGCCGACACCGCCACCGCCGTACGCGTCCGGGCACCCGCCAGGGCGCGCGCGGCCGGCACCAGGAACACCACCGCGGGCAGCAGCAGCCGTAGCTTTGAGTGGTAGTAGTTGGACTGCCCCACCGCCAGCACCACGACCACCGTCCCGTACACGAGCAGCGGCGGCCACGCCCCGCGCCCCCACGCCGCGACGGTCCCGCCCAGTACGACGAGGACCAGCACGGCGGTGCTCACCGGCACCCACCCGTCCTGCCGCGCCAGCGCCTCGCCCAGGAACCGCCAGAACGCCGCCCCGTGGTCCCACCCGGTACCCCACCCCGCCCGCTGGATCAGGAACCACGCGTCCATCCGGCCCAGCCGCGCCCCCACCCACGCCAGGTACGCGGGCGTCCCGGCGCACGCCAGCAGCACGGCGGCCACCGGACGGGCCTCCACCCGGCGGTGCCGCAGCAGGTGCTGCCCGGCCGCCACCGCCACCGCGAGCGCCACGGCCAGGGCGACCGGCCGGGTCAGCCCGCACAGCAGCGACAGCACCCCGGCCGTCAGCCACGCCCGCCGGTGCAGCGCCAGCAGCGCGCCCGCCGCCAGCGCCAGGAACAGCGCCTCGCTGTACCCCATGAGGAACGTCAGCGCCATCGGCTGCGCCCCCGCCAGCAGCACGATCCCCGCCAGCGCGGCCCGCTCCCCGTACAGCCGGCCCAGCAGCGCGTGTACGGCGAACAGCGCGGCCAGCAGCGCCAGATGGGCGACGACGATGGCCGCCGTACCCGTGTCGAGCCCCGTCAGGAACGCCAGGCCGCGCGCGAGCAGCGGGTACAGGGGGAAGAACGCCAGCTCGTTGCCGGTGAGTTCACCCTCCGGGGTGTACGTGAAGCCGGTCGGGTACCCGTCGGCCGCTATGTCCACGAAGTGGCGCGCGTCCCACGCCAGCAGCCGGTCGCGCACCCCCGCGCCGCCCGGCGGGATCATCAGCGTCAGGACCACGAGGTGCAGCGCCGCGCTCCCGGCGTGGACGGCGCACACGGCCAGCGCGGAACGGGCCGCCCGGAGCCGTCCGCCGGCCGCCCGGCCCGTGGGCACCGGCCCCCCTTCCGGTACGGGCGTGTGGGCCACCGGGCCGGAGCGGCGCGCGGGACGGGCGGGGCGGGTGTTCCTGGGCGGGACGAGGGTCGGCGGTGTGGTCGGCACCGGCATCGGCTCCTTCGGCGGGCCCCTCACGGCCCGGTGGGGAATGTGATCGTCGCCGGGGATACGCCTGGGCCGACGGCCGGGTTGACCGGTGAGACACAGCTCACGCCCGCGCCGGGAGAAGACCTACGGAGTCCCCGTGGGCGGGACCGTGCCGCTCGACTCCGCGGCGGTCGGCGGGGCGTCGGCGGGAGTGGTGGGCGACGGCGTCGGAACCGGTGGCGGTGGACCGCCCGGCCCCGCCCCCGTGGAGGCGGCCGCGCTCGGTACGGGACCGGGCGGGGTGGCATCGCTTGGTACGGGACCGGGCGGGGTGGCATCGGTCGGTACGGGGTCGGTCGGTACGGCCGTGGGGGCCGTCGCGGTGGACGCCGCCGGGCCCGGCGACGCGGGCGGGGCGGGAGCCGGGGTACCCGCCCACACGGCTAGCGCCACGGCCGCGCCCCCGCACACCAGGCCCGCCCCCGCGGTTAGCGCGCGCCGCCGTCGCAGCGCCCGGCCCCGCGCCCGTACCGCCGCCACGTCGGCGGGGCTGGACCGCTCGGCGGCGTACCGGGCGGCGTGGCGCAGCCCGGCGGCCAGCCGGTCGTCGTGCTCAGACATCGCGCTCCTCCCCGGCGGGGACGTGGTCGTCGAGGTACAGGGCGAGCTTGGTCCGCGCCCTGGACAGATGCGTCTTGACCGTTCCGGCCGACAGGCCCGTCTCGGCGGCTATCTGTTCGACGGTCAGATCGCAGACGTAGTACAGGGCGGCGCACTGCCGCTGCCGCGCGGGCATGCGCCGCAGCGCCGCGCCGAGATCGACGGCCGCGGCGTCCGGTTCGCCTACGGCGGCCGGGTCGCCGCGCCGCCGCCACGCCCGCTGCCCGCGCACCACGCGCCGCCAGCGGCTGACGGCCAGCCGCCACGCCACGGTCCGCACCCACGCCTCCGGCCCGAGGTCCCGGTCGATGCGGTGCCGCTTGGCCCACGCGCGGGCGAACGCCTCCTGCACGACGTCCTGCGCCTCGTGGAAGTCGCCCGTCATCACGTACAGCTGCCCGGTCAGCCGCCGGACCGCCTGCGCGTAGAACGCGGCGAACTCCTCGTCGGTCACAGCGGTTCTCCAGCGGGGTCTGCGGGCGCGCGCGGGCCTGTACGCGGACGCGTGGGTGTGCGGTCGTGCGGGGTGGGCGGCGGGCCCTGCCGGTCAGGCTAGCCAGCCCGCCGTCGGCCCCCGCACCCGGCTCCCGCCGAGGACCCGGTCCTGTCCCGCCGTACGCCCCTCACACGGCTTCCGACCGGCCCCCGTACCGGCCTCCCGCACGACGCCGCCCGCGACCGGCATGCATGACTCGCCGCGAGCGGGTTACCCGGAGTCGCGTGCCGAAGCGCGGCGGGTGCCCGCCGCGCCGGAGTCACGAGACGCAAGGAGCGACTGATGAGCAAGGTGAAGGAGACCGTCGAGGTCGAGGTGCCGGTCCGCGCCGCGTACAACCAGTGGACGCAGTTCGAGGAGTTCCCGAACTTCATGGAGGGCGTCGAGGAGGTCAGGCAGCTCGACGACCGGCACAACCACTGGACGACGAAGATCGGCGGTGTCCGGCGCGAGTTCGACACCGAGATCGTCGATCAGCTCCCCGACGAGCGCATCGCCTGGCGCACGGTCGGCGGCGACACCCAGCAGAAGGGCGTCGTCAGCTTCCAGCGCGTGGACGACACGCACACGCGCGTCGAGCTGGTGATGGACGTCGAGCCGACCGGCGCCGTCGAGAAGGCCGCCGACATGATCGGCACGATCGACCGCCGCGTCAAGGGCGACATGCGCCGGTTCAAGGAGTACATCGAGAGCCGGGGCGGCGAGTCCGGCGCCTGGCGCGGCCGGATCAGGCCGGGCGGCTGACGGGGGCGCACGCGCCCGGCGACCGGCCGGGACCGGCGTTGAGCCCGGCCCGGACCTGAGAACAGCCCGCCGGACGACCCGACCGGGCGGAAGGGACCGCACAGCGCGGTCCCTTCCGCTCTTCCCTGTTCGACCCGGACGGCGGCGAGGCGAACATAGGTACGTTGACATACCTATCTGTGAAGACCTAATCTTCGGGGATGCCCGACTCCCGTGACGCGTCCGCCCCGGACACCGACCGCCTGGCCCTTGCGCTGGCGGAGTGCCTGCCGGAGCTGAACCGCGCGCTGGAACGCCGGGTCACCCAGGAGATCCGGCACCCCAAGCCGTCCGAGGCGCAGATCGCGCTGCTCCGCTTCGTCATGCGGCACGAGGGCGCCACCGTCCGCGAGGCGGCCGACGCCCTCCTCATGCGGCCGAACAACGTCAGCGCACTCGTCTCCCAGCTGACCGAGGCCGGTCTGCTGGAGCGCAGGCGCGACCCGGCCGACAAGCGGATCGCGCACCTCCATCCGACACCACGGGCCCGCCGGGAGCTGGCCGACGTCCAGCGCCTGCGCACCGCGCACCTCACCCGCGCGCTGCACCTCCTCACCGACGGCGAGATGGACGCCCTCGGCTCCGCCGTCGGCGCGCTCACATCGCTGGCACGCCACATCCACCCCGCGGCCGACTGACCCGCCGCCGCCCCGTCGCCCCGGGCTCACGGCGGCTGACCGCCACCGCCCGGTCGTCCCGGGCGCGGCGGCTGACCGCCGCCCCGCTGCTCCCGAGGCAGGGCGGCTGCCCCGCGCCCCGCTGCTCCCGGGCCGGGGCGGGCCGACCCGCCCCTCGCCCGCGCCGGTGCAGGGCGGCTGGCCCTCGCCCGGCCCGCCTCGGGATCACGCCCGCCCGCACGACCGCCTTCCCCGGCCCGTACGGCGCCGGGTCGTCCCTCGCGCGCCCGGCCCGCGCCGCTCGCCGCACGCCCGCGCCGTCGGCCGCCGCCGCGGCCCGCCCCCCTTCCGTACCGTCACCTCCCAAGGACTCCGCACCCCCATGCCCGCGATCCCACCTGCTCCCGCGGCCCCAGCGACCCCCGCGACCGCCCCCGCGCCGCCCACCGCATCCCCGCCCCCGGCGGCCACCGCCACCGGGCGGCGCGCCAACCCCTGGCTGACCCTGATCGCCGTCTCCTTCGGCCTCTTCATGGTCCAGCTCGACGGGGCCGTCGTCGCCATCGCCAACCCCGAGATCGGCCGCGCCCTCCATGCCTCGACGGCCGACCTCCAGTGGGTCACCAACGCCTACCTCCTCGCCCTCGCCGCGACGCTGATCCTCGGCGGGAAGCTCGGCGACCGCTTCGGCCGCCGCACCTACTACATGGCCGGCATCGTCGGCTTCACCCTCGCCTCGGTCGCCATCGGCCTGGCCGGTTCCATCGAGGGCGTGATCGCCTTCCGCGCCGCGCAGGGCCTCTTCGGCGGCCTCCTCATGCCCAACACGCTCGGTCTGCTGCGCGCGGTCTTCCCGCCCCGCAGGTTCGGCATGGCCGTCGGCATCTGGGCCATGGTGTCCACCGTGTCCGCCGCGCTCGGCCCGATCGTCGGCGGCCTGCTCGTCGAACACGTCTCCTGGGAGTCGGTGTTCTTCATCAACGCGCCCATCGGCGTGCTCGCCCTCCTCGTCAGCGCCGCCGTCCTCCCCGACAGCCGCAACACCGAAGCAGGCGGCCGCTTCGACGTGCCCGGCGTCGTCCTCCTCGCCCTCGGACTGCTGGCCGCCGTCTTCGGCATCGTCAAGGGCGAGACGTGGGGCTGGACCTCGCCCGGCACCCTGGGCGCCGTCGCCGCCGGTGTCGCGCTGCTCGTCGTCTTCGGCCGGTACGAGACGCGCGTCGCGAACCCGCTGCTGCCGATGCGGCTGTTCCGCAACCGCTCGCTGACCATCGGCACGGTCGTCACCGCGCTGAACTTCTTCGTCATGCTCGGCGTGATCTTCTTCGTCATGCTGTACCTCCAGAACGTGCGCGGCTACTCGCCCGTAGAGGCCGGGGTCCGCACGCTGCCGCTGAGCTGCGCCTCGCTCGTCGCCGCCCCGCTCGGTGCGGCGCTGACCGGCCGCTTCGGGCCCAGGTTCACCATGCCGCTGGGCATGCTGCTCCAGGCCGCCGCCACGTTCGGCATGCTCACCTGGGACACCGGCTCCTCGTACGCCACGATGTGGCCGCCGTTCGTCGCGCTCGGCGTCGGCGTCGGCATGGTCCTGTCCGCCTCGTCCGACGCCATCGTGGGCCAGGCGCCCGTCCGGGACAGCGGCGTCGCCGGAGGGCTCCAGGCGACGGCCCTCCAGGTCGGCGGCGCGCTCGGCACGTCGGTGCTCGTCTCCCTCATCAGCGCCCGCGTCGGCTCGACCCTGACCGGCGACCTGGCCCGGGCGGGCGTCCCGGAGCAGGCCGCCGCGGGGCTCGCACACGCCAAGGACGCAGTCGCCATGGGCGTGGCTCCCGTCTCCGCCGGCATGCCGGACCGACTGAGGGCCGCCGTCGTGGAGGGCAGCGGCCAGGCGTTCATGGGCGGCGTACACCTCGCGGCGACCGTCACGGGCGTGCTGTGCCTCCTGGGCGCCGCCGTCGCGACGGCCGGACTCCGGTCCCGTACCGGCCCGGCCGAGGACTGACGTACTACGGGAACGGGGGCGCCCACCGGCCAGGCGGGCGCCCCCGTCGCGTACCGCGTGTTCGCGGCCCCGCCGGACCCCCTTCCCCGCGGCGTAACCCGGCCGCTCCCGCGCACGCCCACCATCTCGCGGAGGCACCACACCACCCCCCGACACGGAGGAGACGTACGTGACCGTCCGCAGATCCGCCCTTCCGGCGACCGCCGCCATGCTGCTGCTGTGCACCGCCCTGTCCGGCGCGGCCCTCCCCGCCGGGAGCGCCGCCACGGCGTCCCTGCCCGCCGTGACCGCCCGGGCCGAGACGGCGCCCCTGCACGACGACGACCAGGGTGGCAACGCCGACGCCGACGACCCCGCGATCTGGCGCAACGCCGCCGCCCCGGACCGCAGCCTCGTCATCGCGACCGCCAAGGAGGGCGGACTGCGCGTCTACGACCTCGACGCCCGCCAGGTCCAGTCCCTCCCCGCGCCCACGCCGGCCGGCCCCGACGACGCCCCCGGCCGCTTCAACAACGTGGACCTCGTCCACGGCACCGCCCTCACCGGCACCCGCTCCGACCTCGCCGTCGTCAGCGACCGAGGCCACGACCGGCTCCGCGTCTACCGCATCGACCGCGACAACCCGGCGGGACCGCTCACCGACGTCACCGACCCGCAGGCCGCGCCGATCTTCTCCGCGAACCAGGAGGAGATCAACGACCAGGACACCGCGTACGGTCTCGCCACCTGGACCGACCCGTCCACCCGCCGCTCGTACGCGCTGGTCAGCCGCAACAACCGCACCACCGTCGCCCTGCTCGAACTGGTCGCCCGGCCCGGCGGCACCGTCGGCTACCGCACCGTCCGCACGCTCGACCTGCCCGCCGCGTTCCGCCTGCCCAACGGCACCTCCTGGTCCCCGTGCGGCGAGCCGGGTGAGCTCCCGCAGGTCGAGGGCATGGTCGTCGACCCGGCGAACGGCACCCTGTACGCCGGGCAGGAGGACGTCGGCGTCTGGCGGCTGCGCGCCGACCTCACCGGCACGCCCGTGCTGATCGACAAGGTCCGCGAGTACGGCGTCCCGGCGTCGTACGACGAGGAGAGCGACGAGTGCTCGCCCACCGCCCCTGACCCCGGCTACGGCGGCGACCGCCTCGCGGCCGACGTGGAGGGCCTGACCCTGCTCACCGAGCCGGACGGTGACGGCTACGTCCTCGCCTCCAGCCAGGGCGACGACACCTTCGTCGCCTACGACCGCGAGCTGTCCGACGACAACGAGTACGAGGGCGGCTTCCGCGTCGCCGCGTCCTCCGTCCTCGACGGCTCCGAGGAGTGCGACGGCGCGGCCGTGCTGAACGCCCCGCTCGGCCGGAAGTACCCGAACGGCCTCCTCGTCGTCCAGGACGGCGAGGACACCCCGGCCGCCGACGACCGCGACGCGACGAACTTCAAGTTCGTGGACCTGGCGCAGGTCATGGACGCCCTCG
This sequence comes from Streptomyces thermolilacinus SPC6, assembly GCF_000478605.2. GTDB lineage: Bacteria > Actinomycetota > Actinomycetes > Streptomycetales > Streptomycetaceae > Streptomyces > Streptomyces thermolilacinus. The sequence goes on along the minus strand of NZ_ASHX02000001.1, from coordinate 126,979 downwards.
ACGACTGACCCCGCACCCACCACGGTCCGCGCCGGGCGCACCCTCCGGCGCGGACCGTCCGCGTACGCGCACGACGCGGCCCCTCTGCCGCCCCGCCCCCAGCACGCCCGCACCACGGCCCCCGTGAGAAGATCCGTCCGCCGAAACGCCGACGCCCACGGGGAGATGACGATGTACGCGATACCGCTGGGGGACGACGGAGCCGAACTGCGCCCGCTCGAACCGTCGCACGCCGAGGAGTTCCTCGCCCACATCGACCGCGGCCGCGAGTTCATCGGCCGGTTCAACGGGCTGCCCGACGTCGTGACCGACATCGGGTCGAGCCGGGCGTTCCTCCAGGTGTACGCGGAGAAGACCGCGACCGACACCGGGCGCATCGCCGGAATCCGCCTGGACGGCACCCTCGTCGGAGCCCTCATCTTCCGCCGCATGGACCTCGTCCAGCGCACCGCGGAGGCGGGCTGCTGGCTGGAGCCCGCGGCGGTCGGCAGGGGACTGGTGACCCGGGCCGCCCGCGTGATGATCGACTGGGCGGTCGAGGAGCGGGGCATCCACCGCGTCGAATGGGTCGTCTCGTCCGGCAACGCGCCCAGCATCGCCGTCGCCCGCCGCCTCGGGATGACCACGGAGGCCGTGCTCAGGGCGAGCCACCTGTACCGGGGCGAGCGGCACGACCAGGAGGTCTGGGCCGTCCTCGCCCCCGAGTGGCGCGCCGCGCGACGGAGCCGCTGAAGCCCCGGCGCACGGCGGCGGCGTGATCCACGTCACGCCGTGTGTGTGGATGGGGGCGATGACTTTCCCCCGGCACGGAGGTCTCTCCTTCCGTAAGCCCGCCGTGAACAGAAGGAACCAGGACCCATGCGTATCGTGATCAGTGAGTTCATCAGCCTCGACGGCGTGGTGCAGGCACCGGGCGGCCCCGAGGAGGACGCCGACGGCGGCTTCGCCCACGGCGGCTGGACGCACCCCTTCTTCGACCCGGAGGTCGTCGGCGGCGCGTTCGACGAGGCGCTGAAGGGCGCCGACGCGCTGCTGTTCGGGCGCCGTACCTGGCAGAACATGGCGAACGCCTGGCCGGAGCGGGCGGGCGACCCGTTCGCCGACCGGATGAACGCGCTGCCCAAGCACGTCGTGACCCGGACGCTCGGCGACTCCGACCTGACGTGGGAGAACACGACGCGCGTCCCGGGTGACGAGGCGGTCGCCCGCATCCGGGAGCTCCGCGCGGCCGACGGCGGCGACCTTCTCGTCATGGGCAGCCCCACGCTCGTCCGCACCCTGCTGGACGAGGACCTGGTGGACGAACTGCGGCTGATGCTCATGCCGGTCGTCCTCGGCGGCGGGAAGTCCATCTTCCCGGGCAACGGCCGCAAGCTCACGCTGGAGCTGGTCTCCACGGCCACCAGCGGCACCGGCGTCCACGTGACCACGTACCGGCGCGCCGCCGACGCGTAGGCGCCCGCCCCGCCCTCAGGCGCCCGCGCCGCCCCACGCGGCCGGGTGCGACCGGGCCAGGCGGAAGCCCACGTCGTCCACCCGGAACGTCGGGTGGCTCCGCCGCCGGACCGACGCGCGGCAGCTCCAGTGCTCGTCGAACCAGCCGCCGCCGCGCAGCACCCGGTACGTGCCGTACACCTCGGCGTCGTACAGGTCCCAGCACCACTCCCACACGTTGCCGAGCATGTCGTACAGACCCCACGGGTTGGGCCGCATCCCGCCGACCGGGCGCGGCCGCTCCCCGGAGTTCGCCCGGTACCAGGCGATCTCGCCCAGCGGCCCGTACCGGGGCCCGGACGTACCGGCCCGGCAGGCGTGCTCCCACTCGGCCTCGGTCGGCAGCCGGTACCCGTCGCGGGAGGCGTCCCACTCCACCTCGTCGGCGTGGACGCGGTACGCGGGCGCCAGCCCCTCCCGCACGGACAGGGCGTTGCAGAACCGTACGGCGTCGCCCCACGCGACGCCGTCCACGGGCAGCGCGCCCTCGTCGCCGCTCTGCTCCCCGGTGCCGGGCCGCTCGCCGGTGACCCGTGCGTACCACTCCCGCGTCACGGGGACGGTCCCCAGCAGGTACGGCTGCACCTCCACGGCCCACGAGCCGCGCGTCCGCCGGTCCGTCAGCGTCACCCGGCCCCCGGGCACGGCGGTCATCAGCCCACTCGCGTACGCGCTCATGATCGCCACACTACCGGGCGGGCCCGCCCCGGCCGTGCCCGGCACCCTCCACCACGACCCATCGGGCGACCTCAACCGGGTTGCGGGACAAGGCCGTTGCACGGCATCGTCCCTCCGGAGCCGGAACAGCCGCACCATCACCGCGAACCCCAGGAGGGCCCGTGCCCGTCGCCGCCCCGCAGCACCGCATCGCCCTGCTCGGAGGGGGCTTCTCCCTCGACGACGACCGGATACTGGACGACTGGGTCCTCGGCCTCGCCCGCGCACCCCGGCCTTCCGTGTGCTTCCTGCCGACGGCGAGCGGCGACGCCGCGGCGTACGTCGAGAAGTTCCACGCCGCGTTCGGCGACCGCGCCGACTGCGTGCCGTCCGTGCTGCAGCTGTTCCGCAGGGAGCTGGACGACGACGCCCTGCGCGCGCACCTCCTCGCCCAGGACGTCGTCTACGTCGGCGGCGGCAACACCGCGAACCTCCTCGCCGTGTGGCGCGTCCACGGGGTGGACCGGCTGCTGCGCGAGGCGTACGACCGGGGCACGCTGCTCTGCGGGATCAGCGCGGGCGCCAACTGCTGGGCGGAGGGCTCCCACACCGACTCCTACGGCCCCCTCACCCACCTCCCGGACGGCCTCGGCCTGCTCCCCGGCTCCGTCTGCCCGCACTACGACACCGAGCCGGGCCGCCGCCCCTCCTACCGCGCGGCCGTCACCTCGGGCGACCTGCCGGGCGGGTGGGCCCTGGAGGACGGCGCGGCCGCCCTCTTCACCGACGGGGAGCTGACGGAGGCGGTCACCCGCACCCCCGAGGCGGCGCTGTACCGCGTGGACCCCGACGGCCGGGGCGGCCTGACGGAACGGCGGATGCCGTGCCGCCTCCTCGACCCACCGAACCGCTGACCGGCCCGGGCGCCCCCACCGAACCACTGACCGGACCGCCGACTAGCCAGGCGCCCCACCGGCTTACTGACCCGGCCCGCTGACCGGCCGGCCCGGCTCCTGAGGGGCACCAGCGGTCAGCGCTCCGGGGCGCCGCCGTCGAAGCTGGCGTAGTACGACGCCGCCATGTCCTCGTCGCCGTGGCCCAGTTCGGCGGCGCGGGCGAGCCGCTGCGCGCTCGCGGCCGCCACGTCCAGGCGCACACCGGCCCGTTCGGCGGCCTCCACGATCAGCCGGGCGTCCTTGGCGGCGGTGCCCACCGCGAAACTGGCGGGCGTCAGCCGGTCCTCCAGGACGAGCGCGGCCTTGGCCCGCAGATAGCCCATGTCGAGCGGGCCGCCCTCGATCGCGTCGAAGAAGCTCCCGGGGTCCACGCCCAGGGCCCCGGCGAGCGCCAGCATCTCGCCGGTCGCGCTGGTGACGGCGAGGACCCAGCTGTTGGCGACCAGCTTCAGGCGCGTGGCGCTGCCCTCCGCGCCGTCCTCCCCGGTCCACATCGTGCGGGCGCCCACCGCGTCGAACACCGGCGCCACCGCCGCGCGGCCCTCCACCGGCCCCGCCGCCAGGACGGTCAGCTTCCCGGCCTCGGCGGGCTCGCGGGTGCCCAGGACCGGCGCGTCGTAGAACACCAGCCCGTGCTCCCGCGCGAACCCGGCCAGCTCGCCCATCGCCCCGAGCCCCGCCGTCGTGGACTGTGCCCACGCCGCGCCGGACGGCAGCCCGGGCGCCGCCTGCCGCATCACGTCCAGCACGGCCGCGCCGTCGTGCAGCACGGTCAGCACGACGTCGGCGCCCCGCACCGCGTCGGCGGGGGAGTCGGAGACGTACGCCCCGTCGTCGGCCAGCGGCTCCGCCTTCGCGCGGGTGCGGTTCCAGACGCGTACGGCGTGCCCGGCGCGGGCGAGGTTGCGGGCCATCGCGGCGCCCATGATCCCGGTGCCGAGGACGCTCACGGTGACGGTGTCGGTCATGCCCTGGCCTTCTTCTCGTACGGTGCGGGGGCGTCGCCCGCCGGTCCGATGGAGGGCGACGGCCGACGCGGGCGGCCGCACCGAGGCCGCCACCGCGCGCGGCCCCTCGATCCTAGGCCGGACCCCGATCCGCCGCCGGGCGTACGGCCGGGAGCCGGGTACGCGCGCGGCCCGGGCACGCGTACGCCGGGTGCCGCGGGCCTCACGCACGCCCGTCCCGCACGGGCGGCACCCGGCGCACGGCACGGACGGCGGCGTCAGCGGACCGTCAGCCGCTTGGGCGCCGAGCCCTGCCCGAGGACGCGGAAGAGCTTCTTGATGTCCTGCGGCGACAGCTTGACGCACCCGGCCGACTTGTAGTCGTTCACGCCGTCCCACCGCTGGCCCTCGGGCTTCCCCCGCCCGCCGTCGCGCGTCATCTCGCTGTGGATGAACAGCTCCGTGCGCGGCGTCCTGCCGTTCTCGCACGTCTTGTCGCTCAGCGGGATCGCGTAGCCCTTGATGACACTGCCGTTGTACCGGGTGGTAGGCGCCCCCACCGCGTACGTGCCCGCCGGCAGCCAGCCCTTCTCGCGGGCGCACTCGTTCCGGCCCTGCGGGTGGCCCGCGCCGAGGCCCGAACCCGCGCGGAACACGGCCACCGTCTTCCCGCCGCGCACCACGGCGAGCCGCGAGTCCAGCGGGTTGCCGTGGTTCCGCGTGAACTTCAGCGTGGTGACCGCCGCGGCCTCACGGGGCCCGGCGGATACGGCCAGCCCCTGCGGCGCGGCGGCGACCGCGCCGGCCAGCAGGCTGGCGACACCGACGCCGATCGCGGCGGACCGGAAACCGAGGTGGGACATCACGGACATGACTGATCACTCCTTCGAGGGTTCTCCACGAGCCGTGGCCCCCGGCCGGGGGACGGCGCTCCGCGCCGGGGCGGCCCCGTGGAAGCTGCGGGAACCGGGCGGCGCGGCCTGTCGGCAACCACCATGGGGCAGTCGGCGGGCCTCGGGGAGCGATCCGGCGGGCATGGCCGATGCGGAATCATGCATGCACCCAATGCACGGCTGTGACGTGCGTTGATGCACGCTGATGAAGCTCGGGAGGGCACATGGCACAGGCGCTGCCGAACGGGACGGCGGACGGTTCGGCCCGCCGGGAGCTGTCCACGCTGCTGCGGACGTGGTGGGAGGGCTCCGCGCGCGCGGGAGCGGCCAAACCGACCCAGGCGACGCTCGCCCGGAAGATCGGTGTCACACAGACCACCCTGTCGCGCTACCTCAACCCAGCGCACCCGCTGGCGGCGCCCCCGGACGCCGTACGGGCCCTGCACACGGTGCTCGCCGCCCCGCCGGACGACCTGGACACGGCTCTCGCCCTGGCCCGGAACGCCCGCGCCGCCGCCGCGCACCGCACCGAACACCCGGCGCCCGGGCAGCCCTCCGACGCCCCGGCCGAGGAAGCCGCCGAACCCCCGGCGGGGGAAGCCTCCGGCGCCCCGGCCGGGGAGCCCGGCCCCGGCCCGTGGCCGGGGCACCACCCGGCCCGGCACCCCGCCCCGTACGAACCCGGCCCCCGGGAGGCGCCCCGCCGCGGCACCGTACGGCGCGCCCTGCTCGCCGCCGCGGTCACGGCAGCGGTCCTCATCACCGGCTGGACGGTGACCCGCGGGGCGCCGGAGCCGGGCACCGCGCCGGGGGCGCGCGCGGCCGCCGCCCCGGTCACGTCGGCGGCCGCCGACTGGCCGGTGGTGCGCGGGGGCGAGACGTCCTCCCTCGCCTGGACCGTGCAGCGCCTGCTCAAGGTGCACCGCCACACGCTACGCACGGACGGCGTCTTCGGACCGGAGACGCGCGCGGAGGTCATCGCCTTCCAGCGGCGCCACGGACTCCAGCCGGACGGCAGGGTCGGCAGGCACACGTGGCGGATGCTGGTCGTCCCGGCCGCGCCGGGCGGCAGGGGCCCGCAGGTGGAGGCGGTCCAGGACCTTCTGCAACGGGCCGGTCACCCCGCCGACATCACCGGCGTGTACACCGCCGCGACACGCCAGGCGGTCCGGGACTTCCAGCGGCGGCACGGGCTGCCGGCCACCGGCGCGGTGGACGAGGACACCTGGCGGGCGCTCACCACGGCCCCGCCCGCCTGAGACGCGGCGTCTCCCGCACGGCCGCCGCGTGTCCGCGTACGCACGGAAGGGCCCCCGGCCGGGAAGCGGCCGGGGGCCCGGTGGGCCGGCGGTCGCGGGTCAGCCGGAGCGGACCACCGCGACCAGCCGGACCCGGCCGTGACCGCTCAGGTCAGCCGAGGCGGACCGTGAAGCCGCACCACGCCGTCCACGGGGCGTCGGCGGGACCGTCCTGGACGCGGACGCGCCAGCGGTACTCGCCGTTCGTGAGCTTGCCCCGCGGCACCTGGTAGTTGGCGTTCCGGGCGGAGTCGGTGACGAGCTGCTTGCGCAGCACCTGCTTGCCGTCCGCCTGCTCGATCTCGTACACCACCTGGTGGCCTGGGCGGGTGTGGTCGCCGGGCTTCTCCACCGTCCCGGGCGGGGCGACGGCCTCCAGCGTGGCGGCGAGCGTCGGCGAGCCGGAGGTGACCAGAGGCTTCTGCGGCGCGGCGCAGAACTGGAAGCCCGCGTACGGGCCGTCGGAGACCCGGGGGTTCTGCGGGGCGGGCAGCAGCAGGTCCGGGTCGGCGGCGGCGACGGCACGGCCGCTCGCCGTCCTCTCCGTGTCGGCCAGGGAGAGGGGCGCGGCGATTCCGGCGGCGGCCAGCGCGGCCACGACCGCGAGGGACGCCTTCTTCGTCAGACGCATCGTTTCTGTCTCCTCCTCGGTCCTGGACTACTTGACGTAGAGGACGTGGTCGGGGGTGGTGACCGGGTCGACCGCCACGCACTGGTAGGCGGTCCAGCGGTGCTCGGAGACGAGCCGCTTGCCCAGCGCGTCACAGCCGCCCAGGTTGTGCAGGGCCTCGTACTTGACCCAGCCGGCCGCCGAGTTGGCCTTCAGCTTGGTCGCCGCGACGTGCGAGGCGACCTTGGTGCCGGTGGCCACGCCCTCCGTGCCGTCCCAGCGGTAGTGCACGCCGAGCCACACGCGGGCCACCGCGTTCTCCTCGGCGGCGGCGGAGAAGCTGGGGAACGTCCGGGTCACGCCCTTGGCGTGCGGGTCGTCCGTCGTGCCGGTGAAGGAGATGGCGTCCGTGCCGAACCACTGCTCCATCGCCTTGGCCCAGGCGCCGCCGAACGTGGCGTGGCCGGAGACGTACGCGGGGAACGCGGGCGAGAAGTGCCCGCCCTGGTTGTCCTGGGACAGCGGCTGCCAGTTCGGGTCGGCGGTCGTCGCCGCGTTGCCGTCACCGTCGAGCCGGATGGCGCTCTCGGGCCGCCACAGGTCGATGTCCGTCTGGTACTTGGCGTCCCACGCGGCGATACCGGCGTCGGCCATGGAGAAGGCGACCAGCGCGAACAGCTTGGCGTTGGCGGTGACCGTCAGGTTCCGCTGGCGCGCCAGGGTCTGCGTGTGCTCGAACAGCTGGCCCGGCGGCTTGTAGGTGCCGTTGAGGTCGTTCGCCCAGAACAGGGCCGCCTGCGTCTGGTCGGCCGTACGCGTCGTGGAGTCCGCGCGGCCGAGGCTCTTCACCTCGTTGACCTGCGTGGCGTACGCGGAACTGGCCAGCAGACCGCTCATCGTCGTGTGCCCGCCGGGCCCGGCCGGCCGGAACTGCGAGCCGGACGTCAGCGCGAACGGCTTCACCAGGCCCCAGCCGGGCGTCGCCGCCGGCTCGGCGTCGGTGGGGCGCCAGTGGCCGGGCGTCTGGCTGCCGGGGTACGGCACGACGGCGGTGGAGCCGTCGCTCTGGCGGGCGTTCAGCATCGCCGCCGCCGCCTGCTGGCCGACGGACGTGCCCGCGGCCCGCTGCTCGGCCGTGACGGCGGCGGGGATCGTGGAGCGGGCGTTCGCGATGGCCGTGTCGAAGTTCTGGCCGGGGAACACCGCCCGCAGCACGTCGAACGCCGCGTGGTCGATGGCGCTGTTGATGTCCGGCAGGGCGCCGTTGGACGCGGTCGCCTTCACCAGGTACGGGTCGCCCAGGCAGCGGGCCGGGCCCTCGGCGCACTTGGCGGAGTTCGCCGCGTCGTAGATGGCGCCGTGCATCATCGCGCCCGCGCGGGCGAGGGGGCCGGGCGCCCCGCCGGCCTCCGTGTACGCCTGCTGGAGGATGTCGTTCCAGTACTCGACGTGATCCTTGACCGGGTCGGCCGGCGTCTCGTACGTGACCAGGATCGACGGCGCGTGGGCGGCGTCGTCGCCGGAGGCGAAGATCTTGAAGGCCGTGTAGTCGGTCTCGTCGGTGGCGCGCAGGCCGAGCGTGTCCACGGAGCGGTCGATGCGCGACCACTCCTCGACGAGGGAGGTGATGTCCTCCGAGATCCAGCGCGGCCCGCAGTTGGTGCTGCCGTGCGTCACCGTGGACGTCCGGGCCTTGGTGCGCCACGCGGGCTGGGTGCTCCACCGGGTCGCCGACGACACCACGCCGGTGTCCCAGATCTCCCAGGAGCGGGCCTCGCACGTGTCGGACCAGGTGGCGAACAGGTTCAGCTCGGCGTTGAGGACGTCCTGCCCCGTCACGGCCTCGTTGCGGGGGAAGGAGATGAACGAGCGGGCCTCGTTCTTCTGCCACTCGCGGCCGACGCGCAGGCCCACCTCGCCGGACAGGTCGGCGGTGGAGCCGTTGACGACGGTCGTGTCGAAGTTCGTCCCGAAGTAGATCGCCGGGTCGATGGTCACCGGGTACGCGGTGTCCTCGTCGGCGAGGAACCGCCGGTCGGCGGAGACGGCCAGGGTGTAGCCGTCGCCCTTCGCGGCGGGCCGCACGTCGAGGTCCACGTCCGCGCGGTTGGTCTCCGCGCGGCCCCGCCCGTCGCGCGACGCGTCCCACATGGCGGGCGTCGGCAGCTTGCCGACCGTCTTGCGCGTCGCGGCGTCGGTGAACGTGACCGTCTCGTCCGCGGCGTTCTTCGTCGCCTTCAGGCCCTTCGCGCGCAGCGGCAGGGTGAAGGTGGCGGCGCGCTCGGCCGCCGCGCGGTCCTTGACGACCAGGAACTGCTCGAAGCCGGTCCTGGTCGCCTCCACCACCAGGTCGGTGCCGGGCATGACATCGACGTAGGTGGCCTTGTTGCCCTTGAGCACCGGCTCAGGCAGGGCGCCAGGCCAGCCGAGCGTCACGGCGCGCTCACCGCTGCCGAGGGTGACAAGGTCGCCGCCCTTGGCGTCCGTACGGCCCGCGAGCCGCAGCCCGCGCGGGTGGCCCTTGGGGCTGACGGAGCCGTCGGCGTTGCGGACCAGGGTCGTGTCCACCGGCACCCAGGCGCCGCCCTTGCGGAAGCGGACCGGTCCGGCGTGGGTCTCCAGCGACATGGAGCCGTCCGGGTTGGCCCACAGGGTGGTGGTCTCGGTACGGGCGCCGATCACCTCGACGCGGCGGTCCCGCGCCTCGGCGGTGAGCCGCGCGGCGGCCTCCTCGCCGACGGCGGCGGACGCCGTGGTCGGGGTGGAGCCGCCTGGTGCGGGGCCGGCCGCCCGGGCGGGCAGGGCGACCGCCGCGAGCAGGGCCGTCTCGGCGAGCAGGACCAGTGCGAGGGGTCCGGCGACGTGTCGCCGTCTCCGGGGCCCTGAGCCCTTCGGGATCGTTCTGTGCACGTGTTTCAGCCTCCGGAACAGTCACTGCGGGAACACCGCGTCTGCCGCGTTGGAACTGGCGGACGAAGCGTCGCCGCGCGCGACACCGAGAGGCAAGCATGTTCGAAATACTCTGTCAGGTACGCGCCCACGCGCCCCGTCCCTGGACGCCGGGCCCCCTCCGCACCCGGCCCCACCTGCGACGGTTCATCTGGAGTCATCCCGTCGCGGCTGGGTACGCGCCGTTTGGTGCCGTACGACGAGGAGGATGAGCCCATGGACGAGACCGTTGCGACACCGGAGCGCACGACGGCCCCGGACGGCGTCACGGAGCTGCCGACCGTCAGCACCCTGGCCGAGCTCGCCGAGCTCGTGGAGCGGCACGGCCGCCTCTTCGTCCGCTGGTCGAACAGCCCGGCGCGGGACATGCGCGACACCCGCAGCGCCGACCATCTGACGGGCATCCCCATGCCGGGCCTGTCGGCGAACCCGCTCCAGATCGAGAGCTGGTGGGAGGACCGCCCCGTACGGCTCTGGGTCGCCCGGCGCCTGTACGACTACTGTCACCTGCGCCAGGAACGCGACGGCGACGTACGCCCCTGGGCGCTGCGCGGCCGCGAGGTGGCCCGGGGCCCGGACAACGAGCCGCTGCTCCGCGACGTGGAGCCGGTCTGCTGGATCGACCTGGCCGTCATCGAGGAGGCCGAGGACGAGGTGGCCCGCCAGCGCCGCCCCTGGGGGCCCATGCGCCGCAACTCCTGACCGGCCCCTTGCGGTCACGGCACCGCGAAGGCCGTACGACGCCGCGTACGCGGTACGCCACCGCGAAGACCGGACGACCGCCATGAACACCGCACGCCCCACGCGGCGCGTCGTACGCCGTACGCCAAGGGGCGCGGCCGCCTCGCGACCGCGCCCCTTCGCCTTCCGCGCGCCGGGCTCGCCCGGCCCCGCGTCAGCCGCCGAAGACGGCCGGGTCCGGGCCGAGCCGCCGACGCTCGTCGAGCGCCGCGAACGCCGCCATGTCCTCGCCGTCCAGCTCGAAGTCGAACACCTCGATGTTCTCCCGGATGCGCGACGGCGTCACGGACTTCGGGATCACGACATTGCCCAGCTGGAGGTGCCAGCGCAGCACCACCTGCGCCGGGGTGCGCCCGTGCTTGCGGGCGACGGCGGCGACGGTCGGCACCTCCAGCAGGCCCCGGCCCTGGCCGAGCGGCGACCACGCCTCGGTCGCGATGCCGTGCCGCTCGTGGAAGGCGCGGGACTCCGCCTGGGGGAGCTGCGGGTGCAGCTCGATCTGGTTCACGGCGGGCACGACGGACGTGGCGTCCATCAGCCGCTCCAGGTGCTCCGGCAGGAAGTTCGACACGCCGATGGAGCGGGCGCGGCCGTCCGCGAGGATCTTCTCGAAGGCCCGGTACGTGTCCACGTACGCGTCCCGCGCAGGCGCCGGCCAGTGGATCAGGTACAGGTCCACGTAGTCGAGGCCCAGCCGCTCCAGCGAGGCGTCGAAGGCGCGGAGCGTCGAGTCGTACCCCTGCTCGGTGTTCCACAGCTTGGTGGTGACGAACAGGTCCTCGCGGGGGAGCCCGGACGCCTTCACGGCCTGTCCGGTGCCGCGCTCGTTCTCGTACACGGCGGCGGTGTCGATGCTCCGGTACCCGGCTTCGAGGGCGGTGCCCACCGCGTCCGCGGCCTCGGAGTCCGGCACCTGCCAGACACCGAATCCGAGCTGCGGCATGGCGACACCGTTGTTCAGGGTGAGGGAGGGGACCTTGCTCACGGGCAGTCGATCCTTACGTCGTCGGTAGGTACTCCCGTTGAGAACGATCACACGGGCGTCGGCATTCCCGGCGCCCCGAACGGATCGCCCGGAACGAATCGCCCCGCGCGAATCGACGTGCCGTCGCCGCCCGCGAGCTCACGACTCCGCGCCGGGCGAGCCGCCCTCCGCCGACCCCGACCGCTCCGCCACCAGGTGCTCCACCAGCCGCGTCACCAGCGCGTACGGCACGGGCCGGTCCAGCGGGAACCGCAGTGTCCCCCGCCCCGAGCGGTACGGTTCGGCGTCCCGGCGGAACGCCGCGTCCCCCTCCGCCACCGGGTACACGCTGACATGCCGCTTCCACCCGGCGAAGTACACGAGGTCCCGCCCGCCCAGGGTGACGGCCGGGATCCCGTACGAGATCCGCTCACCCGCCCCCTCGGGGGCGGCCTCGCGGACGGTCCGCCGGATCTCCCCGAGCACCTCCCGCACCTCCTGCGGGAACGACGCGACATACGCGTCCACCGTCGCGAAGCGTTCGGTCATGACACGCCTCCCACCCGGCCCGGTCCGGACGCCCGGCCCGCTCAGGCGAGGACCACACACGCGGCGGCGGGCACCTCCACCGAGCCGCCGCGCCGCAGCCGTCCGTCCCGCGGGTCCACGTCGAACCAGGTCACGTCCCCGGACCACTCGTTGGCCACGTACAGCCTGCGCCCCGACGGGTCGGCGACCAGGTCACGCGGCCAGACACCCCCGCAGTCCGCGCTCCCCGCGACCCGCGGCTTCTCCGGCCCGTCCTCCAGGTCCAGCGTGACCACCGTGTTCGCGCCCCGCACCGCCGCCCACAGGAACCGCCCGTCGGCCGACACCACCGGCACCGACGGGTACACGCGCACGTCGTCCGCGGCGGTGCCGCCCCCGGCGACCGCCACCTCCGACAGCGGCTCCAGCCGTCCCGCCCCCGCCTCCCACCGGCACACCGTCACCTGCGGCTCCAGCTCGTGCAGGACGTACACGACCGCGCCGTCCGGGTGGAACGCCAGGTGCCGGGGCCCCGACCCGGCCCGCAGGCCCACCTCCCCGTGCACACGCGGCGCCCCGCTCCCCGGGTCGAGCGCGCAGACCCGCACCGAGTCCGTGCCCAGGTCCGTGGTGAGCACCCACCGCCCGCTCGGGTCCGGCAGCACCTGGTGGGCGTGCGGCGCCTCCTGCCGGTCCGGGTCGGGCCCGGAGCCCTGGTGGGCGAGGACGACGGCCGGTCCGGCGACACCGCCTTCACCGTCCAGCGGCAGGCTGCTCACGCTGCCCGAGCCGTAGTTGGCGGTCAGCAGCCGGCGCCCGACGACGCTCAGATGCGTGGGGCCCGAGCCGTCCACCGCGACCGGCCGGCCGAGCGGCGTCAGCTCCCCGCCCCGCGCGCGGAAGGCCGCCACCTCCCCCGACTCGGCCTCGCCCACCGCGTACAGCACCCCGGCGGCCCGGTCGAGGGCGAGCCACGACGGATTGACGAGCCCGCCGACCGTCGAGCGCGGGGTGAGCGCCCCGCTCGCCGGATCGACGGCGGCGACGGTGATGCCCTGCCCGCCGCCCGAGGTGAACGAGCCGATGTACGCCCAGACCCCGCCGCTTTGCTCCATGATTGCCCCTTTCGTCGCATTCTTTCCGGTCTGGTAACGAGCGCCGCCCCGCCCCGGTCACCGCCGCCCGGGCTGCGCTGTCGGCGAACCGCGCTGTGCGCCCCGCCCGCGCCATGATCGGGTGGCGGCATGGAGATCCTCGTATTGGGTGGAACAGCATGGCTCGGCCGGGAGCTGTCCCGGCAGGCGCTCGGGCGCGGACACGGCGTGACCTGCCTCGCGCGCGGCGAGAGCGGGCAGGTCGCGGACGGCGCGACGCTCGTCCCCGCCGACCGCCGGGACCCCGGCGCGTACGCACCGCTCCGCGACCGCGCCTGGGACGCGGTCGTCGAGGTGTCGTGGCAGCCCGGTTTCGTCCGGCGGGCGCTGGCCGCGCTCGCCGACACGGCCCGGCACTGGACGTACGTCTCCTCCGTCAGCGCGTACGCCTCCCATGCCGCGCCCGGCGCCGACGAGTCCGCGCCGCTCCTGAGTCCGACCGACCGGGACGAGGCCGACCGGTCGCTGTACGGCGAGGCGAAGGCCGCCTGCGAGCAGGCGTCGGCCGCCGCCCTGGGGGACCGGCTCCTCATCGCCCGCGCCGGGCTCATCGGCGGGCCGGGCGACGAGAGCGGACGCTCCGGCTACTGGGCGGCCCGCGCCGCCCGCGACCAGCGGGGGCCGATGCTCGTCCCGGACACCCCGGACCTGCCGACCCAGGCCGTCGACGTACGGGACCTCGCCGCCTGGCTGCTGGACGCCGCCGAGGCGGGCGCCACCGGCACGTACGACGCGGTGGGCCCGGTCGTCCCGTTCGACGAGTGGCTCTCCCTGTCCCGTGCCGCCGCCGGCCACACCGGGCCGCTCGTCGCGGCCGACGCGGCGTGGCTCCTGGCGCAGGGCGTCAACCAGTACATGGGGCCCGAGTCGCTGCCGATGTGGCTGGTCGAGCCCGGCTACGAGGGCTGGTCCGCCCGCGACGGCTCGGCGGCCCGCGCGGCGGGCCTGCGCCACCGGCCCGTGGCGGAACTCCTGGCGGACACCCTGCGCTGGGAGCGCGAGCGCGGCCTGGACCGCCCCCGCCGCGCGGGCCTCACTCCCGCCCGTGAGGCCGGACTCCTGGCCGCGCTGGCGGCCCGGGGCTGAGCCGGGACCGGGCCGGGCCGGGTGAGCTCTCCGGGACCGGGCATGGAGCCGAGCCCGGGCCGCCCCCGCACCGGCCAGGCTCGCCGGGGTGAACCGGCCGGGTGGCTCAGGCGACGACGGGCGGTGTGGTCGTCCGCCGCCCGGGCACCGGCGGCTCCTCCGGTACGGGCCGGGGTGCCGGGCCCGCACCAGGTGCCGCGCCACCGGGCGGCGCCCCGGCGCCCGGGCCCGGCCCCGCGCCGGGCTCGAACCCGGCGAGCATCTGCTCCAGCGCCGCCTGGTCGGGGCCGACGAACGGACCGGTGCCCGGCGCCAGGCTCAGCGTGTCCAGCATCCGCCCGGTCAGACCCGCCGCGGGCGGCAGATGCACCGACAGGACCAGCTCCGGGTCCATCTCCCGCACCGGCTTCAGCGCGGGCCCGAACTGGCGGTCCTCCAGCATCTGCACCCACGGGCTGTCGATCGCCGCCCACAGCAGCTGCGCGTCCCGCAGCTCCTCCGCGCCCACCGCCCCGGCGTCCTCGCCCTCGGCGAGCTCGGCCGACGACAGCGGCGCGCCGAAGCAGTCGGAACTGAAGCAGGTACGGGACCGGTCGTCGTAGAACCCGACCGTCGCCGGATTGTCGTACAGCGGCGGCCGGAAGGCGTGCAGCGTGCGGTCGCCCACGTCCAGCGACTGCCCGGGGTTGAGCAGGAACACCCGGTCCATCGGCAGCGGCCGCTCCGTGGACATGATCCCCGCGCCCAGGTACGTGGTGACGATCCGCGCCTTCGGGGCGGCCGCCAGCAGGGCGAACAGCCCGCCGGTGTGGTCCCGGTCGGGGTGCGTGAGCCAGATCCACCGCACGTCCGCGGGGTCGAGGACGGAACCGAGCGTGGACAGGAAGTCCCGGTCGGGCAGCCCGAGCCCCGTGTCGACCACCACCGGCTCACGGGCGTGCAGCACGAACGCGTTGACGGCGAGGAAACCGATCCCCGGCACGGGCAGCGAGTCGCTCAGAACCGTGGTGTCCCGGCCGGCTTCGTGTGCGGTCATAGCGGCGCTCCCTCTTCCCCTGGGTCGAGCGCTCGCGGCCGCGGCGGACACCTCCGCACCTCCATCATCCCCCCGCGGGGCCCGGCCCGCACCGGCCCGGCCCCGCGCCCGGCGGACGCTCAGCCCGCCATGAGCCCGGGGTGGTGGCGGCGGGCGACCTCCGGGTGGGCCCGCACCCAGCCCTTCAGCTCGTTGCGGCCGTACTCGGCGTGCAGCGGGTTCGCCCGGTCCTCGGCGACACCCGGCGCGTCCTTCAGGTACGGGCCGGGAACGGTCTCGATCACCGCGTCCAGCCGCGGGTTGTAGAAGAACGGCACGGAGAACCGCTCCACCGCCCCCGGAGGGCTCACCACCCGGTGGTCGGTCGCCGACAGGTACCCGTCGGTCGCGATCTCCAGCAGCTCGCCCAGGTTGACGACGAACGCGCCGGGGCGCGGCGGCACGTCCAGGTACCCGTCGCCGGACCGCACCTGGAGGCCGCCCACCTCGTCCTGGAGCAGCAGCGTGAGGAAGCCGTAGTCCTTGTGCGCGCCCACGCCCTGGCCGCCCCCCTCCGGCGCCGACCCGGGGTAGCGGACCAGCTTGGTGTGCAGGTGGGGGCGGTCGGCGAACGCGTCGTCGAAGAAGCCGGCGGGCGCGCCGAGCGCGGTCAGCAGCTCCCTCAGCAGCCGGTGCGCGACCGCCGCGAGCCGGTCCTGCCAGGCGAGGACGGCCGTACGGAGTTCCGGCAGCGCGGCGGGCCACTGGTTGGGCCCCTCCAGCCACAGGTACGCCGGGTCGTCGGGGCCCACCTCGACGGCGGGTCGCTCCGCGCCCACGTCGAGCTGGTCGCGCCAGTCGGAGCGGCCGCCGGTGAGCTCGTGCCCGACGCGGGTGTAGCCGCGGAAGTGCGGCGAGTTCAGGTTGCTGAGCGCCAGCCGGTCCGCCTCGGGCAGCGCGAAGAACGCCCTGGTGAGCTCCATGATCCGGGTGATCTCCCGGTCGCTGACGCCATGCCCGGTCAGATGCAGGAAGCCCACGTCGCGGGCCGCGGCGAGCAGGTCCCGGTGGAACGCCTCGCGGGTGCGCGGATCGTCGGCGGCGGACAGGTCGATGACGGGGAGAACCGGCGCGGCGGCGGTCGCGGTGGTGGCGGTCATGGCAGGCATGGTGTGGCTTCCGTTTCGCGTGTGACGAGGCCCTGCTGCCCGGAGGTGGCGGGCACGCGGCGTACGGAAGGCACCGGCGGGAGTGTGCCGGGGAGGTGCGTCCGCTGCGCAGGACCAATGGAGAAGTGGAGCAGGGGAGAAGTCAGTCCTGGCGCAGACAGCTCATGGTCGTGACGCGCACGTAGTCCACGTGTCGGCGCATCACGAGAAGAGTCACCCGCACAGCGTAACTCGCCGCGATCACGATGGCCCGGAGACATCCGCCACACACCTCCCCGACGCGCCCCCGTCGCCCTTCGGCCACCCGCGCCACGCCGATCCGGCCAACGGTGAGGAGTCTCACAAAATGCCGATTCCGTTCGAATATCCCTCCCGGCATGGGTCACGATCCTTGACGACGACAAGCCCTCGCCGCCGTGGCGAGGCGGTCCGGGCGGACGCCGAGTCCTGCCGCCGTCCGGATCTGGTCGACACGAAGTGGATCGGCAGGAGTGGAGGACCCAGCAGTACCGGGACGTGCGCACCATGGCCGTCCCTTGGGGTGAAGCCGCGTCAGCGGCCGGGCAACTTCGCCTGCCCGAACCCGACAGGTCATCCTTCGCAGGCGGATGACGAAGGGTTGCGCATGACCGCGCAGAATCACATTCCGTCCAAGTTCTCCCGGACCGGCACCGTCTCGGCGCTGACCGTCGCCGCCCTCGCCGGCACCCTGCTGGTACCGGGCGCCGCGCCGGAGGCACAGGCGGCCGGCCCCTCGTACGCGACGAAGGCCCTGAACGTCGCCGCGTCGAAGAAGGGCTCCCCGTACAAGTACGGTGCCGCGGGCCCGACCCGGTTCGACTGCTCCGGCCTCACGCTGTACGCGTACAAGCAGGCTGGCAAGACCCTGCCGCGCACCGCGCAGCAGCAGTACAACAAGACGCGCCACATCTCGGCGTCCAGCCTCCAGAAGGGCGACCTGGTCTTCTTCCACTCCGGCGGCCGCGTCTACCACGTCGGCATCTACGCGGGCAGCAACCGCGTCTGGCACTCCCCGAAGGCCGGTTCGGTGGTGAAGCTGGAGCGGATCTGGACCAAGAAGGTCCTGTACGGCCGCGTCCGCTGACCCCGCCGGCCCGCCCGGGCCCCGGCACACGAGTGCCCCCGGACCGTCCGGTCCGGGGGCACCCCCGTGCGGGCCTGCCCTAGATGCCGGGCACCAGGCCCAGTACGGGCGCCACCGGGGCGACGACCTGCCGGAGCTGCCCCAGCTGCTGTACGCCGCTGAGCCCGCCGAACTGCTCGGTGATCCGCGGCACCTGGTCGCGGTGCTCCTCGTCCACGCCGCTCGCGGCGAGGTCGTCCACCTGGCTGAGGAGGGAGGGGCCGACCGGGCCGACCGGCACGATGGACGCGTTGGCGGCGGGCGCGGCGAGAGCCGAGGCCCCGGCGGCGAACGCGAGGGCGGCGAGCATACGGTGAGTCTTGGTCATACCGGGATCAACGGCCTCACCCGCCCCCAGGACACGGCCGAAAGGTGTCCCCGCATCAGTTCGCGGCGCCTGCGCGCCGTTGACAGAGCTGTACGGGCTCGCACGGGTACGTGGACCACATCGGCCTGTGCCGACCCTGACCGCCGGGCACGCGGCACCGCGTTAGGCTCGTCGGATGGCGAAGTACTTCGATGTGCACCCCGACGACCCACAGCGCCGCGTGATCGGCAGCGTGGCCGAGATGATCCGCTCCGGCGCCCTCGTCGCGTACCCCACGGACTCCTGCTACGCGCTCGGCTGCAAGCTGGGGAACCGGGAGGGCCTGGCGCGTATCCGTACGATCCGCGATCTGGACGACCGACACCACTTCACCCTCGTCTGCCAGAACTTCGCCCAGCTCGGGCAGTTCGTGCACATCGACAACGACGTGTTCCGGACGCTGAAGGCGGCGACCCCCGGCAGCTACACCTTCATCCTCCCCGCGACGAAGGAGGTGCCGCGCCAGCTCCAGCACCCGAAGAAGAAGACGGTCGGCGTTCGCATCCCCGACCACACGGCGACCCAGGCCCTCCTCGCCGAACTGGGCGAGCCGCTCGTGTCGAGCACGCTGCTGCTGCCGGGGGAGGAGGAGCCGATGACACAGGGCTGGGAGATCAAGGACCAGCTCGACCACGTACTCGACGCCGTCCTCGACTCGGGTGACTGCGGCACCGCGCCGACGACGGTCATCGACTTCTCGGGCGGTACGCCGGAGATCGTCCGCCGGGGCGCCGGCGACACCTCCCGCTTCGAGTAGCGCGCCCCCGCCTTCACCCTCAGAGGCCGTTGTCAGTGGCGGGTGTTTGGCTTTCCGCATGAACGACAACGCGCGGCTTGTCCTGGCGACGGTCTCCCGCCTCCTCTGGCCGGACACCACGGACCTGTCCTGCGCGCCGCACCCGCCGGACCACACCTGCCCGCGCTGGCCGGACGGCACGGACGCGTCCGACGTGTCCGCCGTGACGGAGGCGCTGTCGATGCGCCACGGCGATCCGGCACTCGCCACGACCGCCGCCCTCACGGGGCTGCCCCCGGCGGACGGCACGGCCCGGCGGCACGAGTGGGCGTTCAGCGACCGCTGGATAGCCTCGGGCAGGACCGAGGAGGCCACCCGGCCCTGGCCGTGGTGCGGCGCGCCGTACGCCCCGTCAGCGGCCTCCCGGCGGACGCCACCTGGCTGGAGCGCCTGACGGCCGTGACGGGATGGGACCGGGCCCCCGCCACCTGGTTCGACTGGGCGGAACACGACGCGCGCCTGGGACACCCCTGCCCACCGACTTCAAGGCGACCGCGGACACCTTCGGCACGGGCCTGTTCGACGGGTTCCTGGAGCTCCACGACCCGGAGCGAGAGCCGGGCGGCGGGCATCGCCGGGGACGTGGCGGCACACGCCGAGTGCGGCCCCACACCGTGGCAGCCCCACCCCGCGTACCCGGCTCCGCGCGGTCTGCTGCCCTGGGCGTTCAACGAACACGAGCAGACCTCCTACTGGCTCACGACCCTGGCCCGGACCGGTGGCCGGTGTACGCCACGGACGTCGGCATCGACGCGGGGCGGGTCCTCGACTGCACGGCGACCGAGTTCCTGTACCGGCAGCTCACCGACGAACACCACCCGTTCGGGATACCGGCCCGGTTCGCCGCGCACTGGTTCGAGACCTTCCCCGGTGCCTGACGGCCCTGGGAGGCGGGTACGGCGTCACAGCCGCTCGTGGGCGACCTCGTCGTCGCCGGGCCGCTCGTCGCCGCGCCTGCGCCGCGCCTTGAGCAGCCGCAGCCGGTCGAGGCGGGAGATGACCGGGGTGGCGCTGACCCCGTGCACGACGACCGACGTGAGGACGGTGAACGTCACGACGGCCCACAGCTCGCCCGCCGGGACGTGGAAGCTCTCCGAGCCCAGGGCGTACGCGAGGTAGAACAGCGAACCGATGCCGCGGATACCGAAGAAGGCCGTGACGGCGCGCTCCCGGGGGCCCGCGGCCGTGCCCAGCTGCGCCACCCACCCGGTCAGGGGACGGACGGCGAGAAGCAGCAGCAGACCGACGAGGGCGCCCTGCCACGACAGTCCGGCGAGGCCGCCGCGAGCGACGAACGCGCCGAGCAGAAAGAGCAGCCCGGCCGTCAGGAGCCGTTCGATCTGCTCCACGAAGTCGTGCAGCACGGCGTGGTAGCCGTGCGCGCGTTCGGCCGCGCGGATGCTGCACGCGGTGACGAACACGGCGAGGAAGCCGTACCCGTGGGCCAGTTCCGTGACCCCGTACGCGAGGAAGGTGGCACCCAGCGCGACGAAACCGTCCCGGTGCTCCGACAGCCGCATCGACTGCCAGCCGGCACGGAAGAACAGCCACCCGAGCAGCTTCCCCACGCCGTAGCCCGCCAGCACACCGACGGCGCACTTGTAGACCACGTCCACAAGCAGCCACTCCCCGACCCAGTCCCCGGACAGCCCGGCACCTGCGGCACCGGCCAGCGCGACCGCCGCCATGACGACGGGAAAGGCGAGCCCGTCGTTGAGCCCGGCCTCGCTGGTCAGGGCGAACCGCACCTCGTCCTCGTCGTGCTCCGACTCGGTCGGCGCACCGACCCGCACCTCGGACGCCAGGACCGGGTCGGTCGGCGCGAGCACGGCGGCGAGCAGCAGCGCGGCGGCCGGCGGCCAGTCCAGCAGCCACCAGGCGAGCAACCCGGTGACGGCGATGGTCAGCGGCATCGTCACACCCAGCAGCCGCCACGACGCCTGCCACTGCCGCCACCCGACGGGCCGGTTCAGCGCCAGCCCGGCACCCATCAGCGACACGATCACGCAGATCTCGGTGAGGTGCTCCACCCACACCCGCTGCCCCACCGGATCGACCTCGGGCACGGGCAGCGGCAACGTCTGGAAGAGCATGCCGCACAGCAGGAAGACGAGAGGCATGGACAGCGGCCGGCCCGCCACGAGCCGCGGCAGCACGGCGGCGGCCAGCGCGCCGCCCCCGAACAACGCGAAAAGGAAATCACCCGAGATCACCGCAGACATGTGCCCCTGCCACCCCACTGGTACGCCCCCCACCCGAGCGACACGCCGACTCCGGCCGAACACCTGGGTACGCACACACGCCCGGCCTGAGTACGGGTGCTCAGTCCCCGCCGCGCCCCGGCCGCCGACGATGACGACCGACATCGCCGCACCCGGGAGATCCGCATGCTCAGCCGCCTCGCCCACGCCGTGGTCCCCGCCTTCGGCCGCCTCACGGTGACCGCCGACCAGGACGCGGACCTCGCGCCGGGCAGCGTCCTCGCCGCCAACCACACCTCGCTCGCCGACCCCGCCGTCGTCCTCGCCGCACTGCACCGCCTCGGCGTCCGCCCGGTGGTCATGGCGGCCGCCGGACTGTGGAGGATTCCGCTGCTCGGCCCCGCCCTCACCCGCGGCGACCACATCCCCGTGTACCGGGGCCACCGCCGCGCCGCCGACGCCCTCGACCTGGCGGAGGCGGCTCTGAAGCGGGGGCGGCTCGTCCTCATCTACGCCGAAGGGGGCATCCCCACCCGCGCGGACGCCGCCGAGGCGCCACCCGGCCCGTTCCGCAGCGGGCTGTCCCGGCTCGTGGAACGCACCGGAGCGCCGGTCGTCCCGGTGGGCCAGGCGGGAGCCCGCCGGATCACGTCGGGCAACCCCGTCAAGCAGGTGGCGGGCGTCCTCACCGCGCCCCTCCGCCGCCCGGCCCTGCACGTCCACGTGGGCGCCCCGCTGCCCCCGGCGGACGACCGCGCCGCGACCACCACCCGCGCCCACGCGGCGGTGACGGCCGCCTGGCACACCGCGACCACCCACCTCACCCGGGCCACCATTCTCGCCGCATGATCCCCTTCGGGACCGACCGGGCCTGACGGAAGCGGGACCAGGGCCGGTGGGCGCACCCGCCCGACCGGGCAGCGTGCGCCCACCGGCCGACAGACTGCCGCCATGTCCACCGGCGTGAGCGGGATGATCGAGTGCGGGCCCGGAGCCCGGCTCCGGGGCCCGGACGACGACGACAGCCGATGGCAGGGCGCCATCGACCTGTTCCTCCTCAACAACGGCAACGCCTACGACGCGCTCGCCTGCCTCTTCGGCGTACGCGACTCCTACGGCTTCGAGCCGCTGGCCGAAGGGCGCGGCCTCCCGCAGGACACGTCGGACGCGGTGCGCGCGGACTTCGACGCCGACGGGGGACCGCGGGACGTGCACGGCACCACGTGGATCGCCTGGGCCGAGCTGGCCGCCGCCGACTGGCAGGCGACGGACCGCTCTGGTACCTGGAGCCGGGAGTCGGTCGCGGGCGACGGACCGCTCTGGTACCCGGAGCCGGGAGTCGGTCGCGGGGGACGGAACGCACTGGGGGCCGGTCGGAGCGTCATGCGCACGCTGAGCGGCCTGCACGGGCCGGAGAACGTCCGGCTCGTCGTCTGGTTCCACTGACCTGCGGCCGGACACCGGGCGGGTTCATACAAGCGGACCAGCGGGTTTCGGCCGATCGGCGCGACGATGTGACGGCCCGTCACTGCGAGTGGAACCGTTTCTTCCGCTGTCGCACCGGTTCTGCGGGACGTGGGGCGCCACCCGGCCTTGTCCATGGTTTTCCGCCATCGGGCCTCCGGTGGCCAAGGGCTGCCGCCACGCCTGTGCACCATACGGATGCGAGTGATCACCCCAGGTGAGGCTCCGAAGCCACTTCGGCACCCGCGCCACGCGGGAGCCCGACACCGCACCCCCAAGGAGATCGATGTCCTCTCGTCGCTTCGCGCGCGCCGTCGTCTGCGCCGCGGTCACCACGGCGTTCCTCGGCACCCTCACGGCCGGTGGCGCATCCGCCGCCGACCGCACCAGCCAGGACCTGTTCAACAAGTCCGACGGCAGCCGCCTGGCGCTCCTCAATGACGCC
Organism: Streptomyces thermolilacinus SPC6; assembly: GCF_000478605.2. Classification (GTDB taxonomy): domain Bacteria; phylum Actinomycetota; class Actinomycetes; order Streptomycetales; family Streptomycetaceae; genus Streptomyces; species Streptomyces thermolilacinus. Next base: position 104,101 of record NZ_ASHX02000001.1, on the reverse strand, counting down.
ACCAGCGAGGGCGCCACCGCGATCAGCCTGCGCGACCCCGGCTGGAAGTACCGCACCGAGGTGTGGGACGAGGTGGGCGGCGCCTGGGAGAACGGCAAGTGGACCATGACGTTCAAGAACCAGGCGGCCAACAAGTGCCTCCAGCCCTCCTCCGCCACGCCCGCCCGCGGCACCACCGTCGTCGTCCGCGCCTGCGACGGCTCCGACCTCCAGCGCTGGGTTCTGCGCCCTGAGTACGACAACAACTCCCGCTGGTGGATCTGGCAGCCGAAGGTGAACACGTCCCTGGCCCTGACCGTGAACCGCTACAACGACGGCAGCTGGAACACCCTCTACCTCAACACCGCCATGCCCACCGACGACCGCCTGTGGCGGCTCGGCGCCAACGACGCCGCCTGGTAAGCCCACCGCCAGCGTCTCGGACCCGGCCCTCCCGGCCGGGTCCGAGGCACGTCAGGACCAGATGACGGCGTGCTCTACGCCGTCGCCCCGGACGTCCGCCGCCTCATCCCCGCGCGCCCCGGTTCCGTACGGCGGCGTGCCGGGGCAGCACGTAGCGGACGCCGCCGTCGGCGGAACCGGCCGGGGTGAACCCGGCGCGGGCGACCACGGCGTGCGAGGCGGCGTTGCCGGGCTCGACGGTCGCGTGCAGCACGGTCAGCTCCGGCCGGGTGAAGGCCCGGTCCACCAGGGCGCGCAGCGCCTCCGTCGCGTAGCCCCGGCCGCGTTCCGCCGCCACGATGTCGTAGCCGACCTCGGCCGCACCGTCCGCGTCGGGAGCGGCGTGGAAACCGATGCCGCCCACGGCCCGCCGGTCGGAGACGCGGACGATGGCGTACGCGCCCCAGCCCGGCCGGTACGTGCCCGCCTCGTGCGCCCGCGCCACCATGCCCCCGGCGAAGCGTGTCCCCTCCTCCGGGCCGCCCTCGGCCCATACGAACCCACCGCTGCCGCCGTCGTGCAGATCGGCCGCGAGAGCGGGCCCGATCTCGCACAGGACCAGCCGCTCGGAGCGGACGGGGTCGGCGTGCCAGCGCCACGCGCCGAGGCGCGGCAGGCCGTCGAGTTCACCGCGGCCGGTGGCCCACAGCAGTGTGCGCCAGGGGTCATCCCCGCGCGGGACGTGCGGGAACAGCCGCTCCAGCACCCGGGCGCACAGGTGCGGCGGCGGCTGCCAGCCGTGTACACCGAGCCCGCCGAGAATGTCGTGGGCGTGCGCGAGCGCCTCCAGGATGCCCATGGCCGCGAACCCGTCGCCGCCCGCGGCGCCGTACGGGTGCCAGCCCCGTACGTCCGAAGGCGTCCGGTGGACGGCGGCGGACAGCAGCCCGCCGGTCGCCTCGAGCACGCGGACGAGGCCGTCGGGGGTGGCGCCCGGCGCGGCGACGATCCTGTAGGGCGCGTATCCGTCGGTCGCGCGGCCCGTCAACTGCGTGGCGTAGCCCGTGAAGTCGCTCGCGATGTGGACGGCCGTGTCGTAGCAGCTCCACTCCAGCCCGGCCGCCGGAACGGACCAGTCCCGGTCGGTCACGTCACGCAGTGCGGAGGTGATGGCGGTGACCGCCTCGTCGATGTCCTGTGGACCCATGATCGCCATGCTGGCGACCCTATGCGCCGCGCCTTCGCGCGTACACGGATTTCCTCTGTCCCTGCCGTCACCCGCGTACGGGCAGCTCCCGCAGTGGGTCGCCGCCGTCGACGAAGACCCGTCCGCCGGGCGCGAGCGCGGCGGAGATACGGCTCAGGGCCTGACGCCCCGTCTCCGGGTGGCGGCCGTCGAGCGCGCCGACCCGGAAGGCGAAGACGAGGTCGAACGGGCCGTCGCCAGGCTCCGGTTCGAAGTCCTCGGCGGCGCACTGCCGTACCGAGAGGCGGCCGGACGCGATCTCCTCGGCGCAGGCGGCCCGCGCCCGCGCCACGGCGGCGGCCGACCGGTCGATGGCCAGGATGTGCCCGGTGTCCAGTCGCGCGGCGACCGCACGGGCGGCGGCGCCTGGCCCGCACCCGATCTCCAGAACCCGCAGATGCGGGGCGAGAGGGAGCGCCGCGACGGCTTCGGCGAGACGGGGCGAGAGCTGCGGCATGCCCCGACGGTACGCGTGGACGGGCCCCGAAGGGCCCACCCGTCCGTCCCGGCCGCGCCGCGCCGCCGGAACGGCGCCGGGTGGCGCGTCAGGGCCGGGCGCGGCGCGTCCGCAGGACGGACACGCCGACGACGGCCGTGATCCCGGCCAGGTCCTCCGCCCAGGGCGGCTGGCTGACCGTTGGCCAGCCGTTAGGAGGCACGGTCCTGGCATGACGCATGGCCCTCCTCAGCCGGTTGGTTCCGGTCGGGAAGGAGACCCGCGCGTCCGGCGGAGGGTCGCCCCGGTGGGTGAAAACGTGATCACGGCGTGTCCGGCGCGTCATGGGCGGTGCATCGCCGTACGGGAACGAGGAGGCCGTGCCGACCGGTGGTTTCCGGTCGGCACGGCCTGTGGGCGCCGCGTCGCGGGGCATGCTCGTCGTCGGGTCGTGGGCGTTGTGCGGGCCGTGCGGGCCCCGGCGGCCGTCCCGGTCAGGAGGGGCAGGAGCAGGAGCAGCAGGTGTCATCGACCCGTACGTCGTCGATGACCGGGCCGTACGCACCGGTCACCGTGCTGGTGAAGCCGAGCGTCGTCGTCGGACCGTTGGCCACGAACGTCATCTGCCGGGTCACGTAGCCCATGGCGGCGCGGGTCTTGCCCGTGGAGTCGAAGGAGAAGTCCTGGAAGTTCTGCCCGTCCACCAGGACCCGGCCGGTCTTCACGGCCGGTCCGCCCTCCGGGTTGGCGGCCAGGGCGTAGGTGACGCTGTACTTTTTGCCTGCGGTGGTCGTGAAGGTCTGCGACACCGTGCCGGGCCGGGTGGCGTTGAGATCGACGGACTGGTCTCCTTCGGCGGCCTGCCAGAATCCGGCGCCGATGTGGTCCACCGCCCCGCTGGTGACCCTCCACGGTCCGATGGTCTGACCGCTGGAGAGCGTCCGGAACGAGTTGGCCGGACCGGTCGGGTACTCGAAGCTGCCGTCGTCGAACCGGCTCACGGCGGAGGCGGGGGTGGCGAGCGCCACGACCGTCCCGGTCGCGAGCAGACCGGCGAGGAGCGTGGTGGCTAAGGATCGGGGAAACGCCATGGTGCCCTCCTGGGATGGGTGATGATCCGGTGGAGCACGATCAGCGTCCTGCCTGCGACGGAGGCGGGAGAAGAGGGCCTGCCGGGCGTGCGGAGGCGACCGCCACGGGGTGTCGTGCGCGGGCGCCGATGCCCCGTGGCGCGAGCCGGTGCCCCACCACGGACACCGGCGCGCACGACGGCCGTCTCGGGTCAGCACTTCCAGGTGTGGCTTCGCAGGTACGTGCCCGCGCGGGGCAGGTTGGTCTTCTTGCCCTTGGCGAGGCAGAACATCTTGGTGCCCGTCAGCCCGGTGCGGGTGAACGCGGAGACCGGCATGCCGCTCCTGCCGTTGTTGAACGCCGACCGCACACGCGTGGTCTTCGACCAGCCGCACACCGTGGACCCGTGCAGCCAGTCCGGGTCGTCCACCTGCCAGCCGCACACCTTGCCGTTGCCGTTGTCGCCGGAGTACACGCAGAACGCTCCGGGGGTGCACATCCACGGATCGCCCTGTGGGGCGGCGCCCGCCGGGGTGGGCGCCATCAGCGCCGCGGCCACGGCGACCGCCGCGAGGCCGACCGCCGTGCGCCGCTTGCCGCTCGCCTTGCTCATGAGTGTTCCCTTTCGGTCGAAGTTCCTCCCGGGCGGCCCGAAGCGAGGCCGGGCAGGCCCGTGAAGCCGATGTGACGGACGTACGGGTACGGAGATGTGCCAGGTGACGGATGTACGCGTACGGAGGTGTGTCAGGGCGCCGGGGCGGCCGGGGGCTCGTACTGGTCGATCAGATCCAGGCCGCCGACGATGTCGCGCATCAGCAGCTCGAACATCGGCTGCTGGTCGCCGAACAGCGGCGAGAAATGGCCGAACGCCTCGATGGCGACCTGCCCGTAGAGGGAGCGCCAGCAGCCGAGCATGACCGCGGCGGCCTCCGGCGGAAGGTCGACGCCCGTGTCGCGCACGTAGTCGCCCATCTGCCGCCGCAGCCGGGGCTCCAGCGCGCCCGTGGGCACCGGGTAGCGTCGCGCCGCCCACAGCTCCGCGAACACGGGGCCCCACACGCCTGCCAGCCGCCGCACCCAGCGGGTCGTCAGGGCCGCGTGGGCGTCCCCAGCGGCCCGTGCCGGGGTTCCGAACAGGAAGCAGAACTCCCGTCGGCGGCCGATCGCCCAGGACCGCAGCACACGGCTGGGGGCGACCATCCGCATCGCGAAGTTGTCCCTGGGGTAGCGGGCGGCCGCCTGGGACAGCTCGTCCACCAGCTCGTCCACGATGTCGTCGGCGACCCGCGCGACGATGTCGGGCAGCCCCCGCTCGAAGTGGTGGTAGAGCGCCGCCGGGGTCACACCCACCCGCCGCGCGACCTCCGTGAGGGTCAGCGACTCGACACCGCTCTCGACGATGACCGCCCGCGCCGCCGCCCGTACCTCGGCGGACATCTCGGCCCGCAGACGGGCGCGGCGCCCTCCCGCTGACACCGGTGACCCCCTCGGTCCGCGCGACGGCTCGCTCCGGGACGCGCCCCCGTGGCGCGCGTCCCCGCGAGCGAGCGTACCGCCGCCGCGCCCGCGCGCCCGGCCTCGGCGGGACCGCACATCCGTGCGCGCCGCCACCGGGCGGTACGGGCCGCTGCGTCAGGAGACGACCCGCAGGTGTGTCGGCCACCCGATCCGGTCGAGACGGCTGAACAGGTCCCTGATGTCGGCGGGCTTCAGCTTCACGCAGCCGTTGGACCGGTAGTCCCCCGGCCCGTTCCAGCGGCGCTCCTCCGCGCGGCCCTGCGTCCCGTCGCGGTTCATCTCCGAGTGGATGAACATCTCCGTGCGGGTCACCTTGCCCGTGGAGCACCGCATGTCCTGGAGGTACACCGCGTACCCCTTGACGAACTGGCCGTTGTACGTCCGGGACTTCAGCCTGACGCGCCAGTTCCCGTTCGGGATCCAGCCCTTGTCGCGTACGCAGTCGTTCGTGACGCCCATGCCCGAACCGGCGCGGTAGCCGGCCTGCAGCACGCCGCCCTTGTACAGGCGCAGCCGGGAGTTCGACGGGTCGGAAGGGTTCTTGTCGAAGACCAGGGTCGTGGCGCCCTTCGCGGCCCCGGCCGCCGCGCCCGCCGCACCCGCCGCGTCGTCCGGCCGCGCCTCGGCGGCCGCGGACGTCGCCGCCACGGCCGCCGCCGCGAACCCCAGCGCCACCGCGCTGCGCAGCCCACGCATCCTCGGATTCACCGATCCACCTTTCCTCGTTCGCACGGGCATCTGTTCGCCGGTGCCGAGGTAAAGCATCTTTAGAAAACGACGTCGTTTTAAAGAGCTAAGGGGCGTTATCACCCCTTCGAGGGGTGCTCGTCCCGTCCTGCGCGCCCTGTGTGCGTTCGCGCGCCCCGGTATCGCGCCCCGGCGCCCGGGGGTCCCCCTGGTCGAACACCGACTCGGGCCCCTCCGTGCGGCCGGATAGGCTGCCGGTGCAGCACGGGATCGACGGAGGAGGGCCGTTGGGCATGGAGGGTCCGTTGTCGCGGATGCCCCAGATGAGGCTCGACGAGCTGCTGGAGGAACTCCAGGCACGCATCAACGCCGCCCGCGGCACCCGCGACCGGGTGCACAGCCTGCTGGAGGCGGTCGTCTCCGTCGGCCGGGAGCTCGACCTTTCGCAGGTGCTGCGCCGAATCGTGGAGGCGTCCGCGCTGCTCGTGGACGCCCAGTACGGGGCGCTCGGGGTCATCGGCCCCGACGGGCGCACTCTGTCGCAGTTCCTCACCGTCGGCCTCACCGACGAGGAGACCGCCAGGATCGGCCCCCTCCCCGCCGGGCACGGCATCCTCGGCGAGCTCATCCGCAACCCCCAGCCCCTGCGGCTCAGCGAGCTCGGCACCCACGAGGCGTCGTACGGCTTCCCCGCCCACCACCCGCCGATGCGGACGTTCCTGGGCGTGCCCATCCGCGTCCGCGACGAGGTGTTCGGGAACCTGTACCTCACCGACAAGCGCGGCGGCCAGGACTTCGACGCCGAGGACGAGTCGGTGATCGCCACCCTGTCCGTCGCCGCCGGTGTCGCCATCGACAACGCCCGCCTGTACGAGGCGTCCCAGCGCCAGCGGCGGTGGCTCCAGGCCAACGCCGAGATCACCCACAACCTCCTCTCCGGCAGCCCCCGCCTGCGCGTCCTGGAGCTGATCGCCCGCCGCGCCCAGGAGATCACCGGCGCCGCGCTCGCCGACGTGACCGTGCCCGTCCCCGGCACCCAGGACCTCGTGGTGGAACTGGCCCTCGGCGCGGGCGGCGAGCTCCGCCGCGGCCTGGTCGTCCCCGTCGCGGGCACCCTGTCCGGGGCCGCCTACGAGGCCGGGGCGCCGGTCACCACCACCGGCCTCGCCGACGACGACCGCTACGGCGCGGGGCCCCGCCGCTTCGACGGCCTCGGCCCGGCCGTCGCCGTACCCCTGGGCACCGAGGCGCACGACACGCGCGGCGTCCTGCTGCTCGCCCGCCACCAGGGCGAACCCGTCTTCACGGAGGGCGAGCTCCAGCCGCTGCTGGCGTTCGCCGGACAGGCCGCGCTCGCCCTGGAGCTGGCCCAGCGCCGTACCGACGCCGAACAGCTCGCGCTCCTGGAGGACCGGGACCGCATCGCCCGCGACCTCCACGACCTGGCCATCCAGCGCCTCTTCGCCACCGGCATGACCCTCCAGAGCGCCGCACGGCTCGTCCAGCACGAGGGCGCCGCCGAGCGTGTCACCCGCGCCGTCGTGGACCTCGACGAGACCATCAAGATCATCCGCTCGACCATCTTCGGCCTGCGCGCCCGCGACGAGGACACGGGCCCGAGCCTGCGGGCCCGCGTCGCCCGCGCGGTCGGCGAGACGGCGAACACCCTCGGCTTCCCGCCCCGCCTGAGCATGGAGGGCCTGCTCGACACGGACGTGCCGCCGGGCGTGGCCGAGCATGTGATGGCCGCCCTCACCGAGACGCTCAGCAACGCCGCCCGCCACGCCCAGGCGACCCGCGTCGAGGTGTCCCTCCAGGCCACCGCCGACGAGGTGATCCTGACGGTGACGGACAACGGCCGGGGCATCCAGGAGGGCGGCAGGCGCAGCGGCCTGCGCAACCTGGAGGAGCGCGCCCGGTCCGTGGGCGGCACCCTGAAGACAGGCCGCCCGGACGGGGGCGGCAGCCGCCTCGTGTGGCGGGCGCCGATCACCGCCGCCGGGAACGCCTGAGCGGTCCCTGAGGGTGTACGGGTAGGGCCGCGCGCACGGGAGGGCGTGCGGCCGGGGCCCGTACGGGGAACTCGTACGGGACCGGGGCGCGATGCGTGTACGGGCGCGGTGGTGCCGCGCCGCGCCGGGCCCTGCGCCCGGCGCGGCACCTAGACGGTGAGCCGCAGTCCCGTGACCAGGTCCGGGCGGATGCGCAGCGCCGCGTTCATCACCGGTGTGGCCACCCAGGGCCGCAGCCGGGAGGCGAGACTCGCCATCTCCTCGTCGTCGGTGACCCGGCGCGCGTAACCGGTGACCACCACGCTCCAGCCGAGGTGGGTGTCCGGGTCGATCACATCGGCCTCGTACGCCACCACGACGCCGTCCGTTTCGGTGGGCGCCACGACTGAGGCGAGCGTCGCGCCGTCGTGGAGCCGGACGATGATGTCGTCGCCGTCCAGCAGGTGGTTGACCGGGCGGATCGCCGGGAGCGCCTGCTGCGTGAAGAGGATGCGGCCCAGCGAGACCGTGCCCAGCAGCCGCAGCGCCTCGGCCCGGCCGAGGTGGGCCATGCGCCGGGGTGCCACCGTCTTCCGGCGGCCGTCCGCCGTTCGATGCGTGGCTGCGTCGTTCATCGTGCCCACCTTCCGCTCCGGCTCCGTCCTCGGCCCCGTGGGGTGCCTTTCCGCCAGGGTCCCGCTCCGTGTCCTGCCGCGACAGGGCCGAACGGACCCCTTTCAGGACGGACCCACCGGTCCGGGCGCGCGGCACCGGCGAATCAGGGCCATACGGCCCTGGCCGCACGTCCCGCCCGGCGGGCAGGATGCGGGAGGATCCGCCTTCGGGCGGAGAGTCGGCGGAATGACGGAGAGTGCGATGACGGACAGCAGCGGCGGCCTCGGAGAGAAGGAACCGGTCAGGGTCTTCCTCCTCGACGACCACGAGGTGGTGCGCCGCGGTGTGCACGACCTGTTGGACGCCGAGCCGGACCTGACCGTGGTCGGCGAGGCGGGCACGGCCGAACAGGCACTGGTGCGCGTGCCCGCGCTGCGGCCCCGGGTCGCCGTCCTGGACGTCCGCCTCCCGGACGGGGACGGCGTCAGCGTCTGCCGGGAACTGCGTTCGCGCATGCCGGAGCTGGCCTGTCTGATGCTGACCTCGTTCGACGACGAGGAGGCCCTGCTCGACGCCATCATGGCGGGCGCCTCCGGGTACGTGCTGAAGCAGATCACCGGAACCGACCTGGTCCACGCCGTGCGCACGGTCGCGTCGGGCCAGTCGATGCTCGACCCCGGCGCCACCGCCCGTGTGATGGCCCGGCTGCGGGGAGGCGCCGAGGAGCCCAGGGAGCAGGCCGCGTCCACCCTGTCCGGGCTGACGGACCGTGAGCGGGAGATCCTCGCCCTGGTGGGGGAGGGGCTGACGAACCGGGAGATCGGCAAGCGGCTCTACCTGGCGGAGAAGACCGTCAAGAACAACATCTCCCGGCTCCTCGCCAAACTGGGCGTCGAGCGCCGCGTCCAGGCCGCCGTGATCGCCACACAGGCGCTCGGCACCCCCGACGGCCGGGACGGTACGACCCCGGGCCGCGACGGCCGCCTCCGCGGCTGACGCGGGACACGACGCGGCTGGCGCGGGGCACGACATGCCAGGCGTACGGCGTGTTGATGGCCCCGCGGATCGCGGAGTCGGTGTCGACCCCCAGGCGGTCAGCCAGGCCGCGTCTGCCGGGCCTGCAGCCGGGTCAGCGGCTCGGGCCAGATGCCGTCACGCTGCCGGCGGCGGATGAGCCCATGGACCGTCTGCCACAGCCCATACGCCGACGGCGGATCCTGCGATCCACTCGACGTCGCAGCCCTGGTGGGCCATCCCGGCGCCCCGTGCGGAACCGCCGAGCCGTCTGCTCGACGACCGCGCGTCGATCGACGGGCGGGCGGCCGTGGCCTTCACGCCCGGGAACAACGGCCCGAGCGAGGCCCACGTCTCATCCGAGACCACGTCACGAGACACAAGCACAGGGCTGCGCCCGACGACTTCGAAGATCCTCCGGCAACACGCTCCAAGGCCGACCGAGTCTCGTCGCTCGCGCGCACCACGAAGCGTCTGCTGGTCAGAGGGGATCGGTGAACGAGATCGGCTTGCCGATGGCGTGGGCGTATGCGATCTCCCTGCTCGTGGACTCGCCGATATACCCGCCTGGGTTGACGACCAGAACCCGGTCTGCCAAGTCGATCTTGCGCAGGTGGAGGGCGGCCAGCGCGGTCTTCTGCTCGTTGGTGATCAACTCGTCCGGTTCGTGATCCTCGGCGCGCGGGAAGACGCCTGGCGCGACGACGATGACACCTGCGAAGGTCAGATCGCGGTTCGCCGCGCTCATCTCGTCCACGAACCGGGCAGAGCCGCAGATGCAGACGATCTCAGGTCGGTCCGGCACGGCTCAGTCCTTCGGGTCGAACGGGAAGCCGTCAGTGTGGGCGTAGACCTCACAGACGGGCATACGAGCCAACAGCTTACGCGGCGAGACGGACACCACCCGGCCGTACCGTCGCAGGCGGGAGGCGTGGCCCGTGCCGGGAACGACGCTGCTCGACGCCGAAGTCCGGGGTGCGCCCGGCTCACCAGCATCCTCTGGCAACGGTCCAAGGGCCTGTCCGGCGGATCTTGTGGCCGTTCGTGGGTTGGTTCGTTGGCATGGTCAGGGGGCGGGTGGATCCCACGAATGAGGAGCGGGCCGGACTGAAGCCGCATCTGCCCGAGTCCGGGCGGCGTGGGGGTCGTCGGGTCAGTCATCGCAGGATCATCAACGGGATCCTGTTTCGACAGCGCACTGGGGTTCCCTGGCGGGATCTGCCTGTGCGTTTCGGTCCGTGGAAGACCGTCTACGAGCGGCACCGGTGGTGGTCGGCGGACGGCACGTGGGACAAGGTCTTCGCGGCCGTGCTGGCCGACGCTGATGCCGAGGGCCGTATCGACTGGTCGATGGTGAGCGTGGACTCCACGTCCTGCCGGGGAGTCGTCAGCATGCGGCGGGAGCGCGCAGGAGACCTCCGCGGGTGCCGGGAAAAGAAGCACGCCCCGGCACCATCGCCCAGACGAGGGACTCGGTCGCTCCCGGGGGCGACCTGACCTGCAAGATCCACCTGGCCGGTGAAGGCGGACGCCGCCCGCTGGCGCTGCTGATCACGCCGGGCCAGTGGGGCGACGCCCCGCAGCTCATCCCGGTCATGGAACGCATCCGTGTCCACCGCCCGGGTGGCGGGCATCCGCGCACCCGGCCCGACCACCTGGGCGGCGATAAGGCGTATTCCTCCCGGCGCAACCGCCGCTACCTGCGACGTCGCCAGATCAGCACACCGTTCCCGAACCCCGAGATCAGCGGGCCCACCGCAAAAGACGCGGCAGCAGGGGCGGACGGCCCGTCGGCTTCGACAAGACGATCTACAAACGCAGGAACGAAGTGGAGCGGACGATCAACGCGTTGAAGACCTTCCGGGCCGTGGCCACACGCTTCGACAAACGCGCCTACGTCTTGCACGGGACCGTCACCCTCGCCTCGATCCGGCTCTGGCTCCGCCCATGATCAGTCGGACAGCCCTTAAGGCCTGCTCGGCGAGGGGATGCCTTCACGTCTCGGCGCGGCGGAACTTACGGTTTGCGGGTTACCCAGAGCAGTTCCGCCGGCCAGCGGTGTGCCCAGTCGGGTGGGTCGGTTTCGTTGTAGCCGTTGGGTGTTCCGAGTCCGGGCCGCGGCTCGATGAGGTCGTCGATGATGAGACCCGCGCCGCGCAGGACCTTGACCCAGTCGCCGTAGGTGAGCTGATAGCTGGTCGCGCCGTCGTCTTCGGCGATGGTGTTCAGCCCGAAGTAGTCCTGCTGCAGCGTCGTGGTCACGCGGCTGGCGGCTTCGTCGTAGCAAGCTTCGAACCATGGGCTGGCGACGTTGAACACCAGGCGCCCGCCGCGGCCCAAGACGCGTGCGGCCTGCGGGACGGCCAGGTGCGGGGGCGCCCAGCTGAGCCCACCGAAGTCGCAGAACACCAGGTCGAAGCTGTCGGCGGCGAAGGGGAGTTGTTCGGCGGCGCCTTGCACTAGCGAGTAGCGGGCCGCTCCCATCGCGCGGGCCGCTGCGGCGAGTTGGGCTTCGGACAGGTCGAGTCCGACCACGGTGGCGCCCTCGGCGGCGAGCGCCCTGGACCACTGGCCGGCGCCGCAGCCGAGTTCGAGGACGCGCTTGCCGGTGACGTCGCCCAGGGCGTGCAGGTGCGCGTCGGGGATGGAGTACATGCCCCACAGCCGGGGTGTGGCGCCGATTTGCGGGTCGTGCTCGTGCTGGTAGGCGCTGCTGATCTTGTTCCAGAGCCGCCGGTTGGCGGGGATGCTGTCCACGTGCCGACTCCAGCACTGCCTGCCGGGGGCGGTCAACACGATTAGGGCACTGGCCGGCCCTCGCCTCGGTCCGGCCCTGGCTCGGCCCATGATCCGCCGGACGAGCCCCAGGACCCTGGGCTCGGTGACGGGCAGTCGGCGGTCACGGGCCGTCGCGCGGGCCGGGCTCAGCCGATGATGGCGACCGGGGCGTCCCAGGCGTTGCGGTCGATGGTGATGGTGTGGCCGCCGCGGGTCTCCTTGCTGTTGGCCTTGTACTGGTGGCCGCGGCTGTGTCCCGTGTACAGCTTCGGGTCCCAGGGCCAGTCCTTCGTGGTGGTCTCCTGACCGTTCCACAGGGCGTACCAGAGGTTGCCCGGCAGGTCCCTGCGGTCCTTGGCGGTGGCGATCGCCTTGGCGCTGGAGCTGCTGAAGCCGTAGAGGCCGGCACGGTAGGTCTTGGCCCGCAGGGTCTTGGTGAAGGACCGTACGTAGGCGAGGGTCGCCTCGTTGCACGCCTTGTCGGTGATGTCGTACGACTCCATGTTGAGGTAGATGGGGCTTCCGGCTTTCAGACCGAGCGCGGATGCCTTGGCGATGGCGTCGTTGGCGTTGCTCACCCCGACCGAGGCCGCTGTCGCCGCGGTGAACCTCTCCTTGTTCCTGCTCTTCTGGCAGGGCGGCTGGGCACCGACGTACAAGGGGATGACCCGCCAGCCCAGCGTGTCGACCGACTTCACCCAGGACTTGGTCAGGTTGGGCTGGGCGCAGCCGCGGTTCTTGCCGCCGACGTAGACCGCGACGCCGCCGTAGTGGCCGTCCTTTCTCCAGGCCTTCATCGCGGCGAGCGAGGGCGCGGCGCAGGTGTCGAACGCCCGGCCTGTGTAGGTCTTCTGCGCCGGCCACGCCGGAGCCGCCATCGAGCTCTGTGCCGCGGCCAGGGCGCCTGCCACGACGACGGCCCCTGTCGTGGTCAGAGCGATGTAACGGCCTTTTCTGGACAACCGGTGCTTCGGCATTCCCCACCCCAGGATGCGATCGGGCCCCGGTACTCCGGAGCCTGCCCACCCTACCCGGAGGTGGTCCCGAGCGGCCTACCGGCCTGTCGACCAGGGCGCCGCGCTTGGGAAATCGATGCCCTGTCTCGGCGTCCCTCAGGTTGCCGGTTCATCCGACTCGGAGGACCTACGGTCACGGGCACGTCGCAGCAGGTGCCTCGCCGGCAACACCACCCAGGCCACCAGCATCAGCGTCGCGGCGGCCCTCACCAGGGCGTGGTGCCGCTACTGGCCGCCGTCCATCCGAAGAACAGGATGCTCAAGCACATCCAGGCCGGGCCACCAAGGAACTCGCTTCTCGGGTTTCGCGACACCCCACCCTCCCCCTGCCCGACACCGCCACCTGCCGAGTGAACGAAGCCGGCAGTCTAGCGGCGGCCCGCCTCCCGGGTGCCCGCCTCGCGCCGCGCCGGGGCGTGCCCGTGCGGGGAGGCCGTGGTGCCGTACGCCGTCGCGGACGCCTTCCGCCGGTACACCAGGTACGGGCGGCAGGTACCCGACGGGGGCGCTCCATACGTGCACCAGGCGGTGAACGGCCACGCCGCGAACAGCGGGCACGAGGTCGGCGCGTGCAGGTTCGTGTGGCTCGTCCAGCCGAACTGGTCGCGCCGGTAGTGCCACACGTGCCCGACGGCGAACACCGCGAGGCAGAAGTACGGGAGGGCGACCCACAGCGGCAGGCCGGTGCCGTCGTAGGCGACGGCGAGCGGTCCAGGGGAGGCGGTCATCGGCGGACCCCGGTATCCACGGGGGTGGACAGGGGCGGCATGTGGGCGGGGTCCGCCGGGGCGGGCGCGACGAACGTGCCGGGCGGCGCGGAGCCGTTCTAGCCGTACGGGAGGCCGGTCCCGCCGTACGCGTCGAGGCCGACGTCCTCGGCGGGCGGCCCCTAGGCGGCGAGCTTCGCCACGGCGGCCAGGTCGGCGGGCGTGGCAGGCGGGAGCAGCGACAGCAGCGCGGCGAGCAGCGCCGCGTACGGGGAGCCCACGTCGGCGAGGGGCGCGGTGGATCAGTTCCAGGCCCCGCCGCTGCCGCCGCGGGGGCGCCTCCCGGGCACCAGGCCCGGCGAGCGCCGCGAACTCCAGGACGACCGGCGGGTGGTGGCAGCTCCCCGCCCGCCGCGTTCCAGCCGCAAACCCGGTACGTCCGCGGAGCGCCAGCAGCGCCACGCCGCGCCGCCGCGTGTCGCCGTGCGGGTAGTACGTGAGGTACAGGCCGCTCCTGCGGCGCAGGTCGAACACGTCCACGTCACGGGACCAACGGCCCGCACCCGGGGCCCACCGACCCGCGCGGCGCCCCCGCCCGCCGGCCCATGCTGGGGGTGACCGAGCGGGCGGCACCACCGCTCCCGCCGTGCGGCCCACCGCCCCGCACGCCACGCCCCCGCCCGTCGCGTCGGGCCGCCCGCCCCGCACGGCCCCCGCCGGGAGGGCGGCCCGACGCCGGTCCGGCTACGGCAGGTCGCCCGACATGGCGGCGGCCATCCGCAGGTGCGGGGCCGCATCCTCGTGACGACCCTGCCGCTCCAGGGTGCGGCCGAGCATGAGGCGGGCGTACCCCTCGACGGGGTCGCGCTCCAGAAGGGCCCGCAGCTCCGTCTCGGCGCGCCTCAGCTGGGCGGAGTGGTAGTAGGCGCGGGCGAGCAGCAGCCGCTGGGCGGTCTGCTCCGGGTACTCGGCGACCAGGCCGCGCAGGATGCGGGCGACGGTCGGGTACTCCTTCGCCTCGAAGAACATCTGCGCGCGGTCCCAGCGCTCGGCGGCCGTCCCGAACTCGTAGTACGTCTCGCTCACTGCGCTCCCTCTCCGGTACGCCCCCCCGGTGTGCCCCTCCGGGCTGCGTACGGGGAACCCCAGCAGATCGTTCACTATTCCACTACTGGGAAGGGAGTGGCTGCGGGCGTCCGCCTCCCCCATTCGGCCCCGCGCGCCGTCAGCGGCGGGCGAGCGCCCCTCACCCGTCACGGTGGCCGACGGCACGTCGGGCCCCGCGGGCGCCCGGCGGGCGGGCACCGTGGCCGTATGCGCACCTCCCGCCTCGCTCCCGCCCTGCTGGCCGCCCTGCTCACGCTCGCCGGATGTACCTCCGTACAGGGCCGTCCCGCCGCGCCGTCCCCCGTGGGCGAGCCGCCGGCCCGGGAGCGCCCGCCCACGTCCGCACCCTCCGCCCCTGCCCCGGCACCGGCCTCCCCGCGCGAGGAGCTGGCCGAGTCCGATGCCGCCCCGCCCCGCACGGCGGCCTCGCGGCACACCGCCGGGTCCGCGTCCGGCCCGGCCGACGCGAAGGGCCGCCCTTCCGCGCAGGGGCGCACCCACGGCGCCGAGGGCCCCGGCGCCGCGCCGCCCGTGGCCGTGCCCCGGCCCACCGCGGCGCGGACCGTCCAGATGCGCGACCTGTGCCAGGCGGCGCGGGGCACCGTGGACCCCTCCCTCGCCGAGCTGTGCCGCCGCACCTACGGCTGACACCCCCGCCTGCGGCCTTGAGGTCCCGCCTGGCGTCAACGACCGTCACAATCCCGCGAGTTCAAGATCACAGCCGCTGGTTTCCCGGGTAGTCTGCACGGGATCTCACGGTCGTGGTGTTCCTGTGCTCCTCCAACACCGCGTCCACGCAGGGAATGTGATGTCCCATCGACGCAGGGAGACCTCCATGCTTCGTGCCCGTCCACGGTCCGCCTGGATGGCCGTCGGCCTGACCGCCGTGATCGGCGCCGGCCTGCTGCCGGCGCATTCGGCGGTCGCCGCCATCGGCACCCCCGACACGAGCGGCACCCACGCCCACACCGCCCAGATCACCGTGGGCGACCGCACCAACGCCCGCGGCTGCTCCGGCACCCTGATAGCGGCCCAGTGGCTCCTCACCTCGCAGAGCTGCTTCACGACCACCCCCGGCACCGGCCTCACCCCCGGCAAGCCGCAGGAACCGGTGAAGGTCACCCTGGGAACCGGTACCTACACGATCGCCGAGCTGTTCCCCCGCGCCGACCGGGACGTCCTCCTGGCGCGGCTCGACCGGCAGGCCACCGGCATCACCCCGGCCAGGATCGCCGACGCCTCCCCGGCGGCCGGGACCGCGCTGACCGCCGCGGGCTACGGCCGCACGAAGACGACGTGGGTGCCGGACAAGATCCACACGGCGGCCTTCACCGCCACGTCCGCCACGGCGACCGCCCTCGCCATCGAGGGCGCCCAGGCCGGTGACGCCATCTGCCAGGGCGACGCGGGCGGGCCCGTCACCAACGCCGCGGGGGAGGTCGTCGCCCTCGCCAGCCGTTCGTGGAAGGCGGGCTGCCTCGGCACCCCCGAGACCGAGACCCGCAGGAACGCCGAGGCCGCCCGCGTCGACGACCTCCGCCAGTGGGTCGTCGACGTGCGGGCCGCGCAGTACGGCTGGAAGTCCCGCACCTTCCTCCAGGCCGGTCAGGGCCTCTACCAGGGTGTCCGGCTCGCCGACGGCACCTGGAGCGACCTGCGCGACGTGCAGGCCGAGGCCGGCAGCATCGGCGGTGTCCTGGCCTCGGCCCGCGCGGTCGCGGCGGCGGGCATCAGCCGGGACACCCATGTCCTCGCCATCGACGGCGCCGGAAAGCTGCGCCACGCGATACGCGCGGCCGACGGCACCTGGAGCGCCTTCGGGGACGTGGGCTCCCGCGCCGGGGTGCTCGGCGACCTCCGGCAGGTCTCCGCCGTCTCCATCGGCCACGAGCTGCACGTCGTCGCCCTCGCGGGGAACAAGGTGTTCCACACCCGCCGCGACGCCGCGGGCCAGTGGACCAGGTTCGGTGACGTGGCCGGGGCCGTCGGGCCGATCGGGGCGGTGACGTCCGTCTCCACGGCCAGCGTCGGCGGCCACCTCCACACCGTCGCCGTCACCGGCGGCAAGCCGTTCCACACCATCCGCGACACCGGCACCGGCAAGTGGACCGGCTGGGGCGACATGAGCAGGGCCGTCGGCACCACCGGCCCCGTCTCGTCCGTGGCCATCGCGGGCGTCGGCACCGACGCGCACGTCGTCATCGCCACGGACAACGGAACGAAGCAGTACCACACGATCCGCAACAGCGCGGGTGGCTGGTCCGTGTACGGCGACCTCGCCGGTGTCTGGGGCACGGTCACGGCGAAGTCCGTCAGCGCCGCGCACGTGGCGGGCGAACTCCAGGTGGCCGCCGTCACCGCCGACGGCAGGGTCCTCCACACGACCCGGCACGCCGATCGCTCCTGGGCCCCGACCGTCCCGGTCCCCCTGACCGGCACCACCGGAACGCCCACCCACCTGAGCATCACCGGCACCCTCTGATCACACCCGTGCCCCGCGGCGGGCACCAGTCCCGCCCGCCCGTGCGCGCCTTCGCCGCCGCGGTGCGGGCGGGCGGACCCGGCGCCTGAAGTGGTGCGGGCGGGGCAGCCGACACGGGCAGCGGGGGTCGTACGGGCTCCCGCGAGCCCGCCGCCGACGCCAAGTCCCTACGCCACCCCGACCTGAGCCCCCGATGGGTGAGAGCTTTTGGCGCCGCCCCTCCCGCGCATCTTCTTCACGCTCTGCCCACGCGTCGAAGGCGTTGCGGGCGCGCTCGATGGCGGCAGGTGCTCCGCGGCCCATGCCAGCAGTACGTCCACGGGGTGCCGGAGGGTCTTGCCGACCAGCCCCCGGCGGTAGCCGGGGTGTGCGGACCGCGGCGGCCTGGTGGGCACGCAGCCGCCGGGCCAGGTCTCCGTCCTCGATCCCTTTCGCTCGCCTTGGAAGGGCTGACCTCCGCACCGTCGGGGACGGGTGGTGTTCAGCGCAGGGTGAGCGGGGTCGCGGAAGCGACGTGAAACAGCCTTTCGGGGTTGCGGACGTAGTAGAGCGGTGATGCGGGCGGCCTGGACACTGATCGCCATGACACCGTCGATCTCGCCCCCGAGGCGGACGAGGAGGGCGGGGTGGCCGTTGATCACGGTCGGCTCGGTGGTGAACGTGCCTTCGAACCCGCCCATGCCACCGGCGAACATCCGGGCCGCCCGTCCGGCGCCGGTGACCGGACGCAGCGCGGCGTGCTTGAGGCCGCCGCCGTCGCTCTTCAGGACGACCTCGGGGCGAGCACGTCGAGGAGGGCCTGGGGGTCCCCCGTCTCGACGGCGCGCCGGAACGACTCCAGGACCGCCCGGCCCTCTGTCGAGGAAGCCACCTGGCGGGGGCGCCGGGCATCCCCTGCCCCGGGCCGCCCGTACCAAGTCGCCCGAACCGCCTGAGCCCCCGGCGCGGCTGCCGCATGCCTGCCCGAGCCGCGCGCCCGGCTCCTCACGGGGCGGATCGCCCGCCGCTCAGCGCAGGAACGGTGCGAGTTCGTCGCGCAGCGCGGGCAGGTGGGCGAAGTCGTCCGGTACGGCGAACCGGTGGTCCGTGTAGTCGAACCCCGGCGTCACGACCTCCGCCACCAGGGCGTGGTCGGCGGCGCCGACGAGCCGGGACGCCTTCCACACCCCGCCGGGGACGGCGAGGAACTGCCGGTCGCCGGTGCGCAGGGTGTCGCGCGCGAGGCGGCCGTCCGGGGGGACGGTGACGTACTCGACCGGACCGCCGTCGAGGAGGAAGTGGAGGATGTCGGCGCGGTTGCGGTGGAGGCGGCCGCACGGCTGGTCGCGGGTGAGCAGGTAGTGGATGGACGTTGCCGTCGGGCGAGGCCCGTGGGCGGTGCCGACGACGTGGGGGCTGGTGTAGATCCGCCGGAAGTACCCGCCTTCGGGGTGCGCTTCCAGACCCAGTCGGTGTCTCCAGTCCGGCACGGCCGCCTCGCTCTCCGTCGCGCGTACCCCGCCACCGTACGCGCCGGCGCAGTGAACGGCGCGTACGGCCCGCCGAAGCCCGCACCCTGACACCCCTCCCCGTCAACCACAGCCTGCGGACGCCAAGTTGTGAAGACAAAGCAAAACTGAGAGCGCTCTCAGCTCCATCCCTTGACCCTCCGGGCACACGCCGCCAGAGTGGGCCCACCCCCACCGCTCCTCCTCCCCACAAGGAGTGCATCCATGGCATCCGACACCCCCTCACGCCCGGCCGCCTCGCACCGGCTCCCCGCCCGCGGCCTGTCCCGCCGGTCCCTGCTCGCCGGTGGCGCGGCCGTCGCGGCGGCGACCGCGCTGGGCCTGCGGGACCGGGCGTCCGCGGCGCCCGCCACCTGCGAACTGGCCCTGGAGAACAGGTCGCTGCCCGGCACGGTCCACGCCTATGTCACCGGCCGCGAGCAGGGCACGGGCCGATGGGTCCTGCTGCGCCCGGGCGGCGGTGTGTACCGGCCCGAGTCGCCCGCCTCCACCCTGACCCCCCTGCCCGTGGACTGCGCGATACCCCTCCGTCCGGCCGGGGCGGGCCCGGTCGTGCTCACGCTGCCGCAGATGTACGGCGCCCGCGTCTACTTCGTACGCGACAACAAGCTGGACTTCTTCCTCAACCCGGGCCCGGCCCTGGTCGAACCGGCCTTCGCGACGCCCTCGGACCGCAACTACAGCCGGATCTGGTCGTTCGCGGAGTTCACCTTCAACCCGCAGCAGCTGTACGCCAACATCAGCTACGTCGATCTGGTGACCGCCCTGCCCATCGGCCTCACCCTCACCGGAGACGCCACCCACACGGTCGCGCCGCACCCGGTGGGCGCCGTGCAGCGGATCGCGGACGAGCTCGTCGCCCAGGCCGCACGTGACGGGCAGCCGTGGGACAAGCTGGTGATCCGCGCGTCGAACGGCTCGGTCCTCCGGGTGGTCTCCCCGCAGAACGTCATGGCGCCGTACTTCGACCGCCCCGACCAGATGCCGTTCCGCGACGCGCTCACCGGCTACATCGACCGGGTCTGGCAGAAGTACCGCACCACCGACCTGCGTATCGACCTCCAGGGTGGCCGCGGCGTGCGCACCGGCCGGGTCAACGGCGACGTCCTCACCTTCACCGGCGGCCACAGCTTCACCAGGCCCACGTCGCGGGACGTCTTCACCTGCAACCACGGACCGTTCGCCAACAACCCGGGCGACTCCGACGACCGCAAGGCGCTGCTCGCCCGGCTCGCGGCGGGTTTCAACCGCACGACGCTTCTCACCCACCCCGACCAGCCGAACGGCCCCGCCCCGTCCGACTACTACCGCGACCCGTCGACCAACCACTGGGCGCGCGCCGTCCACGCGCACACGCCCATCGGATACGCCTTCCCCTACGACGACGTACGCCCCGACGGCCGCCCGGACGTCTCGGGCGCCGCCCACGACGGCAACCCGCGCCGCTTCACCCTGACGGTCGGATAGCCGGGGCCGGTCGCGTGCCCCGGTGGCCGCGCGTCCCGACAGGAGGTCAAAGTCCTGTCGGGCGGCGGCCATTGGGGCGCGAAGGCGTCAGGGAGCCTTGGCCAGTTCGTAGACGTCCGGGGAGTCCGGGTCGCCGACGTACCGGTAGAGGACGACCCGCGCCCGGGTGCCGCCTATGTACCACGGGTCCCAGGCGCATGCCTCGACGGCGGTGTGGACCTTCTGCGCCCAGGCGTCCCGCGCCGCTTCGAACGTCCAGGTGCCCGCCCCGGCGCACTCTCCGACGCTCACGGCGAAGTCCGCGTCGAGGGAGTGGGTGGTCCCACCCGACACCGACACCGCGCCGTCCGCCGCGAACGTCACCGACCCGCCCCCGCCGTCCGTCCACGTCCCGACGAGCGCGTCCCGCGTGAGTACCGGAGGGCGGTACCGCTCCACCAGGCCCGTGTGCAGCGCGGCGCCGCCGACGGTGGCGGCGGACAGGACGGCCAGGGTCCCCCACAGCGCCACCGAGCCGAACACGCCCCGCCGCCTTACCCGGCAAAGCAGGGCGGGGACGGTGAGCAGAGCGGTGCCGACGAGCCACCAGCGCAGGGCGGTGAGCGGGCCCGCCCCCATCGCGGCGTACCCGCCCACGGGCGCGAGGCCGGCCGCCGCCACCAGCGGCACCCACCACCACGCCGCGCGGCCGCCGAAGCGCCGCCCCAGGACGTCGCTCAGCCATACGGTGGGCAGCACGAGCAGCCAGGAGACGGCTGCGCCGACGACCGCGCCGACCACGAGGAGGAACGGCAGGGTCAACGGCCCGAGGGTGAAGCCGGACCAGGGGTTCGGCACGGGCGTCTCGGCGCGGACCACCTCCACGACGAGCGCGAGCACCGCCTCCAGGAACAGCACCAGCATCGACACCAGGGCCATGTCGCCGTACGACCGTTCCTGCCCCACCGTCACCACCCCCTCCGCGCTTGGCGCGATCGTCGGCGCGCCCCCACGCGGAGCCGCGCCAACGTTCATCCTGCCAGAGCTTTTGAACGCGTTCGAACGAGGGTGGCCCTTCGGCGCGCACCGCCCGTACGCGGACGGAGGAGAAGGCCGGAACGCGGCCCCGCGGCCACGAGCGCGGGCCGACTGATCGATGCGCTAACCGCGCAGCATCTCGCGCGCTTCCCGGCTCACGGCGGGGTCGGCGTCCGACACCAGCACCGAGGCCAGGGCCTTCAGCCGCGCGAGGTCCTCGTCCGACTGGTGGCAGACGTTGCCGAGGGCGACGTCGAGGTGGTCGCCCGTGTCGTCGTCCGCGACGGCGAGCGCGGCCAGGACGAGGCGCAGCCCGTGGACGTCCCACCGTTCGAGCAGGGCTTCCGCCGTCTCCTGGGTGACCGCGGTGTCCTGGCCGTCCAGGAGCAGCCGGTGCAGCAGCCCGGCCACGTCGGGGTCCTGCGCCGCGGCGGCCAGGCGCCGTCCGGCCGCGGCCCGCGCGGCCCACGAGGGGGACCGCGCGTCCGGACGGGCTGAGTCCAAAGGGTCGTGGGGGTGGGGGGTCACCCCCGCATGCTGACACACGGCCCCGGGCGCCCGGTCCCCGGCCCGCCAGGAAACCCCTTCCGGCCCCCCGCGGCGAAGGGCGCCCGTGCGGTGGGCGAGACTGGGCCGGGTGATCGTGATGCACCCCGTCCTGGAGGCCGCCGCCCCCGACGGCTTCGCCCTGTGGCCCGTCGCGCACGTCGAGCCGTACGGCTTCCTGCCGCTGAGCGGCGAGCTGGCACCGTACGAGGTCGGGACGGCGCTCATGAGCATCGCCGCCTACAACGACCCCGCCGCCGGTCCCGGACGCCCCGCCGACGCGCTCGGCTCCTTCCTCCACGGACTGCTCACCGCGGAGGGCGCCCAGGCGCCGGGTGGCATGCGGGTCACGGACAGCTCCACCGGTGTCGCCTTCCTCCCCGGCTGCTGCAACGGCCTGGAGGAATGGCGTGACTGGTACGAGGTGCTCGACGGCGGCAGCGCCTGTTTCGGCCACGACCCCGACGCGTACGCCGAGCGCCTCGGCGACACCGTCCGGCTGACCGCGGACACCGGGCGGAGCGACGGCTCGGTGATCGACGTGCCCGTCAGCGAGCTGCGCCGCCTCCTGGAGGGTGCCGAGCGCGACCTCGCGGGGTTCCTCGCGCTCGCGGACGGCTGGATCTCCCGGTACCTGCCCGGTCATGCCGAGCCGGTCAAGTCCGCCCTGGCCCATGCCCTGGGGGTGCCCGCGTCGGCCGCCGTACCGCCCCGGCCGTAGAGACGGGCTCGGGCGGGCGGCCGTCCGGCCCCCGCGATGTCACCGGACGGGCGGGGTGCCGGACGGCCGACGTCACGGCGACGGCCGGTTCGCTACGGCTTGGGCAGGGCACAGCCCGGGCGGCTCAGGTCGATCTTGTTGCCGGTGCCGACGCACGGCGCGATCGTGTAGGTCTGCTGGGCGTAGTTGATGCCCTGGCGGACGGTCACGGTGCCGTTCTGGTCCACCTCGCACGGGTTGTTGAGGGTGCAGCGGCCGCCGGACTCGTTGCCGGTGTTGTTGACGGCGACGACCTTGCCGGTGGCGGTGTCGATCACGGGCGAGCCGGAGGTGCCGCCTATCGTGTCGCAGGCGGCGGTGTACCGGATGGAGTCGGTGAAGGTCCAGTCGCCTTCCTTGAGGCGGTAGGCGAAGCCGTCCACGGCGCAGCTGTAGATCCGCTTCCAGTACCCGGAGACGACCTTGATCGCCGCGCCCTGCGCGGGGCGGACCGTGTCCAGTTCGAGCGCCTTGATGCGGTAGCGGCTCTCGATCTGCCGGTAGGTCGTGGTGAGTTGGTACAGGGAGACGTCCGTGTCGGTCATCGTCGCGTACGCGATCTTGCTGGCCCGCAGGGTGGCGACACCCCGGCCCGACGAGTTGAGCAGGCTGAAGGTCCGGGTGGAGGGCCGGTCCACGACGACCACGCCGGGGCCCGGCATGCCGCCTTCCAGGCAGTGGCCGTTGGACAGCACCAGGGCCGGGTCGTCCGGCTGCGACTGGGGCAGCCGGACGACGGAGCCGGAGCAGTTGCTGAGGGCCACGGTCCCCGCGAAGTCCACCGTGACGGCCGAGGGGGCCGCCGCGGGGGCGGTGGCGGGTGCGGGAGCCTGGGCGGCGGTCGCCGCCGCCGGCGCGGCTCCGAGGCCCAGGAGCGCCAGAGCGAGCAGCGCACCGGCGAGGGGCTTCTTCATGTGGGGGGTCCTTCCTGCGGACGGATGGTCATGCGCATTCTTGGGAATGGACATGTCCCCGACAAGAAGTGGTTTTCGGTCAGTCGCCGGTAGTCAGTCGTCCGGTTGCCGGTTGCCGGTTGCCGGGCCGGTCGCCCCTCGCCGAGGCCGCTCCTGCCGCCGCCGGTGCGCGGGACAGCGCCCAGGCGTGCGGGAGCGGCCAAGGGGTAGTGGACACCGCACGATGACCTGATTGGATGGCCGCGTGATCCCGTCGAAGACGCGGGCCCGGCTGCGGGCCGTGGAACAGCAGCTGTCGGACCCGCCCCCCGCGCGGCTCGACGGGCAGACCGCGATACCCCTCGTGTGGCGGCAGGACGCGCTGTGGGCCGAGCCCGCGCCGGAACCCGATCCCGAACAGCCGTGCCCCGCCCCGGCCGCCGTACCCGGACCGGGTCCCGCACCCGAACCGGGCTCCGGTTCCGCGTCCGGCCCGCGATGGCGGGGGAAGCGTCGGCCACGGTCCCGTCGGCACGTGTTCGACGACCCGGCGCGACCGGCCACCCGCCCCCGCCGCGACTACGTGCACGGCCGCCGCGTCGTCCTCGTCGCACCGCTCGGCGAGTACGTGTGACCGACGGTCTTCCCGGGCCAGGACCCGGACACGGCACCGGCACGCCGATTCGTACGAACGGCGCAACACGTACGGGAGCGGGGTGGCGTTCAGGGGCATGCGTACGCTGACGAACCGGTCCGGCGGGACGGCCGGACCGGGCCGACCGAGGAGGACCCGTCATGTCCAAGCCCCCGCTGCCCGACGAAGCCGTCGCCATGCTCCGCAAGCCCAACCCGGCCGTGCTCGCCACGCTCCGCTCCGACGGCCGGCCCGTCTCGACGGCGACCTGGTACCTGTGGGAGGACGACGGGCGGGTACTGATCAACATGGACGAGGGCCGCAAGCGGCTGGCCCACATCCGCCGCGACCCGCGCGTCACGCTCACCGTGCTGGACGAGAAGTCCTGGTACACCCATGTGAGCCTGATCGGCCGGGTGGTGGAGGTGCGCGACGACGAGGGGCTGGCCGATATCGACCGGCTCTCCCGGCACTACCTCGGCAAGGACTACAAGCTGCGGGACCGCGGCCGGGTCAGCGCCCGGATCGAGGTGGAGCGCTGGCACGGCTGGGGCGCGCTCAAGGACAACGACCAGCCGTGACGGGCGGCGCGGCGCCGCGTACCGCCGCGTGCACCGCGCGGGCCAGCCGCGCGCCCCACTCGGAGCGCGGTCCGGCGAAGGCGTGGACGTCCTCGCCGGGGCGCGGCGTGCGCGCGGCGACGCACACCGCGTCGGTGGGCGTGCCGGAGCAGTCGTAACCGGCGTCCAGCAAGGCCTGCACCTTCGCCTCGGTCGCCGTGGCCACGGCGTTGACCAGCGCGGCGTCGGTCAGCGCCACCGGCACCGCGACGACGATGTTGACCGTGCCCGGCCCCGCCGGAACAGCCGTGCCCCGGGCCGGGGAGGCGGCCCAGCCCCGCACCCCGAGGCCCGCGGTGGCGACCGCGCCGACACCGCCGTCGGCCGCGCGGCCGTACCGCGACACGTCCGCGGCCGTCATCAGCCCCACCCCGGGCCCTCGCGCACCCGCGTCGGCGGCCAGCAGGGCCAGGTGACGGTCCGGGTCGGTGCGCCGGTAGCCGTGGGACACCTGCGCGTTGAGGGCCCACGCGCGCTCGCCGATGCCGCCGCCCAGGACGGCGCTGCTGACCATCCGCCAGCCGCCGCCCGCCCGCCAGAGCAGGGCGTGCAGCCGCTCGCCGTCCTCGTCGCGCGTCAGCCGCCGGACGGGCAGCGGCCCCGTGCCGCAGTCGCGAGAGGGTGGGACGGTGGCGGTCACCGGGCGCTCCTTGTCGAAACGGCTCGTCGGAGGGGGAACCGGCTGATCGTACGCGCAGTTCAGGCCGGCCCCCCCTACGCCCCGGCCGCCACGTTCCCCTACGCCCCGGCCCGCCCCGTCGCTCCCCCCACGCCCGGCACAGTTACCGCACACACATACGGAGTGATCACTCGTTGGTGAGTTCCCGCCCTCCACCCCGCACCGGATCGTGAGGCTGTCGCGGGGCGGCCGTCGAAGCGCCGCCCGGCAGCCGGTGCGGAGGAGGGTCATGGGGGACGACAGCGGACGCGGCAGCGGCCCGCAGGAACAGGCGGTCCTGCTGGTGGCGGGGCTCGCCGACGTGGCCCTGAGCACCGTACGGTCGGCCGTGGGGACGTTCCGGG
Organism: Streptomyces thermolilacinus SPC6; assembly: GCF_000478605.2. Lineage (GTDB taxonomy): Bacteria > Actinomycetota > Actinomycetes > Streptomycetales > Streptomycetaceae > Streptomyces > Streptomyces thermolilacinus. Next base: position 78,584 of record NZ_ASHX02000001.1, on the reverse strand, counting down.
GGCTGCTGCGCCGCTCCGACCTGCCGGACCTGGCGTCCGACACCGAACGGGACCTCACGGCGCGCGGCCGGCTGCTCCTGGACCGGTGGGCGGCCATGCCGCCGCCGCACCTGGAGACGCTCGCCCGGCACGCCGCCGCCCGCCGCGAGGGCGCGGAACAGGGTGCGCCATCGTCACCCCGCACCGACGGTGACTGACCGGTACGAGCCCGCCGCCTTCAAGGCCCGCGTGGACGAGGTGCTGGCCGGGTTCACCGCGCGCGAGGCGGACGAGCTGGGCGCGGTGGACCCGGAACTGCGCCCGGTCGCCGACCGGCTGGAGGCGGCGGTGGCGCACGGCAAGCGGCTGCGGGCGGCGTTCTGCTACTGGGGCTGGCGCGCGGCGGGCCAGCCCGACAGCGACGCCCTGCTCCGCGCGGCGGCCTCCATGGAACTGGTGCACGCCGCCGCCGTCGTGCACGACGACCTGATCGACGACAGCCCCCTGCGGCACGGCCGCCCCACCGCGCACGTCGCCCTGCGGGAGGCACTCGGGAGCCGCCCGCACGCAACCGGCGCCGCCCGGTCCCTCGCCATGCTCGTGGGCGACCTGCTGATGGCGCTGGCCGGGCAGCTGTTCGCGTCCAGCGGCCTGCCCGCCGCGTACCTGGCCCGCGCACGGCCGCTGTGGGGCGCCCTGGCCCGTGAGCTGGTCGCGGGGGAGTGCCTGGAGATCCTGCGCACCGGCAGGCCCCCGGACACGGCCGCGTCGCTGAAGGTCGTCCGGTACAAGACCGCCAAGTACACCGTCGAGCAGCCGCTGCTCATCGGCGGCCTCCTCGCCGGGGCGGGGGAGCGGCTGCGCGAGGGCTACTCGGCGTACGGGCTGCCGCTCGGCGAGGCGTTCCAGCTCCGCGACGACCTGCTCGGCCTGTTCGGCGACCCCCGCCGTACCGGCAAGGCCAACGCGGACGACCTGCGCGGCCACCGCCCGACCGCGCTCCTCGCCGAGACCTGGGCCGCGGCGGACGACACGGACCGGGCACGGCTGCGCGCCCTGCTGGGCCGTGCCGACCTGGACGCGGACGGCCTGCGCGAGGTGCGCGAGGTGATGCGCCGCCTCAAGGCCCCCGAGCGCGTCGAGCGGATGATCGCCGCCCGCGTCGAGGAGGCCACGCGCGCCGTGCACGACATGGACGTCCCCCCGCACGCCGCCACGGCCCTGACCGCGCTCGCCCAGGCGGCGGCGGTCCGCCGGTACTGACGCGACCGCGCCCCGCCGGGCGAGGACAACGAGGAGCAAGGAGCCCCGCGATGACGTACACCGAGGCGTCGATGGACGCCCTGCGGACCGTCGGCGACGAACTCGCCGACGCGACCGTGGCGACCCTCTTCGAGCGGGGGGAGGTGGGGAAGTTCAACACGCTGATGCGGTACGTCTCCACCGTCGGCGCCCCGCTCCCCGACGGGCTGCCCGACGTCGCCCGCGAGTACCTCCAGCAGACCGCCGCGCCGCCGCCGTGGGTGGACTGGGGCGAGATGGAGAAGGCCCGGCTGTTCTTCACCGACAACAACGTGCACATCTCCACCGCCCTGTCGTTCGCGTCCATGCCCGCCTGCTACGTCGTCCCGCACGTGGCGCGGCTCCTGTCGGCGACGCACTCGCTGAAGTACCCGTCCAAACGCATGGCGGAGACCGGCCAGTTCACCGTCTACCTGATGCGGCCCGACGCGTTCGAGGCGGGCAGCCGCTTCGTCCCGGCCGCCCAGAAGGTGCGGCTCCTGCACGCCGCCATCCGGCACCACCTGCGCCGCGAGGACCGCTGGGACGTGGCCGCGCTGGGCACGCCGATCTGCCAGGAGGACATGATCGGCGGCCAGATGCTGTTCTCGCTGCTGGTGCTGGACAGCCTCCACCGGCTGGGCATCCACATGTCCACCGAGGGCGCGGAGGCGTACTTCTACGCCTGGCGCGTCGTCGGCGCCATGCTCGGCGTCGACCAGGCCGCCTCGCCGGCGACCCTTCAGGACGCCCGCCGGTTCCTCGACCTGTACATGGTCCGGCACATGGGCCCCTCGCCGGAGGGCGCCGAACTCACCAGGCAGCTCATCGACCTGTACGAGGAGGTCGTGCCGGGCACCTTCTTCGACCCGGTCGTCTCCGCCCTCGTCCGGTATCTGATCGGTGACACGTGCGCGGACTGGCTGGACGTGCCGCGCACCCCCTGGGACACGGTCGTGAAGGCGGCTCCGCACCTCCTCGGCGTCCTGGAGCGCCTGGAGGACCGCGCGCCGATGGCCGCCTGGGCGCTGGACCGGATCGGCCACCTCACGACCGTCTTCGAACTGTCCTCCCTCACCAGGGGCCGCGTCATGCACTACGCCATCCCGGATGAGCTGAAGAAGGACTACGGCGTCACCAGCTCCGTCCCCGTCAACCGCCGCTGGACACCGCCGCCCCCGACCGTCGGCTGAACGCCGCCGACACCCCCGTGGGAAACCGACCGGGGCGTCAACGGCGAGCCGCTGCACATCAGTCGATCGAGTGGTGTGTCGCGCCTGGCGGGGCGGGTGTTCCGGCCAATCGCGCCGGGGCGGCTGGTCGCACTGGAACACCTGCGCCATACGTGACATGAACGCGACGGACGCGCTGCGCGGCACGCCGTTCCGTGTCCCGTACACACGCCGTCAAACCCCGGACGTGCGGATGGCCGGGACCCGCGCCCGGTCACTGTCCGCCCATCCCGCGATGCGCTGTCCTTCCCCTGCCACCGGCCGCGCCGGGCCGCGTTCCCACGTGCCCCGCCCGGTGGCCCCGACCAGGCAGTACCAAAGGGGGAACGACCGTGACCACACCCATCCCGCTGCGCGTGGCGCTCGTCAACGGCAGCTTCGAGGAGCCGTCCGTCACCGGCGTCGAGTTCCTGCCGGACGCCTCCCAGACGCAGGCGCCCCGCCGGGTCCCCGGCTGGCTCACCACCGCACCCGACCACCTGATCGAACTGTGGCGCTCCGGCTTCAACGGCGTACCGGCCGCCGACGGCGCCCAGTTCGCCGAGCTCAACGCCAACCACGTCTCCACGCTCTACCAGGACCTGCCCACCACCCCCGGCACCACCCTGTACTGGCGGCTCTACCACCGCGGGCGGCTCGGCCAGGACACGATGGCCCTGGACATCGGCGCGCCCGGGGCGGCCGTCGAGCAGCGCCGGTTCACCGACGGCACCAGCGCCTGGGGCTACTACACCGGCACCTACACCGTGCCGCCCGGCCAGACGACGACCCGGTTCGCCTTCCGCTCCATCGCCGCGGCCGGCGGCAACCAGGGCGTCGGCAACTTCCTCGACGGGGTGTTCTTCGGCACCGCACCCCTCGTGGTGCTCACCAAGACCGCCGTACCCGAGGGCCCGCTGGAGGTCGGCGACGTCATCACGTACCGCGTCACCGCCCGCAACGAAGGCGGCGGCGCCGCCGAGAACCTGGTCCTGACCGACGCCGTCCCGGCCGGGACCACCTACCTGCCGGGCTCCCTGCGCATCGTGGACGGCCCCAACACGGGGCCCAAGACCGACCGGACCGGCGACGACCAGGCGTACTTCGATGCCCAGGGCAACCGGGTCGTCTTCCACCTCGGCAACGGCGCCACCAGCGGGCAGGCCGGCGGCCTCCCCAACACCGAGACCCTGCCCGGCGGCACCACCGTCGAGTACCGCGTCACCATCGACGAGGCCAGCGCCGGCGGCCGCGTCACCAACACCGCCACCGCCACCTACGAGAACCGCCTCGGCGACATCCCCGAGCCGCTCACCGCCACCTCGAACGAGACCGTCACCGAGGTCCGCGCGGCAGCCGACCTCCGCGTGGTCAAGTCCGCCGACGCGACCACCGTCACCGTCGGCCAGACCGTCACCTACCGCGTCACCGTCCGCAACACCGGCCCCAACGACGCCACCGGCGTCACCCTCACCGACCAGCTCCCCGAGAACCTCGTCCACGTCTCCTCCACCGCCACCACCGGCTCCTACGACCCCGCCACCGGCCGCTGGACCGTCGGGGACCTCGCCGAAGGCGCCACCGCCACCCTCACCCTGCGCGCCAAGGCCACCGCGGCCGGCCCCCTCACCAACACCGCCACCGCCGACGGCAACGAGACCGACCCCCGCCCCGGCAACAACACCGACGCGGTCACCATCTGCGTCGAGGACGCCGCCCCCTGCGACCCCTGCGCGAAACCCTGCCCGCCCGCCCCCTGCCCGCCCGACGACCCCTGCGCGCGGGGGGACATCGCCCCCGGCCCCTGCAACGCCCTGGAGTGCACGCCCACCGGGCTGCTCGTCCCGCGCACCCGCGTCCTCGGCGCCTCCGGGCCCGCCCCGGCCCGCATCGCCGACAACCGGCAGTCCGTCGATGTCGTCGTCACACCCCCGGCCGCCGACGCCTGCCCGCAGGACTACCGGCTCCGCGCCTACCTCACCCCGGTACGCGGCGAGGCCGGCCCCGTCGCCGACGTCGATCTGCGGCCCACCCGCCTCAACGACACCTGGGCGAACACGCCCCTCCAGGTCACGCTTCCCCACCCCGGCGTGTACCTCGTCCTCGGCGACATCGACACGCAGATCTGCGCGACCATCGACTACGGCGGCGGTACGAACCTGTGGACGCAGGTCCGCCTCGTCCACGTGCAGAGCGGCGCGGTCGAACTCGGCGCCCGCCAGTCGGCGCAGCACCAGTTCCGCGCCGCCCCCGACACCCGCTTCCAGCACTGCATGCACGGCCCGACCTCCCTGAACGGACTGGTCACCGTCTCCGCCGCCCAAGGGTCGAAGACGGTCCGCGTCCAGGCCATCCTCCGAGGCGGCGGCCCCGGCGACGGCCTCGACGACGCCACCATCGAGAGCTCCCGCTTCCACGGCGAGCGCTCCTACCTGACGTACGTCAAGATCGCCGACTGACCCCGGAGCGAGCCCGCCCCCGCCACGGGGGCGGGCGTCTCCAGCTCCTGGGCCGCCCGACGGACCCTCAGCGAAAGGGGCCACGGTGCTCGACGCCACCGAACTCGCGCTGCTCGGCCTCGCCGGTTACCGCGCGACCCGGCTCGCCGTCCACGACACGATCCTCGACCCCGCCAGAACCCGCGTCCTCGCCTGGCGCCGGCGACGCCCCGGCTCCGCGCCACGCACCGCCGCCGTCACCCTCGTCTCGTGCGTGTATTGCATGGGCTGGTGGCTGTGCGGCGCTTTGCTGGCCGTGTACCTGCTCGCCACCGGCCGGTTCCACGACGCGCCGCTCCTCGTCCACGGCGTCGAGTGGCTGGCCGTCGCCGGAGCAGCGGCCCTGCTGAACCGCGTGGACGACACCCTCGGCCGGACGGCCGGGTGACCCCCAGAACCCCGAACCGGAACAGGACCCGTACCGAAGGAGCCGTACGGGCGGAAGGGAGCGGACCATGGCCTGTGGGTGCGAACGGAGGCGCCAGGAGTGGGAGGTGGTCACCCCGGCGGGGGAGGTGGTCTTCACCTCCCGCGACCGGCCCACCGCGGAGACCGTGGCCCGGCACTACCCGGGGAGCACCGTCCGCGAGAAGCTGCCCTCCCACCCGGACCCGGACTCCTGAGCATGAGCACCCGGGGGCCTCGCCATCAGGGCAGACAGCCCCCCGTCCGCCCCGAGCCCGCCCGGACATGGGAAGGGCCCGCCCCCGTGACCGGGAGCGGGCCCGGCTCACCCTCCGTCTCCGCTGTCAGGCCGAGCCGCCCGCGGCCGGGACGGGCCGACCCGGTGTCAGGGGCGGGGCCCCAGCGTCCTCGTACCGTCGCGGACCGTGATGGCCAGTGCCGGGCACGAGTCCGCGGCGTCCAGGGCCCGTTCGTCCTGCGGGATCCGCGCACGGACCGGCTCCGCGTACGTACCCTCCAGCCGGAACAGCTCCGGCGCGAGCGCCGCGCACATCCCGGAGCCCATGCACAGCCCCGGATCGACCTCGACCGTCCAGTCCACCGCCGTCACCACCCCACCGGCATCTCGCGCGGCCCGCGGACCAGCATCTGGTTCTTCCACACGACGTCACCCGCGATGTGCAGGTCCGGGAACCGCGTCAGCAGCGCCAGCAGCGCCTCCTGGAGCTCCAACCGCGCCAGGGGAGCGCCGAGGCAGTGGTGGACGCCGTGCCCGAACCCCAGGTGCTGCACGTGCGTGCGCGTGATGTCGAGCCGCCCGGGCGCGGTGAACTTCAGCGCGTCCCGGTTGGCCGCGCCCACCGCGACGAGCACCGGCTCCCCTGCCCGTACGAGGGTGCCGCCCACCTCGATGTCCTCCGTGGCGTACCGGGGGAAGGCGGCCCCGCTGCCGAGCGGGACGAACCGCAGCAGCTCCTCCACCGCGCCCGCGATCAGCTCCGGCCGCTCCCGCAGCAGCGCCAGCTGGTCGGGGTGCTCCAGCAGCGCGTACACGAAGTTCGGGATCTGGCTCGCCGTGGTCTCGTGCCCGGCGATCAGCAGGCCCACGCACAGATCGACCAGCTCCAGCTCGGTGAGCCGGTCGTCCGTGTCACGGGCGTCGATCAGCGCGGTCATCAGGTCCGGGCGCGGGTTCTCCCGGTGCTCCTGGACCAGACCTGCCATGTACGTCCGCAGTTCCTCCCGGTTGCCGAAGAACTCCTCGGCCGTCAGCGAGCTCGTCGAGAGCGCCGCGTCGCTCCACACCCGGAACCTCGGCTGGTCCTCCTCCGGGACGCCCAGCATCCGGCAGATCACGGCGACGGGGATCGGCAGCGCGTAGTGCTCGACCAGGTCGAGCGGCGGACCCGCGGCCTCCATCCGGTCCAGGAAGCCGTGCGTCAGCTCGCGGACCTCCGGGCGGAGCTTCTCGACCCGGTGCATCGTGAACGCCTTCGCCACGAGCGTGCGCAGGCGGGTGTGCTCCGGCGGGTCCATGCTCAGGATGCCCGCGTCCTGCTGCGCCTCCGACTGGCGCGGCTCGTCGTGCAGGCGGGCGTCGGCCCGGCTGAAGCGCCGGTCCCCGAGGACGAGACGGGCGTCGGCGTACCGGGTGGCCAGCCAGGCGGGCTCGCCGTAGGTCATGCGGACGCGTAACAGGCCGGGCCGCTCCAGCGCCTCCGTGTACGCCTCGGCGAGGCCGAGCCCCTCGGGCTCGTTGAACGGATAGGCGAGCGGCGTCTCTTCGCGTGCGGTCGTCACGGGGGAAACCTCCCTGGTGTAAGCAGCTGCTTACCAACCTAGAGTTGGCCCCGGCGGCGGTCAACGGCGCCTCGTGGGCCCCCGTTCGGGGCAGCGGACGACGGAGGAGAGGGGACTGGGTGGAGTCCGGCAGGACGTTGAGCGGGACCGCGCACCCGGCGAACGGCGCGGCACCCGAAGACGACCCGGCACGCCCGGTCGGCGGCGCGGCGTCGCCCGAGCCCCGGAGCCGGTCCCGGACCCGCGACCAGACGAGCGATCGGACCCGGACCCGGACCGATCCCACGGCCCGGGCCCAGGCCAGGGAGGAGGTCCGGACCGAGCCCACGGCCCCGGTCCATGCCAAGGAGGAGAACCGGACCGAGGCGGCGGCAGAGCCCCCGGCCAGGGAGCGGGGTACGAGCCGGCGCCCCGCCCCGGGCCGGCAGCGGCCCCGGCGGGCGCGCGGCGGCGGGCCGACACGGGAGCGGCTGCTGGCCGCCGCGTCGGAGCTGTTCGCCGAGCGCGGGTACGAGCGGGCGACCGTCCGGGACATCGCGGCCCGCGCGGGCGTCAACCAGGCCCTGCTGTTCCGCCACTTCGGCTCGAAGCGGGCCCTGTTCGGCGAGGCGGTGTCCCGCGGCGGCCTGGAACAGCTGCGTACGACCCCTCCCGAACAGCTCCTGGAGGCCATTCTGACCGGCATGCTCGCGGCCCCGCCGGACCAGGACGGCGACGCGACCGGGGCCGCCCGGTCCCTGGAGACGCTCCTGCGCTCGGTCGGCGCGCAGGACGAGGTGGCGGCGGCAGTCGCGTCCCTCGGCACCGACTACGCCCGCGTCCTCGCCACGCTCGGCGACACCGACGACCGCGAGCTCCGCGCCGACCTCGCCCTCGCCTGGCTGCTCGGCATCGGCCTGATGCGCGTCGTCATCCGCAAGCAGCCACTCGCCGACGCGGACCCCGCCGAGGTGACCCGTCTCGTCACCGACACCGTGACCCGCCTCCTGAAAGACCCCGACCGGCAGCGCACCCCCGGCGAAAACCCCGGAACGGCACCTCCCGGTGACGAAGCCACAGCTCGTCACCGCACCGGACCGCCCGCGCCCGCGCCGGGAATCCCGCTGGACGGGCACCGGGCCCGCACGTAAGGTCGTCCAGCCGCGCGGGGAACCTGGGGGAGGCTCCGTTCCGCTTCTGGCTGCTTCCTTGCCCGACACCGTGGGGGGTCTCTCCGTCATGTCCTGCTCCAGATGTGCCACACCCGTGGACGCCAGCGCGTCCGCTCTCTGCCCGGGATGCGAGGCCGCCGACCGGTCCGCCCCGGAGGCCGCCGCCCTTCCCGCCCCGGCGGCCGTCGGCGCGACCGCGCCGGGCCTCACCGCCCCGGCGCCCGCCGCCCCGCCCTCGTGGGCACCGGCACCCGTCAAGCCGCTCCGTTCGATCGTCGGCCTGTCGTACGGTGTGACCGGGCTCCTCGTGCTCGTCGCGCTGCTCGACGCCCTGGCCGTCTACGCCGCGCTGAACTCCTACACGGTGATCGGGGAGCTCTACACGGCGGACCTGGACCAGTACGCCGCGCTCACCGCGACGGCGAACCAGGCCGACACGCTGATGTACTTCTCCTCCTCCTTCTCGCTGACGGCCCTGATCGCCACCGGGATCGTCTTCATCGTGTGGTTCCACCGGGCCCGCACCAACGCAGAGGTGTTCGGCCCCGCCGAACAGCGCCGCACCCCCGGCTGGGCGATCGGCTCCTGGTTCATCCCCATCGCCAACCTGTGGATCCCCCGCAAGATCGCCGGAGACATCTGGGACGCGAGCGAACTCGACAAGCGAGCTCCGCGCGCGGTCCTCAACACCTGGTGGACGCTCTGGGTCCTGGCCTCGCTGGCCGGCCGTAGCGCCGAACGCCTGTGGGAACGCGCCGAGGAGTACGACGCCATCCGGCGGGCCGCCCTGGGCCTGGCGGCGAGCAGCGCGCTCGACCTCGTGGCGGCCGTGGCGGCCGTCCTGTTCGTCCGGCGGCTGACGGCCATGCAGCACGCCAAGGCGCTGGCGGGCCGCCCCCGGCAGCCGGAACCCGCGGCGGTGACGGCGACGGCGACGAGCTGACGCACGCAGGCGAAAGGCCCGTCAGGGACGCACCCCCGGCGGGCCCGCTGACGCGACCGGCCTCAGACCCGCACCGGGAACTCGTACGTGTCGCAGTACGACAGCCCCTCCAGCGGCTGGTCGCGCAGGAAGCGCAGCACCAGGTCGGCGTACTCCGCGTCGCACTCCAGATGGGCCATGTGATCGGCCTCCTTGAGGAGCGCCAGCCGCGCGCCGGGGATCGTGGCGGCGACCGCGCCGTTCTGCTCAGGGGTGGTCGTGATGTCGTACTCCCCGGTGAAGACCAGCGCCGGTACGCCCTCGATGCCGCCCGCCGGGATCAGGGCGGGGTCCAGGACCCGCCGGTGGCACGTCGCGTGACGCAGCGACTGACGCCACGTGGTGCGCAGCGCCTGCCGCCGCAGCAGCCGCTGCACCGCCGCCGACTGCCGCACCCGCTCCTGCTCGGCCGTGTTGACCAGATAGCCCACCAGCTGGTCGGCGTACGCGCCGTTCGCCGTGCACGGCCCGTCCAGCGACGCCCCCGGCTCCGGGGAGCCGCGCTCGATGTGGGCGACGGCCTCCCACAGGAACGCCCGCATCGAGTCCGTGACGCGGTGTGTGGCCCCCGCCAGCAGCAGCCGGGCGACCCGGCTCGGGCACCGCTGGGCCATCCGGTACGCGATCGGCACCCCGTAGGACGCCCCGAGCACGTTGACGCGCGGCAGCCGCAGCACGTCCAGAAGGTGCAGCGCCGCGTCCGCCAGGGCGTCGAATCCCTCGTGGGCGGGCAGGTCGTCGGCGACCCCGGTGCCGGGCAGATCCACCAGGATCACCGGGGTGTACGGGGCGATGTACCGCTCCAGCCGCGGCCAGGCGTACATGTCCTGGAGCGCGCCGCCGAGGAGCAGCAGCGGCTCCGCGACCGCCCCGCCCGTACGGTGTGCCCCGCCCCGGTCGGCGCGCACGACCCGGCAGGCGTAGCGCAGCCCGCGCCGGCGCAGGTGGTGGAGCTCCTCGCTGATGTCCGCCGCGCCGGCGGGGAGCAGTCCGACGGTGCCGTGCGTCATACGCGGCGCTCCGCGTGCCGGCTGATCATCTCGGCGAGGCCGCCGACACTGGCGGCGGTGGACAGGTCGTCCTCGCTGATCTCCAGGCCGAGGCGGTCCTCGAGCTGGAGGGACAGCACGACCAGGGCCATGGAGTCGACGCCCGCACCGGCGAGGGACGCGTCTGGGGTGATGGGGCCGGGGGCGAGGCCGCCCTTGGTGGTCAGGATCTCTTTGACCAGTTCGAACGTCATACGAGCTCTCTTCGGGATCGACAGCGCCCGGGCGGCCCCCGGGCGGCGGCGGGCTACAGGCGGGCGGTGAGCCCGGCGGGCCATACGAGGGTGGTCGCCGCCCAGGCCAGACCGCTGCCGAACGCGACCAGGAGCGTCCTGTGGCCGGGCTTCAGGTCCCCCCGGTCGGCGGCGTGGGCGAGCAGCAGCGGCAGCGACGCGGCGGCGGTGTTGCCCACCTCGTGGATGTTGGACGGGCAGTTCCCCACCGGCACCCCGAGGGTGTCGGCGACGGCGGCGGTGATGCGCTGGTTCGCCTGATGGGCGATCAGCCGGTCGATGTCCCCCATCTCCCACCCGGCCGCGGCGACCGCGTCCCGGGCGGCGGCCGCCATCCTGCGCACGGCGTGGCGGAAGACCTCGTTGCCGCGCATGTGGACGAAGAAGTCGCCGCGCGCGGCCCGGTCGCGCTCCCGCCGGCCGCGCGCGCCGCCCGCGGGCACGACGATGGCGTCCGCGAGCGAGCCGTCGCTGCCCCAGACCACCGGCCCCATGGCGCCCTCCGCGTGCGGGACCCCCGCCTCCAGGACCACGGCGCCCGCCCCCTCCCCGAAGATCGGCGCGGTCGCCCGGTCGTCGGGGTCGACGATGGAGGTCATCGTCTCCGCGCCCACCACCAGGACGCGGTGCGCCGTACCGGAGGCGATGAGACCGGCGGCGACCGTACCGGCGTACAGGAAGCCGGAACATCCGGCGGCGACGTCGAACGCGGCCACGGACGGCAGTCCCAGCCGGTGGGCGACCCAGGGAGCGGTGGCGGGGCAGGGATGGTCGGGGCTGCTTGTCGCCACGAGGACCGCGTCGACGGTGTCCGCACCGGCCGACGCCATGGCCCGTGCCCCGGCCTCCACGGCCATGTCCCCGGTGGACACGTCCGGTTCGGCGAACCGGCGCTCGGCGATGCCGATCCGCTCCCGGATCCACTCGTCGGAGGTGTCGAGGCGGGCGCACAGCTCACTGTTGGGAACGCGCCGGGGAGGCAGCCAGGCGCCGAGCCCGACGAGAACGGCGGTGGGCGCGGCGGGCACTGCGGGAGCTTCCGGGGCGGCCGCGGGGGCTGTCACACCCGCTCCATCGGACAACACGCGCACCACACCGGAACCGGCCCGGACCAGGACAACTCATCGCTCATTCGGCCCATGAAAACAGCAGCCGTTCGCCAAACGCGGCAGGCATACCGACGCCACCCCCGCCACACCTCGAACGGGTGGCGCTGCGCTCTGGGTTGACGGTCTGGGGGCCGACGGTGGCGGCGGCCCCGGCCCGCCGCGCCGGGGCGTGGACACGTAACCTCCCACGTCATGGCCGATATCTACGAGTTCCAGCTCACCCTGGACCTGCCGAGCACACTCCCGGAGGGCGACCTCGCCGTACTGCGCTGGCACCTGGGGCACGAGGACGGCGAACAGGGCGACTACGCGTACCCGCTGTGGGACGCCCGGGGCCCGGCGCGGCGGATCGGGGGCGTCCTGGTGGGGGAGTTGCGCTCCGACGACTGGGGCTGGGCGCTGACCGTCCGCCAGGAGTCGCACCCGGACGAGCTGGACGACCTGAACCGGATCGTGAACTGGCTCGCCGCCCGCACGACGACGGCGGGCGTCATCGGGTACCTGCGCTTCCACGAGGACGACGTCCCCGACGTCCTGGTGGCGCGGTCGGGATCGGCGCGCTGCATGACGCTGCGGGCGGAGCACATCACCGACCCGGGGGCGAGGGCCCTGCCCGACCCCTACGCCTGAGCCCCCGCCGCCGCACCGAGGCGCAGACGGCCGACGAGCGGCGCGGAGTGCCGCGGGCGCTGCGCTCCACCCGCGGCACGGCCCCGTGGCGGTCAGGGCGCGATCAGGCGGTGTACGGCCGTCCCGCACCACCCGGTCGCGCTCCGGCCGTCGGCCCGCCCGGCTCAGGCCCTCGGCCCCGCGGGCGCGGCGGCCGTCCCCGGCGCGCGCCCGAGGAGGACGACCAGCAGGGCGCCGAGCGACAGCGCGCCGCCCAGCAGCAGGACCGACCGGGGGCCGAAGCCGTCCAGCACGAGGCCGCCCGTGAAGGCACCCAGGGCGATGGCGCCGTTGAACACGCCGACGAACAGCGACGTCGCCCCCTCCCGGGCCTCCGGCGCGGCCAGCGCCAGCCAGGTCTGGGCGCTCACCGACACACCGCCGTACGCCAGCCCCCACACCACCAGCAGGATCGCGGCGCCCGCCACGGACAGCCCGAGCAGCGGGACGAGCAGCACCGAGGCGGCCAGCGCCGCGCAGATCACCAGCAGGGTGCCGCGCAGCGACCGGCCCACCCGGGCACCGGCCGCGAAGTTGCCCGCGATACCGGCGATCCCGTACACCAGCAGCAGCGTGCCGATCATCGCGGCGGGGACGCCGGAAACCTCCTCCAGGACCGGCCGGACGTAGGTGTACGCGGCGAAGTGGCCGGTCACCAGCAGCGCCACCAGCACGAGCCCCGTGGCCACCCGGCGGGTGCCGAGGAGGCGCAGCACACCGCCCAGCGCGACCGCGTTCTCGGCGGGAAGCGGCGGCAGCAGGACGGCCATGGCGACGGCCACCAGCCCCGCGAGACCGGCCACGGCGAGGAACGCCTCCCGCCATCCGGCGAGTTCACCGAGGTACGCCCCGGCGGGCACGCCCACCACGGAGGCGATGGCGATACCGCTGAAGACGGCGGAGGTCGCCGGCCCGACGGACCCGGCCGGAACCAGCCGTACGGCCAGGCCGCCCGCGAGGGACCAGACACCACCCATCCCGATGCCGATCAGTACCCGGGCCGCCGTCATGACCGTGAAGTCCGGCGACCAGGCGGCCAGCGCGTTGGCCGCCGCCAGCAGGACCATCAGGGAGCAGAGCACCACGCGCCGGTCGATCCGGCCCACCGCCGCGGTGACCAGCGGCGCGGCGAGCGCGGCGACCAGACCGGTGACGGTGAGCGTCAGCCCGGCCGTGCCCTCGCTCACGTCCAGGGAACCGCCGATCGGAGTGAGCAGGCCCACGGGCAGCATCTCCGACGTGACCACGGTGAAGGTCCCCGCCGCCACCGCGACGACCCCGGGCCACCCGCCCTTCGCGGGCCTTCCGGACGCGGGGACATATGCGGATGTGTCAACGACTTTTGCCATGGTTCCAGCCAACTCCCGGGCCGGAGGCGGAACAAGCGCGAAGTTCTCATGCTTCCATGAGGTGGGCTAATCGAACGACGGCGTGGGCGCCGCGCGCGACCGGAGCGGGTCACGCCGCTGGAGGGACACGACCATGACGATCACCGAAGCCGAAGCGGTGCCCACCGGCGCGACGCGCGCACCGGCGGGCACGGTGGAGATCCGTGAGCTGGAGTGCTTCCTCGTCCTCGCGGAGGAGCTGCACTTCGGGCGGACGGGGGAGCGGCTGTACGTCTCGCAGGGCCGGGTCAGCCAGTTGATCCGTGCCCTCGAGCAGCGCATCGGCGCCCGCCTGGTGGACCGTACGAGCCGACGGGTGCGGCTCACCCCGCTCGGTGAGGACTTCCTGAGCGCGCTGCGTCCGGCCTACGCCGCGCTGCGCGCCACCGTCGAGAACGCCCGCGCGGCGGCCCTCGGGCACAGCGGCACGCTGCGGCTCGGCTTCCAGGGCGCGGTGGGGTACGGATTCACTGAGGTGATCGGGGAGTTCGAGGAGCGGTACCCCGGCTGCGAGACCCGGATCACCGAGTTGCCGCTCTCCGACCCGTTCGGGCCGCTGCACCGGGACGAGGTGGACATCGCGGTCGTCCTCCTGCCGGTCCGGGAGCAGGGGCTGGTGCTGGGGCCCGTCTTCTCCCGTCAGCCGCAGTACCTGGCGGTCTCCCGCAGGCACGCCTTCGCCGACCGGACCGCCCTGGACGCCGAGGACCTGGCGGCCACGCGGCTCGTCGGGGTCGCGGCCCCGGCGCCGGACTACTGGCGCGAGTTCCAGGCGCCCACCCGCACCCCGGCGGGCACCCCGGTGCCGCGGGGCCCGAGGGTCGGCACGCTCCAGGAGGGCCTGTCCCTGGTGGCGGCCAACCGGGGCGTGATGCTGCTCTGCCGGCCCACCGCCGAGTACCACCACCGACGGGACGTGGTCCACGTGCCGGTGACGGGGCTGCCCGAGTCCGCCCTCGGCCTGGTCTGGCACCGCGACCGCGAGAACCCCCGAGTCCGCGCCTTCGCCCAAGCAGTCACCGAAACCCTCGCCGGCCTGGCGCCGTAACCCGAGAAGGACACGCCGCACCCGGCCCGCACCCGCTGCACGCGGCGAGCGGTTCGGCTTCGCGCCAACCCTCAGTCTCCACGCGCTCGTACGCGATGGGCTTCCGCCGGTCTTCGCGATCCGGCCGACGCGGTGGCCGTACCCGTGGTGGGGTGGGAGCCCCGCGGCGGCGAACAGCGACGACCCGAACTCCTCTCACGGTGACCCGCGTTCGCCCGCCGACCGACCGACCGACCGCCGTCGCCGTGGCCGGGGGCACACACAGGTTCCGGCGCCGCCCGGCCGCTTCCGTGCTCACCGAAAGGGGAGAGCGCATGGGCCGTACCTTGCTCATCCGACTGGCCACCGCCGCCGCCGTGGTGTCCCTCGTCGCCGGCTGTGCCACCACCGCGGGGCGGCGAACCGGACGAGGCGGCGAACCCGCCGAGCGAGCGGGCCGACCCCATGAGGGGACTGCGCCGTCACCTTCCCGGAACCGGCCACCGGCACGGTGCGCGCATGACCCCGGCCGGTGACGCTGAGCCGCTCGCTGGCCGAACGCATCCGGTCGAGGCACAGATTGGTGACCACCTTGGTCAGCCACGCCTCCGGCACCTTGATCCGCTGCCGGTCGGCGGCCTGCCAGCGCAGGAACGCGTCCTGCACGGCGTCCTCGGCGTCGGTGGCGGAGCCCAGGAGCCGGTACGCCAGCGAGACCAGCCGGTTCCGGCTGGCCTCGAACCGGCTGGTGTCGAAGCGATCGGTGGCGGTGCTGTCCACGCGGGCCACTCCAGGCGGCTACGCGGCCTTCGACCGGCGCGTGCGGCGCGGCGGCCAGGGGGAGTTGACGCTTCGGCATGCCGAAGGTCGGGTGGGAGATGCCCCAGAGCGCGATCTTCAGGATGCCCGCCTTGATCCGCGCGGCATTCCGGCCGCCCATGTACTTCGGCTTCGCCCGCGCTTCGGCGTCGACCATCTGGAGGATGCCGTCCCGCCGCCCGAGGCAGATGTGGTTGCCCAGGTAGACCTGCTTGACGGTCGCGGCCTTGCGTCCGGTCAGCCGTCCCACGATCGCCTCCGCGGCCTGCTGGCCGGTGGAGCCCGCCGAGGCGCAGGACATCGGCAGCGGTCGGCCGTTGTCGCCCACGGCGTACGCGCTGTCCCCGGCGGCGTAGACGCTCGGGTGCGAGACCGACCGCATGGTGCGATCGACGACGATCCGGCCGGTCTCCGTGACCTCGAGACCGCTGGCTGCGGCGATGGGGTGGACCGCGAACCCGCCCGTCCACACGGTCGCGTCGGACGCCAGGACGGTGCCGTCGGCGCACAGCACCCGTGTCGCTTCGACGGCTTCGACACTGGTGTGCTCCACAACGGTGATGCCCAGCCGGTCGCAGGCCCGGCGCAGGTGGTCGCGGGCCCCGGCGGAGAGCCTGGCGCCCAGCTCGCCGCGGGCGATCAGTGCCACCGACAGGCCGGGCCGGGACTCGGCGATCTCGGTGGCGGTCTCGATGCCGGTCAGGCCGTCGCCGGCGACCACCACGTTCCCGCCTCCGGTCCGCTCGTCCAGGCTGTCCAGGTGCTCGCGCAGGCGCAGCGCCGAGGCCCGGCCGGCGACGTCGAAGGCGTGCTCGGTCACGCCGGGCACACCCTGATCGGCGACGTGGCTGCCGAGCGCGTAGACGAGTGTGTCGTACCCGAGTTCGCCGCGGCCGTCGGCACCGGCCGCGGTGACGACCCGGTGCGCGGGGTCGACGGCGGTGACGCGGGCCAGACCAGCCGTACCCCCGTACCCGCGAAGACGTCGGTGAGCTTCGGAGCCCCGATCTCCTGGCCTGCGGCGACCTGGTGCGGCCGCAGCCGCTCCACGAGGACCGGCTCGGCGTTGACCATGGTGATCTCGGTGTCCTCCGGGGACAGCCGACGGGCCAGGTTCCCGGCCGCGAAGGCCCCGGCATAGCCGGCGCCGAGAACGACGATGCGGTGCTTCATGTTCAGCTCCTGTCGTTGTGCTTGCTCCGGTGACTTGAGCGGGACGGGGCCCCGTTTCCTGACAGGAACTTCGAGTGATGCGGGTCACAGGGTGGTGGGGGGTGTTGAACCAGGCGGACGGTCAGCCGCAGATGAGGCCGGGAGTTCGGCGAACACGCGCCATCACGCCGACTGGGGCGTGCCGGTGCGCGTTTCCGCGCGCCGGGCCGAGCGGACCCCAAGGGCCCCAGGGCCCCCAGGCCCAGGGCCCCCAGGCCCAGGGCCTCCAGGCCCCATGCAACGGGAGCACGAGCTGGCGGCCCGGATCGGCCCGTCCCTTGCAGCCCGGCCGCGCGTGCGCCGCCATGGCCGACGGATCACGCGCGTGCGCCGGAGCCCGGGCAGCGGGCCGTGGCAGACGGCCCGCGCGGTGCCGCGCCGCAACCGGCCGGGCTCGACGCCGCTTTCCTCCCCGCTGCGGCCGCCCCCGTCCCGTTCTTTCGAAAATTCTCGAACTGCTGGATCGGCCGACACCGCGCGCTGAGAATCGTGTGCGGCCCCGGACCGGTGGAGCGTACGGCTCTCTCGGCCCGGGGCGGACCAGCCCGACGGCGGCGACGGGGGAGGACCGCGTGCGTGCTGTACCTGGCGGGACGGAGCACGACGCGGTACGCGACCGGGCGCTCGGCCGACTGAGGGAACGCCCATCCACCAGGGCTTCCGGCCCCTGACTCCGTAGAGGAGCCGAGTCCGGAGGCCATCGGGGCACACCGGATGCGCGCGAGCCCTTCGCGACAGGCACTGCCTGCCGCGGACCGCTCCGGATGAGGCGGCCGTGCTCCACGCGGCCCGCACCCCGCACTGCCGCACCGAGCCGAGAGAGAGCGTGAACCGCCGCCGATCGCCTACGAGTGGCGGCACCGAGCGACACGGAAGAGGGGGCACCGTCATGACGTCCGACCACGCCATCGCCTCCGGGCTGGACACCACGCTGTCGAGCGGGATGTTCGGGGACGGCGACGCCCTCGCGGCGGACCGCGACACGCTGGTCGAGGGCCAGAGCTGGGCCCTGTGCGAGAGCGTCCCGGAGGTCCGGCCGACGTCCGGACTCCAGGCGCTCGTCCGCGTCGCGGAGCGGGCCGACCGCGACCGCGCGGGCGCCGAGGTGTCCTTCTCGCCGCTGGAGCTGGACGGGGAGGCCGCCGGGTCACCGGCCGACGACCCCACCGGACCGGCGCCGTGGGCGGACGGGCGCCGTGCCTGGTTCGTACGGGACTGGGCGCACCCGCGTACCGACGCCCTGCTGCGCGTCACACGGCAGGTGCTGGACTTCAGCGGGTACGCGGGCGACATCGACGGGCACACGCCCGCCCGCCGCGACGGTGAGGCCGTCGCCGCCGGGGTCGCGCTGCTGGAACGGGCACTGCCGGCGGCCACCGGCCACACGCTGTCGCTCGTCCGCCTGGTCTGCGTCCTGCGGTGCGACATCCCGAGCATGTACCTCACGCAGGTGCCGGAGACCGTGTTCGTCTCCGACGGGCTGCTGCGCGGGCACAGCGCGCTGGTGGTGGGCGAGTGCCTGCTGCACGAGTCGCTGCACGAGAAGTACACGCTGCTGCGGCTGGTGCGCCGACTGATGCGGCCGGGCCAGAGCGACACCGCGGGACCCCGCGTACTGCTGCCCTGGTCGCTGACGATGGGGGAGCGGCGACGCTTCGGCGTCAACCGGCTCCTTTCGACGCTGCACGTGTACGCGCACCTGAGCGCCCTCCACGTGGCGGTGCTGGCCACCGGCGCGCACCGGGAGCACCACGCGGAGGCCCGGGCGCGCCTGGCCACCACTTACGAGCGCGGCGCCTACCTCGCCGAGGCGCTGCGGTTCCCGGAGGTCGTCGAGCACCTGGGCCCGGACGGGACGCGGCTGCGCGACTGGCTGGCCGAGGACGTGCTCGCCCCGGCAGCCGCGGCCGGCGCGACCGCCGGACTGGCCCTCGCCCCTTACCCCACCGGCACGTGGAACCGAGAGGATCTGGTCTCCCCATGAGCGCTGCGCGCACCTCCTCGCCCCCCGGCGTCCGTATCGAGGCGATGTCCGTCAAGGGCCGGTACTTCCTGTTCGCGCAGGAGCCGCCCACCGTCATGATCGTCGACGCGGTCACCGTCCTCCTCATCCGCTTGGCGCAGTCGCAGTCACAGTCGCAGTCGGCACCGCCGGAGCAGCCGGAGCGGGCGGAGTCCCTGCGGGAGCGCTTCCGCGGCCTGATGGCCCGGCGCGGCACGGACGGCGACACCAGCGACCGGCTGTTCGACGACGCCGTCGGGGCGCTGCGGACCGCTGGCCTCGGCCGCCTCGTAGAGGACCCCGCGAACCGAGCGGACCCCGCCCCCTGAGCCGAGCGGACACCAGCCCTTGAGCCCCGCGGGCCCCGCTCCTGGAGCCGAGAGCGGTCACCGCGGCCTCGGGGAGCGGGCCTCCTGCCCCGGCCGTACAGCGCTCCGCCCCACGAGGGCCGCGTCCCCCGGGCCGGGCGCACCCTGCCCCGACACCAGGACGGACACGACCCCGCCACCGACCGGACGCGGCCCCCGAGCCGACAGGACACCCCCGTACCCAACCGGACACGCCCGCCGAGCCGGGAAGACACCCCGTCCCCTCGGGGACGCCGGGCACCGCCCCAGACTCCGGCCGGACATCCGCCGGCCGGCCCGCCGGAAGCCGCCGAAAGGAGGTGAACCATGGAGATCACTCACGAGACCGCCGTCCAGGAGCAGGAGTTCGACGGACTGCTCGCCGAGATCGACGTCACGCAGGACTCGCAGCACGTGTCCGCCGTCGTCGTCCCGGACATCCAGGCGCAGGCGCAGTACCCCCGCATGGTCTGACGCGGCGCGCGGGCGGGCGGCACTTCGGTGCCTCCCGCCCGCGCAACCCGGCCCTACGAGGAACGCCCTACGAGGAACAAGGACGAGCAGTGACCCAGCTGGAATGCATCGCCGTGCTGCAGAGCGGGCCCTTCGGTGACTCCGGAGGGCTCGGCAAGGACCTCGCCACCTTCCACGACGGCCTCGCCGAGGTGCTCACCCACGCCACCGGTGTCAGCCTCCCCGCGGCCGACGACATGATCGACGCCAGTCTCCGCCGGTGGGCGATGGACCGGGCCTCCAAGGCGCTGCTGGTACACGCCGACACGGCGACCGCGGCGGCCGTACTGTCCGACGCCGCCGCGCTGCTGGAGGGCCCGCGCGGCGGGGCCCGCTGCCTTCCCGTCGCGGACGGCTACGCGCTCGCGGCCGACTGGTCCGACAGCCCCGCGAGCCGACGCCTGCTCGACAACGTCGCCGGGGACCTCCCGCACGCGGTCACCTTCACCGACGTCACTCCGCGCCACGCCGACCGGCTCCGAGCGGGCGTCGCCCTGCTCACCGACACCATCGGCGGCCTCGCCCCGTCCACGCTCGCCGGCGTCTCCGGGACGCTGCTCGTCGACAGCGACACCATCGAGTCCGCGTTCGTCGTGCCGGCCCCACGCGTGTCGGTGCTGAGCAGCCGCGTACTCGACGACGTGGTCGCCACGGCGGACGCGCTGTTCCACGAGGCGTGCCACCAGAAGCTGTACGACCTGATCGCGACCCGGCGGGTGGTGCGGCCCGGTTTCGACTTCCTCCAGGGGCCCGTGTTCACGATCCCGTGGAGTCCCGTCGACGGCCGCCGCAGGGTGATGGACTGCCTGCGCGTCCTGTCCACCCTCCACGTGTACACCCACCTCATGGCCTTCTTCGTCGCGCTCCACCGGCAGCGCTTCCCCCACCCGACGGCGGCGGAGCGCCTCACCGAGTACTGGGGCAGGGCCCGCTTCTTCTGGCTCGTCGCGGCCAGCGGCGCGCTCGACCCGGCCCTCGGCCCCGACGGGAGGGACCTGACCCGGTGGCTCGTGTCGGCGTTCGAGCTGCACGCCGCGGCCCTGGCCGACCTCGGCGTCGGCGTGGACCACACCCATGACGCGGACGCCCAGCGGCAGTTGGAGTCGATCGGTGTCTGACGTCCGGGGCGACGACCCCCTCTTCGGGCCCTTCCTCGCCATCCAACGGCAGTTCCCCGGCATCCCGCTGCTCAGCTACTACGACGCGGACTTCTTCGCGTACTCGCGCGACGCGGCCTGGCCGCAGGAGTGGGACGTACCGGCGCTCGCCCGGCTCGCCTCACAGGTCGCGCCGAGCACCGTCGTCGACGTGGGATGCAGCGACGGCCGCATCCTGTGGCACCTGCGCAGGCGCGGCATCGGCGCCCACCACATCGGCCTCGACACGTCCGTCGCGGCGCGCGCGAGCTTCGAGGAACGCTTCGCGGGCGAGAGCGGCGTGCACTTCCGGCACCTGGACGTCACGGCTGCGGACGGACCGGCGGTGGAGGCGGACCTCGCCGTGATGGGCAGCGTCACCGTCAACAGCTTCCGCACCCACCGGGACCTCGACCGGCTCCTCGGCTTCCTGCACGGCGTGCTGCGGCCGGGCGGGCACGCGGCGTTCCTCGTCTACCAGGACCACGTACCGGGACTGTTCCGTGAACTCGGGCGGGCGATGGACGCGGTACCGTTCCGCGACGCCGACGGCAACCGCCGCCTCATCTGGCGCGGCATCGACTTCGCACCGGAACGTGACAACGACCTGCGGCAGAACTACTTCATCCAGTACGACGACGACCGCTTCCCCGGCGTCCTCGGCCTGGTACGCGAACGGGTGTGGACGACGAGCGAGGTGCTCGCCGCGGTGGGCGGGCACGGTTTCGACCTCGTCGCGCAGGACATCGCCGTCGTCGATGACGGCGGCGCCGAGGGATGGCCGTGCGACGCGTTGCTGCTGCGCAGGACGCCCCGTCCACCGCAGGGGGGAACGCGGACGTGACGGGGCGGCGGCACGGCACGGCGGCGCTCCTCGCCGTGGTCGTCACCACATTCGTCTCGACCACCGGTGACGCGGCGGCCTCGCTGGCGCTCGTGCTGGACGCGGCGGCCGACGGGCAGACGTGGCGCGTCACGGAGGTCTTCCTCGCCGACCTGCTCCCCCCGGTCTTCCTCGCCCCGGCGGCCGGAGCCCTCGTCGACCGGTACGACGCGCGGCGGGTGTGGCTGGCGGGGTCGCTGGGGCAGGCGGCGCTGTTCGCGGCCGCGGCGCTGGTCGACGGGTTCCACCTGCGGGTGGCGTTGCTGGCCGTGTCGGGCGTCCTCGCCGTCGCGACCAGCGCAGCCTGCTTCGCGCTGCTGCCCGCCATGACCGGCACGGGGCGCATCGCCCGGGCGAACAGCTGGATGACGACCGCGACATCGGCCGCCGCACTTCTCGGCCCCGGCGTCGGCGGGGCCGTGCACACGTCGCTCGGCACCGCGTGGATTCTCGGCTTCGACGCGCTGTCGTTCCTCGCCGTGGCGGGTGCGGCGGCGTTCGCGGCGCCATCCCGTGCCGTCCCGCCCCCCGCGGCGGAGCCGCTGCGCGAGCCGGCCCGGCGCGGCTTCCGGCTCCTGCGCCACAACACCGTGATCGGCCCCCTGCTGCCGGTGCTCGCGGTGACGATCCTGGCGACCGCCGTGGAGGGCGTCGCGGGCGTCTTCTACCTCCGCGAGGTCACGGCCAGCGACAGCGTGTACGGGCTGCTGCTCTCGGCCTGGGCGCTCGGGTCCGTGCCCGGTGCGCTGCTGGCGGGCTGGTCCCGCCTGGACGGCCGCGAGACGCTGCTGGTCGGCGGCGGCGCGGCGCTCATGGGCGCGGCGCTTCTGACCGAGGGCCTGATCCCCTTGACCGGCGTGATCGCCGTGGCGTTCCTGGCGGGCGGCTTCGGCAACGGGGCGCACAACGCCGGGGTACGGACCCTGATGCACCGGCATGTGCCCGCGTCGGACCACGGCGTCGCCTGGGCGTGCTACCGGGCGATGGCCAACACCTGCGTCACCGTCGGGTACCTGCTCGGCACGCCCGATGTGCTGCTCGGGGCGCGCACGCTGATCCTGCTGTCGGGTGCCGGCACCGTCCTGGCGGCCCTGTACGCGTACCACCGCCTCCGCCCCGTCCCCACGGGGACACGCACGACAACGGCCCCACGGGAGCGGCACCACGAGCCGTCCGACTGACCAGACGCGCCGGGGGCGTCACCTGCGGGGGAGTGGGGGCGGCGGCCGCCCGGACCGGTACACCGCGATGCCGCGTACGGCCCCGCTCCGATCGGCGGCGAATGGATCGCGCCGGCATTCGCGAGCGACGGCGGGGGCCACCTCCTCAAGTTCGGAGGCGGCGGTCAAGTCTGGAAGGCCAGTACCGCCTCGTTTGACGACCTCGATCTCGTCGCGGCCGCCTTGCGGGAACTCCTCGAACAGCTCGGCCGACGGGTCGCGAACCAGCTCTGATCATCGGCCGTGGGGCAGACCGGCACCCTGCCCCACGAAGGTCAACCCTTCCGCAGACCGGGAACGCGCCCGACCACGACAGAAACTGCAACCCGCAGATTGCAATGATCAGGGGTTATGCAACCATGAAGTTGCAGGACAAGTCGCGAGGGAGAGACTCATGAACGACGTCACCCACACCGAAGCGGAGCTGGCCGAGCTCGACCGGATCGCACGGCAGATCGACATCGACGCCCCGGCCGAGCGGGTATGGGAGCTGGTCGCACGCCCCGGCTGGTACATCAACGACGGCACGGTCGAGGCCGAGCCGGACCTGCGCTACGAGGGCGACGTGGCCGTGGTGCGCCATCCGTCGCTGGGCGAGTTCCGGTTCCGTACGGTCGAGCTGGACAGGCCCCGCTACGCGGCGTTCCGCTGGATCGGCACGCCGTACCGGGACGACTCGACGCCCTCCACTCTGGTCGAGTTCTGGATCGACGAGCGGGACGGCGGCGGCGTGACCCTGCGCGTCGTGGAGAGCGGGTTCTCCAGCCTCGCCGACGACCCGGCAGCGTGGCTGAAGGAGCGCGAGGGCAACGACAAGGGCTGGCTCACCGAGCTGGCGGCGGGGAAGGAGTTCGTTGAGCAGATCGCGGCGGCCCCCACGAGGCAGCCGTGACCGACCCCGCTCCTCCCGTCATGTGTGCCGCGCTCGGTGACGCGACGCGCTGGGAGATACTCACCCGGCTCGGTGAGGCCCCCATGTCGGCGTCCGCGTTGGCCAGGGTCCTGCCGGTGAGCCGACAAGCGATCGCCAAGCACCTGGAGGTGCTGCGCGAGGTCGGGCTGGTCGAGTCCGAGCAGCGCGGGCGCGAGGTCGTTCACGTGGTCGTCGGCGCCCGGCTCGGCGCGCTGGCCCGCGAACTCGACCGGATCGGCCGTTCCTGGGAGAACCGCCTGCTGCGGATCAAGGAACTGGCGGAGCGCCCGGAAGCCGACGAGCCGCGAGGCCGTGACTGAAGGGTCAGCGATCTCGGCCTGGCAGGCGTGGGGAGCAGTCGTGTCCGCAGGGCATGCCCATGACGTTCAGTACGGGTCCTCGCCCTCGGGGATCTCGAAGGTGAAGTTCGCTCCTGACGGGACAACCGTGAGCGAGCACTGGTTGCCGAAGCTCAGCGGAGCATATGGCGCCCAGGAGGAACAGCCGGCCCTGTCGAGGGCGGTGGTCTCGGCCGCACGACTCGAACCCCCATGCCGCGCCCGCCGCAGCTGGTGGTACGCCCGGCACCCGCCGCGACTCCTGGGGCGGGGCGCCGGGGCGCTCGGGTGTCACTTCATCAGCAGCAGCCGCGTGTTCGGTACCAGCTTGCGGTTCACGCTGGTGCTCTGCACGAAGATCGTGAAGTCGTCGTTGTGGTCCGGCTTCACCCGCACTTCCACGTCGGGCAGGCCGAGCAGGGCTCGGGCCTCCGGACCCGTGTACACCCGGTCCGTCTTCTTCTCCAGCACCGCGATCTGCTTCCGCGCCTGGATCTTCTCCGACTTGCTCAGCTGGTAGAACGCGCACCCGGTGCGGTAGGTGTGCCCGGACTCGACGACCCAGTCCCGTATCGCCGCGTCACGGGCCACCGGGATCAGCTCGTACGCCGACGGCTTCACCGGGGTCAGTCCAGCTGCCTTGATGGCGTCCTTGTTGACGACCTCCGCGCCGGTGGAGAACACGGCCCGCGATCCCCGGATGCCCTTGGCGCGGCCCACCATGAACTTCTCGGTGGCCGCCTGGATGACCTGCCCGGCCTCCTCCAGACCCTGTGTGCTGGTGGCGTCCCAGATCGCGATGTTGTCCTTGGGGAAGCCGCACGCCATGGCCTCGCGCTTGCCCATCTGGTCTGGCACCAGGACGGCCAGCGTCCAGTTGTCGTCCTGCGTCTCGATCATCTTGGCCACGGCCTCGACCAGTTGACGCTGATCCCTGACCGGGGCGTCCGGGCAGCGGTGGCTGGCGTTCTCCTGCCCGTCGGTGAGCACGAACGTCAGGAAGCTGTGGTCGCCGTACAGTTGCGCCGTCTGCGCCAGCTCCGCCTGCGACTTCAGCGCCGCCGCCAGCAGGGCCGTCATCCCGCCGACCCGGTACAACTGCTTGAGCGACGGCATGCGCAGTACGTCCTTGTCGTAGATGACGCACTCCACCTTGTCGGCGAAGACGTACACCGTGACGCGGGTCTCCTGGTCCAACTCCCGGGAGCGCCGGGCGAGGTAGGCGATCTGCTGGTCGGCCACCTCGACGACCTTGCCCCGCAGATGCGACATGGACGAACTGGCGTCCAGTACGAGAGCGACGTGATTGATGTAGTTCTGCTTACCGGACATGAAAAGGCTCCCCCTCGTTTCCGATTCGATGCCCTTACCGTCTCACCCACCACTGACAAACGACCGGACCCTGACCATCCGAGCCGGTCCCGCCCCCACCAGAACCCGGCCCGTCCCCGTACTCACATCAGCCGTGCCGACTGGTGCTCGGTCAGGTCGCGTCGCTTCGCTGACCGGTGACCCCGTCACTTGGCGGGTAGTACAGCCGGAGGAACTCCTCCATCGCCGCGTCGACGCCGACGCGGTCGCCGGTGGCGAGCAGGTCGAGCAGCAGTCCGCGGACGGTGGCCAGACCAAGCCGGGCGCGGCTCCGGGCCGTTGCGGGGTCTGCTCCCGCGGCCAGCTCGGCGTGCGCGAGCGGTTCGAGCCAGTCCGTCACGAGCCCGTCGAGGACGCGGGCGGCCTCGGGGTGGCCCCGCAGCGCTTGCCCGCAGATCTCGAAGAAGAGCCTCTCCTGGCCGGCCAGCGCCGGCTCGGTCAAGTGCTGCCAGAGCAGCCGCGCGGCATCGCGGGGCGAGAGGCCGTGCTCGAGGCGGAGCCCGGAGAGGAGGTGGCGCTGACGCCGTTCCGACGTCCGGACGATCTCGGCGAGCAGTTGTTCCTTGGAGCCGAAGTAGTGGATCAGCATGCGGTGGCTGACGCCGATCGCGGCGCCCAGGCGGCGCAGGCTGAGGTCCGCGATGCCGTATTCGGCGACGTGGTCGACGGCCGCGTCCACCAGCCGGGTTCGCCGGCCCTTGCCGGGGCCGGGGGTGTTTCGCTCCGGGTATGCGAGCCGTCCGTATCCACCACGTCGCGAGTGTACCGGCAGGTACATGCCGCATGTACCGTGTGGTACAAGCCGGTCACCGTGTCGATCGACGTACCGCAGACACCGCAGCAGGTCTACGACTTCCTCGATGTCATGGCTCACCACCAGCGGTTCACCGACCACTACCTGACCCGCTGGCGCTACAGCGGGCCGGACCGCGGCGTCGGATCGTTCGCCACGGTCACCGCCACGCTCGGCGGCACGAAGACCGACGTCAGCATCGAGGCCGTCGAGGCCGACCCCCCACGGCGCATCGTCGAACGCAACGTCAGCGCGGCCGGCCGCCGCCTGGCCCACGGCACCTACATCATCGACCCCCTGCCCGCAGGCGGAAGCCGCGTCTCCTTCACCTACACCTGGACGTGCGCCCCTCTCGCCGAGCGCCTGCTGGCACCCGCCATCCGGGCCACGATGCGACGCGCCAACCGCACAGTGATGCGGCGCCTGGCCGCAGAGCCGGCTCGCCATGTCTCCGCTGAGGGCCCCTGACAGTGAACAGTGTCTTGTGCCGCCCCCCAGAACCGACCCCATGGCGGCTCGGCTCCACCTCGGGCTAGGCGGCTTCTTTCGGATCATCTCGCCGACCAGATGAAGATGGCGGCGATGTGGAGTCCGGCGAGGTAGATGGGTAGATGGTGGCGCGATGTGGAGTCCGGCGAGGTAGATGGTGGCGTTCTTGTCGTAGCGGCTGGCCAGGCCGCGCCATGGCTTGAGCTTGTTGATGCACCGTTCGACGGTGTTGCACTGCTTATAAGCCTCGCGGTCAAAGGCAGGCGGGCGACCGCCGGACCGGCCTCGCTTCTTGCGCTTGGCGACCTGGCCGGAGGGCTGACGGATCACCGCCCGGATCCTTCGGCGCAGATGACTGCGGATTGCGCGGGATGAGTGGGCCTTGTCGGCCAGGACCATCTCCGGTGTGGTCCGGGGCCGGCCGACCGGTCGTGGCACTCGCAGCCGGGCCATGACTCGGGGAACGCCGGTGTGTCACCGGCCTGTCCGGGCGTGAGGACGAACGCGAGCGGGCGGCAGCGGCTGTCCGCGGCAAGATGGACCTTCGTGGTCAGTCCGCCGCGGAGCGTCCCAGGGCATGGCCGTCCGGCTCCCCCGCCAAGGCCCCTTCTGACGGGCCCCGGCAGCGTGCTGATGAGCCCGGACGATGGTGGAGTCGACAGAGACGATCCAGTCGAGGTCGCCCTCGGCGCCGGCCTGGGCCAGCAGAGCGGTGAAGACCTTCTCCCAGGTGCCGTCGACAGCCCACTTCCGCAGCCGGTTGTGGACCCCCTTCCACAAACCGAAGTGCTCGGGCAGGTCCATCCACGGGTGCCGGTGCGGTACTTGAACGCGATCGCGTCGATCACCTGCCGGTGATCAGGCCGCCGCCCACCCCGCCTCGGCGTCCGATCCGGCAGGAACGGCTCAATCCTCGCCTACTGAGCATCAGTCAACGACACACACCGACCAACGATCAGATGATCCGAAGGAGCGCCAGTCCGATTGTGGGGCGGCCCGGCTGTCGCGGTGGCGGGTGCGCGGCGCACTTGCCACGGCGCTGTCGCCTGTTCACCGGCACCCGGCAGTGCGGACAGCCGAGCCCTGAACCACGAGGTGAGCCGCAGGACTGATCAGCGTTCCCGGCCGTAGTCACATCGCGGAAGCAGTCGGCTCCCCGCGGATCATCCATCGAGGACTCAACCTGTCCTGGACGCCTCCTAGTGTCATCACATCACGAAGAGCCACAGGAGGGACGAGGCCGATGAGTCACACGGCACCCGAGGGCTACACCAGCGTCGCGCCGTGGGTGGTCACCGATGACACCGGCGCACTGCTCGACTTCATCACCGCCGCGTTCGACGGCGAAGAGATCGCACGGGTGCCGGTCGAGGACGGCACCATCGGCCACGGCGAGATCCGAGTCGGCGACACGGTCGTCCTGGCCTTCGACCGACGGCCCGACTGGCCGGCGATGCCGTCCTTGTTGCGGGCCTACGTCCCGGACGCCGATGCCGCCATGGCCGCTGCTGTCGCGCACGGGGCGCAGGTGATCACTGAGGCCGCCGACAGTGCGTGGGGAGACCGCGGCGGCAGAGTGCAGGACCCGTTCGGCAACATCTGGTGGGTGGTGAGCCGCGTGGAGAACGTCGAACCGGACGTTGCCTGGCAGCGGATGTCCGAGCCGAAGTACGCCGAGGCGATGCGCACGGCTCAGGAGACCCTGGACGCCAGGCTCAGCGACCGGGAGACCGGGGTGTCCAGCCCTCCGCGCCTTACCTATTGAGATCGACTTCGGATCCCCGTGCGGGCCGAGGGAGTTGAGGGCTCACAGCGGTGCGGTGATGTGGCGAAGCTCCTGGCCGACGGGTTCACGACCAAGACCACCCGTCCGCCAGGAGATTTCGCGTGCTTGCCCACCCGTCCCGTCCGGTACCGATCTGACCAGCCGCGCCCTGCGCACCTCTCCGGTCGTCTCACAGGCAACCGCCTTCCGGGCGGGTCAGGCCGGGTCGGCGGGACGAAGGGAGTCAGGCCGCTTTCGTGTGCGCGCACGCACTCGGTCTGCGTGACGGCGTGCCCTCAGCCTGGCGCCGACCAGTCAATCCAGGCCACTGTGAACCGCGTGGCGCGGCAGGCTCCGTCGATGGTCCGAACAGTTCGACGGCGTTGACGGCATGTACGCCGTGAGTTTGTCCCGGTTGCTTTGAGTGTCAGGCGTGCATCGCCTTTCAACGCTTGGAACAGCAGCTGGCCTGCGGGTTAATAGGGCAATCCGGCGAGTGACTGAAAAGTCTTGCAGAAAGTTGCGCAAGCTCTTGTGGGTCTCAAAGATGCGGAGCATGAGCAACCTCATGAAGCGCGGATCGCATCCGGCCACCCTCGCCGCCGTGACCGCGGCGGGCCTCCTCGTGGCCCTGGCCGCCGCCCCGTCCGCTTCGGCGGCCACCGAATCCGCGGCTCCGGAGTGCGTGCAGTACTCGCAGAGCTGGCGCTACACCGACGTGTTCAACGGCTGTGGCGAAACCGTCGCCGTCACGGTCGAGTACACGAACGGTCAGTGGGCTCCCTGCCGCGTCATCCAGCCCGGGCAGTCGGCGACCTTCGCCGGTTACGGAACGGACGGCAACTACGTCACGGGGCTGCGGACCTGCGATCCCGCCGCGACGAGCGGCGCCTGATCCTCGTCATCCGTGCCCAGCGCGTAGTTCGCGGCGTTGTTGTCCCAGGTGCCGGAGCCATTGTTGAAGGCGGCCTTGAGGCCGGTGGCGGAGCCCAAAGGGACGGTCCTCTTCACCCACCTGGCGCAGGCGGCCTCCATCGCGACGCCCGGAGCCGTGGTCCATGCGCCGCCGACCGGTGCGTAGTGGAGGCGGTACGAGGCCCAGTTCTTCTCGGTGCTGTAGTAGACGGTGGCCACGTTGTCCGCGGGCCTGTCGCTGCTGACCGCCCCGTTGCCGTTGTCCCACCAGTTCGTGACGCCGGTGCCCTCGGCCGCGTGCCACGGCTTACACGTCGACGAAGGGCCCCGCCCACCCCTCCCCGGGTCTCAGATTCCGGACAGTGGCGCACCCACGCTGGCCTCGGGCTTTACACAGGGGTAACACTGAGGGGTCGGCCGTCGGGCGGGTCGTCGGCGCGACGTGCCGACGAGCGTCCTCAGGACGGCCCGTCCCGCGCGCGGCAACGGCGCCGAGCGCCCACCACCGGTCTCGTACCGGTAACAGCCGTGTCAGAAAGGGCTCACGTGACGACCCGAGACGACAACAAGACCCGGCTCGACGCCCTGCGCGTCGAGATCGAGCGGCGCAACCCCGCCCAGCCGGAGTTCCACCAGGCCGTGCACGAGGTGCTGGAGACACTGGCAGCTGTGCTCACCGCGCGGCCGGAGTACGCCGAGCCCGGCCTCATCGAGCGGCTGTGCGAGCCGGAGCGCCAGGTCATCTTCCGTGTGCCCTGGCAGGACGACCAGGGCCGCGTACACGTCAACCGCGGCTTCCGGGTGGAGTTCAACAGCGCGCTCGGTCCGTACAAGGGGGGCCTGCGCTTCCACCCGTCCGTCAACCTCGGAGTCATCAAGTTCCTCGGCTTCGAGCAGGTGTTCAAGAACGCGCTGACCGGCCTCGGCATCGGCGGCGGCAAGGGCGGCAGCGACTTCGACCCGCACGGCCGCAGCGACACGGAGATCATGCGGTTCTGCCAGTCCTTCATGACGGAGCTGTACCGCCACATCGGCGAGCACACCGACGTGCCGGCCGGTGACATCGGAGTCGGCGGGCGCGAGATCGGCTACCTGTTCGGACAGTACCGGCGCATCACCAACCGCTGGGAGGCCGGCGTCCTCACAGGCAAGGGGACCGGCTGGGGCGGCTCGGCGATCCGACCCGAGGCCACCGGGTACGGGAGCGTGCTGTTCGCGGCGGCGATGCTGCGGGAGCGCGGCGAGGACCTGCAAGGGCAGACGGCCGTCGTCTCCGGCTCCGGCAACGTCGCCATCTATACCGTCGAGAAGCTCCTCGCCCTCGGCGCCAACCCGCTGACCTGCTCCGACTCCACCGGGTACGTCATCGACGACAAGGGCATCGACGTCGAACTGCTCAAGCAGGTCAAGGAGGTGGAACGCGGGCGGGTCAGTGACTACGCCGAGCGGCGCGGCGCCTCGGCGCGGTTCGTACCCGGCGGACGGGTCTGGGAGGTCCCGGCGGACATCGCGCTGCCCTCCGCCACCCAGAACGAGCTGGACGAGAACGACGCGGCCACGCTCGTACGCAACGGCGTGAAGGCGGTCGCCGAAGGCGCCAACATGCCGACCACGCCAGAGGCGGTACACCTGTTCCAGCGCGCCGGGGTCGCCTTCGGTCCCGGCAAGGCCGCCAATGCGGGTGGGGTCGCGGTCAGCGCCCTGGAGATGGCGCAGAACCACGCGCGTACGGCATGGACACCGAACCGTGTGGAAGAGGAACTGGCCCGCATCATGAACGACATCCACACCACCTGCCACGAGACCGCCGCGCGCTACGGCGCCCCGGGCGACTACGTCACCGGTGCCAACATCGCCGGTTTCGAACGGGTCGCGGACGCCATGCTCGCCCAAGGCCTCATCTGACACGCACGCCCCCCGACACCGCGCCACCGTGGTGTCGCCTTGGCCCTTCGGCCCTTCGGCCGCTCGGCAGGAAAGGGAGCCCCGCCCCGGGAGCACCCGGGACGGGGCGGGGGCAGTCGGCGCGCGTGCCGCACCGCAAGCGGCAGCGTCGCGGACCGTGCGCCCGGCATGCCAGGCCGGACTGCGTCAGCAGCGCCGGCCCGAGCGCCGCATCAGCCGTGAGACGCGCATGTCCGTTCTGCGTCCTGCAGCCGGGACCCGTGGACGCCGTGGCCCCCGGCCCGGCCCTGCGCGACATCGGCGACGGACCTGCCCCCGTCGTGTCCCCACCGGACGACAGCCGCCGGGTGTGTGCAGCCACTCAGGCGCATCCCCTCAGCCGCAGACCTTCCGGTACGGCGCGTCCGGCACGTTCTGTTCCCACTCCGCCCGGGTCAGGCTCTTCGCCCGGTGCACCCTCGACACCGGGAAGGACACCGCCCAGCGACTGCTGGGAGCGCACGTCCCAGATCTGGACCCGTTCGCCCCCCACCACGCCGACGAGCCGGTGACCGTCCGCGGAGAACCTCAGCCGCGAGACCCCGGCGTCACTG
The DNA here is from genome assembly GCF_000478605.2 of Streptomyces thermolilacinus SPC6. Lineage (GTDB taxonomy): Bacteria > Actinomycetota > Actinomycetes > Streptomycetales > Streptomycetaceae > Streptomyces > Streptomyces thermolilacinus. The sequence continues at coordinate 46,588 of NZ_ASHX02000001.1, read as the reverse complement.
GTCCCCGCCGGTCCGGGCAGCCGCCCCACCCGCCGGGTCCCCTCCGCGTTCCACAGCGCGACGCCGTTCGGTTCGGCGGCCGCGAGCGTCTTCCCGTCGGGGCTGAACGCCACGGCACCGAGTTCCACCGTGCCGAGCGCGCCGGGCGCCATCGTGCCGTCCGACAGGTTCGCCCGGTCCCCGGAGGTGGTGGCGAGAACCAGATCGTCCCCGGAGCCGCCCAGCGCTATCCCGTAGCCGCCTACGCCGTCCAGCGTCCGGGTCTTCCTGCCCGTCCCCACGTCCACGACGTCGACGGACCGTCCCTCCTGGTCGACGCGGACCAACCGGCTCACCGCGAGCGTGCGCCCGTCGGCACTGAAGGCCAGGGCGACGGCCCTGCCCCGCTCCGGGTCGCCCAGCGCGACGGAGTGGCGGACCTTTCCGGTGCGCACGCCCTGCACCACCACGTCGAACGCCTCGCCCTCGGCGGGCTCCCGTCGGGGTAGGCCACCAGGGCCCCCTCCGCGCTGAACGCGGCCGGAAGATCGCTCTCTCCGAGACGGGGCCCAGCCAGCCCTCGGCGGTGACGGCCACGTCAGACCTCATGTCCGGTGAGGCGCCGTTCGGGTGCGTCGCCTCCGGAACGGGCCAGGACCGCACTCGGGAGGTCCCCTCCGTGGTGTGCACCGTTCGCAGGCTCGCGGCCCCGGGGCCGTAGCTGCCGATCACCTCCTGCTCCGCCCGCCGCGCAAGACGTGTCACGTCCGAGTCCAGGATGTGCACCGAAGCGCCGTCCACGTGGACCAGTTCGCGCGCCGTGGAGTCGATCGCCAGTGTCCGCCCGCCGTCCTCAGGGTACGACTCCTCGCCCCATGCACTCGTCTCGTGTGTCAGCGGGGGCCGTTCGACGTCCTCGGCGGGGGAGAGGACCACGGCACCGTCGTCGACCCTGGGACCAGCCGCCCGTCCGGGCTGGTGGCGGCGGTCACCTCCTCGGCGTCGCCGTTCAGGCCGCCGCCCGAGACCAGCTTCCAACGGGTGTCCCACAGGTACAGACGCCCGCCCGCACTGGTCAGCAACCGGGAACCGTCGGCGCTGGACCACACCGCGGACGTCTCGTCGCACCGCGACACGGGGTCCGCGTCCCGCATCCTCGTCGGCTCACCGCTGCCGACGTCGCACAGGTAGAGGGTGACCGCCCGAGGGACAGGACGCCGGATACCTTCCGTCGTCGGAGAGGACCGGGCCGGTGGCGGACAGCCGCAGCAGGGTGCGGCCCGTCCGCGTGTCGACGACGTTGCTGCCCGTGCCCTCCGTGACCGTGAGCGCCCGCCCGCCGCCCGACGCCGGCGCCACGACGGTACCCGCCGTTTCCGGTACCCTCCCGACGGGCTCGTCCGTGCCGAGGTCCCGCACGACGTCCTTGGACACGGCGAACCTGCCGTCCGGCGCCACGGTGCCGAACGCCTTCCCGCCGCCGCCCAGGACGGCCGGCTTCCCGGCACGGATGGCGTAGTGGCGCGTCCGCGGAGTCGCCGTTCCGTCGTACACCTCCGTCGTCAGGTAACGGCGGCCCGCGGACAGCGAACGTGACATCCGGGTCTCGTTGCCGTCCGGGGGACTCGTCGGGTCGTGCAAGACAGCCGTCTCCCGTTGCGGCGCCGACCGGTACAGCGCTGAACGGGCCTCCACCGCCGGTGACACCCGCCACGCGGCCAGACTCAGCAGGGCGGCCATCTCCGGGTCGGACGCCCGCATGCCCTCGGCCGGCCCCGGGCTCTCGTCCCGGACACCAGCCGCGAAGTAGCGGTCGAGCTCGCCGTCAGTCGATGGCCTGGTAGAGCGTTGGTCCAGAAGTCGTTCATGACACGCGGCGAATCCGGGGTGGACAGTCCGACCTGGGTGAGCAGGGCTCGGGTCTTCGCAAGTGGTGGTGCCGCTGCCGCCGAACCGGCCGATGGGCGCGTAGTCGCCGCGATGTGTGCGCACCGCCACCCCGAATTCCCTAACCGCCGTTGGACCCCTGGCCGGACGAAAGGTGGGCGACGTCGCTGAACATGGCCTCCAAGGGCGGCTAGTTGCCCGGGTGAAAGACGGCCGGTGGTCATCCTCGTCCATTAGGGCGAACCCGCCGGTCTGCGGGTCGGGCCCGTACGGGAGGGCTGGACGGCCGCCTGGTTCAGCCCACCCGTCGCCTCATTCCTCGCGCGCCCAGCGGCTCGACGACCACGGTGACCGACCGGGCGCGCAGGCGACCAGCGAGATGCTCCATCTCCACCAGGGTCCCGGTGAGTCCCGGACCCGCCAGCTCGTCGGCCAGCGCGCGCGCCGTTTCCGGGGGCAGGGCCGGAAAGGCCTCGCGCAGGGCCCTCATCACCACAGCCGTGCGGGGCGGTTCACCCTGCGGGCGGAGCCGTACCGGCCCGTGGCTGCGCAGCAGGGCCTGCCGGACGTACTCGGGCACACGGCCGCAGCCCTGCTCGCACCCGCCGTGCGGGCAGTCCTCGCAGCCGGTCTCGATGCTCCACCGCGCGACGCCGCGTTCCATGAACTGGCCGATGTCCCGCGTCAGTACGCCCCCGCAGTGCGGGCAGCGCTCGGTGACCCGTACGCCCTGGGTGATCACGGACCTGCCCCCTCGCTCCGTCACGAGACCGGTGAACGGGCGGCGCGTACCGCGCGATCGGCCCGCATCAGTATCGCGTAGAGGACGGCGGAGACGGCCATGCCGGCCGGGAGCGACAGGTCCACGCCGCCCAGGGTCGCCGCGACGGGCCCCGGGTAGAGGGTGTTGACGCACAGGGACGCCGCCACCACGCCCGATGTGAGGGCGAGGGCACCGGCGCGGTTGACGCCGCGGCTGTACCAGAAGGGGCTGCGCGGGGACTCGTCCGCGAGCGCGGCGCCGTCGTAGCGGCACCGGCGCAGCACGATGTCGGTGGCGTACACGGCCATGAGAGGGCCGATCAGTACGACGATCACCTGCAGGGCGTTGCTGACCGTGTCGAGGAAGTCGGAGACGAGCAGCCCGTACAGCGTCAGCGCGACCGCGACGGCGCCGTCGAGGAGGACGCTGACGGAGCGCCGGACCCGCAGTCCGACGGCCTGGAGGGCGAGCCCCGCGCTGTAGGCGGTCAGGGCGTTGATGGAGACCGTCCCCAGGACCAGCGCCAACAGGAACACCGGTGTGAACCAGCTCGGCAGGATCTGCTGCAGCGCGCTCTGCGGGTCCGTCATGTCCACCGTGGTCGCGGCGAGCACGCCCAGGGACGACACGGCGACGCTCGGCACGAAGGCGCCCAGCGCCGTCCACAGGGTGATCGAAACCCGGGAGGCGGTGCGGGGCAGGTAGCGGGAGAAGTCGGCGCTGGTCGTGTAGGACAGCGGGCCCGACGCGGTGAGCGCGGTGCCGGCGATGAGGACCGCCCACAGGTCGGGGCCGGTCAGCGGCTCGGCGGGCTGGTAGGAGAAGTCGGCGCGCCGCACCACGGCGACGGCGACCACGGCGAACGCGGCGGCGAGCGCCAGGGTGATCGGAAGGTACAACTTCATGATCGTCGCGTGGCCGTAGACGCTGATGGCCAGGGTCAGCGCCGCGATGACCACGATGACCGCGACCTTGACACCGGTACCGGCGGTGACGCCCGCCATCTCGACCAGCGCGAACGCGGCGCTCGCCGCGGCGGCCAGGTTGAGGGCGAAGTAGCAGACGGAGACGAGCCAGCCGCCGATGGCGTTGTTGACCCGGTTGCCGATCACCCCGTACATCGCCCGGGTGATCACCTCGCTCGGTGCGCCGGCCGCCGGCCCGGAGGTGGCGAGGAATCCGGTGAGCAGCCAGAACAGATTGCCCACGACCAGCACGCCGAGGGCCTGCCCGACGCTCAGGCCCATGAGGACGAGCGCCCCGCCGATGACCAGGCTGAGGTAGTTGACGTTCGCCGCCGCCCAGACGGAGAAGAGGTCGCGCGGGCGGCCGCGGCGCTCCGCGTCGGGGATGGGGTCGATGCCGTGCGCCTCGATGCGGCCCGCGCGCCCGGAGGCCGACGGGCTGTGCGGAGGAGCGGCAGAGGGGGATGTCGGCCCGTCCGCCGGGGAAGGCCCGCCGACCGGTCCGGGGGGCTGGGGGCGGGTTGCCGGGCCGGGCTGGGCGGGTGGCTCGGACGGGGGTGTGGGGTCGGCCTGTGCGGGTGGCCCGGGCGGGCCGTCCAGAGGTTGCGGGTCGGGGATCGTGGACGCCATGCGGCCCTCCGGAGTGCTGGTCGAAACCCACCTGGTTGCTTATTGGTCGCACACTCAATAGCATCACCGGTATGTCGTCAAGCGTTCAGCGGAAACGAGTACGCAAGTCACCCGAAGCCCGTCGGGCGGAGATCGTCGAGGCCGCGAGCGCGGTCGCGCTCACCGAGGGGCTCGAATGCGTCACGCTGCGCCGGATCGCCGATGAACTCGCCGTCCGGCCGGGTCTGATCAGCCATTACTTCCCGTCCGCCGAGGACCTCGTCGCGGAGGCGTTCGGCAGTGCCGCCGGTGGCGAACTCGACCGCCTGATCCCCGCCCCGCCCCGCCCCCTGCCGCCCACCCGGCAGCTCGCGCGGTTCTTCGCGCACACGTCGGGAGAGGCGTACGACGACATCAGCCGCCTCTGGATCAACGCCCGCCACCTCAGCCGCTACCGGCCCGTCCTGCGCGAGCGGGTCCTCGTCCAGGAGGCCGCCTGGCGCGGGCGGCTGGAAGAGCTGATCCGCGAGGGCGTCGAGCGGGGCGAGTTCCGTACGGACGACCCGTACGCGGTGACCATCCAGATCCTGGTCGTGCTCGACGGACTGGGAGCCCACGCCAACACCGGCACCGTCACCCGCCCGGAGGCCGTGGCCTGCCTGGCGCACACCACGGCGGAGCGTGAACTGGGCCTCCCGTACGGCACCTTGTCCTCCAAGGACGACGACTCCCGGGCGGCAACCTGACGTTCCACGTGCCGGGGCTCGCGCGTCGGCGCCCGAGGTGCCCGGTCTCCTGACCCGCCCGGACCGGAGAACGGCCTGCCGGACCGGGACGCGTACTCCACTCGCCCGGCCGGGACCTGGCCCGGGCGTCCGGAACCGGGCCTGCCGGACCGGGATACGCCCCGTACGGCGAACTCCGCCCGCTGGTCCGCGACACGTCCCGCTCGCCCGTGACTCCGCCCACCCGACCGGGTCGTGGCCGACGCGTCCGCACTCCGCTTGCCGGTCGGCGGAGTTGGCCCGCTCATCCTTAACTGCCCCTGCGCGGGGGCTTGGCCCCCTCCGGGGCTCCGGCCGCCGGCCCGCGACATGGCCCGCCCGTGCCGGAACCCGCCCTGACCAGCCGGGGTCCTCGACCTCCCGGCCGGACGCCCTGACCAGCCGGGGTCTCGACCTCCCGGCCGGCACAAGCGACCCCACCCCACCCCACCCGCAAGGAGCCGCCGCCGTGCGCACCCGTCTCGTACTGCTCTCCGCCCGCCTGCTCGACCCGGTCACCGGCGCGTTCCTGCCCGAGACGGCCCTCGCCGTGACCGGGGGGCTCATCTCGGCCCTCGGCGACGACCGCGCCGTGCGGGCCATCGCCGACCCCGCCACCACCGTCATCGACCTGAAGGGCGCCGTCGTCACCCCCGGCCTGGTGGACGGCCACCTGCACCCCGTGACCGGCGCCGAACTCACCCACGGACTCGACCTGTCCGCCTGCGGCGACCTCGACCAGGTACGCGAGGCCCTGGCCCGCGCGGTACGGGACCTGGCCCCCGGCACGTGGCTGCACGGCTGGGGCCTGGACCCGAACGTCTTCGGCGGGCACCCCGTCGGAACCGCCCCCTTCGACGCCGTACTCGACGGGGTGCCGGCCCTCATCCTGCTGTTCGACGCCCACTCCGCGCTGGCCAGCCGCCGGGCGCTGCAGATCGCCGGTGTCGATGGCCCGCGTACGTTCGACCAGGCGTCCGCCGAGGTCGTGTGCGACGCCTCGGCCCGGCCGACCGGGCTGCTCCTGGAGGACGCCGCCTGCGAACTCGTCGAACGGGTCGCCCCGCAGCCCACCCGCGCCGAGCGCCGCGCCCGCCTGGCCGAGGCCCTGCGCGGCATGGCCGCCTCGGGGCTCACCGGGGGCCACGTCATGGACGCCAACGGCGACAGCCTCGCCCTGTACGCCGAGCTGGACGCCGCCGACGAGCTTCCCGTACGGCTCCGCGTCGCGCCCTGGTGCCAGCCCGGCACCGGAGCCGACGGAATCCGTGCGCTGATCGCCCAGCAAGGCACGGGCGGCGCGCTGTGGCGGACGGCGGGCGTCAAGCTGTTCATGGACGGCACCATCGACAACGGCACCGCGTGGCTGGAGCGCCCCGACTGCCACGGCGAGTCCACTGCCGCCTTCTGGCCCGACCCCGACGAGTACACCCGCGTCATCGGCGAACTGCACCGCGCCGGGGTGCCCACCGCCACCCACGCGATCGGCGACGCCGCGGTGCGGCACGTCCTCGACTCCGTCGAGAAGGCCCAGGCGGCCGGGGCCCCCGGCGCCGGGGTACGGCACCGGGTGGAGCACATCGAGACCGTGCCCGACGACACGCTGCGCCGCTTCGCCGAGCTCGGCGTGGCCGCGTCGATGCAGCCCACCCACTGCTGCGACTTCACGCGGGCCGACCACACCGACAACTGGTCGCGCCGTCTCGGTGAGGAGCGCGCCTCCCGAGCCTGGCGCTGCCGCGACCTGTGGGACTCCGGCGCGAACGTCGTCCTCGGCTCCGACTGGCCCATCGCCCCCTACCCGCCGCTCGGCGTGATGGCCGGCGCCCGCCACCGCCGCCCCAGCCGGAACCTGGCCCTTCCCCCGCACGGGCCCGAGCAGGCGCTGACCGCGCTGGAGGCGCTGCAGGGCATGACCGTCAACACGGCGTGGGCGGCGGGCGAGGAGCACGAGGCCGGGCGGCTCGCCGTCGGCCACCGCGCCGACCTGACCGTCTTCGCCGAGAACCCCCTCACCACGGCCGCCACGGACCTGGCGGAGCTGCCTGTACTCCTCACGGTCCTCGACGGCCGCCCCACGCACCGCGCCCCGGCCCTGTAGCCGCAGGCGGTGCCCCGGAGACGGATACGCGTCGCCCTCCCGCGACGTGCGCGGAAGGCTTGCGGGGCGGGCGTGTGGCCAGGCGGGGTGGTGGGCGGATACCGGTGCCCGGTGACGGGCCGGTGTCCGTGTCCATGACGCTGCTGTGCGGGGTGGAGGGGGTCGGGTGTGGCCGTGGCGGAGCGGGGGAGCGGGACGGGACGCCGTGCCGGGTGGCGGGACGTGGCGCTGGCGGTGGGCCTGGTCGGGGCCGCCGTGGACGGGCTCGGCCTGCCCGGTCACCGCCTCCGACACCGGCGGCCACCGGCCGCGGCGCCACCCGCCGACCGGCGCGGCGAGCCACACAGCTCCCTCCACGGCCACGGCGACGGCGGCCTTCAAGAGAGCCGGGTCGTCGAGCCGATCCCGGTAGTACGCGGCCTGCCGATCGTCGGCCTCGACGGACGGGAGGAGCCCGGCCAGCGCCAGGGCCGCCGTGTCAGCCACGCCCGTGCCGGGCCGGCACGTACGTCGGCCAGTCCTCGAGGGGGGCCCACGGCGCCGGTTCGATGATCCGCCGCGGGCTGCCCGCCCACAGCTGCTCACCGGCCACCGCGCACGTCAGTCCGAATCCGTCCCGCGTGGGCTGCCCGAAGTCCTCGAACTCGTCCAGGACGCGGGTCGTCTGCTCCCACAGATCGGCCGGGCGTACTGCCACACGTCCCCGTCGGAACGGACGCGGCCGACCCCGTACGGTCCTGGTGCCACAGCGTCGGCTCGGCGTCGCTCCCGGAGTGCCACATCCGTACACCCGGCAGGCGCGCGCCCGCCAGAAGCCGGGCATCGGCGGCCGGGGCGTGGTCCGGGGCGGTTCAGCCGGCACGCTTCGCCCTCGCCTTCTTCAGGCACCGGCCGCACGCCCATACCGTCGTACCGACGTAGCGCACGGAGCGCGGCGGCCCGGGGGCACCCCTGGGTAGGGCGCTCCCGCAGCAGGCCGGGAGTGCGCCCTTCTTCCCGACGGGGCGAACCTTCGTGTTACTCGGAAACCCACTCCTCGGCTCCACGGCCCGGCTCACCGCGCACCGGCGACCCGAACCGGCACGCCCAGCGGTGCCCGGCATCCACCGTCTCGTGCCGGTGTCGGCCGGGACGGCGAAGATCGGTGGCAGTCAGGGGGAAGGGGGCCCGGTCCTCAGCCCGGTGGGCGCTCACCCCTGGAGGGCCGGCTCCGGCGCTCATGCCGGAGCCGGCCAGCGCGATCACCACGCAGGCGATGCCCATGGCGCAGGCGGCGATCCAGTGCCGGGTCTGCTGCCCCAGGAACAGGACCGAGGCAGCACCGAACGCCAGGTCGGACGCGGGAAGCAGCAGCGTCTTCCAGGCGGGGAACACGGAGTTCGGCGAGGAACATGGTGGAGCCCAGGGCGGTCACGCCGCCTGCGAACAGGGCGTACGTGTAGCGCTCGCCACCTTCGGGAAGGCCGTAGCGTCCGCGGGCGTGTTCCTCGAGGCCCAAGTGAACGGTTCCGCCGGGGGCCCAGAGAACGGCGCTGAATGCCACCGCACCGAGAGTGGTGAACAGCCATTCCTTTCTCACACCGGAAGGCTACGCAGAGCGGCCCAACCGGACCAGAGCCTCATCTCCAGGACGGACGGCCCCTTGGGACCACGGTTGCGGCCTGTGCCGGAACGACCCGGACGATCCCCCGTACGCCTCCTTCCGAGCCACCGCTGACCTGCACGATGGATTCGGCAACCCGCTGGTGTGATGGGATGTCCACCAGCATCTTGGACAGCGGGGTTACACCGCAGCAGCGAACGGGGAGGGGTGCATGACGAGCGGGCATCAGACGCACGGGACGGCCTGGGACCCGCCGCCGTTGATGACGTGCGCCCTGACCCGCGAGGCGGGGCGGGCGCGCCAGTTCCTGGCCGCAGGACGGTGGCGCCCTGCCGCAGCGGACCGTGAAGCAGCAGCACGGGTTCTGGCCCGCCTCGCGGCTCCGCTGCCGTCCCGGCGGGCAGCCGCCCCACGGGTGGTGGCCACGGACCGGGACCGGCGCCTCCAGCGCATCCTGCGGACCACCGTTCACCACCTCGACGCAGGCGCTGTCAGTCCACCCGCGGCCGCCCTCCTGGCCGCCGTCGCCCGCGCCTTCCTGCCCTGGTACGGCGTACCGAACCCGCCGCCCGCCGCCGCGGCACCGAGATACGGCACTCAGGTGGCCGCAGCAGGCGGCCCGGCCACCGCGCCGACAGAGGCGGGTGAGGCGCTGCTCCCCGATCTGATCACTCTGTTCGCCGCACTCGCCTCGGCCGGCCCGGACGGGACCGTCGCGCTCACGCCTCAAGTCGAGCCCTGGCAGATCCGGTACGTCGGCCGATTCCGCCACTACGCCAGACCCGCGCCGGGAGTGTGGACGGCCCGGACCGTCCACTGCCCGGCATGCGGAGGCATGACCGGCCCGTGGACGGTGACCTGCGACCGGCCCCAGATCTCACTGGGCTGTCCGTGCGGGGTGATCACCCGCGAACACGGCCTCGCCTTCTCCGAGATCTGGCTTCTCCTGCCGGATACGTGACCGGGGAGCGTACCTCAGCGAATGAGGCCGATCGCCTCGATCTCGATCATCCAGTCAGGGCCGGCGAGCGAGGAAACCTCGACGAACGACTCCGCGAGGTGCGGCTTGTCCGGAAAGTACTCCGCGCGTAGTCCGGCGTAGACGTCCTGCCGTGTGATGTCGGTGACGAACACCGTTGCCTTGACCGTGTCGGCGAGGCTCGAGCCCGCGTTCGTCAGCACCGTGGCCAGATTCGTCAAGGCCTGACGGGCCTGGGCCTCGAAGTCTCCCACGCCGACCGTGGCCCCCTGGCCGTCGATCGGGGCCTGCCCCGATGTGAAGACCAGATTCCCTGCCCTGATACCGAGCGAGATACCGGCCGACTCGTACCAATCGGGCTCCGCGGAAACCCGCACACGTTCGACGGCCGACTGCGTCATGGACATGGTGCTGACACTCCCTCACATAGCGAACCGGGTACCGCGATCGCCACCCGACGTGTTCCACACGCCACAGCCACGGAACGTCGTGATCCATTCCCGAGGGGGACGGAGCCCGCGAGGTCGGTCTCGCTCCTGGTCCGAACACTGCCGCCGCGTCGGCTGAGAGGATCCTGGACCACTGTGCCCTGAGATGCTGGGTCTGCTCACGTCGGTCGGACGGAAGCAGGGGGGCGGGCGAGGGATCAGAAGCGGCAGGGGGTAGGTGGAGCCGCCGTTGCGCAGGTTCCCGTCGTAGACCCAGCCGCTGCCGCGGATGTACGACCAGGTGTTGCCCTAGCTGTTGGTGATGTAGCAGTTCACCGTGATCGCCGGCCCGGACGGTTCGGTGGAGACGGCGGTGCAGGCGCCGTAGGAGCCGACCCGGATTGGCGCGCTGCTGGCGGCGTAGTCCGTGCTGCTGTACGGGTTCAGGTTGCTCGGCGGTGCGCCCTGGTGCCACGGGCAGTCGGCGGCCGGGGCAGCCGCCTGGAGCTTGGCGAGGGTGGTCGCGGCGACGGTGAGCTTGCCGGTGCGGACGGAGGCCAGTTGGTGCGCCGCGGCAAGCAGGACGGCGGTACGGCTGTCGAGCGCGGTGGCGCCGGCTCCGCCGCACACGAAGAGCACGGGCGGGAAGTCACCTTCGGTGCGCGGGTAGCGGGTCAGCCACGCTTGCTTGCCGGTGCTCCTCCACACGTTGGTGCGGTACTCGTCGTAGGTGGTCAGCTTGGCGGTGTGCTTGCCGAAGGCCATCGACGCGCGGTCCACCTCCACGAACACGTGCGGCAGGTTGGTGTAGGGCGGGTGGGCCAGGACGTCGGCCACGAGGCTCTGGTGGCGGGACAGGGCATGGGCGACTTCCACTTCCCCACCCCAGCGTGCCGACGCCGTGCCCGTGAAAGGCGATGGCGCTCTGGGTAAGCCCCAGGGCGTGCCGGGCCACGAGCGAGGAGGAGACCTTCTCTCCAGTGACCAGGCGGCCGCGGCCGAGCGCAAAGTCGGGGGAGCTCCATGCCGAGTCCGGGTTGGGTCAGGAACCAGCGGGACTTGACCGAAGGACGCCCCCACCGCCCGAACTGATCAACGCGGTACGCTTCGTCGCCCGCGGCGAGTCCCTCCTGGCCCCCGCCGTCACTCGCACCCTGATCGGCCGCTTCGCCGAACGCGTACGACCCTCCGTCGCCCCCGTCCCCGCCCCCGCCTCCCCCGAGCGTGAGCACCTCAAGGTTCTCACCCCCGTGAGCACGAGGTCCTCCTCATCGGCGAGGGCCTGTCGAACGCCGAGATCGCCCACCGAACCGGTCATCAGCCACGAGACCGTGAAGACCTGCGTCTCCCGCGTTCTCACCGAACTGGATCTCCGTGACCGCGTCCAGGCGGTGGTCCTGGCCTGCCGGGCGGGGTTGGCTGGGGACGGCAACCGAGCCTGACGGCCCTGTGACGCCGTGCGGAGCGGCGAGCCGGCAGCAGCGGCTCGTTCCCGCCCACAGCCCGTCGGGTACGCCCCACGGCGGCCGCTCCGTTCTCAGGGCCGGCCCGGGATCCCCCGAGCGAGCTACCTGTTCCGTCCTCCCTGGGGTGACGCGCGCCACCAGTGGTCCCTTGTTGACTCGAACCGTCAACACAACGGCCGGGCAAGGCCGACCGGCCCAGTAGCCAAGGACAACACCATGACCGCGACACGCAGTTCCGCGCAGCACGGCCTCCTCAGGGGCCGCCGAATCGCCGCAGCTCTGCTGGTTTCCACGCTGGCAGGAACCACACTGGCCGCGTGCGGTGTCGACGCCAAGGACTCACAACCGGCCGAGGTCTCCGGCAGGAGCGTCGGCGAGACCGCGGGCGACGCCCGGATCACCTGGGGCAAGTGCCCGGCCCTGGCCGAGGGACAGACCCGTGACCACCGCCTGACCTGTGGAACGTTGGAGGTGCCGCTCGACTACCGGAACCCGGGCGGCACGAAGATCGACGTGGCGGTCTCCCGGCTGTCCACCGCTCAGCCCGGGAAGCGACATGGCGTTCTGCTGCTGAACCGTGGCGGGCCGGCCCTGGGCGGTCTCGACATGCCCGGAACCATGGCGTCCGCATTGCCGAAGTCCGTGCTGGACCGCTACGACCTGATCGGCTTCGACCCGCGCGGCGTCGCACACAGCACCCCGCAGAGCTGCGGTCTGCAGGACCCCAGCGTGTCCGGGCTCTTCCCCTATCCTGCCGCGGACGGCTCGATCACCGAGAACGTGGTCCTCGCCAAAGCCGACGCCGAGCAGTGCGCCGACACGGTGGGCAAGAACCTGCGGTACTACAACACCGCCAACACCGCCCGCGACATGGACCGCATCCGCCGGGCGCTCGGTGAGAAGAAGATCTCCTACTGGGGCCAGTCCTACGGCACCTACCTCGGCGCCGTCTACCGCTCCCTCTTCCAGCACCACACCGACCGGACGATTCTGGAAGGCAACGTCGACCCCACCAAGGTATGGGCCGACCAGGTGGCGGACACCTGGGGCAAGGGCATGGCCGACCGGTTCCCCGATGCCGCCCGCGTCGCCGCGGCGCAGGCCGGCACCCTCAAGCTGGGCACGAACGTCGCGCAGGTGACCCGCACCTACCTCACCCTCGCCGACCGGCTGGACCGCACGCCCGCAGCGATTCCCGGCACATCGGTGTCGCTGGACGGGGCGCTGCTGCGGAACATGACCTACGCCCTGCTTCTGCACAACAACCCCCTTCCCGTGCTCGCCAAGTTCTGGAGGGCCGCCGACAACCTGACCCACGGCAGCACCACAGCCGCCGACACTGCGGTCCTCAAGGAGGTGTTCGCCGACACACCGACGTCCCCGGGCGTCCCCGTGGACAACCAGGCCACCATGTTCATGGCTCTTACCTGCGGCGACGCCCAATGGCCGCACGACGTCGACGGCTACGCCGTCCGCACCACCGCCGACCGCGAGAAGTGGCCGCTCACCGCGGGCATGCCCGCCAACATCTGGGCATGCGCCTACTGGGACAAGCCGGCTGAGGCGACGGTCAAGGTCGTGAAGGGCGGCCAGCGCAACACCCTGATCCTGCAGAACAGCCGGGACAATGCCACCCCGTGGGAAAGCGGCGGCGGGCTGCACAAGTCCCTCGGCCACGGCTCCGCCTTCGTCGGCGTCGACAACGGCGGGCACCACGTCTACGGCGAAGGCTCCGCCTGCGCCGACAAGGCCACCATCGGCTTCCTGACCACCGGCCACCTGCCGGACAAGGACGTCCACTGCACCGACGTCACCCAGAAGTAACCCGCCGGAACGCGGTGCTTCCCTGTCCGGCCCCCGCGAGATCCGCCTGGACCATGTTGAACGCACCCGGGCCCATCGCCGCGACGAGATCCGCCGTCTGAAGACCGCCGCGTTCGCCCACATCGTCTGTCCGCACGTCCGCCCGGTCCTTCAAGCCGTGCGCTGGAGGCGGGACCTGGGCTCCGGCAAGGTGACCACCGAGCGGATCCACCTGTCATGGGCCTGCCACCCGGCGCGGCCACCGGCAGCGCATTCGCCGCATGGATCCGCAGCCACTGGAAGATCGAGAACCAGTTCCGCCACGTCCGCGAACGCACCTTCCGTGATGTCGGCGTTCGCGTAAAAGTGCCCGGCTCGGTACAGGCGAACGTGCACAGCACGCCGTACGTATCAGCCCAGCAGTGCAGCGGCGTGGTGACGTGCCTGGTGCAACCAAAAGGTGCGGGTTTCATCAGAAGAGTCGGTGACCGTTCGGAAGACGACCCGGCGAACGTCGGCGACTCCTACGTACGGCAGGACGCATGCCGACCAGATCTTTTGCAGCGGGTCCCCGAACTCGGCCTCTTCGCGGTCGGCGGGGGTGTCAGAGGTGTTCAGGACGAGGGCCCGGCTGACTCTGAGCAACCCTTCGGGCTCCCCCTCCGGGGTTCCCAGTTTGTAGGCAACGCCAGGCGCGAGTACACGCTGCACCCAACCTGCAAGGACCGCGGGTGGCATGCCCCACCAATTCGGGTGCACGAACACCATGGCGTCAAGTGTGGCCACCTCCGACTGATGGAGCGCCACCTGCGCATCGCGAGCGCCCGTGGCAGATCGGACCGTCTCCGTCTCGTCGGCGGACAGCCCGGGTGCGAATTCCTCAGCACAGAGGTCATGTGCGAGAACCTCGCATCCGAGGTCGCGCAGGTGTTGCACAACGGTATCGAACACGGCGTGGTTAAAGCTGCCAGGCCGTGGATGCGCAAGGTAGACCCCTACACGCGGCATTCATCCCCCAAAGCACGTCAGTAGTCGTCAGCCGTGGTGGCCTGCAACCGGCCCCCACAGCTGATCATCATGGCCGGTGAGGACTGCCCGGGGAACCCGTTAACAAGATCTGGATGAAACCACTAGCCGCCCGCGACCCGCCGTCTCTCCGCCTGTCGGCATGTCATCCGAGCACTTTCGTTCGTACCTGCCTGCGCACATTCAGGTGTACGCCGACATGAGAGGACGTCTCGAGGATCCGCCCCCGGCGGCCTGCCCCGCGTGATGGCCGGACTGCGCAACCTCGCCGTCGGCGTCCACCGCCAGGGCGGCCACACCAACATCGCCGCTGCTCTTCGCCAAACCGGCCGGAACCATCAGCGACCCCTCACCGCCCTCGGACTGACCTGACGAACCCAGAGCAAGATCACTCTTGAGAACCCCTGCTCTTACGGCGGCCAGCCCCGTTCGTCTTCGGCCGCGTCCTGTGGCGGAACGGGCGCAGGCGGGTGGTGCATCCCCCGTGGGAGCTACAGGAGCTGTCCACGCACGGGTGATTCGCGGACGTCTGCGGACTCCCAGTGTGGTCGTCAGGTCGCCGCAGGGGTGCCCACTACCGGGGAGGCCACCATGGGAACGACGTCCGCCATACGACACAGCGCAGGCTCCGGCCCGGGCAAGGACCGCGACGGGGGCGACGGCCGCTTCGGTCGGATCGCGCGGTCCCCACTCGGCTGGATGCTGGCGGGAATGGTCGGCGTCGGCCTGGTCTCGGGGCTGACGGCGACCGGACCCGGCCCCGTGCCGGTGCTGGGCGCGGTTGCCGCGGTGGCCGTGTACTGCTATGTCATGCGCCGTGTGGCACGACGCTCCGCGCCGGAGATCGCCCGGTCCGGGGCCGCCCGGGAGGTGCTGCTGGGCGGCGGGATCGGACTGGGCTTCATCCTTGTCTCCGCCCTCCTGATCACGGCGTTCGGAGGCTATTCGTTCACCTGGGCGGGCGACGGCTTCATGTCGGTCGTCTGGACTGCGGTCGTGGTGCAGATCGGCGCTGCGGTCACTGAGGAGTTGTTGTTCCGCGGTCTTGCCCTGCAGGCTCTTGAGCAGCTGTGGGGTAGCCGGGCCGCCTTGGTGATCACGTCGCTGTTCTTCGGTGTCGCCCACCTGGGCGCCCCGGGAGCGAGCGCGTTGAGCGGACTGGCGATCGCTCTGGAGGCGGGCGTCCTGCTCGGAGCCGCGTTCTTGTGGCGGCGTAACATCTGGTTCGTCGTGGGGCTGCACTTCGTCTGGAACACCACGGAGCAGCTGCTCGGCATCCCGGTCTCCGGACACGCCCCCGAGGGCCTGTTCACCGTCGACGTCCATGGCTCCGCCCTCCTGACCGGTGGCAGCTTCGGTCTGGAGGCATCGATCGTGCCCGTCCTCATGGGCGTGGCCATCGCCGTTCCGATGCTCGTCCGCGCCCACCGGAACGGTGGCATCAAGGCCCGCCGGCACACGCCCCGTTGAGACAGGCCGACTGGAGGAAACTGAAGTGGTGTCCCGTCAGTCGGCCAGGAGCATCCCGCTGCTCCGGGCGTCGCTCGACCGGTGGCAGGAGCGGGATGCTCTCCTCAAGGACGGCGTCCTCGCCCTGACACTCACCCTGTTGGCCTTCGTGCCGCCCCTGTCCCAGATCGGTGCGCAGATCGGCGATCTGCCCGAGCGGCCGGCGAACGTGCTGAGCGTCGGGCTGGGCCTGGCCCAGACCGTGCCGCTGGCGGTCCGCCGCAGGTGGCCCGCAGCCTGTCTTGCCGTCATCGCGGGCGCGTTCGCCGTGCACCAGGCGCTGGGCTTCGCGACAACGTTTGCGAGCATGGGGCTGTATCTGGCCCTGTACTCCGCCGGGGCCCACCAGGTCCGCTTCCGCCACGGCCTGATCGTCGTGGCGAACGCGGGTTACGCCGTACTGGCCGTCGTCCTGAACCGACTCGGCTCACCGAATTCGCCACCGGACTACCTCGCGTTCTCTCTGGCTCTGGCCGCGGCCTGGCTGGTGGGGAGCACGGTGCGCGCGAGGCGGACGGAAGAGGCGAAGCTTCGGCGGCTGGCCGCCGAGCGGGCGCGGATCGCCCGCGAGCTGCACGACGTGGTCACCCACCACGTGACGGCCATGGTGGTCCAAGCCGACGCGGCGCAGTTCCTGCTCACCTCCGCGCCGGAACGCGCCGGCGATGGACTGACGGCCGTGAGCGACACCGGCCGTCGGGCGCTGACGGAACTGCGGTACCTGCTCGGTGTCCTGGAGGCGACCGGCGAGGGGGCGTCCGCGGACCCGGCGGGTGTGGGCCGGGCACCCGCCCTGGGACGGGTGGGGGACCTGGTCGAGCAGGCCCGCAGGTCGGGTCAGCCGGTCGAGTTCGGCGAGGAGGGGGAGCAGAGGCCGCGGAGCGTGGACGTGGAGCTGGCCGCGTACCGGGTGGTGCAGGAGGCGCTCACCAACGCCTTGAGGTACGCGGCCGGGCAGCCGACACGGGTCCTGCTCCGGCACGACGACGAGCACATCGAGATCGTGGTGACCACCGATGGACCCGCCGCCGCACCGGCCGCGCGGAAGCCGGGTCCCGCGGACGGACGGGGGCTGGCCGGGCTGCGTACACGGGTGCGGATGCTCGATGGTGCACTGGAGGCCGGCCCCCGGCCCGGAGGCGGGTTCGAGGTCCGTGCCACGATTCCGTCCAAGCCCCTTCAGGAGTGACCTCGTGAGCGATACGCCGCCACCGACCCGTGTGCTCGTCTGCGACGACCAGGCGCTGGTGCGGACCGGCTACGTCACCATCTTCTCCGCGCAGCGCGACATGGAGGTCGTCGGGGAGGCCGAGAACGGCCGCGAGGCGGTCCAGGCCGCGCGGCGGCTGCGCCCCGACGTGGTCGTGATGGACATCCGGATGCCCCTGCTCGACGGAATCCAGGCGACGCGACAACTGGCCGGTCCCGATGCCGAAGACGCGCCGAAGGTACTGGTTGTCACCACGTTCAACGTCGACGCCTACGTCTACGACGCGTTGCGCGCCGGAGCGAGCGGGTTCCTCCTCAAGCCTCCGGCGGAGCTGGTCAACGGTATCCGGACCGTCGCCCGGGGCGAGGCCCTGCTGGCACCCGCCGTCACCCGCCACCTCATCGGCCACTTCGCCCAGCATCTGCGACCGGCCGACACCTCCCGGACGGCCAGACAGGACGTCGTGCGTGCGCTGACCCCCCGCGAGCTGGAAGTGCTCCAACTGATCGCCGAGGGGCTGTCGAACGCGGAGATCGCGGCGTCGATGTTCATCACGCCCGAGACCGTCAAGACCTACGTGTCGCGCATCCTGGCGAAACTCGGCCTGCGCGACCGCGTCCAGGCCGTCGTCCTCGCCTACCGGGTCGGACTGGTGCCTGGCACGCCGTGACCGGCATGCGCGTGTGCCCCGTGCCCAGTACAGCGCCGCCTGCCGTCGGCTTCAGACGTCATATGCATGATTCGCCGGGCATTTGCCCAGTGCCCCCGGTACGGCCTGCCGGGGTCAGGGCGCCGATGCCGGTACCACTGTGCCGTCCTCGAAGGTCAGGAAGAACGCGCCGCCCGACACCAGTACCGTGCCTCGGCTGGGCGAGTGTGTCTGCGGATGCCCCGCCCTGCAAGGGACGGGACACGTGCCGACCTCCACCTCGGCCTGCTCCGACTCGCTTGCGGCACCACCTGCCCGCGACGGCTTCGAACGTCATGCTGAAACGATCGATGAGCGGCGAGAACGCCACGGCTCCGCCCTTTCCAGCGATCGACGTCACCTCTGTGAACCGACCGGATGCCCTCGAGAAGCGACAGCTGGACGTCGCGACCATGACCGCGTTTCCACGGGCAACGAGGGAAAGAGCACTCATGAAACTGACAGTCGGAACCGTGGTAGCAGGAGCAGTCCTCGCCTCCACCGCCGTACTGGGGGCTTCGGGAACCGCATCGGCTGATGACCCCAAAGACGGGGACGTGGCCCGCTGTTCAGAAGGCAAAATCTGCCTCTTCTACGGCCACAACCTCACCGGGGACGTCCTGCTGCTCGATCCGGTGGACGTCGCCAACGTCGGTTGGGCGTGGAAAGATCGGGCCAGCTCGGTGTGGAACCGCAGCGACAGGTTCGCCTGCATCTGGACCGATGCCGACTACTACGGCCACTGGTTCACCATCCCGCCGGGCGCGAAGCAGGAACTTCTGTTCGCCTACGACAACGCGGTGACCGCCCTCGGGTTCGGCGCCTTCGCGCGCCACCACCCGCTCGCCGAATCCCGCCATCCGCCCGCGCTTCGAGGGAGGGTGGCGGGATGCCGCCGGGTGTGGCGTCCCGCGTGAGACACCGTGGGCGCTTTCAGTGGTGGTCGCCAGATGACCTTGCAGGGGAGTACAACTGACCGTCTCATCGGGACTGCGGCGGGTCTTGGCAGCTGGGCCGGGCAACGACAAGGTTCCGCAGCCGTCGGGTGATCTTGTGCCTGATCCGGTGGGAGCGCGCCACCACCCGCCTGCTGACCCGTAAGCGGACCGCCATGCCGTACGAGCGGACCCGCCTCGCCGCCGACGCGCTGAGCGTGGGCAGGCCGCCCCGGTGACGGCTCCCGCCGCCGCACGCCCCAGGTCCCGGCACCCAGCACACAACCCGTCTGGCTCCCCCACGTCGACGAGACGCAGCCCTCATGCTGCTGGTTCGCCCTGCGGCCGGTGTGAGGGATGTGTGTGATCAGTGCGTGTGTTGTGCACGCTGACGGCCCCCCGTCCCGCTTATGGGGGAGGGGGGCCGTCCAGTTTGTTGCCGGTGTGGGTCTTAAGGGGGTCATGCGTGACGGTGCGAGTGTCGGTTGCCGGCGATGAGGCGGTAGAGGAGGAGCAGGATGACGGAACCGATGATCGCGGCGATCCAGGTGGAGAGGTCGAAGAAGCCGTCGATGGAGTCGACACCGAAGATGACCTTGCCGAGCCAGCCGCCGAGCAGACCGCCGACGATGCCGATGAGCATGGTGATGATGATGCCGCCGGGGTCCTTGCCCGGCAGCAGCGTCTTGGCGATGGCGCCGGCGAGCAGGCCGATGATGATCCAGGCGATGATGCCCATGGTGTGTCTCCGTCTCTCCCTGTGAAGGTGGTGTTAGCTCCTCGTGTGCACCATCCGGGCTCGAACAAACGTCCCTCCGGCTTGTCGGCCGGCAGCGCGCGGGCGGTCGCGGCTCAGATCGGCGTCGCTGCCGATTCGGTGAACCGCTGCCGGTGCGGGGCCCGCAGGCACCTGCGGCTTGACGTGGCGGCGCGGGTCGACGTAATGGGACGGCCGCGCTGGCAGCCCCGTGTCCGCCGGTAGCGCCGCAAGCAGGCCGCCACCACGGGCGGGATCACGGTGGAGACCCGCGCCCGGTTCGGGTACACCGCGCCCATCGGCACCGCCGACGGTCGCGCGGTGGTCCGCTGCGGGGTGTTCCACCGGGCGCAGGGGCGTCTTCTCCGCCGAGTTGGTGGCGGAACTGGCGTCGTCGGTGCGGTAGGGGCTGCTGGTCGTGCCGATCGGTGCCGTCTACCGGCTGGAACAGGTCCAGGATGACCGGGAACTCCAGTAACGGCACATCGGCGCGGAGCTCGTCGCCGTGGCTCAACGGTCGCGTACGCCGTTCCGGGAGACGGCCCCCGCCTCCACTTTTAGTGACGTGTCAACAATATGGTAGCCTTCGGTCGTGACCGAACCGCCATGGCTGAACGCGGAAGAAGCCGACGTGTGGGCGAAATATCGTCGCCTGCGTCGCGACCTGCACAAGGCCCAGGAGCGGCAGCTCCTGCGTGATTCCGGACTCTCCGCAGCCGACTACGCGCTGCTCGCGCCGCTGTCCGAAGCCCCGGAGGGCCTGCTGCGGGCCAGAGATCTGGCGGCTGAGGTCGACTGGGAGCGCAGCCGCCTCTCCCACCAGGTCAGCCGCATGGAGAGGCGGGGCCTGGTGATGCGCGAAGCGTGCCTCGATGACGCACGCGGCTCCATGGTCCGTCTCACTCCTGCCGGACGCAAGGCCATCGAGGAGGCGGCTCCCCGCCACGCGCAGACCGTGCGGCGGCTCTTCTTCGGCCCGCTCGACGCCGAAGAGGTCCGCCTCCTCGGTCAGTTCCTCGATCGCATCCTCGCCGCGGTCGACGACGAAACACAGGACTGACCGTGCTCCACGCGGCTGCCGGCCCGTCGGCGAGTGGGACGGCGGGTGGAACACACCCGGCATGAGCGCGGCCCGGTGCCACCGCGGCGGTAGCGGGCACCGTGGGTGCCAGGGGCACCGAAGGCGCCCCCGCCGCCGCTCCGCACCCCTTCGTCGGCATGTGGGTGACCGCAGAGGGCCGCATCCGCCGGGAACCGCTCCCCGGCGGGCGCTACGACGAGGCACGCGGCACCTGTCGGAGTGCCTGCACTGGTGGTCGTACCGCCACCGGCGGCCACATCGACTACGTCCACCACACGGGCTTCACGGCCACCGGCGACGTCCGCGGCGGAGTCCTCTGCGGCGAGCACCTGGTCCTGTACCGGCAGCACCTGGGGCCCGCCCGCGACGGCCGCTGACCGGGCTGTCCTGGCCCGACCCCTGGTACGACGATCCCCGGTGCCGCCCCGGAGTGCCGTGGCACCCGCAGCGCGGCTCCGGTGGGGCCTTCAGTCCCGCCGGACGGCTCGCCGGGTCCGGGGTCCGGAGGCCATGTCACCGGCAGGGCGGCGCGCAAGCCCCGAAGCCTTCGTGCCGCTGCTCGGCTAACCGCCCGTCCGTGCACCCCGTCGGCCGCCACGGTCCCTTCGTGATGAACGGCCGGCAGGGGGTCCGGGCGGTCCCCGCAGAGT
The DNA here is from genome assembly GCF_000478605.2 of Streptomyces thermolilacinus SPC6. Taxonomy (GTDB): domain Bacteria; phylum Actinomycetota; class Actinomycetes; order Streptomycetales; family Streptomycetaceae; genus Streptomyces; species Streptomyces thermolilacinus. Next base: position 25,385 of record NZ_ASHX02000001.1, on the reverse strand, counting down.
CGCTGGATCAGCCGGACGCGCTCCACCGCAGACGGCGTCCGCATCACCACGGACGGGGAGAGGGTGACCGGGTCGAGGTCCTCGCCGGCGAGGGCGGTGTTCGGATCGAGGCGGCCCGGTCCGCGGATCCCGACGTTCTGTATTCGCTGGTCGCACAGGGCCCTGACGAGACGGTGTGTCAGTTCGTGCGCCGTGCGGAGGAGTTGGCCGACACGAGACCCAACGAAGTTGTGGACGCATCAACAAAAATAGGTTAACGTTCAACTATCTTCGAGGGGGTGGGAGACCGGGAATCGGCCCGGGCCACCCAACCCCCGGACGCTGATTGGAGAATCGTCATGAACAAGCAGTCCCTCACGCCGCGCGTCGCCGTCGTGCTCGCCGCCCTGGGAGCGGTCACCGCAGGCGCCGCGTTCTCCGCGCACGCCGCCACCCCGCAGGCCCCGGCCCCGGCCGTCTCCACGGCCACCCAGGCCCAGGGCGAACTGTTCCCCGAGCTCAACGGCCTGCGGATCAAGGCGGTCAACTCCGACGACGTCTACCTCGTCCTCGACGGCAAGCGGCACCTCATCCCCAGCTCCGTCACCTACAACGCCCTCTTCCGCACCACCGACGGGGTGCGCCTCGTCCTCACCACCGCGAACATCACCGACGGCGGGCCACTCACCGCCTACGCCCACCTCGCCCGCAGCACCGACGACACCACCGTCTACCTGGTCTCCAACGGCTACAAGCGCGAGATCACCCCCCTCGCCCTCGACAAGTTCGGCTTCCACACGACTGCGGTCCGCACGACTTACCCGTCCGTCCTGGCCGCCCTCCCCACCGCCACCCCGCTCACCTGACCACCACGGTGCCGGCCCGTCCCTGTCCGGTCGTACACGAACACAGGAGAAGCAGGTGGGCGCCGCGGTCCCCGAACGCGCCCGCGGTGTCCACCTACTTCCCTTCCCCCGGGTCACCCCCCTTCCGGGCGGGGCCCTCGCGCACGCTAGGCGGCCACTGCCGAGGCGCCAGGCCCCACCGAACGGGCAACGTCGGACGAGACCGCGAAGAACCGCCTGCCAGGCATACCGCGAAAGGCCCCGCCGTGCCCCTCTCCCGCAGAACCCTCGACCGGCACCACAATGGGTGTGGCCGCGACCACGGCCGCCCAGGCCCTCACCGCCGGAACCGCGCACGCGACACCCGCCGGGAAGCCGAGGACGCCCCCACCCGGAGAAGCACTGTCGGTGCGCACCTCCCGGTCTCACCCTGTCGGCGAAGGCCTACGGCAACCCCGCCGCCCCCGGGATCCTGTTCGTCCACGGCCTCGGCCGCAGCAGCCTGTCCTGGCACCGGCAGGTGGAGCACCTGGCTGCCCGCCTCCGGCTGGTCACCTTCGACATGCGCGGCCACGGAGCCTCCTCGGTGCCGGACTCGCCCGACGCGTACGCCGACGGGCACGCTGGGCGGCCGGCATCCGCAACGTGCGCGAGGCCGCCGGCCTCCGCCGGACCACCGTGGTCGGCTGGTCCTTCGGCGCGCTCGCCGTCGGCCACTACCTCAAAAGCACTACGGCGCCGCGACCCGCACGGTGCGCACTGACCGGCCCGGTCACCAAGTTCTCCCCGGAACTGCTCCAGCCGCTCGGTCCGGAGATCGGGGGCAGGCGCGCCTCGGCCGACCTGTCCGTCCGCGTCCAAGGCATCCGCGAGACACTCGACGCGACCTACGCCAAGCCGCTCAGCCGTGACGAGCGACCGCATGCTCGTCATCAACTCCCTCTCACCCACAGCCCGGGCGACGGGTGGGGGAGACCGCCGCCGTGAGTGCCACCGCACGATGCCGGGCGTTCGGGCCTGCCCCGCGACGTTCCCCCACGCACTCCCCACCCGCGATCCGCGGGCCCGTACCACCGCCGAGCGGGCCGCTGACCGCGAGTGGACCGCCGAGCCCGCTCTCACCCGCGCCCGCGCCGCCGCGGTCCCAGGCACGCACCCGGCCCCTCGGGTCCGGCCGCCGACTCCGGCCAGGCCGCCCGGAGCTACAGACGAAGGGGCGCCCCGGCCGGAGACAACCGGGGCGCCCGTCACCGCGCGGCCGTACCGCGTGTCAGGGCGGCGAGCGGGGAGCGTCGGCCTTCGGCCCCTGGCCCGGCGGCCCCCAGTCAGGACACTGACCAGGCCCCCGCGCCGACGGTCAGCCGTCACTCACGTGGCCACTGCACGAAATCTGAGCCAGGACCAATCTGATTGCATTCGGGTCGCCGCGCAACCTGGGATTGCACGGGTTCATTGGACGCGCCCGCTGCCTGTGGCCAAAAGATTTCGACGACGGGTGTGTTGGCGAGGCGTCAGGGTGGAAGTCATTGCTTCTCGGGGTCAGCAGTTGTGCAGGGCATAGGTGCCCGGTGAAATGCGTTGCCGAGGCAGTAACCTGCTGTCAAGATCGTTCGGTGAACATGTCGCAGCACCAGAACGCTCCTTCCGTACGTCCCATCACCGACGCCGACGTCCCCGCTGCGGTCGATACTCTCGCTCGGGCCTTCGCCGACTACCCCTACACACGGCACGTGATCGCGGCGGATGGTCACGAGGAGCGGATCCGGCGTTACCAGCAGCTGTGCCTGACCCGTATCGGCATGGTGTACGGCCGTGTCTGGGTAGCTGACGAAGGCCGCGCCGTGGCTGTCTGGGCCGTTCCTGGCCAGGATCCCTCGCCCGCCTTCGCCGAACTCGGGCCGATCCTCGGGGAACTCAGCGGCGACCGGGCCGCCGTTTCTGCGACTGCGGACGCGGCCATGGCCCCGTACCGGCCCAAGGAGCCGGGATGGTTCCTGGAGACCGTGGCCACCGCCCCCGAGGCCCAGGGGAAGGGCCTCGGCAGCGCCGTACTGATTCCTGGGATCCAGGAGGCCGAGCGCGCTGGGTGTCCGGCGTTCCTGGAGACCTCCAGCGAGGCGAACGTGCGGTTCTACGAACGTCTCGGCTTCAAGGTCACCGCCGATGTCCAGCTCCCCGGCAACGGTCCTCGCACGTGGTGCATGCGCAGGGACCCCCACTGAGAGCCTGAGGATCTGACCGGCGAGGCCTGTACGCAGACCGTACCGTCGTCCTCGTCGAGCACGGACGCGTCCGGGTCGCGCAGCGGGCGCAAGCCGCCGGCGACGGGGGTGGAGGCGGTGAAGCTGTAGCGGCCTGGCGCCACACTCACCGCTGGGACCCTGCTGGGGCAGGTTCTCGACGGCGCGCTCGAGGCGACCGCGCAGCTGAGCTACGAACTCGTTGGCCCGCGTGGGGTTGGCGGCCGTTGCGTTGTCGAGTACCGGGACCAGGGAAGTCAGAAAGTCTGCGAATCGACCCGCTTCGGCGACGATGCGTTCCACAACCGCCGGCGGCTCCGCTTGCTGCTCAGCCGCCCCGCTTTCCCTCTTAACCGGCATAAGGGCCTGCGAGGTCTCAGCCCCCGTTTCGAGCCATTGCGTCTCAACCGGGTTAAGGGCCCGCGCAGCCTCCTCGCCGCCGGCCTGGTGCGGGACCGCCACTTCCGGCGCCGCGGCGGGGCCCTGCACGGGACGCGGCCTTGCCGCGCGGCTTGCGGGGGGCCATGACCCGGTTAAGAGCTTTGTCGGCCTCAGCGCGCTGCTGGTGTTCGGGGAGCCGTCCGATACGGCGGCCGTCCTTGACTGCCAGCTCCCCGGACTCCACCTTCTGCTGCAGGCCGTCGGGAAGTCGCTTGGCAACCTTCCCTTGCGAACCGTGCCTCGTCAGCAGTTCCTGGATGGCCCGCGCCTGATTGAGCGGCGGCACATCCAAGCGGCGGCTGCGGCAGATCGTCGCGGAAGGGCTCCAGGAGGTCTACTTCAAGGACGGCGGCCGCCGCGCCGACGACCTGGCGGTCCAGTTCACCGATATCGACTACCCGGACCTGGGCTACTGAAAGGGCCGGTCCTTTCCCGCGCCGGCCCTGCCCGAGCCGGTGTTGCTGAGCGTTGCACTCGGCCTCTGAGCGTTGTACCTGGCCCGGCTGAGCGTGACGTTGGCCCGGGCCGTTCGCGGGTGGCGCTCCGCCGATCTGATCGGCTGCAGACATGGGTTTTCTCGTTACTCCACAGCGCGGCCGATGAGTCCGGGGCTCCCGGCCGGTCCAAGCTCGTGACACCCCAGGAAAGGACACCGCCATGTCGGAGCTTCTGGTCGACTTCATCACCTCCCTCGACGGCCACGCGTCGGGAGAGGGATGGCCTGGGTTCTGGGGCCTTGAGGGCCCGGAGTACCTCGCATGGCTCGGCGAGCAGCCCGAGGCCACCTACCTGATGGGAGCGAACACCTACCGCCTGATGTCGGGCTTCGCCGCGGGCGAGGTCCCGAATGGGCAAGACGAGTTCAGGCCCGAGGAAGAGGCGTCCGTCGACGAGCTCACGCAAGCCTCCAAGGTGGTGTTCTCCTCCTCACTCGGGGAGCCACTGACGTGGGCCAACTCCACGCTCGTCCGCGACGACGCCGTCGAGGCGGTCCGCGCCATGAAGTCGAGTGGCTCGGGGCTCCTCAGCACGATCGGCAGCCTCAGCCTGTGCCGGTCCCTGCTACGAGCCGGACTCGTGGACCGTTTCCGGGTCGTGATGTTCCCGGTGATCACCGGGGCAACGGGCGAAGAACGCATCTACGACGGCTATCCGGATGTCGCCCTCGAGATGATCGATCACCGTACCTTCGACGGCCGCATCCAGTTGGTCGAGTACAAGCCCCGTGTGCTCGAGCACCCGCCGCTCGGCCTCCCTGCGTGACGTCGCCCCGTCCGCCGGTCGGACAGCCGCCAGACCGGCGCCGGGCGAGCTTGGAGCAAGACCTGATAGTGGGCCGGCCAACGTCAGGACGCCCGGTCCACCTGGCCCCGAGCCGTCGCAGGTCAGCCTGTGTAGGCCCGCTCAGGCCGCAGTCTCCGCAAAGGTCCACTTCCCGATACGGATGCGCCGCTGCCTCCCTGCGCAGAGGCTCGCGAGCCGAGTGCCCTACGTGGCCGATGCGGCCATCTGAAGTGCTCAGTCACAGCCGGGGGAGCAGCGGCGTGACATCGCGGGGCCTGCGGCGTTGGTAGGCATGTCGCGTCCCTCCTGTCGGCGTGTGCGGCCCGGGTAGACCGTCCCCCGGACCGGGGCCGCCGCCGTGTCCGCGCTGGTTTCCCGCCGGGGCGGCAGAGTGCTCTACAGGCTGGTGGGGACCTGGGCGCGCTGGTCGCCGGTCAGGGCGTAGCGGCGGGTGGCCAGGGCGTGGTCCAGCGTCACGTCGAGGACGTCGCACAGCACGGCGAGGCGCACGACGGCGTCGGTGTCGGACAGGTAGGCCGGTGCGACTTCCAGCATCAGCTCCCCGATCGGCGGCTGGACGGTGGCCAGGGCCTCGAAGTGCCGGCGTCCTTCGGCGGCGAGCGGGTCGCTGGGCGGCCCGGCCGGGACGGGCGGTGCGGTGCGCACGTCGTGGACGGCCTGGCGGACCACCTCGCGCACCGCCGCCTCATCAAGGCCGCGTACGCCGCTGCGGGCCAACGCTGCCAGGCGCCGGGTGATCAGCGCGGCGACGTCATCGCTGCGGGCGGAGACGGCGACCAGGGCCCGCTGGGACAGCCCGTAGTCGAGCGCGGCCGTGTCCCGCGCGTGAGACACCCCAGCCCGGGTGGCGGCGGCCGGCCTAGTGCTGTGACCGCGAACCTTTGCCGGGTTGCTCGTTGTGCTGTTGACGACTTCGGCCGGCATGGGGAGGCGGGGTGGCAGCACCAGTGAGCGTTCGTGGACTGTCTGAGCAGGAGGGGCAGAGACTGCAGCAGATCGTGCGGTGGGGCAGTACCAGCTCGGTGCGGTTCCGTCGGGCGATGATGCTGCTGGCCTCGGCCGGCGGCAGCACGGTCCCGGTCATCGCACGCCTGGTCCAAGCGGACGAGGACACTGTCCGCGACGTGATCCACAAGTTCAACGAGATCGGGCTCGCATGCCTGGACCCTCGCTGGGCGGGAGGCCGGCCCCGCCTGCTCAGCCGTGACGACGAAGACTTCGTCGTGGCGACGGCCACCACCCGCCCCACCTCACTGGGCAAGCCCTTCACCCGCTGGCCGATCCGCAAGCTCGCCGATCACTCGCGACGCAACATCGCCCGGCCTGTCCGGATCAGCCGCGAGGCCCTGCGCTCATTACTGTCACGCCGCGGGATCACCTTCCAACGGACGAAGACCTGGAAGGAATCCCCGGATCCAGCGTTCGACGCCAAGCTGGACCGGATCGAGTACGCAATCAACGAACGCCCGGACCGCACATTCGCTTTCGACGAGTTCGGGCCGCTGGGCATCCGCCCCACCGCCGGCTCCTGCTGGGCCGAACAGAGCCGCCCTGACCGGCTGCCAGCCACCTACCGCCGCACCCAGGGAATTACCTACTTCCACGGCTGCTACTCCCTCGGCGACGACAGGATGTGGGGTGTCATCCGGCGCCGCAAGGGCATCGACCACACCTGGGCTGCCCTGCGAACGATCCGGGCAGCCCGCCCGGACGGCGCCCCGATCTACGTGATCCTCGACAACCTCTTCGCCCACACGAACTGGAAGATCCGCAGGTGGGCGGCCAAGAACAAGGTCGAGCTGTGCTTCACCCCGACCTACGCCTCCTGGGGCCAACCCCATCGAAGCCCACTTCGCACCGCTGCGGCAGTTCACGCTGTCCAACTCCAACCATCCGAATCACACAGTCCAGACCCGGGCCCTGCACACCTACCTACGCTGGCGCGACAAGAACGCCCGCCACCCCGACGTTCTCGCCGCCCAGCGCCGAGAACGTGCCCGCATCCGCAGTGCAAAAGGCATCCGCTGGGGCAGGCGCCGGCGCGCTGAAGCGGCCTGACGTCACCGGCCGAGCCAACGGAACTGAATGTCGTCCGGCTCGTCCCGACGCTCCAGCACTCCCGCCGCCGTCAACTGCACAAGCACCTCGTGCAGTGCGTTTCCCAACGGGTTGTTGGTCCAGAACAGCCACTTGACCTGCGTGAACGTCTCAGTCTCGTTGAAGATCCCCAGCGAGCGGCCCAACACGAAGGCAGCACCGTCCCAGTCAGTCCAGCCAGCCAGGCCCTCGGAAAGATCCACAAGGAGATCTTTCCAGAACACGTTCAAACCCGGTGAACGTTTCCGGTCACAGCACTAGCACGTGATCCCTGGCCCGACACCAGCACGAACGCCGTCGTCGACCACCCCACCGTCCCCGAACTGACGACCCCTGTGATCCGGCCGGAGACATGGTTCCCGCTCGTCCGCGCCGCATGGACCTACATCAATGACTTCGGCCCCGACATCCTGCGCTCACTCGATTACTGGCACCGTCTCCAGGCCGAAGCCCGCCCACTGTCCAACGCCGAGGCCGACACCCGCTTCACCGCGTGGGCCGCCGATCCCGAGAACAAGGTCCCAGTGCACCAGCTCACAGGGAAGACGACCGTGAACTGGCAACTGCTGACCTTTCTCATCGGGTTCGAGTCCCGCAAGATGGCCTTCTTCACCAAGCAGAACCGCGCCGGCCTGGCCCGCCGGGCCGCCGCCGAACGGCTCGTTGCCGAGGGCCGACTCCGCACCAGTCTGATCGACGGACTGTGCGAGGTGACCAGGCCGGACGACAACCGCGGCCCCTGGCACCACAGTCTCCAGCCCCGCGAACTCGCGGTCGAGTGCCTGGCCCTGCGCAATGCCTGCTATGTCTTCGTCGCCGCGCTGTCGATGATGCGTGACTGCGAGATCCGCGAGATCACCAAAGATCCTCTCACCGAGTACTTCTGCACCCCGGCAGTGAAGTCGGTCAAACGCAAGCTCGATCCCGACCTGCCCACCGCACACTGGTGGATCATCGCACCGGTTGCCCAGGCCATCGAAACCGCCTTACACCTGTCGACGAGCGACACCCTCGCCTTCGCGGCGGTCACCCCGCGCTTCCACGGCCGTGGCTTCACCAGCCAGACCGCCATCACGTGCTTCATCAAGCACGTCAACCGTCACCGGAGACCACCGGCCTTACCGAGATCCCTCTCAGCAAGGTCACCCCGCACATGTTCCGCCGGACCATGGCCATGCTCACCCGCGACTATCCCGGATCGGGAATCGCCGTCGGGATGCAGCTCAAGCACGCAGCCACCCGAGCCCTGGCCAACCGTTGGACCCAGGGCTACATGGATCATGACCCCTCCTGGGCCCGCCTCCTCAACACCGCCATCGCCGAACGTCGGTTCCAACGGCTGAGGGACCTTCTCGATGCCGACAGCCGCGGCGAGGCAATCGGCTTCGGGCGCGGTGCTGACCAGATGCGTCTGGCCTTCACCGCCGTCCGAGAGAGGGCCGAAGCCCTTCGGGCAAGTGGGAGGCCCACCGGGGGGACATTCGTGTCGAACATGGCCTGCTCAAGCGCACGCGCCTTGCGATCCGGTCCGGAAAGCTCAACCACTGCACCCTGGACGAGAACAAGCCCGTCGGCGCGAAGTGCCTCGAAGACGCCATCGTGCCCCCAGGACACCGAGGGCCACTCATCGACCGCTGCCAGCCCGCACGCTGCAGCAACAGCGTCATCGCCCCGGAGCACCTGCCAATCTGGCAGGCCGAGCACGCCTCCCTGACCGAACTGCGGAGCCTCCCCGCACTCCCGGCGAACCGCAGAGCCCTGATCGACCAGCAGATCCGCGACGTCGAGATCGCGCTCACCAAGGCGAGAGAAACATGACCGCCTCAACCCGCCCCGGCCTCTCCGCCACGGCCGAGGAGGCCCTTCGAGAGGCCATGGACCGGCTCTTCACCGGTCGGCCCCTCCGAACCGACGGCAAGCTCACCAAGCAGAACCTCTGGCGGGAGGCGGGCGTCAGCCGGGCCACGATGAACCGGGCAGCCGCAGTGCTCATCGACTGGGATAACCACGTCAGCCAGAGCGCGGCAAGCAAACACAACCAGGCCCAGGCCGCGGAGATCGCCCGCCTCCGCCGCCAACTGCGAGACAGCCGACACGAGCGACAACGACTCCAGGACGAAGTCGACGCCGCCGCCACGGTCGTCGCGGCCCTGATCGCCGAGAACACTGCCCTCCGCGAGCAACTCGCGAAAAGGTCAGCCATGGTGGTCCCCCTCGGTCGCGGGCACGCAGTGCGAGAATGACCACCGGCATCATGCCCACGACTGAGCTCGGGCAAGAGCAAAGCGTCACGTCGGCGGCGTGGTGAGTTTGACGGCCACGGCGTCGAGGACCCAGTCCAGGCCGGTCGCGAAGGATGCCTCGGCGTCCACGTCCGCGCCGTCGTACACGGCCTTGGCCAGCGTCGGGAAGCGGCCCGTGGCCAGCATTTTCGTCAGGTGCGGGCCGGAGGCGCGCTGCCAGTCGTGCTTGGACAGGCCCGTGGCACGCTCGGCCCGCAGGTTCGCGATCTCGCGCCTGATCGCGCCGGTGTAATAGGCGCCGACGGTCTCCACGGCGCGCATGACGGTGTCGATGTCAGCGAGGCCGTCAAGGGCGGACAGCGTGGCCTCGCCCACGGCGAGGCCGTGCGGACCCAACGCCGGGCGGCCGCCGAGCAGGTCGGCCAACCATTCATGACGGAGGGCGGCCTGCCTGGTGCGGTGGGCGAGGATGCGCAGCGCCTCCCGCCAGTCACCGGGCCTCTCCTCGGGCAGGATCTCGGCGTAGACCTCGTCCACCATGAGGTCGAACAGCTCTGCCCGCCCGCCGGGCGGCACGCTCGACCTGCACGAAGGGTTGGGCCAACTCGCCCTGGACAAGGCGGGGTTACTGGCGGAGTTCCAGGAGCTGTCTCGTCCCGAGGGGCAGGCCATGCGCATCCTGGACACGGACGGGACCATCCTGCGCGACTGGCAACCGCGTCCTGGTGACCGGGCCCATCCCGAGATCGACCGCGGGCAACTCCGTGACATGCTGCTCGGCCCCCTCGACGTCCAGTGGGGGCGGGGCGTGACGCAGGTGGTGCCGGGGGCCCGGGGCGGCGTACTGGTCCAGTTCGCGGACGGGCGACAGGAGACCTTCGACCTCGTCGTCGGCGCGGACGGCGCCTGGTCCCGGACCCGCCCGGCACTCTCACCGGTGACACGGCACTACACCGGCGTCACTTATCTCGAGACATCCCTGGACGACGTCGACACCCGCCACCCCGACCTCGCCCGGTTGATCGGCGACGGTTCCGTGGCGGTGTACGGCGTGAACCGGGCTCTCGTCGCCCAACGCAACAGCAGCGGCCACGTCAAGGTGTACGCCCAGTTCCGCGCGCCGCTGGACTGGCACACGAACCTGGACCTGGCCGACGCCGAGGCCGTGCGATCGAGCCTGCTAGCTCTGTTCGACGGCTGGGCCGCTCCCGTCCTCGACCTCCTCCGCCACGGCACCGCCTTCGTCCACCGCCCCCTCTACGTCCTGCCCGTGTCCCACACCTGGACCCACGTCCCCGGGGTGACGCTACTGGGCGACGCCGCCCACCTGATGCCCCCACTCGGGGCGGGCGCGAACCTCGCGATGCTGGAAGGCGCCGAACTCGCCGAGTCCATCGCCACCGGCCCTGAAGATCTGGATGGGGCCATCCGCGCCTTCGAGGAACAGATGTGGGCACGGGCCAGCAGGTGGGCGAAGATCACGACGGCCGGTCTGGAACGCCTCGTGAGTCCGGACCCCGCCAGAGCCCTCGCCCTCTTCGACCAAGTCCAGCCATCCTGACTGCCCAGCGCGAGAGCACCAACCAACAGCTCGCCATGGCTTCACGGGGCAGTACGGCACCGCCGCAGTCCCTTCCGGCAAGACCGCCGCTGCACTGTCCCATGAGACACGTCAAAGTCTGGAGAACGACGGGTACCGGGCGATCGTCTTCACCCCGTGGCCGGCGCCCGGCCCGCTGCTGCCGTCCCGCCGCGGGTTCCCCGAGTTCGTGGACGCGGCAGGCCACCTGCCTGACGGCCTGGTCCTTGATGGTGAGCTGGTTGTGTGGGTGGAGGGCCGGATGTCGTTCGAGGCGCTCCAGCGGAGAGCGGTCTCCGGCGGCAAGGCCGCCGCCCGCCTCGCCCAGGAGATGCCGGCGTACTTCATCGCCTTCGACCTGCTCCAGCTCGACGGCCGGGAGCTGTTGCAGTCGCGTACGGTGAGCGGCGCGCCCGGTTGGAGGAGCTGTTCGCCGACCGCGGGCTGGGTGCACCGTGGACGCTGTGCCCGGAGACGACCGACCCGGCGACAGCGCAGGAGTGGCTGACGTCCTGGACGCAGGTGCCCGGTGTCGATGGTCTGGCGCTCTGGGGGAGCGGGCGGCGGCATCTGCCGGGAGCCCGCGCGCTGTACAAGGTGCGCCGCCGGGACACCACCGAAGCCGTGGTGGGCGCGGTCACCGGCACCGTGCGGCGGCCGCAGACGCTCGTGCTGGGCCGCCTCGACGAGGAGGACGATCTCCGGCCGGTCGGGCGCAGTACGCCGCTGCGGCCGGTCGCGGCGCGCACTCTGGCCGAGTGGCTGATGACACCAGCAGGGCCCCGGCCACCCCTGAGAGGGCGTCCGGTTCACGACCTCCTGGGGGGCACGCACGCCACTCGACGTCGTGCTCGTCGAACCAGTGATGGTCGCCGAGATCACAGTGGACACGGCGCAGGAGCGCGGATCCAGACACCCGGTGCGCTTCGCCCGACTCCGGCTGGACGTCGCGGTCACGGACGTCCCGCCCTTCGGCTCGGGCGCCGAGCCCGCCAGCGGCTGACCGCCCTCCCTGCTGCTCCCGACGCGCGCCGGGGTCCGGGCCGGTGAGGATGCCGTGGGCGTCGATCCGGCGCCAGATGTGCTGCGGCGCTGCTACCTCGAACTCCGGTCGGAGCATGCCGCGTGTGGCGCGTCACCAGTTGGATCGTGTCCGCTGCCTCAGCCGTGGAGCAGCTCGTAGATCGGGTTCGTTCCCGCAGCGCCCTGCCTGTGTGGGCGGCAACCCCCCTCCCGGGGCCCGGCGCTTAGGCTTCCCCGCCATCCAGGGTGGAGATCACGTCCACCCCGGCCTCCTCGCGGAGGACGCTTGGCAGGCCGAGGTTGCCGCACTGGCTGGCCGGGCTGCCGAGGGGCACCGCGGCTAGCAATGCGTTGGCGGCTCCGGGGCCCGAGGCGGTGGCGCCGTTGGCCGTGGGCGCGCCGATGTTCGTGCAGGCGTTGCTGATCGCCGCGTTACCGAAGCCGATGATCGTGGTGGCTGACGCGGTGGCTGACCCTGCTGCCACCAGTGCGGCGGAACCGGCTGTCACAGCCAGTGCCCGCCTCATGCGCCGCAAGGGGGCCGGTGTGTGAAGACTCATGCTCCCTTTAACGATCACCCGCGTGCCGGGGTACGGCGCGCCCAGAGAGACTCACCCGGCTCCGGCTGGACGTCGCGGTCACGCACGTCACGCCCTTCGGCTCGGGCGCCGAGCCCGCCAGCAGCTGACCGCCCACCCGCCGCTCCCCGCCGGGTGCCGCTTTCACGGGCCGGTGAGATGGCGTGGGTGCCGATGCGATGCCAGATGACGTGCTGTACGCCTTCTCTGAACTACGGGTGGACGAGCGCCGACACGCTCCTGCATATGGTTGACAATGAGCGCATGGATGTCCCTGAGCTGCTCGAATCAGCCTCGCTACTGGTCCCGGAAGAGACTGCCACCGATAACGACATCACGGTGCGAGACATCTGGGACTACCTCGCCCATGACGAGTGGGAGATCGCTTTGGGCCTGCTGGAGGAACTCGGGGACGGTCGCTCGATCCCTCTGGCGTTTTGGGAGAAGCTCGCCGAGGCGGCTGAGCAGCTCCGGCTGGAGCGGAGCGCGGCCAGGTGCCATTGGCGGTGCTCCGAGATCCGCAATGGCGTGATCCGAGCAGATCTGAAGCTCCGCCCGGCTGGCGAGGGCCGACGCACGACACCAATCTCCGGCGCCGGCGTTCTGCGACCTGTGTGGGACATCGGACACCTCTCGCCCACCGGTGAACGTGCGGTCAGCGTCGCCGCGCTCCGGGTTGAGGGCATGCCCATTCTGGAGCCTGGCGGGCAGGCTGCGGTTCGCCTCGTGCCCCTCACCCCCTCCCATTGGACGCACGTTCAACCCGGTCAGCAGATCACCATGCACGAGGACCGAACCGTGGCCGGGACCGCAGTCGTTCTGGAGGTTCATCGCCCTGCAGCCGTGCCCAGAGAGTGACGTGGCCGGGCACTCGCGGCAGGGCGCCGACAGATGTCCACCCAAAGCTCCAGGGCGGCTACTCGGCGGCTTCGCTGGTGCGGGCGGTGAGCTGGGAAAGGTTGGGCAGGCCCAGGAAGACGGGTGACTGCTTCTTCTCCTGCTGGGCTTCGATCTGGGCGATCTTGTCTTCGGCGGCGGCGAGGCTGGTGGACAGGCCTTCGACTTCGCCGAGCCATCCTTCGCGTTCGGCTTCGGCGATCCTGTCTTTGAGGTTGTCGCGGATCTCTTTCAGACGGGGCTTTTCGTCCAGGGCGACGATCAGGACCGGGCAGCGGACGCAGGCGTGTTCGTGGATGCAGTCGGTTCCGTAGGCCCGTCCGCACTCGCCCAGCGCCAGCTTCCTCCGCTCGAAGTGGGACAGGAACTCCTGCCTCTTTGCGGCGGTGACAGCCCTGTATCCTCGGCTGGGCGCAGGTCGCGGCGACGGGCGATGAAGGCGCGGTGCGCTTCGAGCGCATCGACGGGGTAGATGGCCGCGTATCCCATCGTGGTGTTGATGTTCCTGTGGCCGGCGATGACCTGGGCGATGTGTGGCGGGAGGCCGTTGAGGATCGCCTCGGTGATGAACATCCTGCAGAAATCGTGGGGCTGGAAGAGCAGCGGTTGCCCGGAGCTGTCGGTGATCCCGGAGGCTCTCAGCGTCTCGTCGAGGGCTTTGCGGTCATGCTCCCCGAGACGGGCCTGCGCTCATGGCTGATGCTCCACTGGAAGAGCAGGGGCATGGGCGAGTTCCAGGCCTTCTCGTGCAGGTCGTAGCTGGGTATCAGCGGGACACGGCCGGTGCTGTCGCGGAGGCGTGAGATGACCGCGCTGAGCACGTCGGCAAGCTCGGGGCTGATGAGGATGAGCCGTTCCTGGTCGGTCTTCGAGGGCGCGATCTGGAGGAGCGGCACGACGTCTCCGCTGGGCAGCCGGTAGCTGATGATGCTGTGGTCGCTGAGTTCTTGGAGCTCCTCGATCCGGATCCCGGTGTGACGGAAGATCTCGATGGCCGCCCAGGACCAGAACGCCCGCCGTTCCTCAGCACCCAGGTCGCGACGCTCGCCTGCGGCGTCACGGACACCGGTGGGATGCCCGTCGGGACGGACGCTGCTCTTGGGAACGGCGAAGCTCTCGCCGAGGACCGTGAAGGTGGATCCCAGCGGTGCCGCGTTGAGCGCGTCGAGCCTGGCCGTAGCGTCTTTCAGCCTGCGGATGACGACCCGGACGAGCGCAGGCAGGACGGGAAGACGTTCCCGGGTGCGCCGGTCGGACTTGGACTTCTGGCGCCTCTCCAGCTTCGTCACGGAGCACTCCGCCTCGGTGACCGGGGGAGGAGAAGCCCACTGGCCCCACCGTTCGGGCTCGCTCAGGGCCCACTCGCCGATGTCGAGGTAGAACGCACGCACCGTCACCTCGATCGCGGGGGCGCTGGTCCGCGGTTCGGTCACCGTGATCACGGTTCCGTCGGCTTGCCTACGGCGGGCGGTCCTCGTCGCGAGGCGGGTCTTCCAGGCCGTGGCGGTATCGGGGGACAGCCGGACGGAGTCGATGCCGGGGTGGTGCTGCTCGAGGTCGGCCGAAAAGTTGCCGACGAGGATCGCTGCCAAGCTCTTGAGGGTGGCGTAGTCCAGGGTGGGCTGTCGTTCGGTGAGATAGTCGACGAGCAGGTCACGGACGGGCTGGCACTTCAGGTCGTAGCGGTCCACGAGCTCTGCCGGAGTGACCCGTCCAGCGCGGTGCGTGGTGAACAGCAGGGTCGTGGGTGCGTCGCGGGGGAACTGGCCGCGTTCGCGGAGCCAGAGATAGGCGAGGCGCACTTCGCGAGTGGTGCGGTTGTAGGCGACGGGCGCGTAGCACCGCTCCAGAAGGTCCCCGACGACCATGTCCCGGAGCTTCCCGCCCCGGGTCGCCAACACCTGGGCGAGGGCCGCGAGCGCTTCCGAAGCGTGCCGGGTGACGCGCACGTTCTGCGGGATCCAGGCTTCCAGGCTGGCGGACCCCTCCGGGGCGCGGGACCGCGCGAGGGCCGGCCGCAGTGTCTGGAGTAGTTCACGGCGAGCCATGTTGTATCCGGGCGGACCACGTCCGCGCAGAGCAGGGCCAGCAGCCCGGCCTGGAGACGGCCCGACTTGGTTGCCCTGTCGGCCGTCGGTGTCCACTCACGGACCTTCTCGTACCACTTCTCCGGTTCGGCGGCGATCGGACTGGCCTCCCAGCGCCGCTGGCAGGTATCGCCAGGGAAAGTCTCCAGCCAGGAAAGCAGGATGCGCACCCCGACCATCCGGCTGTCCTGCGTGGAGTGGCCCTTGACCCTGAGCGGCGGCTGTCTGAGACGAGCGATGACCTCGTCGCGGGTCGCGGCCGTCTCGGGCCAGCTGGTCAGCCGGGGACGGGCGGGGAAACGCTTCAGGAGCGCGACCGCCTCCGCTCCCGCCAGCACCCGGTTCGGCGGTGCCAGGGCAGAGGCAGCGAGGGTGAGATTCGTCGCCGTCATGCGAGGGTCCCTCCGAACAGGATGCCGAGGGACTCGGGGTTGTAGGCGGGTGCCGACGGAGGGGGAGACGGGTGGGCCCGCTTGTGCTCCTGGCGGGCGTGATGGACGAGCCCGGCTTCGATGACCTCGTCCGTGCTGGGGTCGACGTACTTCTGCAGGGTGCTCTGGTACTTGTGGCCCAGGATGTGCTGGACGTAGGCCATGGACAGCTCCGGGTCCTGCGTCATCCGGAAGGTGGCCGTGTGCCGCAGGTCGTGAAGGGTCCAGACCGAGCCCAGGAGCTTGTTCGCACGGACGAACATCGCGCGTGCAGCGTGGTAGTTCAACGGGCGCCACGGCCTCCGGAGGGTCCACCACAATGGCTGGTCACGGCCTCGGGGGACTCCGTTGGCCCAGGCTTCCTCCTGGTAGAGCCGCATCCATACGAACGCGTCCGGCGAGGCGGGCAGCTGCTGGTAGACCCTCGTGCCCTTGCGGATCACGCCGATCAGCTGCTGCCCGGGGATCGCATCGCGTTCCCGGCTCGTCAGGAGTTCCTCCGATCGGGCACCGGTGGAGACCCAGGAGGCCAGCAGGGCCCTGTCCCTGTGCGAGCGCAGTCCGGCGAAGACTTCGGTGTATTTGTCGTCCGGTATTCGGCGCGGGATCCGCTCGGGGACGCGGGGACGGTATCGACCGGTCAGTCCCCTCCCCAGCCCTGCTCGCCCGCGCGGACCGCGGCTTCGCCCGGTTCCTCGGCCAGCACGACGACGACCAGGACGACGGAGCCGACGGCGGCGAGGACCCCCAGCGGTGACCGCCGGCCACCCGCACACGACGCTCCCGGCATCGAGGCCCGCCATGCACACCAGCACCCAACGGTCCTGCACGACCCCGACGGCCTGATCGAAGCCGGGCTCCCGCTCGACCGCGAACCGTACGAGTGCCTCGTCAAGGTCGTCCTCGCGTGGACCGGCGAGGACACCCTCACCGCCCGCGACTTGCAGCAGATCACCCTCCAGCTCACCGGCCACGCCCGCGCGCTCGCCTCCGACGTCCGCCGCCGCGCCGACCAGCTGCCCAAGGACAGCGGACCCAAGGCGCTCGCCGACGTCGTCCTGCGCGAGGCGGAAGGCCGGCTGTCCGTGCCGATCGAGGGCACCGTGCGCTGCGTCCAGAACCGCGTCCGTCTCGTCCGCGCCCTCTACGAACGCCTGGACCGCCTGGAGGCCGCGCTCGCCCCGGAGAGGGGTGTACCGAGCGGGGGCTGAACCGTGGGCTGGACGGTTGCTTCCAGCTACTTCGTCAGCGTGTCGAGTGCCTTCCTCGTCTCACCCAACAAGTCGCTGACCTGGCGCAGAGCATCTTCCTGAGCGTCGGCGGGCTTGCTGACCGTTCCAGCGGAGGAGACCTGGCCCGGCTCCCGCCTCGGATACCGTGTTGCTCTACGGGGTGCCATAACGGACGTGACGCCCCCCACCGGAGGTAGCCAGCGTATGAGTTCAAAGCGCAGCAAGAATCCAGCCCTGCCCGTACTTGACGACGCATTCCGACTCGCGTCGGTCAAGGACGCCGATGAGTCCACCCGTGACATGGCCGCGCGGCTGGCCACCACCGAGCTGCGCCGCGTTTCCCACCCAGGCCGGGTCACCTGGGAGCCCACCGATCAGGCCGAGCCCGTTCCGGTCCCGCCGACTGTGGTCGACGGTGACGGGGACCTGTGGCTGCGGGACCGGGGCACTGGCACCTGGACCATGCCCGAGTTCAACCCGAAGGAGTTCCCGGCCCGCTGTGGCGAGGTTCTGACGTGGAACGAGCTTGCCTGCGAGTTCGGCCCGCTTACCGCACTGGCCGACGACCGCCGCATCGGCGGCGGCCGGCGTCGCTGACCGCGCAGCCTTCTGGGATGACCGCGCGGCGACTGTAGACGGATTGCCGGGTGGCGGGGCGGCTGACGACGGCCTCAAGACGATGGCACGGCCGGGCGCAAGGCGCGCAGGAGAATCAGCGGACGGCGGCGGCGCCGGGGCGGGGTAGCGCCGCACGGCCTGCGCCGAGGCGGCCCGAAGGCGGCCGAACCGCGGCTCAGGGACGGCGACAGGCGGCGGGTGCGCGGAGAAGACTCGTCGCCCTATGGGGCTCCTACTCTGCTGCGGCCCGCCGTTGACCGCCGCGCTGCCGCCGCGAGCCCTGCGTCCGGAAGCCCCCGCCGTGCCGCCGCTGCCTCGGGGTCCCCACCCGATGCCAGCGCGGTTGTATAGCCGGGCTTGACTGCCCGCTGCCCGGCATCTCCCCGGAATGTGCCGTCGTCTTGCCGTCGGGCTGCCGTCCTGCCGCCGTTCCGGTCGGGTGCCGTGTGCCGGCTGTGCCGCCGCCGGCCTGCCGTGCCCACTGTGCTTGCCGCGGCGCCCTCGCCGACGGCATTCTCCGCGAAGCCGCCGATTGCCTCTCCCAGCCGATCGAGGAGATCGAGCAGCGCGGGCAGACTCTGCTGCTCACCCTCGCGGACACACCGCGGCCCGGCCGCCAACGGGGATTGCGTGCCGGGCCGAGTGGGACGTGGGGTCAGAAGGGCATGTGGCCCCGCATGCGGCGGCCGGCCGTGCCACTCTTGCCGACCGCCTTCGAGCTGCTGCTGAACGGCTTGCTGAAGAGGCGGCCCAGCGGGCCGGGGGCCTTGCCGCCCGCGCGGGAACCCAGGCCGAGGGTCTTTTGAGTACCGCGCTCAGGGTGCTTGGAGAGGCGGGGCAGGAAGAACGCCAGAACGGCGAGTATGACGCAGACGGCAATGATCCCGGCGATCATCATGGTTGGACCCCACTTCCTCGGTGGTGCGCTGACGCTTCGTCGTGTGCGACCGCGTGTACCCGTCGAACCCTCGGTCACGCCCCGGCTCCGGCCGTCGTACGGCCGCTGGCCGAGGTCGCCGTACGGCCGAGGTCGCCTCAGGCCCCCGGGCCACTCCGCCGTACGGCCGCCGCGCCGGTACCAGACCATCCACCGGGGGACCACGGCGAAGGACTACAGCCAGGCGGTGCCCGTCGTCGTCACTACCCTGGAGCAGCTCCAGGAGCATGGCGTCGGCGCGGCGGTGTGGCGGCTCGTTTGTCGGTAAGCGGCTGGAAAGCTGATCGGATGAACGGAGACGAGCAGCTGCGAAATGGCCGCGTCTACGGCGCGGAGCACGACGCCCCCAACCCCGGCCCGCTTCCGCACCGGACCCGCCGAACTGGTCGGCGGGCCACTGGACGGCCTGCTGCTGGACATCCGGGGCTGGCGGACCGAGGAAGTTGACGATGGCGTCGCTCTCACCCCCTCATCGGTGCCTGCTCGGTGCCGGACCTCGTTTTTGCCACCGGCACCTACCGCGACGGTCGGCAGCCGACCCCGTACCGGCAAAGCCGTTGATCACCTCTTCGGCCGGACCGTAGGTTCCGTCGCATGACGAATCTCCGGATCGGTGTGATGTACGACCGCGACTGGGTGCCCGAGGAGTTGCCCGCCTTCGCGCGGCGGGCCGAGGCGCTCGGCGCGGACGACCTGTGGGTGGTGGAGGACCTGCGCTGGAACGGCGGGGTGTCGGCGGCGGCCGTGGCGCTGGGCGCGACCGAGCGGCTGCGGGTGGGCATCGGGATTGCCCCGGCGCCGTTGCGCAGCCCGGCCCTGCTGGCGATGGAACTGGCCACGCTGGCACGGGTGTTCCCCGGCCGCCTGGTGGCCGGGATCGGTCATGGCGTACGGGAGTGGATGGAGCAGGTCGGGGTGGCGCCGCGCTCTCCGCTGGCCCTGCTGGAGGAGACGATCACCGCGGTGCGGGCGCTGCTGCACGGAGAGCGGGTCACGGTGGACGGGCGGGAGGTGCGGATCAACGGCATCGAGCTGGTGCATCCGCCCGCCGAGCCGCCGCCGCTGGTGGCGGGGGTGGTACGGCCGCGCTCGCTGGAGCTGTCCGGGCGGGTCGCGGACGGCACGCTGATCGCCGAGGGCCACGGACCGCGGGATCTGGAGCGCATCCGGGCGCTGCTGGCCAAGGGCGGCGCGGGTGACGACCACACGCTGAACGTGTTCGCGTTCGCCTGCGTCGGCGACGACCCCGAGGAGGTCGCGCGGACCCTGCACCCGCACACCGAGGGGCACGGCGCCTGGCTGGGCCGCCCGCAGGAGGAGGTCTTCACTGTCTCCGGCGACGCCGCCGGGGCCGCGGCACGGATCGACGCGCTGCGGGAGTCGGGCGCCGACACCGTCGTCCTCCGGTTCGTCGGCGCCGAGCCGCTGCGGCAGCTGGAAGCGGTCCTGGAGGCCGCCCGGCGCTGACCCGCCCTGAGTCGACACGCTGGTCAGCGGGTTCTCCTCGCTCCGGACCGGCTTCGCTGTGGACGACACGGCCCCAGGCCATCTGGGACGACCCGCAGTGGGGGGAGTGGCGAGGCGGTCAGGCCCACTTGTTACACGCAGCCTGACGGAGGCGGCGGGCGCCGGCGCAGCATGTGCACTCGGCGCCCGCCGCCGGTCAGCCGATCAGCTTGTGCAGCACAGGAACGCTGCCTCCAGCGGCCACCAGGCCCGCAGCGACGGCCGCGGGCACGGACTTGTCGTGGAGGAACATGAGGCCGCCCATGACGAGGCCGATGATGACGGCCGCCAGGAACACCACGGCGGCGTGCACCGACAGCAGCGGGGTCTCCGAAGGCGTCCCTGCGCCGGCCGGGCCGGGCGGTTCGGGGCGGGCGGGTATAGGGGAGCGCGGGTGCGGGTCCCGAGACATCGGGAGTCTCCTACGAGGCGGAGGAACAGAGACGGCGGACACCTGTGGTGGTGTCGTCCGCGTGGGGGTGGCGCGCGCCTCGCGGTCGGCGGTCCTGCGGCCCTCTACCTGAGAGCATCCCTGCGGGGCTTCTGCCCGAGCCCAGGGCGGCGTGTTCAGCGTAGCGGCGATCGGCGCGGGTGTTGCCCCGGGTGTCTGGCGGGTGGTCATCGGTGCTGCCTCCGCGGTGAGTTCGACATGGCGGCGGGACAGTGACAGGGCGCAGGTGCTTGCGTCTCGTCCTGGCGGGCACGGCTCTTTCACCCCGTAGGGCCGAAAGCTGGGACCCGGACAGCAGCGGCCGGGAAGAAAGATCCCGGGCACGACGAAGGCCCGGACGCCGGGTCCGGGCCTTGCGCTGTCGATAGGGGTCTAGGCCGTGTCCGTAAAGTCGATCACTCGTTGCTCCGTTCGTGGTGCGGAGGCATGAACTGACGGATGAGTCGTGGGCGTTGATCGCTCCGCTGCTGGCGCCGGGACGTATGGGCAGGCCCGTGCGGGACCGGCGCCAGGTCGTGAACGGGATCTTGTGGAAGCTGTCCACCGGTGCCGCCTGGCGCGACTTGCCCGAGCGGTACGGGCCATGGAAGACGGTCTACGAACGATTCCGGCACTGGTCGGCCGACGGCACCTGGGACCGTCTGCTGGCCCATGTCCAGCAGCACTCCGACGCCGTCGGAACCGTGGACTGGACGATCGTGTGCGTCGACTCGACCACGGTCCGGGCTCATCAGCACGCCGCCGGGGCCCGAAAAGGGGGCCCTGGGAGGGGGAAGCGCTCGGCCGGTCGCGCGGCGGACTGACCAGCAAGATCCATCTCGCGTGCGACGGCCAGGGCCGTCCCCTGGCGTTCACGCTCACGGGCGGCAACGTGAACGACTGCACCCAGTTCGAAGCCGTCATGGACCGGATCCGCATCGCCCGGCCGGGGCCGGGCAGGCCCCGGACCCGGCCCGACCGCGTCGTCGCGGACAAGGGCTACTCGGCCCGCAGAATCCGCGCCTACCTGCGCAGGCGCAAAATCGCCTGCACGATCCCGGAGCGGATCGACCAGATCAACGGACGCATCCGCCGCGGCGAGACCCGCTGCCGCCTCGACCGCGCGGCCTACCAGCGGCGCAACGTCGTCGAGCGCTGCTTCAACAGGCTCAAGCAGAACCGGGCCCTGGCCACGCGTTACGACAAACGAGCCGTCCACTACCAAGCCATGGTCACCCTCGCCTGCCTGCGGCTCTGGCTCCCGTGACTTTCCGGACACGACCTAGGGGGTCGACTTCCTATAAGGGAGTCAGTGACCTTGCGTCTACTCGTGCTCTCCCCTGGTGCGGTTGGCGGCCCAGTCCGGATCGCGTACGGGCACCGGCGCCTGCGTCTCGGTGGCCGGGGCGCGCATGATGCGCCAGCTGGTGCGCGGCGCGGTGACGGCATGGGCCGGGACGACGACGGTCTGACGGCTGGCACCGCCCCGGGCCCACGCTCCGATGAAGCGGACCTGATCGGCCACCCAGTCGTCCAGCGGCTGCCGCGGGCGCCGCCGCCTGAGCAGATAGCCGTTCGCCCGATGCAGTGGGAGGTGGAGGCGCTACCGGTTGAGCTCCAGCGCCTGATCCTCGTCGTGGTCGCCCCGTACGTCGACCGTGATGTCCTCGCCCGGCAGGTCGCCCGCGAGGAGGAGTAGCGCCGCGCTCTCGCGGGCTTCCTGGACGGCTGGGGCGTGACCGGCGGAGGACCACCGTCCTAGGCCGACGCGCCGGGCGGGGCTGGCGTCAGGTCCTGCTCGACACCACGTGCACGTTGTCGAGATGGAGGCACAGCGCCCCGTCGACCGGACACCGCAGGCCGACCGACAGGCGGCGAACCCGACCGTCCACGGCGAGGGCAAAAGCGACCGCCACCTGAAACACGTCGTGGCCGGCCGGGCAGGCCGGGTCCGCCGATTCGCGGAAGGCCTCGCGCGGCCAGGGCAGTGGAGAGGCTGACGGCGCCAGCTCCCAGGCTGATCCGCCCGTGTAGACGTCCCCGTCCGCCATGCCGACCGGTAGGCAGCAGCCCTCGCAGAAGCACTCGTCTCCGACCACTTCGAACTGGTCCCAGCCGCACCACTTGCAGACGACGGTCGTGATGACAACCCGTTCGAGCGGCTCCCGGAGGGCAGTCCGGTCCAGCAACGACACCAGGCCGCCGTCCTTCGCCATCGTCTGGCTCACCGACCCGGTACTCCACACGCCTCTGCCTGCCACGACAAGGATCCTTGCACGGCCCGGGATGGGCCCTCCACGGATCAGGCCTCTCTGCCGCCAGGCGAAACCGAGTGGCAGAAACTCTCGGCAGTCAAGATCACCCGGCAAACGGCCAGGATCCCCTGTCAGAGGACACCCGCCCCCGAAAGACCGGGGAGCGGGCCCCCGCCGGGCGGTTAGGCTCCGTGCCAGCCCGTGCCGGTATGGAGTGCGCGGGATGGGCCCCGGTTCCCGGGTGACGGGACCGCAGTACGGCCGGGGCCGCCCCCACTCGATCGACCACGGGCCCGACCAGCAGCGGGCAAGCCGTCCCGGCCTCCTGTGGGGCGCACTTGGGAGGCCACTCTGGGACCCACTTTGGTGCCCGACACCGGGCCCGACTGGAAAAGCCCTGGTCACCACGCAGATTCGGGCGCGTGCCGCGTTGTCACAACCCTCTTCTCTCCTCCTGAACTTCTCTGTGATGTCCGTGGGGGAGGAGATCATCGGGTCCGGGGGCCGGGTGCCCTCTGCGGCCGGGCGCGGCCGGCGCCAGGCAGGTGGCCGCGCGCGCCAGACGACGGGGAAGGAGCACAGCTGATGGCGGGCAAGCGTGAGGAGAACCCGGCGGGGTCGTCGAACAACCTGCGCGGTGACGTGCTGCGCGTGCTCGGGGTGTTGAAGGTCGCGACGGTCGAACAGATCCAGCAGATCGCGGCTCCGCACCTGAGCTACCGGCACACCGGCAAGCCGACGCCCGCGAAGCGGAAGCAGGCCCGCACCGCCTCCCACACCGGGGCGCTGTCCGATCTGCGCAAGCACGGCCTGGCGGAGAACGGCGGGCAGCTCCCGGGCGGGGACACGCTGCGCAACCTCACCCCGATGGGATTGAAGGCCGCCGCTCGCGAGCTGGGGCGGCCCGTGGGGGAGATGGGCGACCCGGCCCGCGGCGCGGGCCGCACCGGCGCCTCCCACCCGATGACGGTCAACGAAGCCGTGATCGCCCTGCTGCGCCCGAAGCCGGTCCTCGCCCAGCTCGCCAATGAGCCGGCCGACGTCCGCGCCGCCGCGCAGGCCGCCGTCGATGCGCCGGACGGATTGGGCACCATCGCCTCCTACGCGACCGAGGTGGCGCTGCCCGCGACGGGCACGTGGTCCAACCCTGGCAGGGGCGGCGCCCAGGCGGACATCGTCATCACCGCGCCCGAGGACGGGGTGCCGCTGCTGTTCGTGGAGATCGACAACTGCTTCGAGTCTGCGCAGGTCCTCGCCGCGAAGATCGACAAGTACATGCGGTTCTGCCAGCGCAAGGTGAAGGACGTCGACGGCACCGAGCGGCCGATGTGGCGCACCCGCTGGTGGGTGCCCGACGGCCGCCACGGCGATCGGCCGCACCCGCCGCTGCTGCTCGTCTTCAACCGCGTCGGCCCCCGCAACCCCAACACCGTCATCGCGCAGCTGGCCGAGCTCACCCGCCGGCACTGGCAAGGCGAGGCGCACGACGGCTTCCACATGTACGACGGCAAGCTGCCCATCGTGGTCACCGGCATGAAGATGCTGAAGGAGCGCGGCCCGGCCGGGGCGATCTTCCGGCGCTTCGGCCGGTCGCAGAACCAGACCCTCCTCGAGGCGATCGGCAACCCGCGCCGCGAAGTCCACGACGCCCGCAAGCAGGCCGAGTACGCCGCACGCGAGCGCGCGTACAAGGAGCAGCTGCGCCGCGCGGCCGAGCAGCAGCGGGCCGAGCGGGAGGCCCGCCGTCCCGTGTGTGCCGACTGCGGCACCCGGTTCACCGACGAACGGTGGAAGGCCATCGAGCCCGCCGGATGGGGCGCCCCGCGCGAGACCCACCCGCACCTGTGCGACGACTGCAAGCAGCGCGCCATAACCGCCGAACGCCAAGCCGAGCGCCAGGAGCACGACCAGGCCGTGCCCGAGCAGAAAGCCGGCGGCACCTGGCTTTCCCGCTTCCGCGCATGATTCAGGTGCTTGCGCATCGCGGTGGAGACGACCGTGCTGTCAGTGGTGAGCGCCACAATGGCGCGGTGCGGTGTGCACAGATAGACCGGGGCTAAGGGCTGTCCCGCAAATGATCACCGAGTCGCATCGGTCGCGACGGCCGACCGTTTCCCGTACGACCAGGGGCGAGCTACCGGGCTCGGTGGCGATGCAAGAGTCCCTGCACCTGCTCCACGTTCCACGGCATCACGCCAAGCGATAGGCCGCCGGCCGAGGACTGGCACTCGATGATGACGACCTGCGGATTCATGGTCCACATCTCGGCGACTCGTGGACGTCGCTGCCCGACAGGGTTCAGGTCTGCGGGAAGTGGGAGCACCGAGCCGACTCGCAACCAGGGCTGCCACGTCAGATGCCCCGTCGTCGTTCGCACCCTGCCGTGTCGCCAGCGCTGCTTTCCCGCCAGTCCCTTGACTGCCATCGTGATGACGTCCGGGTCTTCAGCCGCTGACCGGGCTTTGGAGCGTCGCAGCTTGGCCTGGAACACGAGTGCTACCCCGCCTCCGCCGAGCAGTCCCCACAACACCGCTTCAATCATGCGCCGTACTCAACCAGAAGCGGCGGGATTCAACCACGGGTCTACTGATGGGGCGCGTGAGAGATGATCTTGCTGTGGCTGGTGTGATCACGGCGTCGGAGCCGTCCT
Organism: Streptomyces thermolilacinus SPC6; assembly: GCF_000478605.2. Lineage (GTDB taxonomy): Bacteria > Actinomycetota > Actinomycetes > Streptomycetales > Streptomycetaceae > Streptomyces > Streptomyces thermolilacinus. The sequence continues at coordinate 12 of NZ_ASHX02000001.1, read as the reverse complement.
GGATACCACCGT